>DAMANX010000006.1:0-187019 GCA_032073245.1 Tannerellaceae bacterium
GCTTATTTGCTAGGGTGAATGCTTATTGGAGACAAGGCAAGCCTTGTCTCTACATATAGAAGATTGAAATATAAGAAATGTTGTCTTTATATAAGGTTGATACTAATTTTGCTTTTACAGGAAAGAATTGTACGTTTGCTATGGGAAGGAATGATAAAAATAAAGATCCGCTTAGGATAAAACTAATTAGTGTTTGTGTAACCTTTATTATACTATATAATTGAATATATCATGAAAAATCAGAGTTCACAGCGGTTAGAGTCATTGGATATACTCAGGGGCTTTGACCTTTTTTGTTTAGTCGCATTAGAGGAGGTTCTGCATCCGTTAGCGAATGCGATAAATGCTCCCTGGTTTAATAAAATTATGTGGAACTTTCAACATATAAGTTGGGAAGGATTTTCTACCTGGGATCTTGTGATGCCTCTATTTATGTTTATGGCGGGTGTATCCATGCCTTTCGCGTTATCGCGTTATAAGGGATCGCCGGATAAGATGAGTGTCTATAAACGTATCCTTAAGCGCGTCTTGTTACTTTGGATATTCGGAATGATGTGTCAGGGTAATCTTCTTGGCTTGGATCCGAACCGAATTTATTTTTATTCAAATACTTTGCAGGCAATAGCAATGGGTTATCTGATTTCTGCAATGTTATTCCTGCATGTGGGAGTGAAGGCACAAATTGGAATTGCTGTCGCTTTACTGCTGGGCTATTGGGGAGCTATGGAATTTATTACAGTCGGCGGTTACGGTGGAGGCGATTATACGCCTGATGGTAATTTGGCAGAATGGGTAGATCGTGAAGTGTTGGGACGTTTCCGTCATTATGCACAGGTTGTAAATGGGGAAGTTGTTTTTGCTGATAAATACAGGTATACATGGATTCTTAGTAGTTTGAACTTTGGGGTTACTGTTTTGACTGGAGTCTTTGCCGGCTATATTCTGAAGAATAAAGCAACTACACAAAAGAGAAAATTAATATTATTGTTGGGTATAGGTGCTGCTATGGTGGCTGCAGGCTGGTTGTGGCATTTACAAATGCCCGTTATCAAGAAGATCTGGACAAGTTCAATGGTCTTGGTGAGTAGTGGTTATTGTTTCCTGTTGATGGGATTATTCTACTACATAATTGACTATAAAGGATACCGTAAAAATACTACATGGTTGAAAGTCTATGGTATGAATTCTATCGTGGCTTATATGTTGGGGAAATGCGTAAGTTTCACTTGTATAGGTGAGTCTGTCTTCTTTGGACTAGAGCAATATATCGGTGCATATTATCATGTATGGATTGCCTTCATTAATGCGGCTATTCTCTACCTCATTCTATGGTATATGTATAAGAAACAAATATTTTTAAAGGTCTAAGTTCTCGTTGACAAAATATAAAAAGAACAGCCAGGAATCTCTCACCTTTCCTGGCTGTTTTTTTGTGTACCGAAATATTATATTTCTACACTTTAAATCAATGCAAATATAGACATAAAATAACGATTAACGATTAGTGATTAACGATTAACTATGCTAGGAAGGCATTTATTTCTATTGGCAACTAACCGTTAATCACTAATCGTTAATCGTTGTTTAGAGGCTATTCAGAACTTTACGTCCTTCACTCACCATTTCACCTGCATTTTCCGGAGTAAGGCTTTCACGGGTGAATTGGGATACAGCTTTATTCAGCTTATCTAATTTACTTTTCTGTCCTTTAGCTGTGAATTCTTCGCGAAGTAAACGGATCTTTTCAGCATCCTGGACTCCTTCGATCATGCGTTCCCAACGAATACTACTACGTGGCCCCGGATAGATTTGATAAGTATCACCCCCAGCCCATGTGCGGAAACGGCTGTCGCGCAAAGGATCTTCTGTCCAACTATTCCAAGCCCAACGAAGGAAACCGTCATAATTACCAGCCATTGCATGCCAGATAGTCCAAGGTCCTTCTGCAGGAGGGGAGAAAGTAAATATATTAGGTTGTGCTTCTGAGCAACATGTATATACTGTACTTAGTTTTCCTGCCTTTTCACGTGCGGCTTTTACTTCAGGAGGGAAGTTTTCGCCAAATGCAAGGCACATTTCATACAATTCGGGTTCAATATCTGCCAGGAAATGGCCTTCATAGGATATCTTGAAGTCGGGTGCTGCACTGCGGATCACTTTAATGGCTTCTCTCATTGCTTCAGCACTACGTTCATCCATAGTGATAGCTGTCTTTTCAAACCAACCTTTTTGTTTCAGGTGGCGGGCAAAGTCTTTCAGGAAAGTGCCCCAATATTCTGTATAAAGAGCATCTCCGGGTTTTGCTTCTACATAAAGAACACGGTTGGTAGCCTGATCAATGTAGTCAAAGCTAAGAGCCCATGGCACCATTGTATAGCAATTAATTTGAGTATCAATACCTACTTCCTTCATCATAAATTCCACCCACTTGTCGAATACGGTATAATCATATTCCCAGCTTCCATCCAGTTTCTTCATTTTGCCTACCATACTGTCGAAATGGTCTTGTGTCTGGCCTGCCCATGGTTTATGCATTATACTGGTGGTGATTACTTTTTGTCCGGCATCTGCCAGCATTTTAAATATCGGACGCATGGCGTCGAAGTGCTCTTTGCTCCATAATGGCACCTGATAATAACGGGCTACTGAATAAGGATTTTGCCAGAAGTCAAGGTGAAATCCCCATGTTTTAGGTTCCGGCAGTGTACGGTTCATAACATCCACTTCCACTTGTAATTGCATAGGAGAGAAATTATCTCCGGTAACAGTCATAGTTCCTTTATATTTTCCAGCCTTAACATCTTGTGGAACCCATACATTCAACCAAACAGGTTGAGTTGTAAAGGCAAATATGTCACGGTTTTTTATTATATCTAATGCGTCTGCAACAATAGAAGAATCCCATTCTGCTTTGTCAGGGCGATGTCCGCAACCTGTCGTTCCATCTTTGCTCAACTCATCTGTCATTACATAACGTACAAAATTAGCCTTTGCCGCTGAAGATGGAATTACGGAGGAACCATTTTTCAGGTCGCTTACTGTAATGGTTGCGTTTTTCATATCGGTAGTTGTCCAAACAACTGCCTGCGCATTTACTCTTTCACCTTTCCAGGCTTTACTTTGCCAACGTGTGGTTTTTTTTACCTGTGGAATACTTAATTTGGGATAGCGGATATCGGTACTTGCCCAACTGATTTGTGGAGCTTTTACCTGGGCATTCCAAACTGCTTCACTGTCGTGTGGTTTGGTGTCTGTCAGTTCAGTGTATTCACCCAATGGATACTTCCCGGATTGTCCCATAGCCACATAACTAAGTGTCATCAGGGCACAAAGAATAAGAGTCTTTTTCATGTGATTCATATTTTTAGGTATGTAATAGTTTTCGGGGGTTAAAGATAAAAAGAATAGTTGAATCCACTTCATTGTATGATATATTAACCAATATTTCTCTCTTTCATGTTTTAGTTTTATCTATTTTGTGCCGTAGGTTTAATGCACTCTTGCTCAATAACTAATGATTTCACAGCTGTGAAATTAATATTCCACAGTTGTGAGATTAATATTGCACAGCTGTGCAATATTAATCTCACAACTGAGAAACAATTACTTCATGCAATAAAAAAGACTAAGATTTCGGCATAAAAGGAATAAAGGTTCGTTATTTGGAATATAAAGATGTGAATATGCGTGAAATTGTCGCATTAATATCGGGGAGATGCCTTATATCAAGAGGATAATAAGTAAATTCGCCGGATAATTCTAATAAGTAAAGCCAATCATGAAAGATTTCCTACGTATACTCCGGCGTTTTGTGCCTCCCTATAAAAAATATCTTACCTGGAATATTGTCTTTAATATTCTCTCAGCAATCCTGAATCTTTTCTCGTTTGCTCTTATCATACCTATTTTGAATATTTTGTTCCGGTTGGAAGAAAAGACATATCAGTATATGGAGTGGGTATTTAACCTAGCTTCCTGGGATTCATGGAAGGATATGGTAGAAGTTCTTAAGAATAACTTTTTCTGGTATGTCACGAATATGATAGAAACACGGGGGGGAACCTATGCTTTGATTTTATTAGGATTATTCCTTATTATTATGACATTCCTGAAGGTTGCTGCCATGTATTTGGCATTTTTTACAATGATTCCTATTCGTACAGGGGTGGTGCGGGATATTCGCAATCAGATCAATAGAAAGATAACACAATTGCCTTTAAGTTTTTTCTCTGAAGAACGCAAAGGTGATATAATAGCCCGTGTATCGGGGGATGTGAATGAGATAGAAACTTCTATTATGAGTTCACTCGATATGTTATTTAAGAATCCTATTCTGATTATTATCTATCTGGCGGGAATGTTGATTATCAGTTGGCAACTCACTGTGTTTGTGCTTGTTTTGTTGCCTATTGCCGGATATCTGATGGGTAAAGTAGGAAAAAATCTTAAGAAGAAGTCATTTGATGGTCAGCAACAATGGGGGCTTTTGATGAGTCAAATAGAAGAAACATTGAGTGGCCTTCGTATTATCAAAGCTTTTAATGCAGAGTTAAAAATACAGGAACGTTTTGAAAAAAGTAACGAGAAGTTCCGTAAGATAACTAATCGTATCTATCGTCGTCAGCAGATGGCTCATCCTATGAGCGAGTTTCTTGGAACAATTACAATTGTGATAGTGCTTTGGTACGGAGGATCACTTATCCTGTCCGATAATAGTACTATTACTGCTTCTACTTTTATTTATTATCTGGTTATATTCTATAGTATTATCAATCCTGCGAAAGATTTGGCTAAGGCTTCTTATGCGATTCAAAAGGGTTTGGCTTCCATGGAACGCGTAGATAAGATATTGAGTGCAGAAACTGATATTTACGATCCAGTGAATCCACAGTCTATTGTTTTGCAGGATAAGATCTCTTATAATGATGTTTGGTTTAAATATCAAAATGAGTGGGTTTTGAAAGGAATAAACCTTGAAATCCCCCGGGGACATACAATTGCTTTGGTAGGGCAATCGGGTTCCGGAAAGAGCACATTGGTTGATTTACTTCCCCGTTTTTATGATGTGTCGAAAGGAAGTATCCGGATTGATGAAACGGATATAAGAGATGCTACTCTTTATGATCTTCGTAGCCTGATGGGGAATGTAAATCAGGAAGCAATCCTGTTTAATGATACTTTCTTTAATAATATAGCTTTTGGGGTGGAAGGAGCAACATTGGAACAAGTCGAGGATGCCGCCCGGATAGCGAATGCACACGAATTTATTATGGCTACTGAAGAAGGATATAATACCAATATCGGTGATCGGGGAGGAAAACTTTCCGGTGGACAGCGTCAACGTATTAGTATTGCCCGTGCAATTCTTAAGAATCCTCCTATATTGATCCTGGATGAAGCAACCTCTGCATTGGATACCGAATCGGAACGTTTGGTTCAGGAAGCGTTGGAAAACCTTATGAAGAATCGCACGACTATAGTAATTGCTCACCGTTTGTCTACTATCCGTAATGCTGATATGATCTGTGTGATGCATGAAGGAGAAATTGTAGAGCGTGGGCGGCATGATGAATTGTTTGGTATTGATGGGTATTATAGGAAACTTTGCGATATGCAGAGTTTTTGATGGTATCTTGTAAACAACAGATTTAAACTATGATTAGAAAATGAAAAAACTCAATTGCTTTTTTATTCAGGCCGTTATTAACATATCTATTAGTTTGTTCGTACTTTCATTATGGGGATGTAGCGTGCCGGAAAAGAATTCCTTATCATATTATTTTACGGAGCCTGCCGGTATATGGGAAGAATCTTTTCCATTAGGAAATGGACGTATAGGTATGATGCCGGATGGAGGTATCGAGAGGGAACAGATTGTGCTGAATGAAATATCTATGTGGTCTGGCAGTAAGCAGGATACGGATAATCCGGCTGCTTATAATGCTTTACCACGTATTCGTCAGTTGCTCTTTGAAGGGCGTAATGATGAAGCACAGGAATTGATGTATGAGACTTTTGTATGTAAAGGCCAGGGTAGTAATCGTGGAAACGGAGCAAATGCACCCTATGGTAGTTATCAGATATTGGGTAATTTGTTTTTAGATTTTACCTATCCTCAGGGAGAAGGTGTAGTTGATTCCTATAAGCGTTCACTAAGTTTAGACGATGCAATCAGTACTCTATCTTTTCAGAAAGGAGGAGTTGAATATACCCGTGAAGCATTTACTTCTTTTTCCGGTGATCTGGGAATTATTCGCTTACATGCAAACCATGAAAAAGCAATACACATTGAAATAGGGATGAATCGCCCGGAGCATTATGTAGTCACATCCAATGGGCAAGACCTTGTTATGGAAGGCCGTTTATCGGATGGTATAAACCAGGAAGAGATGAAAGGAACCCGTTATCATGCGCGCGTCCGGGTAGTTTTGCCTAAAACAGGAACTCTGACTCCGATGGATAGCACCTTAAAAATTACAGATGCAACAGAAGTAATTGTTTTGGTGAGCATGGCTACAGACTATTTTGATAAGGGAGGTTTTGAAGAACAGACTACATCTCTTTTGGCTCAAGCCGCTCAGAAGGATTATAATACATTGAAGACAGAGCATCTTTCAGCTTATAGAGAATTGTTTGGCCGTGTTGATTTGAATCTGGGTAAATCGGAAAAAGATAATCTTGCTATAAATGAAAGATTGGCAGCTTTTGAAAAAGATAGGAATGATCCGGGATTAGCTGCTTTGTATTTCCAGTTTGGACGGTATCTTTTAATATCTTCTACTCGTCCCGGACTGTTGCCACCCAATTTGCAGGGATTATGGTGCAATACCGTCCATACACCCTGGAATGGAGATTATCATTTGAATATTAATCTGCAAATGAATCTTTGGCCGGCAGAAGTGGCCAATTTATCCGAACTGCATTTGCCTTTGATTGAATGGACAAAACAACAGGTCAAAAGCGGTGAGAGTACAGCAAAAGCTTTTTATCGTGCTCGTGGCTGGGTGACCCATATTCTAGGAAATGTATGGGAATTTACTGCTCCCGGAGAGCATCCGTCTTGGGGAGCTACCAATACTTCTGCAGCATGGCTGTGCGAACATCTTTACACACATTATGTTTATACGAAAGATAAGGCCTATCTACAGGATGTCTATCCTGTAATGAAAGGTGCCGCGCTTTTCTTTGTTGATATGTTGGTAGAGGATCCTCGTAATAACTATTTGGTAACGGCACCTACAACATCACCGGAAAACGGCTATAAAATGGGTGATAAAACCATATTTGTATGCGCCGGTTCTACAATGGATAATCAGATTGTACGTGAATTATTTACAAATACTATCGAAGCAGCCGGTATACTTGGGATTGATGAAGATTTTATTAAGATATTGAGAGAAAAACGTTCACGTTTGATGCCGACTACTATTGCTTCGGATGGGCGTATAATGGAATGGCTCGAACCTTACAAGGAAGCAGAACCGACTCATCGGCATGTTTCTCATTTATATGGACTTTACCCGGGTAATGAGATTTCTATGGATTTAACACCTGAATTAGCCGAGGCTGCCCGAAAGACCTTAGAAGCGAGGGGAGATAAAAGTACAGGCTGGTCGATGGCATGGAAGATTAATTTCTGGGCGCGTCTGCATGATGGAGATCATGCTTATAAGCTTCTAGGCGACCTTCTCCGTCCTTGTGTATCGCAGGAAACTAATATGGTCGATGGAGGCGGAACTTATCCTAATCTTTTCTGTGCACATCCTCCTTTTCAGATTGATGGTAATTTTGGAGGTTGTGCAGGTATTGCAGAAATGTTGATACAGAGTCAGACAGGTGTAATTGAATTTTTACCGGCTTTACCTTCTGCATGGCCAAACGGTAGTTTTAAAGGATTAAAGGTCCAGGGGGGAGGAGAAGTTTCTGCTAAATGGATGAATAATCAGTTAACGGAAGCTACATTAAAAGTAATTGTGCCGGGAAACTTTAGTTTGAAACTCCCGGAGAATGCTGGAACCTTAAATCTAAAGAAAAACAAGAAGGCTATCTCTCTTCCCGTTGTGGATGGTAAATTAAGCGTTGATTTGCATGAAGGGGATGAGTTAATGATGCGCTTTTCTAATTAAAATATGATAACTATATAATCTGGATTAAATGAAATACTTTAGCGGGAACTCAAAACAAAGATATATTTTACTGCCATTATTTTGGGCTTTTATGTGTATTATCCCATCTGTGGCAACGGCGAATTTTGTTTCACAACAACCGGATGTATTCGATATTATAATAAGCCGTGTACAGGAAGACCACAAAAAAGGAGTTGATGTTAACGAAGTGGACGATCGTACTGTATCGTATATGGAAAAACTGGAATCGAATGGTGCTTTTTCCGATATGAACTACAACCATTACCAGTTTGAGCATCTGGTAAGACTGAAGGATATGATTCTTTCCTATACAATGGAAAAGAGCGGATTATATGCGAATAAAGATCTTTATAAATGTATAAACAATGCATTCCGGTTTTGGCTGGAAGCAGATCAGAGTAATAGAAACTGGTGGTATAACTGGATTGCTGAACCTCAGGCAATGGGTGTTCTTATTATACTAATGCGTGCAGGAGATCCGCCATTACCTGCGAATCTGGAAGCTGAACTTTTGACAAGAATGAGGGAAAAAGGAGGTCGCCCTGATGCACCTAATTCTCCCGGGAGAGGAGCCAATAAAATTGATATTGCGACGCATTGGGTCTATAGGGCTTGTCTCGAAAAGAATGCTGATAATCTGTGTTTTGCTGCCGATCAGGTTTATTATCCGCTTCATTTCACTACAGAAGAAGGCTTACAGTCTGATTATTCCTATCAGCAACATGACTATCAACTTTATATTGCGGGCTATGGAAATGTGCTCATAGGGCGGATTTCTGATATTGCAAAATACCTTGTCGATACTCCTTATCAAATACCGGATGATAAACTGAAAATATTCAGTGAATTTACCCGTATGACTTATCTTCCTGTTATCAGGGGAAAATATTTTCTTTATAATGTAGGCGGAAGAAGTATTGTACGCAAGAATGTACATGACCAGTCGGGGTTTGCATCTATTTTTGAAACTCTTGCAATAATGGACTCCGAATATGCGGCAATATATCGTGATGCGGCAAAGAGGCTGCGTGGGGAAGTCGATGCCGGTTATCATCTGAAGCCTTTCAACCGTCATTACTGGCGGTCGGATTATTCGTTGCATCAACGTCCTGGCTATACATTTGACGTGAGGGCAGTCTCTGTACGAACTTTCAGGAATGAACATGGCAATGGTGAGAATCTTAAAGGATATTACCTTTCCGACGGAGCTAATGCTATTGTTGTGGATGGAAGCGAATATGTAAATATTTTCCCGGTATGGGATTGGGAGCGTGTTCCGGGAACCACAACGCCCATACAAGGAAAGGTTCCCTTTACTCCCCGGCAGTGGGGTGATCCGGGAGTCAGTACATTCGTAGGTGGAGTATCTGACGGTGTATATGGATTGTCAACTTACTATCTGACTGATTATGCACAGCAGTTCGGTGTTAATGCAGAAGCTAAAAAAGCATGGTTCATGTTCGATGACGAAGTAGTCTGCCTCGGTGCAGGTATTAAATCAGAAAATGATTCTGAAATAAATACCACCCTTAACCAATGTCTTTTAAAAGGAGATGTTACGGTTGTTTCTGAGCAAGGGATGGAAATATTAGCAGAAGGTGAACATCATAAAGAAGGTGTTTCCTGGGTGATGCAAGACAAAGTAGCTTATTTTTTCCCTACACCCGGTTCTGTGAATATTACCAATAGGACAGAGACTGGAAATTATATTGAAATAACAAACCGAAATGAGGAGGCTTCCGAAAAAGTGTTTAAGATTTGGCTCAATCATGGTAAGAAGCCTTCTTCAGGAACTTACTCTTATATGATTGTGCCGAATGTATCTACGGTTTCAGATATACAGTCTTATGATGAAGATAATATTGAGATACTGAAAAATAGCGAATCAGTACAAGCAGTCAGGAATAAAAGACTAAATATCACCTCTGTGGTGTTCTATGAACCGGCCACATTCTGGTATGATAAAGAGCTATCCATACGTGCAACCGAAGGTTGTGCCATCATGATAAAGGACATAGAAAAGGATAAAATGAAAGTGTATGTTGCAGATCCCTCCCGCAAGTTGCAATCAGTCTCCTTAATACTATCTGACTCCAAAAAAAACGAGAGGGTATTAAAGTGTGATCTTCCAACAGACCCTGCGTATGCAGGATCTACACAGGAATTTGTTATAGATATGAATACTTTAGAGTAATAGGATACTGACTAAAGTCTATCTATGTTAATAGCGACAAATTTCTCCTCCTTTGCAAAGGAGGAGAAATTTGATAGAGTATTAGATAGGAAGGGAATGACGACCTCCTGTTTACCGCATAAACAGCAATTCTCTATATTTAGGCAACGGCCACATCTGGTTATCTACCATTAATTCCAAATGGTCGATGTGATCGCGGATTTCGTCTAAATAAGGTGCTACCGTATCATGGTAAGCAATCGCTTTTTCCCGGTAATCAGTAATAATGTTGGCCTTTTTACGGGCTTCAACCATTTCATCCACCAATTTACTTACGGCACAGATATGTTGAGCGATTTTGCGAATCAGGCTACGCGGTTCCTCTGAGAGTTCATTGTATTCCTTTTCGTCAAATGTCTCTTTCAAGCGGGTGATATTTTCCAACAATACGGTTTGATAGCGGATTACAACGGGAATAATATGATTCAATGATAAATCACCTAATACGCGCGCTTCAATCTGCACTTTCTTAATGTACATTTCCCATTTGACTTCGTTGCGTGCTTCCAGTTCTTTTTTAGCTAATACACCGGTGGTTTCGAACATCTCTACTACGTTGGGTTTCAGATAAGCATCATATTGAAGTGGTACGCTTGTTTCGCAATCTAATCCCCGACGTTGGGCTTCTTCTTTCCATTCGTCACTATAGCCGTTTCCGTCAAAGCGGATAGGTTTGGATTCTTTTATATAGGATTTGAGTACTTCATAAATGGCGATTTCTTTACTCTTTCCTTGTGTGCAGATGCTTTCAACGTCTTTTCTGAACTGGATCAACTGATAGGCAACAGCCGAATTCAGAGCTAACATAGGTGATCCGCAATTAGCAGAAGAGCCCGGTGCACGGAATTCAAAACGATTACCTGTAAATGCAAAAGGAGAAGTACGGTTACGATCCGTATTATCAAGTAATAGTTCGGGAATTTGACCAAAACCTAATGACAGACGTTTTTTATCATCAACAACGATCGCATCTTCAATGGAACTATTTTCAAACTTATCAAGGATTTCACTGATTTGTTTTCCCAGAAACGATGATATAATGGCGGGGGGCGCTTCATTTGCACCAAGGCGGTGTGCATTGGTTGCAGAAGCAATACTTCCCTTTAGCAATGCATTGTATTTGTATACAGCCATCAATGTATTTACTACAAACGTGATGAAACGTAGGTTGTCTACCCGGTCTTTACCCGGAGAGAAAAGATTGATGCCTGTATCGGTGCCCATAGACCAGTTGCAGTGTTTACCTGAACCGTTTACACCCATAAATGGTTTTTCGTGCAATAAGACACGTAAGTTATGGTGACGTGCAACCCGTTTCATTACCGACATCAGTAATTGATTATGATCGTTTGCGAGATTACATTCTTCATATATTGGAGCCAGCTCAAATTGGTTTGGAGCTACTTCATTATGGCGTGTCTTCACCGGAATACCCAGTTTGTAACATTCAACTTCCAGGTCTTTCATGAATTCCTGTACCCTGGTCGGAATTGATCCGAAATAATGATCGTCTAACTGTTGGTTTTTGGCACTTTCATGTCCCAGTAGTGTGCGTTCTGTTAAGGAAAGGTCTGGACGAGCCGAATAAAGGTCTTCATCGACCAGGAAATACTCTTGTTCCCATCCTAGGTAGGTAATTATTTTATTGACATCTTCATTAAAGAACTTACATACATTTACTGCAGCTTTATTCAATGCTTCCACAGAACGGATCAGTGGAGTTTTATAATCCAGCGCTTCTCCTGTATATGCAATAAATACAGTAGGAATACATAAAGTATCATCTACAATGAAGGCAGGAGAGGAGGGATCCCAAGCAGAATAACCGCGAGCCTCGAACGTATTGCGTAACCCTCCGCTTGGAAAACTCGAAGCATCCGGTTCCTGTTGAACCAATAGTTTTCCGCTGAATTCTTCAATCATACCTCCATTGCAATCCAATTCAACGAAAGCATCATGTTTTTCGGCTGTGCCATCTGTCAACGGTTGGAACCAGTGTGTATAATGAGTAACTCCTTTTTCCAACGCCCACATACGCATTCCGGCGGCTACATGGTTGGCTATTTCCCGGTCGATAGGGGTACCCTGATCTATTGAACGGGTTAGTGCGCCATAAGTCTCTTTAGAAAGATACTTCTTTTGTGCCTTGCGGTTAAATACGTTTACTCCATAATATTCGGATACTTTTTGGTTGGGAATGATAGCTTTAACCGGCTTGCGGTTGGAAGCCTTCTCTAATGCATAAAAGCGGGAGGTTGACATACGAATTGGATTTGATTGTTATACCGCGTGCAAAGATACGCAAGAATTGTCAATTGTAAATTATCAAATAAAGATTATCTTAATGTCAATTCATAATATGGGAATGACTTTTAGTTCACCTTATCACACTATTTATTCTCTTAAGTGAGATTATCTTTTCGCTATAAAGAGAATTTAGTTTCATCAGCATGAAATACTTTTCTCATCAGCATGAAACAAAAGTTTCTCCAGCATGAAACAAAAATTCCATCAGCATGAAACAGGTTGAAACAAATGTTTCAGCAGTTCAAAAGAAGAGGAATAGGATGAGGGAATTGTAACAGTGAGAGGTGGGAGCCCTTAAAAGTAGGACAATTCATAATTATTTTGTTACTTTGCGTCAAATCTTTTTAAGATATGGAAGATGAACAAATGGTGCTTCGAACAGAAGACCTTGTAAAAAAGTATAGAACCCGGACAGTTGTAAATCATGTTTCTATTAATGTGAAACAAGGTGAGATTGTAGGTTTACTTGGTCCTAATGGAGCAGGGAAGACCACCACTTTCTATATGGCGGTTGGTTTGGTGACACCTAATGAAGGCAAGATATTTCTGAACGATATGGAAATAACCAAATTTCCGGTCTATAAAAGGGCACGCAATGGTATAGGTTATTTGGCACAGGAAGCATCCATCTTTCGGAAAATGACGGTCGATGATAATATTCGTTCTGTTTTGGAAATGACAGATAAGCCTTTAGATTACCAGAAGGAAAAGTTAGAAAGCTTGATAACAGAGTTTGGTTTGCATAAAGTGCGTAAGAATCTTGGCGATCAGTTGTCGGGAGGAGAGCGGCGCCGTGCCGAAATTGCCCGTTGTCTCGCTATTGATCCTAAATTTATTATGTTGGATGAACCTTTTGCCGGTGTAGACCCTATAGCAGTTCAAGACATACAAACAATTGTGGCCAAGTTAAAGCATAAAAATATAGGTATTTTGATCACTGATCATAATGTGTATGAAACATTAAGTATTTGTGACCGTGCTTACCTTCTTTTTGAAGGGAAAGTGCTTTTTCAGGGTACAGCAGAACAATTAGCCGAGAATGAAATAGTGCGGGAGAAATATTTAGGAAAAGATTTTGTTTTACGGAAGAAAGATCTTTGATGTCTTTTATTCATAATTTCCGTGTTATTTTTTACTAATAAGAAGAACTTGAAAAATCCATGAATTAATTATATAATCAGGGGACTTAGTTTATTATTAATGATTGAAATATAAATAAATTGTTTTCTTTTGTTTGTGGGATAAGTTTTTGATAACCAGTATTGTGTGTGTGATAGGTGCGTATTTTAATAATTCTTTCCCGCATTTTTATATTATATAATGGTATAAGAAGATATCATTTAAGAGATTGGTAAGGAAACATTGTTTCTTTATTAAATTACAATTTTTATTAAGTAACCTGAATTGAGAAACAATTTAGATGGACAAACATTTATATAAATAGCTAGTAAACTATTTAACGGGAAAAATTATGACATCATTTGAGTTTCGTTTTAGAGCTTCTTCACAAGTAGAGAAAGTGGGTTTTATTTTTATTAGAGTTAATTATCAAAGAGATGTAAAATACCACACTTTTCCTTGGAAAGTTTTTGCAGAGGAATGGGATAATAAGAAACAAAGCATCGTTTTCGACCCTAAGAATAAATCACGGTATCATGAATTAAAAAGAATTGATAGAGTTATGAACGATACACGATTGTATGTAAAGGAATTAATAGACCGCTTAGAATTGAATAAAATTAGTTTTACCGTAACAACGATCATTAATGCTTGTCGTAGTAGGAACCAAATAATCCGGTTCTCTTCTTTTACAACAGGCTTGGTTGAAGATTTGCTATACAGAGGACAACGAGATACTGCTGAATCTTATTTAACTACAATGAAACAATTCCTGTTATTTGCTGAAAATGAAAATCTTCTTGTTGGAGAAATTAGTGCTTCTATGATGTCTCAATTCGAACTTCATTTAAAGGAAGGAAAAAGAAGTTCTAGAACTATCTCTTATCATATAAAAAATCTAGGTAATATATATAATATGGCCCTGATTATGGGATTGGTCAAAGATGATAGTCAAATATCTAAAGAGAAAGAATCAATAACCAAGAACAAAGAAAAGAAAGAAGAAGAATTAGCTGTTGTTTTTGATTAGCAGTTAACTTTATTTTTACTCAAATCGAATGGTTTTTGCCGGTTCGATTTTTGTGATCAGATAAGAAGGCCCTAACATCATAAGCAGTGTTGCAGCAAGAGTTCCTATATTAAGAAGAATAAGAGCTGGAATACTCAAGTCGATAGGAACTGCATCAAGATAATATGTTGCAGGATCCAGTGGTATAATATGGAAATAAGATTGGATGAGGCAAATACTGATACCTATCAAATTTCCCCATAACATCCCTTTACTGATAATAAAGAAAGAGACATACAAAAATACTTTTCGTATACTAGTATTGTCTTGTCCCATTGCTTTAAGGATTCCAATCATATTAGTACGTTCCAGGATAATGATTAATAAACCGGAGATCATAGTGAATCCGGAGACTGCTATCATAAGGATAAGTATAACGATAACATTAATATCCAACACTTCCAACCAACTAAAGATCGCAGGATTCAGCTCTTTAATGGATCGCGTATAGAAAGTATTGCCTTCCCGGTCCTGCTTATCTGCCATTGCGAAAAATATGTTTTCAACAATATTATCCAATTGATCATAGTCCTCTACTTGCAGTTCTATTCCACTTACCTGATCTCTTTCCCATCCATTGAGACGTCGAACTTGTTTAATATCAACCAGTACGAATAGTTTATCATAATCCAGAAAACCGGTTTCGTAGATGCCTGTAATTGTAAAACGGCGTGCACGTACATCATCCTGATTCTGTACAAAATAGGAGAGAAAATTATCACCTACATTCAATCCCATCATATTGGCCAATGAGCGGGAAATAATTGCGTCGGTAGAAATTTCTTTCGAATCAATATTAAAAAGTTCTCCTTCTTTGAGGTTCTTACGGAAAAAGCTCCAATCATAGTCAATATCAACCCCTTTCAGGATAATTCCCTGGAAGTTATCGTCTGTTTTTAATATCCCCGGCTTAGTTGCAAATGTCTCTACATGATCGACACCGGGAAAACTACCTAGGAAAGTGAGTAGAGTATCACTTATAGCAATAGGATGATATTCGAAAGATGAATTACTATCAAAATTGGTGATTTGGATATGTGAGCCGAAACCAATTACTTTGTTTCTTACCTCTTTTTTGAAACCAACAATAATTGCAATAGAGAGAATCATTACAGCCAACCCTAAAGCAATACCAATCATGGCTACGCGTATGGTAGGATTTTCGACCTTCTTTTCACCATCTTGGTTGAAATGAATCTTTTTGGCTATAAATAGTTCTAAACTCAATGTTTGGTGATTGATTATAGCATTTAATAATCAGCTATTAACGAAGTTTTCCAATTAACCGTTATAGCTAAACGTTTTTATTATTATACGCCTCTAGTGCTTTGGCCAACACTATAAGTGCTTTTCCTAAATCTTCTTTGTTTAAGACGTACGCCATACGAACTTCGTTTTTTCCTAATCCGGGTGTTGTATAAAAGCCTGAAGCGGGTGCCATCATGATTGTCTGTCCTTCATGCTCAAATTCGTCAAGGCACCATGCACAGAATTTATCCGAATCATCTACCGGGAGTTTGGCAACCGTATAAAATGCACCCATAGGAATAGGAGAGTAACAACCCGGTATCCGATTTAATCCATCGATCAGAAAGTTACGGCGTTCAAGATATTCATTATATACATTCAGCATATATTCTTCGGAGGTATCCAATGACGCTTCAGCAATGATTTGCCCGATCAGAGGAGGGCTTAAACGTGCCTGACACCATTTCATTACATTTTCGCGAACTTGTATATTTTTAGTAATAATAGCACCGATACGTATTCCGCATTCACTATAACGTTTGGATACGGAATCGACCAACACAACATTATTTTCAATTCCTTCCAGATGCAAAGCCGAAATATAAGTAGCTCCCGTATAACAGAATTCACGATACACTTCATCGGAAAAAAGGAATAGGTCATACTTTTTTACCAAATCCCTTATTTGTTCCATTTCTTTTTTTGTATAAAGGTATCCGGTAGGATTATTGGGATTACAAATAAGAATAGCCTTTGTTCTTGGAGTGATCAACTCTTCAAATTTCTCCAGAGGAGGAAGAGCAAATCCTTCTTCGATCGAAGAAGGCACTGTTTTTATAACCGCTCCGGCAGATATGGCAAATGCCATATAATTTGCATAAGCAGGTTCCGGAACAATAATCTCATCTCCCGGGTCAAGGCAAGCCATAAATGAAAAAGAGACTGCCTCAGAGCCACCTGTTGTGATGATAATATCATCAACGTCTACCTGAATATTAAAACGGGAATAATAATTCACAAGCTTTTCACGGAAGGAACGATTTCCTTCACTTGGAGAATACTCCAACACTTTACGGTCAATCTTTCGCATCGCCTCCATCGCGACTTCGGGTGTAGGAATATCGGGTTGACCGATGTTGAGATGATACACCTTCAGGCCTTTGGCTTTAGCCTTGTTAGCCAGCGGAACAAGTTTGCGAATGGGAGAAGCAGGCATACTGACTCCTCGTTGCGAAATGTTGGGCATGTGAATTTATATTGATAATTTATACTTGACAATTACTTTATGCTTCGCTAAGCGAACGTTGTTTGAATAGGGCCGATCACCAATTGATAGTTAGTTGCATGAACCCTTTTCAATGTGCTGCAAAAGTAGCGCTATTTGTGTTAGTATGCAAGTGTAAACCCCTTTTATCTGCCAGGAGGTGGTGAATCTTTACTAGCGTGCATGGTAGATACAAATGCGTTCGGGTCGATTTCTTTCACGCCTTCTTTCAAACGTGGCATATCTTTACGTTCTGTAATAGTAAAAATTATATCTCGTTCTTTTCCTTCATACATGCCCTTTCCATGAAGAAACGTTCCTCTCATCTTCATTTTGTCAACGATCAGTTCCTTGATTTCTTGCGTTTTCTGGGAAACAATAAAAACAGCGCGATTTGGGTTTTCTACAGTGAACATTTCCACTACTTTTCCATATACAAAGATTGTAAACCAGGAATACAAAGGAACCGCCCAATCCTGAAATGCAACTAGACCTAATAATACAACCAAAGAATCCAGTATAATGATCATGTTACTTACTTTAATATTGGAATTCGCTGCGATTACACGTGCTAGTACATCTGTTCCTGCGCTAGTGCTTTGTGCACGGAACACGCAGGTAACACCAACTCCAAGTATGGCTCCTCCATAAAACGCGGCAATAAAGGTGTCGTTTTCTAATAAGGGATCTGTAAGGAAATAGGATAAACCATCTGTGAAAAATGAAATTAATAGAAAAGTTACTACTGTTTTAGGCCCCGATGATAGTCCGAGTTTCTTGATTGCAAGAATTAATAATGGAACGTTAAAAAAAAGAGCTGTCAATCCCATAGGCAGTCCATCAGGAAGAAAAGAAAACATTCCTTTCGTTACGTGATGTAGTACAATTGAAATACCATAAACACCTCCAGGTACAATTTTATAAGGTGCCAGAAACAGTACATAGCTAAGTGCCTGAAGAAAGGCGCCTACAACAATTAAAGAATAATCACCTACATGGTTTCTCCACGTAGCAGGCGTTGGAAGAGTGAGTTTTTGTTTCATGTTTTGATCAAGACATTATTTGTGTAATTCGCCGCAAAGATAGATAAAAAAAAGAAGTAGCCTCTATTTTGAGACTACCTCTTTTCTCTTTCTTTATTTGTATTGAATGTCAGTGTTTTAGTCCTATGAAAATGATAGGATCAATAAGTCACATTATTACTTTCTGCAAGATGAATGTCTGGTGTAGTTTTCATCTCTGCCAGTAAATAACTAGAGTTTGTGATATTCAAAACAAAGAGGTATTTGCGATATTGTTCATGATTCAATATATGTTTCATCATTGAGAGATTTTCATATACTGCCTTGCGTTTAATATACTCTCTTTTTCCCGGTTCATAAAGGTCACTTTTTGCTTGTTTTCTTTCAAACTGCATAGTGATTAGCTTTACCTCCTTTTTTTGATTATTACTTAATTTCAAGTATTTGTCCAATTGATGGACATCTATAGTGAAATGTTTTTTACTAATCTTTGGAGATACTTGTGCTGTACACATAAAGGCGCACAAAAGCAGGACCATAACGGCCGATAGAACTCGTTTCATAATCGTAAATATTAAATTACTCTTAATAAAGAGAACTAAGCGAGACGTTAGCTAGTGGATCCAAACTTTGCTTTTTGCCTTTAAAAAGTTCTGTATTCCCGCTTGTATTAAATAGACGTAATAGAAAAGCCAAAAGTTACATATTTCGGCAGAAAAAAGATAAAAAAAGAATTAAGTAGTGTGAATTTTCTTATCCGTATCATATAAAGCAAAAAGACAAGGTTAAAACCTTGTCTTCATTATAATCTCACCTAAATCTTTCATCTCTTCCTGACAGGTAAAAAAGACTCTTCCTCCTTTTGACATGACTTCCCAGGCAATAGTACCGGTAATATCGTCTATTGCATCGGGCGCATCGGGATCATCAACTCTTTTAAAGGTGCGTTCATCTATCATCAATACAGGTTGTGAGAAATCTTCATATATAATCAAAAGATCACCTCTTCCATCTATAGCAGCCTGATATATTTCCTGAAGATCAGTTATCATTAGTCCCTGTGATACCGATTCTTTGACTTCTTCAATAGCTTCTGTTCGGCGTTTTTTCTGAATCTTCTGTATAAAATCCCAGGATTGTTTAACTATTTGATGTTCTTTTGTATTATTATAGTCTATTGCTATATGCCCTAAATAGATATCCGGACGATCGGCAACTTCCTGCAGATAACTATAATTATCTTCCACACATATAACAACACACTTTAACCCGGTTTCTTCAACTACTTTCACAACCCCTTTATCCATACGATTAAAAAATTCTTTATGGATATCATCTACCAGTTTGGCGTTGCTACGCTCTGCTCCATTAGCCAGATACCAGGGATTATCATTTATAGGAAAGTGTTCATTCTTAATTTCCCCTACAATTGCGTCATTCATTGCCCGGTAGAGGTTTACAGTAGTGCGAGACATAAGTAATATAAGGTATTCTTCCGCACGGTTATATGCCTTGATTAATGCCCGTAAATCGAACATATCATCAATATATACCCGATCTGCTGCAACAGGCCAGGCTATACGGATCACTTCTTCTGTTTTTTCAGAGAGAAATATATGAAGACTGTCGAGGTTACATCGTACATCTATTTGATCACGAATTTTCGAAATCCTTTCTAATAAACATGCAGCCGAACGTTTACCATAATCAGCCATTATCCGGTTCTCTGCTTCTTTTAAAAGATTTTTTAGTAGAATGGTATCTTTATCACTATCCGGATGAGTACGATGGGTATTCAGTGAAATGGTAACACAGGGGTTACTTCGCTCATTTGCTAACTTTTCCAGTTTTTCTTTTAAACTCATTTTCTTATCTTTTGTTTGGTTATTAGTTAAAGTAATGTGTGCAAGTTTTGTTTTAAGAGAACAGCCACGTATGAGAAAAGGTTCTTATCTTTGTTGTCTAATTAAACGCAAAACACTTTATGAAAAAATGGATTATCCTTTCATCGATAGTTGGATTCTCATTTGTTTCCTCTGCTCAAACATTTCCTATTGATACAATTGTTGCATTACAAAATGTAGAAGTACACGGTACTCGTTTGGGAGGATTAAGTGGTGGTGAGATTAAGCGATTGGATGTGAAAGGAAATGTGACAAGTTCAACAGGTACAGCTGCTGATGCTTTTCGTCAAATACCATCATTGAGCACGGATATAGAGGGGGGGCTAACCTTTCGGGGATCAACAAAAACGGGATTATTATTGAATGGTGTACCGTATGGCTTGTTGGAGGAATATAGTGGAGATGTGCTCATTCAATTACCTGCGTTATTTTTTAATCAGATTGAAGTAACGTCTTATCCATCAATACAGAATATACCGGATGGGGATGCAGGATTATTGGATCTTACTTCTTCTTATACAGTTACAGATTCACCCTTGCAGGTTCTTTTAGGAGCCGGATGGTATGAGCGCTATAATGCCGGTATTATAGTCAATCTTCATCCGGACAGATTCCATATTGCGGGGCGTTATAATTATCGGAGAGAGTATCGTAAGCGTGCCTTCCAAAAAATTACAACCAATGCTGCCGGAACCACTGAAATGAATAACAATGCTTCCGCGCGCCCTGATGTGCATCTCGCAGATTTAGAAGTAGGATATGATCTCACACAAAAGGATGTCTTATCGATATATGGCCTGTATTATTTGATGGATTACAGCCGATATGGTGGAATAAATAATACCCGAAAGAATCAGGCGGGTGAAATTCTTAACAAGATGCTTCGCCATCGTTTCAATGATCAACGTCAGGAAGCCTATGCTGCCGAGGTTCGTTGGAAACATCAATTTACCTTACCAAATGACTATCTGGAGGTTCTTTTTAATTATAATAATTTCAGTTATGATGAAGATAATGATTACAAAAATGAGAATCCTACAACCGGAGCTATTCTTGCTCGAGACAATCTCTTTATTTACCAACAGAAAGATAATTACTTTTTAAAGGCATCTTATCAAAAAACATTTGCAGATAATCTTTCTTTCAAAACCGGATATATAGGACGTTTTAGCCGGGAAGAATATACGACTGATACAAATAATTTTATAGAAGGAAATTGGATACATAACCCGCAGAAATCGGATGCATATAACTTCACTCGGGATACACATTTATTATACGCTTCATTAATAAAAGAATGGAATCGGTTTAGCACTGAAGTTGGTATGCAGGCAGAGCAAAGCAATCAAAAGATTCGCAATGATAAGCAGGATCGGTTTCATCTTTATCCACGAGTTCGCCTCTCCTATCAAATCGGTGAGACAGATGCTCTTTCTCTAAACTACATTCAACGTGTAATACGTCCATTGGGAAAAGATTTAAATCATTTTGTGGATATTAGCGATGCCACACATATAATACAAGGTAATCCGGATCTTAAAGATGAAAGAATACACTCGGTAGAATTATCTTATGCTCTTAATCTGTCTCATCTACGTTTTTCTCCAGCATTCTACTACCGGAAGAGAACAAGTAGAATTATGGAAATTGTTAGAACTGAAGAAGAACAAACGATATGGAAAAAAGAAAATGTGGGAAGTAGCCGGCTTTTAGGAACTGAACTTTCAGCTTCATGGAGTCCCTCCCGCTTGTTATCTTTAGGAATAGCCGGAAATATTTACCGGGATGAAATAGATGGACGAACAATTGGCTATAATGAAAAAAAGTCAATGATATGTTGGGATGTAAAAGGAACATTTAATTTTCATCTGACAGCAAATACGGAGATCCAATTAGATGGATATCATATTTCGGATCAGCTAACCCCCCAAGGGGAAATAAAAAGTCGTTATACAGTAAATGCAGGTATCTCTCAATACCTCTTTGATCGGAAGCTTCAATTAAATTTAAGTGTAAATAATATTTTTGACAGCCTTGAAGAAACAACAATAATAAATACAGAAAATCAGCAAATGAAGCAAGTTCGAAATAGGGATGCGCAAGTGGCGTGGTTCTCACTTACATTTAGCCCAAGCAAAATATAAGTGAGAAGTGAAAAATGAAGAGTGAAAAACGGAATATCCTAGAAAGACATTTTTCACTTTTCACTCTTCATTTTTCACTTCTCACTTCTCACTTATATGATACTGTATCAGCCCTTCCATCGGGGTATGCAGAATAACGCCCGGATGAAGTCCCACTGCAAGTGTTGCTTCTCGCAAAATACCCTGATAGAAATGTGCTACGGAACCTACATAATGAATAGGAAATTTGTCCGAGCCATTGTATTGTTTTACATTTCGTTCCAGGAATTCTTTAAAGCTATCCGATACAAGTTTGTGAATTGCCGGTTCAGTGATATTATCTAAGAGAAACTGGGAAAGGGAAGCCAGATAACGATTGGCAAAGGGTCTTTTGTAAACACGTTCCAATATCGCTTCCTGTGTAAGCTCATATTTATCCATGAATTTTTGGATAAGGTATTGGGGCAATTGATGTTTCAGGCAATCACTAACCAAGCGTTTTCCCAGATAGGCACCTCCACCTTCATCTCCCAATATAAAACCTAATGGTGGTGTATGTTCCAATATTTCTACTCCATCATACAGACAAGAATTTGATCCTGTTCCCAGTATGCAGGCAATGCCCGGAAAGTGACCACATAAAGCACGGGCTGCTCCCATCAGGTCACTATATACTTCTACATCCGTCTTTAACCGGGGAGCCAGAATATCCCTGATAATCTTTTTCTTTTCCCAGAATGCACATCCTGCACCGTAAAAATGAACCGATTCTAGCTTATATTTATCCAGTTTGGGAAACAAAGACAGTTCCCATTCTTCTTCTATTTCTTCAGCAGTTTGAAGATAAGGATTCGTTCCTGCGGTAGCGATCTGTTTAAAAATTCCTTCGGGCTCAACAATACACCATTCTGTTTTTGTGGAACCACTATCTGCAATTAATATCATAATTTATTTTACTTTTCACTTTGATACCTCTTTCTCAAAACAAAATGTTTTGCAATATATACACTCCTGCTCCTGCCAAATAACCTAATACAGCCATCCATGTAATATGTTTCATATACCATCCGAAAGGAATACGTTCCAGTCCCATTACCACAACACCTGCTGCAGATCCGATAATTAACATACTTCCTCCCACACCGGCACAATAGGCAAGGAATTGCCAAAACACCCCATCTTGCATGAAATAAGCCATATAAGCAGGATCGGCTGCTGCGGCTACCATTGCTTCATTGGCTACCGGATACATACCTATGGCACCTGCCACAAGGGGAACATTATCTACAATCGCTGAAAGAGCTCCGATAATAAGATTAACAGCATAGACATCCCCTATGTTCGTGTCAAGCCAAGTAGAAAAACTATCTAATATACCAGCGGCCCTTAGAGCATCAACAGCCAGAAGAATACCAAGGAAGAAGAGAAGAGTTGCTCCATCGACCCTACGTACAACCTTGGAAACACGAAGTTTCAAGTCTTCTTCAATTCCGTGACGTTTATACATTAGCTCTGTAAAAACCCATAAGATACCAACCCCTAATAAAATTCCCATAAAGGGTGGGAGGTGAGTGAGCGTTTTAAATATAGGAACAAATACCAGGCATAATACGCCTAATATCAGTATTGATAACTTTTCTCTGGTTTTTAATTCTTTCATTAATGCCTTGTTTTCTTCTTCGGAAAAGGCAATAGGAGGAGTTACTTTTCCATGTAATAGTGGTAAGGCCAATAAAACAGGAACTACAGCTGAAACTAAGCTAGGTAAAAATAAATGTGGAATGGTAGCAGCGGTAGAAATATTACCACGTACCCAAAGCATAATTGTTGTAACATCTCCAATAGGAGACCAGGCTCCTCCACTATTTGCTGCAATAATGATCATACTTCCGAAGACCCACCTTTCTTTATAATTCCCGACCAGTTTACGAATTAACATAATCATTACGATAGCTGTAGTGAGGTTGTCGAGAACAGCCGACATAAAGAACGTAATAACGGATATCATAACCAGTAGTTTACGTTTCTCCCGGGTCGTAATACGATTAGTGATAAACATAAAACCACCATGAGCATCTATCAATTCCACTGTAATCATAGCGCCTATCAGGAAGATAAGGGTTTCGGCTATTTCCCCAATAGAACCGACTACCTGATGTTCGACAACAAAGTGGATACATTGTTCTGCAAATGGTAATTGAAGGATGAAAGGATTTTCATCAAGAAAATTCTGGAAAGCTTCGGGAGTAGCCAGAGGAACCAAGAATTGAGAAGCCGATGTATAAATTACCCAAAGTACAGTCCCGGTAATTAATGCTATAGCCGCTTTATTGACTTTGGTAGTATGCTCAATAGCTATAAAAAAATAGCCTACCAGAAAAACAATAATCATCGCTGTCCACATAATAATAGTCCTCTTTGGTTTTCTTTTGTTAACGCTGCAAAAGTAGGAATATTATAATGATAGGAAAGGCAAACAGCTAAAACTTTTTCACTAAAAGATAAACCTAACTACTTCCTTTTTATTTTAGCTACAATGACAATAGGATTATCATCTTCTTGCCTAACATTGATAATATCTTTTAGTTCTTTATTTTTGGTAAGTATTTCTTTGCTTTTATCTTCATTTATCTGTTCCAACTTTAATACGCCTATTGCTTCTCCTTTGCTATTTATATGAATCGGGTAAAATAGAACTCCATTAATATCATATCCTGAAGTTACCCTATTTTTATGATGTAAATATGTTTTTCGAACATTTTTATCGTAATAGCCCGTGTGTCTCTTTATGGGAAGTCGCTGTCCGCCTTTAGCATACGTATAGTAATTGAAGAAGACATATTCATCGGTTTCATATACATCATTAATAAATATTTTATTAATATTTTTTGCAGGGGCTTCCCTGTATTTATATTCCGGTTTTTTATCTCCACGCTTAAATATTATATGAGGAGTCAATCGATACTTATTTACATGATAAACAGTATCTCCATATCCTTTTTCTATGAAAAACGTTTTATTGTCATAATTATAAAATATACCCGGTTGATAAGTACTTCCTCTTTCAATTTTATCAAAAATCTGGCTATTAGTGTAGAGTTTTAGAATATTCCCATTTGAATTATAGATAATAAGCTTTAAAGTGTCATTTCCTGATATATTATTAACATAACTGACATATTCGTCGTCTTCTAAATGCCATGGGGCAGAAACTTTAGAGAAATTACCTTTGATGGGCCCATCATGCAAAGGATTTTTAATTGTTTTTTCAAACTTACCGGAGTTTATATCATATCCTCTCCATTCTTTAACTTTATCAAAAAGAAGAACTCCTCTTTTCTCATCCAATCCATATTTCCCCACCGTGAAAAAATATTCTTCAGGACCTTGGCCTCTTCTACTTACTTGTTTAATAAATTCTCCTGTTTGACGATCAAATATATATACATTTCCAAAGAAATGATCGACCGAAATTATGTGTTGAGGCGTTAAATAGTACTGGTCATCTGGATTATCAATTAGCGATTCAGCAGTTGTCTCAAGAGGAATAAATCTGGCCTCTTCAAAAACAACTTCTGAGCTTCCTTTTTGCAATAAAGCTTCCTCTATATCTATTATTATTGGATATTGAGCACAAACCAATTCACAAATAAAAAGGAATATACAAACTATTAAAATGTTCTTTTTTAATAAAAACATATGGAATAATATTACATTATAGATAAAAAGTATACTCTATATTCATCAAATAAGTATCGAATTTTTTAATAAAATAAAGTATACTTTTAGATTAGTTTGAATGAGAAAAACTACTTTTAATTGGCTTCACAAAAACATCGTTTCCCAAATGAGGCCCAAAGATAACAATAATCTTCGGCAGCTTCATATGTAGACCAATGTATTTCATACACACCTCCATCGTCTGTAGAGCGATAACATGTGTAGCCGCCTTCAACGTCATATCCCCCTACAATCATCTTCATTTCCTTTTCATTTAAGACTTCCACTTTCGTCAATAAATTCATTTTACCTAACTTTTTCATGATAACAAAGTTTAAATAATTAATGCGATAGAATATTAGTTATAATACTCCATTGCCCTATCGCAAATATAACAATGAAATATCTTCTTTATACTTACGAAAAGAAGACTAAATCTTCAATTCGATATTTATCAACCAATTCATATCCATTAAAAAGAATTGTTGGAGTGGCTCTTATTGGAGTATTCTCTAACCACTCTTTTTGCCTTCTGTGTTCTGTCTGAATCAGCTTCTCTTTATCTGCATAAGCATATTTTAAGTAAAACTCTTTATAGTTATTCTTGCCTTCCTTATACCATTTATCTAAAAATATCAGAAAGTCGTTTCTCTTCTGTTGCTGATACACTGCAATAAACAGCCTACTACTTTCTTCCAAATCTTTATTAAAGGAAGTAAGGATATATTGTATACAATATTCATTTTGTGTGTCTTCTAACAATTTCTCTAACCGTTCATGCATCTTTGCACAAGGATTACAATGAGGGTTTGTAATTACAGTTATAGTGTTTTTCGCTTCCGGATTACCCCAAAGCAGTCCTAATGTTCTATCTATTTTGTAGTAAGGTTGTTTTTCTAATAAGCTATTAAAAATAACCTCATCTGCTTTCAAGCTATTAAGCTGTTGGGTAACATTACGTAGTTTTTTAGAATCAATAAAGGAGGGCACAATTAAGTTCAAAGCAAATATAAGGATCACATACAAGCACGCCGATAAAAGGATATCCGTAATTATGGGCTGAGGTATTCCAATAAAATCGAATAAAAGATTATTGATAAATAATAACCACAATAATATTTGTACAATGACACATAAAACACACCATTGCTTTTCTCTTGCCTGATACCAGATACTCCAAACTGTGTAAGGTAAAGCTAGTATATTGACAATAGCTAAATAGGAATACAAACCAGGCAAACAAAGGATTATTACAATATTTGTAATAAAATACCCTAATCCTATTTCGCTCCAACTAAATATACCTAAGAACTTGGCAGCATTTGTATCTAAGATATTATTGCAATCCCCTTGTTTCAAAAACAAAGAACATATTCTATCAGCACGATTGCTGTGGATATGCATCTGTTTTAAAAGTAACAGATAACTGATATAAATACCTGCAGCATTAATGATTAGAGATGTTATTAATCCTATCTTTTGTTGGAATCCTTCTTTAAAGCCTATAATACCTAATAAAATAATAACAGCTAAAAACAACATACTTTTCTCTCCTATATGGAATAATTCTTTTTTGCGGTTTGATCTGTAATTAGGTTCTATTGACTTTTCATCAGTCTCAGCAATTAAAATTATACCAGACCATAACTTCAGGAATTCATCCATGGATACTGTAATATCCTTTTCACCCCAATAATAATTTATTTTTTCAGGAGTAATATGGTAAATAAGGGCAAACCCATTGCCTACATACGCAAGAAAAGGTACTTCCAGTTCAATAAGGATTGCAGGGTTTTTCTCAAGTCGTAGGGCGGCATTTTCTATTCCATAGGCTGTTAGCATAGAATATAGTCCGTACAGGTTATTCCTGTGAGGATGTTCTTCGAAATACTTTTTAGAAAATTCCTTTGTATGTTTTACTTTAAGCAAGTCGAGAAATAAAGTAAAGATATTTTGTTCAATTCGTGCCATGTTGAATAGTAAATAGTGAATTATAAAGATGGTTCATATTCTGTTGCATCCTATCCAGTGTGTATTTTTGCTTATAATCTATTCTTGTTCCCAGTATAGGATTTTTTAATTGCACCTTCATAGCTTCCGCCAATTCTTTGCAAGAAATAGTAGTGTTTTCTTTATCTTCTTTAACTTCTACTAAGATGGCATGATCACTCATTTCCTTTAAACCGGAAGTAGAAGATATTACTAAAGGAATGTCAAACATCATCATTTCAATAACAACATAATTACATTGTTCATTTTTAGAAGGTATAATTCCCACGTTCGTGATTTGATATAATTCAAATAATTCTTCTTTGGATAATCTTCCAAGGAAGGATATTTTTGAGGTTTGTTTTTGGGTTTTCGATAAATATGAAGAAACTACACCATCACCTACAATTAATAGGCGGATATTAGATTCAGATTTATAAAAAATTTTGAATGCTTCAATTAATTCATCTAGCCCCTTTAATCTTTCCAACCTTCCAACAAAGAGTATGACCTTCTCATTTTCTGCTATATCCCATTTTTTTCTAATACTGTTTTTTTCTTGATTAGACAGAACCTTTTTCTCGTCCTTTAGTCCATTAGGGATAAAACTTATTTTATCTCGATTAATCTGATATTCTTGTATCAGAATTGTTTGCGTGTATTTGCAAAGAGTTATTATATGATCAACTTTATCAAAAGCATCTTTGTCTCTTTCGTAAATATTATAGATATTTTGTTCGTCTTTTCTTCCCAATGGAGGTGTTGATTGAATAATTCTTCTAAAATAAGAAGTATTACCCTCTAATAACAGTCCCCAATCCAGATAATGGATGGTAAAGATAGTTTTGGCGGATGGAAAGTTTTCTTTTATAAATCGAACTATATGAATATCCTGAAAATAATTAAAATGAAAAATCAATTCGTCGCTTTTTTGAAATTTTATATAAGGAAATAATACATACCATAGATTACGCATATATACTTTTTCTTTTGCAGACACCATTCTGGAAGCAGATGGGAATTTGAATGTCCGAATCCCTTTTTCATTCTGTGTATAGGAAAACTCTAATATATCGAGACCATAGTTTACTATATTCAATATTGTGTTATCCATATTCACTACAATCTCTTTTATTTGACTAATATAGGTGCCTATACCACTTACTGATGCCCGACTTTGTTTATTAAAAAGATAAATATGTTTCATAAGAATATCTTTTTAAGTCCATATCCTCCACATCCTTTTTCTAGGGCTAATTGCCATTCTGTAATAGATTCTCCAGATGGTAATTCATTAATAATATCAGATAACAACTTAGTGTCTTCCGGTATTTTCCATCCCTTATTTATAAATGCCCAATCAGCTAGATATCTTTCATCAAATGGCACCCTTCCTTTTTTTTGACAGTTCGAATTTAGTCGCTTCTTAACATAATAGAAGATTCCTTGTAGTCCAGTTTTAAGACTCTCGTCTTTTATTCTTTTAATATCCTTTTCCATAATTTTCTGATCGATATCAGTTAATATTTCATTCGGGTTCCCTTCCATAAATCTGTTCTTTAGCAAATATTCTATTCCCCAACCAATTCCGCATAAACCGGATTCAAAATTGATTGGAATCTCATCATGTATTTCATGAAAAATTTCATCCAATAATTCCCCAGCAAATTTGTCATAAATATCTTCTCCAGTATACCGGGCATAATGAACAAAAAATAAGATAATCCCCATTTTGCCATGATATAATCCTAAATCAGTCAAAAGCTAGCATTTAAAATAAGGTGGCGTGCTATACGTAGCAGCATTTCATCTTTTTTTTCTTTGAAATGTATTCGCTCTGTTATCATAATTATATTAGGTGATTATATATTATATTAACAATTTCTATAATATTAAAGTAGTTTAAGTTGTAGTTTTATCTGTTGTGTTTTGTAGTTTTAGTTTTATGTGTTGTGTTTTTATGAATTCATAGTATGAAAAACCTTTTATGATTCTATACAAACATAGGTGAAATATTTTATATTAGGAAATTTGTAGCTATTAATTATTTTTCTTTATTTATGAAAATTATTGCGGCTCCAATATGTATTAAAATATCTTTTAAAGTTAGGATTACAACAGATTGTTATTTATGAAAAAATAGATAAATTTATCATATATAATCCAATAAATCTGTCAATGTTTATCCTCTATATTTTATCTTTTGACCAAATTAAACTTTCGGGATGATCACATGGCGAGAAAGGATCTATTTCAGGTAATAGCCTCTCTTCTTCAGGAGGAAGCTTCAAATAATCGCCAAAACATCTTTGCAAATAATTATGATAGCCGCCAGGAATCGGATATTTATGACCTTCAAAGTAAGCCTCATCTAACATCTCAATTTCATCGATCTTTAAATGTATACGGCTCTGGGTTAAATTTCTTTCAAAATTATTTGAAATAGCATCCACATAAACCGGATCATAATCATAGATAAAGAAATCTAACTGTATACCATTATGCCAGTTCAGTTGTGCGTCTATTTTTTTCTCCTCCCCTATATTGTTACTAAAACGATCCCGCAAACGAGCTTCAACCAGCCAACTAACCGGCTTCATATTTGGATCTGTATCACTATTCTGAAAGAAGATATCAAATGGCAGGTCTTTTACTCCTTTTTCAATAAATAATTCATAATCCGGTCGTAATATGCCGATATCAATATCATAATCCCAGGGTATAAAACCTTGATGGCGTATGGCACCTAACAAGGTTCCGTAATCTAACCAATAATCAATTTCATTTTCCTTACAAATTGTATCAAATATACGTAATAAACGTTCTAATACCAAATGGACTTGTTCTAGTTGTGTTTCTCCCAGCTCTCTTCTATCTGGGATATGAGGATATTTATTTTCAAGCATCATATTCTTTTAATACTTTTAGGAGGATGTCATTTTCTAATTTTGACTTTATAGCAATTCTCACATACGATTTATTATTAAATCCTTTCTTTTGAGAACAATCTTTTATAAGAATATTATGTTCTTTTATAAGAGATGTGGCTAATGAAAAAGAAGAAAAAAAGGATTTTATTTCACATAAAAAGTAATTTGCTTCCGAAGGGATTATCCGTAAAAAATAAATTGATTCTAACTCTTTAAACATTCGGCTACGCTCTTTTACAAATAACAGATGAGATTTATAATAATCATCCTTATATTTAGGCATAATCAGCAAAAAATATTCAGCTATAGAATTTATATTCCATATAGGTAGATCCTTCTTGACAGTAGATATAAGATCTATATCACCAGAGCAAACAACTCCTAATCTTAAGCCTGGTATTCCATAAGACTTTGACAGACTTTTTATGATGATAAGATTTATATATTCCTCCATAAATTTATCTGAAAGAAATGAATTTTCCGTAAAGTTGGAGGAAAAATCTATAAATGATTCATCTAGTATAAGTCTAATCCCATTTATACCACACCAATTCAATAAGATTAATACTTCATCTTTGGACCATATTTGGCCTGAAGGATTATCCGGATTAATAAGCACTAATATTGATAAGGATTTATCCTCAAAAAAAGATATGATTTCTTGAGGAGTATAAGAAAAATCAGTTTGACTATAATAATACGGAACTATCCTTTCCTGCTGTGCAGAGTTTGAATATTCGTCAAATGTAGGATAAATCAAACCTATATTTCCGGGAAGCAATTTTAAAAGAGATCTGATCAACTCAGCTGCTCCATTACCCACACAAATATAATCTTCCCGAATAACAAAAAGACTTGCTGCAAGCAATGAGATATCTTTACTTCCTGAAGGATATTGGGTAATTAAATTTGTAAAAACGAATTTTAATTCACTCATCATCTCTTCAGATGGAAAATACGGATTCACCAAATAGCAGAAATCAATCAAATCCGGGTATCGCCAATAACCACCATAATGTTTTTGATAGTTCGAAAAAATAGTTTGTTCGGAAGAGAATAATGTTTCAGCTATAGCTAAATCTTTCACATCATCAATTTCATACCATTTTTCATTCGTTAATTTTAAAGCTTTCAGATTTGTTTTATCAATCATTGTCAATACAGACAATATCTGCTCATAATAGGCTGTATGTGAAAAGGCTTTAATATAGGCTTCTAGAAAAGGGATATATTGATCTTGTGAAAACTCTTTACTGAATTTATGGATATTTACAGTTTTATAATATTCATCTTTATCTTTTATAGAGAAAGCAGAAGGTGAAATAAATTGGGATATATAATTATCTTTATCTACAAACACCATCGTTCCATTCATCCAATTCTGATATTTAGCTACTACAGATAAATTAGGAAATGGATGTTCTATTAATTTTGTGATAATGGAATCCTCAAATAAAATATCAGATTCTAATACCAACGTGTCGTCTTCACATAAATAGTCTTTAGCCAAATAGAGTGAATAGATGTTATTCGTTTGTGCATAGCGAGAATTAGTAATATACACTACAGATATCTGATTGAATTCAGTACCAATATATTGTTTGATTTCATCTCCCTGATGCCCTATAATTAGTATAATTCTATTTACTGAGTGGGTATTCACTAATCCATTTAGCATATAGTCTATCAGGCATATTCCATTTACTTTTATCATACTTTTGGTATGATTTTTTGTAATATATCCTAAGCGATTACCTAATCCGGCTGCTAGTATGACTGCTTGCATTTTTTATAATTTATCTTTCATTTGGACAAAGAAAACTATGCGACATTTGAATACGAGATCTTAGAACAAAGATGCGTGAAATATTTTAGAGAATGATTGAAAACAAAGCTTTTCTTTGGACCTTCTATAAAATATTTTTCTTTGACCACAAAGAAATGAAGCGACTGATAACTGTTTGATAGTATGATTACTGAGCATGAAGGATACACTGTAGGCCGATACTTACAATTTCATAATAAAAATATCTATGACTATCTGGTTATTTTGATGACTATCGACATTTATAAGTAGATATATGTATAGGATCAAATGGTTTATTAGAGTAAGAATGTTTTATTACCTTTGCAGGCAAAGAGCAAGAACACAGGATGTCACAATTAAATATAAACGGACTAACTAAGAGTTTTGGAGATTTAGTCCTTTTCGAAGATATTACATTTGGATTAGCACAGGGTCAGAAGATCGGATTGATTGCAGCTAATGGTTCCGGTAAGACTACCTTATTAAATATTATTGCCGGTAAAGAAGGCTATGATGAGGGGGCAGTTGTTTTTCGGAATGGCCTGCGTGTTGGTTATCTGGAACAATCGCCTACTTATCCCGATGGCCTTACGGTGCTACAAGCGTGTTTTTATTCTTCCAATGAAACGATACGGTTGATTGCTGAATACGAGGCTGCCATAGCGAATGATGATACAGAAAATCTGCAGGATATTCTTTTGCGAATGGATAATCAAAAGGCATGGGATTATGAGCAGAAAGCGAAACAGATCCTTAGCCAACTAAAGATACAAAACCTGGATCAAAAAGTAGAAACTCTTTCCGGGGGACAATTAAAACGTGTAGCTCTGGCAAATGTTCTTATTGATGATCCCGAACTTATTATGCTTGATGAGCCTACCAACCATCTGGATCTGGAAATGACCGAGTGGCTGGAAGATTATCTGAGCCGCTCACGTGTTAGCCTACTGATGGTTACACATGATCGTTACTTTCTTGACCGTGTTTGTAATGAGATTATGGAGATCGACCGCAAACAGATTTTCCAATATAAAGGAAATTATAGTTATTATTTGGAGAAAAGACAAGAACGAGTGGAAGCATTGAATGCCGATATTGAACGAGCCAATAATCTTCTTCGTACTGAACTGGACTGGATGCGACGTCAACCACAGGCACGTGGAACAAAGGCAAAATATCGTATCGATGCTTTCTATGAACTTGAGAAACGGGCCAATCAACCACGTGACACAGGAAATGTTAATCTCGATGTAAAGGCTTCCTATATAGGCTCCAAGATATTTGAAGCAGAACATGTCTCCAAACGTTACGGAGATATTAAGATTGTTGAGGATTTCAATTATACATTTGCCCGTTATGAGAAGATGGGTATTGTTGGTAATAATGGTACGGGAAAGAGTACATTTATTAAAATGTTGATTGGAGAAGTTGCCCCTGACAGTGGACAATTTGATGTTGGGGAAACTGTACGTTTTGGTTACTATAGTCAGGATGGACTGCAATTCGATGAACAAATGAAAGTCATCGACGTGGTACAGGATATCGCAGAATATGTCGATCTGGGCAATGGACAAAAGATGGGAGTCTCTCAATTTCTGAATTATTTCCTTTTTACACCGGATCGTCAACATAGCTATGTATATAAATTAAGCGGAGGGGAGAAGCGTCGTCTTTATTTATGTACTGTTTTAATGCGTAACCCAAACTTTCTTGTTCTGGATGAACCTACTAACGACTTGGATATTGTTACTTTGAATGTATTGGAGGAATACCTTCGTAACTTTAAAGGGTGTGCTATAGTTGTATCTCACGACCGCTACTTTATGGATAAGGTTGTGGACCATTTATTGGTATTCCGTGGAAATGCAGATATAAAAGATTTTCCGGGTAATTATTCTCAATATCGTGAATGGAAAGAAGAGCAGGACCGTATTGAGAAAGAAGCGGAAGCTATTAAACAAGTACAACAAAAGCCTGCACAGGAGAAACCGCAACGTTCTATCAGTGACGTAAAGAAAAAACTTTCTTATAAAGAACAAAAAGAATTCGAATCTTTAGAATTAGAAATACCCCAATTGGAAGAAGAAAAAAATTCATTAGAAGCTTCAATGAGTAGTGGCAATCTAAGCAATGATGAACTATTAGAAAAATCTGCACGTATAGCTCAGGTTATCGATGAGATAGATGAAAAGACTATGAGGTGGTTGGAATTGAGTGAATGGGTATAAGCAGAAAATGTTTATTATTTTGATGTAGGTGATGTACCAAGATGAAGTCCGAAAGGACTTATATATGGATAACCCCTTGCAAGCCGAATAGGCGCAGCTCGGGGTTAAAGACTCCAGCTACAGGAACTCCGTAGGAGTTCAATTATCTACCCAAAACCACTTTTCGTCCAAATCAACGCCTTGTTCCCTGAAAATCTGTCTCATTTCCTCTTGAAAACTCTCTTGTTTATGATGTATCTGCTGGTTCTTAATGTAATTGATGATTGTATCCCGTTCATTATATGAATAAGTTAAAGCACAATATTTTATACCCCAACCGTCAAATTCAGGAAAGAAGCCTGATTCTTTCATCCATTTTGCAGATGATACTTTTATTTCCCTGATATAATCAGCCAAGGCCACTGAAGGATGTAAGTCGGAAAGTATGTGGAGATGGTCTTCCATTCCATTGATACGGAATAATACACATTTTTTATTTTTTATAATGCCCCAGATATATTTGTATAAATCAACAGAATATTTCAGATTAATACTTTTTTTACTCCCTTTCGTGCGGAAAACAATGTGATATAGTATTTGACGATATGCAGACATCCTTGAGAGCTTTTATAGTTAATGTTTTTTTGTTAAACTCCTACGGAGTTCCTGTAGTAGGAGTCTTTAACCCCGAGCTGCGCCTATCGGCTTGCAAGGGGTTATCCATATATAAGTCCTTCCGGACTTTCAGGTTCGCATTTCAAAATAATATTTATCAAAAACAAATGTAGTAAAATTATTTAAATTGCTCCTGATACAATTTATAGTATTTTCCTTGGATAGCCAGGAGTTCCTGATGGTTACCTTGTTCGATGATTTCTCCATTTTCCAATACAAGGATGAGATGGGCGTTGCGAATAGTAGACAGGCGGTGGGCTATGATGAGGCTGGTACGGCCTTCCATTAATTGGTCGAGGCCTCGTTGTATTAATATTTCGCTGCGGGTGTCAATGTTGCTGGTAGCTTCATCTAATAATAGGATAGAAGGATCTGCTATTGCAGCACGGGCAATATTAAGCAATTGACGCTGTCCCTGACTCAAATTTGCTCCATCGTTTTCAAGCATCGTATCATATCCATGAGGTAAACGGCGTATAAAAGAATGGGCGGCAGTTAATTTTGCAGCTTTAACTACTTCTTCATCGGTTGCTTCCAACCGTCCGAAACGAATATTTTCACGTACTGTTCCTGTAAATAAATGGGTGTCTTGTAGTACTATGGCCATATTCTGGCGTAGATTTTCCCGTTTAATCCCTTTGATAGGGTGATTGTCAATCGTTATTTCTCCCGACCGAATATCATAAAAGCGGGGTAGGAGATTCATGATTGTTGTCTTGCCGGCACCGGTAGCGCCAACCAAAGCTATTTTACAACCGGGCGATGCGTGCAGTGAAATACCATTCAATACTGTTTGTTCCGGATCATAGCCAAATACGATATCTTTCATTCGGACATCCCCCTTTACATGTGTAAGGCTGATTGCATCCGGATTGTCAGCAGGTTCTGGTTTTTCGTCAATTACCTGAAATATACGTTCAGCTCCGGCCATAGCAGCCTGGATACTGTTATATAAGCTGGCCAATTGATTGATAGGGCGGCCAAACTGACGGGAATACTGCAAAAATACTGCGAGTCCTCCTACGTCAAATCCACGGAAAATAGCTAAAAGGCCACCGACAATTGTAATAAGCACATAATTCAGAGTACTAAGATTTTGCATCACAGGCATCATTAATCCGGAATAGAATTGAGCTTTCCTTGCTTTCTCATTCAAGTCTTGATTGAGAACATCGAAATCAGCTTCCACTTTCTGTTCATGTCCGAATATCTTAATGACTTTCTGTCCACTGATCATTTCCTCAATATAACCATTGATATCACCTAATGCTGCTTGTTGAGCTTTGAAATATTTACGGCTTCGTTTAACTATATATTGCGCGCAAAGGAACATAATAGGAATGGTTATCAGTGTAACCACAGTCAGGATCGGACTAATATAAAGCATCATGACGAATATTCCTGCCAAGGTTAGTATACTAAAGAGTATTTCCGCAAGGCTATCTGTCAATGCATCACTGATCCTGTCGATATCATTTGTATACCGGCTCATCAGGTCGCCGTGTTGATGGGTATCAAAATATTTTAAGGGAAGATGTTCCATTTTCTGAAAAAGATCCGCCCTGATACGTGTGACAGTTCTTTGTCCTATGGAATTCAATAAACGATATTGTATCCATATCGCAATCACCCCCGATATATAAACAATACCTAATAGAGCAAGCATACGGATTAGACCGGGAATATCTCCGGGTATGATGTAATCATTAATAATCGGGCGTAACAAATATGACCCAAGCAAACTGGTAACTATCTCCACAATAATCAGGAAGCCAATGATGATAAGCCTTTTCCGGTCATCACGCAAATAGGACACCATGCGAAGGAGAGTTTTTTTGCTCTCTTTCGGCTTCCCGCTTTCCGTATTTGGTTTGCCGTGTGCCATATTAGACTGTGATTTGTTGTGAGTTATATATTTCCTGATAAATCTTTGAATCCCGCATAAGATCTTCAGGGCTTCCCATTGCGTCGATTTCTCCGTCTTCCATAACAATCACTTTATCTGATGTCTGCATAGTATGAATACGTTGAGTGATAAGGAATACGGTTGTGTTATGTAATAATTTGTTGAGATTACCGCGTATCTTAAGTTCTGTTTCACTGTCGACAGCACTTGTACTATCATCAAGTATGAGTATTTTGGGTTTGCGTAAAAGCGCGCGGGCAATACAAAGCCGTTGTTTCTGGCCTCCCGAAACATTTACCCCTCCGCGTCCAAGCATTGTTTGATATCCTTCAGCAAAAGACATGATAAAGTCATGAGCTTCGGCAGCTTTTGCTGCTTCTTCCACTTCTTCTTCAGTAGCTTCAGGATTGCCCCAACGAAGATTGTCAAGAATAGTTCCTGTAAATAACTCATTCTTTTGTAGTACCATGCCTATTTTATGATGTAGTTCATCCAATGTATAATGCTTAACATTTACACCATCGATCAGGACTTCCCCTTCCGTAGCATCATATAAACGGGGAATAAGTTGCACCATGGAGGTTTTGGCCGATCCTGTAGAACCAACAACAGCAATAGTTTCTCCTGCTTTTACTTCAAAATTGAGATGATGTAATACATCTGTTTCACCTCCTGAATACCGAAAACTGACATTTCGGAAAGTGACATCCCCTTTTTCAATCTTATTATCTTCCTGTAAACCTTCCGGCGTATCCATCAGGGAAGGAGTCGTATCAAGCACTTCCACAATACGATCTGAGGAGGCTGAGGCGCGGGCAAATGTCATGATCACCATAGAAAGCATCATAAGTGCCATTAGTACCTGCATCAGGTAATTTACAAAGGAAATAAGCTCACCGACTTTTAACTCACCGGACATCACTTTTACTCCTCCAAACCAAAGAATAGCTAATATGGATAGATTCAGGATTAATTGCATCACAGGAAAAAGTGATACGATTATATTAGATGCTTTTATCACCATATCTCTTAAATCCTCACTGCTTCGTATAAATTTCTTTGTTTCAAAGTCTTCACGTACAAATGATTTAACAACACGTATATTGATCAGGTTTTCACGAACCACACTGTTGAGTGCATCAATCTTTTGCTGTACAATCAGGAAAAAAGGAAATCCTTTTTTGAGAATAAAGTAAACACTGATAGCTAATAGAGGGATAGATGCAATCAGTATCATGGCAAGATTGGTATTGATAGTGATAATAAAGAAAACAGACATGATCAACATCATGGGCGCACGAAGCATAATGCGCATAGCCATCATAATAACTTGCTGTATGCGGGTGACATCATTAGTTAAACGAGTAATAAGCGACGCGGAGCTAAACCTGTCAATATCAGGAAATGCTAATTGTTCTATTTTATGAAATAATTCTCCACGCAATTCGGTACCAAAACGAATAGATGTATTTGAAGAGATATAGATATTAATCACACTGGCGATAAATCCGATAATAGACACAACAACCATCCATGTTCCTGTCTTTGTAATAATAGAAATATCCTGGTTCATGATCCCGTCATCCACAATCTGGGACATAAAGTAAGGTTGTATGGTCTCACTGACAACACCTATGAGTACAAGGAAAGGGCTGAGAATCAATCCTACTTTATATTTTTTCAATATCTCCCAGTACTTCTTCATGCAACTAAACTTGTTTTCTTGCTATTTTTTTAAGAACCCACAAAGGTAATTAATATTTATGTGAGTGATAAATAATTGTTTTTCTTATTATGCTTCATGTAGTAGTCAAAGGAGTCAGAGAAGTCATAGGAGTTAAGTAGCTGCAATGCTGTATTTGTTTTAATGCTTTGCAAAGCGAACGTTGTTTCTCCTGGACTCCTAAAGAGCAAAGCGAGTGATAACTCCTTGACTCCTTTGACTACTAAGTAAATACTGTTCATGACAATTGTCGAGAAGCTTCCCGACAATTGTCGGGAAACTTCCTGACAATTATCAGGAAGCTTCTCGATAATTATCGTGAACAGTTTTATATGGAGTAAAAGTAACCATTAGGGAGGATCAACCTTTCTTTACCCACACAGCAAGGTTTCCTCCACTCACAAAGAAATGTCCATTTCCTTCTTGATCAATGGTGACCTCTTCTTTTCGGTTCCCGGTAAATTCATGCCAAACTTCTCCTTTACGATGGATTCCTACGTTCATGATTTTATCTCCTTCTTTTCCATTAGAGAGTAATAAAGCTAATCCGGAATCCGGATGTTCCTTATCTCCGGTTCGCACGAAGCCGACTGTAGCCGGATGATCAAAATGGACCTCTGCTTCTCCGTAAGCATATTTCCTGCGAGCATCCAAAAGGATATCAATTATTTTGCGATGCGGAGATTCTTCTCCATTTATTCCATAATAATCTCCGTAGAAAATACAGGGATAACCGCTTTTCATTAAGAGTATAATGCCATAAGCTAATGGTTTAAACCAATCTTTGATTTGAGACTCCAATGAACTGCCACGTTGTGAGTCATGATTGTCCACAAAAGTGACGGCAAGTGTTGGACGATTGATTACTAATGCATTGTCAAATATTTTTTGCATATCATAAGCTTCTCCTTGTTGAGAAGCGCCAAACATATTATAATGGAGAGGTACATCAAACAGATTAATAGAATGATCTACATTATCCAGATAAGTATCGAGTGTTCCAAGGTCTCCATTCCAATATTCACCAACTGCATAGAATTGATCACCTACTTCTTTACGTACAGCTGCCAGAAATTGCTTAATAAATGTATCTTTCATGTGTTTGATTGCATCCAAGCGCATTCCGTCCAGTTTTAACTCTTTGGTAACCCAGATGCCCCATTTATTGAGTTCGGCAATAACTTCCGGATGATCAAGATCCAGGTCATTTCCTAAAAGGTAGTCATAATTGCCATTTTCGTCGTCAACTCCATCACTCCAGTATTTACCTTCTCCCAGAATACGGTATATACCGGTCTTTCGTTTTGCATCATCCATTTCTGTGCCTGTGAAATGATACCAATGCCATTCAAAATCAGAATATGCTTTATTACGTCCGGGAAAACTATAGCCAGTCCATCCTTGAATCTCATAAGGTTCTGTTAGCATGTGGTTCCGATCTTTAGGATCTACTTCCTGAGCCATGAATTTTTCAGTATAATCAGCACCTACTTTATGATTCATTACCCCATCCAGGTAGACAGATATTTTATTCTTATGTAATTCCTCAATTGCCTGTACTAATTCTTCTTTTGTACCATATTTTGTACGGATAGTGCCTTTTTGTTCGAACTCACCCAGATCGAATAGATCATACGTTGCATACCCTTCATCCTGTTGTTCGTCTGCTTTATATGCCGGTGGAATCCATACAGCGGTAACACCTATATCACTCAGGTGTTTGGCATCTGCTTTTAGTTTGTTCCATAACTGTCCGTCATTAGGCAGATTCCACTCAAAATATTGCATCATTACTCCATTTTCCATAATCTATATTTTTACTTACATACATAACAGGAAAATCGAAGTGAAGGTTTTTATTTATCCGGCTGGTAATTAATATTGGCTTTGCGTGCCTGACTGTGTTGGAATTGACGGGCGATTTTGTAGAGCTTTCCTTCTTTTTGCAATTTTGCACCGGTTTGTTTGAACCAAAAGGAAATGCCATGATCCATGCATTGATTGCGGATATGTAATACCCAGTTATAATCGCATACACGTGCATCCCATCCTGATTCACCCCCTGCGACAATCTCTTCTACCCAATCGCCCAGAAAAGGAGAAAAATCGATGTCGCTCAAGAGAGGTTCACAAATAATTGTTTTGTGTTTAATTGGTGCATCTTTGTAAATAGGTAAACGAAAATTCACGCGGTCCTGGTTTTCCATTGTGCAACAGATGGTCACATTTTCATATCCGTCACCCCAATCGTGGGGCGTACAGATAGCTAATCTTTCAATACGTTTTGTAATAAAAAGAAAATGAAGGTCGGATCGTTCGCGCATCATAGCCCAGGCCTCTGCTCTCCACACATCTGCATCTTCTACCAGAAAGTCAGAACTGAAGCAAGTGTATACCATAGTTCCTGGAGGTATTTTATAGTCTCCGTTTTTATTTTTTTGAATGGGGAGATTAAATTTCTCGTTTTTAGTAACAACAGAACTATCCCTGCCATGTTTTCCATCCGTTCGATAAACATAACAATGCTGACAGCCAGCACTCCATTTTTGACAACCATGCCATGGATTCCACATGGAATATTTTTTTGCTAACCCCATAATACCTGCAAACTTATAAAACTTTCTTCTTTTCTGGTTTTAGCAATCACTCTTTTATAGAAAATACTTAACTTTGTAATTGTGAAGATACTTATATTGTTTAAGTATATCAGGTATTAATCGCTTAACAGAAAAGAATTTAAACATAACTACAGATAGCAAATGAAAAAGTTACTAATCGTGTGTATAACACTTAGCTTTTGTTTTTCATTATCCGCTCAGAAATTTGCGGTAAAAAACAACCTTCTCTATGATCTTACCTTAACTCCTAATTTAGGCGTAGAATTTGGATTAAGTGAAAAAAGTACGTTAAACCTTTCCGGAGGATACAATCCCTTTAAATTTGGTGATCATAAGAAATTTAAACATTGGTTGATACAACCTGAGTATCGCTATTGGTTCTGTGAGAAATTTAACGGAATATTTATGGGTGTTCATTTACATGGTGGTGAGTTTAGTGTAGCTGATTTGAAACTTCCGTTTGGATTTCTATCTCAATTAGAAGACTATATGTATGAAGGATATTTCTATGGGGGAGGTATCAGTATCGGACGTCAATGGCTCTTGAGTAAACGATGGGGATTTGAAGCTGAACTAGGGCTTGGCTATACGCATATTGAATACGATAAATATCCCTGTGTTGACTGTGGATCTAAACTGAAAAGTTCGGGTTATAATTATTTCGGGCCTACTAAAGTCAATATATCTTTTATTTACATTTTACACTAACAATCATTAACTCTGAGTTGTATACTATAACATTGATGTATTGAAGTTAATTGTTCATTTTTTTCTCTGTCTCCCTGTGCCTTAAAAGCCCGGACCCAAAATAAGTCCGGACTTTCTTTCTCATTTTATATACTGGTGATAACCATTTATTCCTTCACCAATATCTTTTTTAGTTCAGACCGCATCATAGGAGATGTGACTTTAATTATGTAAATACCGGCAGGACAGGTTACAGGAATATCTATTCGTGATCCTGTAGCTTGGATAGAATGTACTATCTTTCCGTACATATCTATTATTTCGATGCGGGTTTCATTCGTGATATCTCTATACCCTGTTATTTCAACAGTAAAGTTACCATAGCGAGCAACAGATGTCGGGAAAACATTGATTCCGTATTCTTTCGTTTCAATTTCTATCGGATAGGAACAGCTTTCAATGTAATTCCCATCAGAATAGAAAGCTCTGACCATATAGCTGCCGGATAATCCTTCCGCATCAGTATAGTAGGTGGAATTTCCATATGGAATAATCTTTTCTCCGTTCTTATACCATTGGAAAGTAGCATATTTATTCTCAGGATTTCGGATATAGAGCACATCATCCCATTTCATTTCAATATATAGCCGATTACCGGTAATGGTGACTACATCGCTTTTCAGAACTCCACAAAGGCCAGATATGATTACATAATAACTGCCGCTTGTTTCTTTGCAATAGGATATCTGATGCTGTGGAAGAGTGGCTCCCGCAATCGCCTCATCCTCGTAGTACCACTGATAAGTCAGAGATTCTCCTTCGGCCTCGACTTCCAGGGCAACCGGATCACCGATACAGAGATTGTCTGCCGGAAGCGGTTGTCTTATTATTACTGTAGCTTGCAAAGTATGTATCTCAAAATTGTACTTTTCAATCATCCGGGGGTGATTTTCACATGAAAGATGAACGATTCCCCTGTATACGCCTTTCTTTATATCATATGGTAACGGTATACGGATAAAACCATCAGTGGGTAGTAACAGGGGGGCTTCCATATCCTTAAATCCGGCACGAAGGGCTTCTTCAGAAAAATGCATCCGGTAATAGACCGGATCTTCCGTATGTAATAAATCAAATGGTATCAAGATCTCTTCATTGCTTGTGCATAATGTCACCTGTTCCTGTAAATCAATTCCAGGAAACGGGTCTGAGGGACCGGGGTCATCTTTCTTTGTGATCCGTATGGTATATTTATCGTCTTTGGGATATGGCTCCCCATTTATCATAAATCCGTTTTTATACAGATAGAGAGATTTTACTTCGTAGGGATAGGTGCCTACTGTATGATGAGGAGAGGCTGGGTTGAATTCATACAATGCTCCTTTCTCCATTTGAGGTGAGACTACATAGTTGTCATCAGGATCGTAGTAGGATATTTTCCATCTATCATAATCAATATCCCCTGTTTTATCATCGGGAACTATTGCCAGATAGACATTGTTACCTTCTTGTTCTTCGGTAGTACCTCCGGTTGGTACATCATAATAAGCGCCTTTGTTCACTTTTACTTTGTATTGAAGGTCCGGTGGTGTTCCATCTTCAGGCTCTGGTCCGGGGTCTTCTTCCCCTTTTATTATAATAGTATGAATTGCAGGTGCCGGAAACACTCCAACATCGAAATCTCCGGTTTGGAGCATAATACGGGTTGTTTCTATTTCATAAGTTCCTTTTTCTGTATATGGTTCATAATAATTAAAATAATAAATAACCTCTCTTGGTAATGTCATCGAATATGACCAGACTTCTTTCTCTCCTTCCATAAAATACAACGTCCAAAGAGAATAATGAAACCTATCTGTTCCACCTTCTCCATCACGGTTTAATTTAGCTCTTATACTGACAGATGTTCCTTCATCAACTATTGTATTGTCACCAGATAATACGGGCTTCCATTCTCCATCATCGATCTTGATCTCCAATTCTACTTTGGGAGCAATAATGACTTGAAATAAGCGATATATGTTTGCTTCCGGATCTATATCCCGTAATGCGCGTATGCCCGATACAACAGTCTCAATGGCACAGAGTAAAAATACACCCTTCAATTCTTTTTCCGGTGTATAAACATGAGAACTCTCATTCAGTTTTTCAATCTCACCACTTGATAGCCCTTCATTGATTATTTGTGTGAGGGACTTATCTTCTAACTGAGCTCTCAGTATTATATCTGCCTGATCATCAGTTAGCGAATACCACGTGTAGTTGGCAAGGGTACCTGCAGCATCAAATTTTTCTTTGCTGACATCAACTTCGTTGCCTACAGCTACAAATTCATAACCACCCCAGTAACTCGCTTTCTTAATCTTTTGTGGGTATATATTATTGTCGGTTAGCATTTCGGGCTGTAAACTTCCAAATATATTCTTAATATCATTATGATTTAAGGCGTTGAAACTAATACGAATATCATCCGTCTTGTAATTAAAATATTTACCTTCGGGGAGGTGTATTTCATCTATATTATTATGATCACATCGCAGAGTATGCAATTTGTGGGGATTAGAAATATATAAATAGGTTAATTGAGAATAAGAGCAATCTAAAATTTCCAGATTATCAAATCTGCTCGACATGCTAAGGTTTTTGCTACCAGCTGTATATAAAGTAGTAACTGTAGTAGTATTATCAATATTAAAATAATAATCGGAAAACCTTGTGCATCCCATAAAATTCAAAGTTTTCAGAGAGGGACATGTGGTTATTACCATTGAACTCAAAGCAGGATTTAATTTGTTTGTATCCAACGGGTCAAAAGAATCAGAACCGTATAAATCAATTTCCTGCAATTCCGGACAGCCAGATATACTGATATCCTTGAGTAACAAATGTCCGGATAAAAAAGCTGTTTTTTCCAGATTGCTACAATTGCTGATGGTAACTTTAGTTAGAGTATTATTGGAAACAGATTGGATATTTTCCACTGCACAATCTTTGATTGTCATGGCTCCCAGGTTAGAGAAGTTCTCCAGGATAAGATTGCCACCATAATCCCCGGTAAGTGCAATATCTTTCACAGAGTAATTTAGATTAATTGTTATAAGGCGCTTTTCTACCAGGTGTCTTATAACCTCTTCAGGATCCTCTTCTGAAGGCTTTTTCTCAAATTCAGCAATCTCCCAATTCTGATTTATTTCATCACCCGATAATTGCTCGAGAAAAGTAACGAGCGCGTTCACTTCTTCTTCTACATAATTATCTGCTTTCAAAAGAGTAGGGGAAAACATCCCTGCAATAAGAAGAATAGATACATAGTAAATAATTTTAGTTTTCATAATATCAGTTTTTATGATGGTTGTTTCTGTTTTCCGGTTTACTGTTTAGTTATATATACTCTCAGTTTGTCAGATGCATGAACGAGAGATTCTGAATTCTAAAGCTTCCGTGTAAAGCTTTGTTGGAATTCTTGTTTTGGTTTGTAAATGATTGAATTAAAATGCATTAACCATCGGCAAGTTAAGTAAATTATTAAGAATAAACAAAATAATTTAATGGAAATTCTAGAGCTAAAATAAACTTATCTCCAGACTTTATACATCACACGTCGTTCCATTGTGAGATATAAGGTCTTAATTATGTCTAGCTATACCAAAAGTCTATCAATTTCTATCAACAATTGATGCCACTGCTGCATCACCTGTAACATTCACGGCGGTTCGCAACATATCCAGCGGCCGGTCAATGCCGATAATTAAGGCTAGTCCTTCCGCGGGAATACCAACGGAAGTGAGTACCATCGTGAGGATAACATAGCTGCCCCCAGGGATGGCGGGAGTTCCTATAGAAGAGAGAATAGTCATAACAAGAATGGTGAACATTTGGGAGATAGTGAGGTCAATGCCTAATACCTGAGCGATAAACAAAATGGCAATGGACTGATAGCAGGAAGTTCCATCCATATTTATAGTAGTACCAACAGGAAGCACAAAAGAAGCAGTCTCTTTAGATACAAGCAATTTCTTTTCAACGGTTTCCAGGGTGACAGGTAGAGTTGCCGCGCTACTACTGGTGGTAAACGCAAAGAGTTGAACCGGATACATTGCTCGTATGAAATCTTTCACTTTTAGTTTTGAAAAGAAATGAATCAGGATGGGATAAAAGAGGAAGATAAGGGCAAACATGGAAATGATTACCGTAAGGGCATATACACCCAAAGCACTAAACATACTAATATCTCCTTCGAAATCAGTAACTAATCCCGCCATCAAAGCGGCAATCCCAATTGGAGCGACCTTTATGATGTAATCTACCATCTTTAAGATAATATCGTTTAGTCCGTCAATTACGGCAATAACCGGCTTTGCCTTTTCAGATGGAATAACCAGTGTCGCAATCCCAAAGAAGATAGCAAAGAAAATAACTTGTAACATATTAGAGTTTTTACCGGCAGCATTTACGATATTATCCGGTACAATATCATTCAGAAAATTCAGAGGTCCCTTGTCGTGTGTCAGTTCAGCTTCAAGTGCTTTTTCTGCAGCTACAGCCCGATAACTTTCCTGTATTTCCACAACCTGTTCCTGATTGACCAGAGTGCCTGGTTTTACGATAAACCCCATAGACAAGCCAAACGCTACGGCAACTGTAGTTGTAGCAAGATAGAGTGCGATTGTTTTTCCGCCCAGTTTTGAGAATTTACTTATATCTCCCAAACCTGTAACACCTTTGATGAGAGAAACAAACACCAGAGGAATAGCTATTAATTGTAGTAAACGAATGAATATCTGTCCCCACGGGCGTATCCAGTCCTGAATAATTTGATTTCCATTAAATTGAATAGCAACCACTCCGATGAGGCTTCCAATCACCATTCCTAAAAGTATCTGTAAGTATAAGGGGAATTTGTATTTCTTTTTTGAGGCAAACATGTTCAATCGTTTTGGGCAAATATAAGGAAATGGGGGAGCATATGCAAACATCTGCCTGGTATGTCTTTGCCGCTCTTGGATTTATTCTGTATGTCTGGCGCAGATCAATATGCTATGGGGCAAAATCACTATTTATTTTCAAAATAGAAACTATTCTACCTTTTTCATTCTCAAAAAAGGAATGATTAAAAACGCCGGAATGCAACAAATCATTACCCACACAAAAAAATGTTGATAGCCTATTTGTTCCTGTATCCAACCTGAGGCCATGCCGGGAAGCATCATGCCAAGAGCCATAAAGCCTGTGCTGATGGCATAATGCGATGTTTTATATTCGCCTTCTGCAAAAAGCATAAGATACATAGTGTAGGCAGTAAATCCAAAACCATACCCAAACTGTTCAATAGCTATGCAGAGATTGATAATAAACAGATTGTCTGGAAGGGTATAGGCCATATATAAATAGACCAGATTAGGTAATGATATCGCTAAAACCATAGGCCAAAGGCATTTTCTGAATCCTTTCCTGGAAATGGCAATACCACCCGATATACCTCCTAGTAGGAGTGAAATTACTCCCATTATTCCATAAGCAAAACCGACTTCTGATGTCGAAAGCCCCAATCCACCCACTTCCGGTTTGTCCAGGAGGAATGGCGATGCCAGTTTTAGTAATTGCGATTCTCCTAAACGATAAGTGAGCATAAAAAGTAAGGCAGGAAGAATCCCTTTTTTTTGAAAGAAACTGGCAAAAGTACGGCCAAATTCCCCGAAAATAGTTTTAGCCGCCAATGAAGTTCGTTGTATATCGTTTTTAGGTTTTGGTAATATAAACTTATGCCAAAGTGCCAAGGCTATCATAATTCCCGCAATTACAAAGAAAGTAATGCTCCAGGCAAAAGGGATTTCTCCAGTTGATTTTTCCAGAAATCCAGCCAACATAACCAATAGCCCCTGTCCGGTTAACATTGCTATGCGGTAGAATGTACTTCGGATACCAATGAAAAAAGCCTGACCCTTTTCAGTCAGCCCCAGCATATAAAAACCATCAGCTGCAATGTCATGTGTCGCCGAACTGAAAGCTATCAACCAGAAAAAAGCTAGCGTTACCTGAAGAAAGAAATCCATAGGTATCATGAAAGCCACCCCTACCATACCTCCACCAATAAGTAACTGCATGGTGTAGATCCACCATCGTTTTGTTTTGATCAGATCGACGAACGGGCTCCAGAGTGGTTTAATTACCCATGGAAAATAAAGCCAACTGGTGTAAAGGGCAATTTCGGTGTTGGAAACATCTAACTTCTTATACATGACTACAGCCAATGTCATAACAACGACATAGGGTAGCCCTTCAGCAAAGTAGAGTGACGGAACCCATGCCCATGGATTCCGGCTTTTCATAAGTCAATTGTAAAGCTATCTGCGTCTTTCCAGGCAGGGAATTTATCGCGTATTTTCAGCAGGTCTGCTTTATCCAGAGTGCAGGTACGAGTAATCTCTTCCCGTTTGCCGGCATCAGCCAGTTTCTTCCCTTTCGGGCTGAATACCATAGAATCACCAGTGTAAACAAAACCTTTACCATCAATTCCTACACGGTTTACTCCACATACGAAAGCCATATTCTCCATTGCACGAGCCTGCAGTAAGGTTTTCCAAACACGTTTACGGGTTTCGGGCCAATTGGCCACATAGATCAAAAGATCATATTCATTCTTTATATTGCGGCTGAATACAGGAAATCGAAGGTCATAACAAACCTGTAGACAGATATTCCATCCTTTATAAGGTATTACTACCTTCTTATCGCCGGCCGAAAAGTATTTGTCTTCTTCAGCCATACGGAAGAGATGACGTTTGTCATAATAATATTCTTCTCCCTCCGGTGTAATCAGAAAAGCGCGATTGAAAAATTTATTATTGTCTTTAACTACAAAACTTCCTACGACAGCCAATTTGTATTTTTTTGCCCAACCTTTTATTGTTGGAATAGTTGAGCCATCCATTGTATCTGCAAGTTTCTCTACATTCATAGAAAACCCGGTCGTAAAAGTTTCCGGCAATACAGCAATATCGGTTTTTCCACTTACACGGCGTAATAGTTCGCCATAATAACCTAGATTCTCTTCTCTGTCTTCCCAAATGATGTGGGATTGTATCATGCTGATACGTAAAGTGTCTGCCATTGTATTATATTTAGTTGAAAATTGAAAGTTGAAAGTTGAAAATTAAGAAGTATAATCGGTTATTAAACTATCCATTTTCAATTTCCCACTTTCAACTGATAATATCATCGTCAATATCGATAAAGTTTTTTGGATTACGTCCTTTAATGCCTCTATAATGAGTTCGGATAGTATAAATGTCTTTGTCAACATCTCCTGTCGGATAAAAGATTCCTTTCATACCTACTTCTTTTTTTTCGTAATCCAAATAGGCCATTAAGATAGGAACATTTGCGGTTATTGCAATATAATAGAACCCTTTTTTCCATTCTTTTGCTGCTTTACGGGTTCCTTCCGGAGTAATGGCCAATTGAAATACATCCCGGGTATTGAAGAGTGCCACCATTTGATCCGTAACCGAAGTACGTTTGTGGCGATCGATAGGAACTCCACCAATAGCTTTAAATAATAAATTGAACGGGAAAAAAAACCATTCCTTCTTCATCAGGAAGCTGGCAGTACATCCGATGGATGTATAAAAGAGTTTACCGATTGGGAAATCCCAGTTACTTGTATGAGGTGCAACACATATTACACATTTAGGAAGGTCAGCACCCTCAGTAGATCCAATTTTCCAGCCGGCTAGTTTCAGAATCTTCTTACTAAGCCACTGCTTCATGCGATCTTATCTTTACTGAGCTTTTCCAGCTCTTCTGCAATGGCATCTATTTCTGTTTGCAGATCAGTGTATAACTTCTTATAGTATTCCTTTACCAGTTTTTTATTGTCTTTCCCATCCGGTTTTGCGGCTCGTTCAACAAAGTTGTCCTGCATGTCGAGTATGCGTCCCATTAAGGCATCTGCTTTATCATGATCAATGTTAGGCACAAGCATCTTAGCTACTAAAATTTCTGTAAACAATTCACCCGCTACATAGCCGATATTTCTTTTTAATGTTTTTCTTTTAGCCATCTTTTTTGCATTATAATTAGTTACAAAGGTAAAAACATTGTGATTAATCCAATTGTTTAAGAGGGAAAAAACTTTATTTACTGTATATTTGCAAACCGTAAACCGTTATACGCGAAAACCTAGTCATATATGAGTGATAAAATAAAGACCCCGGACTATCTTTTTGAAAGCAGTTGGGAGGTCTGTAACAAAGTGGGAGGTATTTATACAGTTCTGTCAACAAAAGCACACACCCTGCAGGAACTTTTCGATGATAAAGTTATTTTTATAGGACCTGATGTGTGGGCAGACAAAGATATCGCCGATTTTATAGAAGATAAAGAATTGTTTGCAGATTGGCAGATACATGCCAAAACAGTCAATCAATTAAAAATAAAAGTCGGGCGTTGGAAAGTTCCCGGAACCCCTCCGGTTATTTTGGTGGACTTTGCTCCTTTTATAGTAGATAGGGATCAGCTTTTCTATCATATATGGCATAACTATCAGGTGGATTCTATGCATGCTTATGGTGATTATGATGAATCCTGTATTTTTGCTTATGCTGTAGGTAAGGTGATTGAAAGTTTCTATTTATATTATAAATTAGAATCCAAATCAGTAGTTGCTCTCTTTAATGAGTGGATGCTGGGAATGGGGGCTTTGTATGTCAAAGACAGACTTCCGGAGATAGCTACTATTTTTACGACACATGCTACATCCATCGGACGCTCCATAGCCGGAAATAACAAGGCTCTTTATGCTTATCTGAATAATTACAATGGAGATCAGATGGCAAAGGAATTGAATATGGAAGCTAAACATTCACTTGAAAAACAAACAGCTCATTATGTGGACTGCTTCACGACTGTAAGTGATATAACCGCTCGTGAGTGCGCCCAGCTACTGGATAAAGAACCGGATATTGTAACACCCAATGGTTTTGAACGTAATTTTGTTCCTGTTGGGAAAGAATATATAACCAAACGAAAAGAAGCACGTAAGGTCTTAATTAATGTTGCAGAAAAATTATTGGGATGTGAGATTGACCCGAATGCTTTACTGGTTTCTACTAGTGGCAGATATGAATATCGTAACAAAGGCATAGATGTTTTTATCGAGGCAATGAACCGGGTTCGTACTTCGGGACGCTTACAACGTGAAGTAGTAGTTTTCATTACAGTTCCGGCCTGGGTGCGTGATGCCCGTGCTGACCTAAAGGAAGCGGTAGAAAAAGATATATCCATAACTAATCCAATGCAATTACCTTTTATTACACATTGGCTTCATGAAATGCACGAGGATAAAGTACTAAATTATATTCAACATGCCGGATTCACGAATGCTGCCAACGAGAAGCTAAAGATTATTTTTGTCCCATGTTACCTGGACGGTCAGGATGGAATTTTTGATAAAACTTATTATGATTTGCTTATAGGTATGGATGCAACTGTATATCCGTCTTATTATGAGCCTTGGGGATATACTCCTCTGGAAAGTATAGCTTTTGGAATTCCGACTATAACAACGAATCTTGCAGGGTTTGGTATGTGGGCACAGAAAAATATTTCGGGTAATGACCTTAATGATGGTGTGGTGGTGATAGAGCGTACAGACTTCAATTATTTTGAAGTAGCGGATGTTATTGCTGAGCATATTCTTTCTTTAGCACGGAAAGAAGAAAAGGAAATTGCCTATATAAAGAGACAATGCCTGACATTAGCAAACAAGGCCGAATGGAGTAAATTTATTACTTACTATCAATCTGCTTTTGCAATCGCTTGCGGAGATAAACAGGAAAGAATTTGATATATATCCATCTATATTTAGTTGGATAATACTATCTTTGATGCGACTTTTCTCTAGTAGGGGAAGAGTCTGATCTATTTATATTTAATTAGAAACTTACATAAAAGTCGTTATAATGAAAATTAAGGCAAATAACACAAACGAACCCGTTTGGAGAGAGGTTTATTCACATTCAAAATTACCAAAGCAACTGGAACCGCTACTTGAAATAGCAAATAATCTATGGTGGGTATGGAACCATGAAGGAGCAAAGCTATTTGGAAAAATTGATGAAGAACTCTGGAAGTCGACAGAAGGAAATCCCGTACTTCTTCTGCAACAAATATCATATAATCGGATTGAAGAATTAATAGCTGATAAATCTTTTATGAAAGAGATGAATCGGGTATATACTGATTTCCGGGCTTATGTAGATAAAAAACCGGATACAACCAAGCCGTCTGTTGCTTATTTCAGTATGGAATATGGTTTGACAAATATTCTGAAAATATATTCAGGTGGTTTAGGAGTACTTGCAGGTGATTACTTGAAAGAAGCCAGTGATAGCAATATTGATCTTTGTGCGGTCGGTTTCCTATACCGATATGGTTATTTTACACAATCTCTGGCTATGGATGGTCAGCAGATTGCGAATTATGAAGCACAGAATTTCAACTCTTTACCATTAACACAGGTTACAACTTCTAATGGAGATCCGATGGTATTGGAAGTTCCATACCCAGGTAGAACTGTTTTTGCTCATATCTGGAAGGTAAGTGTAGGACGTATTCCTTTATATCTGATGGATACCGATATTCCGGAAAACAGCGAATGGGATCGTTCTATTACACACCAACTATATGGTGGTGATTGGGAGAACCGTATGAAGCAAGAATATTTGTTAGGTATCGGTGGTATAATGATGCTGGATAAGCTGGGTATTAAGAAACAAGTTTACCATTGTAACGAAGGACACGCTGCTCTGATAAATGCTCAACGTTTGGTCAACTATATACAAAATGAAGGATTGACATTCAATCAGGCATTAGAAGTAGTTCGATCTTCTTCACTTTATACAGTACATACCCCTGTTCCTGCTGGACATGACTATTTCGACGAAGGTTTGTTTGGCCGCTATATGGGTGAATTCCCTGCAAAACTTGGTATAAGCTGGCAGGACTTTATTGATATGGGACGTGAAAATCCGGGTACCAACGAGAAATTCTCTATGAGTGTATTTGCACTTCATACTTGCCAGGAAGCAAATGGAGTAAGTTGGTTGCATGGAAAAGTATCGCAAAAGATGTTTGCTCCTGTTTGGAAAGGTTATTTTCCGGATGAACTTCATGTGAGTTGGGTTACAAATGGTGTGCACATGCCTACCTGGGCTGCCACTGAGGTTAAAAAGTTTTATTCGGAAAAATTCGATGAAGGCTTTATGGAAGATCAATCCAATAAAAAATATTGGGAACAGATATATGACGTACCTGATGATGAGATTTGGAGACTTCGCATAGTTTTGAAGAAAAAATTAATTGAGTATATTAAAGAACAATATAGAGGTAATTGGTTGAAGAGTCAAGGTGATCCTTCTAAGGTTGTATCTATTTTGGAAAAGATTAATACAAATGCCTTACTGATTGGTTTTGGGCGTAGGTTTGCCACTTATAAACGGGCACATCTTTTATTTACCGATCTTGATCGCCTGGCGAAGATTGTAAATAATGAGAAATATCCTGTTCAGTTTATTTTTACCGGTAAAGCTCACCCTGCTGATGGAGGTGGACAAGGTTTAATTAAACATATTGTAGAAATTTCCCGTCGTCCTGAGTTTTTAGGAAAGATCATCTTCCTGGAAAATTATGACATGCGCCTGGCACGTCGATTGATATCAGGTGTGGATGTATGGTTGAATACACCTACGCGTCCTTTGGAAGCTTCCGGAACATCCGGAGAAAAAGCTGAAATGAATGGAGTTTTGAATTTCTCTGTTCTTGATGGTTGGTGGTATGAAGGTTATAAGGAAGGTGCTGGATGGGCATTGACGGATAAACGTACTTATGATAACCAGCAATATCAGGATCAGTTAGATGCAGCCACTATTTATCACATACTTGAAACAGAGATTATTCCAACCTTCTTTGATTTGAATGAACTCGGTTTTTCAGAAAAATGGGGACAGTATGTGAAAAATTCTATTGCAAAGATTGCTCCTGAATATACGATGAAGCGTATGCTTGATGATTACATCAGTCGTTTCTATAATAAATTGGCTACACGTTCTGCTCTTTTAAGAGATCATGGTTATGCTAAAGCAAAAGAAATTGCAGCATGGAAAGAAGAAGTTGCTGAACATTGGGATAGTTTCGAAGTAGAATCTATTACCAGTAATCCTGACATATTTTCTAATAACGGGCCAGTTGTAGGATTAGAGCATATTTTCCAGGTTGTTATTAACCGTAATGAATTAAAAGGTATGCTTGGAGTTGATATGGTGGTAACACGGCCGAATCCGGAAACTAAAGAACAGGAATTGTTGGTGGTTCATAAGTTTCAACTTAAGAAAGAGGAGGGTTCAAAGCTGTATTTCGAGCTTGTATCAGCACCTGATATTTCAGGAGATCTACAAGTAGGGTTCCGTGTATATCCGGAAAACAAAGATCTGCCTCACCGTATGGACTTTGCTTATGTACGTTGGATACAAATTTAAGAAGCTTTTCTAAATAAAAAAGAAGCTATCCCGATCGGGATAGCTTCTTTTTTTATTCCTTTTCTTATATCGAACTCACAGTTGGTTATTAAAAAGAATAACCCAAACCGATGGATGGCATAAATGCTTTGGCATCATAATGGCCTTCAAATCTGGCCCCTGAAAGCTGATCCGTATAGGAACCATCCCGCCCAAAACCAGTAACATACGCAAATGAAAAGTCAACCGATAAAGCATCTATCGGACGGAAGCTGAAACCAGCTGTAAGACCGAGTTTATTCATGCTTGGTGTTTCAGGATTTAGGAAATCCTCTTTTACAGGAGACTCGTCGTAATAGGCTCCTAAACGAACATCAAAACGATTTGTTGCCGCAAATTCTCCGCCTAAACGATAAATGCGTGTATTCTGATATTCCTTAGGTGCATCTATATTATAATAGTTACCTAAAGCTTCTTGAAAGAATTTTACGTTTAATTCTTTGTAGGCACCCCAGCCAACAAACTGAACTTCACCGGAGAATAACCAACGATCGTTTGGGATATATGTAAGGCCGACAATGAAATTCGATGGTAATGGTAAAGCCGCTTCAAATGTTCCCTTATCTAAAGGAGGAATGATTATGGCATTTTCTCCTAAAGAAGGGTTTACCATATCCAGTAACCCTTTTAATTGCATTTCGTTAGCATATTGCATTTCTGCAGTGCCTTCTGGAACCTTCATTTCAACTTTTGAACGATAGGAAACGCCTACTGTAAACTGATCGGTAATATCAAACATGGCTCCAACATTGAAACCCAGTTTAACACCTGCATTACCAGATAAGGTAGCAGAAGCGGCCGGGATATCTTTGTAATTATCCAATATTGCATTTACCTGAGGATTGCCAATAACGCGAAGCCCTTCCAATGCACCTGCAGGTAATAATGCACGGCTTAAAGAAAAATCTCCAAACATAATCATCATTCCTGCACCCACACTCAGACGATCCATAATTTTCCAGGAAAGAGTCGGTTGAATTGAATAAGCTTTCAAAGAAATATCCTGTATTAATCCTGATCCAGGCCAGTTTTTACCCCAGTCCATACCACTACCATAAGGTGTATTTACACTTACTCCGGCAGAAAGGAAGTCATAAATCTTGAATGCCCCATAGAAGTAGAGCGGAGTACTTGGATCATTATCAGCTTTATGCTTATAGCTTCCATTTTCATATTTTACATCAGTAAATACACCTGTTACGCCGGCTGATAGGTCAATAGTTTTATCAAGAAATCCCAATCCGGCGGGATTGAAATGCATACTCTCAGCTCCTAACTTCATGGAAACACCTACATGTCCCATTCCTAATTGTTTTGTACTGTTAGAATTTACCTGATACCCCTCGGCGGCAATATACGTAAGCGGAAGCACACACAAACATAAAAGTGTAATAATTTTCTTCATATAATAATTATTAGTTTATAGATCTTACGCCTTTTTATGACATAAATGGCGACAAAGATAATTACTTTTGTTAATAATTGCACACTTAGATAAATCTTGTGCAATATTTTAAGGAATATAAACAGTGAGATAGGCCATATTAAAGCTATTTCAATTAGCCGGATAGATAACTTTTCGTGCTTGTAATTTCTTTTTATGTACCTTTGCAGCCGAAGGGATATTTCTCTTCCGTGTGCTTGCTAAACCACGTATTAAAAACAAGAAAAAATGAAAAATAAAAATGCTGCTCTTGTCTGCTTTTCAGGTGGGCAAGATTCTACAACCTGTTTGTTCTGGGCATTGAAAAACTTTACTCGCGTAGAAGCTATATGTTTTGCTTATGGACAAAAACATTCTCTTGAAATAGAAAGAGCTAAGGCCATAGCTACAGAAGCAAATGTTCCTTTTCAATTATTGGATGTTTCTTTATTAGGACAGTTGACTCCTAATTCTTTGACTGATTCTACAATTATAATGGATGAAGAGAAACCTGCAGATAACTTTCCAAATACATTTGTACCCGGACGTAATCTGATCTTTCTGACCTTTGCGGCAATCCTAGCGCGGAGCAAAGGAATTTATAATCTTGTAACAGGTGTTTCCGAAGCAGATTATAGCGGTTATCCGGATTGCCGTGATACATTTATTCGCTCTCTGAATGTAACACTTAATTTAGCAATGGATGAACAGTTTGAGCTTCATACTCCCCTTATGAACAAGGACAAGAGCGAAGTCTGGGAATTATCGGATGAATTGGGTGTCTTTGATCTGGTTCGCACTCAAACACTTACTTGCTATAACGGCATTCCGGCAGATGGCTGTGGATATTGTCCGGCATGTACCTTAAGGCGGGAAGGATTAGAGAAATACTTAGAAAGAAAAAATGTTTTATAATTAAAGATACGAAGATTAACAAATGAAAATAGAAGAAGAATTATCTTTATTGGGTGGTAAGACAGAATACAAACAAGACTATGCTCCCGAAGTATTAGAAGCTTTTACAAATAAACACACCGAGAATGATTATTGGGTACGTTTCAATTGTCCTGAATTTACCAGTTTATGTCCTATAACAGGACAGCCTGATTTTGCAACTATCTATATAGACTATATACCCGATGTCCGGATGGTGGAAAGTAAGAGTTTAAAACTTTATCTTTTTAGTTTTCGCAATCATGGAGCTTTTCATGAGGATTGTATAAATATCATCATGAAAGATCTTATCAAACTAATGGATCCAAAGTATATAGAAGTAACCGGAGTTTTTACACCTCGCGGCGGTATCAGTATTTATCCTTATGCAAATTATGGGCGGTTGGGAACTAAATATGAAACCTTGGCAGAAAAAAGACTTTTTGAACATAAATAATATACTTTCTTTTATTTGAAAATCTTTTTATGTACGTTTACGAGATATTACTAATTAATTTTTTAGACCATGAAAAAAAATCTTTTTATTGCAAAGGCATGTTGTGTTGCTTTTGCATGTGTTTCTTTTATAAATGTTAGTGCGCAGGAAAAAGAATATCCTCAACCGGAGCGTATGAAGCCGGGAATGTCCGAATTTTGGACTCCTCAACCTAATATCGTAACTCCGGGTAGTATTACTACTAACTCGGCTCCATCGGATGCCATCGTTCTATTTGATGGAAAAAACCTGGATGCATGGGAAAGTGCAAAAGGAGGACCTGCCCAATGGACAGTAGAAAATGGTGTTTTCACAGTAAATAAACCTACAGGTGATATTCAGACAAAACAGAAATTTGAAAGTTTTCAGTTGCATCTCGAATGGAGTGTTCCGGAAAATATCACCGGAACAAGCCAGGCCCGTGGTAATAGCGGTGTTTTTCTGCAAGGTAAATATGAAATTCAGATTTTGGACTGCTATAACAATGAAACGTATGTAAACGGACAAACAGGAAGTGTCTATAAACAAACAGCTCCCCTTGTTAATGTCATGAGAAAACCAGGCGAGTGGAATGTCTATGATATTATTTATTCAGCCCCTGTATTTAAGGAAGACGGAACCTATCGTGTACCACCTACCGTAACAGTAATTCAAAACGGTATCGTTTTACAAAATCATACAACAATTCTTGGAACCACAGAATATATAGGTTTCCCAAAAGTAGCCCCGCACGGAGCCGGCCCTATTATCCTTCAAAGCCATGGAGACCCAAGCGAACCGATAAGCTTCCGGAATATCTGGTTAAGGGAATTGTAAATCTCTTAAGTAATTAGCATGATATAAAAAAAGCCGCTTAATAGCGGCTTTTGTAATTTATACTTCCAAAGTATTACCTTTCATCCAAAGGTACATAATACTTCGTTGTAGTAGGGGAGTAAATTCCTAAAGTGATACAATTTAAAAGGCCATCCACAAATGTCCATTGTGTTTTTGTTGTATAATTGAGCCTTTCTCCAACTGCGTTTTTCGCTTCTTGATTAGCCCCATTTAAAGGAAGTAAACCCCATAGCAGAATTGGATTAGATTTTGAAGAAACTTCAATTTGTGGTGTTTTTTCGTTTGCACTGCCATGATATACCCTTGAAGTATAACATGATGTCATTGTTAATGAGAGGAACGCAACGCTTAATGCTAATAGTAATTTTTTCATTATTGCTAATTTATAATTAATAAATGCTGCAAAAATATAACTTATTCTTTCACTTCCTTGCATTTTGTTAATAATATTTTCATGTTAGAAAAATTGTGAATTAGGTTATCTAAAAGTCAATTAATAAACCCAACTGTCAGCACCTGTCTGATTATTTTGCGATACTAACTCTTGGAAGAGAAACAATAAGGGCTTCATTTTTCTTACTTCTTACTTCAATTTTTAGTTGATTTTGTCTATTGATTTTTTTCTTGCAAAAGCATTTTGTGAAGTATTCGTTTAGATTTTCTTACTAGTAAAAGCGAAAGTAAGGAAATAAACCGGAATATACTGATGTAGAAATAAATGGGAAATCATTTTGGAAACGCATAAACAAAAAAAGCCACTTAAATAGCGGCTTTCTGGGTGACCTGGGAGGGGCTGTATTGATATATGATAATTAGTTCATTATGTTTAAAGTAAGGAATAGATAAGAATTAATCTATGATTTTAATCTATTTTCATTGAAAATATTAATAGCTTTTGTTAAGTGTTGACCTTATTTTATTTGACTTTCTCTTTTTCGTTATACTTGATAGATGCCTTCTTCCAATTTCTTAACAATCTAAAAAAGAGATCAACTGCGAAAGCTAAAAGTGAACCAAGTAATAAAGTATATAAATAATTTCTTAATTCATTGACTTTTTTGGCTTCCAGATTTTCTGCAAAGATATAAAATCCTCTATTATTTATTATTTTATCAAGCTTTTCTTTGGAGTTATATATAATGTATTGAGGATTTATCACATCGGGTTCTGGATAAATATTTATATAATTCATTGGCTGTATGATTTTATCTTTTATTATGCCCGAAAAATCCATGCTTATTTTACTATATTTGGCATAATCATCTTGAAGTTGTGGCAATTTTAGATTTACTTGTAAGCATATGTATGGGTTTTTAGAACTGCGGACTGTTTGTTTTTCAGTAAAATAATTACCTGACATTCTAATATTAAAAAAATCTCTTTGTGGAGCTTTGTTTATAGGGAATACTCCTCGATGTTTATCACGATCCTCCTTATTGTAAAAATAAGTCATATTTAAAATTGAATCAGACTTTTCATTAACCTTAAAATATCCCAATGAATCGTTAGTTACTATGATCTGATTTGATTTAATTATAGTATTAAAATCATCTATATGCTTTTCAGATTTTTGAAAATATACTGAATCAATACCTTTTGATGTGATAACTGTTTGATATCCTACATTTGGAAGAGAAGTTATGTGTTTTAGTGCTTCAACTGTATCAATATCTATTACATTTCTTATCAACTCATCATTTGATATATATGTAACCAATTGTATTAGGTCACTAGATCCAAATTCTTTTTTAAGTGAATCGCTATTTGCTACAAGTATAAGTTCAAAGTCGCTTATTTTATCACCTTTTACTGTTATATCAATTTCACGATATTCAACTTCACTCATACTAGTAGAAAGAAAAAAGAGCTTATAGCCAACTGCTAGACATATGATAAGAGACAAAAATATGAATTTAGAAGATGATAAAAATAATGGCAAATGAATAAAAGAATTTGTTATAACAACTTTAATTCTTTGACTCAAATTTATTGACTTGTTTTGATTTAATGGTTCATGACTATCTGAGTTCTCCGGATGAGATATTTCGTCTTCTATTTTTCCTCTTTTATCCATATTATAGTCATTAGTAATTATTAGGATTAACAAATCATTTCCTCGTATTCATTTCCATAATTGCATCCTTAATTTGCTTCAAATAATAACCAATGTGCATTGATAGAATGGCTTAGCATTTTTTTAATTCTTGCTTGTATTTGGGGGATATAGGAAATTGCAGGGTGATCATTTTTTTTATCCTATCTAATGTGAATAAATTATTTACAGTAGTTCGAATTTTTCAATATCCAAATCATATTTATGTGAATGTTTCCTTCCAGAATATTCTGTTACATCAACATAAATAGTTACAATATTATCGGATTTTGAGGAATATTTAATATCAACCTTTGCATCATAAGTGTCAATATCACATAGTGAAATACTAGGGATGGTAGGTGTTTCACCATCAACTCTAAATAAATCTTTTTGAACTGTGATTTTTTTAGAAGATAAACCAGTTGATAAAAATGAGCTATAAGAAATAGGATAAACTTTGGTATAAACAAAAGATTGATAATATCCAAAATTTAATAGATTCCCTTGATTGTCTAAAATACTGTATTGGTTTTTTTCATGACAGTATATAAAAGAATCCTTAAACCATTTGTTAAACAAGAATTTATGAATGGAAATTACTACATTATTGGAGAAATTCTCACCAATAAAATAAGCTCGATATTCATAGGGTTTCATATTATCTTGAGCCTTGGTTGTTAAATGTGTTATAATAGCATACCCATTTTCGATTTCAAATATATTTTCTAAAGAAATTTTTTCTACATCATAAGAGCGAATATCACCATATCCAAAATCAATGGAAAAATTATCAACAAATGGCTTAGTATCAATGATCTTAAATACTAGATTCTTACTTTTTTCTTCGAATTTATATATGCATAATGACTTGTTTTTCGTACCAGATATATAAACATGCTCACTGTCACTTTCTATTTTTGATAATGATGATATTTTAATACCCGTAGTATCACCGATATTATATCCAAAACAAAATTGTTTATAATATTCTTCTAAAGTATCATTTGATTTAGGATTATTGTCATTACTGTCATCGCTACAAGATGCAATTATTAGTATTAGAATAAAAAGTGCAGCAAATTTTAGTTTCATATTAGTATTTTATGCTTTTGGGGTTTTTTTGTACTACATTGTATAAAGCTCTGATTTTGTCAAGATGTAATGGGAAATCAGAGTATTCCGGAGAATTATTTAAAGAATGACAAATTATGACTCCTGTATTAATATCAACATCTATAATTTCTTTTATGAGAACTGAGGATTCAAAAACAATTACCCAGTAAGGGTACTGTTTAATTCTTAAACCATCCCTCCAATGATTTTTTTCTAATTTTCTTGCTAACACTATATCACCTTCTTCAAAGCTATGTCGTTTTCCATCATCCATACTGTTGCCTTTTATCTCAAAGGCATAATATTCTCCTTGCACTATTTTTTCAAATTCAAAATCTACTCTTCCCCAATTTTCCTTGTCAGGATCTAGGTGGTCTGATTCATTAGCAAATCTTCCATAGGCATTGAATGGAACCAAAGGCACATTCATTCTATAAAGACCGTTTTTAAGCTGGTAAAAATTAGTCCCATTTTTTTCAAGGATAAATTCACCAGAACTATTATCAATAAAAATATGAGAAACTTCATTAATCCCCTTTTTGAGCATTTCGCCTTCTCCAGTTAATAACCATCCAGTATTTAAATCCGGAAAACATAGAGATATTCTCTGTATCTTGTCAGGTTGTATAGATTTTCTAATATTATTTACATACCCATTTGATAAACCTACTGTACTTTCGAACTTACCTTGGCTTATACTTCTATATTTTAAATATTCTTTAAGTCTCTCTTTTACAGTCATTTTACAAATATTAACTATTTATACAGAAAAACACTCTGTAAAATATTTGTCAATACAGAACAATGCTCTATATTTGCATTGTTGATACATCACTAATGCAAAGTAACCAAATAAAAATTACTACTGCAATAGTCCAAACACATTAAAATTGAGATATATGAGCAAGTTAAATGAATTATTGGATGAAAGAAAAGCAGTAGAGCTTATGTCTGATCAGGAAGCTTGCTTTAAATATAATGTGGAGAATAAGAATGAAATACTAACTCTTATTGATGAAGAGATAGAAAGTTGTGAAGTTGTTGTTGAGCCAACTTTTGAAGATTTGGAAGAGAATAAATACTGGGATTCATTAATCTGGGAAAGTAGAATGTGGTAATGAAAAAGAGTATAGACATATCGATGTTGCCAAGTGGTGTTATGCTTTGGACTATTCAAGATGTTGAGAAGGCTTTACAAATTAAAAAGTCGAAAATATATAACATGATCAATGCTGGGAAAATCCGAACAGTAAAAATTGAAGGTGCAACCCGTTTTTTACCATCAGATGTGATGGAATATGTTCGCCAAAATATTTACTAGGGTCAGCTATAAGGGCTAACCGGTTCGAATCCGGATGACTTACTATTCTGTTAGTTCTTTGACATATTGTATTCCTTAGATAAGCCGATGAATGGATAACAACACGGGCAAGTCTTAAAGTTACCGGAAAGAGGATACCGGGAGGATGAAAGAAGCCGCACATATAAACCTGAATAGTCAGTTAGGTATGTAAATAGATATTGCGATGATCCTAAATGGGGAGCGAAAGATTAAACGAATAATAGGATACTTTTTGTATTCATCTATTATATAACCCCGATCCGTCTCGATTCGGACATAGAAACAGTAGAATGTTATCGGGGCACAATGCGTATAAATGGTACTACTTGATGTTCATAACGTGTTCCATTCACTTCGTCATAAAGAGTTGGCTACTGTATGGTTAAACCTTGAACTGCGCGAAATCAAACGTCGTGAGGCTTTCATTCATAATAGTATTTTAAGTATAAAAAGCAGCCGGGTGAAAGTCCCGGCATCTTTTAAATATCAATCTAAATTCTAAATAAAATGGAAGAAAGAATTTTTGAAGAACTAGTCCCATCAGAAGAAAGAGTTGCAGTAAAGTATGCTCAGGGTGGAACGCAACGTTCGGTTGCTAAAGAACTGGGTTTATCCAGTGGTACAGTTGCTAATCATATGAGATTTATTTGGCTAAAACTTGGTGTGAAAAACCAGATGGAACTGAGAAATCTTTATGATGAACGGATGAAATTAAGACAGTCTGTATAAACCTTCCTGAAAGCATTACAATGGAAAGGTTACTACCTGAATTATCCATCTCTGAAGAGCGTGTCGCCAGGCATTTTGCTTCAGGATTAGAGAAAAAAGAAATTGCAGTCTTATTCTATAGAGCGATCAGTACTATAAATAACCAATTACAGGCTGTATTCTTGAAATTAGATGTAAGAAATGGCAGAGAACTAGCCATAGTTATAGCTGAACGAATGACAAATAAAGAGATTAAAAAGACAATAACTGCACTTTCAATCTTATGTATGTTTTCCATTCATGGTTTATGTGAAAATCAGCGTCGACCAGGTAATTCTCGTTCAGCTCGAACTAATACAATTGCTAGAGTAAGAATTAGGGGTAGGAGTGAAGATATTTACTACCCATTAGATATATAAGCAATATGAAACTATTAATATATGGCATACTAATGATTATTTTCTTTTTGCTTCATTTATCTGAACCTATTTCGCATGAGTATTTAAAAGCAGCTTACATATTGAAGGCTGCTTTTCTCGTTTTAGCGTGTGTTTTTGGAACGCTGTTTTCACTGAATTTTAATAAACGAAATATAAATAAAAAATCATGGAAAGATCTGAATCAATAAAAGAGATTGCCACTGCGTTATGTGACTTTCAAAGTCGGGTGGGCAAAATAAAGAAAGAAGCAAATAACCCTTTCTTCAAATCAAAATACGCTTCTCTATCTAGTATTTTGGATGTTATACAAGAACCATTAACAGAGTGTGGTTTGTCTGTAATGCAATTACCAACTGGAGAAAATGAATTACAAACAATCGTGATGCATAGATCCGGTGAATATATTTCAAGTACTTATGTTATGCGTCCTACTAAACCAACTCCACAGGAAATAGGATCGTGTATAACTTACCAAAGAAGGTATGCTCTTGGTGCTGCTCTAAGTCTGAATATAGATGAAGATGATGATGGAAATAAAGCATCTGGCAATGATTCTAAGAAGAAAAAAGACGAGCCAAATATTAAAGAAATGATTGATAAAAGAAAGATTTCTTTATCAGAAGAGATGAAGAAACCAACCTTTATGTCTAGACTTTATAAGAATGAAAAAACCTCTAAAGAAAAAGGTGAAACTTTCATGCTTCGTGAACTTATGGAGCAATACTATTCATTTACAGAACCCGAATATAATTTGCTTTTGGATGCCTATTCAACTTATAAAACAGCTAATAATTTATGATATATAATCTATCCTCAAATTTCGATCAACAACAATTTAAATCGCGTTGCAATGCCCTATATAGACAAGGCAAGACGGTTGAGTTGAAAGAAAAGCGGCATAAACGTACTCTTTCACAGAATAGTTACTTGCATTTGCTTCTTTCATTTTTCGCTATCGAAACCGGTAATAAAACTGAGTTTGTAAAGAGAGAATACTTCAAAAAGCTATGTAATTCTGAATTGTTCGCCATAAGTATAGATGATCCTTATCTGGGTAGAACAACAGACTTCAAAAGTAGTGCAGACCTAAATACTGAAGAAATGTCTACTGCAATTGAAAGATTCCGTAATTGGTCTAGTGAAGTCGCTGGTATTTATTTACCTGAACCTAATGAAGAAGATGCGATTAATCACATTCATAACGAAATAGAAAAAAACAAAAGATTTATATGATAAGAGTTTCGATATGTTTATCTGACCTTCCAAAGGATAAGATAACAACAGCAAGCAACAATAAAAAGTACCTGGAATTAATTGTTGATGAAAGACGGGAACCGGATCAATACGGTAATACACATTATGTCTATGTTTCTCAATCCAAAGAGGAAAGGGAGGCTAAGACGGGAAAATTGTATGTTGGTAATGGGAAAGAGCATAAGTTTACAAATTCCCCCAAACCTCCAGCAGAAGAACCACAACATATTAAGGGTAAGGATGAACCTGATGATTTGCCATTTTGATATGAGAGAAAAAGTTGAAGTAAATAAAAAAGGACTTATCCCGGGATATAGAAAGATTAGAAGAAGTAAAACTTATTGAAGCAAGCCGGGATAAAAGTAAGGTTAAAAAGGTTCCCATACTTAACGGATATGTTGAAACAAATAATCCAGAATATTGGAAAGAAAAAGTTAGATCAAAAACATCATAGTTTTTATGAAGCAAGTTATCGTGGGGAATACCCCAAGCAAAAGCAATAGTTACAAGGTAGTCACGATAAAAGGGCATGGATCTTTGGCTAAAACAAAAGCATTAAAGGCCTATGAGGATAAGTTCTATATCCAATGTAATCACTACAGAAATGCGAATATTAAAGGCTACATAGAGTTTTATATTGATGTCTATTATCCTTCTGAAAGGAGCGATCTTGACAACTCATTAAAGATTGTTTTGGATTGTTTGCAGAAATGTAATGCTATTCAAAATGATAATAAGGTTGTCAAAATTGTCGCTCAAAAGTTTCTCGACAAGAATAATCCCCGGATTGAATTTGAAATAATCAAAGTATGAAAAATGCCTCAAAGAACAAAATACCTCCATGCTGTGATTATTGCCTGAATTTTGGTGAAGTATCAAACTACATGGCATTTTGTTCTGAGCATGGTTCAAAGTTTCCTGAAGGTTATAGGAGATGTAAAAGGGGATTTCATTTAGACCTTAAAAGATATAACAATACAATCAATTAAAATATTCCCCATGAAACGAATTAGAGATATCCCATCAACGTCTATGAGATGATTTATGGTGTCAGATTTTGATATGTAAGTATTTTAGTAGTGGGTCAAAGTGTAGATAATTAATATGAAAAAGTCTGAAAAAAAAACGTTAGAGTATTTTATACCTATTAGCCGTAAGCTATTTGAACACCGCCTTTGGTGTGAAGAGCGAGAGTTTTCGAGGTTCGAGGCTTGGATTTACCTTTTAAAGGAAGCAAGATTTGAGGACATGAAGTTATATGATGGCAATAAGGTTATAACAATACAAAGAGGGCAAGTTTATGCATCAATACGTTTCCTTTCAAAAGCTTTCGGATGGTCTACAAAAAAACTCCTTAATTTCATTGATTTGCTTATTACTGACAATATGATTACAAAAGAAACAGTAAAAGAAACAGGTCAAACACTTATAACTATCTGTAATTATGACAGATACAATACATTGGACTTAAAAAGGGAAACACCAAAGGAAACGATATGGAAACAGCAAGGAAACAGTAAGGAAACAAAATATAATAAAGATATAAACAAAGAAAATAAAGATAAAGATATAATACCCCCTATAATCCCCCAAGTGGGAGTTGAAGAAAAAAATTGGAGGGATGATTTTCAAATTTATATTCTTGATTTGGATTCCCAATACAATGCGATTATTTCAGATGGTGATTTTATTGCTGAAAGGCAGAAGTATTTTCCTCATGTGAATATTCAACTTTCCATAGAGAAGGCATATAAAGACTTTTGGAGTACCGAAAGAGGGTGGCAGAATAAGAAGAAATCTAAAACGGTAAATATAGACTGGAAGGCGACATTTAGAAATTCATTGAATGAAAGGTATAATCACGTTTATCTCAACAAAAATGAGATAGCTACAACTACTGACCATGGTACAGGAGTATGGGTTGAAAATGGAAAAAAATATTATGGGTCGAAGTCGGCTCCAAACGAAATACCCATGAATGCACCCCGGCGAACGGAAGCGAATAGTGTTTATTATCCACATCAAAATAAATGGATGGTTGAATAATGGGAACAATTAAACTTAAATCATGGTCTGAAATTGGGGTATCAGTCAATAGGACATCAGGCAAGCTAAAAGTAATTTGTCCTGAATGTCAACAAAGGCGCTCCAATAAACGTGATAAATCGCTCTCAATTAACTTCGAAAAAGGTGTTGGACATTGTCACTATTGTGACAGTTCCTATGTCCTGATAACTGAAAACAATTACATGAGAGAATTGAAGATCAACAAAGAATATGCTCGTCCAGTTTGGAAGAATGAAACAGACCTTTCGGAAAAAGTAGTTCAGTATTTTGAATCCCGAGGTATCCATCAATCTGTGATCAGGCAAATGAAGATAACAGAAGGAATGGAATTCATGCCTCAGGATGGTCAGGAAATGAACACTATTCAGTTTAATTACTTTCTGGGTGATGAATTAGTAAATATCAAATACCGAACCGGTAATAAGCATTTCAAAATGGTTTCCGGAGCAGAATTGATCCCATATAATATCAATTCAATCAGAGACCAGAAAGAGTGTATTATCACAGAAGGTGAATTTGATTGTCTTGTTTTTATTGCATCAGGATTTTTCAATACCATCAGTGTACCGGCAGGAGCAAGTAGCAATACGGATTATCTAGATGCTTATTGGGATGATTACTTTGAGGATAAGGAGACTGTTTATATTGCAACTGATACAGATGAGAAGGGTCTTATTCTACGAAATGAATTGGTAAGACGTTTTGGAGCTGAACGATGTAAAATTATAACCTATGGTGAAGACTGCAAAGATGCAAATGAATTGCTGATAAAGCGCAATTCTTTCGCTATACAGGAGTGTGTGAAAAATGCTCAAGAGATAAAAGTTGATGGAGTATTCACAGTAACCGATTTTGAGGATGAACTTGATTTTCTTTATGACAATGGACTAAAACGAGGATTTACCATAGGTTTAGAAAACTTTGATAAGTATTGTAGCTTTGAAACTAAACGTATCTGTCTGTTAACGGGTATTCCCGGACACGGTAAAAGTGAATTCCTAGATGAAATAGTAGAGCGTTTAAATATACTTTACGGATGGAGAACAGCCTTTTTCTCTCCTGAAAACTTTCCCTTAAAATATCATGCTTCAAAATTGGTAAGTAAGTTAACAGGTAAGAAGTTTGAGTCAAAATCGTTGCCTCTGAATGAGTATAGGCAAGTCAAAGAATATATGGATAATAACTTTTACTTCATCTTTCCAAAGGAGGGGTTTTCGGTTGATACAATACTTGATAAAGCTCAATACCTCATAAGGCGTAAAGGAATTAAATCATTGGTAATAGATCCCTGGAATAGGTTGGAACATCAAATGCCTTCCGGCATGAGTGAAACTAACTATATCAGTCAAACTCTTGATCGTTTTTCAAATTTTGCACAGAAGAATGATGTGATCATATTTCTTGTTGCGCATCCTCGAAAGATGAATAAAAATACAGTTGGTCAATTTGAAATTCCGACTCTTTACGATATCAACGGTTCCGCGAATTTTTACAATAAGGTCGATTATGGAATTACAGTTTATCGTGACAAGCAAAATGAAACTACCTGTATTTATGTTCAGAAGGTAAAGTTTAGGCATTTAGGGGAAACCGGAAAAGCGACATTTAAATACAATCTGAACAATGGCAGATATGTTCCATGTGAAGAAGGCCAGAATCCTGATTGGGATAATAGCAATCATATCGTAACACGGCTGAAAAAACAGATTCAAGAATCGGAAAATATTATGCTTTTTGATCCGATTAAGCCCAATGAAGATTTCTTTTCAACCTATGAAGGAGATATGCCTTTTTAGTAGCGAATAAATAAATCATCTTAATTACTAATCATTTAACCCCAATTACTATGACAACGAAAGAAGAAAAACAAGCATTCATGAAAGAGTATCTAAAAAAGCCTGAAATGCAGGAGCTGCTATTTGCAGCTAAAGTTGAACCATCTATGAAAAGTGAAATCATGAGTTTTATTTCATACATGGGAGAAGTGGAGTATCAATACTCTAAAATGCACAAAGATCCTTATGTCAATTAGTATCAAACAATTTTTAATTCAACTAATAAATAAAATTATGTCAAAAGAAAAAATCAATCTACAACTATCAGTTGAAGAAGCAAGAGAAATGTATTCGAATGCACCTGAAAGTATTAAGTTATTACTGGAAACGAACTTTGGAAAATCCAAGTTGGTTTTAGATGTCTGTAAAAGAGTCCAAACAATTGACGATTCTTTCAAAGAAACAGGTCGTCCCCGATCATTCAGGGAGGCGCCAAAGGAAGATGAAGCATTTATGCAAGCAACCTATGAGCTAAGGAATTTATCTGATGCTCTAAACGAAGGCGAGAAAATAAACCTCTATGATAGAAGTGAACGCCACTATCCCTGCTTTGCTTGTAATGGCTCTCCTTCGGGTTTCGCGTTCGACTATTCGTACTACGCTTACGTTAGCGCTCTTGCGGGTAGCGGGTCTCGCCTTTCATTTAAAGAAGAAAGACTTTCAAAACATGCCGCTAAGATTGCAAAAGATACTTATAGAACAATGTTGGACTCATAATAAATTACAATCATGAAAAAGAATGAATTTGATTTTCGCAGTATCAATTCTATAGAAACTGCATTAAAAGTAACAGGTAAAATAATGCCAGACTTTTCAGGCATACCAGAAGATCGTAGAGATAGGTATATGGCTTTATTCGAAATGGAAACTATTATCGAGGCAATTAATAACGGTTGGGTTCCCGATTGGGAGGATACAGATCAACCTAAATGGCGCTCTTGGTTTTGGATGTCTCCTTCGGGTTTCGCGTTCTCCTATTCGGACTACGTTTCCGTCACGCTGCTGCGGGTAGCGGGTCTCGCCTTTATCTTGAAACGTGTGAGAAATCTGATTATGTTGGTTCGCACCCGCCATTCTTGAGTATCTGGAAACGCATCCAATTAGGATGAAAAATATAGGTTGTTTGCCTTTGACTTGCTCTCCTTCAGGTTTCACGTTCAACAATTCGAACTACGATTACGATAACGCTAATGCAGGTAGCAGGTCTCACCTATGTAAAATGATATTTCAAAGGCAAAGACCTTGCCTCTTGGCAAAAAATAAAGATTCAAAAGGTGCTGGTAGGGAAACCGAAAGCTCTGATAAGAAACAAAGGCATGAAGCGATACGGAAACTTATACGACAAAATATATGATATGGATAACCTCTTCCTTGCCTATCAAAAGGCGAGGAAAGGGAAATCCAAAAGTCATGGGGTAATACTTTTTGAGAAAGATTTTCAAAGGAATATGATGTCAATTTATGAGGATCTACAAAAAGAGACATATGCGACTTCTGAATATGAAGTTTTCAAAATCTTTGATCCAAAAGAGCGTGAAATATACCGGCTACCATTCCGAGACAGGATAGTTCAACATGCTATCATGAACATATTAGAACCTATTTGGACATCTGTTTTTATTTCGCACACTTACTCCTGTATTAAGGGTAAAGGTATACATGGAGCCTTAAAGCATATCAGACGTGACATGAAAGACGTTTCTGGTACAGTATATTGTTTAAAAATGGATATTCGAAAATTTTATCCATCTATTGACCATGATATAATGAAATCGATTATTCGAAAGAAAATAAAGGACAACCAACTTTTAAATCTATTAGATAGTCTAGTTGATTCAGCCCCGGGTGTTCCAATAGGAAACTATCTCTCTCAATTCTTGGCTAACCTATATCTAGCATACTTAGATCATTGGTTGAAAGAGAAAAAGCAGGTAAAGTATTACTACCGATATGCTGATGATCTGGTTATTCTACACGAAAGCAAGAGTTACTTACATGAATTGCTCAATGATATAAGGATATACCTTAAAAAAGAATTGAAACTTGACTTGAAAGGTAACTATCAGGTGTTCCCTGTAGAATCAAGAGGTATTGACTTCGTTGGTTATGTTTTCCGGCATGGAAGAATCCGAATGAGGAAATCTATAAAAAAGAACTTTTGTCGCCGGGTTGCTAAATTGAATAAGAAAGACCTGACAGAAAAAGAATACCGTATAAAGGTATGCTCGTGGCTTGGTTGGGCTAAACATTGCGATTCAAGAAACTTACTAAAAACTATTATAAACATGAATAAATTCTCTGATTTTGGAATAAAAACTGGAAACAATTACAAATTTAATGTACCAGAGGTAACTCTAATGCAGATTATTAATAGTGAAATTGAAGTCATGGGTTATGAAACTGATGTAAAAACCAGACATGGAAATGACAGATATGTAGTGAAGATAAGGTTTGAAGGTGAAGAACGTAAATTTTTCACGAGCGCAAAGCCCATAAAAGAGGCATTAGATAAAATACCAGAAAGCGACTTTCCATTCACAACAATAATAAAACTTAAGAAGTGTGGGTCTGATAATGAGAAAACTTATCAATTCACGTAATCGGTAAATTATAAAAAAATAAAGGGGTATTAACCCATTAAAACCAAATAATATGTCAAAAGAATCAAGTTCATCTGGAGGAATCGGATTTGTTGGATTGCTAACAATAGTTTTCATCGTACTCAAATTAACCAATTATATAGATTGGTCGTGGGTGTGGGTATTAAGTCCATTGTGGCTTAGTGTATGTTTTGTTGTGGTAATATTAATTCTCTACTTATTAGGAGTACTAGTTATTGCACTTTACAAACATAAAAAGTTTAAAAAAGAACATCCGAAGTTTACTCGAAAATCAAAGTTTATGCAAAGAGTTGAAAAGGCTCAACTAAAGCAAGAAGAGGAACGTGGGAAAAGAAATAATTGAATAGTAAAATATTTGAAGATTTCACATGAGCCTACAAACAAAAATAGACTACTCGATTGCCCTGCTAAAAAAAGCGGAACCGTTGGCCTTACATTACAGTCCTGACGGCTTCTATCTGGCTTTTTCCGGCGGGAAAGATTCGCAGGTAATCTACGAACTGGCAAAGATGGCAGGAGTCAAGTTTAAGGCTCACATGAATCTTACGTCGGTTGATCCTCCGCAGGTGATTCGATTCGTAAAAGATCATTATTCCGATGTAGAATTACATAGACCAGATAAGTCCATTTATAAGATGATTCCAGAGCATAAGAGCCTACCACGTGCACGTATGCGTTGGTGTTGTTCTATTTTAAAAGAAATGTCTGGCGCAGGAACTGTAACTATTCTGGGGATAAGGAAAGCGGAAAGTTTCCGACGATCAAAACGTAATGAAATAGAGGCAGGTAAGTATTCTGGGAACTTTGATCAATTCTCATATCACAAAGAAACGGAAGTTTCCTGCGTAAACGGGAAGGACAAAGTTCTGTTATCTCCGGCGATTGACTGGACGGATAAAGATGTCTGGGATTTTCTCTCCTTACGTAATTTACCTCATTGTGAATTATACGATCAGGGTTACAAACGTATTGGCTGTATAATGTGTCCTATGAGTAATAGAGCAGCTATCCGGCATGATAGGAAGATGTTCCCGAAGGTAGAAAAAGCCTATAAAAAGGCTATCTCTAAATTACTTGAAGTTCAGCCAAACTATTGCAGTAAGTTGAACGGAAATATTGATATGATATTTGAGTGGTGGGTGTCTAAAAAATCTATGGATAAGTTCATAGCTGACAACATCAGTCAACTAAAATTGAATTTTAATACCGAAGATGAAAATCTTCAAATATAAAACTATCTGAATATGAAAGTAAGAATAGTACAAGGTGGTATAGGTACTTATGAAGTGCAAGTTAAACAAGCATGGTATTTACCCTGGGCAACCGCTTACGATGGACCATTACCCTTTAGGGGTACATATAGACAAGCCAAGGAATTAGCAAATAAGTTGAGAGATAATGCTATTAAATAGAAAAACTTGAATATGGCAAGAACTTTTTATAGGACATCCAACGAAGATATAAATCATCCTGAAAAAGGTTTGATAATAAAAAAGGGAGATCGGGTGTTGACATCGGATGTCTGGACAAACACGGAGGGAAAAAATGTATTAAAAGTACTTGATAGGTACTGGTTTGAATACCCTGCTTCAGCTTTTAAAGAAAGTGATGTTGAATTATTTACAATCTAAAACTACTTGAATATGGCAAACGAAAAATATGGACGCATTTTGAAGGCGACCGGATCGGACAAAGGTAGAGAGGTTATAATCGGTCCTATCGAATGGGAAAATGACAAGGTTTGTAAAATAGTGCATATATGGTATAAACCTGAATATGAAGTAGAACACATTGATAAACCAGAATAAAACAACTTGAATATGGCAAAGTATTATTTAGAATATGTAGTTGAATATAAAGAGTCTGACTCTTTGCACTGTATTTCTGAAGGATCATCAATTGCTGATGCTAAAAAAAGAATCAGAGAGCAAGCAAAAGAAGAACATGGCAATAATCTCATAGGAGTGAAATTTCACGTTGGATATCGAACATCTGATGATGCACGTGCAGACTGATTTAAGATAAACCCCTATATAAGCGACGAATGGAATATGAGTACATGGATAAGGGAAAAGTACGCCGGACAGTATCGGTTTATAGACTGTGACAGTGGAAATACACACGAGGGTTTAGATGCTCAATGCCTGTTCAAAGAAAGTATTCCTGACAACTTGAAAGAAAGTGACAGCCCGGAGAGACGGGCAATTTTGAAAACAATTAAAACAAAATGATATGGGAATAGAAAAACAAACAATGTACACTGTTAAGTGTGATAATTGCGGTGAGTATTACGAACATGATGACATGTTTCCTGTTTTTGGAGACGAATTAGAAGCGGACAATTCTGTTAGGAATGACGGAGAATGGGTTAAAGAAGAAGCAAAATATTATTGCCCAGACTGCTACGAATATGACGATGACGATAATCTTGTCATAAAGCCTATTGTGATAAGTACAGAAGAATACCTGTGTATAAACTGTAAGCAAACGAGCCATATCAAGCCTGCGCAGGCACATGACAATGTTCTTGGTTATTGCGAGCATTGCGGACACCCTATTTGGGAGGACACAGACACATTCACATCCGGAAAAATTTGAAGATTATGACTAAGAAAGAAAAGCAATTTACGGATGATCTTATCTCTCTTCTCGACAAATATAATGTTGCAATGATGCAGAGTAGAGACTCTATCAGTTTCGTTTCTGATAGTAATGAGATAGATATTGACTTGTATGGATATATTGACGCTGATTCTCTGCGAGTTATTAAAGAGTCTAATTTAAGTATTGAAAATGAAAAAGATAAGAATTAACGTAAAAGCAACCTATACGGTAGGCTTGGAAATGGGAGTTCCTGATGATGTATATCAGGCTCTCTGCAAGGTCTACGATAACGGTGGGGATATTGACCCCAACTCAATCGAAACTTATAGAGATAAAGAATTGTCAGATGCAGCGGACTGGTTGGCGGATAATATCCGAGAAAAAGATGCTTGCGAATGGGAATGGGAAATAGTGGATTTGTCGGAAAATAATAAAACAAAGTAATATGAAAACTGGAATTGAATTAATCACAGAAGAACGAAAGAGACAAATAGAAGTCGAAGGGTGGGATACTGAACATGATAGGATAGCTAACAATGACGGGCAATTAGTTAGCGCGGCTATCTTATACGCTATTGAAGATGATAACCGAATGTATGAACATTCTCCCGAAAATGTGTGGCCGTGGGATATGACTTGGTGGAAGCCAACCCCGGACAATCGGGTAAGAGAATTAGTCAAAGCTGGGGCTCTTATCGCCGCAGAAATTGACAGGCTTAATAATCTTCAAATCTAAAACTATTTGAATATGATACTTATATTAAGCTACAAGAAATACAAGGAGTTGACCTCTGCGTTAAAGCAAGCCTCTTATGAGGCTAAAAAGTACAAAATGAAATACGAGCATCTTATCACAGAAGTAGATAAGATAAAACAACCGGAGTATTGTCAGAAGTCGTACTGTGACTTTTGCGAGTTCAGCGACACGCAACGGTATTCCTTCCAAGACCCGGATCATCGACCGGGGTGTGTATTGGGTTATGGTAGAAATTTTAGCAAATAAACAAGATGAAGAAAGTGAGATTTGGCGATAATAAAACTAAAATATCCATTCACAAAACAAGCGTGATAGCTATACCAATGGCAATTCAATTCTACCTTGAGAAAGAAAGGTTTGAAGATGCAGAAGTTTTAATGTGCTTATTGCAGAATTACTAATAGGAGTTAGAATCAACTCCGGAAAAACAACTAAGTAAACATGGAAAAGAAAATAGGAATCGTTGGGCATGGTCCATCTGGGCGAATGAAAGGAATGTTACTTGCTACAGCAATGATGGCTGCTGCCTCTTTTGATGATAGGTCATATCATACGAGAAAAATGGCGAAAGTATACGAACCTAAGCCGCAAAAACCAGCGCACAGACCTTTGTCTAAGTTTGTGATTAAAGGCGCGGAGATCGAAGCATATAGCCGCAAGGATGCGATTAAGAGGTATAATCACGGGTTCAAATCCGGCAATATTATTTGAAGAAAATGGATAACATAAAATCGGAAAAAGCAAAAGAGCTATTGAAGCGGTCGTTTGATGGCGGTCATATCAGCATGGACAATGCAATCGCCGCTATTGAAACTGCTGAAAGCGACATGATATGGAAAGCCTTATCGGATAAGGAAAATACAGAAGCGGCTATTATCTCTCTAATTATGAATGATGCCTATGCTTGTACTTTTCAGACTTTAGGGCAGTATAGAACCGCTCTTGCTAAAGAGGTTAGAAAGTTGTTCAAGTAAGTGCAGAAGAATGGATATGACACACGGAAGTTTGTTTTCAGGTATTGAGGGCTTCGGGCTTGGTGCGGCTTTTGCAGGGATAAAAACCGTGTGGAGCTGTGAATACGAGGACTTTCAATCAGAAATTATAAAAAAGAACTTTGGAAAAGAACATGAAATCAATCGCGATATTAGAACGTATACAAATCCGCAGCCTGTTGACATCATCAGCGGTGGATTCCCTTGCCAGGACATCAGTATTGCTGGAAAAGGTGTCGGAATTACAGGTGAAAGAAGCGGCTTATGGTCTGAAATGTATAGAATTGTTCGGGAGATTAGACCCAGATACATCATCATTGAAAACAGCCCAATGCTGCTTGTTCGGGGATTTGAGCGAGTCTTATGCGACCTTTCCGAAATCGGGTATCATGCAGAATGGCAATGTTTATCTGGCACCGACTTTGGAATACAGCAGGGCCGGGAGCGATTATATTGTATTGCCTACCCCTGTGAAGTCGACGGCAAAAGGAGCCTGCAAGAATCGATATTTCGGAAGCCCTACCTACAAGGGGAATATACACGAATATATCCGGGATGGAGAACAAGACAGTCTATACCCGCACCCCGCTTTGCTGGAAAGTCTAATGAACTTCCCGATAGGGTGGACAGAACGGAAGCAGTAGGCAATGCCGTTCAACCTATAATAGCGCACTACCTGTTTGAGTGCATCAAAATATTTAATGAAAATCTTCAAATACCGTAAAAATGGAAGATATATTTAGATACATAGAACCAACAGAAGAACAGCAAGCAATTCTTGATAAGGCAATGGAACTCCTTTCTCCTTTTGCTGATAAAGCAGAAACAAGTAATACGCTAACCTATTTCACTATAGGAGAGGATGGGGATGAATATAGCAGTGAGTACGATTGCTGCGGAGACGAAGATTGTATTGAGTATGCAAAAGGACAGATAAGGAATGAGTATGGAGAAGATGAGCCTATATGCGAATGTGGTACTTACGCATCCGGAGATCATGAAAACTTCAATACTTGCTGTAAATGTGGCGCATTTTTCAATGAAACACTTACATGGGTAAAATGGGAGCTGGATTACCTTGATATTTGTGATGATTACGAATCTATCACTGATACTCACTATGCTTTCATTCTTCGTGGAATATATGATTCTATCCCATCTAATGACTATGATATAAGCGAGTATGCCAAACATCAGTATAGAATCGGGAACCACAAACCGCTTGAACAGACGAAAGAGTGGCAAAGAGAATTGATCGAAAAAGTTGTAAAACACGCTCAGTTCGTTATTGATGAATTTGCGAAAAAATCTTCAAATACATAAAAAGCCCAAATGGAAAATAGAACAGAGGTACAATTAAGCACAGCAAACTATTGTGGACGCATAAGTGCAGTCTGTGATTTGCTAAGAAAACGAGTTCATGGACCGGAAGCCAGGAAGCTTATCGACAAAATATCTATTCTCGAAAAGAAAATCATGAACAACGAAGTAGAGCGGCTAAGGAAAAGCATTAAATCCTAATCAACATGGAAAAGAATAAATACATAATTCAGAACTGTGTACCATACCAAAGGTGTCCGTTATGCAATGGAACTGGAAAGGGGTCTATAGATTCTACTGCCATGAGTATAGTTTGTACAGTTTGTTATGGTGAAAAGATCATCCCCATGCACATTATACTGGAAGATATTAAGGTGGTGGGAGAAACTGAAGACTTGGTAAGCACATCGAAAGCGTGTAAACTTCTCGGAGTTTGTCGGACAACTTTATGGAGAATGGAAAATGATGGTAAAATATCTCATTTGTCTGTAGAAGGGCGTAAAAAATACCGGGTATCAGACATTCGCAAAATTGTTTCATGCGCTGTTTAATACGGTTTAAAACCGTTTACAAATCTTCAAATACATAAAAACATGATTAGAGAAGTATTGAATTATCAACTAATAGGATGTCCCCTCATGCTTTGGATTCTCCTTATCTCGGTTGCTTCCGGCACATTTTATTTAGGATATACTTTAAATAAAGAAGAAAAAAGAAGAAAAAAGATAGGGGAGTTAAATTCTTCAATGACTGAGGACTTTATCACTTTGGTTTTTGCAGTCGGTATTCTTGAGTCTATTGGGACGGCATTTGTGGTTTTGATAACGATATTTCCCTGGCTTTGGTAATAAAAATAAAAACGAAAAAATGGATGCAAAAACATTTTTCAACTATGTAGAACAGATGCGGAAGCATCAGAAAGACTTTTTCAGGACGAAATCAAAAGAATCTCTCCGGGCATCGAAAGAATATGAGAAGATTATCGATGATGAGATTGCCAGGGTGGAGAATATAGTTAATAACAAACAAATGAAGTTAGGATTATGAGGGAAGCAGAGAATACTCAAAAAAATCAAACACATAAATAGCTTACGATTATGAGCAAAATAAAAACATACGTGTTAACCCTTTCAGCTAACTACTTGAAAGGACATCCTAAAGCTGGTCAGCCAACATTCTTTGCAAAGAAATTTGCTTGTGGAGTCTTGAAAGCGGGCTATTATGCTGCTGATGGTGAAATACCTGTAGTATTAAGTAAAACACATACTGTGAGAGTTAATTTCCCTTTATGGGAATCTCGTATTAAAGAAGTACAAGAAGGTAAGGCAATTTTATCTGTGCGTGGATGGATTGGCAAGCCTTATAACAGCAAACAGTATGTCATAGCTAATCTCGACAAGAATAGCGGCATTGGCATTCAAGAAGCTATAATTAGCGTACATGGGCCTATTTCATCTTTAACCTGTAAGGTGGAGGGAAAAGAAGTTGATCCGACTCTATTCGCTAATAATGACGGTCTAACACTTCAAGACTTTGCAGATTGGTTTCTGCCAGAATTGACCGGTTTAAAACACGGAGGAGTTATTCACTTTACAAATTTCAGATATTGATATGGCAAAGTTTTTAGGTAGAGAAGTAGAATCATATAAAGCCTTTGAGGATAGAACGGATACATTCGGCAACTATTATGATGCACAATCATGGCTATGGGTAGAAGAACCTTTGTCACGCTAAAAGTGGAAGAAGGTTGGACTTGGGATGCGATTAGGGAATGCACCGGGCACACGTCACTCGATATGGTTTCGAGGTATGATTATGGAAACGCTAGAACGAAGATATCAAAGATGAGATATTAAGATAAAACCCACTTCGCAATAAAAGGGCAGCCACCGAACCACCAATGACCACCCTTCGCAATTATAGGTAAACAAAGATAATGAAATTAATATATAATCGCGCTATGGTGGATAAAATTAAAATGCTTAAGGAGATAAGGGAAAAGAAAAAACTGATTGAACAGGAAGAAAAAGAGCTAACAGAACCCCTAATGAGTGATATAAGCAATATTACTCTTGTTTATGGAATTTTTAAAAATCAAATTAATAAAATAGACAATCCTCCAAAAGAAAGGAGTGTTGCCTATCGACAGATGTTTATATATGTTGTGTTGATGATCTATGCGCCTGGGGTATTAATAGGTGATAGGATGCCAAATGGTTTGAGAAAGCATCTATCTGACTTGCTCGGAGTGTGGGATAGTGTAATTTCCGACAATTCGGCAAATGTCGTATTTATGTATAGCCATTATAAATGGTTTAGGGATTCCGTCAACTACCTTTATGCTGATATTTTATTTCGGCTAAACTATGGCAACATTAAGTAAAGTCAAAGACTAACAGAGTTTTTATAGGAGTGGGTATTTTACAATACTTCCACTCCTTTTGTAAATTTATTAGATTATTTAAATTATGGCGAGGCCTCCGAAGTACGACTATGACAGTGATAATTTCTATGATGAAGTATTAGCTTTGTCAATGAAAGGTTATACAGATGCCGAGATAGCGGATGAGATAGAGCATGAACTGGGTTTTACCTTATCTCCGGAAGTTTTTTGCTGTATGAAAAACGGTAATTATGAAGCTTGGACAAAGGAAGAAAATGAGCGCAGAGGCCAGCGGTTATCTAAAGTGTTAGCGCGGGGCAGACGAAAAACAAACGCTACAGTAAGGGGTGCATATCTATCTGCTGCCATTGGAGGAAAAAAAACAAAAAATGTTGTCCGCACTTATGCAGAGGTCAAATGTCCATGTGGAGGTAAAAATATTAAATGTAAAAAGTGCTTTGGTACTGGCAAGATAGTGTCCACATCGAAGTCTGTTATTCAGGAAACTGAAAATGAACTACCACCTAATACGCAAGCCTTATCAACATGGTTATATCATCACGATGAAGAGTGGAGAAAATCCATAATAGACGGTAAAAAACTCGATCTTACTTCAAATGGAAAGACAGTAGGTCAAGTTACAATATTTGAATTGCCTGACAATGGAAGGGATAAAGATAAATAGGATAAGGCCACAAGAGGGCTATCAAATGATGTCATTGTCAAGCCCGGCTGATATTGTTATTGGAGGTGGTGCTGCTGGTGTTGGAAAAACGTTCGCTCTTCTTTTGGAACCTTTGCGGCATAAAGATGTAGATGGCTTTGGGGCGGTTTTTTTTCGAAGAACATATACGCAAATAAAAAACGAAGGAGGCTTGTGGGATGCTTCCGGTAAAATTTACAGTCTCATAAGCGACGCCCACCCAAAGGGTAGCTCTTATGAATGGATGTTTGGGGATAAATCAAAGATAAAGTTTTCCCATTTAGAGTATGAAAAAAATATTTACGATTGGCAAGGCTCAGAAATACCATTGATATGTTTTGACGAGTTGACTCATTTTAGTAAAAGCATGTTTTTTTACCTTCTATCACGTAACCGTTCAACTTGCGGTATTAATCCTTATGTACGTGCAACTTGTAATCCCGATCCCGATAGTTGGGTGGCTGAATTTATCAGTTGGTGGATAAATCAAGATACAGGCTACCCCATTCCGGAAAGGCAGGGAGTGTTAAGATATTTTGTTCGGGATGGAGAAAGTTACATCTGGGGTGATTCGAAAGCCGAAGTAACAGAAAAAGCCAAATATTACCTTGATCCCCTGGTGGAAGCATCTAAAGGACTAACTACTTATGACAATTATATTAAATCAGTAACTTTTATCGGTGGGTCAATCTATGATAACGAAGAATTGCTGAAGGTCAACCCCGATTATCTTGGCAATCTTGCCTCTCAATCTGAAGAAGAGAAGGCGAGGCTCCTTATGGGTAATTGGAAAGTGGTTTTAAATGCTGATGATGTCTATAATTATTACTCTTTCCGGGATATGTTTACTAACTCTTTTGTGGAAAAGGGAGAAAGACGAATCATTGTGGATGTAGCCGGTGAAGGAAGCAATTACCTTGTAGCCGGTTATTTTGAGGGATATAGGCTCGAAGATATAGAGATTTATCCTAAGTCTACGGGGAAGGACGTAATCGACATGCTGCTAGACTTTAAAGATAGATATAGAGTAATGAATTCGAATATCTTATATGATGCCGATGGAGTTGGCTTTTTTATTGGTGGTGAAGAAAATGGATTTATTCAAGGGGCTGTAGCATTTCATAATGGGGGCAAGGCTATTGATACTGGAGATAATAGAACATTCGCAAATTTGAAAACTCAATGTTATATATACTCCGGAGAAAGGGCAGCCCGTGGAGAATCTTATATTTCAGAAGAGGTTGCCAATAAAATGTATGATGATAAGATGACCATACGACAGAGATTTATGTCTGAAAGAAAAGCAATCAAAAAGCAACAAAAGCGAGACGAGGAACCAACAAAATTAATATCCAAGGATGAGATGAAGCACAAATATTTGAACGGGAGCAGCCCTGACCTTCTTGACATGTTTATGATGAATGAGTGGTTCAGCTTAAATAATATACAACAGATTGATTTAACCGGAGTTTTCTTTTAAATAAAACACAATGGATGCAGAGGAATTAAAACGGATACTAGCTTTACCGGATATAGAAAGACGTATTGATCTTATAAAAAAGGCAAGACGTACAGATCAGCCTAAAACCGATCAGAATAAAAATGATTGGTTTCCGGAAAGGCATGACGTCATGAACCCTGAAATACGCAAAAACGAAACAAGGGTTATTGAGCCGGAAGTAAGAGACCAGAGAACAGGTAGAGTTACATCAATAGCCAAAACGGAAGAAGATCCCGTAAATAGAATAGCTTTACCACTAGAGCAGGATATTGTAAACATTCACACAGCATTTACAGTAGGAACACCTCCTCGTTTATATTGTGAAACAGACGATAAAAAGCAGCAGGAACTTTTCAAAATTGTAAATGCAGTTGACAGGAAAAATAAAATAAAATACCATAATAAAAGAATCGTTCGCTCCTGGCTTTCCGAACAAGAAGTTGCCGAATATTGGTACACAGTTGAAGATAAAGGATATTGGAAGCGAATACTAAGCAAGGTAAAAGCTGCAATCGGTATTAACACTAAAGGAGAAAGAAAAATTAAATGCGCAATCTGGTCTCCCTTTCGTGGCGACACTCTTTGGCCGGTATTTAGTGATAGCAATGATTATTTGGGTTTAGGCCGCGAATACAAGGTAAAACAATCCAATGGTTCTTGCTGGGTGTATTTCCAGTTTGTCACTGATACAAGTGTAGAACTTTGGGTTCAAAATGGGTCTACAGGATGGACAAACGCTCCTAAACATCCATTTAGCCATAATTTTAAAAAAAATCCTACAATTTACTCCTATCGGCCTGAGACATTATGTGCAAAGATACGCCCGATTAGAAATAGAACAGAGACAATTTTATCCAATTACGCAGACTGTATAGATTACAATTTTGCCCCTAAACTTGTTGCGACAGGTAAGATAACCGGAAATCAACCGAAAGGAGCAAGGGGTGGCCTTGTAGAACTTGGCAGTGGAGGTGACTTAAAGTATCTTTCATGGCAACAAACCCCGGACGCGGCAAAATTAGAAATCGACACACTTACCGAAAGAGCATATTCACTTACCAATACACCCAGAATAAGCTTTGAAAACTTGCAAGGACTAGGAAATGCTTTCTCGGGTGTTAGTTTTCAGTATGCTTTCATGGGTGCTCACATGGCTGTAGAAATGCACGCAGAAACAATTGGAGAGTTCCTACAGCGTAGATATAATTTTTTAGTGTCTGCTATTGGATCAGTTAATACGGCATACGATCAAGCAAGTGAAGAAATTGATATTGAGGTGGAAGTTGTGCCCTATATGATTGGCAATAAAGCTGAAGATATAAAAATGGCAGTAGATGCATACCAGGGAGGAATAGCCTCACTTAAAGAGGGTGTTATTTTAGCCGGGTTGATGGATGATGATAAGATAGATGAAGAAGTAGCGGCAATCGAGGCCCAGGAGTCTAAGAGACGGGAAGAGATATTGTTTCCGATTGGAGCTGAAGAATGAACTCATTTGATAAAGAATATTACCAACAATACCTCGCATTAATCAACGAGATAGACGATCTTTACCAGAAATTATCCTCTGATATCGCAGTTTATATATCCGGTTCCAGAGTATCTGATAAAGATCGGTTTTTATTCAAAGATCATATTTCTATTTCAAAAAAAGTCGACAAATCATTAAATGATACTTATAAAAGAATCCTAATATCATTCACAAGTGGTATTTCGGGCGTATGGTCAATATCTAATAAGAAAAACGACCAACTGATAGAAAAAACATTTAAGTCGCTTAAATCGCTTCCAAAACAACTTACAGACCATAATAATCTAGCCTTAAAATCATTTACAGCCGGTAAGATTGATGGATATACTCTTTCGGAAAGAGTCTGGAACATCAAAGGATCGGCAAAGAAAGAGATTGAAAGGGCTATTGATGCGGCTTTAACGCAAGGAAAGTCCGCTAAAAGCCTGGCAAAGGATATTACAAAGTATCTGAATAATCCGGATGCTCTTTACAGGCGTATCAAGGATAAGCACGGAAATCTTAAGCTATCAGCAAATGCGCTAAATTACCACCCGGGGCAAGGCGTATATAGATCCGCTCATAAAAACGCAATGCGGCTGGCCCGTGATGTTATTAATAAAGCATATCGGGAAAGTGATTTTCTTCGTTGGCAACAAAATCCTTCTGTTATTGGTTATCGTATTCAAAACTCAAATAGGGAATATACGGTTTGCGATGTATGCAAATACTACAATGGTCTGGTATTTCCGAAAAGTCATAAATTTATAGGCTTTCATGTACAATGCGCTTGTACCGCTATTCCCATCCTAGTGTCAGATGAACAATTCAATCAAATACAAAGGGCTATATTAAAGGGAGAAAAGATTCCTGAATTCAGGCAGCCCGATATGCCGAAGGAGTATAGCAAGAAGGACTAATAATCTACCTAAATCAACAAAGTTTTTCTTGTGGATATTTTATTGTGCGCCTAAATCGTTTGTAATTATTTAGATAAATTCTGAGATTCTTCATTCAGATCTGATTTGGCACACTCGATTAATTCATCAAAAACCTTAATTCTAACTTTGGTATCGAAGGTATCCCAATATTCTCCATCTACTTTATTGAAATCTGCTCCATTTTCCTTACATACACGCCTAAAGTACGGCATTGTGTTCTTTAAATAAAAGAATCCATCTACGTGTTTAGTAGAAGGCAAATCGAACCCTGTAACATGTTTGAATGCTCTATGGAATGGGTATAAAAATTCAAAGATTACAATATCGCCGCGTTTGTCTTTCTTGTTGAATTCATAAATATAGACGGATCGAGCATGTACAAGAATATCAAATATATGTTGTTTTGATAATCCTTCGATTCTATTCTCTTCTGTATTAATCTTTATCATGTCACTTATCTTTATGTATTGTTATCCCATTCTTATCATACCTTACAGAATTCAAGAAGTGCTTTTGCAAAGTATTATACGAAATGCCGGAATACTCGGCTAAATCTCGCAAGCTTTTGAATGCTTTATACTCGTCTTTTGTTCTATTGTGGTAAATATACATATAATACTTATAATCTTCGCAAGATAAGTACTTTTTTACTGATTACGCAAATAAATAGAACCTAAAATATCAAGTTTTAATATTATTTATATTCTAAATAATAGAATTATATTTTGTTATTTGGAATTATATTTATATATTTGCATAAAATATTACACACATGAAGATTATTAAGAAAAAGCCTTTGGTAGATTTTTACGAGGAGCATGCAGATGCAAAGACGCCTATTGAGGATTGGTACTCTAAAACTAAAAAAGCCGAGTGGAACAACTCGGCAGACATAAAGAATACTTTCAATAGTGTGGATTCTGTCGGTAATGATAACTATGTGTTTAATATCAAGGGGAATACTTATAGGCTGATTGCTAGGATCATATTCAAGATTAAAACAGTTTATATCAGGTTTATAGGAACCCATAAACAATATGACGATTTAGACGATTGTTCAAAAGTATAAGATTATGACAAAAATTAAAAATGTAAACGAATACAACGCTATCATAGAGCGAATAGAGGATCTTCTTGGCGTTGTAAACAATGAGACTTCTATCGAGGATAAAAACTTGGTGGAATTAGAGCTTTTGTCCAGTCTTGTAGAAGAATATGAAGATGAACATTACCCAATCGGTTCACCTTCATTAGTGGACGTAATAAAGCTCAGAATGTACGAAATGAAGCTAACTCAAAAAGGATTAGCAGAACTTATCGGTATCAGTCCTTCCCGTATAAGTGAAATATTATCCGGGAAAACCGATCCGACTTATATTGTGGCGCGGAATATTAGTAAGAATCTTAATATTGATGCTAGCATTGTTTTAGGAGTTTAATTATTAAATTAAATAGTTCATTTAGAAAAAGCCCTGGGAGAACCTAGGGCTTTTTATTTTGTAATTCATAACTATTTAAAATGAAAAACCACCCTTTATAAGGTGGTTAGGGTCTGGGTATATTCCAACCACAGAGGGGTTATAATTGCAAATATAAATAATCTAATTAGAAATACAATTAAAAATAAATCCTTTTCACCGCGAGCAAGAATAATTAAATCGAAATACATCCACCTGGTTTTAAGTTTGAAATCCTCAGGCAAAACTACATCAATCGAACAGGCTGTCCGGGGTTAGCTCCTTACCTGGAAGAAGATAACAAATCATAGTACATTTGTCTAGTGTCACTCCTCTTGTCCTTGCTTGACATATATTTAAAGCCATTTCTCTCATAAAATGAAACTGATTCCTTAAAAGCATCAACTGTAATAAATCGGCAACCTGTTCTATTGTTTGAAACAAATAATTCTTTAGTAAATGCTATAATGTTAGAACCAATACCATTACCTTTATATTTGTCACTAACTCCCAATCGCCCTATTTTGACGGCTGGGAAGCTTTTGTATTCCTTCTCTTTAATTTCTCTACCAAAACAAGATGCTATACGCTCTATAAACTTTTCAAAATTACCATTAATATCCCCAACGGTTATTTTATCGTTTTGATAACACCAATATCCTACCGTGTCAGTCTGATTGATAAGAAGAAAGGTTGTAGCCACAAGTTCTCTAAGATGGTTTTTAGCGTCATCAAACAAAAAACCATTCAACTGCTCATTATTGCAGTCAAATGGTAATATTTGAGTTTCGGCATCGAGCCTAATAAGTCGTAAGCCGTCCATCACCAGCTAAATTCAGCTATACTCATAAATGATTCGTATATCTGTTTCTGTTTAGCCTTCTCTTCACTCGAAATAGGTTTCTTTGAATCTATGTCACTTAGAAACCTTTTCGCATCTTTCCCCTTAATTACAGGAGTACTTTGAATCGGTTTTGCCATATCTAAACTATTTAAATGAAGTATTTGATATTTAACAATAATACCTAACAGATTGTTTAAAAGTATAATAAACTTATAACCTAATTAGATTATTGTAGCACAAAGATAATGCAACTTAGTAGGGTTTGGCTCTTTAATTTAGAAATTTTTAGATAAATTAAGAATGTTTGGTGTATAATAGATTTCATCTTGCAAAGATAAAACGTTTTACTACAAATCACCCCAAAGAATCACAACAATAGTTTGTTATTTAAACCTCTAAAAGATTATTTTTGCAAATATAGCTTCACTATTTTTTCAAGTGCATGTATATTTTAGCTTTGTAGACTCATTTATTGACTATTGAAAAGGATTTTTCCAATGTTCCATTTTAAAAAAAATTAGCCCCTGTCATTAGATAGGGGCACTTTTATAAAACCCTTTATATCAGGTTCAGGAGGTAAATTACAACATCGAGCGCTTTGGCTATATTTTTAAGTAGCTGCATGGAGGCTGCCTTATTGATGATGTTTTTACCATAAGTCATGGTAGTCGCTAAATAATGGTATATCTTCTTTCGGCGGCTGCTGTTTGAATGTTTTCTCTAATGTTTGATTGCTGAATGTTACTTCTTTATATGAATATGAATTTCCACTATATTTTATATCAGAAGGATTTCTTCTTACGTTTATTACGAGTAAATATTTTCCCTTTATCTCTGGCTTCCCATAAAGATAAGAAAGTTTATCAGTATATATTGCATTTGTAGAAGAATTTATGTATTTACCACTGGCATCTTTGTCAGATCCTATCTTAGCTTCATATATAGAAAATATAGATTCACCATTAACATCCCTAAGATAGCATATATCACCAGAAAAATAAGGATTTAGATCTTTGGGGTGAGTATTATCTAAATTGAATATATAGACTCTTCCTTCCGGCCCTTTATCTCCTGTATCAAACTTTGAAATAACTTTAATCCCCATCATTGTAGGCTCTTCTTCTTTATCATCATCGTTCGAGCAAGAAATAAAAACAAAGGGTACAATTAATAAGAGAAAAAATAAAATTCTTTTCATAATGTTATATTTTAAATTAAGACACGAAAATACAAACTATCTTATAATTTCAAAAAAGTTTAATCAAGGATATTTTTGAAAATAATATATTAATCCTATTTATGAGGTGGAGACATTAAAATATATTCATACAAATGTATTTTGCTATACTTAAAATAATTAAAACTTTCGGATCAAACGTATGTGATATAAATAGTTTTTTGTTTGATTTGTGCCCATCAAAGACCCTCTATAGTGACGAAAAACAGCTCTTTCTGCATCAGTCTCAGTAGATGTCCAGTAGTATTTTTCAAGATTCAAATTAGGAACAATATCCTTACTGACTTTTTCGGCTTCTTCTTTAGATGGAATATACCAATCTTTGTATCCATCTATTTCAATACCATCTTTAAGAAAGTTAGCAAAAGTGTACTTTTCATCTGACATTTTTTGGATTATCAAGTCAGTATTTACTTTGCCATCTTTATCATTGGCTCCAATTAGTGTTCCATTTTTACCCCATCTAAACCTATAATCATCATCTTTTTGGTTAAATAAGTCGCTCTCAGCCGCAACTAATCCATTAATGTAATTATCATAAACATCAATAACAATTCCCCCAGCATACTTGTCACCTATTTTAATCTTCAAAAAGTTGTTACTTTTAAATTTATGCGTTTTATCAGAAACATAACATAAAGCTTCAATAGCATGTTCACCCGCTAAAATTCCTTTAGGTTCCCAAGCTAAAGAGTAGTTGTTGCTTATAGATGTTCCAATCTGCTGGCCATCAATATAGTACTCTACTTTATCAAAACTATTGTTTGTTTTCAAAGAAAATGATGTTGTTTGGTTTAAAAAAATGGTATCATTTAAGATTATTTCTGCCGAGTATGTTATCACTGGTTTCTCCGGTTCTGGGTTGTTTGGTTTATTAGGGACAGGATCATTCTCACTTCCGCCACCGCAAGAATACATTAATGAGGTGAACAATAATAAAAGCCAAAAATTTTTCATAACAGTATAATTAAAATAATGTCACGAAAATAAACATTATTCCTTCTCCTTTTTTATTTTATCTACTATTTTTTCGAGTTCGTGTAAATTTTTTGCTTGGTATAGGTCATTTTTGTAAGAAATAAGGGCTGTAAGTTCTTCTTTTGTAGAAGATGGGGTAAATAGTTCCCATATTTCAACGCCCAAAGAAGAAGCTATTTTGGATAGCGTTTCTAAGGTTGGATTCTTCTTATTGTTAGAAATTGCACTCAAATTCCCTTTCTCTATTCCTGTTTTCTCTTGTAATGAGACAAGTGTTTCGCCTTTCTCATCAAGAATCTCTTTTATTCTTAACTCCATATTATAGTTGTATTATAAAATAACATTGCAAATGTAGTAAAATTGTTCGATAAAACAACATAGGTTCGCGAAGTTGTATTAAATAACATTATTTAACTATAAAATGCTTGTTTGTGTTGTTTTATATTATAACTTTGCATTATAAAGTTATTCTAAAAAACAACATCATGACAAAAGCAAGCACATACAAATATATATTAGATCAATCAACAAGTTTTGAGGACGATCTGAATTTAATCTCTCAAATGAGTGATATGGAAGTAGAGAGTGTATTTGAATGCAGTCGTGAAGAGGCAATACTTTATTCACAGGATTATTGGAATTAATAATAAATTAATATAAAAAACATGAAAGCAAAAGACGTAATTCTTACAGCAATCAATTTCAAAGGCGTAGAACAAGTAAAGAGAGAGTCAAAAGATTTAGCAGAAAAAACGCTATGTTCTGAATCGTATGTAAAGAATATAATCAGACGTGTAGAGAAAGGCGAAATAATAATAAGGCAATAACAAATCAGGGCGAAAGCCCTGTGCAAAACACATAATAATTATGAACACAACATTTAAAAATCAAATGAAAGAAGTTATGTCAATGGCATGGCGGTTCTTTAAAATTTCCGGACAAAGTTTTGCCGATTGTTTACGCAAGGCTTGGGCTAACTTTAAACTTGTACAATCTATGCAGAAAGGTATTGTGCGCTTTTATTTCCGTAAGGTAAACGGAGAAGTACGTGAAGCGTGGGGAACTTTGAAAGATGTAGAGGATAAGATTAAAGGCGATAACCGATCAAAGAATGACACAGTGCAGGTTTATTTCGATACAGAAGCGCAAGAATTCAGATGTTTCAAGAGACTAAATTTAATATAATTAAAAAAGGAGACCCGCAAATCGCCCGACAGCTATTAGGGTCTCCTTCTAAACACTTAATAAAAATGTTATGAACGCAAATGTACAAAATGGATTGCAATTATTCAACAATCCGCAGTTCGGAAATATCCGGGCATTAGAAATTATAGTTAAAAATTTGGTATACTTAAAAGTAAGACATATATTTGCAATGCGACAATTTCTTATTAATTATTCTTGCGGTATTTTTTGTGCCCAAAAGGCAGGATTAAAATATTTTGGCAAGTATCCCGTGTCTTATTCATCCGCAAGGTTGATAAGAGGTTGTCGCAGACTTAGGGGTATCTTGCCATTTTTTATTTTTAAATAATTTCATTTCATGCGACAACCAAATGAAAATTGTTTATATGGGAATAATAGTACCATATTGACAGCGTCTTCCCACGAAACGGGATCTATCCATTTGTTTTCAAATTCTTCCTTTGGAAATATCCGAGCGTTAGAAATCAACAATGACCCATATTTCGTTGGGAATGATGTGGCTTTGTGCTTGGGGTATCAAAGACCTAATGATGCAATAAATCAACATGTTGACATTGACGATACGGTAAAACACCGTATCAGGTCTGGTGGTCAAATGCGCGAAATGGTTTTAATTAACGAATCCGGAGTCTATTCCCTGGTATTCGGTTCAAAACTTCCCACCGCTAGAGAATTTAAAAGATGGGTAACGAAAGACGTTCTACCTTCCATCCGCAAACACGGAGCTTATATGACACCCGAAAAGATAGAGGAGGCTCTTATCAACCCTGATATGATAATTCGCCTTGCTCAAACTCTAAAAGATGAGAAAGAAAAGAATTTGAAGCTAAAAGGAGAATTGGCTAATAAGCAAAGTCAAGTGAAATTGTTGGAAAATGAGATAAAAGAATCTGCTCCAAAGGTGCAATATGTAGAAGAAGTACTCAATAGCTCTAAAACATATACATCAACCCAGATGGCGAAGGAATTGGATTTAAGAAGTGCCGAGCAATTACATATAGAGCTTAGAAAGCGGAACATTATGTTTCTTCAGTCCGGACAGTGGATGCTTACATCTAAATATAGCGGAAAAGGCTATACGAAGTCGCGTACAACGCCCTACCTGAGAGGTGATGGCACGCAAGGGAGTAATACTATCACAGTCTGGACGGAAAAAGGACGCCAGTTTTTACATGAAATATTTAAAATCTAAATAAACAACATTATGGATGCAAACAAAACACCTGACCCCCTACTACATGATGGGTTAATTGAACTTCTTGCCACTCTCCATAGAGCAAGAAAGTTAGCTACCATCCTGGAGGCAGACCCCGAAGTTAACGGATACGGCTTGGATTTTGACAATTACGACAGCAGTATAGGCTATCGTCTTGAGCAAATGACTTATGAAGTAGAAAAGGTAGTCGGCTATACAGTGGGCAATAGAATAAATATGGAAACAACATTATAGACCTAACTCGTATCGAGGGTTCGACCTGATACTAAAGCATACCACAACTTTCGATGATGCCCCGGTAGCAATTTGGCTGCCGGGATTTTTGTTTTTATACTCATTTACGACATTTCAATATAATGTCGTTTCTGCTACTTGAAATCACTTCTCCACTCTTTTAATTGCCTATAACTTCACGACTGAAACCAATTTATAAGCAATGAAAGAAAAAATCTTTAATGCACTTAAAACCGCAATCTTGATAGGAGGAAAAACCTCAGTATCGGATGCGACAATTAACACGTTTGTCGGCTTAATCGATGTAGAAAAAATCACAGACGAAAGCCAAATCGCCGAAACTATTAAGCCCTATGTGCCGCTTTTACAGGCTACACAGGCTAATATCAATAGTGTGGCGGCTACCTCTGTGACAACAAAAGAATCCGCGTTGAAAGCAGAGTACGAGCAAAAGATCAAGGATTTGGAAAGGAAAAACCCGAATCCAAACCCTACCCTAGATGATTTGGAAGCAAAAATAGCAGCAGCTGTAAAGGTTGCTGTCGAAACGGCTGTAAATCCTCTGTCTTCCACCGTTCAAACATTGCAGGGAGAAAAACTCCAGCAAGAACTTTCGCAAAAACTAAATTCACTTTTAACTGAAAAGAAAGTGCCTGAATGGTACGCCACTGACATTTTGGACGGGCGGACATTCAAAGATGAAAGTGATGTAAACAGTTGGGCTGAAAAAATTAGCACCAAGTGGGGTGAGAGAAACCAAATTCTTGCAAACAATGGATTCAAAGAGACAGTTCCTCCCGGTAGTGGAGATGGCGAAGTAAAAGAGATTGACGCTTTCGCAGCTTCTATATCTGCAGGTACGCAAAAAATTGTAGAACAAACAAAAAATTAAAATTATGCCTCCTGGAATAAAGTACACAATGCCTCCAGCAGTCGAAAGAGAACTTTGCAATGAGCAGACTATCTATCGGATGATAGGAGGGTTTAACTGGGACATAACCGGACTACCGGCAGGATATACCATGCCGCAATTAGCTCCGATTAAAGTTGATTTCACTACACGTAAAGCAGTGTTGGTGAAAAATGTAAAAGTGGTAGAAGATGCTGCAATGGGCGCAACCTCTATCAAGATCGCAAAGGGAAGTTTAGCAGAGAAAAACATGAAGTTGTCAGACGGAGACAATGTAATCTCTATTGGTAGTGGTACAAACGCTGTTGATACTTCAAATGAAGATTACGACCAGATTACCGTTTCTGCATTGACGGTTGCTGTTACAGCCAGTCAAGTATTAACAGAAGCTACCTCTGGAAGCGATGCTACTCCAAAGAATAGAGCTAACAAGCTCAACTATGAGCATAATGTAAAGGCTGTTGCTGGTGCGACTCTCACGGCTATCGGTAAAGTGTTTGAGATCAAAGAAAGTCAGCTTTATGCTCCTATTTCCAAATGGGATAAAGAAAGCCTTGGCGATTTATTCATGTTCATCGCATAAAGAAAGGAGAAGCTATGTTACTGACTATTGAATTATTATTGAGTAACCCTCAAATTGTAAAAGCTGTTATCGACCGTTCTATCGTAACGGCAACAGAAGTAGATCGTGTGCATTGGCGTGATTATCTTGATTACGACAAGGCAAACCCTGATGGTACGTTTAAGACATTTATTGGAAATCAAACAGGTGTAATTGTCGGTACATTCATTGACCGATACTCAAACAAACCTATCCGTAAACGCCATTCTTTGGGTAGCGGGATTGGAGAGGTTGCCTGTTTAGGGGATGCATATCAGATGGGCAATGATCGTCTGGAGAAGCTCCAAATCTTAATTGACACTTACAATGCGACTCAAAACGCATCTGTAATCGAAGAGATAGTTAATTTCTTGGTAGACGATTTCCGTCAATGCGCTTTAGCTCCTCATAAGGCTTTGGATAAAATGAATGCTGATTTGCGGTTCTTAGGTACTACAAAAGTATCTGCCAACCCAAACAATGAGGGCGTTGCTATCGACGATATTATTATTCCGATAAATAAGATTACTGCTGCCATAGCTGACAAAAACAATCTCGTAACATTTATACGGGATAAAGTAATCAATGTTTTACGTCCAAAAGGATGCTCATTCGACCGTATGGAGATGAATTTAAATACATTCCAGAATCGTATCCTTAGCTCAAGTGAGTTCAAGGATAAGTATCGTCTTGGTATTAAGCAAGATCAGGTAAACCCGTTTACTCTGCTTACTCCTGAATTGATCAATCCAGTATTATCAGTAGCTGGTTTGCCTCGTATTGTGATCCGGGAAGAATGGATTCAGACAAAAGACGATGTGTCTGTGAATGTGGTTCCAGATGATAAGATATCATTTGTTCCAGCTGGCAAGATTGGTCGCGTGATGTGGAAACGCCCTTATGAAATGGTCGATAAGATCCCAGGAAAGGATTACACCGAACTAGAAGACGGCAAGATGTTCATAGCTTCAAAACGTACCGATGAGGGACGATTTATGGAATACGGAATGGAAAGCATAGTCTCTATTGATAAGCCTACCAAAATGGCAATTCTTGACTTATCCCAATTAGGATGACCATAAAAGAGTACATAACAGCCAAGTTAAAGTCGCTGAATATTATACTATCAGCGGCAGATTGGGTCGATATTGACAGTATGATTCTGGTTGATGCAGAGGCAACTCCAGAGAATATTGATTTATCGCTTCGCGTACTGGCTGTTGATGTGCTTCCCTTTTATGTCAATCAAGCAAAAAGCGAATCAATTTCCGAAAATGGGTTTTCCCGTTCGGTTTCTTTCGACATAAATGGATTGCTTACTTTCTATAACTGGATCTGCAAAAGGTATGGAATAGATAATGAACTTGAAGATAGCCCTACGGTAACATTTATATGAAGTACGAACCCCATACTCTCCATAAGGTAATACCCGGTCAATCATATAAAGATGATAACGGGGATTCTCACACTTCAGAGTCTACGGTAGAGCTTCTAGGCGGATGCTTTCAGTATAATGTAACCACTGAAATGAAACAGGGTTATCAGGGCTTGGGTATTGATCCTAAGTATTATGTAAACCTTGACCGTAGAGACGATCTTTCTTTAGGAGATATGGTGGAAGTAAGGCAGGATGGCAAGACTATCGGAAAAGGGCAAATTCTTGACATAAAAAGAACATCGGGGTTAAGGTTTGGAGGTTTAGGTGAATACATGACCATCTATATATGAAAATGGATGTTGACATATCAGGTTTTGACAGAGAGTTTCAAGAGGAGGAAAACCGACTCAGGAACTTAGTCAAAGTTACATTTCAAAGAGCTGGTGATACATATGTAGCGGTATCTCGTGAAAGAGGAAGTTATAAAGACCATACCAAAAACTTACGGAATGCAAACGGATATCAGATAGAGGAGGATGGAAGTGTAGTTGAAAGCTTTATTGAACGGGATCAGACTAAAAAAGGATTTAATGAAATGGGATCAAGTGCCGATATGGAGCTTAAAGCAGGAAACGGGATGGAATATGCTTCGTATGTTGAAGCTAAAAACTATGATGTAACAAGTAGTGGCCAGTTAGCTGCTGAAGCGGTAATAAAAAAAGCTTTCGGATGATAGCGACGGGAGACATAAAAACAATTCTTTATAACGAAGCCAAACGCATAGGTATTGCTTTGGTGGATAAAGACGAACATGATACTGTTTTGGAATTTGAAGTTCCTGAAAGAGTTGTAGTTGTTGTTAATGCTTCCGATAATGAAGACTGGCAAAACACATTTGCCCGGATATCGGTATATGTTCCAAAGCTCTATTTATCCGACAAAAAAACCTACAAACCCAATACATCGCGTCTTGCCGAGTTGGAACGATTTTGCAATTTATTATGGTCGAAAAAAACATTTACAGAACTGGACGGGGAAACTATTTACTTCAGGATAGAAGATATAATACAAGAGAATGACCCTGAAACATGGAGTGATTTTCTAAACATTAGATTACGAATTACGAATACAAATTTTAAATTATAAGATCATGGCAGGACCAAAAATTTCCGCTATTGGAATTAAAAGAATATTTTACGGGGAGCCAATTTCAACAGTTGCAACTCCGTATGAAGATGGAGACCCGGAAACCGGACTGAGTGCAGGAGAATTGAAATCCTATTTAGCTGCGGCTTCAACAAAAGAAGTTGAAAACGTTCATCAGGACACCTGGAACTTTGAAAAGGCAGAGCCTACACTTACTCAGTATAAGAATCAGTTGACTAAAAAAACATATCGTCAAAGTGTAGAAGCCGGCGACTCTTCAATTACTTTTTCAATTGGTAAGTATGATATGGCTGTTAAGGCAGACTTTGAAGGTGGTGGAGCTACAGAAACCAAATACTCTGCTCCGATTGAATACCCAAACAAGACCTTGACAATCGTTGCGCTAACTGAAGATGATGTATATATCGTATTCACAAAGGCACAGGTTATTTCACGGCCAACAACAACAGACGATGCGATTGCCATTGCGGTAACAGCTACACCGATGGAACCGGATATTGCTATCGAGTCTGAAGTTTGGATTCATAGATCAGCGGTAGACGCTTAATAATTTTAGGTTATCAACTCAGGCGGCTTAATTGTCGCCTGAAATTCATTTATTATGAAAAACGAAGCAGCAAATTTAGTCACTGATTCTCTTTTAGGTATTGATTTTCAATCTGTAGTTATAGCCGGGGAGGCTTATACTATCTATCCTCCAACAATAAAGATTCTGAGTAGAGGGCTTAAAGAATGGTCGGCAGTAGATATTGAGATAAATAAAGAACAACAAATCTCATTTGCAAACATTCCGGATAACGCCCCATTGATTTTGAAAGGATTGTCTTTTTTTATAGTTGGAGATGTAGCAGATTACGAAACAGAAGCCAACAAATTGTATGAAAAATGGATGAATGGAACTCCTGGAGCTTCTATAAAAGAAATGTTTGATGCATGTAAAATCGTCAGCGAACTTTTAGGAATAAATGATTTTTTCGGCTGTGCCGTCTTACTCAAGAGCGTAGTAATGATGGCAGCCAAGCCAATTTCGTAGGTAATGAAACGCTCATTGGTCAATTAGCGACATTTATTGAAAACCTGCACTTAAGTTATAGGGAAGTTTTTGAAGTTATTCCTTATAGGGTGCTACTAATGATGCAGAAAGATAAACTTCATGAATCCTATGGAAAAGTTATTGTACAGAGGTCAAGTAGTGAAATAGCCGGGAACAAAATTAAAAGCAAATGAGTGGACTTTATTTCAAAGTAGGCGCAGATTTCGACAATCTTAAAAGATTAAAACAAGAGTTAGATGAAATGAAGTCTAAACTCATGAGCATGGAGAAGGCAGCTGATCCTAAAGCATTTAATGAACTAAACAAAGAAGTTCAAAAGACACAAAAAATATTTAACTCACTTGCTGAAGAAGCTTCTAAAGCTGGAGTTAAATTCGAGAATGATTTCAAGCAAAGAATATATGATAGTTCCACTGCCGTAAATGGGTTATCAAACAAGATTATTGAACAAAAATCAATAGTCCAAGCTATTAAAACAGATGTGGATAGTCTGGCACAATCATATAAAAATCTATCTAACTCTGACCCAAGGAAAAAGGATGCTTTAAATGAACTCAATTCAGCAAAAAAAACTCTTGTTGAAGAAAAAAACGCTCTTTTTGACCTTCAACAACAACAGGCAAAAGCCAAATTAAGCACCAAAGAGTTATCCGACGAATATAAACATTTTTATGGTTCTTCTCAAAAGGCTGCTCAGGGAACGGATATGTTTTCCTCTTCTATCAAAAGCATGCTACTTAAAATAGGTGGTACTGCTGCGTTGGTAAAATTAGGAAAAGACATAATAAATACGCGAAGTGAATTCCAACAGCTTGAGATATCTTTTGGAACAATGTTGAAGAGTGGGGAAAAAGCCAAAGACCTCATTAATGGTCTTTCGGATTTTGCGGCACGTACTCCTTTTGGTTTGCAGTCTGCTGCTTCTGCTGCAAAACAACTTATCGCTTATGGCTCTGAAGCCGGTTCTGTTATTCAAGAATTAACAATGCTTGGTGATGTAGCAGCGGGTACAGGTCAACAGATTGGTGATCTTATTTATCTCTATGGAACACTTCGCACACAGGGTCGCGCCTACATGATGGATATTAGACAATTTGCCGGGCGTGGTATTCCTATTTATAAAGAGCTGGCTACCGTTTTAAATACTACGGAAGATCAAGTTAATGATTTTGTTTCTGCCGGAAAAGTTGGATTCGAACAAGTCGAACAGGCATTTAAAAATATGACCTCTGCGGGTGGCATGTATGGCGGTTTGATGGAACAACAATCTAAGGCTCTTACAGGTCAGATTGAGGCTTTAAAAGACAACATACAGATGATGTTCAACGAGATTGGACAAAGTTCAGAGGGAGTTGTAGGAGGCGCAATAAGTACTGCCGCCATGCTTGTTGAGAATTATGATAAGGTTGGTAAGGTTGTTCTTGGATTAGTTGCAACGTATGGAACATACAGAACGGCATTAGCCATTAATATTGTAATAAATAAAGGCTTTGTCACATCTCTAACAGAATTAAAGGGAAGAATATTAGCAACCCAGAAAGCACAATCCCTACTGAATACCACCTTATTGAAAAATCCCTATGTTGCTATGGCGACAATTGTAGTGGCTTTAGCAACAGCTATGTGGGCATTATATGATGGAACAACAGCATTAGAGAAAGCTCAAAAGAGACTTACAGAATTAACTAAAGATTTCAACCAGAGCATCGAAGCAGAAAAGGTAAATATTGACATTCTTTTCGGAAGGCTAAGAAATGCAAAGGAAGGAACAGAGGCATATCAGAAAGCAAAGGATAATATAATTAATAAATATGGCAATTACCTTAATGGCTTAAACGAAGAGATTCGAAGCCTGAAAGATGTTGAAGGGGCTTATAAGGCTATTTCCGATGCGGCGAGACAATCCGCAAAAGATAGGGCTTTTGAAAAGGGCACACAATCAGCGGCTGACAACTATACAGAACAATGGGGAAAAAGTATTGAAAATATCCGAAAATCATTTAATAAAGAGTTTGGCGAAGCGCAAGGAACTCTTTTGCTTGATTCTCTTAAAGAATCCTTAGATTCTGGGGTTGAATTGACAAAAGAAGTACAAGAAGCTATTAAAGCGTTTGACCACACCATACGAGAGGGAACACAATCGAATACCACCAATTTTGTTGAAGAACAGATTGAAGGTATACGCAAATTTAAATCAATACTTGACATTGAAATTAAGGAAATTGAGGATAAGTATGGAAATTTGTCTAAAAAAGAAGATCAACCTGTAGAAGCCTTTGATGATATAACCGAAAAAGCGGCAGACGCCCGTAAAGCTATTAATAATCTAAAAAAAGAAATAGCAGACCTTAGAAGTGGTAACACAAAAGTTAAAGAAGGTACGCTTGTAAAGACTATTGAGGATAAAACAAAAGAACTACAAGAAGCAGAGAAAAGACTTGAATTGTTGACGGGTACAGATAAAAAATCCATCAAAGAAACCACAGATGCCAATAAGCTAAAATCCCAAACCGCAGATCGCCTACGTGAGATTGAAGAAATGCGAAAAGCAATTTCTCAAAAAGAAAAAGAAGGGGAATTAGAACTTCAGCAGGAGCGATTAAACCTTATGGAAGAAGGAACTGAGAAAACACTTGCTCAAATTTCCCTTGACCATGAGAAAAGAGAAGCCGAGATAATCAAGAAAGGCGAAGAGCTGATCAAAACGCAAAAGGAGTTGGAGCGTAAACTTTGGGAAGCTGAAAACCCAGATTGGGAAAGTAAGGGCATGGTTTTTACTCCTACAACTAATACTATATCTGATCTCCCGAAAGAATTACAGAATTATTTGGCGGGTCTATTCAAAGCGAACAATGACGCTGAAGATAAGGCTACGGCTGATCATATCAAATCAATGTTGAAGCAATTTCAAGATTATGCAACACAGCGGCTTGATTTAGAAAAGGAGTTTAATGATAATGTAAAAAATCTCAATGAACTTCGTGACGGAACAAATGATAAAGAAATAGATGCTGCTATTAACCAAGCAAAGAAACTTTATCAAGAAGGTCTTTCTTCAATCAATTTGGAGGAATTTAAAGATGAAATCGACTGGTCTGTTGTATTTGGGGAACTTGACAAGGTATCAACAAATGCTCTTTATTCTCTCCGGGATAAATTAAAAGCATATATTTCTGAAGTAGGTTCATCCCTTACTTCCGAAGATATGAAGGAGATAATGGATGCTTTTAGTAACCTTGATTTTAAGATAGCCGAACGCAATCCCTTAGGTGAGTTATCAGATAGTTTGAAGAAATACAAAAAGAGTGCAGAAGATGTTGCTATAGCCCGTAAAAAACTTAATGATCTAGAGGCATTGGGGTATGATCGGGAAGAGGATCTGAAAGAGGTTACAGACGAACTTTCTGACGCTCAAAAAAGACGTCGTGAATCTTTAACCCAGATGACAAAAGCCGTCAATGAAATAGGGGCAAGAGGTTCTGAGCTTGTTAACGCTGGTCAAGATATTATCGATACTCTAATTACGCTTGGCGTATCTATTCCTGAATCTCTCCAAGGCACTATTAATGGGCTAGGCAAAATCATGTCTGGTCTGGAATCTATTGATTTAACAAAGCCCTTTAGTATTATATCTGCAACTACAGGAATAATAAGTGGAATAGCGACAACTGTTAGTAGTTTTTTTGGCATGGGGGACGATACGCCCAAATTACTCAAACAAATTGAGCGCTATGAGGAATTGATCGGTATGTATGACAAACTTATTGACAAACAAAAAGCATACCTTTCCTCATTAACCGGAGCGGATGCCGTTAAGCAAGCGGATGAAGTTGAAAACCTTATCAGAAGGCAAGAAGAATATGAGCGTAAGAAGCTCGAAGCATGGTTTGGCACAAAACAGAACAAAAAAGGCCGTAGCTGGGGATACAGGTTAAACAGAGACTTAGAAGAAGAGCTTAGGGCAGCCGGTATTGGTGATATACGGGATGTGTTATCGTTTGATGTAGATAAATGGCTAAACATTCAAAGCAATTACGATTTATGGGAAAAACTACCTGAAGAAGTTCGCGCTTATGGTGAGGCTGTAATTGGGGCAAAAGAAGATACTGACGCATTAGGAGAAGCACTACGTGAGTCAATTACCGGAATAACGTTCAGTGAGCTTAGAGATAGTCTTGATGATATAGTCAAAGTGGCTAATTTATCTTTTGAGGATGTGGCGGATTCTTTCGAAGATCACATGTCAAAAGCCATAATGAATGTGATCAAAAAATCATTTCTCGATCAAGAATTGATGAGCTGGTATACCAATCTGGAAGAGGCTATGAAGGCAGGCACTCTTACAGAGGAACAGGTAAACAAGCTACGTGATCAATACCAATATGCGGCAGAAGAAGCAAACAGACAGTTTAAAGATGCAATGGATATTGCCGGAATAGATATTTCAAAGCCGGAGGCTGAGAATGTATCTGATAATTCTTTGAAAGGAGCATACGCAAAAGCATCACAGGAATCAATCGATCTACTCGCCGGTCAAACAGGAGCCGCCCGTGTAGCTTTAGAGGATATAAAACAGTATGCAGCATCACTAGCTACTAAAGGTATTGAAATAAATCAAAAAGAAATAAACTCTATCCTTGATGGCATTTTCATAGTTAAAGATTTATTTATCCAGGAGTACCAACAGATAAGAGGCATCAACTCCCAGATATTGAGTAGTAATAATTCTATTCTTGATAATACTAACAAAATCGTATCGACAACTGATACAATATCACGTGGGGTAGGGGGGCTGGTTACCTCTAGTGAATTCGGTGAGGTGTCGAGAAGCAACTATGAGGTTTTAGGAAAAGTAGCGGATAATACAAAAGCATCCACAAGTAGGCTTAATGAAACTTTGAGCGTTAAAATAAAAGGAGGCTTATGACGATAGACGGTAAAAATATAAAAACCGAATATGGCTGTACTCTTCTATGGCAATCATTTGATGCTCTATTAAAGTTCCCGAAACGTAAAGCCGTTGTTTACAATAATTGGGCTGAATCTGATGGCATAGAACCTGATTTGACGGATGTTGAGTATGAGTCTAAAAATATACAACTTGTATTTCTTTTAGAGAGTAGGACATTGGCGCAATTCTGGGAACTATATAAAAAGTTATATTCAGATATTACCGCACCCGGTTATCGCATTTTAGATTTTACCAATCTTCTACAATACAAGTTAAGGTACGATATATCTTCAAAATATGTCATTCCACAACCTTTTAACATTGGAGAAAATATAACCTCATTTACCCTTGACTTTATAGAGGATAAACCATCTATACCAGAAACAAACGGTGTTTTGGGCAGTGGTAATGCTCCGGGCGGAATGTATCAAATAAACGGTAATGATTTTTCTGTATTCGGAATAGGAGCGGATTCTAATATCGATGAATTGCTGAAATATCCAAAACTGAAAGATCCGTTTACTGATGGCGATAATATATTTCTGGATAATATTAGGACAGTCCACAAAGAAGTAAGCCTTTCCCTTTGGATGGTTGGGAAAAGCGAGAAAGAGTTTTTAAATAACTATAAGGCATTCTTCACCCAATTATCAAGACCGGGTACTCAATCTTTATTCATAGAACAACTTGGAATTTCAACGAGTATGTATTATTCGGATTGTACAAACTTCAAGATTGAAACCTGGAATAAAAATTTAATTACCGCTCGTTTTTCAATTTCCATAGTTATTCCTGTGGTTACTTGGGTTGATGCCGGAGGAATAAAGCAATATTCAGTATTAAGGGATTTGGGGTCTAATTGCGTCCTTGCTGATGAAGAAGGACGTGTAATAGTTTTTAAATGATATGGCAGGAGAATTTAATATAATAGAATCAAACAGACTACCCGAAACACTAGACGTTACAGGTGCAACTATAATCGTAATTCAGGGTGGTGTAGTTAAGCGTGCCCGTTCTCAACTCATGAAGGGAGAAAAGGGTGACAGTGTTTTTCTCGATGTTTCAGATACGGCGATCCAGTGGAAACAGGGAGCAGAAGGGAATTGGCAAAATTTGATTTCAATTGAAGAGATAACAGGCCCTAAAGGAGAAAAACCCATCTTTCAGAAAAGTAGCACAGGGATTGACTACAAATATGAAAATGAAGGAGACGATAAGTTCAGGCCGATTGTTGCATTTAGTGATTTAGCCCTTACCTGGGAAGATTTAACCCCGGAACAAATAGACGAACTGACACTTCACTTTACCGATTTGACAGAAGACCAGATCAAGGAACTGCAAAAGCCGGCAATCGATGCGGCAGCAAGTGTTTCCGAATTAGAAGAAACGATAAACCTGCAAGAAGAATCCCGCGTATCAGCCGAGGAAGGGCGTGTGAGTGCTGAAAAATCCCGTGTGACCGCTGAATCCAAAAGGGTTGAAGTTGAGAATAACCGTGTTGAAGCTGAGAGGTTGCGAGTTCAAGCTGAAGGATTACGTGTTGAAGCGGAGCAAAAACGTGAAACAGCGGAAGAAAACCGCGTAGAAGCAGAACAGATTCGCGCCGAGGCTGAGACTACCCGTAACTCACAAGAGGAGGAAAGACAGGAAAATACTACCACCGCTATTCAAAATGCTGATACTGCTACTGAAAGACTAAATAATCTCTCTGATCATCGTGATTATGTTGATGATCTTACCGGTAATTGGTTCAGATGGAATGAGGAGAAAAAGAAATATGAAGATACGGGAGTTAAAGGTCGCGGTAATGTTATGTATGCCACATTTGAAGTTGACCCAATGACAGGGGTACTTACTATGACAACTCCAGATGGATATACCGGCCCTGTTTTCTCTTTAGTAAATAACGATTTGATAGTAACAATACAATAAGATATGACACAAACAATATTAGGAAAAGTAAGCATTAACCCGCGTGGAGAGTGGGTGAATGGTTTAGAATATAAACGCCTCGATGTGGTAAATACTGCCGATTCATCTTATATGGCTATAAATGACAATCAGAATATCCCATTAGAAGATACAATATATTGGATGATGATAGGCCGATCAGGGAAAGATGGTGTAGACGGTCAAAACGGTCGTTCCGTTATTGTTTTACCAAATGGTAATTATGGTAACTGGAATGATGAAACAGGAGAATATGAAGATAGTGGAGTTGCAGCTTCTGCAACAGTGGATCTTGAAGATGTTCCCGTGAGTTTCACCGAAGCAGAAACAAAAGATACAATCTATTCCGGCGAGACTGTTCCGGCTGTTTTTGGCAAGTTGAAAAAATGGTTTTCCTCCTTTGGCTCGTTAGCTTGGAAAAGCAAGGTTGATTATGCGACAGAGATAGAGAATAAACCTGTAATCCCTCAGGCGCAAATACAGTCCGATTATAATCAGACGGATGATAGCCGGAAAGATTTTATTAAGAATAAGCCCACTTTTAAAACTGTATTTGATCAGTTGATAACCGGAACAGGTGATATTACGCCAAAAGTTATTAAGGATATAAATTATAGTCCTGAGACGGGAGACTGGACATTCACATTTGCAGATAATACTCCGGATAAGATAATCAATGTTCCGGTAGATAATTTCTTGAATGAGGCGGATTATGATGGAACAACTCATATACTAACAATGTATATGAATGATGGATCTATTATTGAAGTTAACCTGGAAGATTTAATTCAGGAATATAAAGCTGCTGAAAATGGCGGAATTGAATTAGTAAACGGTAATGAATTTAAAATAACAGATTCGGTCATTGAAAAAATAAATCGTGTACCTAAACATAAAACTATTACCATCCCAATATCTTCCTGGACACAATCTGGAAACTATTGGCAAGTAACTATTAATGATTCTGACGTTCTGGATGACAGTGTTATAGATATTGGTTCCGATGAATCAACATATCAGATATACAAAGAAGCTGCTTTCTTACCGGCTACAACCTCTGATACTTCAGGCCGATTTACAATAAAGGCTGAGAATCAACCAACTGATAGTATTAATCTTTTATATTCAATTATATTATGATAAGGGTATATTCCAAAGGAGGAGGGGCTGGTGGCTTTAAAATAGGAGCAGAAGAAGTTTCAATCAATGCCCCCTTTAATGTAAAATCCGGTGATGTTTATTATTCCTACAAGGAAGGTTTTGCAACACCAAATTTACCTCCTACTACAAGAGATATGTTGATCGTATCTCCGGATAGATCCATATTTGTAGGTAATGGAGGAAATAACAACTGGGTAAAATCCGGCAATGGATATGAGAAGTATACAGGTTTTATAGCCGATTCAAATTACCGGCAATTTTCTTCTAACAACAAATATCTTATAGTATATAAGGGTGATTCTTATTACAATGATGATGATGAAACAGTATACACGCAAGATATATATATATATTATTTTGATGCAGTTGGTAAACGGATTGTTCAAATATTTCACCGACATGATGATGTAAATACAAGTTATGGAGAATATAAATCTATATCAACTCCATATATAAAATGGATTGAAGATAAAAAACAATTTATAATAAGTGGTCAGGTTTTTACTCTTCATATTAGTATTGATGAAAGTACTGCTACTCCTACAGCCACATATTCAACTTTGGAGTATGTAATAACAGGTTTGAATCGCAGTCTATTCTTATCTAATATACCAGAGAATTCAAATTTGATGTTATTTGTGCAACCTAATAATAATCTTAATGTAGTAAGATTGTATACCTATAACTCTATGGGTAGTTATTCGCAAATACCTATATCTTTTAGCAACGGATCGTTTGAGGCGAACCAGGTTGTCAGAACCGTTAGTTATGGAGTAGTCTCAAGTGATCAGCAATATATTATTATTTGTGGTAAATCTAATTTGGTTAGTACACTTCAAATATTTATTTATCAACTTGAAAACGGTGCTTATGTATGCAAACAAATTATCCCTTTACAATCGGATAACATATTGCTTGCAATGACATTAAGTAGTGACGATCAAGATGTTTTTGTGTGTTCCGGCACTCAGAACAGGCATTGTAGCATAACTCAAATCAGGAAAGGATTGAATAATACTTTTTCGGTAGTTACAAATCATCTTCTAGGTATTATAATAAGCTATCAATCTTCTTATAACACGAATTTCGTAACCACAGAAGATTATATAACTATTAATAGTCAATCAAGTTTAATGTTGACAGAAGCTACTTTTTATAAGGAAGGTGATGGGTATATATTCAAGGAAGATTTTGAGGGTATTTCTAAAATAAACAATCATGCAATAGAAACATCAAAAGATGGTAAATACATCATAGTAACTCATACTAATTTATCTTTAACGGGTGAATGGTGTAGTATATATAAGTATAGTGAAACAACAAAGAAGTATTCTATTAAACTTGATACATCTTCTATATCTCCGGATACAAATATGACGCATAGTAACGTAACATTTGTTCATGATTCAACTAGTGGATATAAAATAATAGCTAACAGTTTGGCGTATGGTGCACAATGGAGAGTTATAAATATAGATGTAAATGATAATGTAACAAGTTCTACTCCGACAATACCAACATCTACGAGTGGTTCAAAATTTCTCAAAGTTCTTAGTGATAATACTTTGGTATCAGCAAACATAAGTAATTACGTAGTGTTTTATTCATTTAATCCATCTACATTAGTTTTTACTAATTTAGGCGCTTCTAAAACTTATCTTACAAATTCAAACGAATTTTTAATTTCAGATGATGAAACTGAAATGTATGTAGGTCAAACTACATCTTCTGCCACTATTCAGAAATGGAAAAGGGATACTGATAATTCATTTGTTTTAGATGTTAACATTAGTACTTCAGTTGCTACCGGAGGATTTGTTTTGTCTAAGGATAAACAGGTATTGTTGAATATAAGTAATGCAACATTTCAAAAATATGTAAGATCGGGTAATACGTTTGTATTTTCTGAAAATATTAATGCACCTATAACCAATGCAGTTAATATTATTGGCAATGATGATTTGAGTGAACTATACGTTCAATTCCAGAACACAGCAACGGTTTTTGATAATCCGGATATAAAGATCCTTAAATTAAATTATAAGGGTATTTATGAAGCTATAAATGTAAAGAATATAGCCCCTCAATATTCTACAACTATTGATATATCCACATTTAGGATTGCCAGATTTTTTGACCTGGATGGCAAAGAGCGGATTTTAACATCTTCTTTAGTTTATAATTTGCTTAATCTTTATTCAAATGAATTGAAATATTCTAAAGAACCTGTGGGTGATAAAACACAAAATGTTTTTATATCAAAACAAGATAAGCCAGAAGGACAAGGCTTAGAAGCTTATCAAATTCCTATTTCATAAATCCATTTGACCCTCCCAATTATGCAAATAAAACGTGGAAATAATATAGTCGAAGGAGCTGAAAACATTTGGCTTCAAAAAGAGTCATTTCTAATAGAGGAGATAATGGGAGATCATTTGATTACCATTGATTTTCTTTTAAAAGAAACTGTTGAGTTCCGCATCCATGATTATATTGTATTTGAAGATAATACTTATAAGATACGTCACAATGAAGATGTTACAAAAGAAGAAACATCTCTCGGATGGAAATATAGGATTATTTTCTATTCCTCTCAATACGAATTACAGGATGTAACTTTCTTCCTTAATGGTAAACCTGAAAGGAAAAAGAATGTTGATTATTACACGGGTACTGCAAGTGAAGTGCTTTCACTTATTGTGAAAAACATGAATCGAAACAGTAGCGGGTGGAAAGCTGGAAATGTAATTGAAACTGAGCGGTATACATTCAATTTTCGTGACAAGAGTTGCGCTGAAGTAATAACCGAAGTTGCAAGGGCATTTGATACTGAATTTTGGGTATCTGGTAAGTTTATTAATATTGGAAAACGCGAATACGAAAGTGACGGGCTTGTTTTAGGTCAAGGACAGGGAAGAGGATTCAAAGAATTAAAACTTTCTTCAGTAGACGATAACCCTCCCATAACAATATTATACGCCTACGGATCAGACAAAAATATAACTATTGACTACGGACATGACTATTTAGTTCTTCCTGGTGGGAAGTTATTTTTGGAACGCAATGTTGATAAATATGGTAAAATTGAAGCATCAAAACAATTTGAGGATATTTACCCCTATGGTGAGTTTTTTGTTGAAGAAGTCATAGATAAATTTAGCTTTATTGCAAAAGATGTAGATTTTAACATTAAAGATTACCAGATCGAAGGTATTGAGGCAATTGTGACATTCCAGACCGGAGAACTTGCTGGATATGATTTAAGTATTGCCGATTGGGATAATGAGATAAAAAAACTCACTTTAAACCAAAATAAGGATGAAAACGCATTAAATGTACCGGGTGATATAAACTTTAAGGCCGGAGATAAATTCTATCTTTTCAATGTAAGGTTTCCGGAGAAATACATATTAAAAGCTGAAAACCGTTTAGAGGTTGCGGCTGACAAGTATCTTTCTGAACGTTGCGATAAAAGAGTGCAATTAACCGGAAAGTGTGATGATACTTACTTTAAAACTTTTGGCGTTCATGTTGCTTGTGGGAAATTGGTTGGTATAGTATCCGATGAACTTGAGATAGATCGTGAGATACGTTGTACCAGGGTGAAGAAATTTCTAGAGAATAATCGCCCTCCTTATAGGTATGAAATAGTTGTTTCCGACTTCCTTGAAGAAGATGGTTTTGGTGAATTAGTGGATGATGTAAAAAACATACCTAATCAAATTTGGACGAAAAGCATTCGTCCATTGGATGAATTCACAAAGCGCTCATATCGAGATGCAATGGAGACTAAAGAGATGTTGTTTGATCCTGAAAGTGATTTTTTTACAGAGATTATTAATCCTCTCGGTGTACAAACCGCCCAACTTATTGTAGGAACGAATTCCCAGCAAATGAACTTTATAGGTGTTCGTTTTAAGCCAAATGCTGACGGGAATCCTAATGTTTTCCGTAATAACGCCGGTTTTCTTGAACACTTCACTATTGACCCGGGAGGCAAAATAAGACAATGGTCTATTGCGGCCTCTGAACACGTTTTAGAGAATTCTTTAGCGTATTATGTATATGCGAAATGTCATAGGACGGGTACACAAGGTGAAATATTTATATCTGAACAAGCTATTACCTTAGAGCAAGACCCTGATTACTATCATTTTTGGGTCGGTGTTCTTAATACTCCTGAAGACAGTGTGCGCTCGTGGCAACCCATGTACGGCTTTACGGAAATAGCTGGTGAGCAGATTACAACAGGTGTAATAAAAGACCGACTAACAAGGCTGGTAATTGACTTACGGGAAGCAACAATTTATGCCAGGAACGGAGCTTTGATTTCCGGACGTATACTTGTTGACAAGGGTTCATCCGGTTATGATAATTTTGAAGATAAGCCTGATTTAAGTATCTATGGCACATGGGATATGTTGAACCAGGTAACTGAATATCTTCAAGAGCAACTCGATGGTAAAATTGAAACTTGGTTTCAAGATGATGATCCCTTTTATAGTTGGGATTATCCTGAGGAACACGAAGGGGATATGTGGTATAACACATACGAAAAGAAACTATATGTCTATACGGGGCATGACAGATGGAACAACCCTTATTGGGAACCGATCGAGGATGAATTAGCGATTGCCGCTGCTGAAGCTGCTGCAACAGCAAAAGATACTGCGGATGGCAAACGTCGGGTATTTCTTGAACAACCTTACCCTCCTTATGATCCCGGCGATCAGTGGGTGGAACCATCAACCCAGGGTGGTGATCTTAGGGTGTGTATTCGTGGCAGGGAATCGGGAAGCTATGTAAATACGGATTGGATTCTTTCCGGTGTGTATGGTAATACTATGGCCTCCATTGACCGTGGAATATTTACCGGTTCCGGATTTATGACCTTTGGAGGAAGTGGCGGGATGGTAGGTGAAGGAGATATTCGGATATGGTCAGGCGGGGAAAGCGGCCCAAATGGAGAGCCGCCACTAGAATCTACTTTTCGCGTCATGGATACGGGTGCGATATATGCAGGAGAGTCTATTATCTGCGAAGATTCTAATAGGGATGCTGTTTGTGGTTTTTCGAGCGAAGGAACTAATCATGGAAGTTCAACCGACCCCGGATCATTGAGGATATGGGCGGGATCAAGTTTTTTCACCAAAGAAGATGCGCCTTTCAGGGTTACTATGAATGGAACTGTATATACGCCATTTATAAATCTCGGTAATGGATCACACCTATACAGTACAGGACTTCACATGCCCAATGACGGACAAATCACATTATCTTCCTCAGATGATGAAATATTCATAAAGGGAATGGCTAATCAATCTCCTTTTGGTAGAGCAGTTCTTGATATAAGGGATATTAGTAGCGGAACTTCGTTTTACGACAAATCAATTGTACTATTAGAAGGCAGAGCATCAGGCGGTGCTCATGATGCGTCGCGTTGGATTAACTGTATAACAACGGGTTGGGGTTCAAGATTTGTAGTTGAATCTAGGGCATTTGGCAGTGAAAGAACAGCTATTGATGTCGGGCAATTAATGAATAATAATCAATTAACGAGTTTAATGGGTGATCCGGATTTATACCCTGTTTATTGGGATAATAATTCCGGATATCTATGTGCTAAAGTTTAACTAATAAATATATAGAGAAATGAAACTATCATTAAAAGACAGAGTGTTAATACTCAATGCTGTGATGCCTCGTTTTGGCTCACGCGAAGAAATGATTTTGAAACAGTCAATTGGTAACAAAATCCAGTTATCCAAGGCAGATGAATCAGTTGTGTCATATCGTAATTTAGGTAGTGGGGCTTTTGATGTGAGCTTTAAAACCGTTGAAGCGATTACGGGAGCTTCTGAGTTCGATCTAACAGACGAAGAACTTTTATATCTTAAAAAGCGGGTTGATCATCTTGACAAACAAGGCATGTTTGCTATCGAAAATATGGATAGTTATAACAAGATACTTGAGGCAAAATTTGCTTCTAAAGAGTATCAAAAGAAATGGGAAGAAAAATCATAGTAATTAAGTAATTGATTTACGGGAAATAATAATTAATAAAAATGGATTGGGGCACACTAATCATGATCGTGGGAGCATTAGGAGGGTTTGAAGGTATAAAATACTTTCTTAATTGGAAGTCTAATAAGCGAAAAAGCGAAGCTGAAGCAAAAAGAGATGAAGTGAGTGCCCGTGCATTAGAATATGATCTTCACCGTAAACAAATGGAAGATTTACAGAAAAGACTTGATAAACGTGATGAGAAAGTAGATTTTCTATATACCGAGTTACGTGACAAAGAAAACACAATTCTTCGTATGACAGCGGAAGCGAATATAAACGACCTGAAATATACTAATGCTGAAGAATGGCGATGCAATATTTTAGATTGTTTTGAAAGGCATCCACCTAAAGATTATAAACATAAAATGAAAAAACAATGAGTAAATTGAACTTACCCCGCGGACTGAAAAATAATAATCCCGGTAATATCCGGATTAATTCAGATCATTTTCAGGGAGAAATAAAACCAAGCCGAGATAAAGCATTTAAGCAATTTGAAACTATGCCTTATGGCTATCGTGCAATGCTAAAAATGTTACAGAATTACAAGAAGAACAGAGGGTGCAAGACGATCAGGGAAATGATTAGCCGATGGGCGCCAGAGAGTGAAAATAACACAAAAGCCTATTATACTTTTGTTGCTGAAAAAGTTGGTATATCTCCTGATATAGAGGTCGACACTTTCAACAAAGAACTCATGTGCAATATTGCCGCAGCTATGAGTAAGATCGAGAACGGAATTGATCCCGATATGTCAGATATTACAGCAGGATGGAACATGCTATGAAAAAGTTATTATCTATAACCATCCTTATTTTATTGCTTACTTCTTGTAAGACGAAAACCGTGTATGTTCCGGTAAAGCAAACATCCGTGGAGGTGGTTACATTGAGGGATACCGTAGTGGAAACGAGATTGCAATATTATCGTGATACTATCAGTACTCCTGATACTATTAGCTTCCTTTCAAATCCTTATGGCTTTAGCTGGGCTGAAACTAAGGAAGGAAAACTCAATCATAGCTTAACCGTCTGGCCAGATAGCTTTATCCCTGTTCGTATTCAATATATAGACCGTCTTAGAATAGATAGCATTCCGGCTCCCTATCCGGTAGAGGTCTTAAAACCTGTAGAAAAAGAACTAAATATATGGCAAAAGCTTAGAATAAGGATAGGTGAGGTAGCGCTTATTTTTATTCTATTGTCAATAGCATATTTGATATTCAAAAAGAAAAAGTTCTAATAGTTTTTCATGGTATTAGATTTATTTGAAAGCTCTGCTTGTGATAAGTAGGGCTTTTCATTTTGTGAAACAACAGACCCTGAAACTTACGAACTTTGATTTTTCTGATTGTAAATAAGCGTCTACTTTTAGAACTTCATAGTAAGATAGTGCTTATGCACTATTTAGGTTTTTTTACTGCCTGGGCTGGGAAGTTCGGGCGGTGGTTTTTAATGTAAGATAGAGCAGAGGTAAACACTTAAAAGATCAAAGATTTGGATTTTTTTTTGATCTCGATTGATTATAAGATTCAAAACACTTCACAAAAACAAATTTTTTAGCACAAAAAATAGCTTGGAATGTAAAAATCATTGATTTATATTGCATGTCTAAAATTGTACTTATAGTATAGTTTTAGTCAATAAAGTTAACAATGGACATTCTGGCTTGTGAGAGTCGGGATGTCATTTTTTAGGGTCAATTATTCCCGGATTATGCGGATCACCTCTAAATGTCTTTTTATCTACTTCATAGTCATCCATAAGATTTTCAGGCAACGGTTGCATGATCTTTTTTATATCTCTTTCAGAAAGGCTTGAGTCTAGCCATATCTCTTCAAGCTCCTTCGGAATCATAAAGGGCATCCGGAAGGGGTTCTTACCTCCATTGTGAATCCATTTCATCCGCTCATTTGCCTCTGTTGTTATCATCACATAGGTATCGTGAATTTGTCCTGTTTCGGTATTAATCCATCTATCGTATAATCCTCCTATTGAAAAGATTTCTTCTCCTTTCATAAATATCCGGTAAACACTTGATTCTTCTTTTCCGTTTACTGTTTCGTAGTGATACTCATAAAATCCTGTGGAAGGGATAATACATCTTTTATTGTGTATCAAAAGTTTGTACGGCCATGTTTCAAATATAGTCTCTGCTTTGGCATTTACAAACCAATTACCTTTTCTGTAGCGTTCCATGTCTGCAACTTTAGCAGAAGATGGTATTAACCCCCATTCCATAATTTGCGGTTCTTCATCCAGGTTGATGATAATTGAGTTGGGGTGTGCATAAGCCGGCACAACGAATTGTTTGTCATCAAACAACTCAAGTTGTTGATTCTTTTTTCTACTATATCTGTTTGCAAGACTAAGAGCTTTAGCGGTGAAACTATTAAAGAAGCACATAAAATACTGAATTTGAATTTAATTTATAACACTAAGATCGTTCATGTTGTTTCACGTCCAAACCTTTTAGCAAGTTGCTCATATTCTTCTAAAATTATATCATCATATCTTTTCTTTTTAAAGAACACTTGATGAAATATTGTACTCCTATTGCCGTATTGAAGTTTGAAAGGAAAAGGTTTATATTTGAGATTATGTTTCAATATTATCTTTAAGAGTTCATTATTGGTCGCATTACAATTTTTAAGTATTTCGTTACATTCTCTTTTCCTTAGAATTCCTTCATCAAGATATGAAAGGATTTCCTTTTCTAGTATGCGATTGCATTTAATTTTTTTGATCTTATTAACTGAGTTTACACCATCGGTAAGGAGTAATCCAAAACCTTTGTGATAACAGAACTTTAATAAAGCCTCCGTTTTAAGTTGCACCCTGTGATTAAGCATTCCCGGCAAATCTTTCACTTCAGCAATAATGAATTCTCCGGTGTTAAGATAAATTCCAAAATCAGGGGTGTATCTATCTTTATGGCGGCCTCTCAGATATTTAATTTGTATGGGTTGGTCAAAGTAGAACTTCACTTTTTTCATTTCTTCTAACTTCTGAATGAAAGAAAGCTCCAGACCGGATTCATATTGTATGTTTCTACCGCATTTTTTTGAATAAAACAGCCCACTCTTATATCTGTGATGTTCATGTACGGTTCTTTGTGGTTGAAGGAAATCGAAGAAATCTATATCAAATTTGAGCCTGTTATCAAACCATATTACTTTACTAAGTAGTTTATCCTCCTTGCTCTTCATCACTATGCCGTCTTAACATGGATGAAGTCGCTTACCTTTGTCGAATAGCACGGTGAACGGTGTATTTGTTTCATTCTCCAATCCTCTTTGCCTAATTGACATGCAAGCATAATAGTATTCTTGTTGAATCCGGAGTTAAGCTTGTCGAGTATGGGCATTACTTTCTGGTTCTTCTCCCTATTGTATGTATCGAACATATTTTGCTGAACGGCTATCTCAGGAGTAGTCTCTAAAATGATTACCCCGGCTTTTTTATATTTATATCCTTCCTTAAATATTAACCGTAAGCCTTCTATAGCATAGCCAACCAGCTCAGGTGTTATGTTTGATGGAACCGGAAGGCGGATGGGAATATTTGCGGCGTATTGGTCGTGTTTTTCATTGAAGTTATTAGTGTGTATAAAGACAAGTAGAGAAGTGGCGCAGGAGCCTTGTTTGCGTAGCTTTTGAGCGCATACTGACGTGAATGTAGATATTGCTTCCTTCATCCCGTCGAAGTTCGTCACATACTCTCCAAATGCCCTACTTGTGCAAATGCTTTTTTTAGGTGGTGGAACCACGTCCATCTCAATACATGGTTCACCGTTTAGCTCTTTCCATGTACGTAATCCCACTACTGTAAAGTTAAGCCGTATCCATTGCGGAGGGGCGCAAGCGAAGTCATAAGCTGTATGTATTCCATATTTTTTCAGCTTCTTTTCATTGCGGTGACCTATGCCCCAGACATCACCGACCTCGAACCCTTTTAATGCTTTTATCCGTTTCTCTTCAGAATCAATCACACAGCAGCCTTTATACCCTTTGTATTTCTTCGCATATTTGTTAGCGACTTTAGCAAGTGTCTTAGTAGGGGCAATACCTAATGATACAGGTATGCCTGTTCCCCTGGTAACTTCTTTCACTATCTTTTCCCCGTATTCTTTCAGATTAAAATATGTTTCAAAGCCATCGAAATTCAGAAATGCTTCGTCAATACTATAAACTTCTGTTTCCGGCACATAAGAAGAAAGTAAAGTCATTACACGGTTTGACATATCACCATAGAGTTCATAGTTAGAAGAGAACACAGCTATCTTGTGTTTCCTTTCCAGTTCTTTCATCTGGTAATATGGTATGCCCATCTTTATACCCAGTTCTTTTAATTCGTTGCTTCTGGCAATTACACAGCCATCGTTGTTGGAAAGAACCGCGATTGGTACTCCAATTAAATCCGGACGGAATACACGCTCGCAATTGGCATAGAAGTTATTGCAATCGACTAAGCCTATCATGTGTGAATTATAGTCAACCATTATCTAAACCTTTTTACTGCACTAATAACAATACCCCAAATGATTAACTCGTTATCGGAGGTCACTTTAATAGGCTTAAATTTTTCATTGTCCGGAAGTAGCCAGATGATATCTTTTTCTACTTTCAAACGTTTCATCGTAAATTCACCATCTAAAAAGCACACAGCAATATCCCCATCTCTTGGTTGAAGAGATTTATCAACTAAAACAATATCGCCATTATTGATACCAGAACCGCTTAAACATTCTCCGTCTACTTTCGCAAAAAATGTAGTGGAAGGATGCTTTATTAATAGTTCATTAAGACTAATCGCATCGGCTTGATAATCTTGTGCTGGGCTGGTAAAACCTGCATTAATTCCTCCAACAAACGGTATTACTTGTACATCATCAACAACAACAGGATAAAATACTATCCTGCCTCTCTTTTCCTCAAAATTCATATTATCTCGTCCCCTTTCAAAAACAAAGTTATATAAGAGGAATGTTAATTAAAAATCAGCAGAAGCAATAGGGATGTCTTTTAGATGATTAATGATAAAATTAATAGTTTTAAGCGATTTAAAATCATTTGGTTGCATGACGAAATAAAATTTCGCTTCATCATGATATATTTAGGTAAATTAAAATAATAATGAAAACTCACGATAAACAGCCACAAAGACTAAGTCGCACATTAGACGCCAATCCAAAAGCATCCAGACAAGCTCCGATAGATGTAATATTACAGAAATATGCAGATCGAAATGAAGTTATCCAGCAAAAGGCTATTTTTGATTCTGATGGAAGTATACTTAGATATCGTCAAACAATTAATCAAATAAAAGCTATTTCTGGCGAAGGCAAACGGGAAATGAAACAGAAGACAGCTCTTCATGATGCTGCTCTAGGAAGTTCACCAGATCATCATAAAGACAGAGATCTTGATGATGATACTTTAATAGGAGATTTAGAGGCTAAAATTGAAGAAGTCAAAGGACACCTAACTCGAAGAAATCCAGGTAAAGATCCTATCCAATTGTAGTGAAACAGCAATTTATTTATCTTTATTATTGCTTGAAAGTTTTTCTTTCATCTCATTGACAATTGTTTGAGATAAAAGCTTTGCATAATGCTGAGTCATTTTTGTAGAGCTATGACCCATAGATTTGCTAACAACCTCTAAGCTGACTCCCTTATTAAGTAAAAAGGTTGCATAAGTATGTCGGGCAACATGAGTTGTAAGATTCTTTTTAATCCCTGCTCCGGCTCCCAGCAGTTTTAGATAATCATTGTATTTCTGATTGCTAATTTTAGGCAAGTCATAATCGTATTTTTCCGCAATAGTTTCGGCTTCGGGAAGAAACCAAGATATATTAGATACATCTGTTTTCGTTCGTGACAATCGTATTACTTTATCTTCTCCTAAAATTGTGATATCTTCTTTTGAGAATTTCTGCATATCAACATAAGCCAGTCCTGTAAACATTTGAAACAAGAATAAATCTTTTATAGGAACAAGCCTTTCAATCTCCGGAATATAGTCAATTATTTGTTGAATCTCCGTCTCTTCAAGGAACACAGGGTCTTTCGATTTTTTAGAAGGCATTTTGAAATTTAGATAAGGGTCTTTATCTATATGTCCTAGTTTAATAGCCTCTTTAATATATTGATGTAGTACTGAGTGCCGCTTATGGAGTGTTACCGGCCCATTATCATGTGATCTTAAAAAGGTATCGAATAGGACAATGTTTTCATATGTCAAATCTGAAAATGATACAATCTTACCAAAATCTCTCAGTCTTTTTATTAATGTATGATGATATTGCATTGTTCCCCAAGCGATATTCTTTCGGGATAGTTCAGAAAGGATAAAGGGTAAAAACTCATTTGTATTAGTAGTTTCTTCATCGTAATTCTTGGCATCCTGAATAGTTTTGCATTTATCTGATAGGACAAATGCTTCTACTTGGGAATATATACGCCTTCCCTTAGATGTAATAGCCAAAGCATTATTATGTTTTATACAAGTAAACCCCATTTTATCAGAAAACTGATTCTTATATAACTTTATTCCTGTAGATATGAATATTCCATTCTTGGCCTTTCTTTCCCTTACCTCGATCTGGAGTAACCCTTGCTTGGAATCATTATCAGCTTCCTTTTTCCGGTCAAATACATATCTTAATATTACGTTATCCATATTTCCTTACCAGTTTTCCTTACCATGATAAAACAAAGGTAGGAAAAAGTAAGGAAAGTGTGGAAGAATATGGAAGAATATGGAAAAATATGGAATTGATTTCCTTACTGGAAGGGGCTTTAAAACAAAAAAACCGCTGTTTAAGCGGCTTCTTGGGTGACCTGGGAGGGGCTCGAACCCTCGACCCAATGATTAAGAGTCATTTGCTCTACCAACTGAGCTACCAAGTCATGCAATTTTGTGTGTTTGCGGGTGCAAAGATAGGTTATAAATTGTTTTAGGCAAACTTTTTTGTTCCTTTTTTATTTTGTACTTTGGGATATTAGTCGAATTCAAAGATCTCGGAAGGGGTGGTGCGTTTGAGGGCTATCAGGTTGACATCTTTTCCTACACGGATACCTTCGCGGAATAATCGTATATCTATTGTTTTGTATGCCAGTTCAGGATGGTTGTTGTCTTTGCTGAGATGACATAACCAGATGTCCTTTAAATCTGGTGTATAATGAGTGGCAAGAAATTCGGCTGCTTCCCGGTTGCTGAGATGGCCGGTTGGGCTGGATACTCGTTCTTTAAGAAAAGCAGGATAACTACCGAAACGAAGCATTTCTTCATCATAATTGGCTTCAATGATCAAATGATTGGCCATACACATGTATTTGCTGACAGTTTCAGTGATATGGCCTACATCGGTAGCAAACGTAAAACGATGCTGATTGTATACAATATGATAACCAACGTTATCAGTGCTATCATGTGGAACCTCAAATGCAGTTATCTGGAAATCACGGATTGAAAAAGGAGTTTCCTTTTCTACGATCCGTCGTGAACTATAAAGAGTCTCTTCTACATACCGGCTCTTTTCAATGCCACCATGGACCGCCAGAGTGGCAAAGATCGGTATATTCAGCTTTTCTCCCAGACAACCTACAGTTTTGATATGATCGGCATGATCATGTGTAATAAGTACAGCAATAATCTTCGACATTTCAATATTGTAATCCTTGAGCACTTTCCGAATTGTACGTATGCCAATACCGGCATCAATCAGAATACCATATTCGGAGTTACCCATATAATAGCAGTTTCCACTACTACCGCTTGCCAAGCTTATGAATTTTAGCTTCATTTTCTTCTAACTTTTTTCACAGGCGATAATTCTCCGGGAGAGTTATTTCTCCGATTAGAGAACAATTCATGTGTTCTTTTACAACTTCGGGGCTCATCCCATGCCCGAATAGGAACATTAGCTTTGTGACCGCACTTTCCGTTGTACTATCATAACCGCTTATAATACCAGCTTCTAATAATTTGTGACCGGTTTCATAACGGTGCATTTCAACTGTTCCGGCAATACACTGACTTACATTAACGATAACTATCCCTCTGTCAACTGCATCTTTAAGCATTGATATAAACCATTCATCCCGCGGAGCATTACCGCTACCATAAGTTTCCATTACCACTCCCTTTAAATTGGGGATGTTTAAAATACTTTCTATTACTTGTTGGGATATACCCGGGAATAATTTCAGTATAGCAATATTTCTGTCTAAAAGATAATGCGGTTTTAAAGGTTTCCTGGATACAGGATGATAGACCTGTGCAAGGTCGTACTTGATATGTATTCCTGCATGTGCCAATGCCGGATAATTATAAGAGCGGAAAGCATTAAAATTATCAGCACTAACTTTACTGGTACGGTTTCCACGCAATAGGTTATTTTCAAAAAAGATACATACTTCAGGAATAAGAGGAACTCCATTTTCTTGTGCTGCTGCAATCTCTATTGCAGTGATAAGATTTTCTTTTCCATCTGTCCGCAATATCCCAATTGGTAATTGCGATCCTGTCAGAATCACAGGTTTGCTTAGGTTCTCAAGCATAAAACTAAGAGCAGAAGCAGTATATGACATGGTATCTGTTCCATGTAGAATCACAAACCCATCATATTTCTGATAATTACCCGCTATGATTTCAACTAATTTTTTCCACGAATCAGGGCCCATTTCCGAAGAATCGATGGGTGGTTCAAATTGGATGCTGGAGACTGCATAACCTAATTTCTTCAACTCCGGCATATTATTCTTTAAATGCTGAAAATTGAAAGCTTCCAGAACACCTGTCTCGGGATTTTCCATCATACCGATGGTACCTCCCGTATAAATAAGTAATATAGATGCCTTTTCTTGCTGATTGTTTTCGTGTACAGTCATAGCGTACAAAGTTAATTAAATAATTCTATTCATCACCTTTTAATATAGGGGCGCTTAAATGATATTTGACAGCTAGTAAACGGGCGGCTAAAACGCTGATAGCTGTGACAACTTGTGTGACAATCGGCGCAACATTTACCTTTAAACATATATAATAAACAAAGCCCCCCAATACACATGTAAGTGCATAAATATCTTTCCGGAAAATCAAAGGAACTTCATTGATCAAAATGTCTCGTATCATACCTCCAAACGAACCGGTGATTGTACCCATAATAATAGCAACCCACATAGGAAATCCCATAGATAATGTTTTATCGATTCCGGACACAACAAAGAGTCCTAATCCTATAGCGTCAAAAATGAAGAAAGTATTATTTAGCTTGATAACATATTTTCGGAATGCAATAACGAACAAGAGAGCCAGGGCTGATACAATCAGGTAGGAAGCATCTTGCATCCAAAAAGGAGTAGCATTAATTAATATGTCGCGAATAGTACCACCTCCTACAGCAGTCACAACCCCAACCACATACGCTCCAAACCAATCAAATTGTTTGGCGGAAGCTAATCTTATACCACTTATGGCAAAAGCAAACGTTCCGGCATAGTTGCAAAAGGTGATAAAATCTATCATTTTGTTTTTTCTGCAAAAATACGGATTTGTTTGTAAATTTATAGTTTTTAGAGAGAATACCTAATAATAATTTAAACCAGACGAATTCAATATGGTTATATATTTATAGTTTTGTATTTGTAATGGGTATTAGGTTAATATTAATATAATAGATGATGAAGAAGATAGTAGTAGGAATCTTATTTTTGCTTCTAACACAATTGACATGGAGTCAATATTTTCCTCAAACTCTTCCACGAAGATATATCAGCGATTCAACTTATGTTATTCCTCGTCGTCCCTGGCTTGCTGCTACTGAAACTTTTACCGTAAATATGGTAGTCTGGGGATTTAATCGTTACGTCTCACAAGTTGATTTTGCCAAGATTAATGGACATACTATTAAGGATAATTTTAGAACTGGCCCTATATGGGATACAGATAAGTTTACAACAAACTTAATATCTCATCCTTATCATGGTTCCCTGTATTTTAATGCAGCACGTAGTAATGGATTAAACTTCTGGCAATCTATACCTTATGCTGCAGGAGGAAGTTTGATGTGGGAGTTTTTTATGGAAGCAGAACCACCCTCTATTAATGATATGTTTGCTACAACATTTGGAGGGGTCGAACTGGGGGAAATCTTGTTTCGTTTGTCAGATCTGTTTCTGGATGACAGATCAGCCGGCTCTGAACGTATAGGACGCGAGGTGTTGTCAGGGATTCTTTCCCCAGTACGTGCCGTGAATCGATTAATAACCGGAGATGCCTGGAGATACAGGCCATCGAAAGGTCGTACATTCCCTTCTGTACCGATTAATTTTATTGTAAATGTCGGCCCCCGTTTTTTAGCGGAACAGGAACAATCGAAACGTGGAACCACCAGTATGAATATAAACTTTAATCTTGCTTATGGATATCCGTTTGGAGATGATTTTTATACTCCGTATGAATGGTTTAGGATGCAGGTTGGATTAGATCTTTTTTCTTCACAGCCAATGATCAGCCAGGTGAGTGCAATCGGAGCATTATGGGGGAAAATGGTTTGGGAAAAAGGAAATCGGTCGTTAACAGCCGGCGTCTTTCAACATTTTGATTATTATGATTCAGAATTAAGAAATAATAGTGATAAAACCGTAGCTCCATACCGTATCTCAGAGGCAGCAGCAGTTGGGGGAGGCGTATTATATAATAAAGAATCTTCATCATCAGATCCGATAGATATTTATGCTGAATTTTATATAAATGGAGTTGCTCTTGGAGCAAGTATATCTGATTATCTTAAATTAGAGGAACGTGACTACAATCTTGGTAGTGGTTATAGTATTAAGGGATATACCGGCCTTACCTATAAAAAGAAATGGCACTTTGCTCTCAATCTAGAGAACTACCATATTTTTACATGGAAAGGGTATGATCCTGATTTGGATTTTTCAACTGTTGACCTGGAACGGCTGAATGTGCAAGGAGAAAAAAGTAATGCCCGTCTTACAGTCTTTTCCACACAATTGTCCTATTTTAAAGATAGATGGAATATTACTTTTTCAAATCGTTACTTCTCCCGTCATACCCGGTATAAGTATTATGAAAATGTGGCGACATCCACCTATGATTTATTATTAAGTGTCGGATGGCGTATTTAGTTTTTACGTTCCAATTCGTTTAGATTTTCCATCTTCTTCCGTTGCATAAACTCGTAGATACCTTCGAGGTGCTCCACTACTTTCTGATTGCCAAATTCATAAACTTTGGTAACAAGTCCATCCAGGAAGTCACGGTCGTGTGATACGACGATAAGAGTTCCATCGAAATCCAATAAAGCCTGTTTCAAGATATCTTTTGTTTTCATATCAAGATGATTGGTTGGTTCATCAAGAATCAACAGATTGACCGGTTCGAGTAGAAGCTTGATCATTGCTAAGCGGGTACGCTCTCCCCCGGATAGTACTTTGACTTTTTTAGTTGAATTTTCACCACCGAACATAAAGGCTCCTAAAAGATCTCTTATCTTGTTACGAATATCGCCTTTTGCAACATCATCAATGGTTTGGAATACAGTCAGGTTTTCATCCAGAAGAGATGCCTGGTTTTGTGCAAAATAACCAATCATTACATTGTGTCCAAGAGTAAGAGTCCCATCATGTTCGATTTCTTTCATGATACACTTTACCAGTGTAGATTTACCTTCCCCGTTCTTACCTACAAATGCAATACGATCCCCGCGTTCTATTGTAAGATTGGCGTTTCGGAATACAGTGTGCTCTCCATAACTTTTTGCTACATTTTCGATCATCACAGGATAGGAACCCGAACGTGGAGATGGAGGGAATTTCAATCGCAAAGCAGATGTATCCTCTTCATCAACTTCTAATATAGGTAACTTCTCCAACATTTTTACACGGCTTTGAACCTGAAGAGTTTTTGAATAGGTGCCTTTGAAGCGTTCTATAAACTCTTTGGTTTCAGCGATCATTTTTTGCTGTTCGTCGTAAGCCTTTTGCTGTTGTTCCCGGCGTTCTTTCCGAAGTTGCAGATAACTGCTATAATTTACTTTATAATCATAGATTCGTCCCATTGTCACTTCGATGGTACGGGTTGTTATTCTGTCAATAAATGCCCGGTCGTGACTGATAACCACAACTGCTTGTCCATTGTCGATAAGGAAATCTTCTAGCCATTGAATAGATTCGATATCAAGGTGATTTGTCGGCTCATCCAATAAAAGTACATCCGGTTTCTTCAGCAACAACTTAGCCAGTTCAATACGCATTCTCCACCCTCCACTAAACTCACTGGTTTGACGGGTGAAGTCGGTACGTTTGAATCCTAATCCAATTAGAGTCTTTTCAATATCGGCATCATAATTGATTTCTTCAATGGAATAGAATTTCTCGCTTAATGTGGATACACGTTCAATTAATTGATAATAGCTATCCGAATCATAATCCGAACGTGTTTCCAGCTCTTTATTAATAGATTCAATTTCAGCTTCCATTGCATGTAAATGAGCAAATGTCTGTGCTGTTTCTTCAAAGACCGTACGGCCATCTTCTGTCATTAAATGTTGAGGAAGATAAGCTATTACTGTATCTTTTGGAGCAGAAACTTTACCACGTGTAGTTTCCCGGACTCCTGCTAATATTTTTAATAGAGTAGATTTGCCTGCACCGTTTTTGCCCATCAAAGCTATACGATCCTTTTCATTAATAACAAAAGAAATATCTGAAAAAAGTGCGCTACCGCCAAACTCAACTGTTAATCCATCAACCGATATCATAGGTATACTTATTCAACTGTCATGTGAAAATGAGGTGCAAAGGTAGTAAAAATAGTGGTATTGTATATTTTTACCGTAGTGGTATAAACAAATACATTATGGGTTTGTTTTTATTTTAGAACATTAATAGAACATTATCATGAATCCCGAAAACAAGAAAAGAATAAAAGTGTTGCAAAATGGACCTTATCAGGTATCAGGAAATACACCATTAGATCAATTGCAATTTGTGCCCGAAAGAGGAGGCGCTTCCAAAGCATATAAGGAAATCCAACAGTATAAAGTGGATGAAACCTATTATTTATGTCGTTGCGGGAGAACGAAAAACTATCCTTATTGTGACGGTTCTCATTTTGCAGGGATACCTTTTGATGGAACTGAGACTGCTGGACATAAAACGTATGATGAAATGTCTGAAATGATTGAAGGGCAACAAATAGACATGATGGATGCAGAGGAATTATGTGCAGTTGCCCGTTTTTGTGATACTTATAGTACTACCTGGAATCTTGTAGAGGAAAGTACAGATCCGGAAAGTCTGAAAATAATAAAACAACAATGTGCTGATTGTCCGAGTGGCCGATTGACTCCGGTAACAAAAGAAGGAGTGCGTATTGACCCTGAATTGCCACAAGAGATAAGTATGTTGGAAGATATAGCAGTCAAAGCACATGGACCAATCTGGGTGAAAGGAGGAATTTCTATTGAAGACGGTAATGGTATAATGTATCCTGTACGTAATCGTGTGACATTATGCCGTTGCGGAAAATCAAAGAATAAACCTTTTTGCGACGCTTCACACATGGAAAATAAAGGAGAATTGAATGATTAATTAATAACATGCAAAATATTTTATATATGTCGTGAACAATTTAAATAAACACTTGTTATTATTATAAAGTGTTTTTCATGGTATTAGAATTAGGTTTAATTAGGTAGATCCGTCTTGTTCGTGAGAATAAGACGGTTTTTTTTTAATCAAATTATGAATCATTATGAATTATGCACGACAAAATATTAAAATATTGTAAGATGTGAAGATGCTGACAGTGGTATTAATGATGTGTGAACTCTGGTAACCCGGCTCCCCGCCTTGGTTAAGGCGGGGGTGGACCGCTGCTTGCAGCGGTGGGGCGGTTGGTATTCTTTATAAATGAGATATACCTATTTAATAAATACCTTTTCTCCCACCACCCCACCATCGCAAGCGATGGTCCACCCCCTCCTCGGACAGGAGGGGAGCCGGGATACTCATATCGTATTATCTTCAAATCCTCCTCAATAGAAAGACTTGTGCCCCTTAAATTGTCAAGCTTTAGATTATTTATCATATAAGGCTAGCCGTCCGACTGAGAAGCCTTATCGGTTCAGTGAATAAGGCATCTCAGCCGGGTAAGCATATACACTCAAAAATATCCCTACATAATGCTATTATTTTTGACTTCAGCCTTCAGTCGTCTTTAACTGTCTAATTGCCAGTTGGTATGGCTGAAGGCAGTTGCATTCAGTTTACATTCAGGCAATTTTAATTTTACTTTAGGTTTTTACATAAAAGCTACAGGCTTATCGCAGAAAGCTACCGACTTTTTCAAATACGCTACCGGCTTTTTGAGATTTGCTGCCGACTTTTTTCGATAAGCCGTTAGCTATTGATCCTGAATGCATCCTGAAGGATGTTGCTTTCAGCCATACCGACTGGCAATTAGATAGTTAAAGACGACCGAAGGCTGAAGTCAAAAATAAAAAACTCATGTGTAGATATTTTCCTCCATTTAAATATCTGTTTTCTCATCATGATCGTTAATTTCAAATTATTATGAGCCAAAACATAATAGCTTATAAATATGTTTTTCTATTAAGAGGGATTGTATTTTTCAAATTTGAGAAATATTTAAGTTTGTTTTTCTATTATATTATGCATTAAAATTAGAAATCATGAATCAAGAAAGTAAGGAGAAAATCAAAATTCTAAAGAATGGTCCATATCAGGTAAAAGGGAATATCCCTTTAAATCAATTGAGATATAAAATGGAACCGGGTAAAGGCATGGAGTTCCAGGAAGAAAAGAAATATGAAGTTGGAGAGACCTATTTCTTATGTCGTTGTGGAAGAACAAAAAACTACCCATATTGTGATGGCTCTCATGCCCAAGAGCCTACTTTTGATGGTACGGAAATAGCTACACAAACAGGTGAAGGCGAGGTTGTTGAGGAAGGAGCAACAAAAGAAGCAAGTTTGTTAATAACAGCTGTAGGAAATATACATGGCCCTGTTTTGGTAAAAGGAGGAATTCCTGTAGAAGGAGCTAACGGGAGTTTTTATCCTCTTCGTAACACAGCTTCTTTATGTACTTGTGGAAAATCAAAGAATAAGCCTTTTTGTGATGGAAGCCATCTGAAGTAATGAAGTAATGAAAAATGAAAAATGAAAAGTGAAGAGTGAAAAATGAAGAAAAATCAGGAATGATTTATTTATAATTATTTTCACTTTTCACTTTTCATTACTTCACGGTTTATACCTTGCATCCGTTAATATATCTTGTGCATTTGTTGTTTGCATTAATTGTTCAGGAGTGGCTTTCGTCTCTTTCATATATTGATTGACTATTTGCCAGCCGATTAGAATACCCAGGTTTCCGGGAGCATCATCAGAAAGAAAACGAGAAGGGATTTCTTCGAAATATTGTCCTGTAGTTACCAGATTAGGTGTATAAAGATGTTTTCTTTCTATCATTGTTTTCCATATAACAGCTTCATGCTCTTTCGCCCACTGATAATCTTTTTCTGTATATCCCATTAATTGATGAGGTTGTTTGTCGGGGAGTGCCTGACTGAGCAAATATTTAATTTTTCCTTCATATACCATTCGTTCCAACAAAATATTCTCTTTCCCTTGAAAAGGTATTTCACTCATTAACCATCCTGTCAGATAATCCGGAACAATATACTCAGGTTGCATTTTATTGCGTTGGTAATCATAAAAGAAATCCTGATAGAGAGGATAATCATATCCCATATACTTATCAATAGAAATAGAAAGAATATTCTCAGTAACCAGAATATTCTGATTAAGACCCGAAACGTGCATATACACTACCGGAATTCGGAGGTTGGGAAGATGATCTGTAAGGTAAGCAAATCCACTTCCTAATTGTTGTTCTATATTTTCTATATTCTCAAATTTCTCAATGGCATCTTTGTATAATTCTTTTAAAGTTGGTTCTGAATAATAAGTCATTAATTTATCAAAGAAGCCCGGAACTTCGAGGTTTCTCATATTCAATACACCTTTCCCTAAAAGTTCGAGCATATCCGGATATTCATTACGAATATTTTCTTGTAATGCCGTGTCGTGAGTCTCAATCAATTCAAATAACTTTTTATCAAAGCGTTGAATAGATATAGGCTCCGCTGAAGAATAGCGTGAAGATTTAGCATGAGCATTACAACTGGTAAATAAAATTACCAGACATATAGTCAAAAGTATTTTATAATTCATATTATCTTTCTTTAAATGCATTATAAAAACGGTAGTACAAACATGTTATTGTGTGACCTCCTAACGATTAAACAAAAATCAAAAAGTATTATTCTATCGTTGATAGCTATCAAACTTATAAATGATAGCTATGAAACTTACAGACGATAGCTATCAACTTTATAGATGATAGCTATCAACGATAGGATTTGTGCAATAAATAGTAACCATTGGCCTTTGATAAGAGTTGGGTTTGTGCTACTTTATGTTCGTATTGGCTTTGTTTATATATGTATTACGATTTTATCGTAGTATTTTGTTTTGTATTTGTGCATTAGCTTATTACTTAAATCATCAATTTTATGAAAGCAGATTTATTACTTTCACTTATTTCTATCTCTTTATTTTTTCTTGTTGGATGTAAAGGAAAATCGTCCGAACCAAATATGTTTGATGAAGAAAGTTCTTTACCTGTAGTTTTACCGTTAGAAAATATACATAAAGCGGAAGGAGAGGAGATGCTGGATTTGGAGGAAGCTATTTATATGCCACATATAGCAAGAAAGATGGAAAGGTGACGAATTATGGAAACAGTCAGTTTAATTATCCTGCAGGAGAATTAACGAATGATATAGATGGTGGTCCTGCTTTTTTTCCACTTGAAATAGATTCGAATGGTAACCGAATCATGTGGAGAACGGCAGAATCATTTAGGAAAGAGATGCTTGAAAGTTCTGACCTGGCTGTACGCAAAAATAAATATGGAGATAAATTCTCTAAGGTTCATAAACTGGCAGAGTCCTTAGAAGATGACGATAACCCGGTACTTATGATTGTGAGAAATACTAAATCATCCAAATAACGTATAGCCGGATCTCTCTTTATTTCTTAATTAATACAGTTATTCGCAAGCCAATATCAAAGAATATCATCTTGGCATTAACGTTTTGTGTGATATGTCTTTCTGCTTTTGCCAATTCATCCATAAGCTCTATTACATTTCGTTCATTTACATAAGGTGAGAAATTGATGGCAAAATCGGATTCGTCCTTATTCATGTAATTCAATTCTTCAGATTGGAAACGATAGATAAAGTTTTCCCGTATCAGATGTTGACAATAAGCAAGGAAATTCTTTTGCCGTTCCCGTCCGATACCACCTAAAACATCTGCCATGGCTTTCATTCCTTTTACATTACGTGTCCACGAGTTACGCATCATGGCTTTAAATTGTTCAAGGAAAAACTTATTCTCTTCTCCCATACTAATCGCTTCTATAGCCTGAATATAATTTCCGGCAGCAAGATGGGCAACCTGTTTGGCGTCTTCCGGTGTAAGTTTGTATTGTTGAAGTAAGGCATTCGTTACTGCCTGAGTTTCAATGGGACGTACATGGATACGTTGCGCTCTTGACTGAATAGTGCCTAAGATCATATCCGGAGCTTCGGAAACCATGAGAATTATTGTATTTGTTGGAGGTTCTTCTATTATTTTCAATAGTTTGTTGGCACAAGTCTGATGCAATTTTTCAGGTAACCAAACTAACAATACGCGATATTCGGCTTCATATATTCTCAAACTCAGTTTGCGAATAATCTCATCGCTTTCTTTCGAATAAATAAGAGCCTGTGAATTACCAGCATCCATATAATCCATCCACTGGTCGATTGTAAAATAAGGCCTACCCTGTAGAAAACTGCGCCATTCACTTAAGTAGTCATCACATACTTCCTTTTTTTTCTCTTTTTTGGAAACTATAGGAAAAACGAAATGAAGGTCAGGATGAGCTAACTCATCATATTTAAGACAGGAAGGACATTTTCCACAAGAGTCGTCTTCTGCCGGATGGAGACAATTAAGATAACGCGCATAAGCTATGGCTAAAGGAAAAGCACCGGCTCCACCTTGTTCAGTAAAAAGTTGTGCATGAGGTACAAATCCTGTCTTGGCTGACTGGATCAAACGTTTCTTTATTTCTTCCTGACCGATTATATCTTTGAAATACATTGATTACTGTTCTTGTTGCTAACAAAGGTACAACAATTTACAGAAATGGAAGAATGGAGGATAATAAAAACAAAAAAGCCGCTAAAAGCGGCTTTTGGTGCGGAAGCGGCGAGATTCGAACTCGCGGATACCTTGCGATATCGTCAGTTTAGCAAACTGGTGGTTTCAGCCACTCACCCACACTTCCTTCAATTTTGGGTGTTCCTGAAATTGCGTTGCAAAGATAGATGTAATTTTTAATAATCAAAGATTTTTACGGCTATTTTTAGAGAAAAAGATGCTACTTTTGTGGCTTATTCTGAAACTCAAAGGTTTATATGGAAAAGTCGACTCAACCCCGAAAAAAAAGAAAAGATATAGGATGTCTCTTGATTGTCCTCTTAATTCTGGGAAGTATAGGATTCAAAGGGTATCGTTTTTTTAAGAAGACGGGTTTTGCGCCTGAAGAAACGGTTTACGCTTATATTGATGAAAAGACAAGCTTTGATGATTTGGGTGAATTTTTAATAGACTCAGCCGGCGCACAAAATATTGATTTCTTTAATATATTGGCTAGTGCATTTGAATATCCCGACAATATGAGAACCGGCAAATATGCTATTGACCCGGGAATAAGCAGTATCGATTTAATAAACCGATTAAGAAGAGGGCAGCAAACTCCAACGCGCATTACTTTCAATAATGTACGTTTTCTTGATGATTTGGCAAAAAGATTAGACGAACAACTAATGCTTACAGCAGATGATATCTTGACACGTTTAACTGATCCGGCTTATTGTGATTCTTTAGGTTTCAATACGGAAACAATCCGTGCTATGTTTATACCTAATACATACGAAGTTTACTGGAATATTTCTCCGGATAGGTTACTGACCCGGATGAAAAAAGAATATGATACCTTTTGGAATGATGATCGTAAAACTAAAGCAGAGAAAATAGGGTTGACACCTATTGAAGTAGCAATTCTAGCCTCTATTGTTGAAGAAGAAACAGCTGTCGCTGATGAATATCCGATAGTCGCTGGTCTGTATATAAACAGGTTACATAGGGGAATGTTATTGCAGGCGGATCCTACGGTGAAATATGCAGTCGGTGATTTTATGTTGCAGCGTATTCTTTATGCTCATTTGGAAATAGATTCTCCTTATAATACATATATTTATCCCGGATTACCTCCCGGACCTTTGCGTATTCCTACTATTCAATCACTGAATGCCGTACTGAACTATACAAAACATAATTACCTCTATATGGTGGCGAAAGAAGATTTTTCAGGACGTCACAATTTTGCATCTACTCTAACCGAACATAACAATAATGCAAATCGTTACCGGGCGGAATTGAACCGTCGTAATATTCGGTGATATTTGCCGTCTAACTGATCTAAAAAGTGTATCTTTGTCAGTCAAAATAATAATCAGTCAACAATAAGAAAGCAAAATATATGGAAAAGCATCTTTTTTTAGGGGATGAGGCCATTGCACAGGCAGCAATAGATGCCGGGCTTTCCGGAGTATATGCCTACCCGGGTACCCCTTCTACCGAAATTACCGAATATATACAGGCTTCGCCTACAGCAAAAGAGCGGGGTATTCATAGCCGATGGAGTACAAATGAGAAAACGGCAATGGAAACGGCTTTAGGAATGAGTTATGCCGGCAAACGGACACTTTGTTGTATGAAACATGTGGGATTGAATGTTGCAGCCGATTGTTTTATGAATGCGGCAATGAGTGGTATAAATGGTGGTATGATCATTATCACAGCGGATGATCCTTCAATGCACTCTTCTCAAAACGAACAAGACAATCGTGTCTATGGTAATTTTGCTATGATCCCGATGTTGGAACCTTCTAATCAACAAGAGGCTTATGATATGGTATATGATGGTTTTGAACTATCAGAAAAATTAGGTTATCCTATTCTATTGCGTATTACTACCCGTATGGCACATTCCCGTGCAGGTGTAGTGACACGTCCACAAAAAGAAGAAAACAAATTGCATACACCAGAAGACGGACGACAACGTTTTGTCTTACTTCCAGCTTTGGCTCGTAAGCGTTATAAAGTATTACTGGAAGCACAGAATATTTTCACTGAAGTCTCAGAGACTTCGGGTTACAATACCTATTTTGATGCACCCAATAAGAATCTGGGAATTATTACAACAGGAATTGCCTTCAATTATCTGTCGGAAAATTATCCGGATGGATTTGAATATCCGGTTTTAAAGATTACTCAGTATCCTTTACCTAAAAAGATGGTAGAGAAACTTGTAGATGAATGTAAAGAGATTCTTGTGCTAGAAGAAGGTTTTCCTATCGTGGAAGAACAACTGAAAGGATTTCTTGGACGGGGTATAATTGTTCATGGACGCCTGGATGGAACACTTCAACGAGATGGAGAGCTAGGCCCGGATGCTGTAGGAAAAGCATTGGGTAAAAATATAGAAAGCTTTTATGCTATACCGGAAGTCGTGGAACAACGCCCACCGGCTTTATGTCAGGGTTGTGGACACCGCGATGTATATGAAGCTTTAAATGAGGTGTTATTAGAATATAATGGATCAGCAAAGGTCTTTAGTGATATAGGTTGCTATACACTGGGTGCACTGCCTCCTTTCCGGGCGATTGATACTTGTATTGATATGGGCGCATCTATTACTATGGCTAAAGGTGCTACAGACGCCGGACTATTTCCTGCAGTTGCTGTAATTGGAGATTCCACTTTTACGCATTCAGGTATGACAGGTTTATTGGACTGTGTCAATGAGGAAACAAATATTACCATTGTTATTTCTGACAATGAAACAACAGCAATGACCGGTGGGCAGGATTCTGCAGGAACAGGCCGGCTGGAATCAATCTGTGCAGGTATTGGTGTTGATCCTGCACATATCCGTGTGATGATACCTTTGAAGAAGAATTATGAGGAAATGAAATCCATTATCCGAGAAGAAATAGAATATAAAGGTGTATCTGTATTAATTCCTCGTCGTGAGTGTATTCAAACATTTGCCAAAAAAAGAAAAGCAGCAACAAAATGAAGATAGATATTATTTTATCAGGGGTAGGAGGCCAGGGGATCCTCTCTATTGCAGCCGTTATAGGTGAAGCAGCATTAAAAGAAGGCTTGTATATGAAGCAGGCGGAAGTTCATGGTATGAGTCAACGTGGTGGAGATGTTCAATCGAACCTGCGTTTATCAGATAAACCTATTGCTTCGGATCTCATAGCTTTGGGGCAGGCAGATATGATCATTTCTTTAGAACCTATGGAAAGCCTTCGTTATCTGCCTTTCTTGAAAAAAGATGGCTGGTTGGTAACCAATTCACAGCCTTTTGTGAATATCCCCAATTATCCTGAAATGGAAAAAGTGGAATCTGAATTAAGTAAACTGCCTCATAAAGTGGTTTTAGATGTAGAAGCTATTGCTAAAGAGCTCGGTTCTTCCCGTTCAGCTAATATTGTTATGTTAGGTGCTGCTGCTCCTTTTATAAATATTGAATTTTCTAAACTTGAAGATGGAATCCGTCGTATATTCGGACGTAAAGGAGAAGATATAGTAAATATGAATTTAAAAGCATTAAATGCGGGCTATCAATTCGCCCAAAATAGGAAATAATTATTAATAGATAAGGTGAGAATCGCATTATTCAGGGAAAGAATAATGCGATTTTTTTATTTACTATGTTAACTTATTGTTACTCATTCTCGGGTGCAGAAAGATCATATAAGTCTAATATTCCCTGAGGGACGACAAAGCAGTAACACATTGAGAATGCGTTGTCGAGGGCTAAATCGGGGCGTATTGTCGGGTCGTATTTAAGGATGCTCCGGATGCTTTTAATGCGGTTGTCGATGGTTTCCGGATCGAAGAAAACAGTAGTGATTTCTGATTTCTCATTTTTATCGGTGCGCATGATACTTTTTAGTTTTTTTCCTATTTGGAATTGATTAAGGGCTGCCAGAAGCATTGTTTTGACGCGCTCATCCGGGTATATTTCAATGGCGGGTAAGAATCTTTCAAGTTTTTCGTTTTCCGGGTTTTTATGAAATCTTCCTTTACCATGTATTTTATATAATTCTCTTCTGACCATATCCAGGTTTGCTAATAAATAATAGATTGTTCCCAGGCCATAATAGGGGTCTGCTGCATTTTTATTTTCTTTTATGGCATTTTCAAAATCACGAATTGCCTTACGGTATTCAAATCTATTGAGTGACGTGCTTGTGATATAATGTACCTGGCCTCGCGTTATTAATGCACGAACATTGTATGGATTGATCTTTAGTTGTTGCGACAGCTTGATTAAGATGTCGGAATATGGATCGTTCAATTCGGTTTTGAGCGGCGGAATAGATTCTCCATAAATCAATAATTCTTCAATCATATCCTTTGTTGCTTTTGCATTTCTGCTTATTTCTTCCTGGTCGATAGCCACATAATTGTCTTGTTTAGGATATATTCCAAACACCACACTGACGATGATACCAACTATCGCAATAGGTAGACCGATTGCGGTATATTTACTCGGAAGCGACCATTTCTGCCATTGATTTTTGGTTGGTATCAGTCCCATGGCTTAATTATTAAGAGGATGAATATCAAATTATTTTTGCTACTTGTTTGCAGGGGAAAAATACGATAAATATTTCTATTTAAAATGTTCTTATTGAAAATTTTGCGGAAAAATTTTAAAGAGAATTCTTCTGTCTAACTCTTGTTAATTAACTCCCGGCATTCTTTCAGTTTCTATTGTGCTCCAAACCAATCCGTCTTCTCGGATATGCCATACAGTATTATTTTCTATCGGCAATAGAATTTCATAAGTAGATGGTGTGGTAAATACCTTTAGGTTGCTTATCCATTCCGGTTTACAGACTTCTTCCGGTTTCAAATTGGCAAGAATAGAAGCATATTCATCATAAGCCTGCCGGTATTCGCGTTGTCTATAATAGAGTTGGCGGAGCATCCATTTAATATCTTCATCCTGATTCCATTTGAAAGGGACTTCACCTGTTCCGGCTACCTTTTCTGTAAACTGAACAAAACCCCAGTACTCAGGCAAGTGAATATTAATTACTCCTGTTGGTGCCCATACCCAATTATGTTCACGAATATTACTTTCTCCTGGCATAGGTATTTTTACATATTTGCCATCTTTTACTTCGGTGGTCCATTGTACACGGGAGAAGTTGACTCGAATTTGTTCGCCTTCCATTGGTTTTTCTTCACGACGCATTACCTGGTAAATAGAAGGCCAGGGTATAAATATTTCTCCACTCCAGTATTTGTCTGTATCATTTGGATTGTTCAAGGTGCCTTCTATATGGAAGGCTGATTTCATACCGATATATTCCCAATTGTTTAATACGACAGGATTATCCCGATAGGGTTTGGAGAGATAAAGATCCCATTCAGTTCCTAGGGCATTTACTTCATATTCAAGATAATTGTGCGTATCGTTTGTAGGGTTTAGAAAAATCTCAAAGTCATTATCTTGGAAGATCACTGCATCATGTTCAGTTATTGTTGCCCAGACATGTGGCTCTTCTATTTCAAAAGCAAAATACATACCTTGATCATCATGTGCCATCTTTGCCCGGGTTTGGAAATGGGGGAGAGGTTGCAAATCTCCTTCTATATCGACAAAATCACTTGTCCACGGTATGGCATCCCATTCTTCGGGTAATAGTTTACCATCAATAGTAATTGTGCCGGGTGTTTTATAGCACACATAGGAAGGAGGATTAAAGGGAGGACGTTCTGCGTACCATACTTCTTTTGTTCTTTCTTGTTTACAGGAAAAGCTACATATACATAAAGCAGATATAAAGATTACGAATATTGTTTTTTTCATGGGTTGTATAGTTATTTATAAATTTTCACTTGCATCTAAAATGAAAGTGGCAGCAGATAACCATATATCTATATCTTCCGGATAATGTTGGGAAGTATAAATATCGCTCCTTTTTTTACCAAGACGAACAACCACTGCATTTCTTTCAGGAATAGCAAAGATGTATTGACCGAGAATTCCCCGCATATATGGAATTTGCATACCTTTATATGTTAAATTCCAGAATTGAAATCCATAATATTTATTGGTTTCATTATAATCTTTATAAATAAGTGAGGAATCGGGAGTAATAGCTTCCTCTAGATAAGAAGACGATATCAATTGGTTATTACTCCAAGCCCCATTGTTTAATATTAGTTGACCAAAGCGGGCAAAATCTCTGGCATTACTATTAAAACAACAATACGCTTTTTCAACTCCGTCTTTTTTATCAAGGCTCCAGAGTGCGTCTTCTTCAGCTTGCATAGGGGTCCAAAACTTACGGGAAACATAATTGCTGACATTCTCTCCAGTTGCTTTTTCTACAATAAAAGTAAGCAATTGGGTTACTCCGCTTTGATAGACAAAGTTGACACCCGGTTCCTCAATCTCTTTCATATTAAAAGTTACCTTTTGCAGGTCATTACCATAATAAAGTTTAGTGGTGGGAGAAAAAGGCGAGGTATAAGCTTCCTGGAAATCGACTCCGGCACTCATAGTGAGCAGATGGCGAATGGTGAGTGTCTTTCCATTGTATCCAATAAAATCCCGATAGAAATCGCTCACTGGTTGATCTACACTCTTTATCAGTCCTTCATCAATAGCACATCCGATAGCCAAAGATACAATGCTTTTAGCCATGGAGAAAGAATTGCTATGGGATTGTGGTGAATAATCTTCCCAATATTCTTCAAAAAGCAATTTCCCATCCTTAATAATTACAAAAGCGATAGTTTCAAACTCTTCAAACATCGGGGTATATTCCGTTGGAAGAGAAAGTTTATTATATACTTCTGCTTTTGGCCAGGGTGCAGGGTTTCCAGCCTTAATAATTCGATTCTCAAAGATGGGATATTGATCTATTTTCGGATGCAGATATATTAAAGCTTTACGTAGATAATAATTAGAAGGCAGAGCCAGGAAAGAGGCTATTCCTATAAGGATAATAATTATTCCTGTTAATAGTTTTTTCATGTTATCTACGAATTATTTAAGATTTTTTTTGTCCTTAAAACCTTAAATGCCTTTAAAGCCTTTGAAGGCATTTAAGGCTTTAAGGACAATTCAAGTCTGTCAATCTATCTTCAAATTTCTTTCAATTTAAATTTTCTTCTTCTTTATACCAAGAAGAATACATGTGATAGTTCTTTGCAATCTTTTGATTGATCTCTTTGGATTGTTCCGGATCAACTTCTTTCACAAACTTGGCTGGAACGCCGGCATAGATGCTTCCCGGTTCAATAATGGTTTTGCTGAGAACTACAGAGCCGGCAGCAACGATAGCACCTTCTCCCACAACGACATGGTCAAGAACCACAGATCCCATACCTATTAAAGCTCCTGCACATATTTTAGCACCGTGTATTGTTACATTATGACCGATAGACACGTCGTCTTCAATCTCAATAGTAGATTTCTCATACAAAGTATGTAAAACGGAACCATCCTGAATATTTACTCCATTACCAATGCGAATTGAATTAACATCTCCACGTAAAACCGTTCCAAACCAAATACTGCAACCTTCTCCGATTTCAACATCTCCTATAATAGTTGCGTTATCTGCCAGAAATGTGTCTTCTCCTATGACGGGCGTAAAGCCACGTACTGATTTTATTAAAGCCATTTAATTAACGATTAGTGATTAACGGTTAACGATTAACATTAATATGGTTTTTGAATACTAATCGTTAATCACTAATCGTTAATCGTTATATTCAGATTTCTTTTGTTTTCTCTTTCAACCACTCTGCTTCTTTTTCGTTAAGATGAGGGCTGAGAAGGTCGTATACTATTTGATGGTATTTGTTGATCCATGCATGTTCACGTGCGGATAACATAGGAACAATTACCAATCGCGTGTCAATATAGCAAAGAGTGAGAGTCTCGAAATTGAGGAATTTCCCCCATTCGGTATCACTGTCTTCCCGTACAAGTATCATGTTTTCGATGCGAATTCCATATTCTCCAGTACGGTACATTGCCGGTTCATTACTTATTACCATGCCTGGCTTTAGAGTAACTGAATTTTCTTCCATACGAATGCTTTGCGGGCCTTCGTGTACATTGAGGCAATGGCCGATGCCATGACCTGTACCATGAAGATAATTAATACCGGCATCCCATAATGCTTTACGAGCTAATATATCCAGTTGGGAACCACGTGTGTTAGCAGGGAATTTACTTTTAGCCAAACTAATATGCCCTTTCAGTACGCGTGTGAAATCTTTTTTCATCTGTTCTGTCGGTTCACCTAAAGCTATCGTACGAGTGATATCTGTAGTTCCATCCAGATATTGTGCTCCTGAATCCATGAGGAATAATCCTTTTGCTTGTAGAGTCGCATCGGTTTCTGGTGTAGGGCCGTAATGAACGATAGCGGCATGTTCGGCATAGCCGCTAATGGTTTCAAAGCTATCCATCAAATACATGGGTTGTTCAGATCGTAAAGTCGATAGTTTATTCGAAGCACTTATTTCTGTAACGATATTTCCCGTAGCCATTTCTTTTTCCAGCCAGATATAGAATTTTGTCAGCGCAATACCATCTTTAATCAAAGCATTATGGAAACCTTTTATTTCAGTTTCATTTTTGATGCTCTTAAGATGATTGGCCGGTGTAATCCCCTCTATTATGGTGCATTTGGGGGGGATTGCATTGAATAAAGAAATATTGGTTTTATTCTTATCAATAAATACTGTGTAGTTTTCAGGTAAATGAGATAAATAAGTTTGAATACGGGAATAGTCAGCGAGAGTGACTCCTTCTTCTTTCAGGTTTCTGGCAATCTCTTCTGTCATTTTTTTCGGATCGATAAAAAGAACACTTTCTTTTTCGGAAACAAAGCCATAGCTTACTGCAACCGGATTGTATGTAACATCTGTTCCACGGATATTAAATGTCCAGGCTATCTCATCTAATGTTCCCAGAATAAGGCAGTCAGCTCCTTCTTTATGCAACTGATCGTTTATTGCATTCAGTTTTTGAGAAACGGATTGTCCGCTAAGGTCAACCGGCATTTCAAATATCTGATTGCCTGGAATAGGGGGGCGATCTTCCCAAATCATATTTATAAGATCATGGGTTGTCTCGAATCCAATACCTTTTTTTGCTAATTTGTTTTCAAGCGATATGGCTTCGGCTGCACTATAGGTTTGTCCATCCAAACCGACTGTCTGATCCTTTTCGAGTTCCTGCCACAGAAAATCAATAATAGTAGGGGTTTCCGGTAATGAAGCTTTATATAATTCTATACCCGATCCTTCGAGCTGAATTTCAGCCTGCAGGAAATAACGAGAGTCCGTCCATAAACCGGCTTTGTTTGCTGTTATGACCACTGTTCCTGCAGAACCGTTAAACCCAGATATCCAACTACGCGACTTCCATCGATCGGCCGGATATTCACTTAGATGAGGATCTGAACTAGGTATTATATAAGCATCAATTCGATACTTCTTCATCATCTCACGTAAAGCAGATAGACGTGTAGGAATAATTGACTTCATAGATGATTGTGTTTTGTTTTATTTCTACAAAGATACTAAATCGCTTTAAAAATAAAATCAATAGATCAAAAACTATACAAATTGTCACAACTATGTATGGTTTGATGTTTTATAATAGGTGTTTTGTAGTTAAACTATGCATAGAAACATTTTTTAACCTATCTATTTTCAAGTGGAATTTTATAATCGTTGACATTTTGCTTTTAATATAGTAAATGCTCTTTTCCGGAATTTTAAGAATTATTTTCCTGAAAGTTTTGCTATTAAGGAAACAATCCGTAATTTTGCTGCCCGTTTTACGGATATAAATATTTAAATAACTATATAAACATCATTATGATTGTAGTACCATTGAAGGAAGGCGAAAACATTGAAAAAGCGCTTAAAAAGTTTAAAAGAAAGTTTGAGAAAACAGGAGTTGTTAAAGAATTGAGAAGCCGTCAGGCATTTATCAAGCCTTCTGTAACAAAGAGAAAGCAAAATATGCGTGCTGCATATGTGCAGAAGTTGCAACAAATGGAAGAGTAAAATATACTTACCAAGACTTGTTTAATTGAATACTTATTTTTATATTCGTTGCATGTTAAAATGATGTGGCGAATATGATTATTGATGAGTTTTTAGATTATCTTCGATACGAGCGGAATTATTCCGATCATACAGTTTCGGCCTACGCAAAGGATTTAAGTCAGTTTGAAGAATATGTAAAAGTTTATCATGAAGGCAGGTTTGATCCTGTTTCTATTGATGCGGATATTGTTCGTAATTGGATCGTCTTTTTAATGGATGGCCAGATGTCGCCAGTATCTGTCAATCGAAAGTTAAGTTCTTTGAAATCTTTTTTTAAATATCTCATAAAGCATGGGGTAGTTGCCGTTAATCCTTTACGATTGATAAATGGGCCGAAAGCTAAAAAGCCGTTACCTTATTTCGTGAAGGAAAAGGATATGGAGCTTTTGTTGGATGGTGATAGCTTTGCTGAAGATTTTGAAGGCGTCCGCGATCGGCTGATTCTTGAGTTATTGTATGATACAGGTATGCGTCGTGCAGAATTAGCGGGAATAAAAGATCGCGACATCGACTATGATGCTATGGTGATAAAAGTGACCGGGAAACGAAATAAGCAAAGGCTCATACCATTCGCTGAAGGGTTGAAGAATTTATTAACTAAATATATAGATATACGTGACAGGGAAGTCGGAACTTTTAGTGATTGGCTCTTGTTAAAGAAAAACGGGGAGCCGGTTACGACGTCGGTAATTTATAATGTGGTAAAAGAAAGGCTGGAAGAAATCCCTACTTTGTCAAAATGTAGTCCGCATGTGTTGCGTCACTCATTTGCGACGAGTATGTTGAATAACGGAGCTGAGTTGAATGCAGTAAAAGAGCTGCTTGGTCATAGTAGTTTGGCTTCAACCAGTATTTACACACATACAACCTTTGAGGAATTAAAAAAAGTGTATCATGCTCACCCTCGAGCAAAAAAAGAAGGAGGAAATTATGGAAATTAGAATTCAAGCTATTCATTTTGACGCTTCAGAACAATTAGAAGCGTTTGTTCAAAAGAAAGTTTCAAAGCTGCAAAAATTTTATGATGAGATTCTTTCGGCAGAAGTGAATCTGAAAGTGATAAAACCTGAAGCAGCCAATAATAAACAAGCCGGAATTCTGCTGAATATTAAGCATGGTGATTGTTTTGCAGAGAAGGTGGGTGATACTTTTGAAGAAGCAGTGGATGAATGTATTGTTGCTTTGGAAAAGCAGTTGGCAAAAATGAAAGAAAAAGTCCGCGCCAAGTAAAAAAAGAAGAAAGAAGTTTTGGTATATAAGAAATAATATCTAAATTTGCAGCCGTTTCGCCCTAATGACGAAGCGGCTTCATCTTGAAAGTGAGGGTCTGCCTCTTTAGCTCAGTTGGCCAGAGCACGTGATTTGTAATCTCGGGGTCGTTGGTTCGAATCCGACAAGAGGCTCAAAAGCAAGCAGAGGCTTGTTTTTTAATGAAAGTAAAAGCTTTCAATTTGTACTGGGCAGTTACCAGAGTGGCCAAATGGGGCTGACTGTAACTCAGCTGTCTTTCGACTTCGGTGGTTCGAATCCATCACTGCCCACGAGTGAACTTTACAACAATAAAACAGTTCGAAGCGCGAAATGTTTACGTAAAGTGTAAATTGCGGAAGTAGCTCAGTTGATAGAGCATTAGCCTTCCAAGCTGAGGGTCGCGGGTTTGAGTCCCGTCTTCCGCTCTAAGTTTGCCTGTGTAGCTCAGCGGTAGAGCACTTCCTTGGTAAGGAAGAGGTCCCGAGTTCAAGTCTCGGCACCGGCTCAAAATAAAGAAAATGGATTTAAGAACAGGATCATTAATTAAATAAAGAACAATTAAGTTATGGCTAAAGAAAAATTTGACAGATCGAAACCACACGTAAACATTGGTACGATTGGTCACGTTGACCACGGTAAAACAACTTTAACAGCTGCTATCACAACTGTTTTAGCTGCAAGAGGTCTTTCAGAATTGCGTTCATTCGATTCTATTGACAACGCTCCTGAAGAAAAAGAAAGAGGTATCACTATCAACACATCTCACGTTGAGTACCAAACAGCTAATCGTCACTATGCTCACGTTGACTGTCCTGGTCACGCTGACTACGTGAAGAACATGGTTACTGGTGCTGCTCAGATGGACGGTGCTATCATTGTAGTTGCTGCTACTGATGGTCCTATGCCTCAAACTCGCGAGCACATCCTTTTGGCTCGTCAGGTAAACGTTCCTAAGTTGGTTGTTTTCATGAACAAATGTGACTCTGTGGACGACGAAGAAATGTTAGACTTGGTTGAAATGGAAATGAGAGAACTTCTTTCATTCTATAATTTCGACGGCGACAATACTCCTGTTATCCGTGGTTCTGCATTAGGTGGATTGAACGGTGAACCAGTATGGGAAGAAAAAATCATGGAATTGATGGATGCTTGTGATACTTGGATTCCATTACCTCCACGTGAAGTTGATAAACCATTCTTGATGCCGGTTGAAGACGTGTTCTCTATCACAGGTCGTGGTACTGTAGCAACAGGTCGTATTGAAACAGGTATCATCAAAGTTGGTGAAGAAGTTCAGATCATTGGTTTAGGAGCTGAAGGCATGAAATCTGTTGTAACAGGTGTTGAAATGTTCCGTAAACTTTTGGATGAAGGTCAAGCTGGTGACAACGTTGGTTTGTTGTTGCGTGGTGTTGATAAAGATGCTATCAAACGTGGTATGGTAATCACTCACCCAAATAAGGTTAAACCTCACTCAAAAGTAAAAGCTGAGGTGTATATCTTGAAGAAAGAAGAAGGTGGACGTCACACTCCATTCCATAACAAATATCGTCCTCAGTTCTATATCCGTACATTGGACGTAACAGGTGAGATTACTCTTCCTGAAGGAACTGAAATGGTAATGCCTGGTGATAACGTAACTATTACTGTAGAATTGATTTACCCGGTAGCTTGTAGCGAAGGTTTGCGTTTCGCAATCCGTGAAGGTGGACGTACAGTAGGTGCTGGCCAGATCACAGAATTATTAGACTAATTCTAAATTATATAAAAGCCGGTCTTAAACGGACCGGCTTTATTTACGGAAGTAGCTCAGTTGGTAGAGCACTGGTCTCCAAAACCAGGTGTCGGGAGTTCGAGCCTCTCCTTCCGTGCAAAAAAAATAATAGATTCAATGAAAAAGATTATCAATTATATTAAGGAATCTTATAACGAACTTGTTTATAAAGTTTCTTGGCCAACTAGAACAGAGCTTTCCAATAGTGCGGTTGTGGTTATGTTTGCTTCCCTTATCATAGCTGCATTAATCTTTGTTATTGACTTTGCTTTTGAGGGCGTGATGCGTTTCGTCTACGAAAGAATTTTTTAATCAGTTTTAAGTATGTCTGATATCCAGAAGAAATTTTATGTTCTACGAGCCATCAGTGGTAAGGAGAATAAGGTAAGAGAGTACTTAGAAGCTGAAATGAAGAATTCTGACTTGGGTGAATATGTAGCACAAGTTCTTATTCCTACAGAAAAAACTTTTACAATACGTAACGGCAAGAAAATGATGAAAGAACGCGCTTATTTGCCTGGTTATGTTTTGGTAGAAGCTGCTCTGGTAGGAGAGGTCGCTCATAAATTGCGTACCATTCCTAATGTGATTGGATTCCTGGGAGGATCTGAAAATCCTGTTCCGTTGCGTCCGGCAGAGGTAAATCGTATTTTAGGTACGGTAGACGATTTGCAGGAACAACAGGACGATCTGGATATCCAATTCTATGTGGGTGAAACGGTGAAAGTGACATTTGGACCTTTCAACGGTTTCAGTGGTATCATTGAAGAGGTCAATGCTGAGAAAAAGAAACTTAAAGTGATGGTTAAAATCTTCGGACGTAAGACCCCGCTTGAGTTAGGTTATTTACAAGTTGAGAAAGAATAGTACCTTTTCTGTTACAAAAGGTAATCCCACTCTTTCTTTAAGTTACTGATGTTATATACTAAATTGTAGAAAAAATGGCTAAAGAAGTTGCTGGACAAATCAAATTGCAGATTAAAGGAGGAGCAGCAAACCCTTCTCCCCCAGTTGGACCTGCTTTAGGTTCTAAGGGTATTAATATTATGGAGTTTTGCAAGCAATTTAATGCCAGGACTCAGGAAAAAGCTGGTAAGGTATTACCTGTAGTAATTACTTATTATGCTGATAAAACATTCGACTTTGTTGTTAAAACCCCTCCGGTAGCAATCCAATTATTGGAAGCTGCTAAATTAAAGAGTGGTTCTGCAGAGCCTAACCGTAAAAAGTTGGCTGAGCTTACTTGGGATCAGGTAAAAACTATTGCAGAAGACAAAATCGTTGATTTGAACTGCTTTACTGTTGATGCAGCTATGAAAATGGTTGCCGGAACAGCAAGAAGTATGGGTATCACAATCAAAGGGGAATTCCCGGGTAACAACTAAAAAATCAATTGAGATGAGTAAACTTACAAAAAAACAGAAGTTGGCTTTAAGCAAGATTGAACCTGGGAAAGTATATACATTAAAGGAAGCATCTGCGTTGGTAAAAGAAATTAGCCTTGCAAAATTTGATGCTTCAGTTGATGTTGACGTTCGCCTGGGTGTTGATCCTCGTAAAGCTAATCAAATGGTTAGAGGTGTTGTTTCATTGCCTCACGGAACAGGTAAGCAGATTAGAGTTCTCGCATTATGTACACCAGACAAGGAAGCAGAAGCTAAAGAAGCTGGAGCTGACTATGTAGGGTTGGATGAGTATATTGATAAAATCAAAGGCGGTTGGACCGATATTGATGTTATCATAACAATGCCGTCTATCATGGGTAAGATCGGTGCTCTCGGCAGAGTTTTAGGCCCTCGTGGTTTAATGCCTAATCCAAAGAGTGGTACGGTTACTAATGAAGTCGGTAACGCTGTAAGAGAGGTTAAACAAGGTAAGATCGACTTTAAGGTAGATAAGACCGGTATCGTTCACACATCAGTAGGAAAGGTTTCTTTCAATCCTGATCAGATCCGTGACAATGCTAAGGAATTTATTTCTACGTTGATCAAATTGAAACCAACAGCTGCTAAGGGTACATATATTAAGAGCATTTATCTTTCTAGTACAATGAGTCCGGGTATTAAAATAGACCCTAAGTCAATTGAAGAAAATAATTAAACGATTGAACAATGAGAAAGGAAGATAAAAGCAAAGTAATAGCACAATTAACCGCTACTGTTCAGGAATACCCAAACTTCTATTTGACTGATATCGAAGCATTGAATGCAGAGAAGACCAGTCAGTTGAGACGGGCTTGTTTCAAACAGGACGTTAAATTGGTTGTCGTAAAGAATACATTGCTTCAGAAAGCATTGGAAAATGTAGAAGGTGACTTCTCTCCACTGGATGAAGCATTAAAAGGTAACACCGCTGTAATGTTTTCACAACAAGCGAATGTACCTGCCAAACTGATTAAAGAATTTACTAAAGGTTCCAAAAAAGGTGATGTTGTTAAACCGAGTTTAAAAGCTGCTTATGTACAGGAAAGCTTCTATATCGGTGCAGAAAACCTGGATGCTTTGGTAAATATCAAGAGCAAGAACGAACTTATCGGAGATGTTATTGCATTGTTGCAATCTCCTGCTAAGAACGTTATTTCAGCTCTCCAATCAGGAGGACAAACACTTAGCGGAGTTTTAAAGACTCTCGAAAATAGATAATAAAAAACAAAAAAATAATCATTTAAATCATACAAAAATGGCAGATTTGAAAGCTTTTGCTGAACAATTAGTAAACTTGACTGTAAAAGAAGTTAGCGAATTAGCTACTATCCTGAAAGAAGAGTACGGTATTGAACCTGCTGCTGCAGCTGTGGCTGTTGCAGGTCCTGCTGCTGGTGCTGCTGCACCTGCAGAAGAAGAAAAAACTTCTTTCGATGTTATCCTTAAAGGCCCAGGTGCTAATAAATTAGCGATCGTTAAATTAGTAAAAGAATTGACTGGTCTTGGTTTGAAAGAAGCTAAAGACTTAGTTGACGGTGCACCTAGCGCTATCAAAGAAGGTATTGCTAAAGCAGACGCAGAAGGATTAAAGAAAAGCTTAGAAGAAGCAGGAGCAGAAGTTGAGCTTAAATAATATTCATAGCCTGATTATCAGGTGAGTTGGTTAAGAGTCTGCGCGAGCGGAGACTCTTAACCTTTTTGTGTCTATATTTTTCATAAAGTTCAATAAAATCCTTACAGATGTCTTCAACAACTGACAAACAAAGAGTTAATTTCGCTTCGATAAAGAATCCACTAGCCTATCCGGACTTTCTCGAAGTACAATTGAAGTCATTCCAAGACTTTCTTCAACTTGACACGCCTCCCGAAAAAAGAAAAAAAGAGGGATTGTATAAGGTATTTGCGGAAAACTTTCCGATTGCAGATACCCGCAACAACTTTGTGTTGGAGTTCTTAGATTATTATATAGATCCTCCTCGTTATACCATCGAAGAATGTATAGCGCGTGGATTAACCTATAGTGTGCCATTAAAAGCAAAGTTGAAACTGTATTGTACAGACCCTGACCATGAGGATTTTGATACGGTAGTTCAGGATGTTTATCTTGGACCGATCCCGTATATGACCGAGAGAGGTACTTTTGTAATAAATGGTGCGGAACGTGTCGTTGTATCTCAATTGCACCGTTCACCGGGTGTATTCTTTGGACAGAGTACACATGCAAACGGAACTAAATTGTATTCCGCACGTATTATCCCATTCAAGGGATCATGGATCGAGTTTGCAACCGACATCAATAATGTGATGTATGCATATATCGACCGTAAAAAGAAATTGCCTGTAACTACCCTTTTGAGAGCTATCGGCTTTGAAGGCGATAAAGATATTCTCGAAATCTTTAATCTGGCAGAAGAGGTAAAAGTAACGAAATCCAACCTGAAGAAACTGATCGGACGGAAACTGGCTGCTCGTGTACTGAAGACCTGGGTAGAAGACTTTGTTGATGAAGATACCGGTGAGGTTGTTTCTATTGAACGTAACGATGTAATTATAGACCGTGAGTCGATACTTGATCAGGATAACATTGAAGAGATCCTGGAATCGGGTACACAACATGTTTTATTACATCGTGAAGATCAAAACCTTTCCGATTTTGCTATTATATATAACACGCTGCAGAAAGACCCGAGTAACTCGGAGAAAGAAGCTGTATTGTATATCTACAGACAGCTGCGTAATGCAGAACCTGCCGATGAAGCAAGTGCACGTGAAGTAATTAACAACTTGTTTTTCTCGGAAAAAAGATATGACCTTGGTGAAGTAGGTCGTTATCGTATCAACAAGAAGTTAGGACTTTCTACCAGTAATGAGGTGAAAGTATTGACTAAAGAAGATATTATAGAGATTATCAAATATCTGATTGAGTTGATTAATTCAAAAGCAATTGTTGATGATATTGACCACTTGAGCAATCGTCGTGTACGTACAGTAGGGGAACAATTATACAATCAATTCGGTATAGGATTGGCTCGTATGTCCCGTACGGTTCGTGAACGTATGAATGTACGCGACAACGAAGTCTTTACTCCGATTGACTTGATCAATGCGAAGACTATATCTTCGGTGGTTAATTCTTTCTTTGGAACAAATGCTTTGTCACAGTTTATGGATCAGACCAACCCGTTGGCTGAGATAACTCATAAACGTCGTTTATCAGCACTTGGACCGGGTGGTTTATCCCGCGAACGTGCAGGTTTCGAGGTTCGTGACGTTCACTATACACACTATGGACGTTTGTGTCCTATTGAGACTCCTGAAGGTCCGAATATCGGTTTGATCTCTTCTCTTTGTGTTTACGCAAAGATTAATGATCTAGGCTTTATATCCACTCCTTATCGTAAAGTTGTTAATCAACAGGTTGACTTCTCTAATGAAGGGTTGGAATATTACACAGCAGAGGAAGAAGAAGATTTGACCATTGCTCAGGGAAATGCTCCTTTAGATGATAAAGGTAAATTTATCCGTGATAGGGTTAAGTCCAGATTAGGAGCTGACTTTCCGGTAGTTTCACCTGCGGATGTAGACTTAATGGACGTATCGCCCACACAGATCGCTTCAATTGCAGCTTCATTAATTCCATTCCTGGAACATGATGATGCTAACCGTGCATTGATGGGATCAAACATGATGCGCCAGGCTGTTCCTTTGTTGCATGCCGATGCTCCGATTATCGGTACTGGTATTGAGAAACAAGTAGCTCGTGATTCACGTACACAGATCACAGCAGAACGTCCCGGAGAAGTAGTATATGTTGATGCTACAACTATTAAAATAAAATATGACCGCACTGAAGATGAAGAATTCGTGAGTTTTGAAGATGCGGTTAAAACATATACCATTCCTAAGTGGCGTAAAACCAACCAAAGTACAACCGTGGACTTACGTCCTATTTGTCAGGTTGGCCAGCGTGTTGATGAAGGTGATGTCCTAACTGAAGGTTATTCTACACAAGACGGAGAGCTTGCTCTTGGACGTAATGTGATGGTAGCATATATGCCTTGGAAGGGATATAACTATGAGGATGCGATTGTATTGAACGAACGTATGGTGCGTGAAGACTTCTTCACTTCTGTACATGTTGATGAATACATCCTGGAAGTACGTGAAACGAAACGCGGTATGGAAGAACTGACTTCTGATATTCCTAATGTAAGCGAAGAAGCTACAAAGGATTTGGACGAAAGAGGTATTGTTCGCGTCGGTGCACGTATTGAACCGGGTGATATACTGATTGGTAAAATTACCCCGAAAGGTGAATCAGATCCTTCTCCGGAAGAAAAGTTATTGCGTGCTATCTTTGGTGACAAAGCGGGTGATGTGAAAGATGCTTCTTTGAAAGCTACTCCATCGTTACGTGGCGTTGTTATCGATACTGCACTGTTCTCAAAAGCAGTGAAGAAACGTAAATCACGTTTAACGGATAAAGCAATCCTTCCGAAGCTGGATGAAGATTATGATGTGAAGTTAGCCGAACTTAAGTCGCAATTAGTTGATAAATTATTGTTGCTTACAAATGGTAAAACATCACAAGGTATTAAAGACTTTATGAATACGGAGGTTATTGTCAAAGGCAGTAAGTTCACCCGTAAGTCATTGGAAGAACTAGACTTTAATGCTATTCAGGTAAGCAAATGGACTACAGACAATGATAAGAATGAACTTATCAAAGAAGTGATCCTGAACTATCTGAAGAAATATAAAGAACTGGATGCCGAACTGAGACGTAAGAAATTTGACCTTACTATCGGTGATGAACTACCTACAGGTATTGTTCAGATGGCAAAAGTATATGTTGCTAAGAAACGTAAGATCCAGGTGGGTGATAAGATGGCAGGTCGTCACGGTAACAAAGGTATTGTATCCAAGATTGTGCGTCAGGAAGATATGCCGTTCCTGGAAGATGGAACCCCGGTCGATATCTGTTTGAACCCGCTAGGGGTACCTTCCCGTATGAACCTTGGACAGATCTTTGAAGCTGTACTGGGATGGGCAGGTAGAAAAATGGATGTTAAATTTGCTACTCCTATCTTTGACGGTGCATCGTTAGATGACCTGAATGACTGGACTGACAAAGCAGGTATTCCACGCTATGGTAAGACTTATCTTTATGATGGTGGTACCGGTGAACGTTTCGACCAACCTGCAACGGTAGGGGTAACTTACTTCCTGAAATTAGGTCACATGGTTGATGATAAGATGCACGCCCGTTCTATCGGACCGTACTCACTTATCACACAACAACCTTTGGGTGGTAAAGCCCAATTCGGGGGACAGCGTTTTGGAGAAATGGAAGTTTGGGCACTGGAAGCATTCGGTGCAGCTCATATTCTTCAGGAAATACTTACAATCAAGTCGGACGACGTTGTCGGACGTTCTAAAGCTTATGAAGCAATTGTTAAAGGCGATCCGATGCCACAACCTGGTATTCCGGAATCTCTCAATGTATTGTTACACGAGCTTAGAGGCCTTGGTTTAAGCTTCACTCTGGATTAATTCAACTACAATAGGCAGATAAGCTTCGGCTTGTCTGCCCTCATTGATAACTCTTTATATAAATTAAAAATATGGCTTTTAGAAAAGAAAACAAGATAAAGAGTAGCTTTTCAAAAATAACGATCGGTTTAGCTTCTCCTGAAGAGATCCTTGAGAACTCCAGTGGTGAAGTTCTAAAACCGGAAACGATTAATTATCGTACATATAAACCTGAACGGGATGGTCTTTTCTGCGAACGCATTTTTGGTCCTATTAAGGATTATGAGTGTCATTGCGGAAAATATAAACGTATCCGTTATAAAGGGATTGTCTGCGATCGTTGCGGGGTAGAAGTTACAGAAAAGAAAGTTCGTCGTGAACGTATGGGACACATCCATTTGGTAGTTCCTGTTGCTCATATCTGGTATTTCCGTTCTCTACCAAATAAAATCGGTTACCTGTTAGGAGTTCCTACCAAGAAACTTGATTCTATCATATATTACGAACGCTATGTCGTTATCCAACCTGGTACAGTAGATACTGTAGCTGAATTGGATTTGTTGTCAGAAGAAGAATATCTGGATATACTGGATAATCTGCCAAAAGAAAATCAATTGCTGGATGATACCGATCCTAACAAGTTCATTGCTAAAATCGGTGCCGAAGCAGTATATGACCTATTGGCTCGTCTGGATCTCGATGCATTGTCTTATGACTTGCGTCACCGTGCCAGCACAGATACTTCACAACAACGTAAGAACGAAGCATTGAAACGTTTGCAGGTTGTTGAATCTTTCCGTGCATCTCGTGGTCGTAACAAACCCGAATGGATGATCGTAAAGGTTGTTCCTGTAATTCCACCGGAATTGCGTCCGTTGGTTCCACTGGATGGTGGACGTTTTGCTACATCCGACTTAAATGACTTATACCGTCGTGTTATTATACGTAACAACCGTTTGAAGAGATTGATCGATATCAAAGCTCCGGAAGTAATCCTACGTAATGAAAAACGTATGCTTCAGGAAGCTGTCGATTCATTGTTCGACAACTCTCGTAAATCAAGTGCGGTAAAAACAGATGCTAACCGTCCGTTAAAGTCTTTATCTGACAGTTTGAAAGGTAAACAAGGACGTTTCCGTCAGAACCTGTTAGGAAAACGTGTCGACTACTCTGCCCGTTCGGTAATTGTTGTAGGCCCGGAATTGAAAATGCATGAATGCGGTATCCCTAAAAATATGGCTGCCGAACTTTATAAACCTTTCGTTATTCGTAAATTGATTGAACGCGGTATTGTAAAGACAGTTAAATCTGCAAAGAAGATTGTCGATCGCAAAGAACCTGTTGTTTGGGATATTTTGGAATATGTAATGAAAGGACATCCGGTACTCTTAAACCGTGCTCCGACATTGCACCGTTTAGGTATTCAGGCTTTCCAACCTAAGTTGATTGAAGGAAAAGCAATTCAGCTTCACCCGTTGGCTTGTACGGCGTTCAATGCTGACTTCGACGGTGACCAGATGGCTGTTCACTTGCCTTTAGGTAATGAGGCTGTTCTTGAAGCTCAGATGTTGATGCTTGCATCACATAATATCCTGAACCCGGCAAATGGAGCACCTATTACCGTACCTTCTCAGGACATGGTATTAGGACTTTATTATATCACTAAATTACGCAAAGGTGCTAAAGGTGAAGGTTTGGTATTCTACGGACCGGAAGAAGCAACGATTGCTTATAATGAAGGTAAAGTAACTATCCATGCACCTATAAAAGTTTTAGTGGATAATCTTGATAAAGATGGAAATCTTGTTAAGGAAATGATTGAAACTTCTGTAGGCCGTTTGATGGTAAATGAATTTGTTCCTACTGAGGTTGGTTATATAAACGATATCTTAGGTAAGAAATCATTACGTGATATCATTGGTAATGTAATTAAAACTTGTGGTGTTGCCCGTACAGCTCAGTTCCTTGATGACATCAAGAACTTAGGTTACCAGATGGCATTCAAGGGCGGATTGTCATTCAATCTTGCTGATGTTGTTATCCCTGCGGAAAAACAAGTCTTGATTGACGAAGGTAACGAAGAAGTAGAGCAAATCCTTTCTAACTATAACATGGGTTTCATTACATTCAACGAACGTTACAATCAGATTATTGATACATGGACACACGTTAACAGCAAGCTTTCTAATATTCTTATTAAGAAACTGGCTGAAGATAACGACGGGTTCAATTCAGTATATATGATGATGGATTCTGGTGCCCGTGGTTCGAAAGAACAGATTCGCCAGTTGTCAGGAATGCGTGGTTTGATGGCAAAACCGCAAAAGAGTGGTGCTGATGGTGGACAGATTATTGAAAACCCGATCCTCTCTAACTTTAAAGAAGGGTTATCTGTGTTAGAGTACTTTATCTCTACTCACGGTGCTCGTAAAGGTTTGGCCGATACAGCGTTGAAGACTGCTGATGCAGGGTATTTGACTCGTCGTCTTGTTGACGTATCACATGATGTGATCATTAATGAAGAAGACTGTGGTACACTGCGTGGTTTGATTTGTACAGAATTGAAGAATAACGAAGAAGTTATTGCATCTCTGTATGAACGTATCCTCGGACGTGTATCCGTACATGATATCCAACATCCATTAACCGGAGAACTTCTTGTTTCTTCAGGCGAAGAGATCCGTGAAGATGCAGCAGTAAAGATACAAAACTCTCCGATTGATAGCGTAGAAATACGTTCGGTGCTTACCTGTGAATCCAAGAAAGGAGTTTGTGCTAAGTGTTACGGACGTAACCTGGCAACCGGACAAATGGTTCAAAAAGGTGAAGTTGTTGGTGTAATTGCTGCTCAGTCTATTGGTGAGCCGGGTACACAGTTGACACTTCGTACGTTCCACGTCGGTGGTATCGCTTCTAACATTGCAACTGAAAATAGCATTGTATCTAAATATGATGGTATTCTGGAAATAGATGAACTTCGTTCTGTAGAATCAGTAGATGCTGCAGGAAAGAAACATCAGGTAGTTGTAAGCCGTTTGGCTGAAATGCGTATTGTTGATCCGAATACAAATATCGTATTATTAACCCATAATATTCCTTACGGTTCTAAACTGTTCTTTAATAGTGGTGACTCTGTTAAGAGAGGTGATACTATCATTGAATGGGATCCGTTCAATGCTGTTATCGTATCGGAAGTTTCCGGTAAGATTGAGTTTGAGAGCGTAATCGAGGGTGTTACTTATAAGGTTGAAAGTGACGAAGCAACCGGTTTGAAGGAAAAGATTATCATTGAACCGAAAGATAAGACAAAAGCTCCGGCTGCTCATATCATCGATGAAAAAGGTAATTATCTGAAAAACTACTCACTGCCATTAGGAGCTCACGTTGTGAAGGAAAATGGTGATTCAATCAAAGCAGGGGATGTATTGGTTAAGATTCCTCGTGCAGTAGGTAAGACTGGTGACATCACCGGTGGTTTGCCACGTGTAACGGAGTTGTTCGAAGCCCGTAACCCATCAAATCCTGCAGTTGTTTCTGAAATCGATGGTGAAGTAGCATTTGGTAAGATCAAACGTGGTAACCGTGAAATCACAGTAACCTCTAAGTTGGGTGAAGTGAAGAAATATATGGTGCCGTTGTCCAAGCAATTGTTGGTACAGGAAAATGACTATATCCGTGCGGGTATGCCATTATCCGACGGAGCTATAACTCCTTCTGATATCCTTGCAATTAAAGGTCCTACGGCTGTTCAGGAATATATCGTGAACGAAGTACAAGACGTATACCGTTTGCAAGGTGTGAAGATCAATGATAAACACTTTGAAGTTATCGTTCGTCAGATGATGCGTAAAGTAGAAGTTGTTGATCCGGGTGATACACGCTTCCTTGAGCAACAGATCGTTGATAAGTTGGATGTAATGGACGAAAATGACCGTATCTGGGGCAAGAAGGTTGTTTTGGATTCTGGAGATTCACAAACGATGCATGCAGGTCAGATTGTTACTGCCCGTAAGCTGCGTGATGAAAACAGTATGTTGAAACGTCGTGACCTGAAGACTGTAGAAGTACGTGATGCTGTTCCTGCAACTGCAAATCAGATCCTTCAAGGTATTACACGTGCTGCATTGCAGACTACAAGCTTTATGTCGGCTGCTTCCTTCCAGGAAACAACCAAGGTCTTGAATGAAGCTGCAATCAATGGTAAAGTAGACCGTTTGGAAGGTTTGAAAGAAAACGTTATCTGTGGTCACCTGATCCCTGCCGGTACCGGCCAACGCGAGTTTGATAAGCTGGTGGTAGGTGCTAAAGATGAATTTGAACGTATCCAGGCAAATCGCAAGAATGTAGTGGACTTCAGTACAATGGATGAAAACGATTAAATAATCGAAATACTATAGTAAAAGGCTATCGGAATTTTCCGGTAGCCTTTTTTATTTGTGGATGTTTGTAGATTACTAAAGGAACATCTACATTTGTAAACCTTCAAACTTAAAAATGAACGATATGAAAAAAATGATCCTTTCCTTCTTAATTACCTTATTCAGTTTTTCGATATTAATGGCATCAACACCCAAGGAAGAAGCTGTAAATGTCATGTCTTTTAATATCCGCATGGATACTTCTTCCGACGGAGATAACCAATGGTCTAACCGGAAAGATTATGCAGGTGAACTTATTCGTTTTTATCAGGCTGATCTTATAGGTGCACAGGAAGTGTTACATCATCAGTTAACAGATCTTCTGGATCGTCTTTCTGGTTACGGATATGTAGGGGTAGGTCGTGAAGACGGTAAAACAAAAGGAGAATATGCTCCGATTTTTTATTGTAAGGAGCGTTTTTCTGTAACAAAACATGGAGACTTCTGGTTGGCAGAGGATATGAATAATGTAGGAGCAAAAGGTTGGGATGCCGCCTGTGAGCGTGTTGCGACCTGGGCTATTTTTCATGATAAGAAGACAGGAAAGGATTTCTTTATGTTGAATACGCATCTGGATCATATGGGGAAGATTGCCCGTCATGAAGGTGCCTCTTTAGTTTTACAACAAGTAGAGGCATTAGCTGGTGGACTACCTGTTATCGTAACCGGTGATTTCAATGCTAAACCGGAAGATGATCCGATTCAGGTGCTTATTAATCCAGCTGATCCACGACATTTGAAACGTACGCGTCCTTTATCTGAACTAGCTTATGGCCCGGAAAATACTTTCCATAATTATGGACGCATACCCTTTGAACGGCGTAATTGGATTGATTATATCTTTATTAAAGGTGATTTTAATGTTTCGAGACACGGTGTACTAACAGATGCAAAAGGGGATTTATATCCTTCCGATCATTATCCGATTTTTTGTACATTAGTAATCAAATAAAGGAAAGTAGAATTATTAAATTGATGTAGATCAAAAAGTATGATCTTTCCGTAGTTATTAACCACAGAAGGTTTGGCTATTACTTCAAACAACTTACTTTTGTAGGACAGTAATAGATATTTAGCACTATATATCTAAACTTGAAAGCGTTTGAAGATTATTATTTAAACACAAAAGTATTTTTACATTGGTCTAAAGAATTGAGAATTAAAAACACAACAAGAAAACGACTGCCTGCGAAGGTGGTCGTTTTCGCTTTTATTATTTTACGTTCCAATTCCTAACAATTCCCACTTAAGGGGTTATTGATCACTTTTCGCCTATACATGAATTTATTATTTTCGCCTTCAGCCTTCAGCCGCCTTTAACTGTTTAATTGTCAGTCTGTATGGCTGAAGGCAGAATCGTTCAGGATGCATTCAGGATACATCGCTCCGGCTTATTGAAAAAAGTCGGCAGCATATTTCAAAAAGCTGGGAGCGTATTTGAAAATGTCGGGAGCTTTTTGGAATAAGCCGGGAGTTTTTATGTAAAAACAGGAAACAAAATCAATTTCCTGAAGGCAAACTGAATGGAATTGCCTTCAGTTATACGGGCTGTAAATTAGATAGTTAAAGGCGGCTGAAGGCTGAAGGCGAAAATAATAGCATTATGTAGGGATATATATTAATAGAGTAGCTCCCCACTACGTCACCCCAATAAAAAAACGATTAGATGTTTCTACAAAAACAATTAGATATTTTAAGAAAAACGATTAGATACTTTTGAAAAAGGATTATTATGTTTTTTCCTAAAGGTAGTTATATTTTTGAAGGTATATGCTCAGGTGAGCGAGCATATATGTTCATCTTGCTGAGATGCCTTACTCACCGAAGCGGGTAAGGCTTCTCAGGCGGACGTCAAGCCTTTGGCAATAATCTATCTAAGGCTTGACTAATCGGTGGTTTAGTATCTTCCAAATGAGGGAAATATGAAGATTAGCGATGGTGGTGAAAATAGTATCAAATTTCTCCTCCTTAGCAAAGGAGGAGTACGCCGAGGTACGAGGTGGGAGGTGGTTTGGTCTATTCTAAAATATTATTTGCGGGGATTATATAAGCTATTACAGTTACACCAAACCACCTCCCCCTCTCTTCGTTCGGGTACTCCTCCTTTGCTAAGGAGGAGAAATTTGATACTATTTTTCTACAATAAAGAAACGTATACGACGTTCCGTGAATCTTCACATATTACAATACCTGAATCTGCAGGGTAAAGCCCAATACCTTTTCCTGAAGATACATGAATAGTTAAAAACTCATTCATGTATAAGCTTTTGTATTGGGATATTTACTAAGTTTGTTCTCTGATTAAGAAAACATCATTAAATAAAAATATGGACAAAAATAAACCAATGAACGAGATTCAGATTGAGTTATCTGAAGAAATAGCACAAGGGACGTATGCTAACCTTGCAATCATTTCACATTCATCATCTGAATTTATTCTGGATTTCGTACGCATCGTACCGGGTGTTCCAAAAGCGAAGGTAAAAAGCCGTGTTATTCTATCACCTGACAATGCAAAACGCTTACTACACGCTTTGGAAGACAATATCAGTAAGTTTGAAGATCAACAACTACGGGGTAATGCTCCACATGATGGTTTTATTCCTCCGATGGGGGGGATACAAGGGGAAGCGTGATGTCAATTACGAATTAAGAATTACGAATTACGATTTAAGGGATTCTTTCAATTCGTAATTCGTAATTTTTAAATCGTAATTGCTCAAAGGGCAAGTAATATCTTTTTAAGTACTGCCTGGGCGGAAATTTCGCGGTTGGCGGCTTCGGGTGTTACAATGCTTTGAGGGCTTTCGATTACGTCATCTGTAACGATCATATTGCGTCTAACAGGTAAACAGTGCATGAAATATGCATTGTTTGTTAAGGCCATCTTTTCTGTATCTACAGTCCAATTGCGGTCTTTACTTAATATTTGTCCGTAATTAGGATCAGTATAGGCGGCCCAGTTCTTAGCATAGATAAAGTCTGCTCCTTCAAAGGCTTTCTTTTGATCGTATTCAACCCGTGCATTTCCCACAAATGAAGGGTCTAATTCATATCCTTCCGGATGTGTGATTATAAATTCATAATCAGTTGCATTCATCCATTCAGCGAAACTGTTAGGTACAGCCTGTGGGAGTGCTTTAGGATGCGGAGCCCAGGTCATAACTACTTTAGGGCGATCCTTCTTTTTATATTCTTCAATAGTGATCAAATCGGCATAGCTCTGTAGAGGGTGTCGCGTTGCCGCCTCCATACTGAATACCGGACGTCCTGAATATTGAATAAATTCACTCAAAACCTTTTCATTATAATCATCTTGCTTATTTTCAAAACGAGCAAAAGATCGTACACCGATAATATCACAATAGGATCCCATTACCGGAATAGCTTCCAGCATGTGTTCCGGTTTGTCGCCATCCATTATCACTCCCCGTTCAGTTTCCAATTTCCAGGCTCCCTGGTTAATATCCAAAACCATAACGTTCATCCCCAGATTCATTGCCGCTTTTTGAGTACTCAAACGTGTACGTAAGCTGGAATTAAAGAATATCATCATTAATGTTTTATTCTTCCCTAATTCTACAAATTGGAAACGATCTTTTTTTATCTCAAAAGCATCTGCCAGCGCTTGATTCAAGTCGCCAATATCTTGTACAGAAGTGAAATGTCTCATATTCTTAATTGTATTATAAAAGAGTCGGCAAGTTAGAAAGAAAGCGCTATATTCGCAAGGAAGAAATAGAAAATGTAAGGGGCATGCAACAATATAGCATTGTTTAGCATCCATATAATAAGACACTAATATATATAATGATGAAGAAACTAAATATCTTTTTAGCGGCATTGCTTCTTTTGGTTGGATTAAATGCTTGCGACGATAATATAGACGATGGATCAGGATTAATTATCTGTCCGGAGGGAGTACAAATGGTACAGGCTTTTGCGGTAGATTATACTACAAATAAATTTCTGGGAGGTTATGATGTTATACTGCCGGGCAATCACGACGATTTATTTGAACTTGTGTCCGATTTTAATCCACCGGGTGATTTTGGCAATATCACCTGGTATGATAAGGCAACTGAAAAGAAAGTTTTTGCAGGAACAATTATTTGGATGGGCAAGGGAGAGCAGACTTTTCCTGAAAAGTTGAATCCGGCATCTTCGTTTGTAAAACTTCAAATTAAAACAAAGATGCCTGAGTTAATCCCTATCTATAATCAAAAAGAATATGAAGAATCAGAACCGATTGATTACAATCCAATATGGTCTTCTATAAGTTCATTACAATCAGTAAGCTGGCTCACAGAGGATTCTAATCCTGTTTATATTTATCTATATGCACCCAGTGTAGGAATTGGTGATCCTAAAGATTGGTATTGGATCATTTTTATGCGTTATGGATAACATCCTTACCTCAAGTAATAATAACGGACAAATCAGTTCATTCGGGTTTGCCCGTTTCCTTCTATAATATACTTATAGGTGGTCAATTCCGGCAATGCCATTGGTCCTCTTGCATGTAACTTCTGGGTACTGATTCCAATTTCCGCACCGAAACCAAACTGTGCTCCATCTGTAAAAGCAGTAGATACGTTTGCATATACACAAGCTGCATCAATGGCCTGTTGAAATAAACGAATAGTTTGTATTGATTCACTAATGATACACTCACTATGTTTCGAACTATAACGGGCAATATGATCAAGAGCTTCATCCAGAAAAGAAACAGTCCGTATACTCATCTTATAATCCAGAAATTCCGTGCCGTAGCTATCTTCTGTTGCTTCATGTAATAAATCAGCTGGGTAATGACCATCAAGAGAATCATAAGATTCTTTATCGGCATAGATTATCACATTGCTTTCAGCTAACTTAAGGCAAATATATGGAAGGTCGGATAGTCTGTCTTTGTGAATAATCAGGCAATCTAGTGCATTGCAAACACTTACGCGACGTGTTTTTGCATTCGTCACGATTGATTGTCCTTTATCTTTGTCTCCTTCTATATCGAAATAAGTATGACAAATGCCTGCACCTGTTTCAATAACCGGTACTCGTGCATGTTCACGTACATAATTAATTAATGAACTACTACCCCGCGGAATAATGAGATCTACTAATCCTACTGCATTCAGAAGCTCAGTAGTGGCTTCGCGTTCAGGAGGTAATAATGTACATACAGCCGGATCAATACCGTAAGATTCCAGAACCTGACGGATTAATGCCACTAATGCTTTATTTGAATTGTCTGCATCAGAACCTCCTTTAAGTATACAGGCATTCCCACTTTTCAGGCAAAGTGAAAATACATCAAACGTTACATTCGGACGCGCTTCATAAATGATCCCGATAACTCCAAAAGGAACGGAAATCTTTTTAATAGTCATTCCATTCGGACGTGTAGTTTCAGTTAATACTTTACCCAAAGGGGAGGGGAGGGAAGCGACACTTTCCATATCTCCGGCAATTCCTTTTAATCGTTCTTCCGTCAATTTTAATCGGTCGTATTTAGGATCAGCCGGATCCATACGGTCAAGATCCTGAATGTTAGCAGCCAGAATTTTCTCTTTATTATCCATTAAAGCCTGAGCTGTATCCCGGAGAATGACACCAATAGATTCATCAGATAAAGATAATAATGAACGGGAGGCGAGAGATGTTTGTTTGATAATTTCGTGTACCATACCTATTAATCTAAAAACAAATAATCATAATGTACCAACGGTTTTTTGTCACGTTGACCTATCAATGTGATTGCATCTTTGCTATCGTAGTCAGCACATCCTACACCTATCTGCGTACCTTCGTTGTTAAATATGCGAACTATATCTCCCTTTTCGAAATCACCGACTATATGGGTAACTCCAACTAGGAGGATACTTGTCGCCTTCGGAGTGGAAAGGGCCTCACAAGCTCCTTTGTTGATATGCACTTCACCTTTGGCAAAGCCTTCCGAATGAGCAATCCATTTTTTGACACTACTCACCGGCTTGGATGAAGGAATAAAGCGCGTACATACTTCGTCACTCTTTTTAGAAAGCAGTCGTGGCAGAATATGATCTTTCTTTCCATTTGCAATAATAACCTCAATACCTTCATCAGCTACTTTTCGTGCAATACGGCATTTGGTCAACATACCACCACGGCCAAACGAAGAACGGCTGGTCTGTACATATTCTGTCAGATCCTCACCTCCTGTACCAATCTCACGGATAACAGTGCAGTTAGGATCAGCAGGACTTCCATTGAATATGCCATCAATATTACTGAGAATAATTAATGCGTCCATTCCCATCATGGTAGCAATAAGCCCTGAAAGTTCATCATTATCCGTAAACATAAGTTCAGTTACCGAGACCGTGTCGTTCTCATTCACAATAGGTATTACCTTATTTGCTAACATGACCTCCATGCAATGTTTTTGGTTCAAATAATGCGTACGGCTACTGAAATTTTCCTTTGTGGTGAGTACCTGCCCACATCGCATCCCATGTTCCCGAAAAAGTTCGTAATAACGATTGATTAATTTAGCTTGCCCAACTGCCGAATACAATTGACGGGCAGAAACGGGATCAAGCTTCTTGCTGGCCTTTATTTCTGAACGCCCCGAAGCGACAGCGCCGGAAGAAATCAGAACAATCTCCATTCCTTTCTGATGCAATTCTGCCACCTGATCGACCAAGGCAGACATACGGGTAATGTCTAATGTTCCATCGGAACGAGTCAGGACGTTGCTACCTATCTTTACCGCTATTCGCATATAATGATTAATGTTTAATGATTAATGTTTAATGGAAGACTTTGCAGTTTTTATTATAGAAGTAATTAGCTTAATTAGTTCTTCACCATCTTGCATCAAACTCTTGAACTCCAGATTGGAGATATAGTTTGTGCTGTACATAAGTTCAATCCAATATAGGCTTTCATTGCATTCTTTTTGTGCTATGCCTAACTTATGAATAAAATCAAGTTTACTTTCGGCATATTCACTTTCCCTATATAATGCTCCAATAGCAGTTCCTGATCGAAGTAGTTGTTTTGACAAAATATATTCCTTTTTTTCTTCACACATATATTTGTATAAGTTTACAACTCTTTTCGCAAAGGAAAAGCTTTTGTCTTTCATAGGGTTTGGCTTCATAACTTCTATTAATAATTAATCATTAAACATTAATCATTGATTTATTTGCTGTCTTTATCCCTGATTTCTACACGTCGGATTTTTCCACTGATTGTTTTGGGGAGTTCTTCGACGAATTCAATCATGCGGGGGTATTTATAAGGAGCAGTTACTTTTTTAACATGTTCCTGCAATTCTTTAATTAACGCTTCACCTGCCTGATCTTTATATTCTTTGGATAGAATGATAGTAGCTTTTACAATTTGTCCGCGTATTTCATCAGGTACACCGGTAATTGCACATTCAACTACGGCGGCGTGTGTCATTAATGCGCTTTCAACTTCGAACGGCCCGATGCGATAACCCGAGCTTTTGATCACATCATCCGTACGTCCTACAAACCAGAAATAGCCATCTTCATCACGCCATGCCACGTCTCCTGTATGATATATATCATCATAACACGTTGCATCCGTTAATTCCTGGTCACGATAATACTCTTTGAAGAGACCAAGTGGCCTTCCATTGGAATAACGAACAACAATTTCTCCCTGTTCCCCATCTTCAGCAGGAGTTCCGTCCAAACGAAGCAGGTCAACATCATATTGAGGATTTGCTTTACCCATTGAACCTGGTTTAGGTTCAGTCCAAGGGAAAGTACATACAGTTAAAGTAGTCTCAGTCTGACCAAATCCTTCCATCAGTTTGATTCCTGTTAATTTCAGGAATGATTCAAATACCGCAGGATTTAATGCTTCCCCTGCAATGGTACAATATTCTAATGAAGAAAGATCATATTTAGTGAGGTCTTCCCTGATAAGGAAACGGAAAATAGTAGGAGGTGCGCAAAGTGAAGTGATCCGGTAGTCCTGAATCATCTGCAACATATTTGCAGGATTAAATTTCTCATGATCGTAAACAAATACGGTAGCGCCGGCGATCCATTGTCCATAAAGTTTTCCCCAAACCGCTTTTCCCCAACCAGTATCGGCAATTGTTAGGTGAAGGCTGTTTTCATGCAAATTATGCCAATAGCTCCCTGTAGATATATGTGCTAAAGGATAGGTGAAATCATGTGCAACCATTTTCGGGTTACCGGTAGTTCCTGAAGTAAAGTACATAAGGCATATATCTTCATTGCTGTTCACTTTCTCAGGACGAAGGAATGGTGCTGCAGTAGTGATACCTTTATGGAAATCTTCAAATCCTTCCGGTATCTCAGGGCCTATAGAAACCAATTTCTTTACCGATGGGGATTCTGGCATTGCTTCGAGTACGTGTTTTGTTACACTTTCCTCGCCCACGCAAACGATCATCTTAATATCAGCAGCATTGTTGCGATATACGATATCCTTTTTGGTTAATAAGTGGGTAGCCGGAATAACAACAGCACCTAACTTATGCAAAGCGATGATTGAATACCAAAACTCAAAACGACGTTTCAAAACTAACATAACCATGTCGCCTTTCCCAATACCCAAAGATTGGAAATAAGAAGCAGTCTGATCAGTTTTCTCTTTTAACTCAGCAAAAGAGAAATCAAGATGTTCCCCTTTATCGTTTGTCCAACAAATGGCTCTTTTTGTTGGTTGTTCTTTTGCCCACACATCCACTACGTCATATCCGTAGTTGAAATCTTCCGGTATATTAACCTTGAAATTATGAATGAAGTCCTCTTGTGATGTAAACTTCGTCTGGTCTAAAAATCTTTCTAACATTGTACTTTATGGCTGTAGTGTTTATAATATAACGGCAAGGAATTTAACTTCTTTTCCATCCAGGGCTTTCATCCCATGTGGTAATTCAGAGTTGAAATAGATACTGTCACCTTCTTCTAAAATCAAATCTTTACCATTGATTTGTAGTAACAGACGGCCGTTCAATACCATATTGTACTCTTGTCCAGGATGTGAATTCAGAAATATCTGTTCGTTTTCCGGCTTCGGATGTACGGTTACCATAAACGGATCAGCCTTACGTCCCGCAAAACCGGCCCCTAAGGATTGATATTTGTAGGCTTTTGTGCGTTCAACAGCAATACCTTTTCCTTTACGGGTAATAAAATAGGAACTCATCTTTGGTTCGTCACCAAACATTAGAGTTGTTAATTCCACTCCAAATGCTTGTGATATCTGGTGTAAAACACTTACTGATATATCTACAGTACCGGTTTCCAAACGTTGGTATTCTTCGGTTGAAAGATGAGCTGCTTTTGCCATCTCTTCCGTAGTAATTTCCAAAGCATCGCGAAGTCCGGCCAGACGCTCTGCTATTTGCTTAATCTGTTCGTTCATGTCCTATGGATTTGTGTGATAAAATTGTAGATGCAAAGATAGAAATAAAAAACAAAAAGATAGAGAAGTGACTTTTTAAATAACAAATCCTTCATGAATTAGCCGGAAATGTTAGAATTTCTTATGCGGAAGAAGATTAATTATTTGATTCTTTCTTCAAGTATCATATTGTCAATTGTTCAGCGAAAACGACCGCATTATATACATGATATTTTTTCGTTTCATGGCGAGAAACACTTTTTAACCTATCTGTTTGTTAAAGAATTCTTATTGGATACTTTCTTTTTGATAAGAGGATAACATCTATAACTATCCCGTTTGTTACATTTCAGAGATAAACTATTTTAACGCTTTCTACCGTACTATCTCAAATATATTTATTACGTTTACAAGTCAAAAAATTATGCAAACACATTTATAATTTAAACGTACCATGAATAACGCACTTTTTAGATTTGCAAATCCGGGGAATGAGCCGGTGAAGGCCTACGCTCCCGGATCGGATGAAAAAACTCAGTTAAAGAAAGCATTAGCACAAATTAGTTCCGAAGAATGGGATATTCCTTTGATTATAGGAGGGAAAGAAGTCAGAACAGGAAACACAGGTAAAGTAGTGATGCCACATGATCACAAACATGTATTGGCAACTTATCACAAAGCGGGTGATAAAGAAGTACAGATGGCTATTGATGCGGCTATGAAGACGCATAAAGAGTGGTCGGAATTACCTTGGGTAGAACGTGCTTCTGTAATGCTTCGTGTTGCCGAACTGTTTTCCACAAAATATCGTTATTTATTAAATGCGTCAGTTATGCTGGGACAAAGTAAAAGCCCATTTCAGGCAGAAATTGATGCACCATGTGAATTGATAGACTTCCTTCGTTACAGTGCATTCTATGCAGGACAGATATATGCCGATCAACCCTATTCTGATAAAGGTATCCTTAATAGAATGGAATATCGTGCTCTGGAAGGATTCGTATTTTCTTTAAGTCCGTTCAATTTTACTTCTATAGCCAGTAATTTGAATATGGGACCGGCTATGATGGGTAATGTTTGTGTTTGGAAACCATCAACAACAGCAATCCACTCCAACTATTTATTAATGAAAGTATTCCAGGAAGCTGGTTTGCCTGACGGTGTTGTCAACTTTATACCCGGACAAGGTAGTGTAATCGGAAAGGTTATTACTGCCAGTCCTGATTTGGCAGGTTTCCATTTTACCGGATCTACGGCAACATTCAATACCCTATGGCGTCAGATGGGCAATAATCTTGAAACCTACAAATCATATCCAAAGATTGTAGGGGAAACTGGTGGTAAGAACTTTATATTTGTTCATCCTTCGTCTCCGACATTGGAGGTAGCTACAGCAATTGTTCGTGGAGCTTATGAGTATCAGGGACAGAAATGTTCGGCAACTTCTCGCGCCTATATTCCTAAATCTCTTTGGGGAGAAATCAAAGAGCAGATTGGTGAAATGCTGAAAGAGATCAAGATGGGCGATCCTCAGGACTTTACTAATTTCTTCAATGCGGTAATTGATGAAGCTTCTTTTGACAATATAAAGAGTTATATCGATTACGCAAGACAAGCCGGTGACGCAGAAATCATATTTGGAGGTAAGTGTGATAAGTCCATAGGTTACTTTGTTGAACCAACAGTTATACAGACTACTAATCCTCAATTTAAAACAATGGTTGAAGAGATCTTTGGGCCGGTTATCACAGTATATGTATACGACGATAATAAGTATGAAGAAACATTAGATATTTGCGACCGTACATCGCCTTATGCATTGACAGGTTCGATCTTTGCCCGCGATCGTTATGCTTTACAGGTTGCATTTGATAAGCTTCGCTATTCCGCAGGTAATTTCTATATCAATGACAAATCAACCGGTGCTGTAATTGCACAACAACCGTTCGGTGGCTCTCGTGCATCCGGAACTAATGATAAGGCAGGTGGTCCGTTAAATCTTATGCGTTGGACAAATGCGCGTTGTATAAAAGAAGCATTGGTGCCGCCGACAGATTATAAATATCCATTCTTAGGAGAAAAATGAAAACTAAGTAGTCAGAGGAGTCAAGTAGTTAAAAGTAGTCAAGTAGAATAAGGCTCTTTCTACTTGACTACTAAGGCGCGAAGCGACTGGTAACTACTTTGACTACTTTAACTACTTTAATATTCTAATACCTATGTTAGACTTTAATAATACCGAGATCGCCTTTTCCTCAAAGTCAAAGGGAGAATTACGCAATGCGTACATGTTATATACTGTGATGAAGTACCCATGGATTGTGAAATTCGGGAAGTGGGCTTCTAATATTGCTATTAAAATACATTTTCCACTTGCATGGATTGTAAAACCTACTCTGTATAAACAATTTGTTGGGGGCGAAACACTTAAAGATTGTAAAAGGATCGTAGATCATCTAAGTAAAACGAATGTAAAATCCACTATGGATTTTTCAGCGGAAGGTGAACAAACACCGGAAGGCATATTGGCGACTTTTGAAGAAACACTTTCCTCTATTGATAATGCTAAGGGAAATCCGTATATAGCTTATGCCGTATTTAAGCCGTCTACAATCACACGAGATGCAGTTTTGGCTAAGGCATCAGAGAAACGGGAGGAAATGTCAATAGAAGAAATTCAGGAATACCGCGAATTTAAAGAGCGTTTTATGGCACTTTGTCGCCGAGCTTATAACAATGATGTGCGTATTCTTGTGGATGCAGAAGATTATTGTTTTCAGGATGCCATCGATCAACTGACAGATGAAGCGATGCGTGAATTTAATAAGGATCGCCCGATAGTATTTGCAACACTACAAATGTATCGCCATGATCGTTTACCTTATCTGCAACGTATATTGGATGATTCTATAGAGAAAGGATATTATCCGGGAATCAAGTTTGTTCGTGGAGCTTATATGGAAGAAGAGCGTAAAAGGGCTTCAGAAATGGGATATCCAGATCCAATTTGTGTAAACAAACAAGCAACTGATGATAACTTCGATGCGGGAGTAGCATTCGTAATGGATCATATCGACCGTATGGAATTATTTATGGGAACACATAATGAAACCAGCAACTATAAACTGGCAAAAATAATAGATGAAAAAGGACTGAAACGGGATAATCCGCGTATCTTCTTTTCTCAGTTGTTAGGAATGAGCGATAATATTTCTTACAATCTTGCAAATGCCGGTTATAATGTAACAAAATATGTGCCTTATGCCCCGGTTCGTGATGTATTACCTTATCTTATTCGTAGAGCAGAAGAAAATACTTCAGTCGCAGGTCAAACAGGGCGTGAGTTACGGATGTTACAGATAGAGATGGATCGTAGGAAAAAGGTGAAATAATTAATTTTTAAAGAAATCATAGAGGGGCTGTCATATACGACGGCCCCTCTATGATTTTATAAACTTTCTTTTTCAGATATTTCCTCTTGCCGGTACCAGCTGATTTTACGTGAGAAGTACATGATAACAGCAAGAATAATGAATAATCCAATGCTACCTATTAAGAGAGCTACATCTTCGAGTTGCAATACTACATACAGGAATATATATAGTAAACACAGAGTAAATGTCAATATCGCTGTTTGCTTCCAGCTTTTGAAAATACTTTTTGTATAGAGAGTTATCAAACCAATAGTTGCTACACTGGCAACACAATAGGCCCATGCAAAGGAAATCTGCTCTGAAAGCGATAATAGTAAACTATAAAATAGAATCAAGGCAATTCCAACCAATAAATATTGAATGGGGTGAATTCTCTTACGGGTCAGAATTTCAACAAAGAAGAATATAACAAACGTAAGCCCGATAAACATAATAGCATATTTTGCTGAGCGCATATTTTGTTGATAATGGTCGACAGTATTTACAAGATTAACACCGAAAGAGGTATCGGCAAACGCTTCAACTTTACTATCTACCCAACTCTCGGGAATGCTGCGATTGAAGCGGAGAACACTCCAATTAGCATCAAATCCATCTTCATTTATTGTATGATCCGGACTGAAATTACCTATATAGCCGGGATCTTTCCATGCACCTGAAATATGAACTTTGGTTGTTTTGCCGATAGGTATGAAATTTATACTACTGCTACCATTTAGATTTATAGTGCAATTAAAAGTCAATGTTTCCTCTGAATTTAATGCTTCGGCATCATCCAGATTGACAATCAGTTCTTTTCCAATAAACCAATCATTGCTGCTACCGGCGGCAGCTGTATAGGCTTTCCCGTTTAATACAAAATCCAGATTATTTGTGACTCCCCTCAGGTCGGAGATGCCTACCCGAATATATGCTTTATCCCAATGGATAGTGCTATTCGGTAAATTTTTTCTGTGGATAGCATCAAATTGACCATTCATTACTATATCACTTTTGTATAGAATTGTTTTATAGATACCATAATGCTTTTCTTCCGGATAAAGTTTTGTGTCAATATTTAAGGTTTCCGGAGTAATGTTAAGTACATGATCTTCATACACTATTTTCTCATTTGTATTCATATAGGAAGTTGTATATGGTATGGATAGGATAGGCGCGCAAAGTATCTGAGCCTGGCTCCATTTGTCATTGATCTTTTCAATTGTTTCTTTACTACGATCTTTACGTTCCCATATTAGATTCTGGATCATAATACTTGGTATCAATAAGGCAAGTGTTAACACGCCTATGATAAGTGCTTTAAGTGTGATTGACTGTGCCAACTTTTCGTTTTTCTTTTCTTTTGTTTCCATGTTTGTATATATTAATAATGATTTGAAAGTACTTTGTGTTTCAAAGTTTATAGGTAAAAAAAATATATTATTTTAGTAAGTCCTCTAATGCATTGAGGTGTTCTTTAAAGCAAATACGGCCTATTTCCGTAATATGATATTGTGTATTGGGCTTACGCCCGATAAACTGTTTAGTAGATTGAATATATCCAACCGTTTCAAGAGCCTTTAAGTGACTGGCCAGATTACCATCGGTCAATTCCATCAGCTGCTTCATTGTATTGAAATCTGCCGATTCGTTGACCGAGAGAATAGACATGATGCCTAACCGGATCCGACTCTCGAATGTTTTATTCAGTTTAGATATGATATTCTTCATTCCTTCTTCAAATCGTATTTCTTATACATAATAAAACCATAAAGAATATGGCACACCCCAAATCCAATTGTCCAGAATATAAGACCATAGCTTTGGAAGATAGCAGCAATTAATCCCAAAATAATTTCAGTCAATCCCAGATAATGTACTTCTGTGAATGTAAATTTGGATGCATTAACCAATGCCAAACCATAGAATATCAAAGTCCCGGCAATTACCATGCGGATATCGCCTTTCATTAGAAAAATCAGACAAAATATTCCGCCGGTTATCAACGGGATGGCCAGATTATAAGCTGTACGTAACATCACTTTATTCATAAATGGCTGATTACTTTTCTTTGCTTTACGCCACGAAAAGAACAGACCACAACCAATAGATAAGAAAAGCACAATCAAAGCATCAGCCAGCAGAATCATTAACTCCTGAATACGGTTATAATCTGTAAGAGAAGGATCCCTTAACAAATAAAAGTAGGCAAAAGCAGCTCCTGCTATAGCAAATAAACCGGCTAAAATGCCAGATAAGCCGCTTAAGGAAATGAATTTGGATGATTTTTCCATCATCTCCCGAATGGCTTTAATATCTTCAATCTGATTATTCATAATGTTATTGTAAAAGTACTTTGTGACGCAAAGTTAATCCTCTTTTTTTTATCTCCAAATAAAAAAGGTGTTTTATTGTAATATAAGTTTTGAAGATATTATTTTTATTAACTCTGCTTTTGTAAGATTTAACTGGTATATTAGATTTATGTAATAGTCTTTCTCGTGTTCAATTTTTATTCGTACAAAAGGTAGGAATGCTTTCTCCTAAATTGTTTTATCTATAATTTATTATAATAAAACTTTTGTTTTATAAGCATTGAAAAACAAATTATGCAATTGGATTCTTGCTATGATAAAATAGAAGTTGTTGTTTTTTAACTTTAAAACATTGTGATTTTCAAATAAAATTGATACATTCAACACGTCTTATTGGGTTGATAGACAGTTTGATGACGGAGATTTTTTATTGATGAACGTTTAATAGAAAACTTAACAAATGTGATTTGCATTTCTAAGTAACTATGATTAATATTTTGGCACATTTAAATGTTTTTGCAGAATAAAAGATGTACAAAACTACTCCGATTTTTTAATCCACAAAAAAATGTTTCATTGTTTAGTTGCGATAGGGCAATGAAGTTAAAAAAATATCTATCGCAGTAATTTAACTTATCTTATTTATGAAAACACTGGGTAAATTGAAATTAAAAAAAGTGAAATTGTTAGAAGACCATGAGATGAAATTAATTATTGGAGGCAGATATGGTGATCCTTGTGGTGGTGCTGGATCTTTCGAATTTGAATGTCAATGGAGCGCACCAACTATTGAGCCACAACAGGCTAGCGTATGTGCTGTAAATGTCAGTGAAGCAGAAGACCTTTTACGAGCGGAAATAGAAAAACAAATTTCGGGATATGGCGTAATAAGTGTGATTTGTGCTTCCTAATAGATTCTCTATGATTATTTTCTAATCTTATTCGTAACAAGTGGTAAGATTGTAATCAATCTTACCACTTGTTTTGCTAGACTATAAAAAATGCTTATATTAATTGTATTGACTGTTTAAGTAGCTTCAATTAAAATAAATACCATACTGAAATTAGAGATATAACATTTTTTTTTACTGAATATATTATGATATTAAATATAGTTGTATGTTAAGAGTATATTTTGTTGATTATTTATTGTTTATATGCATTTTTTATCTCTTATGTTCATGTCAAGATACAAAAATAGAAAATAGTATTAAACAATATGGTATAGAGAATTCTTATGGAAATAAAATTCCTATTCAATTGGATTGTATATCCGATAGTGTTAAAATTGTAAAATTAGAAACAACTGAAAAGTGTTTTATTAGTAATATTAATAAGATTTATAAAAATAATAATTTGATATATATAATACATGATAATAAATGTTCTGTTTTTAATATTGAGGGTAAATATTTAATGGATATAGGTCGATTGGGAAATGGTCCTGGAGAATATATATATATAAATAAATTATGTTTTGTGAATAATGATGTATGGATATATGATTCGAGAAAAATGTGTTTTTATATATATAATTGTAATGGATTTTATAAGAATAATATAAAACTATATGAGTATTTTGAATCATTAAAACAAATAACTGAAAATGTGGTTGCTGGACTTATTTCTAATGATACTGGAGATGCCATAAATAGAATTAAATTTTTTGATTCAGAAGGAAGTGTTATTGATTCTATTTTGAATACAAAACTTTTTTTTAATTTAAATTTTGCTAAATCATCTACACTTGATGGTTCCTTCTATAAATATAATGAGGAAATATTGTTTAAAGAAGGATATAATGATACAGTTTTTAAAGTTCTTGCAAATAATCAGCTTCAAGCTAATTGTATTATTAATGCAGGAAAATATAAATTTACGATTGAAGATAAGTTTCTAAATAAAGATTTGAAACCAAGAAAAGGAAGAATGAATCTTGTGATTTTTGAAAATAATAAATATATGATTTTAAGAAGTCATCCTATGATGCCTAACGAGTATATTATTATAAATAAGAAAAAAAATGTGGCAAATCTTACTAGTTTTTATTATAGTGATGATTTAGCGGATAATTTTATAAAACAGGAAGAATATGCCAATATAAAAGTGGGTTCACAAGAAGGTGTCAAAATAAGAATTTCTGATGGTTCCCCAACTTTTATAATACATAACGTTTCAGAAGATGGGAATGTATTAATAGGAACAGAAACAACTGTTGTTGGTAATTATGATGATAACCCTACTGTTGTGTTATTATATATGAATGATTTATTTGAAACAGAAATTTAATATTATAATAATAATGCTAATTGCATTTTGTAATATTGTTAAATAAATATTTACATAATTAAAAAAAGCTATTTTATCAACATCATTAGAATTAGAGTTTATTTTATGAAACCAAAGCATCTTAACTTATAAGTTCATTTATTTTAAACGATATAACCTATCCTAAACATGAAAAAAAAAGATGAAATATTACTTCGTATTTCCCAATTTTTAATGCTTCAGAGTAGTTTCAGTAACAACTTAGGATTACTTAACGGAAAAATGGGTATTGTTTTGTTTTTCTATCATTATGCTAAATACTCTGGTAAGAAAATTTATAGTGACTTTGCAGGTGAATTGATAAATGAAATATATCAGGAGATTCATTATGATTTCCCTATTAATTTTCAAGATGGATTATGCGGTATTGCATGGGGAATCGAATACATAATTCAGAATCGATTTGTAGATATAGAACCAAGCAACATATTAGAGGATATTGACATAAAGATTATGGAATGGGATATAAGAAAAATATACGATTATTCTCTAGAAACAGGTGTTTTAGGAGTAGCATATTATGCTATTAGCCGGAATGCAGGACGAAAAATACAAAATAATAAAGGGATTCAATTGTATAGAAGACCAATATTTGATGAGTTCTTGTCTACATAGTATAATAGCAAACAGTACTTTTAGCTGGTGGGGAGCTTGGCTTAATAACAATAATAAAAAATAGTAATTGCTCCTAAAAAATGGTTTCAAAAAATAAATATTAAGAATAAAACTCTTTGCGAGGATCTATTCCCCCCGAAATGGATATGTCTTTAATATAAGTATAGAAAAAATTATATTTAATCAGTTTTGAACTATATTTAAAAAATTAGAGTAAGGTATAAGTTATAATCTGATTACCTGTAAGTTTAATTGTTAACACAAAATTTGGGAGAGTCAGTTTGTGCAAATAAGAAAATTTAAAGTTAATTGCAAGATGCATTTTGAAATTCTTTTTTGATGGCTTTCACTATTAAGTATCAAATGTGCTGATTGTAATCAATATTGGTAATATAAAAAATGACTATAACCGAACGAGCAGATTATAGTCATTTCATATTATTTAAAAAGCTTAGAAAAGCATTTTCGTTTTCTTATGCTTCTTTGCAACCGCCTTTACCTGCAGAACCAAGAACTTCCTCGATTTTGTGTTTGTAAAGTTTCTTTGCATTTTCGCGAGCTGGGCCTAAATATTTACGTGGATCAAATTCAGCTGGGTTAGTTGCAAATGTTTCACGAATAGCAGCTGTCATAGCCAAACGGCTATCAGAGTCAATATTGATCTTACATACAGCAGATGCTGCAGCTTTACGCAATTGTTCTTCAGGAATACCAATTGCATCTTTCAATGCACCACCATATTTGTTAATAGTGGCAACTTCTTCCTGAGGAACTGAAGATGCACCATGTAATACGATAGGGAATCCAGGGATTCTTTTTTCGATTTCTTCAAGGATATCGAAACGTAATGGGGGAGGAACGAGATTGCCTTGTGCATCGCGTGTGCATTGCTCAGGTGTAAATTTGTTGGCACCGTGAGAAGTACCGATAGAGATTGCCAATGAATCACAACCTGTTTTAGTTACAAAATCAACTACATCATCCGGTTCAGTATATGTGTGGTGATCAGAGCTTACTTCGTCTTCAACGCCAGCTAAAACACCTAATTCACCTTCTACAGATACATCATATTTATGTGCGTATTCAACAACTTTCTTAGTTAATGCAACGTTTTCATCATAAGAAAGATGAGAACCGTCGATCATAACTGAAGAGAAACCTGTGTCGATACAGCTTTTACAAAGTTCAAAAGTATCACCATGGTCTAAGTGAAGACAAATCTGAGGATTAGGGCAGCCTAATTCTTTAGCGTAAGCTACCGCACCTTCTGCAAGATAACGAAGAAGAGTTTGGTTTGCATATTTACGTGCACCACTTGATACTTGAAGGATAACCGGAGAGTTTGTTTCTACTGCAGCCTGAACAATCGCTTGCATTTGCTCCAGATTGTTGAAGTTGAATGCAGGAATAGCATATTTGCCTTCCATAGCCTTTTTGAACATTTCATTCGTGTTTACAAGGCCTAATTCTTTGTAACTTACCATTGTTATATCTATTACGTTAATGATTTAAAAACTGTACAAAGATAATAAGATTCACTGTAAAATATGTCTTATAGCATAAAAAATAAAGAACAAAATATCCCATAAAATTACTCTCTATAAAAAATAAACTATTTTTCTTTGTTTGTTCAACTTGAATCCATACCTTTGCATCCCAATTTACCGGTTACCAGACTGTTCAGTTGAAAGTGTAAAATTGAAAGTTGAAAGTTCGAAAGAGACAATATTGGTTTTGCTAAGCGACTGACAATGAATTGAGAAGAATATAAATTAAAATAGATAATAAAGCAATGAAAAAAGGTCTTCATCCTGAAAACTATCGTCCGGTGGCATTCAAAGATATGTCAAACGACGATGTATTTATCACGCGTTCTACAATCAACGCAAAAGAATCTATTGAAATTGACGGTGTAACTTATCCGTTGGTTAAGATTGAAATCTCAAATACTTCTCACCCGTTCTATACCGGTAAATCTAAACTGGTCGATACAGCAGGACGTGTTGATAAGTTTATGAACCGCTACGGAAATCGTAACAAAAAATAATTGATATTTATATATCAGTAAAAAGAGGTTATCCTGTTTTGGATAGCCTCTTTTTGTTTATAATCATGATTCGACAATTGTGAAATAGTCTTATATCTACGAGGAATCATTCTTCGATCTTTTATGGTTTCACTTTTTTTCTCTATGTTTGTGCGTCATTTTGATCTATAATATTAATAAAATACCATGATGAAAACGAAAGAAGAATTATTGCAAATCCTTGACCAGTTTCCACTGGAAGGTAAAGTAACAGAAGTAGAAGCGTTTGGTAACGGACATATCAATGATACATTGAAAGTTGTGACCGACGACGGAAAAGCAAAGTATATATTGCAACGGATCAACCATAATATTTTTACGAATGTAGATATGTTGCAACAGAATATCTATATCGTTACTTCTCATATTCGTAAGAAACTCGAAGAAAAAGGCGAAACAGATATTGATCGTAAGGTATTAACTTTCCTTCCAACCAAAGACAATAAGTTGTATTATTTCGATGGAGATAGTTACTGGCGTGTATGTCTTATGATTTCTAATAGTAAGAGTTATGAAGAAGTAACTCCTGAGAAATCGTATGAAGCGGGATTGGCTTTTGGTGATTTCCAATCTATGTTAGCTGATGTTCCGGACGGAGCATTGGGAGAAACTATTCCAAATTTCCATAATATGGAATTCCGCTTGGAACAATTCCATGATGCAGTTGCTGCAAATGCTGCGGGACGCCTTGAAGAAGTAAAAGACCTGGTTGATGAAATCGAGAAACGTGCAAAAGCGATGTGTATTCAGGAAGATCTTTATCGTGAAGGAAAACTGAAAAAACGTGTAAATCATTGTGATACCAAGGTAAACAATATTTTGTTTGATGAAGATGGAAAGGTGCTTTGCGTAATTGACCTTGATACCGTTATGCCTGGTTTCGTCCTTTCTGATATTGGCGACTTTATCCGTACAGGAGCAAATACCGGAGCTGAAGATGATAAAAATCTTGATAATGTAAATGTAAATATCCCAATCTTTGAAGCATATACCCGCGGATATATGGAAAAAGCAAAATCATTCCTGACCCCTCAGGAAATATCAATGCTTCCTTATGGCGGACGTTTGCTGACATATATGCAAACAGTGCGTTTCCTAACGGATTATATCAATGGAGATACTTATTATAAGATCCATTATCCGGAACATAACCTGGTGCGTACAAAGGCTCAATTTAAATTATTGCAAAGCTTGGAAGAGCATGCCGCAGAAATGGATGGATTTATGAAGCAGTGGATGTAATATCACGATATTATATAATTAAAGGTGGTCCATACGGATCACCTTTTTTGTTATTAAATAGTTCGTTACTTTAGCTGTGGGCTTTGTTACATAATACAGTGTGTTCGTAGATGGCAAGGGAGTTGAAGAATTGTCTAAAATAATATCTTAAACCGCGTCAGTCCATCCGGATAAGTACGAAGCGAAAAAGTACAATGATGCTTTTGCAGGATTTCACGTATCACAGTTAAGCCAATGCCTTGTCCGTTGGGTTTAGAAGAGAAGAAGGGGCTAAAGAGCTTTGTTTCTGTTTCTTTATCGATACCTTTTCCAGTATCAGCAATTTCTAGAGTAACAGGAAAATTGGTCGTACGGATGTAGATATGACCGTCGGAACCAATGGATTCAGCAGCGTTTTTAATAATGTTGACCAATACTTGTTCAAATAATGTATTGTCCAAAGAAACATTGGGGGGATTTTTAGCCAGGTCCATTGAAATTTCAATATTACGATTCTGACAGATCGTTTCCATGAAACGCTTACTAGAAATGACAACTTCATTGAGATCATGCCGGCGCTTTTGAGGTTCGGGAATGCGTACAACATCAGCAAAGTTAGTAATGAATTGGCTCATACGATAACACCGTTCGATTGAAACCCGTAATACTTCACTTACGTCTTCCATATTCTCCATCTCCTGGAAAGAATTATCTAATGTGTCCAAAGTAGATGTGATACCTGCTGTTGTATTATTAACCTCATGAGCAATCATTCGGATCACTTTTTCATAAGCTTTCTTTTCTGCTTTAAATACTTCTTCAGTGAGAGATTCAACCAAATAAAAGGAGTGGTGAAATCCACGATCTATAAAAGAAGAATGTGTGCATTTATAAATATTTGCATCATTCAGACGGATCGTTTGCGATTCATAGAGAGGAATATTTATTAATTCTATGGTAAGTGGAGAATCTATTTCTATAAGCTCTTTTCCAATCACCTCATCATCCAAAAGATTGCCGAATATTTGACAAGCCGTTTTATTAGCTGATTGTATCTTTCCATCCAGATCGAGTATAATAACGCCTAGGGGAGAAGCATTGATCAATAAATCAAGAAAATGATTTTGTTCCCTCAAATGCAAACGTTCATTTTTAAGTTGTTCCATCATTTTATTGAAAACCTCCACGACCTTATCTGCTTCTGTTTGGCCTACAAAACCAAGACGGGAACTAAAATCCTGTTCACGCAAAAGCTCCATACCATTACCAATAATATGCAGAGGTTTTACGATACGATGATAAAATGCGATAAGATAGATAATGGTCAATAAAACCAAACCTTCTACCAAAAAGAATTTAAATGTAGATGTGGAATAAAAGGCATTATAAGTGAGGATTCCTATTGTTGTTAACAATAGAATCGTCAATATCCAGAATAACCCTTTTAATTTCATCGTTATTTATCTGTTTCTATGCCATACTTCTCTAACCGGCGATATAATGCAGCCCTACTAATTCCTAATGCTGAGGCAACATGTGAAAGATTTCCTTTGTGTGTATCCAGCGCCTGTAGGATTGTTTGTTTTTCAATTTCATCTAAGGTCATTCCTTCAAAAGGTTTTGAGGTAGTAATTGCCCCATCAGAAGAATTCATAGACTGTCCTTTGAAATCATTTGCGTTTAATATAGATTTACCAGAGACCAGCATAGTACGCTCCACAAGATTCTTTAATTCTCTGATATTACCAGGGAATGGTAATTTCTGAAGATAGGTATATGCATCAGAGGAAAAATCTATGCGGGGCAGTCCATTCGTTTCAGATTGCTTATCAGCAAAATAACGGGCCAGTAAAGGAATATCGTCTGTTCGCTCACGTAAAGCAGGAAGATGAATTGTAATCAGATTGATTCTGTAAAATAAATCTTCCCGGAAACTTCGTGAAGCAACCATTTCCTTTAAATCACGGTTGGTTGCACTAACCACGCGAATGTCTACTTTGCGGGGACGACTATCACCCAGTACTTCGAATGTTTGGTCTTGAAGTACACGAAGCAATTTGACCTGACAGGATAATTCCAGATCTCCTATTTCATCCAAAAAAATAGTTCCTTTATTTGCCATTTCAAAACGTCCCGTACGATCAATATAAGCATCAGTAAATGCCCCTTTTTTATGGCCGAACATTTCACTCTCAAAGAGGCTTTGTGAGAGGCCTCCTAAATTTACTTTTACAAAAGGTTCTTTTTTTCGGGGACTATAATTGTGGATAGCTTCCGCAATTAATTCTTTTCCCGTACCACTTTCACCGGTTATTAACACAGATGCATTTGTGGGTGCTATACGTGATACAGTTCCTAATAAGTTTAAAAGATCAGCATTTTGTCCGATTATCTTATCGAACTGATGAACCGAAGCTCCCCCTTTTCTATTAAGAGGTTGCTGCTGCTCTTTGTTTTGCTCACTTAATTCAATAGCCGTACGGATTGTGTTGAGTAAAACAAGGTTGTTCCAGGGTTTTGTTATGAAATCAAAAGCACCGGCTTGCATACCCTGTACAGCTAGAGATATAGAACCCCATGCGGTCATGAGTATAACTGGCACTTCCGGACGGAAGATTCGAATTTGCTTCAATAATTGAATACCTTCTTCACCGGAAGTGGTCAGGGTGAAATTCATATCCAACAAAATTAGCTGAGGGGTAGTAGAACGTACCACATCTAATGCTTCTGTCGGTCCGGGAACCGCTTTTGATTCATATCCTGCGCGCTTCAATAGGAAAGTAAGTGAAGAACGAACTACAGCATCATCATCTACTATTAATATCATAGAATTATTTTTGATGATCAAAGTTACATGAATTATTTCATAAACACCAATAATATATGTTATAGATATTTATCAATTAGCAGGGAAGAATATCCGATCATTTTCAATCCTTATGTTCACAGGCTTACCATAAAGTAGATTAGGTTCAAGCTTAGGGAAGTGCTTCATGGCTTCCCGGGCTTCTTCTGTTATCTTTTTATTACTACCACTCACCTTTATATCCTGAATTTTTCCTTCCTTATTAATTGTATAGCTTAAAAGAGCCTCTCCTTTTGTTTTTAGGTGTTCCTGAATTCCTTTATTGTAAAATAGGCCTATTTTCTCATTATTGTTTTTATTCCTTTCAACAACTAATCTACTTAAGATTGATTCACCAGTCAGCTTTTCTAATAAAATTTGTTCATTGTCCTTTATTTTTCCGGTTAAATATTGTGGAATATAACCTTCACAATAGACTATTGCACCATCCTTTTTTGTATGCATAGAATATGAAAACTCTCCTTTTTCATTAGCATAATAGGTTTGAGATTTTCCATCATTGCCCCCATGTACTATATAGGCGTGTGGTAAAGGAGCTTTCTCCTCATTTACTATTTGACAAGTTAATGTATACACATAGCCCGAATGTTCATCTTGTCCGAAAACAGTAAGACAAGTGGCAATAATTATTAAGAATGTAATTTTGAATTTGTTCATGATTAATTAATCTTTGATTTATTTTCTGATGATTTCCTCAAAATCGGCATCCAATGTCCGGTTATTAAGAAAATCATAGAGAGTTAGACTACGTATATTATAATAATACTTCCAATAGTTATAGAGCTCCATAATATGTTTCTGTTTGGCACTATCTTTTGAATTCTGGGCATCATTGAGGTCCAGAATCGTGATTTTTCCAATCAGAAAAGTTTCAATGGATGTATTGTAGCGTTTCTCGGCAAGTTCATCTACTTCATAAGCAATCTCAAGTTGAGCTGCTTGATTATTAAAATTTTCTACTAGCAGGAAAATATTCTGATTGAATGTCATTTGTTCTTGTCGGGCACGTGAAACCACAACATCCCGATTCGATTCAGCCACTTTTACTTTCCCTTTTCGCTTACCCCAATCCAAAATAGGTATATTTACACCAACTTCTACAATTTGATTGTTTTTAAGTCCCCGGTAGGCATCTGCCATAACCTGATCATTCCCGGTATATCCTATAGATGCGAAAAGATTTATACTTCTTCGGTTACCTTTGGCGATGGCAACATCATAGTCTGCTTCTAGTTGGTTCACAAGTATTCTTTTAGCAAATGAATTATTCTCCAGAGCTTTTTCCAGTACTTCCTGATAACTCATTCGTACGTTTGGAGCTAACTCCGGTAGTATTGGTTCAACAATATCCTGTTCACTTAATCCCAGAAAAGCACTCAATTGAAACATACTGGCATTTAAAGTGGATTGCTTTTCTGTAACTAATCCCTTGGCTTGTAGAGCAGATTGTTTCAAGCGCATCAATTCTGTTTCTGAGATGTGCCCTATACCTTTTCGTGCAACAGCTATGTCGTAAAGTTTATTTGCATTTTCCAGATTTTGTTCCGCATTTTTTAGATTTTCTCTTGAAAGAATAAGATCAAAGAAATAACCTATAGTCTTGATAGTGACAAGTTCAACACTTTCTATATACGATGCCTTTGCTTCCTGGTAACGAACAGGCTCGATGCGGCGATGCCATTTCTGATTATTTACTCCGAATATGGGTTGTTTTAATGTCAGCCCAACCGGAACACTCATAAACTCATTATATGCTCCGCCTCCCAATTGACGAGTAAAGTCAAGAGAAGTATTCAGTGATATTTCACCACCTGTAAGCGCTATGTTTTGTTTGATGGAAAGTTCTCCTGTTAGTGCCATCGAATTATTGCGGACATAAGTATAGGCTCCATCATTGTTTTGATATTTATTATATCGTTGATAATAATTGGGTAGATAACCCGAAAACGATACTTCAGGTAATTGGTCGGCTCTATGGGTTCTGTATTCCCAATAGGAGGTTTTTAATTCATTGAGTGCAACAGCAGCATCCACTGATTGTAATTGAGCTAATTGAATAGCATCTTTTAAAGTTAGTTGCATAACTTGTCCGGGTTCTTGTGCTGTTAGTACATTTGTAGTCAACCCTAAACTCACTATAAATAAATATATTTTGTTCATCGCATTCTTTTTTACCCTCAAAGACAAAAGCTATGCCAAAAGAATATGTCGTTGATAGACTGTTATATAACTAAATAAATGGTGTCCGATTATGAACACTCTGTCCGCTTTCAATAGAATGTATTTATCGAAAAACGATAATTTTATTTGGATTATTTAAAAAGAATACATTTCTTTGCATATCGAAAAACGATAAATAATACTTGAATAACAATTATAATAAAGATTATGAAGAGACGATTAAATGTGATTACATTATTATTGGTTCTAGCCTTTGGATTACACGTGACTGGATCTTTATCAGAAGAATGGGGAGAACATACGGATAGTTTTAAAAGAGGCTATGAGGAGGGACAAACTTTAGGTGTTGCCGGCGAAAGCACATCCAGAGAATTAGATGAAACTTATTATCTTACTCTTATTCCGAATGATTATTCGATTATGACTGATTCTGTCTATAATATAAAAACCCAAAGTTGGCTCCCTTCTCGTACGGTACAGACCGTTGTTGCTGCTCCAGCGAAATACAGCCCACTTAGGTCATTAATCATTGTACCTTCTGCATTTCTTATGATTGGAGCATTCGTAATGATTGTTATCTGTTTTATAAAACTTATAATAGCAGTTAATAAGTCCATCATTTTTGACTGGGTGAATGTGAGGAGATTAAGGAAAATGGGAGTGGGTTTTATTATTCTTTTTATAGTCTATATCGGAATGGGATTTTATTATTATTATTTATCTATGGAAGCTCTCGATATCGCCGGTTATGAAATCAGCAGAAGCGAGGTCTTTTCAACAACTACACTTATCTTAGGTTTAGCTTCATTCCTTATCGCAGAAATATTTTCAGTAGGCTTACGATTGAAAGAAGAACAAGATCTAACAATATAAATTATGGAAAAGAAAAAGATAAATCTAATATCATTCCTCTTGTTATGTATAGTAGTTATAGCATTCGGTAATGCAGTAGTAGTAGGAATACGGAGTGGCATATCAAGTACTGAAAATAACTCAGACTTAGAGCAGTGTGATTCAAAACGTATTCCTGTAAAAGTACGATTGAAAACTGCTAATGGTGGGGAATATCTTTCCACATTCAATAATAATGGAAAAGTAATCCCTTATAGCATAGATACAATTACTACGTATGTTGAGAATAATGATTGGAAATATGTCGTAATAGTACCCTCTCTCTTGCTGTTAGCTTTCTGTTTTTTACTAATTGCAATATATAAATTCATCTGTTTTATACGGGATATTACAAAGGGCAATATTTTTATAAAGCAGAATTATAAACGATTAAAATGGGTCTCCTGGGCAATGGCACTATTGTTTTTGTATGATACGGTAAAAGCTTATATGGAATATAATGTTATTGAAAATATTGTATCAATTCCAAATTATCAGCTTGAGTCCTTAAAGTTACACTGGAATGTTTTGTGGGTAGCTTTAGTTTTCGCCCTCTTTGCACAAGTATTTGCGTTAGGAATTAAGATGAAAGAAGAACAAGAATTAACGATCTGATTTATTATGAAAAAGAAAATGAATTTATATTGTGCATTATTGCTTGTTATATGCATGTTAATGCTGGTTTATAATATGGGTGATAGAGCGATGGAATGTTATAATCTTGGAAAAGGGATGTATAGAGATGTTCCAAATTCAGGTTGGTGGACTACTAAACTATTAGCATGGGGAGTAGATATGCAAGTACTCTTTCTTTGCGGTATAATTTTTGTCCTGATTATACGTAACATCAATAAAGCAATTGTTTTTAGCTGGAAGAATATTCAGCTATTCAGAGTATTGGGAATAGTAATGTTTATTCATTTTATATTGTCTACAGGGATCAACTTTATAGATCATTATATACTGGAGACATATAAAGATATACCTTATGAGCTATATACAGGAAATGTTATAGATTATGCTGCTCTTATAGCTAGTGTGTTTATACTTATAATCGCTGAGGTTTTCGCTGTAGGTTTGCGATTACAGGAAGAACAGGAATTAACCATTTAACCATTATACTATGCCTATTATTGTAAATTTAGATGTGATGATGGCCCGGCGGAAAGTCCAATTGATGGATTTGGCTGAGCGCGTTGATATTACTCCGGCTAACCTTTCAATATTAAAGACAGGTAAAGCAAAAGCTATACGATTTTCAACCTTAGAAGCAATTTGTAAAGAATTAGACTGCCAGCCGGGTGATATATTGGAATACAAACCTGAGTAGTTTCTCTAATATAAAAGTTAAACTTAAATGTTAACATAGATGAATAAATATGTAGTGAATTCAGAATTTCTGTATTGATATTCATAGCACGCGTATGAATTGTGAAAAGATTTGTTATAATTTTCATCTTTCACAAAAAAAATCAATTATGTCTGAACAATTTCGTAGGTTTGTTTGTTAATATGTGGAGATAGGATAAGAAAAAAAAGAATGTTGGTCCTTGCCTATTTCCGTAAACATATACTACATTTGTAAAAAAATGCGATAGTGTGCGGCATAAAATAAGTATTCTAGTTAGCAAATCCATGAAGAGTAAACGCTCACAATTAAGGATTGGATATTGGTTATTTACGTTATTAGTATGTATGATTACTAATAATGTAGCTTCTGTGTATGCACAGGAATCATCTCAATCCGAATATATTCTGTTGATCAATCCCGATGCAGAAACTTGTGCTTGGGGGCACATGCTTATACCTCCTATTTGTGAAGAATTATCAGCAAAATATCCAAACTTGGATGTTCGGGTTGAATATATGTATGCTTTAGGCATTACAACAGAAGAAGGAATAGATGATTTCAAAAATCAATTATTTGCTAAATATCCTTCTCCTCCTAAATATCTGATGTTATTTGAAACAGATTCGTATGCCATTCTACATGAAGATATTGATACTCATTGGGGAGAAGACGTACCAACATTAGTAGTTGCAAGAGAAAGTTTTATTGGTGATCTGGATTATTATTTGGAAAGAAAGCCTATACCAAATGAAGACAGGATCTATTTGGAATCAGTTGCTTCTTCGCGTGATAATCTGACTGTTGTTTATAATCTCTTTGATATTCCCGGAACCATTGACTTAATGAAGCAAATGTTTCCTGCTATGGATCATTTGGTATTTGTAACAGATAATCGTTACATCAGTGCTGAAAATAGGGAAGAAGTACAAAAAACCGTAGATCTGCATTATCCGGGAATGGTAGTGGAGAATTTAACTCCCGACAAATTAACAACCGATGAACTTATCCACAAGTTTATGGAGATACCAAAATCAAGTGGTATTCTCTATTTTACTTGGTTTAATAATGAACTTACACAAGACAAAGATCTTGTTTTACAGACAAATGCATATAGAATTTTTAGTTTATATGTAAGCTCTCCGGTTTTTACTATAAATGACGTAGGCCTGAAAGAAAGTGGTATGCTTGGTGGTATTTATACACGTTACGAGCAGGTAAAGAAAACAATTTTGGATACCATGGATGATATCATTGCCGGACGTAAAACAAATACAGCCATATATCCTCCTGCACCTATACCTACATTTAATTATCTTGCGATGTTGAATCACAACATTGCATTATCTGCCGTACCTTCGAATACTTACTTATATAACAGGCCTCTTAGTTTTCTGGAGAGAAACGGAAGGTTGATCATTAGTTTAGCCGTTATAATACTTCTTAGTATTATTGCTATTCGTATCCTCTTGCTGATTAAAAATCGTCAGATGCAGAGTAAAGAAATCAAATTGCTTGAAAAATATAGTGATTTATTTAATAATATGCCGATTGCTTATCGCCAGGAAGAATTACTTTTTGATGAAAAAGGTAAACCTGTCGATTATATAATCAAAGAGGCTAATCCAAGCTATGAGAAACAGTTGACTACCCGTGAGCAAATTATTGGAAAGAAGGGTAGTGAAATCAATCCGGAGATGGTTCCCGAAATGGCGAAAATCTATAAAACGATCCTGGATGATAAGAATAAAAGGGTAAACATGGCTTATTACTACAAAGAATCAGATCGTTATTTTAATACGATTATTTCTCCATCCAGTGCTCCTGGTTATATGGATTCTTTCTTTGTAGATACAACAGAGCTTCATAAGACTCAGCAGTTACTTCGTACTGTCAATAATAAATTGATGATGTCCTTGGATGTAGCCAATATAACCCCGTGGAAATGGGATATAGAAAAGAATGTTATATTGTGTGATGTCAATAAGCCCATTGAACTGTATGCTGAAGGAATGCGTGATGAAGAGCAAATTTCAATTCCACAAGAACGCTATCTCTCTCGTATTTTAGAAGAAGATCAGGAAAAGGTAAAACAACTTTTTCAGGATGTTTGTGACGGAAAGATCCAAACTGCAAAGATTGAGTTTCGTCTTTATAAATCATCATCGAAGAAATCTTATGATTGGATAGAAGTTCGCGGTGCCGTAGAAAAGAGAGCAGAAGACGGCCGTCTTCTTTCTTTGCTAGGAACTTCCTTAATTATAACAGATCGGAAGAATATTGAACAGGAATTATTGGCTGCAAAGGAAAAAGCAGAAGAATCTAATCGTTTAAAATCTGCATTCCTTGCAAATATGAGCCATGAAATCCGTACGCCATTGAATGCAATTGTAGGTTTCTCTAATATCCTGGCTGCTACAGAGAAAGAAGAAGATAAACAAGAATATATTAATATCATTGAGAATAATAATACGATGTTACTCCAATTGGTGGGTGATATTTTGGATTTATCTAAGATTGAAGCGGGAACAATGGAGTTCAATTATTCTGATATTGATTTGAATTTTATCTTAAAAGATCTGCAAGAGTCTACTCAGGATAGGGCAGAAAAAGGAGTACAAGTAATATTTGATAATAACATCCCTGATTGTTATATACGGACAGAAAAGACTCGTTTGATACAAGTGATGAATAACTTGCTTTCTAATGCGGCTAAGTTTACCACAGCAGGTTCAATTCGTTTTGGCTATCGTATGGATCAGGATGACAACCTTTATTTCTATGTATCCGACACCGGTTGTGGAATTTCAGAAGAACAAAAAGATAAGATCTTTGGACGCTTTGTGAAATTGAATCATTTTGTACAAGGTACTGGTCTTGGTTTATCCTTATGTCAGATGATTGTCCAGAATTTGGGAGGAAACATCGGTGTTGAATCAGAAGAGGGTAAGGGAACTACTTTCTGGTTTACTCTTCCTTATGTACCCGTAAACAAGGCAACCTCCTCCTTTGGTGAAGTAGTTAGTAGTGTCGGAAAAGATAAATTAAAGGTTCTGATTGCTGAAGATAACCAAAGTAACTTTGAATTGTTTGAAGCAATTCTACGTAATGATTATGAGATAGTTCATGCCTGGAATGGAAAGGAAGCAGTAGATCTATTTAATGAGCAGAAGCCGAATATCGTACTGATGGACATTAATATGCCTAAAATGAACGGATATGAAGCTACGATCGAATTACGTAAAGTATCTCAGAATGTACCTATCATAGCAGTTACAGCTTATGCATTCTCCAATGATGAGAAACAAATAAAAAGGGATGGCTTCAGTGGTTATTCTCCTAAACCTTTAAATCCTCAGAAGCTGAAAACACAAATGATTGAATTGCTAACCAATCAATCGAATGTGGCTTTTTGATGAATTGATTGCTGTCACAGTATGATCCGTATTTAATTTATATCTGGTAAGGGTCTTGATGTGTTGTTACATTTGAAGATTTTTTTTAAACTCCGCCTTCAAAATCCCAAAGGGATTTCATGTGAATAACCGCGGGATGTAATCCCGTGGATAGTATAGGAATGACAACCCTGTCGGAGCCTCGAAGAGGGTCAATAATGGCTTTTTATTCACCCCCATTCGGGGCTGCAAGAGGATATATCTATTATCTACCACGGGATTACATCCCGCGGTTATTCACATAAAACGTCTTCGACGTTCTTGTATGTATCTTCAAATACTTTTCGACTTGAAATATATAATCCTTTAATCATCAACCAGTATACAATATGTCTGATACTGCTTGACACCAAACTGTGTAGCCGTACTTGCTTAAGTGAGTCAGGCTAGACAGGAAAATGAACATATATACTCATCCTGCTGAAGATATATTCTCAAAAATATAACTACCCGTCAATAAAAACATAACTATCTTTTACATAAAACATAATGATGTTTTGCAAAAGTCATCTAACCTGTATTATTCCTAAACTCAA
>DAMANX010000007.1:0-175983 GCA_032073245.1 Tannerellaceae bacterium
CCAAATAAATACACACATTTTAACATCGCTGTCAAAATTTTGTCATGTACTTAGAATTACACGCAAGTGTAATATTTTTTAACATGTCATTTGGGTGGTGAAAGTCTACGATCTGTTTCATTTTGATAGTAGAAGAAGATTCTCTTTCTAACTTTTTTGTTTTCGGTTTTTCCTTAATGTCTTGATTCTATTTCTTTTTCATTTTGTCATTAGAGGGTATATCTTTTGATATTTCTCTCTTTTTATGTTATTCTATTTTTAAATAAAAGATACAAAATAGTTGTTTATGATGTAATTTTGTAAAATTATTCTATATTTGTTGACTAGATACCGTTAAATTGAGAATTTATGAAATTAAACACGATACTAATTGTTATCCTTTTTATGCATATAGGCGGCAGGCTTCTATATGCACAAGATGTAGATAAAAGAAATGAAATAACTACAGAGAGCGTGATTGAAAAGTACCTTGAGTATGCAGAAGATCATGCTGTTATTTTTAATGGTAAAGAGCAGGTTCCTTATGAAATTAGTGCTACTAATCATCCTTATTTGATTACTTCACGATATACTGTTGGAGAAATATGGCACAATCAAATATTATATAAAAATATCCTATTAAGATATGATCTTTATCGGGATGAGTTGGTCGTTTTGACTCCTGGTAACTCGTATAATATTGTTCTTGAAAAAGAAAAGGTTAACGAGGCTACTATAGATAATTACCGGATAATCCGTCATGATGAAGGCATTTGGCCAAATATACCACAGGGAAACTATCTGTTGTTATTACATGATGGAAATTATCCTGTTATTAGAAAAAACAATACAATTCGGGATAGAAAGATTGTAGATAGACGTGTGGAATACACCTATCGTATAAGAGAGCAATATTATGTTTATAAAGATGGATTATGCCATCAAGTCTCAAACAAAAGATCATTGTTGAAACTTTTTCCGGATAAAAGGAAGGAGTTGGACACTTATATCAAACAAAAGAAGCTGAATTTCAGGAATGATAAAGAGCAATCGATAGTTGATATTGTAGAATATTATGAGGAGATAAAAAGATGAAAGCACGAAAAATCTATATACTATTAGCCTTATTCTCTTTGTTTGCAACAGGTTGGGCACAACATAAGGTGATTTTAAATCTGGAGAATGTACCAGTGGAAGAACTTTTTAATCAGATTGAGCAACAGAGTGGATATAAAATATATTGTAATCCTTCAGAATTGGACTCTCTTGTAGTTTCAGTGAAAAGTGTTGATGAATTCCCACAGGAAGTATTGCAAAAAGCTTTTGAAGGGACGATGTTTCAGGTATCTCATTTTGAAAATCAACAACTTCTATTCGTCTTGAAAAATCGTCAGTTGGTTACTGAAATATCGGAAGATTATTTTCACTTGAAGCAGAATGTAGAAAGGGGTTTATCTGACTATTATTTACTTAATCCTATAGAACAAAAAGCAACTTCTGAAAATAAGGTATACACTATTGGGGATGAATCACAAACTAATATTCCGGAAAAAGTGCAATTGACCGGAATTGTTACCGATTTTCGTACTGGAGAACCTATTGTAGGTGCTGTAATTTATGATGAGAAAACTATGTCGGGTGCCACGACTGACGCATATGGCTATTACTCTCTTTCGTTATCTTCTGGACGCCAACGTTTGTTAATTCGTGGGATTGGCTTAAAGGATACCCAACGCCAGGTTCAATTATTCGATAATGGGAAATTAGATATAGAATTAGAGGAGCAGGTTTATTCGTTGAAAGAGGTAACTGTCACTTCAGAGCGCTTGGCTCGTGTACAAAGTACGACATTGGGAGTGGAGCGTATGCAAATAAAAGATATAAAGAATATCCCTACAGCTTTTGGTGAAGTAGATGTAATCCGGGTTGTAATGATGCTCCCCGGAGTAAAATCGGTAGGAGAGGCATCTAGCGGATTTAATGTGCGTGGTGGCTCAACCGATCAGAATTTGATTTTATTCAATAGTGGTACAATTTACAATCCAACTCACCTGTTTGGATTCTTCTCTGCTTTTAATCCTGATCTGGTGAAAGATATAGAACTATATAAAAGTAGTATTCCATCCAAATATGGAGGACGAATTTCATCTGTTTTAGAAATTAACGCACGTGAAGGTAATAAGAAGGAATTTACGGGGCAGGTTAGCTTGGGTCTATTGACCAGCCGGGCTACAATAGAGGGACCTATCGGTAAGAATACTTCTTTTATTCTGGGAGGGCGTACAACTTATTCTGATTGGATGTTGAACCTGTTACCGGAAAAAAGTGGTTATAAAGATGGAAAAGCCGGTTTTTATGATCTGAATGCAATTATTGACCATAAATTCTCAGAAAAGGATAATCTTTACATTAGTAGTTATTTCAGTAATGACCATTTTCGCTTTGAATCTGATGAACGTTATGGTTATACCAATGCAAATGCCTCCGCAAAGTGGCGGCATATTTATGATAGCCGACTAATAAGTACTTTAACGGGTGGTTATGATTATTATGGATATCGAACAGAGGCAAATGAAAACCAGTCTGCAGCCTACAAGATGAACTTTGATGTAAATCAGGCTTTTGTGAAGCTGGACTTTACCAAATATTTGAATGATTCGCATACTCTGGATTTTGGATTAAACTCTATTCTCTATATATTGAACCCAGGAACATTTAAACCAAACTCTGATTCGTCTCTTGTGGTAATGGATAAGATACAGGAAGAGCATGCTTTAGAAACATCTGTTTATTTAGCTGATCGATGGGAAATTACCCCTAAGTTTTCGATTGATGCCGGTATCCGTTATACAATGTTCAATGCTATGGGGCCACGTTCTTATAATTTATATGATCCTACATCTTTGCCCAATGAAGCAAATATAACTGGTAGGGAAAATGTGGAAGGATGGAAAGCTTTTAAAACATACCATGCTCCTGAGTTTCGATTGTCTGCACGTTATGCTTTTTCCAATGATTTTTCTGTTAAAGCTGGAGCAAATACTTTACGCCAATATATTCACAAACTTTCAAATACCACAGTTATGTCTCCAACAGATACGTGGAAACTGAGCGATGCAAATATCAAACCTCAGAAGGGAATGCAGGTTGCAGCGGGTATTTATAAAAACTTCCTCGATAATACAATTGAAACTTCTTTTGAAGGATATTATAAAACCATGGAAGACTATCTTGACTACCGCAGTGGAGCTCAATTGACAATGAACCATCATATAGAGACGGATGTAATTAATACTACCGGCCGTGCTTACGGATTGGAATTCATGGTGAAAAAAACTCAGGGGAAATTGAATGGTTGGATTAGTTATTCCTATTCACGTACCCAACTCAAACAAGATGATTCGAGAGTAGAGGATCCTGTCAATAATGGAAAATGGTACAATGCAGATTATGATAAACCACATGAGTTTAAACTTGCAGGAAACTATAAGTTCACTCAACGATATAGTGTCTCTTTAAATTGCGATTACAGTACAGGGCGTCCAATTACTTTGCCAACATCTAAATACGAATATGCAGGAACTGAATTTGTTCATTATTCGGAACGTAATCAATATAGGATTCCTGACTTTTTCCGTTTAGACCTATCTTTTAATATTGAACCAAGCCACCATTTAACATTATTGACACATAGTATGATATCTTTTGGTGTTTATAATCTGACCGGAAGAAAGAATGCTTATTCTGTTTATTATATATCTGAAAATGGGGCATTAAAGGGATATAAGATGGCTATATTCGGTGCTCCTATACCTTATTTGTCCTATAATATTAAATTTTAGAAAGATGAAAGAACTAAGACTAATATCAACAATATTAATAGGGATCTTTTGTTTAACCAACTGTATAACTCCCTATGAACCGGAAGATGTAAAAAGCACAGCCGGACTTTTGGTTGTAGAAGGTAAAATTCTGGAACAATCAGGGACATATGTTCAATTGAGCCGTACCAAATCTATAAATGAATCTGATAAAGATTATGAGAAAATAGATAATGCAAATGTTAAATTGCTATGCAGTAATGGTCAGGAGTGGAACTTACAACCTAAAATGGATGAGGGGGAGAGAGTTGCAGGTACTTACATACTCCAAGAAGAATTCCTTTATGATATGACACAAACCTATGCTTTCGACATAAAAATAAATGGTTCACATTATCAATCGGAATTTGTTACTCCTATAAAAACACCGGAGATTAGTGACGTAAAATATAAAACAGAAGACAATGGGACGCAAGTGAATATTCTTGTTTCAACACAAGATCCTAACAATGAGGTGCTTTATTATCGTTGGGATTGCCAGGAGGATTGGGAATTGGTGACTAAACATTTAGTTACCCAATATTGGGATCCGGATAGGAAAGAGGTAATGACTATTTACGATTTAGATAAATTTAATCTGTATTATTGTTGGACTAATCGTGACCCTTCAAATTTTGCACTTGGGTCAGCGAAGGAGCATGTTTCAGCCACTATTATTGATCATACTGTTTTAGAACTGGAAGGAGGTAAGGATACCAGATTTACTTATCTTTATAGTGTGCTGGTAAAGCAGTATGGAATTGATAAAAAAGCACATACCTATTTTAGCCAAGTTAAATCCTATATTGAAGAGATGGGAGGGCTTTTTGCGCCGCAACCTACAGATTTAAAAGGTAATATATATTGCCTGAGTAACCCTGAAGAAAAAGTGATCGGGTATGTTTTTGCTGCTACAGAAACTTCACGCCGTCTTTTCATTGATGCAAAAGATGTACCTGAAATGAAATATATATACCCACAAAGTAATGAACAACTTTTTCCACCAAATGAATCAATGGCAGCTTATAATGCCGGATTGGGAATCTTGTATTCTGATCCAGACGGATATTATTGGATCAATCGGCGTTGTGTTGATTGTAGGGCTTTAGGTGGCACAAAAAATAAACCTGAGTGGTGGCCGACTGATCATAATTAAACTGTTTTATGAATGAAAAGTTTGGGAAAGTTTTATCAAAAAAAGATCTAAAAAGAATATTAGATATGAAAAAGTTCTTTCTATTTATTATCACTCTACAGTTCTCCTTCCTTGTAAATGCACAAATGACAGAGCGGGAACGTATATATGTTCAGACAGATAAGCAACTCTATATAGCAGGAGAGTTATTATGGATGAAAATGTATACAACAGATGATGAGGGGAAGTTAATGGCGTTAAGTAAAGTCGGTTATGTTGAGTTACTTTCGGATTCTATACCGGAAGTTCAGGTGAAGCTGGATATTCAGAATGGCTCAGGTATGGGCTGGTTGGAACTGTCTCCGATGCTATCAACGGGTTATTATCGTCTTATTGCATATACAAGGAATATGCATAATGAAGGAGCTGATGTCTATTTTGAGAAAACTATAGGAATACTTAATCCCTACATACGGAATGAGGAAACTATAGATAGTGCTGACAATAAAACTGTGCATCTTGATATATCTTCAGATGTTCGTTTGAATAGCAATATAATAACTGACCAAACACAATATGGTACGCGTAGTAGAGGAGAAATACGTTTAACAAATCTTCCTTCAGAGGATATATCTCTGGCAGTATCTATTGCCGGAGTAGATCCTCTTTTCGAACCGTCTGCTTTGCTCAAAGAATGGAAGGATAAGCTTCCCCGAAATTTAACAGGAACTATTAGTAATAAATATATTCCTGAATATGAAGGTGTGATCATTGATGGGCGGTTGATTAATATGGAAACAGGTGATATTGAAAAAGAAAAAACAGTTACAACACTTTTATCTTTTCCGGGTAAAGATATACAGGTTTATGGAGGGAAAATTAATAAAGAAGGGCAAGTCTCTTTTTTGACTCATCAAATTGCAGGACGTAAAGAACTCGTGACAACAGCTCATAATAATTACAATAAAAATTACCGGGTGGATATACTCTCGCCTTTTGTCTCTCATTTACCCAAAAAGTTACCACAATTAAAGATTGATAGTACATGGCATGATTATCTTGAAAAACGGAGCATGGAGGTACAAATAGTAGAAGCATATACTGCTGATTCCTTAAGCCGGGTAAAACCTTTGCCTACTTATTTTAATTATAAGCCATATAGGGAATACGTGCTTGATGAATATACGCGTTTTAACCGGATGGATGAAATATTTATAGAGTTTATAAACTGTGCGCGTATTAGAAGAGAAGGAAATCAGAGGATTCTTAATACTCTGAATGAAAGGATGGATGGATTTGCAACAGGAAAAACACTGGTGCTTCTGGATAATATACCGGTACTTGATCATGAATTAATGATTAATTATAATCCTTTACTGGTTAATAAAATAAGTGTTTATTTAGGGCGGTACATTTTTGGAAAGCAAATATATGAAGGTATAATCTCATTTTCTACTTATAATAATAATTACCCGGGTATCACATTTGGTGAAAATACCCAATTGTTTGATTATGAGGGCACCCAAACTTATCGTTATTTTTATGCTCCTAAATATAATGAAGCAAGTTCATCGCGGATGCCGGATTTTCGGCATACCTTGCTATGGGAACCTGATTTAAATAGTTCGGGAGAAGATATTGTTATTCCTTTTTATACTTCTGATGTTCCTGGATATTATCGTGTTACTGTGGAAGGTATAGGCAAGGAAGGTACCATAATAAGTACTTCTCATACGATTGAAGTGAAATAATATTTCGAATATAATTTTATTCTTTTGTAAAATATTTTCTGACTTTCTCAGGCAAGAAAAAACGGACATCTTTTCCGTTTTGAAAAGATTTCCGGATAAATGTGGATGATATTTCAATTAATGGAGCATCCATTAGTTTGATATATGCATAGTTTTCCGGAATATGAATTGGATATCCAAGGCGGGGATATACAAGAACAGGATAGTTGGAAAGAATTGATTCATGTTCTTTCCATCGGCCTATATTCATCCAGTTATCAGCACCCATAATAAAAGAAAAATGATAATCTGGGTACGTTTTTTTTAAGGCTCTTAAAGTGTCTATGGTGTATGTAGGACGGGGAAGGTGAAATTCGAAATCACTTGCTTTGAAGCGTGAGTCATGTCCAATGGCAGCTTCGGCCATTTCAAGACGTAATTGGTCATCTAAAAGGCTATTACTTTTCTTTAAAGGATTCTGTGGCGTGACAAGAAACCATATTTCATCTAATTCTTCATAAACACAAATCCAATTAGCCAAAGCTAAATGCCCTATATGTATAGGATTAAAGGAGCCTGAGAAAATACCCACTTGTTTCATTGTTTCAGAAAATCTTTTATCACAAGGTGTGCTTCCCGCTGTGCCTGTTCTAGATTATCATTGTTGATAACCACGTCAAAATGGGAGATAAAACTTAATTCGAACTCGGCTTTAGCCAGACGGCTTTCAATTGTTTCAGGAGTATCGGTTCCTCTGGATTCGAGTCGTCGGCGTAATTCTTCCAAATGTGGGGGACGGATAAATATAGAAAGCGCCCGATCCCCATAATATTCTTTAATATTACATCCGCCTACTACGTCCACATCGAATATCACATTATTTCCATCATTCAATATTCTTTCAACCTCACTTTTCAATGTTCCGTAAAATTTATCTGTGTACACCTCTTCGTACTCCAGAAATTCTCCGGCTTCTATCTGTTGGCGGAAATCATCAGGAGTAAGGAAATAATACTCCACACCATTCTTTTCTTCACCACGTGGTTTCCTGCTTGTGGCAGATATTGAGAAATGAAGATTTAAATCCTTGTATTGTAATAGGTGATTGATAATAGTGGATTTTCCGGATCCCGACGGTGCGGAGAATATGATTAATTTGCCAGCCATGAAATTTAACGATTAATGATTAACGATTAACGGAGTAATTTTAATTAATCGTTAATCGTTATTATAGTACATTTAAAATTTGTTCCTTGATTTGTTCCAGTTCATCTTTCATCTGCACAACCAGTTTTTGCATTTCAACATGGTTGCTTTTTGAACCCAGGGTATTAATTTCTCTGCCGATCTCCTGGGCAATAAATCCTAGTTTTTTGCCTTGTCCTTGTCCTTCTTTTATGGTATTGAGGAAATATTTCAGGTGATTATCAAGCCGGCTCTTTTCTTCATTGATATCCAATTTTTCAATGTAATATATCATCTCCTGTTCAAAACGGTTCTTGTCATAATCTTTTTCAACCACCTTTTCAAGATTGTCTATGATACGTGCTTTAATCTTTTCAATGCGTTCGCCTTCATACTTTTCGATTTCAGTAAGAAGATTATCAATACTGGCAATCTTCTTTTCAAAAAGTTTGAAAAGCATTTCACCTTCCTGACGTCGGAATTCTTTTAATTGAGCAATAGCACTTTTTACAGTAGTAAGAATCACAATCCATTCCGATTCATCTACATCAGCAACTTCGGTCTTTATTGCTTCAGGTAGACGTAGCAGAGTCTGAAACCAATCAGAAGGAACTTCAATATTCAGCCCTTTTGCTATCTCTTTAATTTGATTATAATAGTTTTCAACAGCAACCACGTTAATGTGGGTAGGAGTATCTTTTCCTATATATTCGATAAAGATATTAAATTCAATTTTTCCGCGTTCCAATGATTGATGTAACAGTGTGCGTATCTCCATCTCCTTTTCCTTATATGCAGAAGGAATCCGGGTTGAAAGATCCAATTGTTTACTATTTAAAGCTTTTATTTCTACTGTTACTTTTTTGGAAGGAAGTTCAGCTGTAACTTTACCGAACCCTGTCATTGATTGTATCATATTTTTTAGTAGTAAGTAGCAAGTAGTAGGTAGTAAGTAGACAATAATCTATCACTGTTATACATTCTTACTTAATTTGGGACAAAGGTAGGTTATTTCCGGCATAGATTAAGCCGATTGAATTTGTTTTTGTATTTTTGCCTGAAAATAAACGTTGAGCAAGTAAATCGTTATGGCCCATTGTCTACTAACTAGTTACTACTCATCACTAACTACTAAAATATGCTTTTACATATAGAAACGTCCACAAATGTATGTTCGGTTGCTTTGTCTGATAAAGGGCAGTTGATATTTGAAAAGGTTTCTTACGAAGGCCCTTCCCATGCTGCTTTAGCCGGAGTGTTTGTGGAGGAAGCCATACAAAAGATGAAAGAATCGGGAGGAAGGCTGGATGCTGTTGCAGTGAGTAGTGGCCCTGGTTCGTATACCGGATTGCGGATAGGTGCCTCTCTGGCAAAAGGTGTTTGCTTTGGTTATGATATACCTTTGATTTCGGTTTCTACCTTGGAAGTCTTAGCATACGCGGCTGTGAAATCTCATGCTGTTGACTCTTCCGCGCTTTACTGTGCGATGATTGATGCCCGACGAATGGAAGTTTACTCGGCACTCTACGATGCACGCCTTGAAGTAGTGCGTCAGACTGAAGCGGAAATTATTACCCCCGAAAGTTATGAGGGATATTTAGACAAAAATGAAGTTTGCTTCTTTGGAAATGGCGCTACCAAATGTAAAGAAGTAATTCATTCCGACAATGCATACTTTCTAGACAATATCTATCCCTTAGCGGCGAATATGATCCCCTTTGCAGAAGAAAACTATAAAGCAGGCACTTTTGTCGATGCTGCCTATTATGAACCTTTCTACCTGAAAGAATTCCAGGCAACAAAAGCCGCAAACAAAGTGTTGGGCATTTAGCTAATTCACCGTACGCACACAGCGTACGCCTCCTACATTTGTATTATCATTGAGTCCACTTATATCAGGGGAAATTCCTTTCCCTCCTCCCTGGGAGATGCCAAATGTCCAGACTGAAGATCCATCATCAACCATTTTTGTAGATGTCCAGTAGCTATAGGCTTCTATTAAAGGTTTATAATTTCCATTCCATTGATCCTCACTCAGCGGGGCAAATCCTGGAAAATCTCTTATGTCATTGTATTCTGCCTTTGTTCCACCGAGTGCAAATATAAGGAAGAGTTCCCGCTGGGTTGGAAGACGCCAATTACCTCCTTTTGCCTTACAAGCGGCCATGGCTTGTGATTGAGTATAAGTTTCTAGTTCCCATTTATCAGGGCTAATCTCTTTCCATTGGTTTATATCCTCATTATCCACCTGAAATTTGGCCGCAAGACGGGCATGTTCGACTATTTCTGTATCGTCGACAGGAGGAGTATTTATGGCGAGAGAGTTAACCCCTCCATGCTCGTTCTCCGATACGATAATTGGGCCGTCCGTGCTTCTGTTATCTACATGTGGATAATAGTAGTTGCTGCTGCGAGGGAATTTTTCTGGAGAGAAAAGGGGATTTTCTGTTGTCGAATCCCATTTGGTATACACACACCTGGTCATTATTTCTGTAAAATATTCCGCATACGAATACCCATGAGAGGCCTGCAGAGTAGCATGTGTTGTACCATTATCCAGCGTCCCTAATGTCCATAGGTGATAATAATACCAACCTTCCATCATTCTGAAATCAGATGCTGCATACGGATCCCGGTAATCCTCTTGATTGAATAATGCAGGGCGATAGGCGTATATCAGACAAAGTTCCGTGTAGGATGGCAACCGCCATCCTTCGCCAATAGCTTTGCAGACATTGTTAGCTTCCTCCCATGTGGAAAACGATGACTGTTCTACTCCGTTACTGCGGGTACGCGGCAAGTTTATCGGGAAGACATAGAACATAGGTGTAATACCATTGCCCGGAGCATAGTCCTGATGGTGCTCAAAAATGCAGAACCTCAAGGTTTTAGGCGGCTGACTATGGTCGTTTGCCGGTTTGAATTCTACATAAACATAACCGGATAATCCCTCTTGCCATTCGGCAGTCGTCATTTTCAGAAAGGTAGATCTCTGTTCTCTTCCACCTGCAGTTCCGAGAGCACCGGTTCTCATATATCCCGGTTCTTCTTTAACAGTTATGAGTGAACCGGGTGATTGTGGAACCATAATACGATCATCTGTCACTTCATAGATATTTGTAATTTCCCATTCAGTATTTGATTTGATCTCTAAGGTATAATCCATATTACCTAAGTAAAATCGTTTATCGATATCCGGGGAGTAGACTAACCAGTCTCCTTGATAAATTTTCAAAAAAACTTTCTTCTCCTGACTCCAACCTACCGTAGTTGCATAAAAAGTATATTTATCCCAGTAATCAATATCTTCTTCTCCAGGAAGTGGTGCTATATCAAAAGGAAGCGCTTCCTGTGCATCCCAGGCGGGTGCATCGCCCGCGGATTCATGTATACTGATAGGTATTGGATATAAACTATTTGAAGGATCTGAATATGTTATCTGAGTAGCTCTATCCCCGCCAGCACTGATTTCCGGTATCCAATCCGTAGGATTCCTAAGTATCCTGACTTTTTCAGCTCCGCTGCTTGCTACATATATTCTTTTTGCAGGAACACTACTTTCTCCTGTATGTAAATCAAAATCTAAATTATAATTTTTATCATTATTATTATCCAGTGAATAGGGTAATTCTTCTCCGTTTTCATTAAGAAGCAAAATATTTAAATCTGTAGTTTCAGTAGTACCCTTTTCAGTAACTGTAATATCAAGATTTAGACGTTCAGTTACTGTAAGACGTATTACCGCGACTCGTACCTCGCCGGGAGCTGGAGGATTGAGTGGTCTTTTCAGTGTGAATTGAGGCCACCACTTTGAATCGTAATGCACTGTACCACCATCTTCAAGACTCCCATTTATCCATTCTCCAAATTGAAGCCACTCTGTTCCTTCTATAATTTCAGCTTTCCACCTCCAGTCATCAGGAAGATAATTTTCCCAATAATTACTTTTGAAGAAAGGAAAAACATAACCCCACGAATCATCCTGATAATTTGGTGATAAAATAACATTGTCTGTCTCCACCCCCAGCCAATATCGTCCATCATATACTATTTTTTGATATATTTCACCTCCCCATAATCCCAGCATATCTGTTTTCATATTTGTTACGGCAGGAGCCTTTACAGCTTCATCTTCAGTTTTATATCCATTGCCATAGACCTCCGCAATAGTAAAAATGTAATGGTAATTTCGCTGAACAGGTATGGTCTTATTTTCAGGATGCTGCCACGATCCCTCTTCCGGGATTGTGAAATTAACCCGGTACCAGGAGGATTCACCACCGTTATATATGCCTTTCAAAAGAAGATAGGAGTCTCCATTATTTGACTCGAATGCATAAATGGTATTTTCTGCTGGGTATTCATATTCAAACCCTTCCCACCATTGGGTGTTTGCATTGTCGGGGACATGGATAGTTCCGTCATCTGCCAATGTTGCGATATAGCCCTTGCTGTGATGACCTACTAAAATAATGTTTTCTAAAACAAAGTTCTCCACATTATCGGCCACGGTAACATCGATCCGTGCCAACATGCGTGTCAAAGAGATATCCTCGAGGGTAGTAGATATATTGATGCCATTGCTTAAGATTGCTTCACCATACATGGGAATAGGTGTTTCTTCAATATTCCATTTACCGTTATTTTCCCAAATAAGCTTCTGGCGGGTCTCTTCTAAAGTTTTTTCTGTGTCAAGCCAAGAAAGAACTTCTCCATTTTGCACGAAGAGTTTACGTGCATTCGCAACCAACATGATACTAACCTCTTTTGAAGTATCTGATAGTTTGCTTTTAAAAGTTATTTCTTTATCGGTCTGTGTGAAACCACCAGTTGATAACGAGCGGATTTCTTTGAAATAGAAATCATTGACACCCGCTTCTATCCTTTTTTCAAAAACAATAAGCTCTATTGTCTCAATTTTTAAATCATAATCTATCTCACCTGCTTTGGTCATAGTGGGAGTTTGTAATCCCGGCACATGAACAGTGAAACTTACTAGTGTTTCTGATCTACCAAACGGTGAAGAAATCTCTGTCTCATTTACACATCCCAAAAGAAGGATAAGAAGAAATATAGAGAATTTCCATAGGGTATGTGTGATAGATGTTATATATTTAGGCATAGTCTTCAATTTTATGTTTTTTACTCGACAGCTGTAATAACAATGTTTTTCTGAGAAAGGCTTCCTTCCGGATCGACCACAATAATTTCCGCTTTACGGCCAGGTTGGGCGTTTGCTTTCAGAAAAAAATAGAAAGTAGCATCATTAGCAGTACTACCTACCCATGGCACGGATCCACCTATTGATGAGCGGGAAGGCAATAAAATCTGATAAGGATCTTCTATCCTGTCGATTTTCCACTGTTTATTATCTATAGCTTTCAATCGGAATGAATGCTCTTCTCCATTTATAGGATATTCATTACCTATTGGAGCTGTAAGAGTTACCCATTCGTTTGTAGACTGATAGACAAATATCTTATAAAAGAGATTCCCAGCTCGCAGGATGAAGCTAGTTTCTCGCTCTCCCTCTATGTTCTCATCACATTGTATACTTATTTGTCTACTATCGATATCTGAATCTGGAGTTATATCATCTCCCAGCTCGACTGTACACCATTCTACAGATGGTTTTTCGTTTAAAATCAATCCTGATTGAATTCCTGTTTTTCCGTCATAATTCGTTTCGCAATTGAGTATTATTTCACCTCCATCAGAACCAAATTTTATAACTGGATCTGTATGGAATTTTAGATAATAGGAACCGTCAAACACTACATATTGCCCATTCGGGATCCATTCATCTACCAGGGCAGAAACGCTGATGCCGTCCCAGTTAACTGAAAGCTGATATGTTACACTTTGATTCATGATCCATTCCTGGGCGACAGGGGCGGTATATGTTTTCGGATTGCCGTTGATGGTGACTGTGACCTGCATTTCTATGCCGCTATTTTCAACCTTCTGAGGGATTACCAGCATTTCACCTTCGAGTGAGGTATAGTCAGATTTGTTAATCTCAACCGAATTGAAATCTATTGCTAACGGAGTTTCGGGTTGGTTACCAGGATTGATTGTCCATGCAGCATACGGATCTGTGGCAGTTATATTGAGTACCCCCAGTGTAGCCGCGTTTACTATTTTAATTCCGGTAACTTTAATAATATTGGCATTACCATTCCCATCATTCTCCGGAAAATTTTCATGCACCTTCGCCCTAAATCTGAGTCGTGCCAGAGAGTGTTGGAATTCAATCCCTACAGGGTTCACATCTGAGATAATCGAGGTGCTCGCCGCATACATCAGGTCAACTTGATTGGATGCATTGGCCGGTACTGAATAGGTGATGTCGAGTTGTTCCTCTGTTTCATGCTGTTCCGCATGTATAATACCAGCGTAATCTTTACTGTGTGGATAATAGGCAAAGAAACTTAAACCTTCATGGAGGTTTTCCGGCCAGAGTACACGGGGTGAATAAGAAAGCTTTCCTTCTCCTTTATTCGTCACAGCCGTATTATTAAAGGCCACTACATTGACTTTTTTAGGGTCCGGGTTTTCAAACGGTTCGATTGAACCTGAGCCATTAAATCCATGCTGGTAGGCAAAAATACCGAAAACGCCGCCTACAGGAAAGCCAGTACCTTCAATGGCCGCCTTAGTTGCTGGTTTGTCTATAGGAGCATAAAATTCAATAGTCTTTCCCTCCGCTGGGATAATTTCTTCTTCGTAGACAGACCCTTCACAAGCAGAAAGGCATAACCACATGACTGCTGCTGCAATCAAGTGGAAAATGCTGAATATGTTTGTTCGTTGTCTGTTCATTGTTACGTTTATTCCAAAACTATATCTTCTGTTTCTTCATTTCCCCATTCCTTTACACTCACAGAAAATTCTATATAGTCACCGGGATTGAGGGTGCCGGTTACTTTATAGCGGTTATTGCGTGGAAGAGTGAATTCCGTTTCGTCCGCATTGCTCAGCGTAAGGCTGTATTGTTCTTCCCCCAGGCCATCATCGATGGTGACTTGAAGTTGCATGCCTGACTTTTCCTGGCCCGTCGGCTCCAAAACAGATTCGGGCAGAATTAAACGTTTGTACCAATACCATTTTCCGTTTTTCTCAACAAATGATACCTCGTCGGATGAGGATGTTATTGTGTAATTGACTTCCTGACCTGCCAGTTCAGCCGGCTCGTCATATATGTCTCCATTGTTCGAAGCGAATGTCCGGTAACCGGGAATAGGGGATTCGAAAGAACCAGTTCCATTCACGTTTACTTTTGGAGAAAGATAGATTTGTTTCGGTACATTGATAACCTGCAAGTTTGTGAACCCTTTTTTTATAGACTCTGCCGTAGTCTCTATAATAAGGTCTACCCGTATACCAGCACGTTCCACCTCTACAGCCCAAGGTTGAGGGGTTGCTAGCCCCCCGACAGTAAGGTCACTTTCGCCTGTTAATATTATATTCTTAATCAACCGGAGCATAGGAATGGAATAGTCGTTGCGAAAGGCAGATGAGGCAATTGGCTCTGCTTTCAAATTGTCGAACGTTTTTGCCTTTGTATAGTTTTGGAGACGAGATGTCAGACCTGTATCAGAATCCCCATTCACGATAAAGGCGAAATCATAATGCCCCGGGTCTAGTTTTAATTGAATGTTTTCGGGCTGATCGGTTACAGTTATGGTCTTATAATCCTGAGCGGCAAATTGTCCGTTGGTATGGTAAAATGCCATAATGCGTATGGACGTAATGGCATTGTCCGGATCGCTGATAGCGTCGGTCAATATTCCTCTTGTAGAGATATCAAGAGTTACCTTTTCCCCCTCTTCGGAAGAAGTAGATTCCTTGTCGCATGATACTGTTAAGAGTGTTGCAAGAAGAAGCAGTAATAGGTTATTTAAATATTTAATTTTCAATTCTTGTCGCTTTTCTTTGTTTTACTAATTGTCGCTTTTACCAGTCATCTCCAGGCCCGAAATCTTTTTCGATCTCAACAACCCCATTCCATGCAGCCTCTTTTACTCGGATCGTAATATTACTTTTTCCAAAATATATTTCGATCACATTTAGTTGATCGTTTTTTACCTGAAGTGGATTCCCAAAAGAGTCTACTGTTACAGGTGTTTCGGGAACTAGTTGTCCTTTGTAATAAATGTTTATCGATACCGGAGTACCTGTATCACTGGAAAGGAGCTGAAAGAAATCCGTTTTAACGGAACTTACTTGTTTAGGAGATTCAAAATACTCTCTTCCGTCTATCTCGGCGATTCTAAATCCACCAGTTTGTTTATGAGCAACTGAGATTGGATTTGCTTTAGTTGTAAGAGCACCATCAAAACGTATAGTCTTATATTGTGTCTCTAGTATGATAGTGTAATCATCATCAGAAGAATCCAAAGTTGCTAAGTGCTCTTTTAATCCGCGTACGCGTATCATCGTGGCGGCAACTTTTCGATAGATCGGAAGGTCTACGACTTTATCCGTACCTGTATTAGGGATTTCTATCAATCCGAAAAAAATATCCGGTGGATTGTTAAAGCAATCAAAATCAAGATATTGTTCTTTCTCTTTTAACGCTATTTCCACTTGCGAAAGCGTCGTGACACCCGGAATCATAGCTGTTAGTAATACATCATCGCCGGTATTGGCTGTTGATGCCACATATAATTTTTTTGTATGGGGATAAGATAAATGTTCTTCTTTTCCGGCTTCGGTTGAAAATACATCCAGTAATACCTGATTTTCATTGAATACGTAAAGCATAACATTTTCAAGTGTACCTTCTCCTATCCAGTCTGAATTTGAACTATTCTGACTGGTTGGAACAACACGCACGATGTTTACACATTCATTCAAGCCTTCTTTTATACAAGATGTCGTAAGTACTACCAAAATCAGCATTGGCAGAAAAAAACGTGTATAGCTGAAGTCTTTATAGCCCCATATTCTTATGCTCATTAATAAATTCACTTTGTTTTACTGACTGTTTAGAGTCAATTAGGAAACATATCAAAGATCTGTCTAAAACAGATCTTTGATATGTCTTTTAGGTATAAAATAATTAAAATTATTTAGGACCGAACTCTTTATTTATTGGAATTGCAACTTTCCATTTAGCAGGCTGTATTGTAATTGCCAGGTTTGCACTTTCGGTCTCTTCTGGAGTAGTTCCACCACCACCACCATTGGTAAAGTCTCCTTTAAAAACGAGATTAGCCTTGTAACGTTGACCTGGTAGAAGTTCATCATCTGTATCTCCATCTTCGACTGTAAGTTTCGGTGCAAATTTTACAGAGAAATAACGCGGAGTTACATCAGCACCATCTTTGTCTAATTGTTTAGCGGTGATTGTTAGTAAGGTATAGGCTTTATATCCATCAGTATCTGAAATGTACGTGTTTCCAGGATTTTTTGCCGCCTCATATTCTTTAGGAGAAAACGCATAAAAGCTACGTATAAATGTTTTTGTAGCAGGATCATAATTTGTAGCTGGAGAAGGCGTGGTATTATTCGGATTGTTAGATCCCAACCACTCTGATCCATTCCATTCTGCAAAAAGGAAGGTTTCTTTTGTAAGAGGAGATTCTGGATCAAGCTCTTCTGCTTTTCCGGATTTACCTTGGCTCCATGCTCCACCATTTGGAATCACACCTGAAGAGAGAACAGGTCCAGTAGTCGGTACAGTGGGAGTAAATGGAGTCACCAGGGCGCTTGTGTTAGCACTGTATAGTATGGCTACGTTTTCTAACACAACTCCACCTTTAGTTTTATCAGCACGCGCGTTAAAATCAGTAAGACTTGCATAAAGTCCGGTTGTGGAATTATCTATAGATATATTTGCGTCAATACGGGAAAGAACCGGATGTAATGAAACTTCAGCAGTTCCCTGTATAACTCCGTTTCCATCAGGTGCTGGGCTCCATTGAGGTTTGCTTTCACCTTGCACCCAAATCTTTTTAGCGATGTAATCAGATTGAGCCTCTTCAAGAGAATTAGTAACAGCTTGTAAAGCTGCGACTGTTGTAATTGTTGAAAGGTCTACACCAGTAGGTAGATTAGCCAAGATAATTACCTGGTCAACACTTGTAGTCAGATTTTTACCGTTTTCTGAACCAATATTAGCCTTATCAAAGCTTGTAGTTGTACTTCCAGTTGCTTCCGGATCCATAGATGAGTTTACAACCAGGTTTGCCCCTTGGGCAATAAAGATATAAAGCTTACCATTAACATTAACAGCTGATTGTATTTCAGTGCCTTCATCAATATCATCGAAAGCTCCCTTTGTGAAAGTATCCGCTGCTATTTTCACATTTACCACAGCGTTTTGCGCGTTCGTTACTCCTGCATCATCGTCATTTGAACAAGATGCTAATCCAATTGTTACCGCTAATGCGGCTAAAAAAACTTTTTTCATGCTCGAAAGTTAAAAATTTGTAGATTATTGAAACTGATTTATTTCTTATTTATTCTAAGAACAAAATTACTGTAAGAATGTTCTAAAAATATGTATTTCAGATTTATAGAAATTCTCAATTTTAATGTAGCTTATCTAATACACACACATATATATACACATACACGGCTAATACTATCAATGATAATACAAATATAATATTAAACTTCACAAAAGTAATTCTTTATTTCTATAAAAAAAATTAATTAAAGTGACCGACGACACTTTGGGAGGTATCACTGGTAAAGTGTTTTGCTTTATGTTTGTTGTTTTTCAATGCATGTGGATGTGGTGGTGATTGGGTGGAAAGGGTCATAGATATGGTAAAAGCGATTTTTAGAGTTACAATAAAAATAAGTAAAACAAAAAAAGGATTACCGATTGGTAATCCTTTTTTGTTTATAAAATCAACTATTATGTAAGAAATCCTAGTAAAATACCGGCTGCCACAGCAGAACCGATTACACCTGCCACATTCGGACCCATAGCGTGCATCAATAAATAGTTGGTAGGATCATATTCCAAACCTACAACCTGTGAGATACGTGAAGAGTCGGGAACAGCTGATACTCCGGAGTTACCGATTAGCGGGTTGATCTTGTTTCCTTCTTTCAGGAAAAGATTGAAAAATTTCACAAACAAGATACCGGCACAGGTAGCAATCACGAATGAAAGAGCTCCTAAACCAAAAATTTTGATAGAGTTCAATGTAAGGAACTGAGTCGCTTGTGTAGAAGCACCTACTGTAACTCCTAACAGAATTGTGATCGTATCGATTAGCGGACCACGGGCTGTTTCCGCCAGACGACGGGTAACTCCACTTTCTTTGATCAGGTTTCCGAAGAATAGCATACCCAACAACGGAAGACCGGATGGTACCAGGAAGCAAGTCAATAGCAAACCTATAATCGGAAAGATAATCTTTTCGGTAGAAGAAACTACGCGCGGAGGTTTCATACGGATCACCCGTTCTTTTTTAGTTGTCAACAGACGCATAAACGGCGGTTGTATGATCGGTACTAATGCCATATATGAGTAGGCCGATACCGCAATAGCCCCCATTAGGTTCGGCGCCAATTTTGATGACAAGAAGATTGCAGTAGGGCCATCAGCACCACCAATAATACCGATAGCACCGGCCTGATTAGGCTCGAATCCCATTTGAAGAGCAATTGTATAAGCTCCAAAGATACCAAATTGTGCAGCAGCCCCGATCAGCATCAATTTCGGGTTTGAAATCAATGCCGAAAAGTCAGTCATTGCCCCAATTCCAAGGAATATCAAAGGTGGATACCATCCTTGTGTGACTCCTTGATAGAGGATGTTTAGTACGGAACCTTCTTCATAGATACCAACTTGTAAACCAGCATCTTTAAAAGGTATGTTACCTATTAGAATACCAAATCCAATAGGGATTAATAACATTGGTTCAAATTCATATTTAATTGCCAGGAAGATAAAAAGCAAACCGATCACGATCATTATAAAATGACCGGGGGTTGCATTGTAAAATCCTGTATAGGTCAAGAACAGTTGTAAGTTCTCCCCCAGGAATGTTAAAAAATTTTCTTGCATACCCTTATCCGATTACAACGAGTTCTGCATTTTCTAATACAGAATCGCCTTTGTTTACTTTTATTTCAATGATACTTCCGTCACGGTCTGCATTGATACTGTTCTCCATTTTCATGGCTTCCAGGATAAGAAGAGTTTGACCTCTTTTTACTGTATCGCCTACTTTGCATTTCATTTCCAGGATAACTCCAGGTAAGGGAGATTTCACAGCTCCTATAGAGGAAGCAGCAGCAGGACGGGTGACAACCGGAGCTCCCGAAGACGTAGTAGGTGCCTGGGCAGGTCTTTTTAAGGTAACAACCTGCTTTTTTGTAGGTTTTTCCATTTTCACTTTATAAGGCATTCCATTAACTTCCACTTCAGCCATATCTTCGACAACTGAATTGATATGTACCTTATATACTGTACCGTTGATTGTATATTTAAAACTTTTCATTTCTTTTTTGTTATTAGATAATTACTTTCTTGGTAATTCGCGTAGACCATAGATTTTGGAACTCCATGGAGAATAGGTTCGTTTTACCTTTTGAATGGTGAGTACAGTGTTTTCAATATCATGAACATCTTCATCCAATTCGTAAAGTGCCATACCAATGGCAACCAAAATCTCTCCTGATAGTTCTCCTGGTACTGCAGTTGTTACTTCAATTCCAGAGGCTTTTTTAGCTCTTCGAGCACTTGCACTGACAGATAATTTTCCTGTTAATTTGAATATGAAATACAATAATATCAAACCAAGGAATACGACAGCCATAGCAGTAAGAGTCATACCAATACCCAATGGATCGTTCAGTTTGAAGTTGTCAATTTTCTCATTACTGTCTAACGTAAGATTATTAGTGCTTGGCGTAACTTTTTTTAACTGGCCCCATTTATCCTGGCCATCTATTAAGCGACCATAGCTCACATCTGCTATAGCTCCTGCCGGAATTGTAATTTCATCAACTAATGTTCTACCATCAGTGTCATATAATGCAATGTAATTATCCTTATTGGGATCAAGCGTGAAATTGACATGGAAGGTACCACGATCAGCATTACCATCCATCCAAAATAAGATATGTTGCCGAGGTGGAATCTTTGTTAATACATCGCCTTTGGGTATTGGATATTTCTTTGGATTATTTTTATCGTTAGTCAAGAAACATCCACCGATATTAACAGTACCGGCTGAACCATTATATAACTCAATCCAGCCATTTCGTTTACCATAGTCATCCACAAAATTATCTTCATTGATGACCAGTACTTCATTTATTCGCATGGCAGTTACACGCTGTGCTTGTGCTCCTGTGGAAAAGAGCAAAATAAACAGCAATGCCACCCCTATTTTCTTTTTTATCATATTGTATTCTGTTTTAAGAATTATAGAGGCATGTTATCATGTTTTTTCGCTGGATTGACAAGCTTCTTGGTTTGCAGTTGCTGCAATGCACGGATAATGCGGAAGCGTGTATTACGCGGTTCGATAACATCGTCAATATAGCCATACTGAGCAGCATTATACGGATTTGCAAATGCTTTTTTGTATTCTTCTTCTTTTTCAGCTGTTACTTTCGCCGGATCATCCGAAGCTGCTACTTCTTTCGCAAAGATAACTTCCACGGCACCGCTTGGTCCCATTACTGCAATTTCAGCTGTTGGCCATGCATAGTTCATGTCTCCACGAAGATGTTTAGAACTCATTACACAATAAGCACCACCATAAGACTTGCGTAATGTAACAGTTACTTTAGGAACTGTAGCTTCTCCATAAGCGTAAAGTAATTTAGCTCCATGCAAGATAACACCGTTATATTCTTGTCCTGTACCTGGAAGGAATCCAGGAACATCAACCAATGTAACCAAAGGAATATTAAACGCGTCGCAGAAACGAACGAAGCGAGCTCCTTTACGTGATGCGTTGCTATCTAAACAACCTGCCATAATTTTAGGTTGGTTGGCTATGATGCCGACAGTTTGTCCATTGAAACGGGCAAAACCTACAATAATATTCTTTGCATAGTCAGCATGAACTTCAAGGAATTCATTGTTGTCTATAATAGTACCTATAACTTCATACATGTCATAAGCTTGATTCGGACTGTCAGGGATAATTTCATTTAAAACATCGTCCAAACGGTCGATTGGGTCTTGACACACAACTAATGGAGTTTCTTCCAGATTGTTTTGTGGAAGGAAGCTCAGCAAATGACGGATCAATTGGAAACCTTCTTCTTCTGTATCTACTGCAAAATGAGCAACACCTGATTTTGTAGTGTGAACGCTTGCTCCACCTAATTCTTCCTGTGTTACATCCTCACCTGTAACAGTTTTTACAACTTTAGGTCCTGTAAGGAACATATAACTTGTTCCACGGGTCATTATATTGAAGTCGGTCAATGCTGGAGAATAAACTGCGCCACCTGCACAAGGGCCAAAAATACCGGATATTTGAGGTACAACACCTGAAGCCAGGATATTGCGTTGGAAGATTTCTGCGTAACCAGCCAAAGCGTTAACCCCTTCCTGAATACGCGCACCGCCCGAATCGTTTAATCCGATTACAGGAGCACCCATTTTCATGGCTTGATCCATTACTTTACAAATTTTCATAGCCAGTGTTTCTGAGAGAGCTCCACCGAATACGGTAAAGTCTTGTGCGTAGATATAAACTACGCGGCCTTCGATGGTACCGTAACCGGTAACAACACCGTCACCCAGGAATTTAGTTTTTTCTATACCAAAGTTTGTACTACGGTGTTGTACAAACATATCGAATTCTTCAAAACTACCTTCGTCAAGCAACATGGCGATACGTTCGCGTGCAGTATACTTGCCTTTTTGGTGTTGAGCTTCGATTCTCTTTTCTCCACCGCCTAGGCGGGCCTTTTCACGGAGAGCGATCAGCTCTTTTACTTTTTCAAGTTGGTTACTCATTGTATTGTATGATTTGTTGTTTATGAAATTTATTTTTTTCCGTCCATGCAAAGTTCAGTCAAGACACTGCAAGTTGATTTCGGGTGAAGAAAAGCTATAGACAATCCTTCAGCGCCACCTCGTGGAGCTTTATCAATCAATTGCACGCCTTTTGATGCAACTTCATCTAGAGCAGCTTGTACATCGGGTACGGCGAATGCAATGTGATGAATGCCTTCCCCTTTTTTCTCAATAAACTTTGCGATTGTACTGTCTTCACTTGTTGGTTCCAATAGTTCGATTTTGGTTTGGCCTACTTTGAAGAATGCTGTTTTAACTTTTTGATCTTCAACTACTTCTATGTTGTAGCATTTTAAACCTAAAACACCTTCATAATAAGGTAGGCAAGCGTCAATGCTTTTTACGGCTATACCTAAGTGTTCGATGTGTGTAAGTTCCATGTTATTGATAAATTAATGATTTAGTAAAAGTTAATATCTAATTTGGGTGCAAAGGTACACTCTTTTTTTAGGAATGAAGAAATATTTCCTTATTTTTCGACGCAAAGTTTTACTTTCGGAAAGATTGTTTTTCTTTTAAAACCACGAGTCTGGAAACAGTTAGTTAAGAGTCGGAATGATTGCATGAAAGCGTGTTGTATTTTCAATCTAACAAATAGTCAGAATTTTATGTATATCGTTGTGAATACGATAGGTTAAAAAGTGTTTCTATGCATAGTTTGTCAATGAGCTATGTTTGAAATGAGGGCGTATTATGTATAGTAGTAGCAAATAGATAAAATCAGAAACTTTAATTTCTACAATAGGATATTTGGGGATTCTGTTTGTTAACTTCATACATATTGGTTGTTATCCTGTTTTAGATAATAAAAGAAAAATATTTATGCTGATTTTTTATTTTAAAGTTATTATATAGTTCTCTTTTATTACTTTTGTCCTGTTTTTTAGAACGTGTAATTTACTAGCAATAGTCCCAATAATCAACAGAAAAGAACACATTGTGTGAACTTCTTATATACATGAAGTGTAATATAAGAAGCAATTATCATATAAATAATAGGTAAGAGAAATGAATGTAAAAACATTAGTATTCGGAGTTCTGACTCTGTTTGCCCTGGTTTCTTGCGGAAAGAAATCCAGTAATGCAAGTAATCAAAATGAAGTGCCGGCTTATCCAACAGCAGAAGTTGCTTTCCAAAATACGCAATTGGAATCGACTTATCCGGTTACTATAAAAGGACAAGAAGATGTTGAAATAAGGCCACGTATTGATGGTTTTATTGAGGAAATCTTTATTGATGAAGGTGCAGTCGTGAAAAAGGGACAGGTTTTGTTCAAAATCAATTCGCCGAAATCCGATCAGGATTATAATACTGCCTTAGCTACCATGAGTAGTGTAGAAGCGCAGATAAACACAGCAAAATTGAATGTTGACCGGTTTAGGCCTCTCGCAGAAGAAGGAATTGTGAGTCCTGTTCAATTACAAACGTATGAAAATGCTTTAAAAGTTTCTTTGGCGGCTAAAGACCAGGCTGAAGCAGTTCTGAAAAATGCACGAGAAGCTTTAGGATGGGCCACTGTAACAAGCCCGGTGAATGGCGTAGTTGGTTCTATTCCTTATCGTACAGGAAGTCTTGTAAATAGCCAGAATGTCTTGACCACCGTTGCTAATACAAGTAATGTCTTTGCTTATTTTTCTTTAAATGAGAAAGCGATGGTGGAATTTCTTTCCACACTGGAAGGTAATACTCAGGCAGAAAAGATTAAGAATGCTCCGGAAGTTACACTGACATTGGCTGATGGAACTGTTTATCCTGAAAAAGGTAAAATTGAAACTATTGCCGGCATCATTAATGTGACTACTGGATCAGCAAACTTCCGAGCAGAATTCCCGAATAAAGAGGGGAATCTCAGAAGTGGTACCAGTGGAAAGATTTCTATTCCGAGAGCATTGGAAGATGTTATTGTTATTCCGCAGAAATCTACTTTTGCCCAACAGGATAAGATTTTGGTATACAAAGTACAAGCAGATTCTGTTGTACAACAAATTATTACCGTCCTTCCGACTCCAGATGGTAAGAGCTATGCCGTAACAAGCGGCTTAAACCAGGGAGAGCGTATTGTTACCGATGGGGTATTGACTCTTACGCACGGAATGAAGATTAAAGCACAAAACAACTAAGACATGCTAAAAACATTTATAGACAGGCCTGTATTATCTACCGTAATTTCTATTCTTATTGTCGTTCTTGGAGTTATAGGACTGGCACTTCTTCCGGTAGAACAATACCCGAATATTGCACCACCTACGGTACAGGTTTCGACTACTTATTCAGGGGCGAATGCTGATGTGGTGATGAAAAGTGTGGTCATACCTCTTGAAGAACAGATCAATGGGGTGGAAGGGATGACATATATGACGTCTTCGGCTTCCAATAGCGGTATGGCTAATATTACTGTTTATTTTGAACAGGGAATTAATCCCGATATTGCTGCTGTAAACGTACAGAACCTGGTGGCTCGGGCTACTCCTTTGTTGCCACAGGAAGTAACCCAGGTAGGGGTAACTGTTAGGAAACAACAGAGTAGTACGATCATGATGATCTCTTTGTATTCGGAAAATCCTGATTACGACAGAACTTTCATCCAGAATTATGCTAACATCAACGTGCTTCCCCAGATTAAACGTGTAAAAGGGGTAGGGGATGCTAACGTGTATGGTGCACAAGACTATTCCATGCGTATCTGGTTGAAACCGGATGTGATGGCTTCCTATCAAATCAGCCCGAGTGAGGTTATTGCAGCATTGCAAGAACAAAATATTGAAGCAGCTCCCGGTGAACTGGGGCAAAACAGTGACCAGAGTTTTCAGTATACATTAAAATATACCGGGCGTTTCACTTCTGCTGAACAATTCGGGGATGTTATTATCCGTTCTCAGAATGGACAGCTTCTTCGTGTGAAAGATGTTGCAGATGTGGAATTGGGTGCATTGAACTATACTGTATTGTCTCAGTTAGATCAAAAAGAATCTGTTGCTATTGGTATCAGCCAGACTGCCGGTTCGAATGCACAGGAAGTAATTAATAATATCAAAAAAGAGTTGGATGCTGCAGCGGAAAGTTTTCCTCCGGGTTTGAAGATCACTTATGTAATGGATGCGAATGAATTCCTGAGCGCATCTATAAATAAGGTAATATCTACGTTGTTGGAAGCTTTTATCCTGGTGTTCCTGGTTGTATTTATTTTCCTGCAGGATTTCCGGTCTACGATCATTCCGGCCATTGCTGTTCCGGTAGCTATCATAGGTACATTCTTCTTTCTGCAGTTATTCGGATTCTCAGTGAACCTGTTGACACTGTTTGCATTGGTTCTGGCGATCGGGATAGTGGTGGATGATGCTATTGTCGTCGTCGAGGCTGTCCATGCACAGCTGGATACCGGGGAAGTAAAGAATGCCCGAGAGGCGACACTTATTGCAATGAAGGAAATCGCTCCGGCTATTGTTTCTATCACATTGGTTATGTCAGCGGTGTTTATTCCGGTCAGCTTTATTGGGGGAACTTCGGGAGTTTTCTATAAGCAATTTGGTTTGACACTGGCTATATCAATTATGATTTCTGCTGTAAATGCATTGACGCTGAGTCCGGCACTTTGTGCTCTTTTCCTCAAATCACATAAAGAAGAACATAAAAAGAAGAATTTACTGCAACGTTTCTATGCTACTTTCAACAGAGGATTTGCTGCTGTTACCGATAAATATAAATCAATATTGCTTTTCCTTGGGAAACGCGGACACCGTTGGATTACAGTGGCAATTATTCTTGTGAGTTCACTCATCCTGTTAGGATTGATGCGTATGGTACCAACCGGTTTCGTACCACAGGAAGATAGTGGAGGCGTTATGGGTATGGTTACATTACCTCCGGGAGCATCTCTTGAGCGGACAGACTCGTTGATGCAGATGGTGGTCAATATGGCCAATGAAATTCCGAATGTGCAGCATGTGCAAACGATTACAGGGGTAAACTTTATGAGTGGTCTTGGTAGTTCGTATGCTACAATAATGATCAAAATGCAATCCTGGAACGATCGTAAGATCAATACAAACGAAGTTGCAGCGATGATGAAACAACGGACGGATTCGATAAAAAATGCAACTTTCCTCTTTATGGGTACACCTACTTTGCAGGGATTTGGATTAAGTAACGGTGTGGAGATGCAAATGCAGGACCGTACCGGTGGAGATATCAATGTGTTCTATAATATCACTAATCAATTCCTGAATGCCATGCGGGCACGTCCGGAAGTTATGATGGCAATGACCACTTTTAATCCGAACTTTCCACAAAAGCAATTGGATGTTAATATGGCAAAGATCAAGGATGCCGGATTGACCCTTAGTCAGGTTATGTCAACCCTGCAGGCTTATATAGGAAGTATGTATATCTCCAATTTTAACCTTTATGGTAAACAATTCCGTGTAATGGTGCAGGCCGCTCCCGAATATCGTTCCAAACTGGATGATCTCAACGGATATTTTATTCGTACAGCTTCCGGAGAGATGGCGCCGATCACGGAGTTCCTGACGATAACCGATATTACCGGGCCGCAGATGTTGAACCGTTTCAATATGTATTCTTCCATGAGTGTTACGATTATTCCGAACTTTCTTGATGGATACAGTACCGGGGATGCTATTAACGCAGTTGCAGAAGAAAGCGCTAACATATTGCCTGCAGGTTACGGATATGAATTCTCGGGTATGACACGTGAAGAAGAAAAGAGTGGAGGACAAACCGTTTTGATTTTTGCCCTCTGTCTTGTTTTCGTATATCTGTTGTTGGCTGCACTATATGAAAGTTATATACTACCCTTGGCTGTTATTTTCTCACTACCGGTCGGGCTTTCGGGAGTTTTCATTTTTATCTTTATAGGAATGCTATCCGGTACGGGTATTGTAAATAATATATATGTACAGATATCACTGATTATGCTTATTGGATTGCTGGCAAAGAATGCCATTCTTATTGTGGAGTATGCTATCCAGCGCCGTCAGCAAGGAATGAGCATTGTAGAAGCAGCGGTAAATGGTGCTGTAGCCCGTTTGCGTCCGATTCTTATGACTTCTTTCGCTTTTATCTTTGGGTTATTACCTCTGGCTTTGGCGACGGGAGCCGGTGCAACAGGAAACCGTTCAATTGGTATCAGTGCTATTGGTGGTATGTTAATCGGAACATTGATTGGAGTATTGGTAATCCCATCGCTCTATATCATCTTCCAAAGCATGCAAGAGAAGTTTAGTAAATCAGGAGTGATTAATAAATAAACAATGAAGAGAATGATCAGAAACTATATAAAACCATTGGTGCTTTTTAGTCTCCTCTTTTGCATGGGGTTGAGTTCCTGCCAGGTGGTAAACAAATTCAAAACCCCGGAAATCGATTCGGATGAATTATACGGACCGGAGAATTCCCAGGATACGACTACTATAGCTTCAATTCCATGGAGAGATTATTTTACGGATCCATATTTGCAGGCATTCATTCAGGAAGGACTCGAAAGTAATTACGATATGCGTATCGCCTATACCAGAATCCGGCAGGCGGAAGTAAATCTCAATATTGCTCGTTTGGCTTATTTCCCTTCGGCTGCACTGACCGGACAAGTACAACAAAATCGGATAAGTGTGAAAAATGGGGAGAAAGATGTACTGGGAAATGCGACTAATCAATTTTCGTTAGGAATTGCTGTTCAATGGGAAGCAGATATCTGGGGAAAGATCAACAGACAAGGACGTGCAAAATATGCACAATACCTGAATTCTCAGGCATATCGTAATCTGATACAGACATCACTTATTGCTAATATTGCTACAAGTTACTATTCATTGCTGGCACTCGATGAGCAATTGAGAGTAACTCAGGAAACCGTTGAATTGCTGAAAGAAAGTACAAAAACAATGGAAGCCATGATGGCTGCAGGATTGTTAAATGGAGCAGCGGTGGAGCAAAGCAAAGGATTATTGTATAATACTCAGGTGAGTATACCGACGCTGGAAATACAAATCCGGAAGCTGGAAAATTCTTTATCCGTTATGCTGGGAAGAAAACCAGGGCCGATTCTCCGTTATACATTAGATAATCAGACAGTGCCAGCTAGTTTGGAATACGGGATCCCAGCGCAGATGTTAGCCAAACGCCCTGATGTTCGCCAGGCGGAATATGCATTCCGTGCTGCTTTTGAAATGACAAATGTGGCTCAGGCATCTCTATATCCTTCTATTACCTTGAGCTCAGGTTCAATGATCGGATATGGAGCAGCTTCATTGAGCAACTTCTTCAAACCTGAGCATTTGTTTGCTAATATAATCGGTGGGCTCACTCAGCCTCTTTTTGCACGTGGCCAATTGTTGGGGCAGGTGAAAATTGCAAAAGCACAACAGGAAGAAGCTTTACTTGGTTTCGAAAAGGCTGTTTTAAATGCAGGCCAGGAAATAGCAGATATTCTTTTCACTTTTGATTCATCCCTAAAAAAGAATCAATACCGTGAACAGCAGATCGAATCTCTTGACAAAGCAGTTTATTACACTCAGAGGTTATTAACTGCCGGTGAAGCTAATTATACCGAGGTGTTGAATGCGCAACAAAGCCTTTTGCAGGCTCAATTGGGACAGGTTAGCGATAAGCTGGAACAGCTTCAGGCAACAGTTAATCTATACCGTGCTTTAGGTGGAGGTATTGAATAAAATTAGATATTAGAAAGAGAGTGTCAAAAGTAGGAAATTTAAAATTGAACACAGAGGCACAGAGAACACAGAGTTTTTAATTTGCTGATATTTAATATTATAAAAATCTCTGTGTTCTCTGTGTCTCTGTGTTTATATCTAAAAATAACTCATAATCTACTTTTGAAGCACCCTATTTAATAACCAAATCTATTTCCTGCATTGAATGCAGGATTTTTTTTGCTTAGAAATCAGTGGAACCAAGTTAAATAATACTTATATAATATGTAGAGCTACAAAAAAATTTTACTTTTGTAAGTCACTTTATATAAACTGAATAAATGAACACTAATAAAAGCTATGGCGAATGATGATGTGAAACAGGCTTGGAAGGTTCCGGAACCAACATTAAGACGGTTGCCGTGGTATCTGGCCTTTATCAGATTGTTAAAGGGGAGAGGAGAGACTTTTGTTTCTTCTACACAGATCGCAAAAGAGATCAATGTGGATGCCAGCCAGGTAGCGAAAGATCTGTCGTATGTAAATATCTCAGGTAAGACTCGTGTGGGGTATGAGATAAATGTACTTATAGATGTTTTGGAGAATTTTTTGGGTTTTACTGCACAACATAAAGCTTTTATATTTGGAGTAGGTAGTTTAGGTGGAGCTTTATTGCATGATTCCGGCCTTAATCAATATGGAGTGGAGGTTATTGCCGGATTTGATGTAAAGAAAGAACTTGCGGGAAAGGTGATAAATGGCATTCCTGTCTATCATCTCAGTGAATTTCTGACACAACAAAAGAAATTAAAAGCAACCATAGGTATTATAACGGTTCCAGTTGAAAACGCACAGGAGATAACCGATCAGGTGATAGCAGGAGGAATCAAGGCATTGTGGAATTTTACTCCTTTTCGCATACGTGTGCCGGAACATATAGTAGTACAGAACACTTCTTTATATGCTCATTTAGCGGTTATGTATAACCGGCTGAATTCACTCAACCAGTAAACCAATGAAGATTATTGCTGTAGGAATGAATTATGCCTCTCACAATAAAGAGATGCATCATTCGTTAGAGTTAGCGGAGCCGACTATCTTTATGAAGTCCGATTCTTCTCTGCTCAAGGATGGAAAGCCTTTTTTTATTCCTGATTTTTCACAACAGATAGAGTATGAGACAGAGTTGGTTGTTAAGATCTGTCGACTTGGTAAAAATATTGCAGAACGATTTGCGCATCGTTATTACGATGAAGTAACTGTTGGTATAGATTTTACGGCACGTGACCTTCAACGTAGTCTACGGGAAAAGGGATTGCCGTGGGAACTCAGTAAAGCGTTTGATCATTCTGCTGTAATCGGTTCTTTTGTACCGCTGAGTGAAATTGGAGAACTAAACAACCTTCCCTTTCATTTGGAAATAAATGAAACAATAGTACAAAAGGGAAATACAGCAGATATGCTTTATGATGTAGATCGGCTCATTGCCTATGTGAGTCGTTTTTTTACACTTAAAATAGGTGATTTGATTTATACCGGTACACCAGCCGGTGTGGGCCCTGTCAGGATAGATGATCATCTGACGGGTTTTATAGGTGATAGAAAGTTATTGGACTTTTATATTAAATAAATGAAGAATGAAAAGAAAAGTGAAAAGTGAAAAATGAAAGGTAAGAAATATCTTTTACGTTTTCACTTTTCACTATTCACTTTTCTTTCTTGCAAGGAAGAAAGAAAAATATGTTACGATATATCTATGTGTTTTTACTCATTTGTGGTATTAGCTTTCTGGCTAATGCCCAGAATCAGTATGCGGCTCAGTCTGTAATGAATACTGGAAAATGGGTGAAAATAGAAGTGGGAGAGACTGGTATTTATAAACTGACACATGCAGATATCCGAAAGATGGGATTTGATGATCCGGAAAAGGTATCTGTTTACGGATATGGAGGCTGGCCGCTGGATGAGGATTTTTCTAAACCTTTCATTGATGATTTGCCTTCAGTTCCGGTTTGGAAGGGAAGTGACCATATTCTTTTCTATGGGCGTGGAGTTGTAAAGTGGGAATATGATACATCCGATTCAAGAAATCCACATTTTGTCCATACCAATAATCCGTATTCATCAAAAGCATACTATTTCCTGAGCGATGTGGAAGCACCTCGTGAGATGAGCACTGCCCCATCTGTTTCTAATAATGCAGCATTGGTTATCAATACGTATGATGACTATATGGTTCATGAAAAAGAATTGGTTTCGCTCAATAAATCCGGACGTGAGTTATTTGGAGAATCTTTAGAAGGATCCTCTTCTTCTATTTCCGTAAATTTCCCATCTCTTACGGGGATTACGGATGAAGATGGTGTAGTAACTATGCGCTTCGTTGCACGTGCAACAGGAAATACAGGAAGAGCTTCTTTAGTCATAGATGGTAATGAATTTATGGCTCTCACAATACCCATTGTAGGAAGTAGTAGCATTGATAGCTATACAAAGGCACGTGCAGTTGAATTGTCAAAGGTCTGGTCGGGTGAAAAGAAAGAAAATATCGCTATGCAAGTGTCTTATAATAGAACATCACATAAGAATGTTCATCTCGATTATATTCGCTTACAAGTGAAACGGGAACTACGGCCTTATGGTTCTTTTACTCTCTTTCGTAATACCCGGTCAATAAATAATATTTCCCGGTTTGTTATACAGGGAGCTAATGCTCAAACTAAGGTTTTTGATGTAACAGATCCGGCAAATCCCCGGCTTCAGGATGCGGCTTTGAATGGTTCAGAATTATCTTTTACGATCGAAGCTGGTGCTTTAAGGGAATTTGCTTTGGTACAAACGGATAATGCCGGTTTTGGTACTCCTGTAAAAGTGGAAGATATAGCGAATCAAGATTTACATGCATTGGGACAAACGGATATGGTAATTATTTCTCAGCCTGCGTTACGCTCACAGGCTGAACGTTTGGCGGAAGTACACCGTGAAAGAGATGGACTCACCGTCGAGGTAATAGACCCTATGCTTATATACAATGAATTCTCAAGTGGAACACCGGATGCTACTGCCTATCGCCGTTTGATGAAAATGTTTTATGATCGGGCAGCTAATGAAGCTGAACGTCCCAAATTCCTGCTTCTATTTGGAGATGGAGTATATGATAACCGTGGGTTATCTAGTGAGGTCAAGACTGTGTTCCCATCTGATAAAATACATAAACAGCTATTGCTTACCTATCAGTCTGTAAATTCTCTGGATATGGATTCCTATGTGACAGATGATTATTTTGGTTTTTTGAATAATACCAATGATTATACCAGTCAACCTATTTACCGATGGAAAATAGATTTAGGAATAGGCCGTTTACCTATACGAAGTGAATCGGAAGCCCGGAATGCGGTTGATAAAATCATAGGCTATATGGATAATAAACAACCGGGAGCCTGGAAAAATGCACTTTGTTTTGTGGGTGATGATGGAAATAGTACGGATAGGTTTAATGTGAGCCACATGAGCCAGGCTAATAGATTGGCAGATTCGGTAGAGGAAAATAATCCGGAATTCCTGGTTAATAAAGTACTTTTTGATGCTTACAAAAAAGACTTCTCTGGTATTGCTACTTATCCGGATGTTCGTAATCGTATTCAACAATTGCTAAAAAGTGGTTTATTATTGATAAATTACACAGGCCATGGAGATACCGAATCATGGAGTGATGAGAAAGTTATGACTCAAACGGATATATCTCTGGCAAATTATACACGCTTGCCTTTATGGGTGACGGCAACCTGTGACTTCACCCGTTTTGATGCAATGTCGACTTCTGCTGGTGAACAGGTATTTCTTAATAAAACGAGTGGTGGTATTGGTTTGTTTACTACAACTCGTGTCGTTTTTTCAGATCCGAACTTCCGGTTGAATCAACAGTTGATTAACCACCTCTTTGATAAAAAGAATGGTAAACGGTTGACCTTGGGAGAGGTTTTGCGAGAAACTAAAAATAGTAGCAATCTTGCTTATGATGCCAATAAACTAAACTTTATTTTGATTGGTGATCCGGCATTACGGTTGGCATATCCTGATTATGAAATGAAGGTGACTTCTGTAAATGGGCAACCAATAGGAGAGAAGCCATTCAATTTTCAAGCACTTCAAGAGATAACCATTGAAGGTGAAGTTTTGGATCCTTCAGGTAACCGCGCTACTGATTTTAACGGAACGGTGAATCCAACGGTTCTTGATAGTAGGGTGGAATTACAAACACTTGATAACAATCGAGTAGATACGGTTCTAGCTTTCAAAGACTATCCTAATACTTTATTTATAGGGAATGATAAGGTAGAAAATGGTATTTTCCGTTTTTCATTTATGGTTCCAAAAGATATATCTTACTCCAATGATTTTGGGAAAATGAATCTTTATGCATCTGATGAAGATTCAGGTTTGGAGGCTCAGGGTAATTTCCAACATTTTACTGTTGGAGGAACAAATCCTAATCCCGTGGAAGATAATGAAGGGCCGGAAATTCGCCGCTATTATCTAAATGACACTACATTTACAAGTGGCGATAGAGTGAATACAACCCCTTTATTTGTTGCCGATCTCTGGGATCAGAGTGGAGTAAATATAAGTGGAAGCAGTATTGGGCATGATGTAATGCTGATCATTGATGGTAATTCTGCATTAAGTTACAACCTGAATAGTTATTACGAAAATATTCCCGATAAAAAGGGAGAGGGTAGAGTTATTTTCTCTATTCCATCTTTATCCCCAGGTGAGCATAAGGCTGAATTTATTGTCTGGGATATTCATAATAATTCTTCAAGGGAAAGTTTTACATTTGAAGTTGTAGAAGGATTAAAGCCGGTTTTATCCGAAATATATGCAACACCCAATCCGGCACGTGAACAGGTAGAATTCCGCCTTTTGCATAATCGCCCGGAATCTTTTATGACAGTTACCATAAAGGTATATAATATGGCCGGGCGTTTGCTTTGGCAGCACGAAGAACAAGGTTCCTCTGAGTTGTTTAAAAATTATATCGTATCCTGGGATCTTAACGGAAGCCAGGGAACCCGTTTGTTGCCAGGCGTCTATGTCTATCGCGCTACAGTGAAAACAGATCGTTCCAAAGAGGCAACTAAGGGGAATAAATTAATTATCCTTGCACAATAAAGTTGCTATTAATCAGTTTATACATTTAATGATTAACGTATAGAAGTTAGAGATAATTTTTTTCTACTTCTAACTACTTACTCCAACAATAAAAAGATTATGATGAAAGTTTCTCGATTAGGTGTTTGCCTGTTGATATGTGGTATGGCAATGATGTTTACATCTCTTCAAGCACAAACTGATCCTACTGATTTGAAGAAAGAATTCGCACCTATAAGTACAGCAGTACCTTCCCTTTCAATCGCACCTGATGCCCGTGGGGGTGCCATGGGTGATAATGGGGTCGCTACTACTCCCGACGTGAATGCTCAATATTGGAATGCAGCAAAAAATGCGTTTCAATTTAGTAAAGCAGGAGTTTCTCTTTCTTATACTCCCTGGCTACGCAAATTAGTTAACGATGTAGCTTTAGTATATTTATCCGGATATTATAAATTAGGTGATAGCGATTTACAGGCTATTGGGGCTTCCGTACGTTACTTCTCATTAGGTGAGGTAGTCGATAAGACAGGTGAATATGGAGGAATCGGTACTGTGATCAATCCTTATGAAATGGCTATTGATGTGAGTTATAGCCGTAAACTTTCGGAATCATTTGGTATGGGAGTAACCATGCGCTATATTCGTTCCGATATGAATGCCCAGTCTGATAGTGAAATGCAACCCGATGGTGCTTTTGCAGCAGACATCTCTGGTTATGGAGAGAAATATGTCATTTTGGGAAATAGCGAAAGTTTGTGGAGTTACGGATTTAATATATCTAATGTCGGCTCCAAAATCTCTTATGATGGTGGAATGAAAAACCAGTTCCTTCCGGCTAAATTATCGCTAGGTACAGGTTTGTTGTATCCCCTGGATGACTATAACCGTATTGGTGTATATGTAGATCTTAGTAAATATCTGGTGCCAAGTGAACCAACCCTTTTAGGAACAACAGATGAAGATAAGCAAAACTACGAAGATGCAAAAGTCGAATATAATGATATGGGAGCTATTGCAGGTGTCTTCAAGTCTTTTCATGATTCACCCCAGGGGTTTAGTGGCGAGCTCAAAGAAATAATGGCTTCGATAGGGGTAGAGTATGGATACAATGATCAGTTCTTCCTGCGTGGTGGTTACTACTATGAAAATCAGGACATGGGAAATCGTAAATATTTTTCATTTGGTGCCGGTTTCAAAATGAGTGTATTCCAGTTGGATGCTGCTTATCTTGTAAGTACTGCTCCTAGTAACCCGTTAGACCAGACGCTTCGCTTTTCACTCTCCTTTGATATGGATGGATTGAGGAATTTATTCAGATAATATGAGAATCAGAGTAGGGTTCGGATATGATGTCCATACGCTTGTGCCCAATCGTGATTTATGGCTAGGAGGGATATTGATTCCCCATACTACAGGGCTTTTGGGGCATAGTGATGCAGATGTTCTGATACATGCCATTTGCGATGCTTTATTAGGAGCGGCCAATATGCGGGATATCGGCTACCATTTTCCTGATACTGCCGGAGAATACAAAGATATCGATAGTAAGATCTTATTACGGCAAACTATGGAATTAATCCGAAAAGCCGGATATGAATTAGGTAATATTGATGCCACGATTGCCGCCGAACGTCCAAAACTTAATCCTCATATACCTTCCATGCAGGAAACATTGGCTCAAGTGATGAATGTTTCAAAAGAAGATATTTCAATCAAAGCAACTACTTCTGAAAAACTAGGTTTTGTTGGCCGTCAGGAAGGTATAGCAGCCTATGCAACCGTACTTATAGAACGTTTATAATATTTTCTTAATAGATATAAATAGTAGAGACAAGGCTATTCCTCCATTTGTTTGTAGTATCGTGGTGTATAGTCCGGTAAAAGTTCCGGATGAAAAATCCTTACAAAGTCTTTTAGTAAATAATCAGGATGTATCGGGAATTCTTCATAGTAAGGCACAATACCAGTATTACATCCGAATATAGTATGGTTTTTAAATGCATCGAAATTTTCATAAGGTGTATATTCCGCACGTAATTCTTTGTAGGTCATATCTTCTGCCTGGTTATATTTTACCAGCCAGAAATCAGCATGAATAGCCCGATCAAAGACTGATTCGAAAGCCATTGGAGTACTTCCGGCTCCCGGAATATCATCAAAAATATAATTTGCACCGGCATCAGCAAATAAATGTGCTATATAACTATCCCCGGTCGGTACATACCATGATGATCCGAACTTTTTTTCAGAAACAACAGTAGGACGTTTTTCGACGCCAGACACCATTTCTTTTAATTCAAGATAATTTAGTTCAGTCTCTCTGAATAAGGAGTCTGCTACATTTTGTTTATTGAAAAGTAAACCATAAAAGCGTATCCATTCGGTACGTCCCAGAGGTAGTGATTCCATATAGTCTGCCCCTTCAATAATAGGAATCCCTATCTTTTCTACCGGGCCATAATTGCTATTCTGAAAAGGAGAAGCAATAACATATTCGGCACCTATCTCAATCATTTTCTCAACGTTCGGAGAAGTAGATTCGCCAAGATCAGCAATTCGTCCTTCAAGTATGCCTTGCTGTATACCCGGAGTATCCATATAACGAGGTTCACACACACCAATAATCTTATCTGTTTCTCCCAGCATATCAACTATGGCTGCATGTACCGAAGTATAGACAACAACGTTTTGGAGTGGAACGCGAACCACTGTCCCGGCAGGCAGATTGCCGGGAAGTGGTTGGTCGCGCCCTACCAGTATATATCTTTGTAATAATTGTCCTTTCTCCCAGGGGTCGTTTATTTCGACAATACTATAGTCTTTGAAATGTTGTACTTCTAAACCACGAGCATATCGAATTGTATCCGAAGCTATTGCTTCTGATGAAGTTTGCTTACTTGTGTGTCCACATGAGATAAACAAGCAAAAAAAGAATAGGGAGAGAAGGTATTTCATTTTGTTATTTATTAAATATAATACTCTTAGCCTCATAGCCTCCGGTATCAATCGCTTTATCTTTGAGTTTACCGTCAGCGGTGAATGTATATAATGAACCTGTACTTCCCCAGGATGATTCTGTTATATAGAAATCTTCAGATAATGGATCGACAGCAATAGCATAAGGGGAAGTAATATTAGTTCCATCTTTTATAATGCTACCATCAATCAATTCTTCTGTTAATACATCATATTTCTTGAAAGTTATAGTAGGAACTCCCCATTGTGCATAAGCAGTATATAACTTGTCGTTAACAATAGTCATCTTTGTAGCATTATCCATTACGGTTACAGCACCTGTTTTTCCATCAATACGTTGTAAAGTATTTTTAATATCTCCATAATCACCTAAAGAAATGACATAAACATCTCCTTGGCCATCAGCCAGGAGGCTACCCGGATTTATTATTACATCAATATCTTTTTCAACTTTAAAACTATTTATATCAATCACTGATACAGTGGAACCATAATTCGGATAATCCAAGCCACCGGAATTAGATACATAAATCTTACCATTAGCCACAGCAAGTTGTTCAGGATAACGTCCAACAGATACTTTGTTCTCTATTTTTAATGTTGTTGTGTCTAATGCAGCAACAGCATGTCCATAGAAATAGCTTACGTATACTTTACCATTATCTGCAACCATACAACGTGGATTCATTGGTTCATCTCCTTCTTTGGTCTCAATACTTTCAATCAATTTTCCGTTCATATCTAATACGGCAATACGGTTGGAGGCAGTAACGGTAACATACATTTTAGAACCATAAATAAGTAATTGCTCTGCCGAGTCACCTAGGCCGCTACCATTAGCTGTTTTATAAACATCAGTTGTCAATTTACCGGTAGCAATATCATAATAACTTATTGAAGCATTATTTTCTCCCTGATTTCCTCCGTTTAAAATATAGAGGCCTTTAGATGGTACAACATGATTAGTAACAGCTATTGCAGCAAAGATATCTGATTCACCTCCTGTTCTTTTTGCAACTACTTGCAGGAATGGTTTATAAGGAGTTCCTTCCGGTATATCGAAGGTTGAAGTTCCTGTAGCAACTTCACCTACTTTTGTTCCTTTTTCAGTGTTCTTGTCACTTGCATAAATAACATATCCTGTAACATAGGCCTCAGGAACAGGAAGTTTCCATGTCAATGTTCCCGCTATTGTTAAGCTAGGATCGGTATCAGTGAATGCTAAATCTGTAACTACAGGATCACCACTATTGTCTTTAACCTCTATACTGGCAAAGTTTGCCGCTTCACCCATTATGTTTTGGGCAACAACCGATAAGTAGGGTTTAATTTCAGTTCCAGAAGGTATTTCATAAGAATTTTCCCCTTTTGCAACTTCTCCCAGTTTATGGTCTTTTCCGGTAGCTGTTTCATTGAGATAGATCGCATATCCTGTGATATTATCTTCCGAAGATGGAAGGCTCCATGTCACAGTTCCGCCGATTTTATACGGCTCCATATCGGCATCTGTAAAAGAGAGATTAGTTACTACTTCAGTTGGTGCAAATGGATCATCATCATCGTCGCTACATGATGTGAAAGATACTGTAAGAATTGTAAAGGCCATCAAGGCGTAAAAAAACTTTTTCATGTTCATTTGTTTATAATTTAAGAAAAATGAATTAATAAACATATTTAATACTTGCCCGGAAAGAACGGCCGGGCATCGGATAATAACGAATGATATCGTAAGTGATATCTCCCAGGTTTACAATCTCAGCCTGCAACCGTAAAGAAGAATTACCGAAAGAGAATGTACGGTTGAAAGACAGTTGCTGTTCGGTATATTTATCCATCCGGTTGCTATCCATGTTTTGCGGAAGAGCATAACGCTCTCCAACAGCGGATAGCAGCCAGGTGATATTTACCCATGGATTCTCAAAAGATACGGATGCTGTTCCCGAATGCTTTGGGGTGTAGGGCAACTGACTTTTGTATGTCTTAGAATTTTCATCCGTAATATCAACTGCATATTGCCAGGAATAAGAACCGTCAATCTGAAGAAACATATCCGAAGGTAATGCGAAGCGGGCAGAAATATTAGTATCCAAACCTTTTATCTCAACCTCACCCATATTCATCATCTTCCATATAAACATGGTTGGAATAGCAACTATTTTATCTTGTACAGTATTATAAAAACCGTCTACCGTTACACTTAAATAATCCAGGCCAATAGAAGGGAAATTATTACTCCAGGTTAATCCCAGATTATATTGTCTGGTTTTTTCAGGATCCAGATCACGATTTCCTATGCGGTCATAATATAGATCATTAAAAGTCGGTATACGGAAAATATCTTTATAAGAAGCACGTATCCTCAGATTCTGTTCCCGAAATATTCTATAAGAAAGACTGAATGCCGGGGATAACTTCTTACGATCGTCCGCTGGTTCATTCAATTCAACCGTTTCGGTGATGTAGGTGCCTAACAAACTGGCTGTTGCAGTCAATCGATTGGTTTTGTATTGAGCGGCGAGGGCGGTAAGAGAGGAATATCTTTCCGGGAAAACACATTTAGGTGTTGTAGCATCTAATGTGTTTATAAAGAAATCTTCAGCTAAAGAGAGTGAGAAGTTTTCAAAAGGTGTATATAATAATGCTGCAGAACCGTAGAATTCTCTTTGAGTATAAACATCTGTCTGTTTGCCGTCAACGTATTTGCTATGAAAATCCTGGTAACGGGTCCATGAATAGTCAAATTTACCTTGTGCTTTAAATGAAAAGTAAGGAGAAAAACTGTTCTCATAAAATCCTTGAATAAATCCGTTCTTTTCATGTAAACGTTCTTTATGGTAATCATTGTAAAGAATTACAGACCCGGGTAACCCACGACGGGAATCAAACCAATAACCTTTCATACGCATGTTACCATTCTTTTTCCAATTGGCAAATAGATTCAGTTCTGTACGCCAACTCTTTATATCGCTATTTTTGCGTTTTTCTTCCGTTACTATTTCCCCGTTTGTAAATGTGTAAGGATATTGTCCGTCAGCCCTAAGCCAATCCGCATGTAAGGATGCCGAATAAGTATCCGAAAGTTTTTGCTCATAGCGAAGCATCGGGTTAAACATTCCAAATGAACCGGCTTTTATTTGTCCTTGAAAATGAAAATTTTCACCTTGGAAACGTGGTGTTTCAGTCTGGATACTTAAAGCTCCTGCTGAGGCATACATCCGTGCTGTCTGGAATATCTCATCCGTCTGTCCGATAGAAAGTGAAATTGATTCCACATTATCCAGCGAATAACGGCTAATATCTACTTGTCCGTTTTGAGCATCTGTAATAGTTACCCCATCATAACTTACTGCGGTATGTTGTGCTCCAAGGCTACGAACCGACACTGTTTTTAAACCTCCAATGCCTCCGTAATCATTCACTGTAACACCCGAAAATCTTTTAACAGCTTCAGATAGTTCCTGTATTCCCAGCCGTTCAATATCTGTTTTTTTCATCAATTGAAGCGGAGCTCCCTGCCGTGTCACGGAAGGACGTGCCTTTTCCACCACTTCCACTTCGGAAAGTGTTCGATAGGTGGTTGTATCTGTTTGCTGCGCAAACAAAGAAGGGTAGCCCATTATACATAGGGCAATAAGATGTAACTTCTTTTGTAACAAGTTGAACATATTGTTTTTGAATACCAACACCTTTACCCGAGGTATTGCATAATTCCAATTATGGCAGGTTTTCTGGCTCATTCTACCTTTACCGGCGCCTTCCCAACTTTTCAAATGGACAATTGACAATGGATAATTGACAATTCTTCTTTTGATCTTTTAATTGTCAATTGTCAACTGTCAATTGTCAATTAAAAATAGTCAGTGGCAACGAGATTTGCCGGGGTCTTACAGAACTTACAGCTACGGGTACAGCTCCGGTCTTTCACCGGATTCCCTTTTACTAACCACCTTTGGATAAAAGTGATTACACCATAATTCGGTGACAAAGATAAGTTCTTTCTCTATTTATACAAAAGATTTATTAATAATAAAAAAGGCTCAGGTAACGTTTCCGTTTTCCTGAGCCATGAACAGATATAATAGTGGTTAAATTACTTGACGAAGCGTAAAGCGATATCACGGTCTTTTGCTCTTTCACTGTCGGGTGCACTTGCCGGGCGGGTAGCATGTTCATCACCAAAGCCTTCAGTGCGCGCTACTTGTGAACCTACTCCTCCCTTATCAAATATTTTTTCAATGGTTTTTGCTCGTTCTTTTGATATTTCCATATTTGCCTCTTCCGTACCACGTTTATCAGCAAATCCGGCTATTCTCACGCGGGCATTCGGATAACTTTTTAAAATAGCTACAATATTATCTATCTGTTGCTGGGAATTTCCCATCATTTCAGTAGCACTATTAAATTCAAATTCAATATTATCAAACTCAAACCATTTATTTTTCAGGTCATTTTCAGTTGCATTTTTGTAAGCGTCTGAATTCAGGTATTTTATCATCTCGTCTTCAATACCACCTTTATATGCATGGATCATTTGTCCATTTGATAATGTTAAAGTAGTTGTATCACGATTTGCCTGTCTTACTGTTGCAGCAGGAGCGACTCTGGTCTCAGCTACTGTATCACGATAAGCAACAGATTCATTATTAGTCATATTCATGTCAGCCCGGTTACATGATCTCCACCAGAAGAAAAGTAATATAACTAAAATAGCAAGAATCAACCACATAAGCCAGTTATTGCTTTTCTTTGGCTGCCCTACCACTTTATTATTAGGCGTTGTTCCCGGATTCAAAACAGAAGCTAATCCGAATGATTCAACCAATTTCGAAGGTATAAACGGGGCAATGATCTGTTTTTCATCACTAATCTGACGCAAAAGAGAAGATAAATTGCGATTGTCCTTTTGAAGTTGATTTCCTAAATAACCGGCAACAGTCGGAGCGATCATTGCAACCAGACGGTTTGTAGCCACTTTTGATATACCCGCATGTTCTGCAATAGGATTAGTAAAATCAGCAGCTTTATCTCCTAACAGATGTTGCAGGAAGTTATCGCCGATATTACGTTGTGGCTCCGTTGTTCTCTCTTCACAAATATTTTGAATATGTGGAAGAATATCCAGATTCGCAGCTTCGTCTAAAATATTCCGCATTTGAGGAGTATCGCCTTTTTTTAGCATTACACCTAACAAACTGGCTATGATAGAATTCGATGCCGTTGAAATATTTGCTTCTTTTTCACCTAAAACAGGAGAAGCCTTACTAGCCATTACCGGACAAATGAAGTCTTTTAATGAATTATAAATTTGTGCCATAATTAATATTATAAAATAATTAAATTGATATATTCTTTACTACTTAAACAATTAACAGTTTAATTAGTTTCAAAAAAAGGGAGAAAAATGTTAAATGTGTATTTTCTTGTTTTTAATTAGGTTTATCAATGGATCGCTGCTTTAGTTACGGGTAAGGGTATAATAGAGAATGGCTTTTACAAAATTATAGAGTGGTTTAGCGAGGAATTTTTGATAATTCAAAATAAATCAATGGTTATTGAGGAAAGCCTTAAGGCAAAGAAGCGTTCGACAGTTGTCGGACAGCTGTTCGACAATTGTCAGTCAGCTGTCCGACAGCTGTCAAACACCTGTTCGACAACTGTCGAACACATCTTTGTTTACCAGGAAAAGGAAATAAATAAGAGAGGATAATCTAGTTTATAACAACTTTCCGGGATTTGGAACCTACCTGTACAATGAAACTGCCTTTCTCAAATGGAATCTGTACTACGCCATGCACCATACGGGCAGTTAGCAATGTTCCTGACATATCATATACTTTCAATTGCTGACTTGAAGATGTTTCTACAACCAGATGTCCGTCTATACTGTAAATTTCAGTATTGGGGTCAATGTCCTGGATGCCTATATTCCGATAGTCACTCACATCAAAGATAACTCGTAAAGGATTGTTGCGGCTTCTAAGAAGGGAATTATGCCACATAAAAAATGTTTTCTGTTCACCGATTTCCCATTCTTCCGGTATGGTATATGTTTCGGACAAATCTTTATAAGACTCGCCTGTTTCATAAAATGTTTGGTCGTTATCGGTAAATAGGCCCCATTTATGTGTATCAATAATTTGTCCGGGATATACTTTTCTTCGGATTACCTGATTGTCATAATCCAATTGTAGACATTGTGTGGATAGCTCTAAAAGCTCTGAAAAGGGTAACTGATTATTGGCACAATCCAGGATATTCAATAATCTACCATCTTCGTTCTCGATGGCAAGAGATGTAATTGCACTCCATTGGAGTGATAGGGCTCTTAATTCAGTACATGCGTTAATCTTGATATATAAAGGGCCGGGAATGTCGGTTCCTCTTCGTATACGAATAAATTCAAGCCCTTCAGCATTTTCTATAGTAAAAGATGATAGAATCGGACAATCGGCTACCTGAAAGTTATGGCCAGGAGGAAAATGATTATCTTTCATATCCAGATCGGTTAATGCAGGTAGATAACCGGCATAAAAACATTTCACTTGCTCGTTTCCTTCCACACCAATATATGATAGCCGTATGCAATTACCAATAATTATAGCCTCCGATCCTATTTTGTCGAAAGAGTTTTGATTGATATATGTCGTTGTCAACGATTCCAAATTATCAATTATGATCCTGTTGATCTTTCGGTTTTCTTCTACGGCTAATAACTGCAATCCCTGACAGGCACTTATATGTACTCCTGTATTTTCAATAAAACTATTACGGAAAAGAATGAATTCTTTCAATAAAGGTAATCCGGAAATACTAACACCGCGTAAATCTGAGTTGTCTTGTAAAAGAATTTTTTCCAGGTAGATAAAGCTGTTTAGTATTATGGGTTGACTTTCTGTAAATTGATTTCCCACAATTGTCAATTCTTTTAATCCCCGTAATCCCGATAGTCCTGTCCATTGAATATTTTTATTTTCCTCAAGTGTCAAGGCATTTAGCTTATCACAATTGAATAGCTTTATTTCGAAGTTTGGTTCAAAAGAAGTATTGTTTTTTACTGTTACCTGTTTCAGTACACCACACGATTCGATAAAGACACCATCTAATTCCGAATCTGATACATAGAATTCTTCTAATGCGGTTAACCCCTGTAAGGTTAGAATTCCTTTCAATCCGGGTTTATTCTCCCATTTGAGAACTTTTATTCGTTTAGCAGTTTTTACATTACTCCATGTTACTCCCGCTATTTTATCTTCCCAACCGGAATTCCAGTCTGATTCTTCTATGGGATAAGTTCCTTCTTGCCCTATCCAAAGACTTGCTACATTGTTATTTGTCTGCAAAAAAGATTTTAGAACATTCCGATCGACTTCATTGTATGTTTGTGCATTCGTTACAAAACTTCCAAGCAAAGCAATACATATCAAAGAAAAAGTTCTTATCATCGTTTCTGATTTTATATCAGAAACAAATATAGAAATGTTTTTCGTATAAATTACTTGTTGTATATGCAAGTTAAATAAACTGAAAGGATTTATCTGGTTAGAAAAAACTTTATTCCTTTGTGACAAATGATGACAGCGTATAAATAGGTATGGGCTTTATTAAAACCGTAGAATTTGAATCGCACTTTAAGACTTTGTACAGGCCTTTGTGTCTTTTTGCCTCCCGTTATGTGATACGGATGGAGGATGCGGAGGACATTGTACAACAGGCTTTTGCTGATATATGGGAAAAGAACAAAGAGGACATATCCATTGTGAATATGAAATCTTATTTATTTCAGACTGTTAAAAATCGCTCTCTAAACCTCATTGCAAAATCATCTTTATTGCAAACCGTTGATGAATATCCGGATATCCAGGATATGACAGAGGAAGAAGCTGTGGCTTCGGCCGAACAAGATGCCCGATTGTGGGAAGCGATTGATCACCTTCCTACCGAACGGAAACGTATTTTCCTTCTATCCAAACGCGATGGCCTTAAGTATCAGGAAATAGCTAATCAATTGCACATCTCGGTGAAAACGGTAGAAAACCAAATGGGGAAAGCATTAAAATCGCTGCGGGAGACAGTAGTACGAATTTATTTGTTTTTTTTCGGATAAGCAGTAGGGGTTTTTTCATTTCTTTTTGTCTAAGATACATGAATGGATTAGTGTATTACTTAAAATCAAAAAGAATGAAAAGGTTTATTTTACTCGTGATGATGGTAATGAGTGTAGGTATTATGCAAGCGCAGTGGATAATTCAACCGGAAGTTGGAATGACAGCCGTAAAAAGGGTAGATGGTTATGAAAAATGGCAATCAGGCTGGAGAGCCGGCTTGGGGGTTGAGTATCGGACCGAAGGTTTATTTGGTATCAAGTCAGGATTATATTATACTCAGCGGGGGTATAAGCTGCCTCCATATATGGAAATTCGGTATGGTGCAGGTAATTTGATAAACATGGATGGTGAACCGATATTTGGTAGTGATGATCTTATAGGAGTGAGTAATGGTGAGACGAAAAGGCATTTTCTGCAAATCCCTTTAATGGCAAAAATGAATCTTCCGTTGACCGAAGACATAAAATTAACTGTAGCAGCCGGACCTTATGTTGCCTTTTGCTTAAGTAATAGCTATTCATATAGCAATTACTCTTTTGCATATAGAGAAGGAGGCTATGGTGGTCCGAATAGTTCTATAAGTTATGGCTATGGCTACAGTAATTATGGCTTTGGTTATGGTTCCACTGAAATTCCGAAGGATGGTTATAATGATTATAATCCTTTTGGTGGAGTCCGTGGATTTGATTGGGGAGGCAGTGTGGAGATTGGACTTGAAGTAAAAGACTGGTTTTTTAAAGCCTCTTATGATATATCCCTCGGAAAAGAATATAAAGATAATGATATTAAATCTAATTATCATACTTTTGGCCTGAGTGTAGGTTATAACTTTAAATTATGAAATAAATGGATAAAGATACCGGTAATGATCGATTAGAGCGGCGAATCCGTTGGATAGCTCGTCGCTATAATGAAGGTAGCCTGGATAAAGATGCAGCATGGGAAAAGTTTACTTCCAGACAAGGCATCCGTAGGAATTATACTCTACGTATTGTATGGGGTGCAGCTGCTGTTCTATTGATTATTATTGGTGTCGGGATCGGATATATGAAGGAAGGGCAATCAGTTGAGTGGGTTGCTGTTGAAACAGAAACAGGCCAGATAAAAGAAGTGATTCTGCCTGACAATTCTAAAGTGACTTTGGCGGGAAATACCATCCTTCGTTATGACCGGAAAACATTCGGAAAGGAAAAACGTGCCGTGGAGATGAGTGGAAAAGCCTTTTTCCATGTAGAGCGTGATGAGGCACGTCCCTTTTCCGTAAAAACAACACAAGTAAAAATAGAAGTATTAGGAACGTCTTTTCAGATACAGGCTTCGGATGACGAATCACTGCTTCATGTAATGACAGGTAAAGTGAGATTTTCAACTATTGACCATTCCGATACAGCTATCCTTACGGCTGGAATGTCGGGACGTTATAATCCGAAGGACGGGTTCAGTATACAAGAGAAAGAAAATGACCCGAATTATTTTTCCTGGAAAACCCGTCAGTTACGTTTCAGGAATACTCCGTTGGAAACAGTTTTGCGCGACGTTAGTAAAGCATATCAAGTTGAACTCGTAAATCGTACAGGAAGCACTGATGATCTGAAACTGACTTCCTACTTTGATAATTTACCTCTGGATGATCTGATATTAGTAATCAATCAGACTCTCGATATACAAGTCGAAGTAGTCGGGGGGAAATAAGAAAAAACAAATGCGACATATATACACTTTTAGCGGGGTTTTGCTGATGTTATTCCTGCATTCGTTCCTTTATGCACAGGAAGACATCGGCACCCGTAAAGTACTAACATTCCAGGTGAAACAGATGGCTTTGACTGATTTACTGGAAGAAATAGAAAAGCAAACCGGGATATACTTTTCATACGAATCCTCGGTAATTGAAGGGATACCACCTATTACACTTAAAGTAGAGAAAATATCGTTGGAAGAATGTTTAGAAAAAGTTTTTGGAAAACATCCCGTTATGTATCGTATCGAAGGACAATCGATCATTTTGAAAAAAAAGCCGCGGCAAGTGGTTATAAACGGATTTATCCGCGATAAAGCATCCTCTGAACCTTTGGCCGGAGCATCTGTCTATGACGGGGTTACCCGAAAAGGTACAGCAAGCAATAGCTTCGGCTTTTTTAGTTTATCTCTTGATCCGGGAGATATTCGGATGCAGGTATCTTATATAGGATATAAAACACAAGTTCTATCCTTTCCTTTTATGGAGAAGGATACGCTGATTACTATTGAGTTAGTCAATAATGCGGCATTAAATGAGGTGGTGGTAATGGCTGATAACAGAGAACGCCAACCGGTACTCACCACTCAAATGGGTAGTCTCGAAATAAATCAGCAAACTATACGTAACACTCCGGTTATGTTTGGTGAAGCTGATATCATAAAAACTTTGCAACTTACTCCAGGAGTATCAGTTGGAACGGAAGGATTGGCCGGCATGTTTGTACGCGGAGGCAATGTGGATGAAAACTTGTTTCTGATTGATGGAAATCCGGTCTATCAGGTAAATCACATCGGGGGATTGTTTTCTGCTTTCAACTCGGAAGCCATACGGGGAATGGATTTCCTGAAAGGAGGTTTTCCGGCCCGGTATGGGGGCAGGCTCTCTTCGGTAGTAGATGTACATACGAAAGAAGGCAATATGAAGAAATTTGAGGGAAGTGCTTCCCTCGGACTTATTTCTGCAAATGTCAGATTTGAAGGTCCTATCGTAAAAGATAGGACTTCTTTTATGATAGCCCTCAGGCGCACATGGCTGGATGCAATTACAATTCCGGCCTTTGCTATAATCAATAGATTGGAGAAACAAGACGGGATGAAATCGCATGGCAGCTATCACTTTCATGATATCAATCTGAAGCTGAACCATCTTTTTAACGACAGGAGCCGTTTTTTTCTGAGCCTCTATGCCGGAGAGGATGCACTGAGGGCGAAGTTTGAGGAAACTCCTATAAATGAAAATGATCCTATAAAGGCAGATAATAATGATAGTCGGCTGAAATGGGGTAACATGATGGCTACTGCGGGATGGACATACATATTTAACCATAAACTTTTTGGCAAGTTGTCGGGGGTATTTACACAATACCGTTCTACTATGAGTAATAAAAATAAGTATAAGTATGCCTACAATCCAAGGGAGGGACAACCTGGATTAGAACTGGAAACAGAGAGCGAGACGGAGAATGTGACAGGAATTACAGATTTTGGTATCCGGTCGGCGTTTGATTTCTTTCCGAATTCTGCACATCATATCCGATTTGGAACTGACTTAATGACGCATCGTTTTCGGCCTGAGTATAGTAAGGCTTCAATGTCGAACAATGTCTTAACGGACACACTTTCTCTGGGTACGGTATATACCGATCAACTTATTTGGGGACAAGAATTGGCAGCATATATGGAAGATGACTGGAGTCTATCACGTTTTTTGCGGGCAAACGGTGGATTGCGTTATAGTCTGTTTCATGTGGAGGGAAAGACTTATATGGGACTGGAACCAAGGTTTTCCCTACGGTGGTTGTTAAATGAAGATTTCAGTGTGAAAGCTTCATTTGCACGGATGAACCAATATGTACATCAGATAAGTGATAGTTATCTGAATCTCCCAACGGATGCATGGATGCCAGTCACGAAAAAGCTTAAACCCTTACTAAGCGATCAGGTTTCGTTGGGCGCTTATTATAATTGGAAAGGTATGTATGATATCTCGCTGGAAGGCTATTATAAACGGATGAATAATCTGTTGGAATATCGTGACGGGTCTAGTTTTTTGATGAGTTCTTCCACTTGGGAAGATAAAATGACTTCAGGTAAAGGACGTAGCTATGGTATGGAGTTGATGATTAGAAAACAAACCGGGCGTACAACAGGCTGGTTGGGATATGCTCTGTCGTGGTCAGATCGACAATTTGACCAACTGAATAGCGGACGACGTTTCCCGTCGAAATATGACAACAGGCATAAATTGAATCTGGTTGTAATGCATAAACTTTCTCCTAAAGTGGAATTGTCGGGTGCATGGACGATCGCTTCCGGCAATTATACCACGCTATCACTGGAGAGTTATGAAAGTACTATTCCAAAAGGTCAATGGGAAGAGGGCAATGAAGCGTCAGGCTATATTGAATTGGATTATATTAATAACCGGAATAACTATCAATTACCAACTTATCACCGGCTCGATTTAGGGATCAATATCTATCGTCCAAAGAAAAATGGAAGAATGGGAATCTGGAATATAAGTGTATACAACGCTTATTGCCGGCTGAATCCTTTTATGATTTATAAATCCTATGATACACGATTATTAAAAAAACCGAACGGAGAAACTATATACGGAAAATACGAATTTGTACCGAAATTTAAACTTGTGAGTCTTTTGCCGATAATACCATCTATAACCTATACCTATAAATTCTAAAAAATGAAAAAGAGACTTTCCTATCGTTATGTTTTAGTTTGTGCAACTATATTATTCATAAATGGATGTACACAGGAAATAGATCTGAATGAACTGCGTCCGGAGCCGCAACTTGTATTGAATAGTGTAGCAGTGGCCGGAGAACCGATTACGGCCAGTGTTTCGAAAACATGGTTCTTTACGGATGAAAACCCTAATATTACGATTAAAGAAGCCGATGTTTCACTATTTGTCAATGATCGTTTTCAGGAGAAACTGACTTGGGTGATGGCTGAATCCGAATATAACAGTAAAGGTTATTTTCAGTCTGCCTACTTACCTGTGACCGGCGATAAGATAGAAATAAAAGCATCCGTAGAGAATTATAAAGAAGTTTCAGCCGGAGTAAGTATTACTCCTCCTTGTCCTATACTGGATGCTTCAGCTGATATGTTAGAACTTCATTCGGAAGAAAATGGTTATGGAAAATATAAATTATCGGTGACATTCCGTGATGATCCCGCCAGGCAGGATTATTACCTTTTTCTTGTGGAAGGAGGATATCCTCTTTGGGATGAAGAAAAAGAAGAATATACAGATGAATATGAATGGGAGATAGCAAATATCGAATATAAAGATGAGCCATTGTTTGCAATTCATATTACTCCACTGGAAAAAATATTGGGCTATGATTGGCTTTCCATGCGTTATGGGAGAGTGTTTACAGATGAACTTATAAGTGGAAAAGAATACACGTTGCAAGTTTCTTTTCAAGGTCCTTGTTATATTTATAATCCTTGGAATGAGGAAGAAGGATCTGTTGTCGATACCGAACACCCAGTTAAATATCGTGTTAATTTGTATACTATTGCCGAACCTTATTACCGTTATATGAAATCGATTATAGATATGTCTGATCAAAATCTTCATCAGCAGCTTGTAAAAGCGGGATTGGCAGAACTGGTAAGTATATACAGTAACATAAAGAATGGAATAGGAATTGTAGGAAGTTGCAATCCTTCTTCTATTGATATAACATTAGAAAATTCCCGCAAATGATCAGTTTTTATTGAACCCGTATCTGAAATTTACCTGTGTTGAATACAGGATAAATAAGATATTGCGGTTCCATTCTGCGACGGCGTTGATTGTATTCATAGTTAACTCCCATGCCTACCCCGAAGTTTTCATTGATTTTAAATTCCATAGCTCCCCCAACGCCTGTATGATAAAAGAAAGGATTCATCATAAGATGAGGGTTGTTTGATTCATTTTCAAAGTAGTGTGCATATTGTCCCCATGCCCGGAGTGCTACACGTTCATGCACGTCATACCGAACATGTAAATTGGCACCTATGGTATAGTCCGGACTGAGGTTGAAAGGTGTAGAAAAGTGACTGGCAAATCCACTACCAGTGATTGTCCATTTATCCTTATTCCATACCATGGCCGGATTAATTGTAGTAAGCCCGCCTGCACCCGGCCAGCTGTATTTTCTTCCGTTAATAAGAAAGAACCAGTTTTCACTGAGAGGAGTGATAGCTGTTTCATTAAAGTCTAAAGCCATTGGGTTAACCTTTCGCAACATAGGAGTGAAAGGATTAAAGAAAGGACGATATGCCCCAGATAGAACTTGCATATCCATTGGACGTTCATTAAAAGAAGTAATCTGGTAATCGGATTTAAACTCAAGAAGTTTAGTGTCAAGTTTAATAGAAGAAGATGGAGTGAAAGTATAGAAATCAAAATCAGGAACAACGATATTATATTCTCTTATCTTGGGAAAAGCAATAATTTTCCCTTCATTGTTAAGTATAAGGTCAAATCCTGATTGTGCCATTACCTGCATGGCACAAAATAAACAAATCATATAAATCATCCCTCGCTTCATACAACCTCCTATTCTTGACCGCAAGATAAGCAGAAAATATGATAAACGGGAAAAAATCAATAATAAAAATTTGTTCCCTGATACAAAACCGGCTGCTTATTGGAAGTGTCGATTTCAATTTTATTTTCACGTGCAAGCCAACCTATAGCCGACCAGATATCTGCATCTGATAAGTAGGTGGAATTTTGGAGAATATCCCATGTTAAATAAGGATAATCTTCCAGTAAGTTCCATATTTTTCCAGCGTTTAATCCTATAGTTCCTTTTGTCATGATGGTAACGTTTTTTATGTTAAAAGATATACTTGATTACATACCTATAACAGATTAGACAAGCAAATTGATGTGTTTTCTTTTGTTAAGGAAGGTTATAACTAATTAGAATGGGTAGAAAATTAAAGGGGAAGAAGTTAATTGCATTTCTCTAAACTAAAGTGACAATGATACTTAAAGAAAATTATTACATAATAACGGGCGGTCCGGGTGTCGGAAAGACGGCACTATTAAACGAACTACAGCTTAGGGGATATGGTTGTGTATCTGAAGTGGCACGTAGGATCATTCAGGAGCAGATTGAAACTAAAGGTGATGCTGTGCCTTGGTTGGATTGTCGTAAATATGCTGATCTGATGTTGAAAGGATCTATTCGTGATTTTGTGAAATATCAGGAAGAATCAAAGATACTATTTTTTGATCGCGGAATCCCCGATACGTATGGATATGAGAAGTTAATAGAGCTGCCTTTATCTCCGGCTTTATGTGAGGCTGTGAAGAATTATCGCTACAATTCCAAAGTATTTATTCTTCCTTTCTGGCAGGATATTTATCAGACTGATACCGAGCGTAAGCAAGATTTAAAAGAGGCAATGGATACATTCGAAGTGATGAAATCAATTTATAGTGAACTAGGCTATAATTGGATAGAAGTACCTAAAGTTTCAGTTAAAGAAAGAGCAGATTTTGTGATTAGACAATTAAAACCTTAGGAATTAAAGAGAATTTCAAACCGTGTCCACCCATCCCGTGTCATGAGGCTGAATTTGCAATTATGATTGATAAGTACATCTCTGACAAACATCAACCCAATACCTTGTCCGGCAGGCTTAGTTGTAAAGAAAGGAGTGAAAAGCTTTTCTTCTACTTCTTTGGGGATACCATGTCCATTGTCCTCTATTATAATTGATAGAGGAGATGATTTTGTAATAATTCTTATTTCACCATCTTTCCCTATGGATTCGTAAGCATTCTTAATAATATTTACCAATACCTGCTCAAACTGAATACCATCAACATAGATAAAGTGATCTTTTTCAGAAAGTGAAACAGTTAATTGAATATTGCGCTGCCCGCATTCAATACGGGTAAGGGCATATACAGCGCGAGCTTGTTCATTAAGCGAGATTTCGGAGAATGAAGGTTCTGGGATTCTTACTACATGAGCCAAATTACTGATAAATTGCGCTAAATGACCACAACGATCAAAGGACGCTTCTACGGCGGGAAGAACATCTTTCCATTCCTGGTTATCTTGTTTAAATATATCGGATACGACACTTAATGTAGATCCAATGGCACCAACGGAATTGTTGACTTCATGAGACATCATCCGGATAATACGTTCATAAGATTTTTTCTCAATTTGCAACAGTTCCTGTGTTAGTTCTTCAATTACAATAAAGGGATGATCAAATCCTTGATCCACGAAAGAAGAACGTACGCACCGATAGGCAGATCCTCCGGTTCCGCGTATGATTATATCGTCACCCAGTTTTAGTTCAGCCAGGGAAGGGGCTAATTCAAATTCCGCATCTGTAAGTTTCTTACCTATGACAGTTGAAATATCTTTTATATCTAACAGTTTCAACCCAGATGGATTGATATCACTGATTTGCTTATCGAAGTCCAGAGTGACAATCCCTTGTGGAGATGCTTTAATTAACAAATCCAGGAATTGATTTTTCTCTCTTACTAATAGCCTTTCATTGCGTAGATGTGTTATCATCCGATTGAATATATCTATTAATTGATCGGCATCTTTATTTTTTACAGGACGAAGATGCGTAGAGAAGTCTTGTTCCTTTAAAAGCTCCATTCCGCTAAGAATAAGGAGGTAGGGTTTGATTAATTTCTTATAGAGGAATACGGAAAAAAGGATGGAAGCTAATGCAATACACTGCATTACCCAAAAAGGAACCGTCTCATCGCGAAAGAAGAGAAAGCCAATTGCCATTAATGCTCCTGTAATGAAAACGACTATAATACCAAATATCCATTTTGATTTCATACAGTGGAATTATTCGGGTAATTTGATATTATATTTCTCCAGACGACGATATAAAGTCTGTCGGCTAATACCTAGTGCTGTTGCTATTTTAGAGTGATTGGCACCATATAATTCTATCGCTTTCTGAATCATTTGTTTTTCTACTCTTTCCAACGACTGTACTGAGTTGTTGAGTATATCCGGATTAGCCGGTATCTCAATATATTGTCCTCTGAAGTCTTGATCCGTTATGACCTTTTTACCGGAAATAAGGATTGTCCGGTCGACCAAATTCTTTAATTCTCTGATATTTCCAGGATAGGGAAGACGTTGAAGGTATTGAATTGCATCAGATGATATCTCGATAGGTTGCAGTTTGTTAAGAAGAATTTGTTTTTGAACAAAGTGGTTGACTAAAAGAGGTATATCATCCAGTCGTTCCCGTAGAGCCGGTACACGGATTGTTATCAGGTTAATCCTATAAAACAAGTCCTCCCGGAATGTTCCTTTTGTGACCATTTCAGCGAGATTACGATTCGTCGCGCTGATAATACGTGTATCTACCTGCCGGGGTTTACTCTCGCCCAATGGTTCAAAAGACTGATCCTGTAATACCCGTAACAATTTAACCTGACAAACAAGATCTAATTCTCCAATTTCATCGAGAAATATACTTCCTTTATTCGCCATTTCAAAACGTCCGATACGATCATGCCGTGCGTCGGTAAAAGCTCCCTGTTTATGTCCAAACATCTCACTCTCGAATAGAGATTGGGAAATACCACCCAGATTCACTTTGACAAAAGGTTGATTGTTCCGATTACTTCCTTCGTGAATAGCTTCAGCAATAAGTTCTTTGCCCGTGCCGCTTTCACCCGTAATTAAAACAGATGCATTTGTGTGTGCAATGCGTGATACGGTATCGAGTACTTGTTGTAAAAGTGGTGATTTTCCTATAATTTTACCAGATGGACTGGCAGAAGAAGGTTCTATCCGAACATCTTTACCACTTTCCTCCTGCAATTGTATAGCTGTCTGTATACTATTTAAGAGAACCAGATTATTCCAGGGTTTAGTGATAAAATCAAAAGCACCTGCCCTAATACCCTGTACCGCCAAATGAATAGATCCCCATGCAGTAATGAGAATGACAGGAACATCCGGACAAAAGATACGGACCTGAGCCAAAAGCGCCAGGCCTTCTTCTCCGGTTGTTGTATTTGAATAGTTCATATCCATAAGGATAAGTTGCGGGCATGTATTGCGAACGGCATCAATCACTTCTTTTGGATTGGATGCCGTCGCTACTTCATAACCGGCACGCTTTAGTACAAGCGTAAGGGAAGAACGAACAGTTGCGTCATCGTCACAGATTAATATCATGGAGAATACCTGTTTATTTATATAATCTCTATTTAATTAGTAAAGTTAATGTTTTTCTTTTAGTATAACCACTCCATATCTCTAACTTTTTCCTCTGCATACCTTAGTCCTCTCTGTTTAATGAAACCTTTCGTGCCAGTACGGTGGCACGACTATGCCATCGGCTTGGCACAGTTGTGCCACCGTATTGGCACGGTTGTGCCAAGTTGATGGCACAACATAAGTGTGTGCTTACTCTTCACGTAATGCTTCTGCAGGAGGTATATCCGAAGATTGCTTTGCCGGATACCATACTGCAATAAGCGAAACAATTGCGAGAAAAAGGAAGGTTAATCCAAAATTAATGAAATCCTGCTCTATACCTGTTCCTGCCATAACACGATCCGCTTTTGGAATATCAATTGCTGATAAGAGATCGGTCTGTGCTATGTTTATACAGATATTTACACCTATTACACTGGCAACGAACAGCAATAATAAAGTCTCTATAAACATCATTGATTTAACTTTTTGTTTTGTCGCTCCCAATGATATACGTAATCCGATCTCTCCCCGGCGGGCTTGGGTTCTGTACCAGAATGTACCTATAAGGCCCAGAAATATATTGATAATAAGGAATCCGGTGATTGCATACACACTATTCAGTCGATCAGAAATCCCCCAGCCATCTATGAGTGTCTTCCGCATACTTTTAAATGAGGTAATTGATGTCAAATAATAAGGACCGATGGATAGTTGTTCTTTCATCTCTTTTGTAAAACGTTGAACGAAGTCCTTATCTGCCTGAGGGGTTATACATATGGCTATTTGTAGCCAGTGTAATTTGGTTTGTTCTCTTGATAAAGGATAAAAGATACTACTTCTGTAGGGGTAAAAAAAAGTATCTTTTACTTTATCAGTGATGCCTACCACGTGGTAATCATGCTTTTTATCAGAAATGGTTCTGATTTGCGATATATCATAAGTTGCTCCCGGATACTTACCAAATTTGTTTGCTCTATCAGGACTGATTAATATATTTTTACTTTCAGCCTGGTCTTCCCAATTAAATATTCTTCCACTCTTTAGTTTTATTTTGAAAACATCAAAAAAACCGGAAGTAACGTATCTTATCTGTAAATTTTCATTTAATGAGTCAGGACTAAAAAACAGATTCTGGCTAGAATACCCACCGGCATAAGGAACTCCTTGTTGTGCAAGACAAATACTCTCGACACCGGGATATTGAGACACCCTATTCATAAAAAGAAGAGCATCTTCGTAGTCATCCCTTTTTTCGTCATCGGCTTTATCTGTATTCTTTTTCCCCATCTGAATCCTATAGACATGTTCTATATCAAACCCTAATGGTTCCCGATAGCTTTTTACCATAAAATAAAGATAGTCGACGCAAAACCAGAGTATGCAAAAGACAAGGATGTACTCTAACAAAATCCAACCGTTTGTTTTACGTTCATTCCAGATAATTGTAAATATATGTCGTATCATGATTATTTATCGTTTTCGTTAAGTGAGTTTACTATAGACAATTTCGATGTACGATAAGCAGGAATACCGGCGGATAAAAGATTTATCAGTACGCAGATAACAAAAACTGCCAGAAAAACAGGGAAAGAAACAAATGCCTCTCCCGGTAGAGCACTTTCAGCTGGTATTTTCAATAGCCAGTGTTTCATTTGAAATACAACCAGATAAGACAATACAAGTCCGATAAATCCTCCCAATAAGGATGTAATCAGATTTTCATATAAAACCTGTATTAATATTATATGCTTCTTTGCTCCAAATGCTTTACGAACACCGATCTCTGCGGTTCTCTTTTTCATACGGGAAAGGCTTAATCCCGAAAGGTTAATGGCAGGTATAAGCAGAAGAATGATAAAAATAAAAAGCCGCTTTCTATTTTGTGCTTTCAGGTCCTTATCTGTTTCTTCCATGTTAAAGCCATTTATTTTCATTCGGAGTACTTTGTGTGAAAGAGGCCCTCTTAATGATAATACTTTGTTTTTATTATCGGCACCAAACTTTCTTTCGGCTGTTCTTACTTCTTTATCTATTTCCGGAAAATCTTTTGTGTCTTTTGCCTGTAATATAATGGTATACTCATTAGAGCGTAAAAATTGTTCCTGAGATGTGACGGGTATCCATATATCACCATGCGATACACTAAAAACAGGAGAGATATCTTTTACAATTCCGGTAACAAGATAGGGTTCAAAGTTTATTGTTATAATCCGACCCAATGCTTGCTCTCCTTGGAATACTTTCCGTGCAGTTGTCTCCGAAATAACCGCGTGTGCTACTCCCGATTCAGATTCTTCCTCTCCGAAAGGTTCTCCTTCAGTAAAAGTAAAAGCCATAATCTTCCAGAAAGAGGCATCAGTTAATACAACCTCCCTATCAATAGTTTCTTCCGAGCCTTCTTTGCCGGTCAGCATGGTCCTTGAAGAGACTATAGATAGATATTCCGGGGTTTTCATATCGCGGAAATAGTCGTTGTAAATTTTATAATCAATATATCCGGAATTATAATGATTTCTCACCGTATCCCTTTCTATCTGCCTGTCTACATAGTAGGTTCGGTTACGGTTTATTTCAGGTGCAATACTGATATTCTGAATCTCGTCCACCACAATAATTGACATAATCATCATGATGGCCAAAGCAGTACCCATAATAGCAATAATGCTGATAAACCTATTCTGCTTCAGCATTGCTATTGCTTGTTTGAAGTATATTTTATACACGATTGTAGTTGTTAATTGCTTTACGCTTTGCTAAGCGAGCGTTGTTTGTAAATTATAAATTGTAATCACTCTACTCTCCGTCCGTCAAAGAAACGAACAATACGTTGGGTAGATTCTGCAATATGTTCGTCGTGAGTAACCATAACAATGGTGGTTCCTTCTTCATTAAGCTTAAATAGCAGGCTCATGATCTCTTCCCCCATTTTGCTGTCGAGATTTCCTGTAGGTTCATCGGCGAGTATGATTTTAGGATTGCCAATCAGAGCACGTGCAATAGCTACGCGTTGGCTTTGTCCTCCGGATAATTGTGATGGGAAGTGTCTCATGCGGTGAGAGAGCCCCACTTTCTCCAGAACTTCTTTAGCCATTTCCCGGCGGCCTTTTTCTGTTGACTTGCGATAAAGTAGGGGGAGCTCCACATTATCAAGCACATTCAAAGAATTGATAAGATGGAAACTCTGGAATACAAATCCTAACATCTTATTGCGAAATTCTGCCATCTCACCGTCTTTCATGTGTGTTGTCTCAGTATTATTAATAACGATTTTACCTTCGTCGGGAGTATCCAATAACCCCATCAAATTAAGCAATGTACTTTTTCCACAACCTGATGGCCCCATAACAGAAAGGAACTCTCCTTCTTTAACTTCAATATTTACATTTTCCAGGGCAATTGTTTCAACCGCTACGGTACGGTATATTTTAGTGATGCCTTCTAAATGAATTATTCCCATGTTATCCTTTTCTTTTAATTAGTTTCAATAGAATTCATAAACGGATATTTATCCTGTACGTTTTTATACAATGGGTATGCCAAATGATTAGTCGATTGTAAATGAGCTGTTTATTGGATGGTTAGGGTGTCCGAATTCGGACATTTTTGTCCGTAATATTGTATAATTGATTCAAAACTTCTTTACCATTCCATACGCATCGGAGACATTTACGTAGTAGTTATATTCTAATAGCTTTTAGGAATCCTTCTTAAATGTTTCACGATAATTGTCAAGAAGCAAATAGTCGCCATAATATGACTTAAACCTTTCCTTAATAATATTAAATATCTAAACATTTACCCCTTAATTCTTATTTCATAAATAGGTTTATAAGCCTGTGAGTATTATTTTGTGAATAAGAATAGAATGCCTTAATTTGTAAACCTTTATCGGTCTTTATAACCGGCAGTATAATTGTAAAATATGAATATAATAGACTGGCTAATAGCTTTTGTTCCGATTTTATCTTTCGGTTTCCTACCGGTAGTGGCTACCCGCATTGGAGGTAAGCCCATTGAGCAATCTATGGGAGTTGCATTGGGAAGTGTGGTTTTTGCTTTGGTTTTCTTTTTAATCAGAAGACCGGAGTTGAATAGTCATATTTTCTGGATCAGCTTTCTTTCGGGTATGTTCTGGTCGGTCGGTTCAATAGGTCAATTTGTTGGTATTAAATATCTTGGGGTATCGAAGTCTGTTCCCATACTAAATGGAGGACAGATTATTGCTACTTCTTTATTGGGAGTATTCTTAGGTGAGTGGGCAACTTCAGAATCTAAAATATATGGGTTCAGTGCGCTTTTTCTAATAATTCTGGGAATAGTATTTACTTCTTATAAGCAACATACAACAGGTGAAAAGACGGAGTGGGGCAAAGGGTTGTTTATTAATTTAATTGCAGTCATTGGATTCGCTTGTTATATCGGGTTATTGAAATATTTTCAAATTGATGGTTGGAGTACAATTTTACCTCAATCCTTTGGACAAGTAGCCGGAGTGATCCTTATAGGTTTGGTCTTTTTTAAAACATTTCCTCTTACAAAGTTTACAGGTAAGAACAGTGTAGGCGGCCTTATATGGGCAGTCGGTAATATTGCTTTATTAATCTCCCAGTTAAAGTTAGGTTTAGCTGTTGCCTATCCTGTAAGTCAGGCAGCAGTAATAGTTTCTGTGCTCGGAGGCGTCTTTATCAACAAAGAACGCAAGAACCGAAAGGAATGGATTGCAGCGATTGTTGGTATGATTATTATTATAGCAGGCCTATATCTGATTTATCTTTCAAATGTTTATGATGTAGAGAATTGATAAAAATGAATATCCTTTTTATCTCTTTTTCTTCATTACAAACTCATCAAAAAAGATATCTCTGTAACTGCTTCCGATAGCAATCTCATATTTCCCAATAAATATATCATTATTATCGAATGATTCGATCTGTTGAGTATTGACTATATAGGATTTGTTTACCCGTAGGAATATACTTTTGGGTAATTGTTCGTACATGTTTTTTAGGTTCATGCGGGTAATAATCCGTTGCTCATTGAGCTGAATAATAACATAGTCTTTTAATCCTTCAACAAAGAGAATATCCTTGAAGTTCACTTTGAAGTAACGACGATCCGATTTGACAAACATATATTCTTCTTCGATCTCTTGTACATTCTCTTTTTCTTCAGCGATCAGCAATGAATGATAGGAGATAGCCTTGTCGATGGCTCTGCTGAAACGTTCCGATTCAATAGGTTTTATCAGATAGTCAACAGCATCTACATCATAACTGTCCAACGCATATTCCGAATAAGCTGTTGTAAAGATTACCAGAGTAGTTTTGGGAATTGTACGGGCAAATTCAATACCGGTTACATTGGGCATATTGATATCCAGAAAAACAAGATCTACCGGATGATCTACCATATATTTGCCTGCTGATATAGCATTATTGAAAGAATTTACCAGTTTTAATTCGGGCCTTTCTTCAATTAATAACTCCATAGCTTCGCGCGCTAAAGGCTCATCATCAACTATAATACATTTCATAAGTCCAACTCTAATTTTAATTTAACGATGTAAGTAGTCTCATTATCGTATATTTCCAGTTGATGGCGATCGGGAAACAACAAGTTTAGCCTGCGTCTAATATTTGATAATCCGATACCACCTACCTCACTTTTCTTTATTTGAATCTCGGGTTTTGAATTTTCACAACAAAATTCAAGATAATTATTCACCACTTTGAAATATAGCTTCACATAAGATATGTTTTCACTGTCGGAATTATGTTTTACTGCATTCTCAACAAATGGTATAAACAACATAGGAGGTAGATTAACCTGACTGATTTCACCCTCTTTGGAGATTGTATACTCGAATTTATCCCGCCTTATCTTTTCCAGATTTAGAAAATCATTGAGAAAATGTATCTCGGAAGTAAGCAAGACGGTTTCTTGTGTACTATCATTGATTTGATAGCGTAACAAATCTTCCAGTTTAAAAAGAACTTCGGAAGCTTCCGGTCTTTTTTTACGAATTAATAGGTTTGCATTATTCAGCATATTGAACAGAAAGTGCGGATTGATCTGATCTTTCAGTAATTTTAATTCCGATTGAAGATTTGCAGATCGGAGACCATCGATTCGTTGGTTGTTAATCATCCAATGTCTCATAAGCAGTAAGGCAGAACCTCCAAAAAGAAGCAGACCCATTGCCAGGATAGAGGAGAGTATTCCTAATATTATTCCGGCAAACTCAAATTGACCCATTGATTGCTGTTCCTGTGACACTATTTCCAGATCTCCCGGATTATATACATAACTTTGCATTGCCACTATGGCTATTACGCCAAAGATAACTATTAGTAATACAGAGAGTAGGTAGGCAAATAATTTATCTTTCAAGAGATAACGGGGCACAGCAATATACATATTCGCATAAACCATAATGTCCAACACCAGGAAATAGCCTATCCATGCAAGTAAACGTTGCGGAGTCACTATTAATTCATTCGGAGTATCCCAAAGTACATTGATGGAGATAAGCAGTACAACAAATTGTAATACCAAATGCCTGTATATACGAAATCTGGGATTCATCAGGAAATCAGGAACTAAATTATTGAGTTTACTAATCATGGCTCGATAATGTTTAGTTGAAGATTAATAATGCTTTCCTCTTTGTCTTTTCCGGGAGTTATTGACAGTGAATAATTCTCTTTATAAAATACTTCAAGCCTTTGCAGTATACGGGAGAAGTCAAAATGCTTTGATATCATGCATCTACAGGTGAAATATAACTTATCATTGTTTGATTCAAAATGGAATGTAACAGTTGGATTATTGTCATGTTGATAAGTTTGATTCACTGCATACTGGGCAATAGAAATGAAAAGTAAAGGAGGAACAAATACCCGGTTCAAATCACCGGATGTTGTAATGGAGTACTCCAAAGTATCAGAATAAAGTTTTTCAAGTGCCAGATAGTTAGTAAGGAAATTAATCTCGGAACTAACCAATACTTTCTCCCGGCTACTGTCATATAATTGATACCGTAGAAGTTGGCTTAATTTCAAAACCATTTGAGATGCCCTATCGGGTTCTTCTTTAGCCAATACACCTGTTTTATTGAGAATATTGAATAAAAACAACGGATTTACCTGATCTTTCAATTGTTCTACTTCCGATTGGATATGTTTGTTTTCTAAATCACTAATACGTTTGTTTTCCGTAATCCATTCTTTTAGTAAAATAGTCATTGAAACCCCTGCTATACAAATCGTATTGAGCACAAAATAGGAAATATTATCAAGCAGGGTGACTATATTGAAATAGGCTGTCCGTCCATTATCGGGGTTTAAAACTTTATATATTGTATATTCTTCAATCATACGAGTAGTCTGAAGTAAGAGTATACTTATGGATAAAGCAATGAAGTAGGATATGTATTTTTTTTGTAAGAGATAACGGGGAACTAAAACAAAAATATTGAAATAAGCTATAAGTAAATAAGCAACCAGTAGTCCTAATCCCATCCATAAAACATTACAATCCAGAGTGCCTCCATTTTGCTGATACATGATAAATGCCTGATTGAAAGCAATGATCGTAATAGATATGATGAATATAATATGCCTCCAAACACGTAGCTTCGGACTAATCAGAAGATTATATAGGAAACTTTGTTTGCTTTTAGGCGACATATATATAGGTTTATAATTGAGCATCGAAAGTAATATTTTTATTTAATATAAAATAGAGACAGTATTAAAGTAGTAACAAATTTGGGGGTGTATCAAAAGTCTGAAATCTTAATTTTAACACAGAGGCACAGAGACACGGAGTTTTTTATTATTTGAAAATCAAGACTCTGTGTCTCTGTGCCTCTGTGTTTATTCTTTGATTTCTGTTCATAAGTGACTTTTGAGAAACCCTCTACCCGAACGAAGAGAGGGAGAGGTGATTAGATTTTCTATTTTTTAGAACTCCAACTTGTAACTAATATTAGGTATTGAAGTCGCACTTTTGTTAGGTTCTATTTTGCCTGTTTGCAAATTGTATTCATGTCCCGAGTATTCTTCTGTTCCGGTAAGGTTGACCATTTTGATGGCGAACTCATGTGATACTTTACGTCTGTTTATTTTATAACTTGCTGTACCGTTAATAATTACCTGTGGAGAGAATTGTTTCGAATAAGCTTTGCTTTCGTCATATTGTACTACTTTATCAGGGTGATTTAAAGTAGCTTCTACATCAATTGGAGAATAGCGGTCACCTCCTTGTACAGTTGCCTTTAGGTTGAGGCTCAGTATATTTTGTTTTTTGCGTCCCATCATCCATTCTTTACCCACCAAACCATTTACAATAAAGTTACGGTTGAATTTTGTATTATGCCAAACGCCGTCACCTCCGGTATATTTAGAATCGAAAAGAGAAGCTGTGACCATATAATAGAGCCCTTTGCTCAGGTATTTTTCCAATGTGAAATCTATTCCGATATTACGACCGTTCCCTCTGTTCACCAATCCTTGCTCTACATAGAAATTATCCCGGTTAAGTACCGAATATGAACCATTTGCATCAACGGGCACATCAAAAAGATATTGAAAATAGGGCTCAATTTTCAAATTCACATTCTCGGAAAGTCTGTAATTATAGGAAAGCATAAGATGGTGTGTTTTCGTGAAATCCAGGTCTTTATTAAGCAGTTGATCACCTGTTTCTTTAGTCTTTACAAAATATACGTCCATTTTCTCCATACGGCTGTGTAAACCATAAGCAAATGCCAAAGACGTTTTAGGAGAAGCTTGCCATTTAATTCCTGCTCTCGGTTCCAAAGTCCAATGATTATTCAATGTCAATATCTGTCCGTTTAATCCAAGAGAAAGAGAAAGCTTATCATTCAATCCGATAGAAGAACTTGTATAAGCTGAAATTAAATCCGTATTTCCATTTCCTTCAGATATGGTTTCTAAAGGTCTATTTTCCAGTGGAGCCAGATTCAGGTTCATATCATAATACATTTTCGTATAAGTGAAACCTGTTTGGTTGGTATGTTTAGCACTGTATTTGCGATTGAATGATGAGGTCAATACAATATTGGTGTTTTTTCTGTTCATATTGAGGAAAGGAGAGAAATTTAATTCTTGGTTATACATATCTTCCGTGGCTTCATGGCTGAAATATGTTGTAGCAAGAGTCGTTTTCAATAATGAGTTATTGTTGAAGAAATAACGGTGGCTGATACCCCCGGCTGCCATTGTTTGTTTAGCAACTGAATATTTAGCATCATCTTTATACTCCCATTTGGATGGGTCTTCCTCAAAGTCGGGTTCTGCTTTGTCAATCAATCCTGTTCCCCATATAGAGAAGACCCCTGCCTTTTTTGTGGGAAAGTTTAATTTAAAGTTTAAATCCTGATAATCCAGTACGCCTTTCATATCCATACCCGGAATCTTATTTAATAGTCCTGTAGTTGAATATCTGTAATTGAATATATAAGAAGCATTGCTTTTTTTACTAAGTGGCCCTTCGGATGCAAAATCAATACCCAATACTCCAACCTGGAATGTGTTCTCAAATTTCTGATTATTACCATTTCTGAGTTTCATATCGAAAACCCCTGATACGGCATTGCTATATTCTGCAGGGAAAGCACCTGTGAAAAAATCAGAGTTACCTAATACATGGCTGCTGAGTGAAGAAAGAACGCCACCTCCCAGAACGGATACATCGGCAAAGTGATTAGGATTAGGTATTTCAATATCTTCCAAACGCCATTGAAGTAGGTGAGGGGCATTTCCATGTATAGAGATACCGTTTGACGAAAGCCCTGAAGCAACTCCAGCAAACGAACCGACCAGACGTGCAGGGTCATCCATGCCTCCTGCATAGCGGCTTGCTTCTTCCACACTCAACATACGCGCTCCTGTGGTTGCCATTTTATTCAGAGATTGTTCTTTGTTTATCTGTGGACGTATAATGACTTCATCCAGTTCTTGTATATTCTCTTTTAATGGGATTTCGAGATATACTTCTTTCGCGGATGTAACCAGTATTTCACGGAAAATTGCCGGTTCAAACCCTACATAACGTGCCTGTATATCATGCCGGCCCAGCGGTACGTTTTCCAATTTGAAATTACCTTCATCGTCAGTTGTAGTGGCTATCTGGGAATTGTCCAAAAGAGCGACTGTTGCATACGACATTGGATAACCGGATGCTCTGTCCGTTACAATTCCACGGATAGTTTGCGTTAGGATACCAGATTGATTTTGCTGAGCAAAAGAAAATGCAGATACTAATAATAAGAATGAAATGGCGATTGACTTTGTTTTCGTGTACATGATGTTTGTTTTTATGTTGTTTATTTTCAATTATGTTTTCGATTACATTGCGAAAGTACAGGGAAAGCAAAAGGCTATTTCAGAAATGATACGTATGGGCTAATTCTGCCTATGAAATGATGTTTTTTGTATACTTGCTTATTTTGTAAGCACTATTTTGGCGCTATTATTTTTTTATATATGTTTGCCGCTGATAATAAATCAATAATAAATTCTATTAAATGGAAAAGTATTCAATTGCCTCATTTATTGAGGAAACCGCGCAACAAGAAGAAAAGAGAGATTTTTTTGAATTGGAAAATGAGTACATGTTGGAACTCAACATCAACAATCAAACTGTAATGATCAAAAAAGGTGCTATGGTAGCCTACGACGGACAGATAAAGTTCGAACGTGAAGGTGTCTTTAGTAAAGGTGTAGGCAATCTCCTGAAGAAAGCCGTAAGTGGCGAAGGCACATCTTTAATGAAAGCAACAGGTACAGGCCGTGTTTACGTAGCAGATTTTGCAAAAAAGATACGTGTACTTTATCTGCAAAATGAAGCAATTAATATTAATGGGAATGATGTTCTTGCTCATGAAGAAAGCCTGGCTTATGATGTTAAACTGATGAAAAGTGTTGCCGGTATAATGGGTGGCGGTTTGTTTCAGGTGCATTTAAGTGGAAATGGACATGTTGCCATAACGACTCATGGCGATCCTATCACATTGCGTGTAAAACCGGGTAAACCTGTATGCACTGATCCAAATGCAACAGTAGCATGGTCGGGTAACTTAACTCCGACATTTAAGACAGATATATCTTTAAAGACTTTTCTTGGACGGGGAAGTGGTGAAAGCTTCCAAATGCAGTTCGAAGGAGATGGTTGGGTAATTGTGCAACCTTATGAAGAGGTGTACGGAGCAGAATAAACTGAATTTTATAGGGCGGCCTTATGGCTGCCTGATCTCGAATAAATTGTAGGGGCTGTCTAAAAAGTCCCTAAATATAGAATAAAACACAGAGACACGGAGACACAGAGATTTTAATTCTCTGAAAATAAAAGACTCTGTGTCTCTGTGTTTAATATTCATTTCCATTCTATTTACTACTTTTTAGTCAGCCCCTTTCTGTTAATTTTCCACCCTTTTATAATGTTATTATTCAGATAATAATTACATTTGCTCTATTAGAATAGAAAATGGAACAATATGAAGACAATAATAGATCCGGGAAAGGAAACAACTGTTCGCCTTTCCGGGCAACTTGATACCTTAACAGCTGTTGATTTTGAAAAAGATATACAACAGCTATTAAGTAGCGAAGCAATGGCTGTAATCCTTGATGGCGCAGAATTGACCTATGTTAGTAGTGCCGGTTTACGTTTACTTTTAACCCTTCAGAAAGGCATGACTGCTAAAGGAGGAACATTGAAGTTACGTAATATAAAAGATGAGATTATGGAAATATTCAATATTACCGGATTCTCATCTATATTAACGATCGAATAAGGAAATAGACATTCTCGCGCCATGATAAAAGAACTACACATTACGAATGAGCTATCCCAATTGGCGGTATTAAGTGATTTCGTTACTCTAACATCTAAAGAAATAGGTTTGGATGAGAGAATGTGTATGCGTTTGAACCTGGCATTAGAAGAGGCAGTCACGAATGTGATATTGTACGCGTATTCCGACGAAAAAAATAAAGATATTACCATTCGAATGGAAACGAATGATAACCGGTTGAAAATTACTCTGATTGATAGTGGAATTGCTTTTGATCCGACCGCCAAAGCAACTCCTGATACTACATTGCCATTAAATGAACGTCCGATCGGAGGATTAGGAATCCATTTGATAAAGCAATTGATGACGGAGGTCACTTATAGCCGGGAAGAAAATAAAAATATACTAACGATGATAAAAGAACTATGCTGATATGGCTGATTTCAATGTAAAAGAAATACAACAGCTAAAGCTGAAAATTCAAATAGCGGATAAGACTTTCCTCATTGGAGTTATAGCCACTGGTTTTGCTATCTATTATGACTTGAATGGATGGACGGGAGGCTTGATCACTGTCCTTATCATATTGCAGATTGTCAAGTCGCGTTGGAAAAAGAAATTACGTCAGAAAGAATATCTGGCTAAAGTCGTTGAAGAACGTACTATTGAGCTTCGGGTTCAACGGGATCAGGTTATGCAAGAGTCCGAAAAGCTTTCTAACGCATTAACTGCTCTTGCTGAAGCGCAAGATGAATTAGTTCGTAATGAACGCCTGGCCACAGTAGGGCAATTAACAAAAGGGCTTGTTGACCGTATTCTGAATCCTTTGAATTACATCAATAACTTCGCTAGTTTATCTGTGGATCTGGTAGCCGAACTGAAAAAGAATATTTCGGATGATAATGCGATTATAACGAAGGAGCTTTATGCCGATTCTGTCGAGATATTGGAAATGATCACAAGTAACCTCCAGAAGATAACCGATCATGGTGCGAACACCGTACGCATTGTCAAGGCTATGGAAGAATTATTGAAGGATCATAAAGGAAACTTTACTCCGACAGATATAAATAATTTGTGTCGTGTAAATCTGGATGTTATTGCCAAGTTATACGAAAAGGAAATTGAAGCTAAAAATATTCAATTGAATTTTGAAGGCCTGGCTCTTCCATTGATGATTGATATCAATATAGAACAGATGAACAAAGTGCTGTTAAATCTTTACCAGAATGCAATTTATGCCTTATTAAGAAAAGCTGATAAAGAAGATTATTCTCCTCAATTGAATGTGAGGGTACGAAGAAGCGCCCAATCAATTGAGATTGTTATACATGATAACGGTATAGGGGTGGAGGATAGCATCAAAGGGCGTATTTTTGAACCTTTCTTTACAACGAAACCTACATCGGAGGCTTCTGGCGTTGGTCTTTACCTGAGCCGTGAAGTTGTACTAAACCATAAAGGTACGATAACTGTTGAAAGTGAGAAAAATAACTTTACACAATTTATCATTACAGTACCCATTCATCAGAACATTGAAATAAAAACGGAAGCAGATGACTGATCAGGAAAGAATCGAATACCTCGAGAAACAGATAAGCAAGCAGGATAAGCTCGCTTCGCTGGGGATGCTGAGTGCAGGAATAGCACATGAAATACAGAATCCACTCAATTTTGTGATCAATTTCAGTAAATTGTCTTCTAAGCTCCTCGAAGAGATGGAAGAATTATTGGAAGAGGTCAGTTCTTCCTTGCCGGAAGAATCACGCGAAGAGTTTCAGGAGATAATGTCTGATCTGCATGGTAATATGATTAAGATTGAAGAGAATGGAAATCGTGCATCGAGTATCGTGCGGGGAATACTTCTTTATTCCAGGGGAAAAGATGATTTCCTTTTGACTGATCTGCAACAACTGATACATGAATATGTATGGCTTTCTTATCATGCTGTCCGGGCCAATAATAAAAGTTTTAATGTAACTATACAAGAGAACTATGGGGGAGATGTTCCTCTGCTAAAAGTAATTCCTCAGGATTTGAGCCGGGCAGTTATTAACATAGTAAATAATGCATGTTATGCAGTCTTTGCTAAAGCCAAAACGGCTTCTGATGAACCTTATCATCCGACAATAAAGATTGATTTAAAGATGGATGGTGATTGGGTGAAACTGATAATAGAAGATAACGGAACAGGTATGCCGCAGGAAGTGGTGAAACAATTATATACTCCTTTCTTTACAACCAAACCTGTGGGAGAAGGTACCGGCCTCGGATTATCGTTGACCAAATCTATTATTGAGGTAAAACATAAAGGTAAGATCGAGATGGAGACGAAAGAAAATGAGTTTACCCGCTTTATTATTTCATTGCCCATTGTAAAATAGTAGAAATTATGCCAATCAAAATATTAAGTGTAGACGATGAACAGGATCTGGAAATATTGCTGACACAATACTTCCGACGGAAAATTAAGAAAGGCGAATATGAATTCACCTTTGTTCATAATGGACTGGAAGCTCTTCAGGCAATCCTTTCCCAACCTGATTTTGATATTATCCTTAGTGATATCAATATGCCGGAAATGGATGGGCTTACACTTTTAACCAAGATCAATGAACTGCGTAATCCGGCTATGAAATGTATTATGGTTTCTGCTTATGGGGATATGGAGAATATCCGTACTGCAATGAACCGGGGAGCATTCGACTTTACTACCAAACCTATAAATCTGGAAGATCTCGAAAAGACAATAGAAAAGGCTATTGAACAGATAAAGTTTGTAAAGAATGCACAGAATGAGCATTTGCAGTTGAAATCGATCCAATCTGATTTGAAGGTTGCCCGTGAGATACAGGAGACAATCCTGCCTAAGGTTTTTGATCCGTTCCCAACAGAAAAAACATTTGATATCTATGCCTATATGAATGCCGCCAAATATGTAGGAGGCGATTTCTATGATTTCTTTACAATAGATGAAGATCGTTTAGGCTTTGTTATTGCAGATGTCTCAGGGAAAGGTGTGCCAGCTGCCATATTTATGGCTATTAGCCGTACCGTTATCCGGGCAATCGCTATAAGCGAAAACTCTGCTGCTATGTGTTTAAAGCGTGCAAATGAGATCTTATGCAAAGAAAGTGTGAATGATATGTTTGTTACCGTATTCTATGGAATACTAAATATTCATACAGGTATGGTTACATATAGTAATGGTGGGCATAACCCGCCGGTACTGATGAGTCATGATAAAACAGTATCGTTTGTACCCCTCACCGGAGATCGTATATTAGGAGCCATGGAAGATTCAACCTACCATGAGAAAGAATTACATCTTTCTCCAGGCGATAGCCTCTTCCTTTATACAGATGGCATTACAGAAGCAAAGAATAAGAGTAATGAACTGTTTGGCGAGAAACGTTTATTAGATGCATGCCTTGAAATGTCAGGTGGTTCATCTAAAGACATTGTAGATCATATAACAAAGACAGTCGGCGACTTTGTTCTGGGAGCCGTACAATCGGATGATATAACGTTATTGACGATCTCTTACAAAGGATAGCCCTTGTAGGGGCGGCCCTATGTGGCCGCCCTCAAAATAGGAATTATTATACAAGGGCGGCCACATAGGGGCGCCCTTACATGTTAACCAAATAGAATTAACTATGATGAAAAAACACCGGCCAAATACCATCTGTCTTTCCGGATATGATTATTCACAAGAAGGTTTATACTTTATTACTATATGTATACAGGAAAAATTATGTCTTCTAGGTAGCATTACAGATGGAGAAAACACATTGAATCCGGCAGGTGAAATGATAGAATATTGGTATAATGAATTAGAAAATAAATACCGGCATCTTCGTTGCCATGACTATATAATCATGCCTAATCATGTTCATTTTATAATAGAGTTAAAACCCGGAGGCTGTGCTGATATAAGTTTGATAATTAATTGGTTTAAAACAATGACTACAAATGAATATATTAAACATGTATATAAAGATCATTGGCACCCATTTAATAAAAGGTTTTGGCAACGTAATTATTTTGAACACATCATTCGCAACCAGCATGCCTATGACAATATCGTTGAATACATAAACAATAATCCTTCTAATTGGGACAAAGACACATTATACATGTAGGGGCGGCCCTGTGCGGCCGCCCTTCATAAAACAAGAAAGGGCGGCCACACAGGGCCGCCCCTACGGGGATATAATAATATATATTATTTCAACAATCCATCACGAATACCTGTGATTTCTGCATTTGCATCGCGGGCAGCCTGGATAGATGTAACTTTATCTTTCAGAGGCATAAGAGAATCGCCTAAGCCTTTCAATTCAGGATAATATTCTGAAAGGTCACCGGTGATTTCACCTAATACTTCAATACGTTTCTCCATGTTTTCGCTTAAACCACCGGAAGTAGCATCACCTTTAACTACTAAAGAAGGGTTAGCAACTAAACATGCATATTCTGCTGTAGCGCCACCAATGATTTCGATTGCAAAATTCATTTTGTCGTCATCTGCAAGAGCTTTGATCATTTTATCTTCCTGGTCGGCATAGAACTTTTGCATCTGTTCTTTTGTCGCATTTTGAGGAGCCGCTTCTTTCAGAATATTCAATACATAAGAAATATTCAGGTCGGTAGTCAGTTTTGATAATACACCTTCTACCTCAGTAGTAGACTGGCCAATAACTGATAAAATATTATAATCAGAAAGATACATACCACAAGCACGGGCTTTTTGAGACATTGAAGTCAAATCTGTAGCTTTTGCTATCGGCAACATATATTTAAGGTTGGCAACACCAATCGAAACTTCACCTGTAGAAATAAGGTAAGGAAGGTCTGAATCGGGTATGTCATGTAACAGACGGATTGTTTCCGTTTTCAACTCTTCCGTCAATAAGCTCTTAGGAACATTCCCTGCAATCACAGCAGCTTCTTCGGTTTTCGCCGCATCCTCTTTTGCTTTTTTACCTCCGGTACAGGAAGCCATGCCAAATACGATTGCCGCTACGGTTAGCAGGCTAACAAAACTCTTTTTCATGATGCTTAATTTAATTATTTAATATTCTTATTTTTTTTAATATTCTTTGGGGTCCCGAAAATACCTTTCGGGAAACTCTGCGAATATAGCGATTATGACTAAAACCACAAAGAAACCGAGAACCAATAAATTAAATTTGTACGTTGAGATATAATTCCCGGCTATATTTTTTGCATGAGAATAAAAATGTGCACGTCCCCAACGATTGTCCGGTTCTACATAAATTAACCCTACCTGAGGATAAATCCTGTAGTTGCTTTCTTTGTAAAAGCGATTTGTTCCGGTATTGATAACCAACTCTTCAATTGCCACATTATGGTTATCTTTTTTCAGATCGTTAAACCAGGTAGAGCCATTCTCATCTATCAATTTTTGTTGCTTTTGTTCAAGAAGTGCAGTGAAATTATGAGCCCTTTTATGAAGTGCGTCAATCGCATTTTCAATATAGGCATCATACGATTCATTGGCTGTTATCGGAGCTATGCGGGCAGCTTTGCTTAAGACTACCAGCTCATTCTTTAATGTTTTCCTAATATATGTACTGTCTTCTCCGTTCATCCTGTCTACAAGGCTTTTCACTTCTTCTGCATGGATATTCTCATAATATTGAGCCAGAAACTTCTCTTTCTCTATTGGGAAGAATGGCTTATTATAAGCATTGCTGGTAAATTGTTCCACTATCAACGCTTCGAAAGCCCACCGTGAAGGAATGATTTCTCCGATCAAGGGTACGATATCCTTTTTTGAAGCACTTGTATTAAGGTCATCAAAATTGATAACCAAACCACAAAGTAATATCTGAGGTATCAAAAGGAGAGGTATGGAAATATATATAGAAACAATAGAACTCAATGTTTGTGATAACCACAGTCCTGTGAGATTAGCAAGGAAAGCCGTCATCCAGAGGATACTCCACCAGATAAGGAACATATCAAAGTTCACTCCCATAATCATGTTTCCGACAAGGATAAACAGGAATGTCTGTAAACCTGAAAGAGCACATAAGTAGATGATTTTTGAACTGAGGTAACTTGCACGGCTAAGCCGCAGGAAACGCTCTCGTTTGATAATGATCCTGTCTTTTATTATTTCTTCGGCACTGATGCTAAGCCCGATAAATGTAACGACGATTACGGCCATAAATATATAAGAAACAAAGTTCTTATTGGTGAACAGGGAGTATTCGCCATTGTCAACATACCGTGTGAGCAGAGCCACAATTATCGCCAACAGAGGTGCTTCTACCAATGCTATGGTAAGATATTGCTTATTTGTCAGTTTTCTACGGATATTCCTTTCGGAAAATATGATAAACTGTTTCCACCACGGTGGCTTTTGTTGTTTGTTATCCGGTAGCTTATTGACTTTTATTTTTTTGAGTGAAGGGCGAGAAACCAAGTAACGTTCATGCCATTCTTCGGGTGTGAATTTTCGGATATTTGTTTGATTTCCCGAGTCATCGATCATTTTAGAATCGATGATATTGAGAATTAATTCCGGGTTCACATTACCGCATGTACTGCAAACACTAATATCGGGATCGGTGTATTTAGCGGCTTGTTTAAAATAGGTGATAGCTTCAATCGGATTTCCGTCATATATGGGATACCCTCCTCGGTCTAATAGCCACAACCTATCAAATAGTTTGTATATTTCGGAAGATGGTTGATGTATATTGACAACAACCAGGCGTCCACGATGGGTTTGCTCTTTCAGGAGCATCATCACTTTCTCGGAGTCAGAGGAAGAAAGCCCAGATGTTGGTTCATCCAGATAGAGAATAGCCGGTTCACGAATCAGTTCCAATGCAATGTTTAAACGTTTACGTTGTCCACCGCTGATTGTTTTTCGTATCGGAGAACCCACTTCGAGAGATTTTATCTCTGTTAAATCCAACTCGGCTAATACCTTATCTACCCGCTCCTCCATTTCTTCCATAGAAAGGCCGTCAAAAGAGAAGCGTGCCGTATACCATAGGTTTTCGTATACAGTAAGTTCCTCAATCAATAGGTCATCCTGCGGAACAAACCCTATTAATTGCTTCCCTTCGGAGGAATTAATAGAGTGTCCATTAACGGTAATAGAGCCGGAGTCAGGAGTGATGTTGCCATTCATAATGCCCAGGAGAGTGGACTTACCGACACCACTTCCTCCCATAATGGCAACCAACTGGCCCGATTCGAGATCGAAAGAGAAATTGTGCAATCCATTCGTGCTTTTCTTAAATGAAAACTCAATATCTCTTCCGGATAAATGAACAATCTCCCGTTTTTCCCTTTTGTTATAGATATCCTGTAGGTCGCTATGGTATACCGGTAAGAATAAAGGGCTTTTTAGTACACTGCTATGCTGCCATGCATAAAATATATTCGACGAGAGAGGGATATCGTTCATGAACACCTGCCCACTTCCATGATACGTAAAGATATAGGTATCAAAACGTTTTATAAAGTAGACTGTGACATATCCCTCCATGCCTTCCCGCATGATATGGTTCTCCAGTGCATCTTTTTCCTGATGCCCGTCTATAATAAGCAGGGCAGGAGAGAAGTTGCCGGAAATAAATGCCCGGATATCTTCAAACTCTCTGGGTGAAATATTGAAGATCTCAGCAACAATACGGAATATATGAAGATGATTTTCTAATTCATTACTGTTTGTATGCGCAAATTCCATAAAACGAACCAGCATGAGGAATTGTTCTTCTGCAGTTAGTTTTACTTTCATTTGCGTACAGATGTTACGTACGACGGTTTCCTTGTCTATTGGGAAAAGTTCATCATCGTACATACTTCTTAATTCACTGTACAGGCTGATATATTCCTGATGAGTGCGTACCCCGAAATGACTGGAAAGATAAGAATGAATAGCTTTAAGGGCTTGCCCATTCTCTATTCGTACCATCGATGCGAAGATGGCAAACAAATTCAATAACCCGTTAAGGATACTTTCGTTCATGAAAGATATAAAGGTTTATAAATTACATTCACCTTGCAAAGATAATTTATTTGATAATATAATCATTTACAAAATCTCAATTTCGCAAATGACGTAGGTACATGAAAGTCCGGACGTGGGGTCTGCGGGTCAACAATTGTCAACCAATTCTCCACCGTTTCTCCCTTTTCGTTCTTACTGAATTCTCCTCTGTAAGCCCCGAAATAAATTTCACAATCATTTCCGGCTACCTCCCGGAGGAAAGAAAGTGGAATGGCTCCTTCCACAACATATCCGTTATCCAGTATTTTACCGGAAGTAATAATTCCTTCCAGGTTCCATTTATAATCGAACTTGCGATAATGTTTTGCACTGTAGTCCATGACACGCCCCAGAGGGTCTATTTCAAAACCATAATAAAGGCTTAATTCACTATCGGTTGAAAAGAACAATTCTACACGGTCTTCTTTTCCAATACTGGTTTCACCTTTATAATCATCAACGAGTACAATGTCTTCATCGATGGTTTCATAAAAGAAATACAAATATTTAGAGTCGTATAAAAGAGATAATTCGGTTTTAGCATTCACCTCTTTATTCCAGGGGTTGACAAATTCATCAATGATCTTTACTTTTTTCCAGTCAGCTTCATCTTTCACACCATCAATTTTTATTGAGCCGTCGGTGGTTGGAGTGGCCTGATAAACCTTGTGTGAAGACTGAGCCTGAACCGTAAAAGACAAACATGCAGCAATGGCAAAACTGAAAAGAAATAGCTTTGAACGTGTGATTTGATTTTTCATGTTTATTTGCTTTAAGATACTGTGACAAAGATACAGAAAATCGGGAATATAAGGAGAAAGTTCCCGGGGTTTTTTAAAGAGTTCCCGAGGTTTCAGGAAAAGGTCTTGCGGTGTTGGGAAAAACTCCGGCCGTATTGCCAAAAGGCCTTGCGGTGTGGAGAAACGATGGGGTGTTAACTGATAGTATCTTAGCTACTCTTCTGGATAGAAGCTACTCTTTACACATCTTTTTATATTAAAAAGTATCAAATAGGGGCTGACTAAAAAGTAGTATCAAATTTCTCCTCCTTAGCAAAGGAGGAGTACCCGAACAAAGAGAGGGGGAGGTGGTTTGGTGTAATATATATTATGATTTAAAATAAAACTTTTAGCTTACACCTAGCCACCTCACCACCGCAAGCGGCGGTCCCCTCCTCCTTTTGCTAAGGAGGAGAAATTTGTCGCTATTAACTTAGTGATTGACTTTTGATACATCCCCAAATTTGATGCCGGGGGATGTCAGGGGCGTCGGGTGTTGTCGGGTGTGACGGGTCTATTCCTATACTATATTGATTTTCCTATTAATGACGTCTCTTATAAAAAAAATAAATCTATATAGTAAACACCCGACAACACCTGACAACACCCGACGCTTGTCACATCTCAAAACAGCCGACTCTGCTCATTATTCGAATATATATTACTCATTATCAGCACTTTTACTATTACTGCCGAACTGTTCGGTTTCTCTTTTCTCATTTTCGGCATTTACTTCATCGAGGCTGTGAATGACCACAGCGTATAGTCGTCGGTTACGCATAAGGAACGGTTGAAAGCCCTCTTTTTTAAGTATCTTCATCATAGATTTGCTTTACTTTTCACTCTTTTTTCATTGCCCGTACTATTTATTTATCCTACCTTTGCAGCCTGTTATCAAGCTATTAATAGTATAATAACTAATACCAGTATTACAAACAAAAAATATTATGGCAGAACTAAAAGAGAAACTTTTCTCAGAATTCCCTCCAATCTCGACTGAAGAATGGATGGCGAAGATCACGGCTGACCTGAAAGGGGCTCCGTTTGAGAAAAAGCTTGTTTGGAGAACAAGCGAAGGATTCAATGTAAATCCTTTCTATCGTGCAGAAGACATCGAAGGTATGAAGACGGTAACGTCTCTCCCCGGTGAATTCCCTTATGTTCGCGGAACAAAAAAGGACAACGACTGGAAGGTACGCCAAAACATTGACGTTACTGATTTCAAAGCAGCGAACACTAAGGCTCTTGATTTATTGAACAAGGGAGTAACTTCGCTCGGTTTCCATTTCAAAGGAGACGATGTTTCGGCAGAAAACATCGCGGCGTTATTGAAAGGAATTTGTCCTGAATGTGTGGAGTTAAACTTCAAAACATGCAATGGTAAGGTTGAACAACTGATCGGTATATTGACAGAGTATATCAAAGGTTTGGGAGCCGATGTGGAAAAATGTTTTGGTTCGGTAGGTTATAATCCGTTCAAAAAGCCATTGGTAAAAGGGCGTGCAATGGATAGCTGGGTAGAACAGGCTTCTGCTGTACTGAAAGCCGGACAGGCATTGCCAGGTTACAGAGTATTGGCAGTTGACGCATGCCAGCTGAACGATGCCGGAGCTTATATCACTCAGGAATTGGGATATGCATTGGCATGGGGTAATGAGATCGTTGCCAAATTGACTGAAGCAGGTTTCTCTGTTGATGAAGTAGCCAAAAAGATAAAATTCAACTTTGGTATCAGTGCCAACTATTTCATGGAAATTGCAAAATTCCGTGCCGCACGTTGGTTGTGGGCTGAAATTGTAGCCGCTTACAAACCAGAGTGCGATTGTGCTTGTAAAATGGAAGCTCAGGCACAAACTTCGGAATGGAATATGACATTATATGATGCGCATGTAAACTTGTTGCGTACACAGACAGAAGCTATGTCGGCTGCAATAGCCGGTGTGAATTCTATCACCGTAACACCGTTTGACGTGACGTATCAGACTCCGGATGATTTCTCGGAACGTATTGCACGTAACCAACAACTGTTGTTGAAAGAAGAATGTCATTTCGATAAGGTTGTTGACCCATCGGCAGGTTCTTATTATATAGAAGTGTTGACCACTTCAATTGCTGACGAAGCCTGGAAGCTATTCCTCGAAGTAGAAGAAAAAGGTGGATTCTATGCAGCAGCTAAATCCGGTGAAGTACAAAATGCGGTAAATGCATCGGCTGGTGCCCGTAAGAAAGCGATTGCTACCCGTCGGGAAACTTTGCTGGGAACCAATCAATATCCAAACGTTACGGAAACAGCTGCCGGAAAGATAAAAGATGGTGCTGATTGTGGTTGCGGATGTAGCTGCGAACCTGAATTTACGGCTCTTGACTTTTCTCGTGGTGCTTCCCAATTTGAAGCGCTTCGCCTGGCAACAGAAAAGAGTGGTAAAACGCCGAAGGTATTTATGTTGACAATCGGTAATCTGGCAATGCGCCTGGCACGTTCTCAGTTCTCCGGTAACTTCTTTGGTTGTGCCGGATACAAGATTATCGATAACTTAGGATTCGAAACCGTAGAAGCTGGTGTGGAAGCTGCTATGAAGGCAGGTGCCGAAATAGTGGTATTATGCTCAAGTGATGACGAATATACAGAATTGGCTCCAGCCGCTTACAAAGCTCTGAACGGAAGAGCAGCGTTTGTTGTAGCAGGTGCTCCTGAATGTATGGACGACCTGAAAGCTCAGGGTATTACTGAATTCATCAATGTAAAGAGCAACGTGCTCGAAACATTGAAAGCATTCAATATTAAGCTTGGGATACAATAATAAGAAGAATTAAACACAGAGACACGGAGAACACGGAGTTTTTAATTATTATATAAAAAATGAACAGAGAATGGTATGATACGGTTTGTAACTCAATTGTTGGTGCGGCTATTGATGTGCACCGAGAATTAGGTCCCGGTTTACTGGAATCAGTTTATGAAGTTTGTATGATGAAGGAATTAAGGTCCCGTGGTTTAGCTGCTGTTAATCAGGTGAGTTTGCCGATTAGATACAAAGGAGATTTGTTGGATAAGAACTTTTTTATTGATATCTTGGTTGAAGACTCGATTATAATAGAATTGAAATCTGTTGAGGATATATTGAAGATTCATGAAGTTCAATTACTTACATACCTTAAATTATCAAATAAGAAGTTAGGCTTACTTATAAATTTTAATGAAGCATTACTAAAACAAGGGATACGTAGAAGAATCAACGGAGAGCTATAAAAAAGAAAAACTCCGTGTCCTCTGTGTCTCCGTGTTGAATAAAAAATAATATTATGCGACCAGTTTTTAAGAATATAGATATAAAGAATGCCGGATTCGTGGCCACAAACGGTGCGGAATGGGCAAAAGAAAATGGAATACAAGCGGATTGGAAAACACCCGAGCATATCGAAGTGAAATCCGTTTATACAAAAGAAGACCTGGAAGGCATGGAGCATTTGAACTATGCTTCTGGTTTGCCTCCTTATCTGCGTGGCCCATATAGCGGTATGTACGCTATGCGCCCATGGACAGTCCGTCAGTATGCCGGATTCTCTACAGCTGAAGAATCAAATGCTTTCTATCGCCGTAACCTGGCATCCGGACAGAAAGGGCTTTCAGTGGCCTTTGACCTTGCTACACACCGCGGATATGATGCCGACCACGAACGTGTGGTAGGTGACGTAGGTAAAGCAGGTGTATCTATCTGTTCACTGGAAAATATGAAAGTTTTGTTCGATGGTATTCCATTGAATAAGATGTCAGTTTCCATGACAATGAACGGTGCCGTACTTCCTGTATTGGCTTTCTATATCAATGCAGGGTTGGAACAAGGCGCTAAGTTGGAAGAAATGGCAGGAACTATCCAGAACGATATCCTGAAAGAATTCATGGTACGTAATACCTATATCTATCCACCCGAATTCTCCATGAAGATCATCGCTGATATCTTTGAATATACATCGCAAAAGATGCCTAAGTTCAACTCTATCTCTATCTCAGGTTACCACATGCAGGAAGCCGGTGCAACAGCAGATATCGAGATGGCTTACACATTGTGCGACGGTATGGAATATCTTCGTGCTGGTATCAATGCAGGAATAGATGTGGATGCATTTGCTCCGCGTCTGTCGTTCTTCTGGGCTATCGGTATGAACCACTTTATGGAAATTGCCAAGATGCGTGCTGCACGTATGTTGTGGGCGAAGATCGTAAAGAGTTTTGGGGCTAAAAACCCGAAATCATTGGCATTGCGTACGCACAGTCAGACTTCAGGATGGTCGTTGACCGAACAGGATCCTTTCAATAACGTAGGACGTACCTGTATCGAAGCTATGGCCGCAGCATTGGGACACACTCAATCACTCCACACCAACGCATTGGATGAAGCAATTGCTTTGCCGACGGACTTCTCTGCACGTATTGCTCGTAATACTCAGATCTATATCCAGGAAGAAACTCAGATCACAAAAGAGATCGACCCATGGGCAGGTTCCTACTATGTAGAAACATTGACCAATGAATTGGTACACAAAGGTTGGGCGTTGATCCAGGAAATCGAAAGCATGGGCGGTATGGCAAAAGCTATCGAAACCGGCCTTCCAAAACTGCGTATCGAAGAAGCTGCAGCACGTACACAAGCACGTATCGACTCACAGACACAAACAATCGTTGGTATCAATAAATATCGTTTGGAAAAAGAAGATCCGATTGATATTCTTGAAATTGATAATACAGCTGTACGTCTCGAACAAATCGAACGTTTGAACGAACTGCGTGCAAAACGTGATAACGAAGCCGTGAAGAAAGCATTGGCTGAAATTACAGAATGTGCACGTACAGGAAAAGGTAACTTATTGGAGTTAGCTGTAAAAGCTGCCGGTTTACGTGCTTCATTGGGAGAAATCTCCGATGCATGTGAGGAAGTAGCAGGACGTTATAAAGCAATCATCAGAACTATATCAGGCGTGTATTCATCAGAAACAGGTAAAGATGCAGACTTCCAGAGAGCCACTGAACTGGCTGCAGAGTTTGCGAAGAAAGAAGGCCGTCAACCACGTATCATGATCGCTAAGATGGGTCAGGACGGACACGACCGCGGAGCAAAAGTAGTAGCAACCGGATATGCCGACTGTGGATTCGACGTGGATATGGGACCTTTGTTCCAGACTCCTGCCGAAGCTGCCCGTCAGGCTGTAGAAAATGATGTGCACGTAATGGGTGTATCTTCATTGGCTGCCGGTCACAAGACTTTGGTTCCTCAGGTAATTGAAGAACTGAAAAAACTGGGACGTCCGGATATCATCGTTATTGCCGGAGGAGTTATCCCTGCACAGGACTATGACTTCCTGTACAAAGCAGGTGTAGCTGCTATCTTTGGCCCGGGAACATCTGTTGCCAAAGCAGCTGTTCAGATGTTGGAAATCCTTTTGGATGAATAATTGACGAACAATCCTATAAAATAAAAAGAGGCTGTCCAATCATTGGATAGCCTCTTTTATTTAGTAAGGTGTTCCAAAGTCCCGAAGGGACAAAATCTTGGTAGCCCGTTGCTTTAGCATCGGGTTAGAAAGAAGATCTCCCATTGCGAACGTGCCGAAGGTACGTGATTGGTATTCAATTGCATACCTTCGGCATGCATTTTATTGGGTGTGTATTCTTAATCCCGAAGCTAAAGCAACGGGCTACCAAGATTTAGTCCCTTCGGGACTTTTGGAACACTTCATCCGCTTATTCTTCCGGAGCTAAAAAAAGATTTACATCCAGAAAGCTAACTTTATAGTCTATAGTTGCTTCAGTTATACCTGAATCGGGATATTTATTCTGTATTCTTTGAGTTACGTCTTGAGTCAGAACAATATTCTCATAATAATCAGAATCCAGTGCTTTTGTACTGAGCCATTCCGGCCTGAAAAATTGATAAAAAGATTGGACGCTACTGCTCTTGCCGCCTGTTATCCGGAACAGATAGGCTTCATTATCTATTTTAATCTCTATAGAATTGTCATTGTCAATCTTCCCGAATTTAAAAGTTCCTTTTGCTATATAATGCTTGCCATCCAGATGCTCATCTTTACTTTTATACATATAAAAACTTTTGGCTTCATTTTTCTGCATTATAAAAGTATTGGATAAGGTAAATAAACCTTCCGCTTCTACCTGTTCTTTTGTTAATGGTGATTTCCCGGAATCTTGTTTAGTATTTGCATCTATGCTAAGTACTCCATGAGCCATATATGGGTCAACTACTGCCAGGGTAATAGACTTTTGCATATCCTCGCCGTAGGCAGTGAAAGTAACTTCTCCCTTTGAATGAGCTATGATATTATAATAAATACTCTTGTCAAGAGAGCTGATTTGCTCTTCCAATGTAGCTATAGACTCATCGGACGATTTTATTATGTAATTACCGGTACCACCTTTAATGGAAAGGGATTGAATAACTCCCTCTCTCATAATCTGTTTTCCGGTACACTCTAAGTTAAAGCCGTTATCATCATCATCGCTACATGAGGAAAATGTATAACTCAACGAAATCAATAGGGATAAGAAAAATAAGTGTTTCATATTGTAGTATGGTTTATTATGAACAAATATAGACATTCCTTGAAACTCAATCTATAATTAAACTTTTATTATTCTTTTGTAACATTCAAATTATTAGGAGGACGAATGGTTTAGTATATAAAGTCTTCTTCTTTATATCTTTTCTTTCCTTCTGAATAATCCCATAGTACCTTTTTTATCTTTTCAGCAGTAAGTTCTCCAACTTTCATGCCGAACCAGTACGGGCGATCTTCAGGGGCTCCCAGATAGGCTGCACGCCGTTTCATCTCTTCTACAAATTCATCAGTGAATATCTCGTATAATACATAATCGTGCATTTCTTCTTTCAACGGCTGCAGAAAAATATAACCATCGAAATTATCTTCATAAGATCCCGAAAGAGGATTGAATTTCATTTCAATAATTCCATCAAAAGGCTCTCTCCCAAAAGGGCTTCCTTTTAATTTGAATGCCACAGGATTATTCCCTGCCTCTTCCAAAGCGCGGTCAAAGAGACCATCCCGTATTAAAGATTGTGACCTACCGGAGTTATCGCCTGCTAGCACATGTTGGAATGTTGTGAACACATCTTTATCCGAAAACCTCTCTACCAACTGAGCTCCTGCCGAGAGCTCTACTTTTTGTCCCCGAGGTGTGGATGCATAGCCTGGTACATGAGACTTATAGGCATGCCCGCAACCGACTATAAACAAATGATTCCTTTTGTCCTTTGTCTCTTTCACATGCCTTTCAATCACATTTGCCATGTTCAGGTTCCTGTTCATTTCAAATACCTGTTCAAACTCTTCTTTATTCTGAATCTCACTATATGGTATCTGGAAATCAACTAACACCACCTTAAGCCTTTCAGATGCCGCTACCGATTTATTTAATTCCCACAATGCAATCAAAAATTCAAATTCTCCTTTATCCCACCAGCCATGAGGCTGTTCTTCGCGGAATATCTGTAATAGTAATTCTTTTTCAATCACTTGCTGTTCAAAAAAACGATCCATCACGGGCTGCATACGGGAAGGAAGTTCCATAAATACTGTTCCTGTTGTTTTTAAAAATGAAGGCTTCTTTATTACTTTTTTTAGAAGTTCCCAGGAGATACCTTTGCGATGATATTCACCATATATTACGATACGGTGGTTAGCCAGTGCATCAAGTAGAAAGTGATCAGGCGTTTGTCCGTTTTTTTTCACATAGTCAACAAAAGGCTGGGTATCTAACGGAACTTTTTTCAGATGTTCGATAACCTTTGTAACATCTATTGAATGTTCCAGCATCAAAGGAATTCTTTCCCGGCAAGCATCCAGTGTCATACCAAGATCCTGCCCGTTATTTACCCATTTTCCATCCTCCAGCCGGCATAAACTGATGTAATATCCTTGTATTTTATCGCTGTAGGTAAGGATGGCAGCTGCAGAGTCTTTATATACAATCATTTCTGCAATCATTCCGTCTAGCACTTCCTCCTTGAAAGCCTCAGTTCTTTCTTTATCAGGGGCCTTTGGGTCGAAAATACTTGAAAACTGATATGTCGAAATCTCATTCCATAATCCTTCTTTGCCGGAAGCCATAACATACTCTCTTGAAAGATATGATTTGAGTGGGGTAGTAAGGTCGATACCTAAAGGGAATTCCCTTACTCTTTTATTGATTACTGTCGTTTTAAAATCATCTCTATTGAGTTGCCCGTAACTATAAGATACAAGTAAAAAGAAGAATAAGATGAAAGAAATTTTTTTCATGGATTGAGCTATTTTGTGGTGAATAAATTCTCCTACAAATATATTCTGTTTATCGCCTCGATCCACTTATGTAGAGCATTTTTGGATTTATATTCCCGTTTTTTAAATGCTTGTAAATGAGGCGGATGATTAATGCTTTTTTCAAGAAAGTTTATATTCTACAGAAAAGAGCTTATTGAGTGGTGAAAATATCATTTATTTAGACAAGAAAACTACTATGTCTTCTTTTTCGTCCATTCCCAGCTTTTGCCGGATAATTGTTTTCCGTTGGTAGATAGTTTGAAATTTCTGACCTGTAAGTACACTGATCTCCTTTGTTGAAAAGCCTGCTCTTAGAAGGGAGCAGAGCTGAATTTCTTTTTCCGTGAGTTTCTCTCCATAATGAGAAACTAGATGACTGTGGAAATCTTCATATACAGAATCGATTACCTTGTAAAAATCCTTCCATACCAATATATGATCTGTATTAACATCCTTATTGTTAATCATAGATACCTGTTTCAGTAATTGCTGATTTTGAATTGTTGGTGTATTGGCTACGATACGGATAAGTCCTAATTGTTGTAGTAATACTTTTTTAGAAAAGATACTTCTCTCGTCATTAGATTCAGATACTTCTCTTAAAAGAGCTTCTAGTACTTCCTGCTTTTCTTCAGCATCAGCCAACAATTTCTTTTTTTGTACGATATACCATGCAATCAGGCAACTTATAACAAGGAGTATTATCAATCCCCATGTAATATATTGCAGTATGCGTTGTCTGCTGATTGTCAGTAAAAGATTTTTTTGTTCCAGCTGGCTTTTTAGTAAAATTTTCTCTTCCAGTATTTTTTGATCCCGGGCAGTCTTCATGTAAAGCGAATCATTATATACCCCCATCTTTCCCCAGTTTATGGGTATACCATGTGCATAATCTAGGACAGCTTGCACAGCCATTAATGAATTGGCAGCCGTTGAATAAAGTTGCACTCCTGATTCTCTTAATTTGTTTACATAAAATTGAGCTGAGTCCAATTGTCCCAATGCAATATAATTCCTGGCAATTGATAAATGAGCTGTGTCGCCCAATTCAGTCATATTTTCATAATGCCTGACAAGTGCCTCCCTGTATTGCCCCATACTAGTAAGATGATCTGCATGATTTCGCCGTGTAAATTCCAGATACCATTTATAGCTTAAGTCCTTATATAAATCTACACTTTTCCGGAAATAGTAATCTGCCGAATCTTCCATACCTATTCTTGAATAGTTGATTCCAATAAAATACGAATACCCTGGTTCACTCATTGGATTATACCCCATCGCATATCGAGAAAGATTAATCGACTGATAGTAATTTTGTAAATTAAATTCAAAATCAGCCCACGAACCATACATATACCCGACAAGCATGCTGTCTCCTTCATTTATACTCAGGTTGATCCCTTCATTAATCATTTTCCGAAAAGCTATGCTATCTTCCCGCCATCCATAATAGTTAGCCGCTAGTAGATAAGCCATGGGAAGTTTTTTCCGTATATTTCTTTCCTTATAATAATCCCGTGCAAACAGAATCAAAGAATCCTCTGTCATGGCTTTCCCCAGTTTTAGATGTGCCCGGCTAAGTAGAAAAGCATAGTCTGCTTTATCCGCGGCAGATAATTTTTCCGGGTTTTTTATTTCTGAAAGCAAATAATAAGTGCTATCGGGATGATTATCAACTACGTTTTCAGCCTCATTCAATATCCACCTGTCCTTGTTTTCTTTAGTGCAGGAGAAATAAAAAAGCATACCCGCTATTACAGCTATCCATATTTTTATGTTTCCCATACTACAAAAATATAAAATAGACTTGAAAACCCTTGGGGAAGTTTTCTTCAATTTAACTATAAGCTGAGATAGTGGGCTAAAAAAGAAAGGATGTGTCATATGATTTGACACATCCTTCTTGCTTTTGCATATAAGTAAATTGAAAGTTGTTACTTAACAATTATTTTTTCAACCGTACGTTTTCCATTTTTAGCTGTGATATGGATTATATAAACTCAAGTTGGTATATTCATTGGGATTTCCATTTTAGCAGTATGGATGCGTTCAGCATATACTCTGGCTCCATTTATATTATATATTTCGATAGAAGCCCCAATATAAGTTTCCCCCATTTCATTACTTTCAAAAGTGAGGTAATTGTTCTGAGGCACAACTCCCGGATATACAGATACAGCCGAAGAGCGTGTTAACGTACCAATCGGCAATTCACAACTTTCATCATAGCTGCCTTCTTTTTTATAGGCGCGTACGGTATAGATTCCCAGCAATCCTTCCTGATCGGTATAATAAATAGAATTACCATGTTCCATGATTGCTTTTCCATTCTTATACCATTGGAATCGCTCATAACGATTGTCTGTATTATCGATATATAATACATCATCCCATTTCATCATTATCCGAAGCGAAGAGCCGCTAACGGTAACTTTATCACTAATCTCTGTGTCGATCGGATCGACCGGATCAATGGGATCAACTGGGTTTGTCGGATCTGGCTCTTCCGGTTCTTCCTTATTTAAGTGTTCATAAGCTCCCATATCTATCTGATCGCCCAGGATACTTTGTTTAGAATATCGTTTGGGCTATTAATAGTGAATTGTCATATTTCTCATTTAAATTGGAGATAATGCTGATTCCTATAGTACACTTTAATCTCTCGAAATGCAGATTTTCTGAAAATCATAACAATTTATTTGTTCTTTGTTATAATTGTAATTCTTTAGTCACTTGATCCAGCCAGAGGGGTAATTGTCTGAAATACTCAATGCGATCGGCATGAACGCTCGGAGCAAAAAGGTTGATCTGCAAATCACGACACTTCTCTTTCAGGTAATCATCTACCGGATAATAGCTGGCCAGTACGGCACGGGAGATGTCTCCTCCGTAAGTTTCACGGACACCATCAATTTTGTAAATATCGTTTTGGGTAACTTGTCCTGATTTGCATTCAATAAAGATCAGCTTTTGCTTGCTGTTGACAAGTACGTCAACTTCATTCTTTGCCTGAGAACTTGCATCGTTACCCGTACGGAATATAACATTTTGCCAGGCTTCCGGCGGATTGTTTTTTTGCCCTGCCCAGATTCTAACCTGGTCTGCTATAAGGGTTTCCCACCAACTTCCTTTGAAATAGAGATAGATCGCATTGGATTGAGGAAGGCGTAAGAGTATATTTTGTTTTCGGGTAATAAGTAAACCGCCGTCTTTTATTTTGAATTTTAATTCATCCGTCAATAATTTAGAAGATGGAAGCCGGGAGATCTGTCGTTGGCAAAATATGCCAAAGAATTTCATTATTCGTGAATGTGCCTGCGGGTAGCTTTCAATAAAGTGCTTTACTTGTAAAGAACCATATACATCCTGTTCCTCAATTTGGTGAATATCATGATAAGTAGATAAAGTATTTCCACTTAAAGCAATAATTTCTTCATTATCTAAAATGCTATGCATCGCCACCTTTTCAAATGTATCGAGCCAGACTAAGTCTCCTAACTGGGTAAGATAAAAAGCTCGGGCACCCATTTCTCTGGCAACCAGGAAGGATGCAATAGCCATTGGTTTTGTTCCCTCGGAAAGATGATAAGTAAATTCTCCCTGGTGTTCCCGATGGATACTGCGGCATACATCCATTACCATATTCCCGTCATAAGGACGGGTGTGATAAAAATAGCGCTTTACACATGATGGTAATAGAGGATACATAGTATCAGCTACATGTTTTGTCGCGTCTGTATATAAAATATGTATGCAATCCGGCCCGAATTCTTTTATGCCATGATATACGGAAGTAATGTCTTTTCCTAATAGAATTATCTGATGTTTCATATCTTTCTTTACTTACGCTTTATGGTGAAATGCAAATATACTTGTTCTCTTCGAACACTCTCTGCTTATTTTTTGTTTATTCAACAGAAAAACTATTAATTTGCATAAACATAAAAAACTGAAATATGAAAAAAGCAATTGCTCTCTTTACTATTGTTATTCTGACAAGTATAGCTTTACCGGCAAGTGCACAGCTCCGTTTCGGAGTAAAAGGTGGAGTAAATATATCATCGGTTCATCTAAGTAATTTACCAGATAATTTAAGTTCTAGTAATGTTACAGGATTTCATGTTGGGCCAATGATTGAAGCGTCTATTCCTCTACTTGGGGTGGGCTTTGATGCCGCATTGTTGTATACACAGAAAGGAATGGAAGTTCGTTCTAAATCCGGCTCAGAATCAATTAAGATAGACTATATCGACTTTCCTGTTCATTTGAAATGGAAGTTTGGAATACCTATTGTAAAAGGATATATAGCTACAGGCCCTTATGTTGGTTTTAAAGTAAATAGTGATAAATTCTGGGATATTCCGGGTGAAACTGTAGATGTTATCAAAGCAAAGACTTTTGGTTTCGGATGGGACTTCGGCGCGGGTGTGGAAGTATTTAATCATCTTCAGGTTGGGCTAAACTATGGTTTGGGGCTCACAGATAATTATAAAATTGGAGACAAAAGCGGTGGTAAAAACCGGGGATGGATGGTGACTGCTGCTATTATGTTCTAAATAAGATTTCAATTCACGAAATAAAGAAGAGAGCTGCTTTTAAAAAGGCGGCTTTTTTTATTGGTATGACTTTCAGATGGAAGAATTTAGATAATTATTCTTTCAAATAAACGCGATCATTTATCCTTAATAAAACTTGTTTCACCTGCATGGCACACTTGTGCCAACCGCTTGGCACAGTTGTGCCACTTATATGGCATAACTGTGGCACAACGGAGGTACGAGAGGTTTTGTTAAGGGGAGAACACTATAGGATAGGGGATTTTGTTCAGTGAAGATTGGGTGAAATTGTTTTGTTGATGTTATCTTTGCCTGAAATTTCGCATAGATGAACAGCTCTATTATCCTCATTATAATAGCACTCTACTTTGGTGTTTTGCTTTTGATTTCCTGGATCACAGGGAGGAAGGGTAGCGATAATGATACTTTTTTCCTGGGTAACCGTAAGTCTCCATGGCTTATTGTTTCGATTGGAATGATAGGAACCTCTTTGTCTGGAGTCACGTTTGTATCCGTGCCGGGGATGGTACGCAGTATTGATATGACCTATATGCAAACGGTATTAGGTTTCTTCATCGGATACATATTAATAGCTAAAGTATTGCTTCCCCTTTATTATAAACTCAAGTTGACATCGATCTATTCTTACCTGGAAGGGCGTATAGGATATAGAGGTTATAAAACGGGAGCTTCTTTCTTTTTACTATCTAAAATTGTAGGAGCGGCAGCACGCTTATATCTGGTAGTCCTTATTCTTCAGACTTATGTGTTTAGTGCCTGGAATATTCCCTTTTGGGTCACTGTTGTTATGAGTATATTCCTTGTATGGCTATACACTTATAGAAGTGGTATCAAAACAATTATATGGACAGACACATTACAGGCAGTTTGTTTGATAGCAATGCTAATCGTTATTATATGGCAGGTAAAAGACCGGATGGGAGTGGATCTAGGCGGCATGGTGCAGACAATAGCAGAAAGCCCGCATTTTCGTATTTTCGAGTTTAATGACTGGCATAGTACACAGCATTTTGCAAAGCAATTCTTTAGCGGCATTTTTATTACAATAGTCATGACAGGATTAGATCAGGATATGATGCAAAAGAATCTGTCATGCAAAAGCTTGAAAGATGCACAAAAGAATATGTATACTTATGGCTTTGCGTTTACACCGGTTAATTTTCTGTTCCTTTCGCTTGGCGTTCTGTTATTGACGTTTGCTTCTCAGCAACAGATTGATTTACCGGTACTCAATGATGATATTCTACCTATGTTCTGTACATCGGGCATTTTAGGAGATAGCATACTTATATTCTTTACTATAGGAATTATTGCGGCGGCATTTAGTAGTGCAGATTCTGCCCTGACTGCTCTTACGACTTCTTTCTGTGTGGATATTTTGGGGATAGAAAAGGAAGAAGCGAAAAAAGCTAAACGAACTCGGTTGAGGGTACATCTGATGATATCTGTTTTATTTGTTATTATTATACTGGTCTTTAAGGCTGTGAATAACCGAAGTGTTATTGATGCTATTTATATGATTGCTTCATATACCTACGGGCCTTTATTGGGTTTATTTGTGTTTGGCCTTTTTACCCGGAGAATGCCACGGGATAAATATGTTCCTTATATTTGTATAGCCTCTCCGTTGATCTGTTTTGCTACAGATTATCTGGTGAACTATTATACCGGCTATCTTTTCGGTTACGAAATGTTGATGGTAAATGGGCTGATTACGTTTATAGGCCTTTGGATTAGTTCGGCTAGACAACCGAAATTATCTAAAGAATAAAAAGCGGTATCAGTGGGCTGTCTAAAAAGTAGTATCAAATTTCTCCTCCTTAGCAAAGGAGGAGTACCCGAACGAAGAGAGGGGGAGGTGGTTTGGTGTGGCTTATATTATATAAACTTTAAAATAACACTTTAAGGTTACACCAAACCACCTCACCCCCGCAAGCGGCGGTTCCCTCCTCCTTTGCTAAGGAGGAGAAATTCGTCGCTATTAACTTAGGTAGGTTGACTTTTTAGTCAGCCCCAATTTACAATTTATAATTAAAAAAGTATGGAAATCAAAAGTGCTGAATTTGTAATAAGTAATACCGATGTTACTAAATGTCCACAGGGCAACAATCCTGAATATGCATTTATCGGACGAAGTAATGTGGGTAAGTCTTCCCTTATCAACATGCTTACAAATCGGAAAGGACTGGCAATGACATCGCAAAAACCAGGAAAAACACAGTTGATCAATCACTTTTTGATTAACGGCGAATGGTATCTGGTCGATCTACCGGGATATGGTTACGCACAACGCGGAAAGCAGGGACGTGAAAACATTCAACGTATCATCGAAGACTATATCCTTGAACGTCAGGAAATGACTAATCTTTTTCTTTTACTTGATTGCCGGCATGAGCCTCAGAAAATAGACCTGGAGTTTATGGAATGGCTAGGTGAGAATGGTATTCCTTTTTCTATAATCTTTACAAAAATCGATAAGATAAGTAAAGGTAAACTAGCGGAAAATCTGAAAGTTTATCATGAGAAATTATTACAGACATGGGAAGAACTTCCTCCTATCTTTATAACTTCTTCTGAGAAAAAAGAGGGTAGGGAAGAGGTACTTGATTATATTGAGCAGATCAATAAGAGCATATAAATAGTAGGGGCGACCCTATGTGGTCGCCCATGTTATATTTTACTATTTGAGTAAAGACTTAAGCAAAACAGGCTCATCAGTAGTAATGAAATCTACCTTTTGGTCAATGAAGAATTGCATAAGTTCTTCCATGTTGACAGTCCATACATTCGTTGACAAACCAATTTCTTTCGCCTCCTTTATCCATTCCGGATGATATTCGCCCAGAGTTTTTTGTGCATAATCCAATCCGGTAAAGCCTGCTTCCTTCAGTTCTTGTGGAGTCAGATCGCCATTCAGGTAAACAACTGTAGCGCCTGGACGCAACCTTTTTAGCTCTTTGCAAATATTCATACTGAATGATATATAATCCACCCGGTACCCCAGCTCATACTTATCTACCATATCTACTACCAAACGAACCAGCTTATCTTCATCAAAGATACGCTTGTGCTTTTTTATTTCAAGGACTAATTGTATTCCTTCCAGTTTTTGGCCAAGGGCCAGATATTCTTCCAGAGTAGGAATTTTTTCTCCATTGGAAAGCGGAACAGTACGAATTTGCTCCAGTGTAGACTTTTCAATTTTGAATCCCGGGATAGAATCATCATGATTTACTATTGGAACTCCATCTGCAGTTAACCATACATCAAACTCCGAGCCATAGATACCCAATTCATGGGCTTTTTGTAAAGCTGTTAATGAGTTCTGGGCAGAACCCTCTGCCTTCCAGAAACCACGATGCGCTATTACTTTTGTTTGTCCCTGAATATTGGAAATGCAAGTAAAACAGATAATAAGTATGATCAGGAGATTTTTCATTTATATATATTTTAGAGTTGATTTGCACAAAGTTAATTATTACCGGGATTCAGGAAACAGGATAACAAACTAAAGTTCCTGTTTCCTGAATAGGGTTATTGAATATTTACATCTCCCAACCCGGATTTTGAGCTAGATCCGGATTCATGATTATTTCTGTTATAGGAATAGGAAATAAATAATCTTTGCTTTCATCCCATTTCTTTTTGATATTCGGATTGATTACAATATTACCGGATGTGCCGTTTTCAAGAATAATATTTGAACCAATTTCCAATACCTGTGTCGCACCTTGCAAGTCTGAAGGTTTTTGACCCTTTTCGTGAATACAAAGATCAGGTTTACCGTCGCCATCCATATCGTAGAATCCAGGTCCCGGTATATAGATACCTTTGAACTGACGTTCAAACTGTTTACCTGCTTTCCAACGCATCATATCGTAATAACGGTGATTTTCCATTACAAGTTCAATACGACGTTCTCTTCTTATTTCCAGAATAACCCCTTTATTCGCTCCTGAAACAAGTGGATATTGAGCTTCCATATAAGGATCAGGCTTTTCGTTTGCAGCAGCCATGTTCATGTTAGGCATGCCTACCCGGTCACGAAGTAGCTTAATTGTATTATCAATATCGGATTGAGTCAAAGTACCTTTTTCAGCTTTTGCTTCTGCCAGGTTTAATAAGATCTCGGCATACCGATAAATGATCAGATCATTCTCATTTTTATTATACATATCGTATTCTTTTGTACACACATATTTGATGGGTTGATACCCTGTTACGGTGTATCCGAATTGCGGAACTTCAACGGCAGAACTATTAATACGCGTGTAACCCGGGCCTCGGGTGGTTTGATAGAGCCGTGGGTCTCTGTCCTTCATTTCATCGGTGTAAAACATTTTGTCGTAATCTTTAATATCGGTAAACCGGCTACCATCTGCCATTAGGTATGATTCGACAAGTTGTTTTTCTAATCCGGGTTGTCCATAAGAAGATGTCAGGGTATAATAGTTGCAGTTATGGAATATTTGTAATTCGGCGCTATAACCACGTGCTGTTATTACTTCCGTAGAGTTTGCATTTATGCTTGCAAACAGATCGCGATAAGCAGTCTTCGGATCGCCTGTAGCAATAGTATATTTATTACTGTTTATAAGAGCTTCACTAGCAGAAATAGCTTCGTCAATAAATTTCTCCCATCCTGAAATTCCATGATATTTACGGAAGGTTCCTTCGAATAAGCAAAAACGGCTTTTGAGTGCAAGAGCTGTCCATTTAGTGACTTCATTTAGTTTTTTAGTTTCATCCAGGTGGGCAATGGCATAATCGATGTCCACCAACATAGAGTCCATAATCAATACACGTGAGTCTCGTTTTTTATAAAGTTGTTCTTCGTTGGTTTCGCCAAACACAGAAGAATACCATGGGACGTCTCCAAAGCGTTTTACTTTATCGAAGTAGAAATATGCACGGAAGAAACGGGCAATGCCATCATATTTAGCACGTACTTTAGTATCCGGACATTTATAGGAATTATCAAGGAAAAAATTCACTTTGCGTAAATTAGCCCAATCCCATCCGGAACCTGTTGATGCATCCCGTATGCCGGATATTTCATCTTCCAATCCCTGTTTCACTATATTATCTGCTCCTTCCGTATATAAACTGGTTGCAGGAAAAATGAACAATAAAGAGTTGGTATAAAGTTTAAGCTCATTCTCTGTCGTAAAGAATGTTTCGGGAGAAACTTTGTCTTTCGGATATTGGTCGAGCATATCATCGCAGGACTGAAAGCCCATAATAGATATAAGTAATGATATTAAAAATATATTCTTTTTCATCTTATTCTAATTTAAATAATCATTCTATAATGTATTCAATGATCAGAGAGTAATATTTAAGCCGAATGAAATAGTTCTGGATAGGGGATAAATACGTCCATTTTCATTGGTGTGAGCCTGTTCAGGGTCAATATATTTATTCCTGAAAGGAGTCCAATATACGAGGTTTTCACCACTGGCATAAATACGTAATCTTTCAATCTTTATCTTGTTGGTAAGATTTGACGGTAAAGTATAACCAAAAACTAAATTCTTTAGGCGTAGATAGCCGATATCTTGCAGATAACGGTCATTCTTAACTGATAATTCACAGTTTCCATCTAATGCGACATAAGCCCGGGGCTGTGGGAAATAAGCATCTTTATTGTCTTCCGACCATACATCTTTTTCAAAGTCTTTTGGAATAAAACTGTAATAAGGACGGGAGTAAGGTCCCCAGAAGCGATCCATATTTGTACCCGGATATATATCCCTGTGCATTACCCCCTGAAAGAAAATGGAGAAATCTATTCCATTCCAGTTTGCGTTTCCTCCGAATCCGTAGTTATAACGTGGCGTAGTGTTACCAATAACTTCCATATCTCCATGATCTTCCAATGTACTTGCTCCGGGATGTATTTTGCCATTACCATCCAAATCGAGGAATTTTACATCTCCTCCTTTTGGTTTTCCCCATTCACCGGGAGATTTGTAGATGCGGTTGTTTACGTAACGTTGATCAACTTGCTTGTTCCATTCGGTAGCCTCTTCATCGGATTGAAATAGGCCGTCGGTCCTGTATCCCCATATATCACCCATTTTCTTTCCTTTGTAATGCTCTGAAATCAGACCTTTCTCATTGGATTCAAATTTGGTGATTTCCGTTGTTGCATCTCCTAAAGAAAACGAACCACCGTAAGTAAAAGATTTACCAGCTAAATCGAATCGGTCATTCCAGCTTAATGTGATCTCGAATCCTTTGGTACGTTGATCTCCGGCATTCTGTTGTGGAGAGCTTGCTCCAAATACATTGGGAAGAGATAGTCCATTAACTAACATACCGGTAGTATTACGGATATAATAGTCACCTGTGAAGCTAAGCCTGTTTTGAAGGATAGTAAAATCCAGACCAATGTTAGTGGTAGTAGCTTTCTCCCATGTTAGATTATCGGAAATCGGCGTGGGAATTCCTACATTATATGATTTTTGCCCATCTATCAGCCAATCTGAAAGGGATGCAGACATAGATGATATATAAGGATAATAGTTACTCTTTGTAACCTGATTACCTAAACTACCATAAGAAGCACGAATTTTTAAATTGTCTATTAACGTTCTTGCAGGGCTGAACCAGGTTTCTTCGCTCATTCTCCATCCAGCAGAAACAGAAGGGAAGAATCCATAACGTTTACCTTCTTTAAAGCGAGAAGTTCCGTCATAACGTCCGTTTACTTCCAGAAGATAACGATCTTTGAAATCATAATTTACACGGAAGAATGCACCGAAAAGTTCATATTCGTATTGATCTCCCGTTGCCAGTGCATCACCTGTTCCCAAATTTAAATCATTCAAAGTCGTAGATATTAAATCATATTTCTGCCCCATTAAGCGATGATGTTTTTTATTCTCATAGTTAACACCAGCTGTCACACCAAAAGAATGGGATTTAATCGACTTGTTATAATTGATATATGCATTGGCTACATGCATTGGATCATACCAGACTGTTTTTTTGTAATAATCCGTATTGAAATTTGGGATTTCCTGTATAACCCCTGGTGTAACCGAATAATATTCTTTTCCTCTGCGATACCAGTCATCAGCCATGTAAAACTGAAAAGAATAGTCAGCCTTGAGAATAAGATCCTTGGTTATTGTTGCTTCCAACGCAAGCATTTCTTTTAATTCATGGACACCTTTTTTTCCTTTGGAAATATCACTAAGGAGATTCGCAGCACGGCCGTCGGCAATGGAATAGCTGTTTTTCATAGTGTTATATGAAAAGGTTCCATCTGGGTTTACAGGTGCGTAACATGGGAGGGCATGTACATTTGTGTTCTGCCAGTTTTCGTTTGTTTCACCTTCCATACCGGGATACGTATATTTCCGATCATAGTATTGCACATTATTGGTTATTTTCAACCAGGGTGTTAATTGTGCACTTACTTTAGTTGATATAGTAAAAACCTCATGACTTTCCGTGTTTTTTTTCAAAAAGCCATCTTTTTGTGTGAAACTTCCTGAAATCATATAGTTTACTTTTTCACTACCTCCAGATAAGTTAATACTGTGCGATTGCTGAGGAGCCCAATCTTTGTATAAATAATCCCACCAATCATAATTACCATAATAATTATAGATATCGGTTCCTTTATATGGAGCCACAACTACCCAGGGGCGATCCGGATGTTCGGTTTTGTCATACCGCCGGGCCAATAACTCCGCCATATCCTGTTCAGTGTATCCTGTATAGGTTCTTCCGGTTGCATTACTAAATGCTGCATCGTTCAATACAACATAATCATAACCTGTTGTAAGGAAATCCGTTGAAACCGTAGGCTGAGAGAAAGCGGCATATCCATCATAAGTGATTCTCATTTTTCCACTTCTTGCTTGTTTTGTGGTTACAAGAATAACGCCGAAAGCTCCACGCGCTCCGTAAATAGCGGAAGAAGCGGCATCTTTTAGAACGGAGATTGATTCCACATCTGCCGGATTAAGTCGATTTAGATTCCCCGGAACACCATCGACTAATACAAGAGGATCACTACCATTTAAGGATCCGTCTCCACGAATTTTAATATTTCCCCCTTGTCCGGGAGCTCCGGAAGTTGTTGTAATCTGTACGTTTGGCATTACTCCCTGCAGCATTTGTGTAACAGTAGCTACAGGACGATTTTCCAGATCCTTGGATGTTACCTGACTAACAGCACCTGTCAGGTTTACCTTTTTTTGGACTCCGTAGCCGACAACAACTAACTCTTCAAGAGCAAACGCTTCTTCTTTTAATTCGATACGTAATGAAGACTCTGAACCTATTCTAATTTCCTGAGCAACATAACCAATATAGGTTACCTGTAGAATGGAAGATTGCTTCACTTCGATTGAGAAAGAACCATTGACATCTGTGGTTGTTCCATTGGTTGTTCCTTTTTCCATAATATTCGCCCCTATAATAGGTTCTCCATTCGTATCAACAACTACACCTGTTATCTTTCTAGTGCTTTGTTGAGTGTTTTCTACAACAGTCCTGACATTGTCTTTTTTGTAATTGTCCGATACTGAGGCGTGCAATTGTGAAACATAAAGTCCGCTCATAATAAGGCAGAACAATACGCAACAGCTCATTCTTTTCGTTCTCTTTATCAGAAGAGTAAACTCAAAATGGCTGGTTTGGTTTTGAAGTTTTTTAACCATGTTTAGAATTAAATTTAATAAATGAAATCTACTTAATTTAAAGCAGCAAAAGTACAGTAGAGGGTATACACCTTTCTTACAGGAGTATTACATTCCGGTTTCCACATAATATATAAATAAGATTATTCTCTAAGTAGGAGGTTCTGATTTTTATAGTATGGTTTTATCAGATTGGATGAATAGATAGAAAGAGTAAAGCAGCCAGAAGGGCTCCGAAGATGGGTGCAACAATGGGGATCCATGCATATTGCCAGTTACTATCTCTTTTCCCTTTTATGGGAAGGATGGCATGGGCTATGCGAGGCCCAAGGTCGCGGGCAGGATTGATTGCATAACCCGTAGTTCCGCCTAGCGACATGCCAATAGCAACAATAAGTATACCAACAGGTAGAGGACCTGCAATTTCGGCCCCGGCAATCATCATAATTCCAAATACCAACATGAATGTGCCAATTACTTCACTTAAAAAATTAGGAAGAAGATCTTTAATTGCTGGACCGGTACAAAAAACTCCTAATTTTGTATTCGGATTTTCTTCTGCGTCAAAGTGAGGTTTATACATACAGAAAACAAAGCATGCTCCCAGAATGGCTCCTGCCATTTGCGCTAAAATGTATCCCAGAATATTTCCTTTAAATGCGCCGGTTACTGCAAGCCCTATGGTTAGAGCCGGATTTAAATGAGCGCCCGAATAGGGGGCTGAGATGAAAGCTGCAACGAAAACAGCAAATCCCCAACCGAAGGAAATAACTACCCATCCGGATTTATTCCCTAAAGTTTTTTTCAAAGAAACGTTTGCACAGACTCCGTTACCGAAAAGAATAAGTATGGCTGTGCCGATAAATTCAAATAAAAGGTCTTGTCCCATAAGATTTAAGTAGTAATTTGTTAGTATTAGATATTGAGTTTTTTTTATTTTATCCAGGATTGTGCACGGTAGATTGCCTCCGACCATTTTTTCTTTTCCAGATGAGTATCAAAAGTAGGATCCGGATCGAATCGAGCTTCTACAAACCATTGGTCATGCAGATCTGCCATATCCACCCAGAAATCAACGGCTAAACCTGCTAAATAAGCAGCTCCTAATGCAGTTGATTCTGTGGTTTGAGGACGTATTACAGATTCACCCAGAACATTACTTTGGAATTGCATAAGTAAATTGTTTTGTGCAGCTCCGCCATCAACCCGTAATTCTTTTAAACCAACACCGGCATCCAGAATCATAGCATTCACAACATCCATTGTCTGGAAAGCTATTCCTTCCAGGGCTGCACGCGCAATATGAGCAGATGTGGTACCTCGTGATATACCTACAATTGTTCCACGGGCATATTGATCCCAGTAAGGTGCACCTAATCCGGTTAATGCGGGGACAAAATATACGCCTCCATTATCCTGTACTTCCATTGCCAGTTTCTCAATTTCTGCAGAGGAACGTATGATTTTTAATCCATCCCTTAACCATTGTACAACAGCTCCGGCTACAAATATACTTCCTTCCAGGGCATACGTTGTTTGGCCGTTTATTTGCCATGCAATTGTGCTAACCAGGTTATTTTTTGAAACAACAGGTTTGTCTCCTGCGTTCATCAGAATAAAGCAACCTGTACCATAAGTGTTTTTTACCATCCCTTTTTCAGTACACATTTGTCCGAATAGGGCGGCCTGTTGGTCACCAATAAGGCTGGCAATTGGTACTTTGGAGGCAAAAAGAGTACTTTGTGTATGCCCGTATACTTCACTTGACTGACGTACTTCCGGGAGAATTGCTTTGGGTATATCAAATAGTTCGAGTAATTCAATATCCCATTCGAGGGTATGAATATTATAAAGCATGGTACGGGATGCATTGGAAACGTCGGTTACATGTATCTGTCCTTTGGTTAACTGCCATGCCAACCACGTGTCAACAGTACCGAAAGCCAGTTCCCCTTTTTCTGCTTTCTTTCTTGCACCTTTCACATTGTCTAATATCCATTTTATCTTGGTTGCACTAAAATATGCATCTATAATTAATCCGGTCTTATCTTTAATAAATGATAGTTTGCCTTCATTTTTTAATTGATCGCAATAATCAGAAGTTCTCCTATCTTGCCATACAATAGCATTATAAACCGGTTCGCCTGTTTTTCGATCCCATACAATGGTGGTTTCTCTTTGATTGGTAATTCCTATTGCGGCAATATTACTTCCATTGATTCCTATTTTTGTAATGGCTTCTGCTGCAACGGCGGCTTGAGAAGACCATATTTCATGAGGATTATGTTCAACCCAACCTTCATTAGGAAAATATTGAGTGAATTCTTTCTGGGCAACGGACCGGATTATTCCATGACAATCAAATACAATTGCACGTGAACTTGTGGTGCCTGCATCAAATGATAAGATGTATTTTTTCATGATAGTAGATATGTTATAAAGTTAGAAGTTTTGTTTATAAGGTACTAATAGATAATTTTGTGCTAAAAGTATGAAATTTTTTATTTGATCATTTTCCCATTCCGTATTTTTATTCATTTCTTTAGCCATTAAAGAGGCTACTTTAGGAGCCATATCAATTGCTGCACGTGCATCCAGAAAAAGAATACGTAATCTTCTTGCTAATACATCTTCAATAGTCATTGCCATTTCTTCCCGGATAGCCCATATAACTCCCGCTTCCGAATATTCATAATTGGGATGAAGCAAATTCCCCCATTCGGGTTTTTCATTTTGAAGATCCATTATTTTTTTATAATCTGTTCCATAAACATATTGAAAACTGGAACGGTCTACATCTTTTTTATATCCATGAATGAGCAAATCACGGGTGATACATTTGCGGAAAGGAATATTTGCTACAGAAATAGCTTTATTGATAATATCTTCTGCCATATCACGGTATGTAGTCCATTTTCCACCTGTTATAGTTAGCAGGCCATTACGTGAAACTATTATTTTATGGGAACGGGATATCTCTTTTGTCTTTTTTTCATCGCTACTCTTTTTAGGCGCCGCCAAAGGACGAAGACCTGCAAAAACGGAAAGAACATCTTCTCTTTGGGGTTTCTTTTTTAGATAATTTCCTGTAGTCTTAAGTATAAAGTCTATTTCTTCTTCCAGTGCTTCAGGCTCCAGTATGAATTCATTTAATGGAGTATCAGTTGTGCCGAGCACAACTTTGTCATGCCAGGGTACACCAAACATAACGCGGCCATCATTTGTCTTAGGAATCATAATGGCTGTATCACCTCCTAGAAAAGATTTATCTACAACCAAATGAATTCCTTGACTGGGGCGAACAATATTGTTTTTGTCAGGCATATCCATTTGCATAATTTCATCAACAAATATACCTGTGGCATTTATTACAGCTTTCCCATGTAGTTGAAAGGTTTTGCTATCTATTACATCCAGCGCTTGTAGTCCAACTATTTTACCTGAATTATCCTTTAAGAGCTTGTTTACTTTTATGTAATTAACTACAACAGCTCCTTGTTCTTCCGCTGTCTGTAGAAGGTTGATTGCCATTCGTGAATCATCAAACTGCCCATCATGATAAACGATACCTCCTGTTAATCCTTTTGTTTGGATTTGAGGGATTTCATTTATTACAGTTTCTTTTCTTAACGCGAGGGAACGACCTAATCCCCGTTTTCCTGCCAGAATATCATACATAATAAGGCCGATGGTGTAGAACGGTTTCTCCCACCATTTATAACTCCCAATAATGAAACGTTGATCTTTAACTAAATGTGGTGCGTTTTTTCTCATGTAGCCCCTTTCCCGTAAAGCTTCAACTACTAATCCAACATCCCCTTGTGCCAGATAACGAACGCCTCCATGGACCAACTTGGTACTGCGGCTTGAAGTGGCTTTGGTGAAATCGGATTGTTCAAGCAGGGCAACTTTGTAGCCACGTGATGCTGCATCGACTGCTGCTCCGATTCCGGTGGCCCCTCCACCTATAATTAGAATATCCCAAAGAATAGAGTCGTCTGCTAGTGTCTGCAGATTTTTATCACGTTGCATCATAGATTTTAGAGATAAAGATTACGTTAGTTGTTTGCAAAACTAAAATTAAAATTTATATAAACAAAATAAAACGAAACTTTTTGTGTTAAAAACGAAAAGTAATAAAAGAAAACGAAGGTTTATGTTTTCTTTTTTTTAAATTCAAACAATAAATGAAACTGTTATTGTTTTGCTTTTCTTCTTGTTTTATGATGTCATTTTTCCTTCTTTCGTTATCTTTGCAAAGAAAAAAAAGAATATTTATGAGTAGTATTGCGGAGAGACATAATTATATATTAGAGCAATTAGGACAAAAAGGGTATGTCAAGGTACCGGATTTAAGTAAAGCTCTGGACGTTTCGGAAGTAACAATTCGAAAGGATTTGAAATATCTGGAAGCAAAAAAGTTGTTGCAGAGAAGTCATGGAAGTGCAAGTAATCTTAAATCCCTTATTGCTGATAAGCATATTGATGTGAAAGAGAAATTGCAGACGGAAGAAAAAGACCGCATTGCCCTGGCGGCTAGTAGCCTACTTGAATGTAATGATAAGATCATAGTAGCATCGGGAACTACATTGTTGTCTTTTGCAAATGCAATAAATGAAATTACTGAAAATATAACTGTTATTACTTCTTCTGTAAAAGTTTCACTTACTCTTTGTTATAATCCTTTTATTGAAATAGTTCAACTGGGTGGTATCATTCGTAAAAATTCTGTTTCGGCAATAGGTCATTATGCGGAAGATACACTCGATAATCTTACCTGTAATAAGTTATTTATCGGTGTGGATGGAATTGATCTTGAATATGGCTTAACGACAAGTGATATGAATGAGGCGCGAATCAATCAAAAGATGATCGATATATCCCAGAAAATAATTGTATTAACCGACTCTTCTAAATTTGGCCGAAGAGGCTTCTGCAAAATATGTGATTTGGATAAAGTGCATCAGGTCATTACGGATAGGAATGCTCCGGTGCACTCAATTGAAATGCTTCGTGAAAAAGGAATTGAAGTTACTTTAGTATGATAAACATCTATTCCTTTCTTTTTCCTTCACGTAGTTCTTCGGCAATATCCAGATGTCTCTGTGCCAGATCGGGCTCTCCTAAATGGCGATAGGTTTCAGCAAGGTATTCGTGTGCTGCCGGATGAGTCGGTTTTATTGACACTGCTTTATTTAAATCAGCTATAGCTTCTTCATAATATTTCATCTGCAAATAGCATTTGCCGCGATTATAACGAGCCTTAAAGGAGCGCGGACTAAGTTTGATAGCATGGTTAAGACAGAGCAAAGCTTCATATTCTTCTTTTGTATCCATCAAGGTAACACCTTTGCGTACCCAGGCATCCACAAAGGTTGGATCGAGTTTTAAAGCTTTATCAAAGTTTCGGATAGCGGCCCGTGTGTCCCGAGCCTTAGTTACACATTCATTTCCCATGAGGTAATATTCGCAAGCGTACTCTTTTTGTGTTTCACGAAGGTGGTGGAGTTCCTCTTTAAGAGATTTGATTTGTTGCTGTTGACTATTAAGCCGTTGAAGCTTGAGCCGCATTAATCGTTGAACCGTAATTTTATTTAATTCATTCCTTTTAGTTACAGCAGCTGAGAATGCTTCTACGGATTCTTTAAAATCCCCACTATTAAAGCTAAGTGCAGCCTTTGCATAATTGAGTTCTGCCTCACTTTCTTGTAAACTTGTCTTTATTAGTTTCGGATTATTAAATTGCTGACTGAAAGTAACAATTTCTTTACGTAAGAAAATATCGTGTAAAGAGATCTTACTTTTTAAAACCAATCCTTCGAGAGATGTACAGCGGCTAAGTGCCACATAAGTTTGCCCTCCGGCAAAAACACCACCTGTCAGGTCAACAACAACTCTATTAAAGGTCAAGCCCTGGCTCTTATGTACGGTGATGGCCCAGGCAAGGCGGATTGGCAGTTGTTCAAAGGTTCCGACTATTTCTTCTTCTATGCGTTTCTCTTTTTCGTTATATTTATATTTATAATTTCGCCAGGAAGTTATCTCAACCAGATGTTCAACTCCACTTTCCAATAATACATATACATTCCCGCTTTCATCAATACCTGAAATCATACCAATAGTACCATTGACCCAACGACGTTCCGGATCATTATCTATAAAGATGACCTGGGCATGTTCTTTGATCGAAAGATTCAGTTGCGTAGGTAAAGATGATTCTGGGAAATCTCCATCAATAATCCCTTTTGATACAAACTCTTCTCCCGGAAGTTCAGCCAGTTTTTTTTCATTTATAAAATCGACCTGGTCACGGCGGGTAGCTAAAGTAATGTACATGTCCTCGTTGCGTGGTTCGAAAGAGGGGAAATAGCGTTGATTTAAAACTGCTAGTTCTTCATTTCTGATCACATTATTACGGATATGATCAAGAATATTAATAAATACAGGATCAGTCTGTCTATATACTTTCTGTAATTCAATAGGCACTAAGTGAATTTCTTTAAAAACACGGGCCGAAAAGAAAAAGGGGCTGGCATAGAAGAGGCTTAATATCTCCTTTTGGTCACTTGGTACAACAGGTTCTAACTGAAAGATATCACCCACGAAAAGTAATTGCTTTCCACCAAAAGGTAATCTTTGGTTTCCGGAAAAAACACGGAGTATACGATCAATAGTATCTATAGTATCTGCCCGTACCATAGAAATTTCATCAATGATCACCAGATCGACTTCTTCAATTAGTTTGCGATGTTTTTTTGTGTATTTAAAAAACTCGAAAATACGACCTCCTTTAGTACTTAAATCCGGATCGTCGGGCATCATCGGACGAAAGGGCAATTTAAAGAAAGAGTGTAATGTGACACCTTCCGCATTGATGGCGGCTATTCCTGTAGGAGCTAAAACGACAAACTTCTTTTTAGTATTCTTGCAGATATATTTCAGAAAGGTTGATTTACCCGTCCCTGCCTTGCCTGTAAGAAAAACCGACTGGCGCGTATGAGTAATCAGTTGCATTGCATTCTGAAACTCTTTATTATTAGTGTCTAGTTGGAACCCGAAACCTGTGCTCATTGTAATACAAATATACGTAAAATAAAGAAATAACGTATGAAGGAAGATATACTATTAATAATTGAATGGATGAAAATTTATGTTTTTAAACACAAGTAAAGTTAGTGAAAATAACTGGTCAATCTATTGGTTAATAGGAATATTGTCTTTTAATTTGTGATATCATAATAATATCATAATATAATCATCATGAAGACATCAGAAGAAGTATTTAAAGGATTTAAAATGTCGGGATTCCTAGCATTGTTTTTAGGCGTTGTTTTATTAGCAGCATGTATATATTTGATTAGCCTTGGATATATATGGAGTGTTCCTGCCGGAGCGATTGGGTTTGTGATTTTTTCATTATGCACAATGGGCTTTATGGTTATTGAACCCAATAATGCACGGGTTATGATTTTCTTTGGTAAATATAAAGGAACTGTTACGGATAACGGTTTTATTTGGGTCAATCCTTTCTATCTGAAAAAGAAAATCACATTACGTGCACGTAATCTGGATGTACCACCTATTAAGGTAAATGATAAGGTGGGTAATCCGGTAATGATTGGAGCTGTAATGGTTTGGCGTGTGAAAGATACCTATAAGGCCATGTTTGATATAGACTCTTCTTCTATAACAGTGAATACAAATACGGCTATTGTAATGAATACAACGGGAGAATTATCCAAACACATGAAAAATTTTGAGAACTTTGTAGCCATACAAAGTGATGCTGCTCTTCGTAAGATAGCAGGAATGTATGCTTATGACTCCAACGAAAGTGGAGGTGATAAAGTAACTTTACGCTCTGATGATGGTGAAGTTGCTCAAAAACTGGAAGAAGAACTTAATAGTCGCCTGGCGATTGCAGGTATAGAGATAATGGAAGCTCGTATTAACTATTTGGCTTATGCCTCTGAGATTGCAGGAGTGATGTTACGCAGACAACAAGCGGATGCAATTATAGCTGCACGTGAGAAAATAGTTGAAGGAGCAGTAAGTATGGTGCAATTGGCATTAGATAAGTTGGACAAAGAAAATATAGTGGAATTAGACGAAGAAAAGAAGGCTGCAATGGTTAGTAACTTGTTGGTTGTCCTTTGTGCCGATGAAGCTGCAACACCGGTCCTTAATACGGGAACGTTGCATCATTAATGAATTAAATGTAAAATGGCCAAAAAAGAGAATAATATAAAGGGTTTTATGCTTCGTATTGATGCTGAAATGATGGAGGCAATAGAAGCATGGGCTGCAGATGAGTTTCGTAGTACAAATGGCCAAATACAATATATCCTTGACCAAGCGCTACGAAAAGCAGGGCGGGTGAAGAAGAAAGGGAAATCTAGTGGTGAGTGATGAGAGATGAGTGGTGAGTTATAATACTCATCACTTTTCTTTTGTTACTATTTTGAAATAAACATCCAAGCCTCTTTATGTTTTTCACTATTGCGGATAGTAGTGAGGAAAGATTCTGCATCTTTGCGATTATCGAATTTATCCGCATAAACCCTGTAGCGGCCATCTCTAAGAACAATCCCGGCATCGCTAAATTGGGATTTGTCTATAGCGGAAATATATTCGTTTGCTTTCTCTTCATTAGGAAAGCTTCCTATTATTATATGATACGTTTTCTTATTAAGAATAGTTTTGTCAGTCTGTACAGGAGCGGGATTTGCAACCGCTTCTTCTAATACTGTTTCTTCCGGAATAACAGCAGGAGCTTTAATTGATAATAATTCCGTCGGGATCATACTAGCTGTATAAGCCGACTGCTTTACATCTTTAACAGGCGTTGATATTAAAAGGAATAACACAATTGCTGCTGCTACAGCAACAGTACTACGTATGAAACGCATACTGATAGGAATATAGAAAATGTCTTTCTTTTTTTCTGTAACAATAGCACCGTTATCGTCTCTTTCCACAACAGGAAGAACAGGGAAATGAAATGAGGACAATCCGTAATAATCCACATTAAAGGTATCGGCTTTTCCTGGATGAAAGATATATTGGCCTTCTTCGCCAACTGTAAGAGAACCGATTTTTTCAACGGAAACCTTTCCAAACTGTTGAATAGAAGATTTCATTTCGCATATATCTTCTTCTACCATGCTTTGAGCTTTACGGAAGTCAACATGATAAGATTGCATATAGGATTCGGGCAACAACCCGTCATTGTGTTGTAAGGATGTATTAAATACTATCTCCTTGCGCATAGGTCTAAAAGAATGATCATTTTTTTCGTAAGTCGCAGAGATAGTTTGCAATACAAAACCTCCAATGCCTGGAATGATTACACAATCATGTACCAGTAATAATCTTTCTATATGTTTTGTTATGCGAAGCATAGTGCAAAGGTAGAAATATTATCGATATTATTTATTAAAATCTCTAATTTATATACGCTGGAACCCTTTCTTTTACTTCTGATTTTCCTTTGTTACGTTAGATTAATAGAGATAAAGTATTATAAAGTAAACTCTTGTTTTTTTATGCCGTATAACCTATTAACAGGTGTGAAAATATATTGATAAATATAGATAACTATGATGATTATCAGATATTATCAGAAAATAGTCATAAGAGTTGTTATTTGGAACAGTTATGATGCAATATAGACCTTTTTAGATCGTTTTTTATTCATGATATTTGAGGTATAATTTTTTAACTGATAATGAGATGAGGATAGCGTTAGTTCTAAGGCAAGAGAAGAAAGAGGTCGATGACCATATCAGTAATGTGGTTATATTCGATTTAGAGAAAGACAAAGTGGTTGGAGTGAAGAATCGAAAAGTTGAATCGGATAATTTAGATTCACTCTCAAGTATGGCCCTCACCGAACAGGTGAAAGAAATTTTTATCCCCGAAGCAAATGATAAGGTTAAACCTTATTTTGTAAAAAACGGGATTACGATGAAATGTTATGATGAATTAGGGGATAATAAGCTGTTTCAAACATTTATAGTGTAAAGTGACTTTTTCAGTTTGGACCTTCACCTTCTGTCTGTAGAACGACAAGGGTGAAGGTTTTTTTTGTGCCTGAAATTCTTAGATAAAGAAATTTTTGACATGTAATAAAAGCGATTTTTTCAGAAGTAATTTGCTCTGTTCCATAGATATTTGCTAAATTTGGCATCTTAATAAAACGTTAAATCTAAAACATAGATGTCTTTTTTATCTGATAAAAACCACTCTAAAACAATTCGACGGTATGATATTGATGCCTTGCGTGTAATTGCCTTTGCATTATTAATTCTATATCATGTCGGAATGTTTTTCTCTCCATGGGGCTTTCATATTAAAAACAATATTATTTACACGGATATAAAATATCCAATGCTATTCCTTAATCAATGGAGGCTACCCCTTTTGTTTGTAATTTCAGGTATGGGTGTTTATTTCGCTTTTCAAAAAAGAACAGGTATCCAATTTGCTAAAGAAAGAGTAAAGCGGTTATTGATCCCATTACTTTTTGGATGTCTTTTCATTGTGCCTCCTCAGATCTATTTTGAATATCTGGATCAAGGCACTTTCCACGGAAGTTATTTTTTCGACTTCTGGCCTGTAAAAGTACTGACTACGGGACTATATCGTTATAATGCAAATGGATGTTTATCCTGGCATCATTTGTGGTTCATACTGTATCTTTTTATATTTTCTATCGTATTGATACCGGCATTTGTGTATTTGCGTAAAAATCCCCAAGCATGGATTATAAGGAAAACCCGTCATTTTGTGGGGAGTAAATTCGCTATTTATATTTTCATAATCCCTCTGGCTTTGTGGGAGTTTCTTTTCGAAAGAAATTTTCCCATTCATAATGCTCTTTATGGAGATTGGTTCGCCATGATTTTCTTTTGTTCATTCTTTGTTTTCGGTTACCTGCTTGTTGCAGTGAAAAACGAGTTTTGGAATAATGTTATACGGTATAAATATTTTTATTTAATTTGCGGTATTGTCGGTTTTTCCCTGTTACTTGTAAATTGGTATATACTGGGCAGTTATCCGTTTAAATATGAATTTTATTGCCTTTTAAAGATGTTTAATCTTTGGTCGTGGATTCTTACCCTGTTTGGCCTTTCGGCCACTTATCTTAATAAACCAGGAAAGTTTCTTAGCTACGCAAATGAAGCTGTTTATCCGTTTTATATATTGCACCAGACAATAATTATAGGCCTGGGTTATTATCTGAAAGATATACCAATGGGATTCTGGCCCAAGTTTTCAATCATGGTAGTGATAACCTTCGGTTTTACCTGGTTTATCTATGAGTTTCTGATACGACGCTTCAACCCAATGCGATTTCTATTTGGGTTGAAAAAGAAATAATCCAAATGCTCGTTACAAACAATCAAGTGATAATAAATTTGGATTATTTCCCTCCAAAAGAGAAGCTAACAGGTATATAAGCCGGAGAAGCGATAGCTCTGTCTCCAATCATAAAAGTAGGCCTGAGTTGAAGGGTAACCTGTGATTGCTTATTATTTATACCGATAAAATTCTTTATGATATTTTCTACTGCATTTTTTGTTTCTCCTTTTAGCAAGGTCGCTAAATCCAAGCCAATAGCAAGCGGAAGCATCTGTTTTTCTCCCGAAGGTATATTAAGGGATTGATTTATTGTTCCGGTTGTGAACTGCACATTGTCTATACTTAAGATATATTGCAATCCATGAAGCATAGCAGCTGTTTGGTTTGGATTGGTTACATCCAGATTAAGGGTGAAATTCAAAGGCACTGAAGTTGCCTGTCCGGTGAGTACCGGTGTAAGTTGCAGAATTTGCATAGCATTAATGCCACGTGATAAATCCATCCCTGCAATATTCAGTGCAGAAATAGAATTAAAATCATATTTACATTGAGTCAGATTATAAGCTCCGCCTACTTGTTTGGCTACATCACACCCCGAAAGAAATAAAATGCTAATGAATAAGCATAAAAATTGTTTCATTTTGTAAGATATTTTTGTTCATGAACGGTTTGACGGCAGATCGTTCTGCCGTCTGCAAAAGTAAGAAAAAGATTCTTGTTCTACTTATTTTTCTCTCGAAGCATATATCCTTTTCGCGGAAGAGAGGTTATCTCAATCCCGGAATCATTACTTAATGCTTTACGCAAATAAGTAATTTGTACATTCAGTGCCAACGAGTTTGCATACGAAATATCACCCCATACAGAAGACAAGAAAAGATCTCTACCTACAGCTAAATTTAAATTTTTTGCCAATAAACGAAGCAACTCAGCCTGACGGGAAGTAATAAGAGTTTTATTATTACCCGTTCTTATTTCATTCGTGCTGTAATTGAAAACGGTATTTCCGAAAGAATATGTTTCTTCCGGTATGGCCTCTTGTATCTGTAATTCAAAACGTTCTTTTATACGAGCCAGCAATTCCTCCGGATAGAAAGGTTTAGCAAGATAATCATTACCGCGCAAGCTGAATCCTTTTAACCGGTCACTTTTATCCGAACGGTCGGAAAGAAAAAATATCAGTGTGTGTTTATCAGTTTCTCTTATTTTCTCAGCAACCTCAAAACCATTTAATCCGGGCATATTAATGTCCAACAGAACTAAGTCGGGCTTAACAATAGGAAATTGTTCCAGAGCCTTTATTCCATTGCCTGTATAAGTAACCTCATACCCTTCACGTTCCAGAAAACGTTTTATGACTAAAGAATACTTTAAATCATCATCGGCAAATAATATTTTCATAGTTGTTTTCATTGTGGTAAATATAAAGTAATGGATGTGCCCTGACCTACATGGCTTTTCAGTGATACATACCCATGATGTGCTTCACTAATCAGTTTTACATAGCTTAACCCCAACCCAAGTCCCGGGATATTTTGATCGGGTAAATTACTACCTCTATAAAATTTTACAAAAACTTTTTCTTGTTCAACAATAGGTATTCCAATACCATTATCGGAAACAGATAACCATAACTCATTTCCTTTTCGATTAGCTTTGATTTCTATTTGCACTTCATTTTCCGAATATTTAATTGCATTCTCAATTAAATTGCTAAGAATATTAGCTATATGTACCGGATCGGCTTCAATTATGGGAGAATCCATATTAAAATTTGTATTGAAGTCAACCTTCTTTCCGGTTGGAATATGGATAAGACGAACAACCTTTTCTATTAACTCTTGTAAATCGAACTTCACCATATTGAGTGGAGTATGTGTATCATCGACACGAACCATATCTTTCAGTTTATTCAAATATGCCGATAAATTATCCAATTCAAACATCGAATCCCGTACAACCTGTTCAGTAGCTTCATTATCACTTCGCATTTCTTTATCTCCCAGGAAAGCGACAAAGGTTTTAAGTGTTTGCACAGGTCGTTTTAATTCATGAATCATTGTATTTACAAAACTTTGACGCATTTCACCAATTTTCTGTTGTTTCAGGATTGTCTTTATCTGAAAGATAAGGCATCCTATCAATAGGAGTATAAATCCGAAAGATAATAACAACTGCATAGCCATCTGTCCGAATAATGGTTGAGATGGTATCTGTACTTCTATATGTACTCCCATATTCTGGAAGGGACTATAGGCATAATAAACATCAACTACAGGAGATAAAAGACTTCCCGAAGTATTCCAGTAAGATACCATTGGAATACTATCTGTCCTTGACCAGGGAGATATAGAGAAATTTATTTCAGGAAGATCCGCCTTTAAAATAGAATCAAGAAGGGTCGGATTAAATAACTTTTCCCGATTTACGAATGCTCTATTCATACCCATTATAATAGAATCTTCGGATAGGTCAGCACTAAAAAAAAGATTAAGCATGGATGCGTCCAGTTCCAATGAATCCACTGGTAATTCGGTCTCTTTTGGGGTGTTTACATTATTACCATCCTTAATACGGATTCTTTTTCCTATATTTTTTTTAATATCTTCAACAGACATATCTCTAATTAAATTCATAATGGAATCCATCATCTCACTTTTTTCACCTGATGTTAAATCTTTTCCCTCTTCAGATTTGCCGGAAGAAAAGGCCATAATCGTTTTACGTGTTGGTTTGTTAGTGAGACTGTCTGTTTTATATTGAGATTCCCGGGTAATAGTATAGGCAAAATTTCCTCCTTGTCTATTTTTCCTGATTTCAAATTCTTTATCTCCTGCTTTTAACACTTCACTGCTTATTTCCTGCATATATGTACTTATCACATATCTGTATTGTGTATATAGCCAATACCCTTGTACGCCGATAATAAACAGAGCCGATACTAAAGATAAAATCCAGACTATTTTAATTCGCTTTTCCATTCTATTTTCTTTTTTACAAAGATAAATAGCTATTTGAGCTCTACAATGTACGCGAAGGTGTTTTATTTCCGAAGTAATATTTCAGTAATAAATTCCGATGTAATTTATCTTCTTCTCATTCTACATTTGTCTCAGTCAATAATAAAAACTTTAAATAAAAGAATATGAAAACAATTGTCTTATTAGTCGTAGTCGTATGTGGTAGTTTCTTTGTTAATCAGGTAAATGCACAAATGGCCATTAGCATTTATAATCTGGATGAGACAATGAAAGCGGAGAAAATAGATGATCTTCTCTTTACCGCTAAGTATGAAATGACATTTATACATGATACTGTGAAGCCTGAAAGTCGACAGGAAGAAACAATGATGCTGAAAGTAGGTAAAAATGTTTCACAGTTCTATAGCTATTCTAAATATATGTCTGATTCATTAGTAAATGAAGCCATACAGAATGGAACTGTTAAAGAGACTTTTCAGGATATAGTTAAACAGTTTCAGCCCAAGATCACCTATCAGTTATATAAGAATTTTCCTGTCGGAAAGGTAATGACTCTGGACAGGCTGGCAATGAGTAGCTTCCGGTGCGAAGAAGAAAATGAACGGCCGGTTTGGCAAATTCAATCCGATACGATGACAATAAATACATATCCTTGCCAGAAAGCCACCTGTCGTTTTAAAGGAAGAGATTATGATGCCTGGTTTACAACGGAAATCCCGATTAGTGAAGGTCCTTGGAAATTGTATGGTTTGCCTGGATTAATAATTAAAGCTACGGATTCTGAAGGGCATTATACCTTTGAATGTACAGGTATTCAGCAAGCGCATCCGGGAGGAAGTATAATGTATGGAGGAAAGGACTACGAACCGATGAGTCGTAAAAATCTTAATAAATTATACGAACGATTTTCCTCTGACCCCGTTGGCTACATAAAGTCAATGGCACCTAATGTGACAATTACAATACAGGGCGAAGACGGACAACCAGCTAAAGATCCTAAAAATATGCCTTATAATCCAATTGAACGGGAAGGAAAATGAAAACGATAAACAAAATAAATAACCAATTCCTGCTGGGAATATTCATCCTGGCTTTTTTCATAAATAACTCTTTTGCACAAAACGCTTTCCGGGGAGTTGTTACAGATGCAGAAACCGGTCTTCCGGTGGAAATGGCGAATGTTCAACTCCTCCGCGGAAGCGGACAAAAACTGGTAAATTATAGCTTGACAGATGCCAAAGGTAGTTATCTGATTCAGTCAGCAAAAGAGGTCGATTCACTTCATATTGCAATTTCTCTTTTAGGATATGAAACTGTTATGTTCCCAGCTCAGGCAGATAAGAATGTTTCCATAAAGCTGACTCCAAAGGTATTTAGTATTCGGGAAGTGGAAGTCCGTCCCGGTCGTGTATGGGGGAGGCAGGATACAATTAATTATGATGTAACACAGTTCATTTCTCCGAAAGACAATGCAATCAAGGATGTTGTAAAAAAGCTACCCGGTGTGGATGTCGACGAACTGGGGCGTATATCTTATAATGGGAAAAATATCAGTAATTTTTACGTTGAAGGAATGGACGTAACAGATGGACGTTACAACCAGATAAATAATAATCTGGACGCCCGGGCTGTAGAGAAAATACAGGTACTAGAGAATCATCAGCCTATCCGGATATTAAAAGATAAAATCAAGACAGAAGATATAGCAATCAATCTTAAATTAAAAGATGATTTTAAAGACAAATGGATGATTACACTTCAGGGAGGACTTGGTGCATCTTCTTCTTCAGTGCTATGGGATGCCAACTTATATGCTCTACAGTTAAGCCGTAGAAATCAATCCGTTTATGGATATAAAAGTAATAACAGAGGTGTGGATATAACAGAAGAAATGGCTGTCATGACTATAGACGCATTTAATCGCACCAAAGAACCGCCTACGACCTCCTTTCTTTCACTACCTTCTCTTATAGCGCCCCTAAAGAAAGAGAAAATGTTATTCAATGACGTACATACATTTACAGCAAATCGTTTATATAAATTGAATGAAACAACAAAGCTTCGTGTCAATGCCGGATATATTCACGATGAACGGAAACAGGAACGGGGTAGTCAAACAACATATTACCAGCAGCACGATTCTATTCAGATAGTCGAAGAAAGCAATAACCGGTTGCGTACTGACCGCGGAGAACTTACATTCACATTGGAAAACAATGCTGATAACCGTTATCTCACCAATCGTTTCGCTACTATAGGCGATTGGGGTAGGGGATATTCCCGTTTTACCGGAAATCAATCGGTATCTCAACGCATACGAACAACGGAAGTAACAGCGAAGAATGATCTCCGTAGTTTATGGAATAGAGAAAAGTATACGTATGAATTCCACTCATTTACAAGATACAATCATCTTCCTACTGAATTGATTGTCAACGACGACCGGCAGCGTTTACATTTGAACCAGTTCTATACAGATAACAATTTCTCCCTATTCCGAAAAATTGGTTCAATAAGCCATCGTTATACGGGAGGCTTTAAAGGGCAGCTGAATAATATCGAAAGTGGATATAGTGCCCATGCAACCGGAAACTGGCAGGGAACATTTAATAAATGGCAGATTTTTCTCACTTTACCTCTGGTTTGGAGTGATTATTTCGATACAAATTTTTCACGGTTAGCAGTAAATCCTTCCTTGTCGGTTCTGTATAAGTACAACTATTCCTGGAGATTCTCAATGCATGCCAATTATAGGGAATCATACGGGGATATTACCGATTTCTATCAGGCACCTTATCGCACCAATTACAGGAATACCATAATTAATAATGGAGAGATGCCAGTCAGACGTCTTCAGGCATATACCTTATATGGAGAATACAAGAATACGGTAAAAGAATTCTTTGCCACTTTATCGCTTTCCCATACACGTAACTGGTCCGATAGAATATATGAACAGATAATAGAGCAAGACCAAATACTAATGAAATCCCATAAACTCTCCAATCAAGGTTTGGGATGGGCATTAAAAGGAACACTATCCAAAAGCTTCTATGACTGGAAAATGAAAACGTCACTCAACTATCTGTTGAGTTACAACGAAGCAGAAATGTTAAGTGAAGGAATACGTCTCCCTTACGAGTCAAGTTACTTGCAGTTGGAACCTAAAATATCGTGGTCGCCTGGCCGCAAATGGAGTACAAGCTATGAAGGAAATTTCCGTTACGGCGGCTCAAAAGTAGGAAATGCTGAATTAGCACCTTTATGGAACATCGTACAAAAGTTAAATGTCTCTTATGACTTATTCCCCATCGAAATAAATCTTTCAGGTGACCATTATTACAATGACGTAAGTTCCGATAAAGGCCTTCATGCATTCTTCCTCAATGCTTTCCTCCGTTGGAAAAGCGGAACCTGGCAGATAGATGCTTCCCTAAACAATATATTCGATAAGAGACAATACAGCTACACACAATATTCTTCCCTGCAAAGCTATACCTCATGGATTAACATACGCGGAAGGGAGTTTATGGTTTCTGCCCGTTATAAGTTTTGAATGTGATGCCTTATCAACTATAATAACACTGCCTAACCTTAAGACAAAACATACGTATAACTAACAATTACCTCCTATATTTTTAGTGCTTTTTACCTGACTAATTAATCTGCTCACAGCTGTGGAATATATATTGCACAGCTGTGAGATTATTATTCCCCAACTGTGAAATATATATTGCACAGCTGTGAGCAGATTATTTCTATTGCAATAAAATATTTAAACTTCCTGATATTCAGATTAGTTATATATGTAAATACATATAGTTCTTAGGCATTGTGAAATAACAACCTTATTTACTGCTTTAAAGGTTGATTTTTAACTCATGTAAAGTAGTGAAGTTGTCAAATTATGGAAGTAGGAGTCGACGTCTATATGATAGTGGTGGAATAGGACTAAATGGTCTAGTGTTAAGACTAAATAAGACTATTTTTAACAAACCAGACATAAACAGTTCTATATTTGTAGAAAATACGATGAGATGATGAATAAAATATTACCTATATTATTTATATCCCTTCTCTGTGGTACCGGAGTGGTTCATGCACAATGGTCACCCAAAGATTCTGTTTGGCTGGATCGTATTTTATCCGGAAAGGATACGATACGCCTTAATCCGGAAACACAGAATTCCATATTGAAGGGCAATCTCATTAATCCTGATAAAGCATTTACACCGTTGATGGAATCTACACCGGAGCTTCCGTTATTCGTGAATTTTGATGAATACTTTCAAGCTATTGATTCGGCTGTTCCCCGGGAGTTCAGGTGGATGGATTTACCTTCTTTTCTGTTTATTCGTTTTTATAATCCAGAAATGCCGAAGGAGTTGGAGTATATGGGTTCAAATATATCTGGCCATGTGAGAAGCCAATATTTCCGGGGACCACAGGCTACTGTGTTTTTCGATGCCAACCATCTCTTAAGCATGGCTTTTAGTAAACAATACCGGCAGTTTGAAAGCAATAGTAAGAAAGCAAAGAATCTGAAATATTACAATGATTTGCCATCTACTGCTTTGCATAAAAAGATAAAGACTTATCAGACGGCACATCCGGAGAAGTTCGTTTTGAAAAAAGATACTGCTCGTAAAAAGAATGACTTACCACTGCCTTTAGTGACTTCCCGAAATAAAAAGGATTCTATTCCCGATACAATTCCTGCAGATTCTATTTGGAATTGAGGAATCTTGTAGGGGCGGCCCTATGTGGGCGCCCAATACCAACGATATAAACAAATCAGGGCGGCCACATAGGGCCGCCCCTACATGTTTGATGGAGACTTATTTTTTAACTTATAGCCGCAATCGCAGTTCCAATCAGATTGGCATTATCCATTGAATCAACCTGTACGCGGACATCCGGATGTCCGAATTCATTTAACAGGCATTGAAGGTCTTCCATTACCATGTCTTTAAAGTTTCTACCATAACGAACAGTACTCCAGAATAGGCTGCCTTCTGCTACCAGGCATACTTTTTTGATTTTCTCGTTATGTGAGATTAAAACGTTGATTAATCCCGCAAGTGATGCTGCTACTAATTTGGCAGAGCGGATATATATCCAGTTTGCTACTTGTACATGGTCTTCTTTATAAATATCCGGATAGCTTATCATTGTAGTCAATCGTTCTGCATCAAATCTTTTTTCAAATTCTTCCAATGGGAATACAGCTTTTAATATTTCTCCCAGATACATGCCCGAAATAGCTTTTTCGAAACGTTGTTTACCACGGCTATCTGATAATGCATCCACTGTATTATCGATTGCTGTCAGGTGAGGTGGATTAAAGTTACCTGATTCCAGATTAATAGGTAATAATCCAAAGTCTTTTGTTTCCGCATCCAGTTTACCTACATTCTTTGAATTGATGAATGTTGCCATATTGGTTCCCGTACCAACAATTAATCCGATATATGCATCAAACTTATCTCCGCTATATCCGGCAAATAAACTGGCTACGGTATCATTTACTACTTTGATTCCGGTGAAAGGAATAGATTTGCTTTTCTCGTTAAGGAAATCCAATAAAGGTCTTCCTACTTTCTGTCCTACCATTTCTTCAATGTTGACTCCTTTCGTCCAACGAAGTAGAGTGCCGTCGCCATCCGTAGTTGATTCTGCCGGATAAGAGAAGCAATAACCAATGGGCATCGGAGATTCGCGTTTTATTTCCATAATAGGATCAGCCAGTTCCTTGAAAAGATCTTTCTGAGTAAAACCTTTGTTTTTCATTACGGATAAATCTTTTTTCCATCCATTCTCGGGATGAATAGAAGCTTTTCCTCCTGCGAAATCTACAGTAGCAACACGATAATTTGTTCCTCCAAGATCCATAACTACAGCCTTATCGGTCTCTTCCGGTGCTTTAGGAGATATATAGGTAGGAAGACATTGAATTTGACAATCGGGCTGGTCTAAACCTTTCAAAACTTCCCTTTGGAGTGCTTCCGCAATTTCTTTCAACTGTTGTGTGTTTAACTCAAAAATATTCTTCTTCATGATGCTAATAATTTAATGGTATTTATACTCATTTCATTTTTATCCGGCAAACGGACAAAAGCCATTGGTCTAAAATGGGATTTCAAATATAGGTTATTTATTTTATATCTGATAAGGAAATACATCTTCTCTACCTACATATAGTTTTTTTTCAACAAAGAATACATATTTATAGGTATTGACCGGAAATACGGTTTGCCGGAACTTTGCCCTGCATTTAGTAATAACAAATACATAATATATCTACATGAAAAAGATTGGTGTTTTTTATGGCTCTTCTTCCGGAACAACCGAAGATGTAGCCGGACTTATCGCTAAAAAGTTGGGTATTGAAGCAAGTAATATTTACAATGTTGGAGAAGCATCTGTAGATGATGTGAAACCTTACGAAGTGCTGATTCTAGGTTCTTCTACTTGGGGAGTAGGAGACTTGCAAGACGATTGGGAGAGTTTCCTGCCTAAGTTAAAAAAGACAGATTTAACGAGCAAAACAGTAGCTATATTTGGAACGGGAGATGCCTCTTCGTTCGGTGATTCTTTTTGTGATGCAATTGGTACCATATATAAAGAATTACAAGGAACGGGATGTCGTTTTTGCGGAGCTGTATCATCCGACGGTTATTCTTTTGATGATTCGACAGCATTTATTGACGGAATGTTTGTAGGGCTGCCTTTGGATGATGTGAATGAGGACAATCTAACTGATAGCCGTATTGATGCTTGGCTCACACAAATTAATGCGGAAATCGGTGCGTAACACTGATTTGTCTATAGCCCGCTGCTTTAGCTACAGGTTAAATCAGGTAAATAGAATGGCTTTAGCCGAATTATTGTGTGGCTAAAGCCGTTCCCCCTCTTCATATGAACCCGCAGCTAAAGCAGCGGGCTATTGATGAGGTATATACGCCAAATGATTATAAATTTTGCTTATCTTGCGGGCGAAAAATAAGCATGACAATTAAGTATGAGTTATAATAGTCCCAAAGATATAGCTGTGGAATTTGCCGCTTCCGGCATGTATAAAAGCTCCTTATCCCTGAGCAAATTTAGCATTATTGCTATTTTAGGAGGAGCTTTTATTGCATTTGGAGGTTTGTTATCTGTGATGGTAGCGGGAGGAATGCCCGGAGTAGGAGGGGAGAATCCCGGTTTAATAAAGTTTATTGCGGGAGCCTTATTCCCCATTGGTTTGATGATGGTTTCTATTACAGGGGCTGATTTATTTACCAGCGATTGTACAGCGTTTACACTTCCCTTGTTGCAAAAGCGCATTCGGGCAATAACTTATATTAAACTGCTTATCCTATCCTATCTATTCAATTTTATTGGAACTCAATTTGTAGCCTTCTTTATGTCTTCCGGTATCGGATTGTTTTCCACTGAACCCTGGCAAAGTTATCTGCATAATTATGCATCGGCGAAAGTCAATCAGGATTTCTGGATTGTATTTGTAAAGGGAATCGGTGCAAACTGGCTGGTATGTTTGGGTATGTGGATGGGTTATGCAGCAAAAGATATAGTCGGAAAATGTATTGGAATTTGGATTCCGGTCATGCTTTTCGTAACGTTAGGTTATGAACACTCGATTGCAAATATGTTCTTTATTCCGGCAGCTATTTATTCCGGTGCAGATATTTTATGGGGTGATTTTATATTGCATAACCTGATTCCTGCTACTTTGGGTAACCTTGTGGGAGGTGCCGCTCTGGTTGGTTGTGTCTATTGGTATCTGTATCTGAAAGATAACTAATTTTTCCCTTCTTATGACATTCATTGTTTTGTGCTGTAAAACATAAAATTTATATTTATATAGATAAATCCTATTGATTTTAACGTAATGTCTGTATAACAAAGGCTATCTTTGTACTGTTTTTAAAAGGTAATAAAATAAATAATTCGATTCAGTAGTCGAGTAGTCAAAGTAGTTAAGTAGAAACTACTTACTACAAAAGAGCGTAGCGAATGATAACAAATAGGTTGCAAACCAACTGATAACTACTTTAACTGCTGTTTCACATTAAGACTAATCAATGACTAATAGAAATGAGTATTGGAAACATTTCCAAGGCGAAGTGTGGAAGAGAGAAGTGAATGTTAGAGACTTTATCCAACGTAACTATAAACCCTATGACGGAGACGAATCTTTTTTGGTAGGTTCTACGGAAAAGACAAAGAAAGTCTGGGCAAAGCTTACTGAGATGTTTGAGGAGGAAAGACGGAAAGGTGTTTACGATGCCGAGCAAAAAAAACCTCAAAGTATTGATGTATACGGCCCTGGATATATTGATAAAGAGAATGAAGTGATTGTAGGTGTGCAGACAGATGCCCCTCTGAAAAGAGGTATATTCCCCCGTGGTGGTGTCCGCATGGTTGAAAACGCGTTGGAAGCCTATGGCTATAAACTAGACCCTGCTACAAAAGAAATATTTACAAAATACCGCAAGACACACAACGAGGGTGTCTTTTCTGTTTATACGGATGAGATGATGGCTGTACGTAAGTCTGCTGTTATTACCGGATTACCGGATGCTTACGGACGCGGACGTATTATTGGTGACTATCGCCGTGTGCCTTTATACGGTACACAAATCCTTCTGGAAGAGAAAAAGCAATGTATGGAACGTTTGGATATTCAGGAAATTACCGAAGAGATTATCCAGAGACGTGAAGAAATTGCCGACCAGATCAACGCATTAAAAGCATTCGAAAGAATGTGTGCCAGTTATGGTTTTGATGTAACTTGTCCGGCAAAGAATGCAACAGAAGCAGTGCAATTCCTCTATTTTGCTTATCTGGCAGCAGTAAAAGATCAGGATGGTGCAGCAATGTCATTAGGTAGAACGGCTACCTTCCTTGATGTTTATATCGAAAGAGATTTAAAACAGGGTTTACTAACAGAAACGGAAGCGCAGGAATTGATTGACCAATTCATTATCAAACTGCGTATTGTGCGTTTTCTACGTACTCCTGATTACAACGAACTTTTCTCCGGCGACCCGGTTTGGGTAACCGAATCCTTAGGTGGACAAGGTGTTGACGGACGTTCACAGGTGACGAAAACATCTTATCGTTATCTGCATACATTATATAATCTGGGACCGGCACCGGAACCCAATCTTACGATATTATGGTTCAATAATGCTCCTGAAAACTGGAAACGTTATTGTGCAAAAGTATCTATCGATACATCTGCTCTGCAATATGAGAATGATGATCTGATGCGTCCGGATTATGGCGATGACTATGGTATTGCCTGCTGTGTATCTCCGCTTATTATCGGTAAGCAGATGCAGTTATTCGGTGCACGTGCCAATTTGGCTAAGTGTCTTCTTTATGCAATCAATGGAGGACGGGATGAAATATCCGGCTTGCAGATTTCACCTATATATGAACCTATCCGTAGCGAGTATCTCGATTACGACGAAGTAATGGTGAAATTCGAACAGATGATGCGTTGGCTGGCTAAAGTATATATAAATGCTTTAAAGGTCATTCATTATATGCATGATAAGTATGCGTATGAAGCATTTGAAATGTCATTGCATGATGGGAATGTAGAACGTATCCGTGCAACAGGTATTGCCGGTCTTTCTATTGTTGCCGACTCGTTGGCTGCTATCCGTGATACGAAAGTGAAAGTGATTCGTGATGAGCGTGGACTGGCTGTTGATTTCGAAAGGGAAGGGGAATATATTCCTTTTGGTAATAATGATGACCGTACCGATGAAATCGCTATTGATATTACCGAAAAATTTATGGATTATCTCCGTCAGCACCAGACTTACCGTAATGCTATTCCGACACAGTCTATTCTGACAATTACTTCCAATGTGGTATATGGTAAGAAAACGGGAGCGACTCCCGATGGCCGTCCTGCCGGTGCGCCTTTTGCTCCGGGAGCAAATCCGATGAACGGACGCGACAAAAAAGGTGCGATTGCTGCACTTGCTTCTGTTGCTAAGTTGCCTTTCCAGCATGCACATGACGGAATATCTTATACTTTCGGAGTTTCTCCTGCCACATTAGGAAAAGAGCGGTCTGTTCAAGTAGATAATCTTGTCGGATTATTGGATGGTTATTTCACACCGGATGGTGGGCAACACCTAAATGTGAATGTCTTTGAGAAAGAACTGCTCATCGATGCAATGGAACATCCGGAAAAATATCCGCAGTTAACAATTCGTGTTTCCGGTTATGCCGTGAACTTCGTTAAGTTGACCCGTGAACAACAATTAGATGTGATTTCCAGAACAATTAATCACTCTCTATAATTATAGCGACGGTGTGTAGAGACAAGGCAAGTCTTGTCTCTACCACTGTCGTAAATTTAATAATCCATGTTAGGAAGAATACACTCACTCGAAAGCTTTGGAACTGTTGATGGTCCCGGATTACGCTTTGTTGTTTTTATGCAAGGCTGTCCTCTTCGTTGTTTGTATTGTCATAATCCGGATACATGGGATACAAAGAACCCTTCTAATTACTCAATGTCTGCTTCGGAATTACTATCTGAGGTGTTAAAATATAAGAACTATATAGCTAAAGGCGGAGTAACCGTAACAGGAGGTGAACCTTTACTTCAGGCCGAATTTCTTACAGAATTCTTTCGTTTGTGTAAAGAGGAAGGTATTCATACAGCCCTGGATACTTCCGGTTATATTCTGAATGAAAAGGTCAAAAAGGCATTAGGATTTGTGGATTTAGTTTTGTTGGATATTAAAACAATTGATGCCGTACTTCATAAACATCTGACAGGAGTGAAACGCGATAATAGCCTGTTGTTCCTGGATTATCTGGAAGAAAAAGGAATAGATACATGGATACGGCATGTTGTTGTTCCAGGCCTGACCGATAATGATGAGCAATTAAAGAATTTGGCTGAATACTTGACTAAGTATACTGTAATAAAGAAAATTGAACTCCTTCCGTATCACATTATGGGAGTCAATAAATACGATCAATTGAAAATGGAATACAAACTGAAAGAAGTTGAACCCCTTTCAGCAGAACGTTTAGCAAATGCTAAACGGATATTTAAAGAAGCCGGATTACCCGTTTAGCATTTACCTTTCAAAATATGTTATACTTCAGGTTCTGTGTCAATCGCTTTCCATGTGAAGGCCGCAATAGCAGCACCAAGGAATGGAGCAACAATAAACAGCCACAACTGAGAAAGAGCCGCGCCTCCTTGGAAAAGAGCCGGACCGATGCTACGTGCCGGATTAACAGACGTACCGGTAATCGGTATACATACAATATGTATAAGTACCAATGCTAATCCAATAGCAATGCCTGCAAATTTTGTATTTGCTCCTTTAGATGTAGAACCTAATATCACAAGTAGGAAAATAAAGGTAAACACAGTTTCGGCAACAAAAGCCGGAAGAAGATTCGTATAGCTGTTGGCTCCTGTAAGAGTAGTGGTCGAACCCGAATCTTTTGCTAATATGAATAAAATTGCAGACCCTAAGATAGCTCCTATTACCTGAAATATCATGTAATTGGCAGCATCCTTGCCTGAAATGCGTTTGGATAATAACATACCGAGAGTAACGGCAGGATTAATATGGCAACCGGATATCTTACCGATAGTATAAGCCATAATTAAAACAGAAAGACCAAATGCAAATGCCACCCCTAAAGTGCCAACTGAAGCAAAAGGTTGAGTTGTACCGGCAAATACTGCACTACCACAACCCATAAGTACAAGGACCATAGTCCCAATCATCTCTGATAGATACTTTTTCATTTCTTTAAATTAAAACGGTTTATAATTAGATATATTAAACAAATATATGAAAGATTATAAACATAAAACAAATAAATATGATATATGTTCGACGGCTTGAACTTTTACTCTACTCAAGACTATATATGCTAATGGTCGTAAGGTTATAATTATTCTCTATTTTAGGAATCAAATTATGCTTTTTGGAAAACTTTGATTTGTGTTTTTGATTAAAAGTTTTCCGAAAGTCATTGTAAATGTCTGATATTCAATTTTAGGGTCTGCTTGTTGATAACTTTTTATTATTTAATTGGAACACTTTGTGTGTGGATATGTTTTCTTTTATATACCTTTGTTGGTAGATACGGTTCCGATATTTTTCGGATGAAAAGGGAACCGGGTGAGAGTCCCGGACTATCCCCGTAGCTGTAAGTTTCGTAAACAGGGTTGGATATCTTTTGCCACTGAATAAGTGGAAAGTTGAAAATGAAAAGTTGAAAGTTATTGTATATAAGTTTATAACTTTCAATTCTCAACTCTCAACTTTCAACTGAATTTGGGAAGGCATCCTACTTGAAACAAGTCAGAAGACCTGCCGTATAATAAAATGATCTGAGCTTTCGGGTGAAAGGCAGTAAGACAAGCTTTGTTAGAAGTATTTCCTATATAACCGTTGGATATTTCCCTTTGCTTTGCCTTTTCTTTTTCCCATGAACTCTATAGTTAAAAACAAGCACGAAGTAAAATATTTAATAAAAGAAGAATATGGAGTTAGTAATTGTCAAAAGAGATGGGAAGAAAGAACCGTTCTCCCTCGAAAAAATCCAGAATGCAATAGCCAAAGCATTCTTATCTGTAGGCAGCTTTGCCACACAGGATGTAATCACCAATATTTTAAGCCGGGTGAGCATCAAGAATGAAACCACTGTGGAAGAGATTCAAAACCAGGTGGAAATAGCCCTTATGGCAGAACGTTATTATGCGGTTGCCAAGTCGTATATGATTTATCGCCAGAAACATACGGAAGACCGTGAAGTACGCGACAAATTGCAGTTTCTGATGGATTATTGCGACGCTAAAAATGCGGCTACTGGTAGTAAATATGACTCTAACGCTAACGTTGAAAATAAAAATATGGCAACACTCATTGGTGAGTTGCCTAAATCTAACTTTATCCGACTTAACCGTCGTATGCTGACCGACCGCCTAAAGGATATGTTTGGAAAGGAAGTATCCGATAAATATATTGAGCTTCTTAACAGTCATTACATCTATAAAAACGACGAAACCAGTCTGGCTAACTATTGTGCAAGTATCACTATGTATCCATGGCTTATCAGCGGAACAACAGCTATCGGAGGAAACTCAAAAGCTCCTACCAACCTTAAATCCTTCTGCGGTGGCTTTGTAAACATGGTCTTTATGGTATCCAGCATGTTGAGCGGAGCTTGTGCTACTCCTGAATTCCTGATGTATATGAACTATTTCATCGGTCTGGAATATGGCGACGATTACTATATGGATGCTGATAAAGTAGTTGACCTGTCTAAAAAACAACGTACACTGGATAAAGTAATTACTGATTATTTCGAACAAATCGTTTACTCCATCAACCAACCTACCGGAGCGCGTAATTTCCAGGCTGTATTCTGGAATATATCTTATTACGACCGTTATTATTTTGAAAGCTTGTTCAGCAACTTTGTATTCCCTAATGGAGAAGCTCCTCACTGGGAATCACTCAGCTGGTTACAGAAACGCTTTATGAAATGGTTCAACCGCGAACGTACCCGTGCCATTCTCACCTTCCCGGTTGAGACAATGGCTCTTTTAACAGAAAACGGAGATACAAAAGATAAAGAATATGGCGATTTCACGGCTGAAATGTATGCAGAAGGGCATTCTTTCTTTACCTATATGAGTGATAATGCTGACTCGTTGAGTAGCTGTTGTCGCCTGCGTAATGAAATACAGGACAACGGATTCAGCTATACATTAGGTGCAGGCGGAGTTTCCACCGGATCGAAAAGTGTATTAACGATCAATCTCAATCGTTGTATCCAGAATGCTGTAAAGAGAGGTTACCCCTATCAGTTTTTCCTCGAAGAAGTTGTTGACCTGGTGCATAAAGTACAGTTGGCTTACAACGAAAATCTGAAATATATGCAAGAGAAAGGTATGTTGCCTCTGTTTGATGCTGGTTATATCAATATGAGCCGTCAATACCTTACTATTGGTGTGAACGGACTTGTAGAAGCAGCCGAATTCCTGGGAATCGAAATCAATGATAATGTACGTTATACGGATTTTGTGCAAGAAGTGCTCGGTATTGTTGAAACCTACAACAAGCGCTATCATACTAAAGATGTGATGTTCAACTGCGAAATGATTCCGGCCGAAAATGTGGGCGTAAAACATGCCAAATGGGATAAACGCGACGGCTACAAGGTGAAACGTGATTGCTACAACAGTTATTTCTATATTGTTGAAGACGATTCACTGAATATCGTAGATAAATTCCGTCTTCACGGCCGTAAGTATATCGAGCGTCTGACGGGAGGTTCGGCTTTGCATCTTAACCTCGACGAGCATCTGAGTAAAGAGCAATACCGCCAGTTGCTCCGTGTCTCTACTCAGGAAGGATGTAACTACTTTACCTTTAATATTCCAAATACAGTATGTAACGATTGCGGCCATATCGACAAACGCCATCTCAAGGAATGCCCTTCATGCCAGAGTAAAAATATAGATTATCTAACTCGTATAATCGGCTATATGAAACGTGTTAGCAACTTCTCACAACCCCGGCAAAAGGAAGCCGCCGAACGTCATTATGCTACGGTACGTCAGTTATGATATTGTTTTTCAGGAAATCCCGCATGAGGTAACACTGGCCATCAACCTGTCCAATTGCCCCAACCGGTGCAAAGGTTGCCATAGTGCTTACCTGATGCAGGACATTGGCGATATACTCAATGAAGATGCCCTCGACGACCTGCTCCGCAAATACGGAAGTGCCATCACATGCATCTGTTTTATGGGGGGCGATGCCGCTCCCCATGATGTAGAATATCTTTCCGTTTATCTTCACCGGCAAACGGCCGGCAAACTAAAAACCGGATGGTATTCAGGAAAGACGTCCCTACCGGAGGGCTGCAATGTGGATAACTTTGATTATATCAAAATAGGCCCTTATATCGAACAGTTTGGAGGTCTGGATTCTCCAAATACGAACCAAAGGTTTTATCGTATTGAGAATGGCGAGATGACAGATATGACGGATTGCTTCAGAAGCAACAGGAAAGTATCCTCCCTCGCCTGAATCAATTCAGGAGATAAATCGTTATACATTTCGCCGGAGGCGATGAGTTGTTTTAGTTTTTGTAGTGACATGGGGTGTTGAGTTTATATGTTATATAAGGTATATAACTGGGATTTGTGGGGGTTATGTAAGCCTGTTTTCGAATGAGGCTTTTATCGAGTCGATTCACAAGAAAATGGAAGTGGCGAAAGCGATTTGATGCTGGCAACTGGTAATCAATTCAGGAGAAAAGATAATATCAATGATAAGACAGAATAGGCTTTCCGCTATTTTTCTTCATACTGTAAACACTTGACATTGTCTTGATTCCTTCCCTGTCACCTATTGTGCAAATAATTTCTTTGTCTTTTGTGACAAGGAAAAGATGTGTATTTATAGTTGATTTTTCATACCCCACCCAATTGGTGAAAAGTAACCTGCCGTCCGAAAAATACTGCATACCGGAAAGAAACCGCAATGGTTCACCGGGAATATCCTTATTAGAAATTTCCCATACTGTTTCTCCTGCATTATTTACTTCTATAATCCGGGGATTCTTTGTGCCATCTTTTAATGTGCGGTCGGTTATTGCGATTAGAGTATTTCCATTAGGCAGGCGTATTACCGAATGAGCTCCTCCCGGTGCTTCAACACTCCATACAACTTTTCCATTAGTATCATATTCTTTTACAATATGGTCTTTATAATGTGCAACCAGATAATTTCCGTTTTCTAATCGTCGTGCATTTCTTATAAAACCTTGCCCTGCATTGGAAACCCCTGATGGTAAGATGCTAACTTCTTTGATTATTTCACCTGAAGGTGATATTTCCAACATTCGTCCGTTATCACATTCTGCCACAAACGTATTTCCATTTTCAAGCCGTTGACATCCGTAAATGTTACTTGTTGATGAATAATGAAAAATTGTATCATTCTGACGTGTTACTTCTAATACTCCTTTCCCAATAGTGAAAAGCAGATTACCATTCGGTAATACCCATAGGTCATTTGAGTCGGGAGCATCGTGTTCCTATACGATTTCATCGTTTTCCATGATAAAGACTTTACCTTGGGTATAATCACAAAAAGCAAATGATTTACATTGGGCAGATACTTTCGAAAAAGATATGATTAAGATAAATAAAAAAGCAAACGCTTTTAAAGCGGAGGATATAAATGTTTTCATGTTTATTCATAAATTAAATAGAACCTCTTTATGATAGAGTTCTCAAATATATAAATATTCGGAATGTATTTCATCTTTTATGAATAAAAATCAAGCCGTATAGGGTTGTGCATATATTAAAAAAACAATTTGTGTGATTCTACCCACTTGTAGGTATTTAACATCTGTTAAAACACCTATAAGTAGGTATTGCCTGCAAAACCATTGCCCTCTACTTTTGCTGCGTAAACAGATATCCTGATTTACAAAACCTAATTAAACTGAGAATGAAACGAATCACTACCATTATTCTCGCCTGTATATTTCTTTCTTTAACTATGATTTCACAAGTGTTTTCCCAAAACAACACGATTAAGGAAAACAACGAAACCATTGACGCTATATCACAGGCTACTACAAAAAATGAGACAACAAAGAAACCTTCCCGTTTCCAATTAGGAGGTTATGGTGAAGTAGCACTGCAAAAAATGTTCTACAGTGATGATGTTGCCCGTAATAGCTATCCGGATAGGCATAAAGACACTAAACGTGGACGTTTTGACCTTCCCCACGTGGTAGTCAATATGAGCTATGATTTCGGAAAAGGTTGGAAAGTCTCTTCTGAGATAGAATTTGAGCATGGTGGTACCGGCACTACTTTTGAGATTGAAAACGAAGAATCCGGTGAATATGAAAAAGAGATAGAAAAAGGAGGTGAAGTGGCTCTCGAACAGTTCTGGATTGAGAAAAGCTTCTCCCGACAGCTAAATCTACGAATGGGACATATTATTGTTCCTATCGGATTGACCAATCAGCACCACATGCCTACAGAGTTTTTTTCAGTGCTTCGCCCGGAGGAAAATTCAGCGATCCTTCCATGTACCTGGCATCAGACAGGTGTCAGCCTGTGGGGAAATGTTGGGAAATGGCGCTATGAGGCCCAATTTCTTTCCGGACTCGATGCCGAACGTTTTAATAATTCCGGTTGGATAAAAGATGGAGCTACTTCTCCATACGAATTTGAAATTGCAAATAAATATGCGGGTGCACTCCGGATTGATAATTATTCGGTGAAAGGATTACGCATCGGATTGAGCGGTTATGTAGGAATGAGCGCTCAGAATAGTCTGAAGCATGAGCTCTATTCTAATAAGAATGCAAAAGGTGTGGTAATGATAGGTGCTTTTGATGCAGTATATAACGACCATAATGTGCTGGCTCGCGCAAGTGTGGTCATGGGGCATTTGAATGACTCCTATAAAATTTCCATGACAAACAAACGATTGCCTTCTGCTAGTCCTTCTTCCCGTACAGATGTGGCATCAGATGCAATGAGCTGGTTTGTAGAAGCCGGGTATGATATACTATCGTTCTTCCCGGAACAAAGAAATAAAGAAAGCAAACTCTACTTATATGGACACTACGGTTTCTATGATTCTATGTATGACACATCCAATGGGATTAAAGCAAAAGGCTGGAGTGAAAAGAAAGTAATCAGCGGTGGTCTTAACTTCTTCCCTATGGATGAAATCGTAGTAAAAGCTGAATATTCTTTGCGTCAGTTTAAGGAACCTTATAACAACGAGCCAACCCTTTCATTGGGTGTTGCCTACTGCGGATTTTTTATAAAATAAAACAAAATAAGTAACTCATAAAATTACAAACGTATGAAAAAGTTTTTTAGGTATTTAGTTGGAAGTATGGCAGCATTCGCTTTATTAATAGGTGCCGCTTCCTGTGACGATGATGATGTGGAAGTAGATGACACAAACTACGATAAGTTGTATCAGGAAGTTCTTCACAATTATGTGAATACAACAATTGTTCCTACTTACAAAGCAATGGCAGAAGCTGCACTTGAGATGCGTGCAGCCAATGAGAAATTAAAACAACAACCTACAGATGCGGTTATGAAAGAGGCATCCGACGCCTGGATGAAAGCACGTATCCAATGGGAGTTGAGCGAAGCATTCCTTTTCGGCCCGGTTGGTGAACATGCCCTTGACATTGACGGACATATTGACTCATGGCCTTTAGAAATCAATGAAATCAAAGAAGAACTACAAAAAATTGAAGCAGGTAATACATTAACGGGTACAACTGCATGGGATATGGATGCAGATGTTATCGGTTTCCATGTGACAGAGTATCTGCTTTATCGTGATGGTAAATCACGTCCTGCAGAAGATGTTACAGCTGCTGAACTGAACTATCTAACTGCCGCTACCGATGCTCTGGTTTGGGATTGTGTATTGGCTTACGTAGCCTGGGTTGGAGAAGAGAATGTTTCTTCTCAAATGAAAACAGTTTTCAATGAAAACCCTGCCGTATCCAAACATCTGAATGATAACAGTAATTACAAGAATTTCTCTAACGTATTAACTACAGCAGGTGGTGGTTACAATGGAGTATTTGCTACAGCACTTGCTGAAATATCCGGAGGTGCTGCAGAGATTGCCGACGAAGTTGGTACAGTTAAGATCACTGAACCTTATGAAGAAAAACGTACTGAGAAAGTAGAATCATGGTATAGCTGGCATTCAATTGACGACTACCGGAATAATATTTTCAGTATCAAGAATGCTTACCTTGGTGGTTTGAGCGACAACTCACGTACAACTCCTTCTTTGAGTACTTACATTGCTTCCAAAGATGCAAATCTGGATAAAAAGATAAAAGACAAAATTGAAGACTGCCTGACAAAAATCCAATCAATGGGCAACGGTGGCATCTCTTTCTATGAAGCTGTTCGCGACCAAAAGAATGCAACAGAAGTGGCAGCTGCTGCAGATGCATGTAAAGAATTAGCAGACATGTTTACTGCTCTACCAAATAGTTTTGATTGAATATAAAGACTCAACACAGAGACACGGAGACACAGAGATTTTAATTTCTTAAAAATGAAACTCTGTGCCTCTGTGTTTATATATTGTATTAATAAATGCTTACAGTTATGAAAAGATATCTTTCTATTATCGGTGGAATAGCGCTATCCCTCTTTATCACCACCGGTTGTTCGGATAATGACGGTTCGAATGACATTGATAAAGAAAAAGAATTAGGAGAAGAATGGTATTCGGGAGGTAAGACCGGAACTGTTTTTGACGCTACTTCGCGTGCATACAAACAAGCGATGGACTTTATCGGCCAGGATGCGTTTCTCTACAATTCATTTATGCGTGGGGAACGTCTTTCCGACAAGGAGTTTGTTGCATCCGAAGAAATGGCTTATTCCGGTTTGGGGCCAACTTATATTCGTAAATCATGTATAGCTTGCCACCCAACCTATGGAGGCAGAAGTATACGTGTAGACAAATATGATTCAAACGACAGCCACAATGGATATTTACTGATGATTTATAACCCTAACGAGCCAGGAAATCCTTTAGCTACAACTTATTTCACAGGTATGACACAAACCCGTGCAGTGAGACCATTCAAAGCCCCGATTGATGAATCGGGGATCAAACTAAACTGGCTCACTTATGTGGATGAACATGGTAATAAATATGAAGACGGTACCCCTTATAGTGCCGGATATCCTTATCAAGGTACTCTGATTTATCCTAAAATAGAAATAGAGCAAAGCGCTATTCTCTTTAAGGACTTTGATATGAGTAAACACGCTGCCAGTATTGAAGCTACAATAGGGATTTATGGAACAGGCTTGCTGGATGCCATTTCCGATGAAGACCTACGTGCTCAATATGCAGAAGAACAAAGCCGGGGATATTGTCCCGGACAAATCGGAGCTGATATAGACGAAACAGGGTTAAATACTTATTTTCCTGGAAAACATCCGGGACGATTCACTTATCTTTGTACACGTGCTACACTGGATAATGGCCCGGGTGCCAATGCTCTTTGGAATATTACAAACGTAACACGTCCTGACCGTACATATAACTATATTACAAAAGAATATGCACGTGTAATGTCGCAAGACCCTGAAGTGCAACAAGCATTAGGCCAATCAGAAAAACAAATCTATGATGATCTGATGTCGCAGGAGCTGGCACCGGAAATGAAACAAGAGGATTACGATGCCTTTATGGTTTGGCACCGTGCACTGGCAGTACCGGCTGCCCGTAATCTGGATGATGAAACAGTGCAAAAAGGACGCACACTTTTCTATGATAATGGTTGCACAGCCTGTCACCGTCCCTCATGGACTACCCGCAGCAATTATACACCTATGCCGCAATTGTCAAATCAGAAGATATACCCTTACACTGACCTGTTGATGCATGATCTGGATATGGTTGAACCGGGAAGAGTAAAGAAATGCCGTACTACTCCATTGTGGGGGCGTGGTTTGATGCCCGTTACTACCGGAAGCCTGAACCTCATTCATGACCTTCGTGCTCGGAACTTTGAAGAAGCTATCCTATGGCATGGTGGTGAAGCAAAAGAAAGTAAGGAAAAATTCCGTCGCATGACAAAAGATGAACGTCAGGCATTGGTTAAGTTCCTGGAATCTATTTAATCTGCTCCTGTACTTTCTTTTTGGTTTTCTTTCCTTTTCTGTATATCAGATATCCCGATATTAAGATAATCAGGAGCAATGTTCCGGCAAGAAAGACAAACATGTCGGAAATGAAGCCAAGAATAGGGGAGTAAATGCGGCCGACATGAATTTCGAGACAGAGGTGCCAGAGTGATATACGTCCTTTATCGTTCGTAGAGGGCATAGGGGTGAATTGTTCGCCGGTGGTTGATATACGGGCACCTGGGCCGTATTCAAAGACCACTTCTTTGTTTGAAAAGTCGTTGGAATAACCGCTCACCGCATCGGTTAGAGTAGGTATTCCGGAACGACGATGCTCAATGGGTTTTCCGGTGGAGAAGTCAAAGCTTTCGCCTGTTTGCTTGTTCCAGCGATATATGCCGCTGAAAGACCCGACCACCCAGGTGGTTGAGTCTTGTTGATTTAGGACATTTATACCCATTACACTTACGGATGGGGCAGTATCCATTTTTTGCGGTTCTTCATCGAATGTTTTGAACCGGAAGAATCCTTCGGATGAATAGAGTATCCATTCCTTGTCATGGATGTCATAGCGGAGGCAGCGGAGCTTGTCGAACCAAGGATTGGAGCTGCTTAGTGTTGTTCCGGGAATGGGTGTTGTTTTAGCACGGATAATGGCTATCATCAGTGGTGGACGGAGGAACATGCCCGAAATACATACGATAAGCAATAGGATAAAGAAAATACCCCCCAGCTTATTGTGCCATTTGAAAGAACTTTTCAACAGAGTTATGTTTCCGGTGCTTTTCAATCCTTTATTCTTGTTGCGTTTGATAAAACTAGGCCAGAAAGTTATTATGATGCCTGTCACGCACAAGAAAATAGTGAGTATACCTACAAAGTCAACAATGATTTTACCTGCAAAGCCAAATAGCTCTCCGCTATGGAGAGTCCATAAAGTGCGAAACAAGGTGGCTTTTTTTACGTATCCTTGTGGCGCAGGGAGTTGTTTTTTTATAAATTGAGTATAGGGTGCAGTTGAAAGGTAGAGATGGGAACGTGACATAACTACAAGGGTATCTCCGGAGATTGCCAAATCGGTAAAGCGGTCATGGCTTTTGACTTTATCGGAGTAGTTTTCCCAAGTATCGGTCGCTTTATTGAGGCGGTATAAATCGAAGGTGGTTACGGCAAAGAAATCATTATCGGGAGATTGGATGATATTACTTATGTTCATGTTATCGGCTCCTTTCTTCATGCCCTTGACGAATGGCTCGAAATAGCTGTGCGTTGGGTTTGTCAGCCATACCCCACTACCTCCAAAGAGCAAAACAGTGTCCGGAGACAGTTTAATGCTGTTCTTAACCGCGCCATTATTCCAGTTTATATAATGATAGCCTGAAGGAAGAATAGACCTCGGAATATCGACCGATGCTATAGCTCTCCGGTGATTAAGGAAAATACCGGAGATGGCAAACATCAACAAGAAGAAAGTGAAAAACAGTCCTACCCATTTATGCCATTTCTTTGTCTTACTCAAGGTAGGTTTCTTTTTTGTCTGAGCATCTAAAACCATATCTTTCATATTGGCATTCATTAGGAATGTCTTTTTCTTTTGTTGATATCCTATTGCCGATACAAATATAATACATTCCCTCTTTATGGGTGCCTGTAAAATAAATCGACTTTTAATGAAGGTGGTGGCCAAACGGTATATGCCCCCCCTAATAACCCCAAAAGTAGCTAAATTGTAAAAAAAAGTAGCCCTGAGCGTAAAACGCCAGGGTCTTTTTGTATGTATTTTTGTATTGTTTTTGAAACAATGTGGTAAAGGGTTAAATTAAGGACCGAAATAAAATAACTAAAACAAAGAAAAGGGAATTGAAAATTAATTATAAAGCTATTATTAAATCGTTTTAAGATAGGTTACGAGAGTTTATTAACTACAATCAAATAACATTTTAATATAAAAAGACAACTTGAACATGAAAGCTCTAGGCTTTCAGGCGTGGAATGGTTGTGTTTATCGGACGAGTTTTATATTATAATTATTAATATTTTTTACACAAACAAATGAAAACAAAGAAAATGAGTTTTTTAGCCTTATGTCTCCTTATCTTATCGATAGGGTTTGTAGGCTGTTCAAGTGATGATGATGCTGTGACAGTTCCTAAAGGAGCTGAAAAGGGGGATCTTATGATTTCTTTTAAGAGAAGTGAGCTTATGACAAGGGCTATTGATAAGAATGCTAGTCCTGAAGAACAAAAGCTTTACAATGTACATGTATTTGTTTACAGAGCAGATGGAACATTGGAGAGAGTAGTGAAGTTGGCTGATACTGACTTTATAGATAATCAGGATGGTTCATATACATTGAAAGAAACAAGCAAAATTGAAGGCCTGGAAGCTGGTGCGAAAAATGTCACACTGGGAGTAAACCTTCCGGATGACCTTGTGACTGAAATCCAGAGTTCGGCATCCGCAGGTATGACTTCTGCTTATGAAAGAACTGTGGACAAGTTGACTAGTGATACAGAAGGTTTTGTTATGTTTAGTAATAGTAAACCAGTTACTATTATTGCTGATGACACAGCGCGGCCTGCCGGTTCATTCGGTGTAGACCGTGTGGTAGCTAAAGTCAGTGTTAAGAGTAAATCCGGTCTTTCTATGAATGTTGCAGGTGGCAAGATTTCTGATATAACCTATGATGTTCAGAATATCAATAAGGTAATTTATCCGGTAGCTCCATTGGTGTTTAAAAAGGAGACTATCAATCAGAGTATTCCTGAAAGTTTTAAGGAAGTAGTAGCTATGCCTGAAGGAAATGTGTTAGATACAAAACATACTTATATGACAGAATATAAGCCGGTTCTTCCGTTTGCTGAAGGTACATATCCAACATACGTACGTATTCGTTGCGCGTTCGTTCCTACACAGTATATTATTGACCCTGCCGGAACAACAAGTAATGCCGCTTATACAGGAAAGAAATTCTGGACATTACCCTTGAAAGATGGAACAGTAGCTTATTTTATTGATGACGAGATTGCTCAAGATTATTTTACTGCAAACACAGAACTGATAAATGATTCAGAAAAAGGATTTGCCATGTTAGTGTCTGAATATCTGGATGGAAATGTTGATTATGGTGTATTCCTTCACAAAACGGCTAACAAATTTGATGTAGTGCGTAACAGCTATTATATCATTACAATCTCCGGAATTAACGGTCTTGGCGAACCAAGTACAACTCCTCAGATTGACCCGAAGGAAAAAGGTTCACTTGTTTCCTTTGACCTGACAATTAATAACTGGGAAGAAGTTGAATCTGATGATGAACAAATCAGTTAATGTACAACAAATCTAAAATCAGTAATGGAAACCTTCTCCGATGTATACAGCATAGGAGAGGTTTCCTTACAATTCTTAACAATAAATGAAACGTACATACACAATTATCATACAACAGATTATGCTTTTCCTGTTTGCAGGGATAAGCTTTTCCTGCATTAGGGAAGGTCTGGATATGTGTCCTGTCGAACCGGACCCAAATCCGGTTCCCTATGAAGTACGCTTCTCTTTTGACTATCCTCAAAAAGACAGTGAGTCAGGAATCGGGTTTGACCCGGCTGAGGTAGAGACTATTGAGATTTATGTATTTAATGAGGATAATAAATACATCGGAACATTTACCGATGATAATCCCCATATAGCTGATAAAAATTACTTTTTTACAGTACCATTGGACCCGGGTAGCTATAATTTTATTGTTTATGGTAACTTAAAGGATTGTTACCGTACTGAACCTGTGTTATTGCAAAGTGGCATTACTCATCTGGATGATATAAATTATTATTACACTGAAGTGATGGATAATAGAATTGTCAATCATCCAAAACATTTATTTTATTCATCTTTATATAATGCTATTGTTACTAAATCAAGTAGTCATTATACGTTACCCCTGGTAAGGGATACGTATGTATTGAACATTATAGCCGAAGGTTTACCTACGGGTTATGATGACTATCAATTTGCCATTACTGATACAAACTGGAAATATACCTTTGAGAACTCCTTTCTTCCGTGTGAAGAATTGGAATATGTACAAAATTGTACTTTCGAACCTTCCCTTAATCAATATGGGGCCTCCTTTACAACCCTGCGGTTGGACCGTGATAGGTACCCTGAGCTAAAACTATATAACAAGAAATCCGGTGAATTGATATACCGGGATGCACTAATACCTCTCATCCTTAAAATAGAAGAACAAGGTGGTAAGGTAGATTTTACCAAAATGTATGAATTTGACATCCACCTGTTGTTTGAAACAGACCCTCTGACAGGTAATTTAACTGTAGACATCTCTATCAACGGATGGAGTGTAATTGAAAAAGACGTTATAATCGAATTGGGTTGAGATATACCCCTATTAATACAGAATAATATTATATGAGAAGTTTATCACTGAACATATTGCTTTTCTCTTTGCTGGTGTTCCTGCTGGGATGCGCAGAGGATAGATTCTACGATAATCCTTCCACAATAAATAAGGGTAACACTACGACCCTGACCTTTAACGTAACCTTACCAAATGCTAACGGAGCTGCAGTAAAAGCTGTAGACGACAAATCTCTTGAGAATGTATATGTCTTAGGTTTCCGGGTTGATGAAGAAGATGAGTCAATTGAGTATTTTGACTTTCTGACTTCTGTAAATACAACGATTGAAAATGTAGGGGATAATAAAAAGAAAATAAAGATTACGGCTAACCAGGAAGAGTATAAACAACGGTTCGTTGTAATCGCTAACAGCGCTAACGTTATATCTGCGTTGAATCCGAAAGGACAGTTGAAAGAGGATGTCCTTAATGCACTTATATATAGTAATCCCGATAATGATTGGACTACTGTTTTACCTATGTGGGGAGAATCTGAGCCTATGCTTCTTAATAATGCGGAATCATCTTTACAAGTCACTCTTACCCGTGTAGTAGCAGGAATAGATATTGCTATTGGAGAGACTCTTCGAAACACCTTTACATTGAAAGAGGTATATCTATACAATGCAAAAACAAGAGGACGCCTTGTACCCGATAATGCGAATTGGAGCTCCCCGGCAAAAAAAGTAATTAAGCCAACATTACCCGCGGATAATGATCCGGAGAATAATCCGTTGACGAAAGCAACACCTGTGCTGTATGAAGTGAATAATCCCGGCGAAGGATCATTGAAAGGTGCTATTTATACATTTGAGGCTGAAGCAGAAACAACAAACCGTCTGGAATCGACAGCATTGGTTATTGGTGGCGAATACAACGGAAAGATGTGTTTTTACCGTTTAGACCTTACCGGTAAAGATGAAAGTAATGCTGTCTATAACAGGGATATTTTACGTAATCATAAATATAATATCCAGATAACAGGTGTATTGGGAGAGGGAAGACCGACTCCTGAAGAAGCCTTCAATGCAGTACCTGTTGAATTGGTTACAACTGTGAAGGAATGGAATCTGGCCGAGGTAGGCGTGGTAATAGACGAACAATATTTCCTGAAAGTCTCAGACGGACGGTTTGAGGTTACAGGTGACTATACAAATGTAGATATCCAAGCACAAACCGACCATCCTGCAGGACTTATTTGTCGCACTGCATTCCCTTGGATTAGCTGGAGTGGAGGAACTGATGGCGATCAGGAAAGAGATTTGACATTGGCAATCGAAACAAATAATAGTAATTATTTACGAGAAGGAACACTTGAAGTAATTGCAGGTAATCTGACTTATATTGTTCGTATAATCCAAGGTATCGACACATGGATTACAGTTACCAAAGAGCCGTTCTATCTGATGAATGGCGAAAAGCATAATTTGACTGTAAATACAAACAAATCGTGGACTGTCAGCATAAAGGATGAGGAAGGCTGGGATGAAACTTACTTGACATTATCTACATTCTCCAAACCTGACTTGAGTGAAGAATCAACTGTTTCATTTATCACTTTCAATGACCTTGAAAGAATGATTGCGACAGGAGACTTTACTCCTCACGAACCGGTCGAGGTGACGCTTGTCTTTTCCGATGATAACAGTACGAGTATGAAAGAAGTTACCGTGCTACTTGTTTCGGCTGAAATCAGTGAACCTTCGAACAGTTATTTGTTGCAATCCGTTTCAGATGGCGAAAAACCAAGTACATCACATGGTATTTATATACCATTATCTATGGTAAATGATGCTACAAGACAGTCGGTAATGAATGACGAAATCTATAGTAAAGAAACGTTGGATGTTGAATTAATATGGACAGACCATCCTTTATATATGGGAGATAATGCAGCCATATCAGAAATCAAACTGATTCTTTATAACAGTAATAACGGTTATTTGTATGTACAACCTGGAACGGGAGAAGGAAACGCCTTGATTGGATTATTCCCCTATAATCATATATATAGTACATATAAATGGAGTTGGCATATATGGGTGTCAAAAGAAAAAGATAAAATCGAAAGAAACGGATGGATGGACCGTAACCTAGGCGCACTTAAAAATGATTGGTCTTCGTCAACCGGTACGACCGACCAGGTGACAGGGCTATATTATCAATGGGGACGTAAAGAGCCCTTCACACCGTTCACAAAATGGACAGAAAAGGGAGAATATACAACCAAATATCCTGGATTAGTTTCTCAGACTCCTAAAGAAGCAGTTAAAGAACCATTTGATGCAGTATCCAATCAATGGACAGGTATGTTGAATAGTATTGATACCTGGAAAGGAAACGGGAATGGGAAGAGTGTCTTTGACCCGTGTCCGGTTGGCTGGAGATTACCTACTAAAGACGAATTATCTGGTTATGCAACTCCTGCTTTCAGCAATGGTATCACTGGAGATGCCGGATACTTACCTGCGGGAGGACGCTATAAAGTAGAAAATAGCACAGGAGTCTGGGAAGGGCTTCGTGCAGTGGGTTATTATTGGGTGGCCGATGGCGATCAGGTAGGAATAGCCTACAATTTCTCTTTCGACGAAAACAACCAGAATATGATTACTTCGGATACCCGGCATCTTACAAATGTACGTTGTATCAGGGAATAAATTTAATCTTGTAGAGACAGGGCTTGCCCTGTCTCTACAAGATTGAAAAAATTATATAATAACATAAATATGAAACGCAATATATCACAACATATCCGGACACTATTAAATATAATGCTTGCAATAGTATTATTCCAATTAATAGGATGCACCATGGAGGAAGAAATCACTCCTCCTTCCGGTGGGGTGGGCGCGTCCAACGAGATCTCTTTTGAGTTAAATATACCCGGACTTAAAATCCCTAACATAACGCGTTCCACAGTTTTCGATGAGAAGAGTATTGAAACACTGGACGTATTGGTTTTTGGGCTTCCGGAACAAGGAGTCAGGAAATTCAAACGGCACGAAACAATTACAGGAAACAATGTAACGGGCACAAACGGCCAGTTATCCGTAAAGCTTAAATTTACACCCGAAGAAGCTGGTTATGAAGTCGTTTTTGTAACTAATGCCAGGGATATTGTCGCATCCATCGGTGAAGGAGATACCAAATTAACGGCTCTTAAAAAATTAAGCTTCACAGAGGAAAATAAATGGAATATTCAGAATATGCCCATACCCATGTATGGTGAAATCATACTTAAGGGTAGTGATATCAAAACGGGTGGTAAAATTGATGGTATTGATCTTGTACGTATGCTTGCCCGTATTGATGTAAAGGTGAACACAGATGTTTATAACTTTACTCTTGACAGAGTTTACTTATTGAATCGTTATACGCAGGGGTTTATTGCTCCACAATGGGATTATAACGGAAATGTCAGTAAAGGAAAAGTAACTGAGCCTAATTGGTCTTCATCTTTTTCCTTTGTTGATGATCAGGCAATGCCAAATTCTGTGTTGGAAGATGATGCCAACATTGTGTATGATGCAGATCCGCTGAATAATAATTGTATGGGTCAAATATACACTTTTGAGTCACCTGGAAAGTCTTTTAGCAGCAATGAACCGGCCGCCACTTGTTTGGTTGTAAAAGGTTATATTGATAACGATCTGAGTAAAGCTCATTACTATCGTATTGATGTTACCAATGAAAAAGGTGAATTTATGCCTATATTGAGAAATCATCAATATAACATAGAAATAACTGCGGTCAAGGGTATAGGCTATAACAATATAAAAGATGCCCTGGATGCCTGGACAGTCGTATCTAATCTGCATACTCGTACCATTGTGTGGGATAATGAAATGCTTTCTAATATCAATTTTAACGGACAATACATGTTAGGTGTCCAGTTTGATGAACTCATATTCAGTAGCAAGGGCAGTACTGAGTATAATTTTATTGCTACAGATTACGAAAAAGGTATAACTCTCATAGAAAAACCTGATTGGGTAAATATATCTGATTTCGATGAGAGACAAACAGAAGTTCTTCTGGAAATAATGGTTGAGGCAAATCCGGATGTAATTATTCGTGAAGGAGATATCAAACTTCAGGCAGGCCGTGTTACCCACTCCATAAAAGTGAAGCAAAATAAGAAAAGCGACCGTTCTAATTCCATCGTGAACCTTGCCACGGTTACTAATATCGGTTACATGGGTGATCAGAATGAAGGTGGAATAAATAGTTCCATCGCGATGCGAAGAGTACTTAATAATCAGTTTAAAATGGGGGGTAAGGTAGAGCTTAAGCAGATAAATCATACTCCGATCACAAATAACCCAACGGTTACTGAGGCTTTTCTGAGTGATAAGGATATTATCTTTTTTCCATACGAATCTATTCCATGGAATTCAACAGTCAATCTGATTATAAAATGGCTGGAGGCTTCTCCAAACAGAGTTCTTATTGTCTCATTCGATTCCAAGGGAACGAATCCGGAAGTGTTCAAGCTGGACTATTTTAAAGAGGATATTTCCAGCATCCGATATCAGACTGACCATAAAGGAACAGACGGTACAGCCAATGATCTGGTTCATACTCCCGGAGCCGAATATTTCTGGAAAGATGGACCCTTTACCAACGGAGAACTGATTGAAAGTGCGTCTTATGTTCATCAGGATGGTATTTTTGGTGTGGCTACAGTTCCGGCTACATCCAAAGTTTTACCTCTTATTGAATATCAGGGAGGAATGGTCTTTGGGGTCAACATGGAAAAAAGAATCGTTTACATTGGTGATAGCCAATATGGAGAATATAAGGGAGAAACCAGATATAAAGGATATCGTTTCAATAACAAAGATGGAGAAGTGAATAACAATATTGAAAAATTATTCTCCAACGTTTGGGCATGGATTATCGATGAGGTAGTTCTGAAGGATGAATAATGTAATCAGGTATCTCATATAAAGCAATTTCTCAATTATTATATATTACTAAATTTATGGGTTGTTCCTTCCGAACAGCCCATATATGTATAGTTTTCTTTAAAACTAAAGCTCTTTTAAAGTGTTCGACAGTAGTCGGACAGGTGTCCGACAATTGTGGAACAGCTGACCGACAGTTGTCAAACAGCTGTCCGACAACTGTCGGACACTCAAAGACTCCTTAATTCGTACAATTATCTATATGAAGTAAAATACCGGCATGCTGGGCCATCTCTACAGGAACAATATTGCCACATGGTAATTAATCCAATAAAATCATAGGGTAATTATTTTTATTTCATAATAATGCCTACCTTCGCGCCCGAATTGGTTTCGGTATGCCTGACCAGGTATACGGATTAAAAGGGAATCAGGTGAGAATCCTGGACAGTCCCGCTGCTGTGAAGCTCTATTAACGCCTTGAGAAAACACTTTTGCCACTGAATAAATTGAAAGTGGGAAGTTGAAATATTGAAAGTTGACAAGATAAAGCCTTACTAACTTTCAACTTTTAATTTTCAATTTTCAATTAATTTGGGAAGGCTCTTAAGGAGAGAGTAAGTCAGAAGACCTGCCATTCGAGTCGAAGGCTGTTTTTCTCGTGGGTTAGACAAGCAGTGCGAAATAAAGTATAATGTTTAAATAATTCGTATGAATTGGTTAAATGATTTGTTGTGGGGGCATGGAGTAGCACATTCTATTCTGCTTCTGGCGGTGGTTATCGCCTTGGGTATTCAAGTGGGGAAGATAAAGATTTTTGGTATTTCCCTGGGTGTGGCATTAGTTCTATTCGTGGGTATTTTGCTCGGACACTTCGGATTTGGCATGGATCCCGAAGTTCTTCATTTTGTAAAAGAGTTTGGTTTGATCCTATTTGTCTTTTCAGTAGGTATGCAGGTAGGACCCGGTTTCTTTTCTTCTTTTAAACAGGGGGGGATTACCTTAAATTTATTGGCTTGTGGTATAGTCTTTTTGGGTGCAGTAGTTACATTGGCTATTCATTTTATAACCGGTACCCCAATGGCAACGATGGTGGGTGTAATGTCGGGAGCTGTTACAAATACTCCAGGATTGGGTGCAGCGCAACAAGCATTTAGTGATTTGTTTGGTTCAACAGATGAAACAATTGCTTTAGGATATGCAGTGGCCTATCCATTGGGAGTAGTTGGAATCATTCTTTCTATGTTATTTATTCGGTATGTCTTCCGGATAAACTTTCAAAAAGAAACAGAGAAACTATGTCTGGAAGATAATAGCCAATTGGGAGCTACGCCGATTTCTTTGATTGTAAAGAATCCTGCTATTTTTAATAAAAGCATAGCAGGGCTTTCTGAATTACTGAAACACCGTGAGTTCGTTATATCACGTATTATGTATAATGAAACAAACCTGGTGGAGATTGCATCGGCTGATACTATTTTGCATGAAAACGATAAGATATTTGTAATCACAACAGAACATGATGCTGAGACGATAAAGACTTTTGTGGGCCAGGAAATCGTGATGGACCGGAAGCAATGGATACCGGCAGAAAGCCAGTTGATAAGCCGTCGTATTGTGGTTACAAAAGCTGAGCTAAACGGAAAGCGTCTGGGTGACCTTCAGTTGCGCCGTTTACATGGTATCAATATTACCCGCTTGAATCGTTCCGGGGTTGATTTGGTTGCAACACGGGGATTGACTTTACAGATAGGTGATAGGCTGACAGTAGTCGGTAGTGAACCTGCGATAGCCAAAGTATCAGAGATTCTGGGTAATTCGTTGAAGCACTTGAATGACCCGAATCTGATTACTATATTTATTGGAATTGCTTTTGGTGTTCTTTTAGGAAGTATTCCTTTCGCATTCCCCGGGATACCACAACCGGTGAAATTAGGTTTAGCCGGAGGGCCGTTGATAGTAGCAATCTTAATCAGCCGTTTTGGTTATAAATATAAACTGATTACCTACACAACACAAAGTGCCAATCTCATGCTGCGTGAAGTCGGTATTGCTCTTTTTCTTGCATGCGTAGGAATAGGAGCGGGGGATGGCTTTGTGGATACAATAATTAACAAAGGAGGTTTTACCTGGATTGCTTATGGTTTTATGATTACTACTATACCATTATTAATAATAGGTACTATCGGTAAATATTTCCTTAAGATTAATTATTTCTCTCTGATTGGTTTGATGGCGGGCAGTATGACTGATCCTCCAGCATTGGCATACGCTAATGGAACGACAGCAACTGATGCACCGGCAGTAAGCTATGCTACCGTATATCCTATCACAATGTTTTTACGTGTCTTGGTAGCCCAGTTGTTAATTCTTATGTTTTACGCATAGTAAAGAGAATTTTATAATAATCTGTTCATAAAAACATAACTACGTTTCAACAAAAAGACAGTTACCTTTTTGTTGAAACGTAGTTGCTTTTTTACTTAACAAATATCTTTTCAACGGTTTTCTTACCATTGAGTGTTGTTATATGTAAAATATAAGCTCCGGTAGATATTGTCATTGGTACTTCCACCCTTGAGCCGGTAGCTTTTGCCTTATAAATCAATTTTCCTTTTAAATCGTAAAGATCGATTTGAGCACCGTTTAGATTACCATCAAGACTTTTGCTTTCAATTGAAAGGTTGCTCCATTGTTGTACAACGGTCGGATAAACCATAAATGAAGACGAACTGCTAAGAGTTATTTCACAGCTCTCAATGTATCTATCATTCGTATAATACGCACGAACATAATAAGTTCCTTCCGTATTTTCATCAATAGGGTAATATACTGATGTACCATGTTGTGTAATCGGTTGTCCGTTTTTATACCATTGATATGCTGTAAATGTATTATCAGTAGTTGGAACATATAGCATATCATTCCATTTAACCAATACATTGAAGCTATTGATACTCACATCAACCTTTTTACTTACTACCATACCGCATTTGCTATAAATCTCAACATGGTATTGGCCGGTTATCTTTTCAGCTATGGGGGCTTCATAAGTATCAAGTGTTGCTCCATCGATTATTTTATCATTCAAGAACCATTGGTAAGAAAGATTGATTCCTGTTGCTTCGACAGAAAGCCGGAAGGCATCTCCCTCACAGAGGCCTGCAACTGATTCCGGCTGTTTTATTATCTTGGCCGACTCTATCACTGTAATTTGGAAAGGAAAGGCGTCGAGAGTTGTTTCATCTCCCAGTTGACGAACTAAAATGTTTCCAATATAAATACCTGGAGGAATGACCTGTTCTACGTGAACAGTGATATAATCATCTTCGGGTAATACCGTGTAAATTGAACTGTTTTCGAAACCTGCAGCTAATGCCTCTTCGTTGAATTGAATAATATATTCCAATGTTCTTTTATCGTAAGGAGAAAAGTATGGGATTCTGAATTCATTTTCTGAACCACACCAATCGGCTATCTGCCCTACATTGATCCATGGATCCGGGTTGGGAACCGGGTCTTCCCGCTCATTTATTTTTATAGTGTGACGAATAATATCGTCTTTATACCGGAAGCTGTGGATTTCATCACCATTTTAATATAGAGTTAATGTTTCGACCGTATATATATAGGTACCTTTCAGCAAATGTGCATTCCCTTTATTGAAATTATAACGTGAGCCTTTATCAATCTGTGTCATTGGGTAATGGAAAGCAGCGGGTTCAGCGGTGTAGGTAATACTCCAACCATCGTAGGTGATTTCTTCGTCTACAATAGGACGAATCTGTAGATAAACAGGCGTACCTTCTTCTACTTCGGTAGTAATATCATTATTTACATCTGTAAAAGCAGTAATCGAGTTTGTAGTTGTAGAAACAGACCATTGCAAAAGAGGGGGCTCAGGTTCCGGTTCAGGAGGATTAGGCCCTGGAGGTGTGTCTTGCTGAATTACAACTATATATGGATCAGAAGTATACACACAATCGTTATCATTTGCTATCTGATATATTATTTTTGCTGTACCCGTCTGAAGCGGAGTTAATACTCCAGTCAACGGATCGATGGTTGCAATATTTTTAGTAGTTTCATCTATTAGCCATTCTCCGTCTTTTTCATTATCCCGGATTGTATAAACAGGTTTTTGATCAATTAGTATGCTTGAAGGGCCTTCTATTATTCCCGTATTCAGAGAGGTATAAGTTGATATAGTTGCTATTTCTGGTATATCTAGAACAATCCATTCACTTGTATTCGCTTTTACTTGAGTGATGGTACATTTAAAAATACCTTCCGTTGATAGATAGTAGGGGCTTTCTGTAATTTCTTCAACCAGTAATTCATTTTCATCTTCATTCTTTTTATACTTAAAAGACCAGGGAGCAGCACCTGTTAATTCAATCTCGATTGAGGATACATCATTTTCATTACAAAGAAATATTTCATTCGCCGTAATGGAAATGGTAGGATCAGCATCTCCCGATTCGAAAGCGCCTTTGTCAACATGATCACCTAATTTTCTTTTTGCCTTTCCTAGTCCGAATGGATAAGCATTAAGATCTATATAGTCGTCATCACCGCTATCGATTGCTCCACTACCAATGCTTACCCGATAATTTAAACTAGGATGTTCATTGCTATAATTGGGATCATCTTCCTTTAAAAATAGTGGATCTCCTTTTTCTGAATTCTTAAAAGAAATATTATCTTTATCACAGATAGTACATACAAGGCAGTAGTCTACAGATACTTTACAATTTGTATTTGCGAAGAAATTTTGATTTTCCGAAATATCAAACTTTGTCTTATTTCTGGTATTTCCATAAATTATACTATTGTATATTTTAAAGTCAGTTTCCTCAAACTGTTCTCTTACAACATCTATCCCTGCCCCATAATTATCCGCTGTATTATGTGTTATAGTTGTATTTAGAATTAACGGATTGGAATTAAACGAAAATAATCCCGCTCCGGTAGCTTCTGCACGCTGTCCTGGATCAAGGAAAGTTGCATTATTACCATATAAGAGGCAATTGGTAATATTAGATTCGCTTTCATTTAAGTATATTCCGCCGCCACCTTGTACTGTATTGTTGTTACGAATAACCAAATATGCGAGTGTTGGGGATGAATTATAGATATATAAGCCTCCTCCATGTCCGCAAAAGAATGTAAGTTCGGATGGCTTTTGTTTGGAGATAAGACTTTTTCGTTCTATGGCTTGACCTTCTTCAATATAAAAACCATCTAAACGGGCCTTTTCAATATTCGCTGAAACAACTACATGATAGGTATGTGTTCCTGATAAATTACCGCTGAGAATAGTTTTATTTGTAATCCAATGACGATCATTGAGGTCATCCTCGTTTCCTGAAAATCCTCCATACAATTTTACTCCTTCTTTCAGAAAGAATGATTTATTTTTATCTCCCGTTCCGTCAATTTCATATTTAAATTCTCCGAATTCTTCCTTCATTGTTCGCGAAGGCGTATAAGTTCCTGCTGCAACCCATATTTCTCCTTCATAGTTTGTTGTTTTAATTGCTAACGCTACTTCATCAATCATTTTTTGTAAATCATTTGATGCCGTTTCCCACGATTTGCCATCAGTAGAGGTATTAAAAGGAATTTCAGTTGGTGGTTTGACATATCGCCGAACGATTTCAGTTTGTTGCTGAGCTGATATTACGGTAGCATTTAAGGAAAATAAAATGCATAGTAAATATAATAATCTCATAGATCTATGTATTAAGGGGTTAATAAATAATTCATTGGATTTTTTTACATTCAAAGAAGAGAATGTCGCTTGTGTTAGTATAAAGTTAAATAATGGTGTTCTTTTTGTTAATTAATATAATATAAGGGTTGTTATATGCAAATATTTATGGTAAAGATATTTTATTCTGTTTATACTCCAATGAACAATATCAACATTTTAGAGTCAAATGAGGTCTCTATAGACCATTCGTAAGGTCAATATTTATGAAAAACAAAAAACTTCGACAAATATTAAAAAATGCTAAGAAAACGCAGTGAAATGTATATAATTTCAACGTCATCCAATGTAATAAGGTTCGGATTGATAAAATATATATTATGTAAGAAGGAACTTTCCATGAAGGAAAGTCTACGGGCCATTCATTAGTTTTGGAAATAATCTTGTACATTTGTGTCCGAATAATAATATCACAAACACTAAGACAAAATGGGTGGTTTTTTCGGAACTATATCTAAATCGGCTTGTGCTACCGACCTTTTCTATGGCACTGACTACAATTCACACTTAGGAACGCGCCGCGGGGGGATGGCGACATTACATGAAGGAGGTTTTCATCGTTCGATTCATAATCTTGAGAATTCTTATTTTCGTACACGTTTTGAAGCAGAACTAGATAAATTCAAAGGTAATTCGGGTATTGGAATAATTAGCGATACGGATCCGCAACCTATATTCATCAATTCTCATTTGGGTAAATTTGCTATTGTAACTGTTGCCAGGATTAATAATCTTGAAGAACTGGAACGAGAGTTGTTGGAAAAAGGTGCACATTTTACAGAATTAAGTTCTGGCCAAACCAATCCCACCGAGTTAGTTGCACTGTTGATCTCACAAGGAAAAACATTTGTAGATGGGATAGAGATTGTACAGGAAAAGATAAAAGGATCTTGTTCAATGTTGATACTTACTGAACAAGGTATTCTGGCTGCCCGTGATAAATGGGGAAGGACTCCGGTTCTGGTCGGACGAAAAGAAGATGCCTATGCTGTTTCAAGTGAACCGTGTAGCTTTCCAAACCTTAATTTTGAATTGGAATATAACGTTGGACCGGGAGAGGTTGTACTTCTCACAGCTGATTCAATGACTCAATTGCGCGAACCCAATAAAGAAATGCAGGTATGTTCTTTTCTTTGGGTATATTATGGATATCCGGTATCCGATTACGAAGGCGTTAATGTAGATGCCGTTCGTTATGCAACAGGTAAAGCTATGGCAAAGAAAGACAACGTGGATGCTGATTATGTTGCTGCAATTCCTGACTCGGGAATTGGTATGGGCTTAGGATATGCTGAAGGCAAAGGAATTCCTTATCGTCGGGCGATTATTAAATATACACCGACGTGGCCACGTAGTTTTACTCCTGCAAATCAGTCAATACGTGATTTGGTTGCAAAGATGAAACTGATTCCAAATCGTGAGCTTTTGAATGGAAAGAAAGTTATTTTTTGTGATGACTCTATTGTGCGGGGAACGCAATTGCAAGATAATGTGAATATCCTTTATGGTTATGGAGCAAAAGAAGTTCATATGCGTCTGGGGTGTCCTCCTATTCTCTATTCTTGTCCTTTCCTTGGATTTTCAGCGTCTAAATCTTCTCTTGAATTAATTGCCCGCCGGACAATCAAAGAACTGGAAGGAGATGATGAAAAAGATCTGGATAAATATGCCCAAACAGATTCTGAACAATACAAAACGATGATTGATTGCATTCGTCGTAAACTAAATATCACTACTTTGCGTTTTAATACAGTGGAGGATCTTATTGAGGCAATAGGTTTGCCGAAAGAATGTGTTTGTACACATTGTTACAATGGGAACAGCCATTATTAATGAAAAGTAAAAAAAATAATTATTATGAGCCTAGTAGAACGTTTTCTTAAGTATGTATCATTTGATACCAAGTCGGATGAAGAGACAGGAACTACCCCAAGTACACCGGGGCAATTAGTGTTCGCACAAGCTTTGGTGAAAGAACTTGAAGAGATCGGACTAGAGGATATTTCTCTGGATGAGAAAAGTTATCTGATGGCAACATTGCCGGCTAATACAGATAAGGCAATACCTACAATTGGTTTTATTGCTCATTTGGATACCAGCCCGGATATGTCGGGAAAAGACGTTCAGCCTCGTATTGTAAATTATACAGGAGGTGATATTATTCTTTCTGAACAGGAAAATATAGTGTTGTCCACTGCTATGTTCCCGGAACTGTTGGATTATGTCGGACAAGAAATAATTGTAACCAATGGTAAAACGTTATTAGGAGCAGATGATAAAGCAGGTGTTGCTGCTATTATATCAGCGGTGCAATATCTAAAAGAACATACTGAGATTGAGCATGGTAAAATTCGTATAGCTTTTACTCCTGATGAAGAAATAGGACAAGGTGCCGATCATTTCGATGTGGAAAAATTTGGTTGTGAATGGGCATATACAATTGATGGAGGGCAAATAGGAGAATTAGAATTCGAGAACTTTAATGCAGCAGGTGCGAAGATTAGTTTTAAAGGATTGAATGTACATCCCGGTACCGCAAAAGGAAAGATGGTGAATGCATCTTTGTTGGCTGTAGAATTTGCTTCCTGGTTGCCAACATCCCAACGTCCTGAAACAACTGAAAAATATGAAGGTTTCTATCATCTGACAGCCATGTCGGGAACGGTGGAAGATGCAAGTCTTTCTTATATAATCCGTGACCACTCCCGGGAATTATTTGAACAGAAAAAAGAAAATATACAGGCTTTGGTGGATAGAATGAATAAAAATTATCCGGCAAGCACAACAGTGGAAATGCGTGACCAGTATTACAATATGAAGGAAATAGTTGAACCTCAGAAGCATATTGTAGATTTGGCATTTGAAGCAATGACAGCTGTAGGTGTTACACCAATTGTTAAGCCAATTCGTGGCGGAACGGATGGAGCCCGTTTATCCTTTATGGGATTACCTTGTCCGAATATCTTCGCCGGTGGATTGAATTTCCATGGCAGATATGAATTTTTGCCTATCCCGTCTCTGAAAAAGAGTATGGAAACAATTATAAAGATAACAGAGCTTTTAGCTCATAAATCATAAACCAGAAAACACAAACAAGTATGAAGACAACTCCGTTTACCGATGTACACATTGCATTGGGTGCCAAAATGCATGAATTTGCCGGTTATAATATGCCTATAGAATATACCGGAATTATAGACGAACACATGACCGTTGTAAATGGCCTGGGCGTATTTGATGTTTCCCACATGGGAGAATTTTGGGTGAAAGGCCCAAATGCCTTAGCCTTTCTACAAGCAATAACTTCTAATGATGTATCGGTTCTAACTCCGGGCAAAATACAGTATTCATGTTTCCCGAATGATGAAGGCGGCATTGTAGATGATCTGCTGGTATACTGTTATGAAGATGAAAAATATCTATTAGTAGTAAATGCCGGTAATCTTCAGAAAGACTGGGATTGGTGTGTAAGTCATAATCCAATGGGTGCGGAACTTGAAAACTCTTCAGATAATATAGGGCAATTAGCTATTCAAGGACCAAAGACAACTGAAGTCCTCCAACGTCTAACTCCTGTAGATTTATCGGAAATTCCTTACTATACTTTTACAGTAGGTGAATTTGCCGGATGTAAGAATGTAATTATTTCTAATACAGGATATACTGGCGCAGGCGGTTTTGAACTCTATTTCTATCCGAGTGATGCGATGACGATCTGGAATGCTATTTTCGAGGCAGGAAAAGCGGAAGGTATCAAACCTATTGGTTTGGGAGCACGTGATACTTTACGCCTGGAAGCCGGTTTTTGCCTGTATGGAAACGATTTGAACGATACGACTTCTCCTATTGAAGCCGGATTAGGTTGGATTACCAAGTTCGTGGAAGGAAAGAATTTTACGAATCGTGCTGAGTTAGAACGTCAAAAGAAGGAGGGGGTTATACGTAAACTTTGTGCTTTTGAAATGATAGATAAAGGTATTCCACGTCATGGTTACGATATTGTGGATGCTGATGGTAATAAAATTGGAGAAGTTACTTCGGGAACAATGTCTCCTTTCCTGAAAAAAGGAATAGGCATGGGATATGTTAAACCGGAATTGACTAAAGTTGGTACGGAAATCTATATTCAGGTGCGTAATAAGAATTTGAAAGCGGTTGTAGTTAAAACGCCTTTCAGAGCTAAGAAATAATAGTTATAATAAATTCAATACCTACACCTTTAACTGTAGGCTATTGGAGTAAATGGAAATGGTTTTAGCCGTGATAATTCATTCGGCTAAAACCATTTTCTGTTTTTTGAACTTTAGCAAAATGAAAGTATAAATTAGCTTTTAGTTTCCGAATGATGTGTTAAAAAATATTACACTTGCGTGTAATTGTTCATGGACGCTCATAAAAAGAAAATTTGATGCTCTTTTATGACAAAATGATATATGTATATAACTCTTTATCATCTCTTTTAATTGTCATTATAATCTTTATCTTTGTAGTGAACACTATTTATTCTGACCTTGCTTAATCGGGAATTAAAAGATAGAAATTATGGCAAATAATAAAGTTCGTTTTGGAGTTATAGGTACAAACTTTATTACAGACTGGGTAATAACGGGAGCTCGGCAAGATAAACGTTTTGAATTGACAGCAGTCTATTCACGTACCCAGGAAACTGCAAATGCTTTTGCAATCAAGCACAATATACCACATACATTTACTTCATTAGAGGAAATGGCAAAAAGCCCTTTGATTGATGCTGTATATATTGCTTCTCCAAACTTCTTGCATGCTGAGCACAGTATATTGTATATGACGCACGGTAAGCATGTATTGTGTGAGAAACCTCTTGCTTCCAATGCACGGGAAGTAAGGGAAATGATTGAAGTTGCCCGTCAGAGCAATGTTACATTCATGGAAGCTATGAAGCCGACTCTTACCCCTAACTTTCAGACCGTATGTCAAAATCTAAAAAGAATAGGGACGATTCGTCGTTATTTTTCTTCTTATTGTCAATATTCTTCACGTTATGATAAATATAAAGAAGGTGTAATTCTTAATGCTTTCAAACCTGAAATGTCGAATGGTGCTATAATGGATATAGGTATTTATACAATTTATCCAATGGTTGTGCTTTTTGGTGCTCCACTTAAAATAGAAGCATCCGGCGTCATTCTTTCTTCCGGAGCAGATGGACAGGGAGCTATAAATTTTCAGTATAATGGTATGAATGCAACGGTTCTTTATTCAAAAATAGCTGATTCAGTGCTGCCTACAGAGATACAAGGTGAAGAAGGTAATATAATGCTGGATAAAATAAATACGATTAATATCGTAAATTATATACCTCGTAAGCAAAACGGTCCGGGTAAAGGTTCTACATCTGAAATAGAAAGGATCACAGCAATTACGGATAAAGATGAATATTACTATGAAATAAAGGAGTTTATTGATTTGATAATTGCCGGGAAGCAGCAATCCAAAATCAATAGTTGGAATAATTCCTTGGTTACTTTAGAAATCATAGATGAAGTCCGCAGACAACTAGGGGTAGTATATCCGGCAGATTAATCAGTCCATTACGTATTTGCGTAAGTGTTAATATAGCAAAGAAAATTGATTTTATTCCTTTAGAAACAACAGAAAACTTATTATTAAGCGCCTCTATCTATCCTGTAGGTATTTCCCCTTATTTACTCTTGTGTGATGGCAAAATGCAAATACTTCATGTTTTTGATGAAACAGGCAAAAACATATCCTCAATCAGTAAAAAAGGGAACGGGACAGGTGAATATATTTATATAACGGAGGTTGGTTTTAATCTGGCTGATACTACTATCAAGTTGTATGATAATGGGAATAAAAAAATAATCCATTATGATATTCATGGAAAACTGTTGGATGAAATATCGGTGAAAAATAAAGAAACAGGAAATCTGGCCCTCCTTTCTTATGATGAAATTATCGGGCACAGAGGATTTGAAAAATCATCACAAGTTATAACCTTTGGTGAGGAATTAAATTAACATCATGAGTTCTTTCCTCTTGATACATCATTAACTGAACAGGAGAGGATAGTACTTTTTCTCTAAAGAGGAGATAGAGGAATTGTACTTATAGGATCAGGCTATAAGGCAAACTCAGTCATTACCTTCAAAGTCAAATTCGAAATCAAAACCATCGTTCATTGCATCCGGATCGGCAAATTGTTCCAGCTCCCGGCGATCTTTTTTGGTAGGACGTCCCATACCTTTTGAACGGTTTACAAAACCGGATATACGATTCATCTCGAGAATTTCATATTGTTCGGGAGGAGTAACATTCTCCAGGTAATCAGGAACCAATTTAGCACCCATACGACGTTCTGTCAGGGCAAGAACCTTGAAAGAGTAGGTGATAGGAGGTTTACGTACCTGAATTATTTCACCTACTTTAATCATACGGGATGGTTTTGCATTTACGCCATTCACCATAATCCTGTTTTTTTTACAAGCATCTACTGCTATTGTTCGGCTCTTGAATATGCGAGTAGCCCACATCCATTTATCTATACGTACTTCTTCCATTTCACTTCTTTTTAACGATTAAAATATTAAACCTTTACTTCTTAATGTATTTATACTCGTTAATCATTACTCATTAATCGTTATTTAGTCTTTATTGTTGAATTGATTCATAGTGTTTTGTATACCTGCTAAACAAAAACTACGGATTATATCCGCAGCGCGTTCCAGCTTCTCCGGCATAACTTCCAGTTCTTCCGGGTCAAACATGCCCAATACATAATCAACCTGTCCACCACGTGGAAATTGATCACCGACTCCAAACCGGAGACGGCAATATTCCTGAGTACCTAATATTTCCTGAATATTTTTTAGGCCATTATGTCCAGCATGGCCTCCTTTAGGTTTCAATCTAAGTATACCATAGGGTAGGGCAATATCATCTACCACTACCAATAAATTTTCAATGGGAATATTTTCTTTTTGCAACCAATAACGGACAGCATTCCCACTGAGATTCATAAACGTATTAGGTTTTAATAAGACCAATTCTTTATTCTTTATACGTAAATTGGCCACAGCTCCATAGCGTTGTTCTGTAAAAGGAACATTCGCCACTTCAGCCAGCCTGTTCACAACACGAAATCCGATGTTATGCCGAGTTCCCCAATACTGGGAACCTATATTTCCTAATCCAACTATCAGGTATTTCATCAGTTGATATATACAAAAAAGACACGGAAACACAGAGAATGTTCTCCGTGTCTCCGTGTCTATTATTCTTTAAAAACTTAATTTTTATTTTCCGGCAGCAGCGGCAGCAGCACCACGAGCAGCACGAGTCAATTGAACTGCACAAACAACAGCGTTCTTAGCATTCATCAACTCAAGACCCTCAAAGCTTAATTCACCAACTTGCATGGATTTACCTAAACCTAACTTATCAACGTTGATAGTTAATTTTTCAGGTAACTTGCTATATAATGCTTTTACTTTTAATTTACGCATACGAAGCGTTAATTTACCCCCGGCTTTAACCCCTTCAGCATAACCTTCCAAAGCAACAGGCACTTCAATTACGACAGGCTTATCAGCAAAAACTTCCAGGAAGTCAATGTGCAACAACTGATCGGTAACAGGTTGGAATTGTAAATCCTTTACAATAGCCATTGTTTTCTTACCATCAATAGTCAATTCAACAAGAAATACTTCAGGAGTATATACCAAACCACGCACATTATCCTGTGAAACATTGAAATGGATTACTTTTTCACCACCGTATAATACAGCAGGAATTTGATTGTCTTTACGAAGCGCTTTTAACGCTCTTTTTTGATCGGCAGAGCTGGTTTCAATTGCTCTTGATTTGCCTTCTACTGAAAATGTTTTCATTTTAAATCTTTTTTGTGTTACTCAAAATTAGTGCTTCCTAATTTCCCATCACACTAACGGGGCTAAAAAGCGGTGCAAAGATAGTAAAAAAAATAGTAATGCAAAAATTGAATTGAAATTAGCTTAGCGAAGCATAAAGCAAAGTTGAAAGTTGTTGAGTAAATCAATTATTCTATCATTACTTTCTTAATGATGGTCTTTATATTGCTCATATTTCAACATGACAGCATCTTTTAGTTCATCGAAAGTGCAATTGAGTGCCCTGTTTGAGAAACAAATAGGAGAGCCATAATATTGTAATTTCAACTCTAAAGTGCGTTTTTTGCTTTGGCTACGTTCACGCTGGATATAGTCGATCGGATTGTGAACTTTTACAACGATATATTTTCTTTTTGTATTACCCAGTTCATTCATAACCCGTATATCTTTTACATCTTCCCATAGAATTGTACCATAGGTGTTACCTGTAGAAATATCATAAATACCCTCATCTGAAATATGTATTCCTACTCCTTTTTCCTTATTCAAATGAATGATGCTCATAATACAAAAAGCGGCAACTAGCAGTGCGAATACCCCTAATGTGAGTACAAGAAAACGACCTCCACCAAATGTTAAGGTCCCAGCTAAATAAATACCTCCAACACCAATAAAGAGGGATATGAGTCCTATAATGAGCAAATTTATTCTTGCCTTTTTTAGTAAGGTGAACGTAATAACATTTGGAATCATAAGTTAAATCGTTTGTTCAACATTCCAAACGAAAGCACGTAGGCCTTGTGCTTCGGTTTGCATATCTAATTTATGAAGTAAGTCGAGAAAATTATCAACCTTTTCATTCTCAATAATGGCTAGAATTGCCGAATTCTGCGTTGGCCATGCATGGCTGCCATAATGAGGTTCACCTTTATTAGTTCCACGTCCTTGTACAGTATCCCAATAAGTGAATCCCCGAATGTTATTTCGATCCATTATAGCCAGAATCATCTCGTAATATGCTTGATTAAATGATATAAAAACAGCTTTCATTTTTTTTGTTTTAATAAGGTGAATAATAAAAGAGACAGTAAAGAGGTTTTATAATAGCCTCTTTACCTGTATCTTTCTGTTTTATTCTAATTCTTCCAAGTGACGAACTTTAACCAGTTTCCGGCGTCTTCTTTTCACTCCATTGGCAGCAAATACACTGTAAACAACCGGTACTATAACCAGTGTGATCAAAGTAGAAACAGAAAGCCCCCAGGCTACTGTCATACCCATTGAACGCCACATTTCAGCTCCTTCACCTGTTCCAACCGCCATAGGTATCATACCCAATACTGTTGTCAATGTAGTCATTAATACCGGACGAAGACGGGATTTTCCGGCAGCTACCGCCGCAGTCAGAATACTCATTCCTCTTTCACGACATAAAATCGTGTAATCAATCAATACGATACCATTCTTTACAACAATACCGAGCAACATGATTACCCCAATCAATGCCATAACTCCCAGTGGGGTTTGCGTAATAGCTAACCCTAGGATAACCCCGGTAAATGCAAATGGAATGGAGAACATGATCACAAACGGGTCGACAAGAGATTCGAACTGGGCTGCCATCACAATAAATACAAGGATAATGATCAATACCATTAAAATACCCAGGTCTTTAAACGTATCCTGCTGGTCTTCGTAAGTACCACCAATCTGCCAACTGATATCGGAAGGAATATCCATACTTCTCATTTCTTTGTTAGCTGCAGCAACCACATCACTTAAAGCTGCCCCCGGACCTACAATAGCAGAGACAGTAATTACACGTTCACGATTCTTACGCTCAATAGTAGGGGGAGTCATTCGTTCAATAACAACGCCGACATCACGCAGGCGGATCGCATTTCCAGCATTATTGTACATTAAGATATTCTCCAGGTCTTCAATTGATTGACGGAATTCCGGGGCGTAACGCACGCGAATATCATACTCATCTCCATCTTCACGGTATTTGGATGCAACCGAACCATTGATACGGTTACGCAGATACATTGAGGCAGTTGTTACATTCAATCCGTTGAGGGCTAATTTTTCCCTGTCAAAATCGATTTGGTATTCAGGAGTATAGTCTTTACGACTGATATTAACCTGTGAACTTCCTTCAAACTTTCTCATACGTTCGGCTATATCATTAGCGACAGCATCCGTTGTCTCGAAGTCAAAACCATAGATTTCAATATCGACTGATGTTTCACTACCCATACCGCCTCCACCGCCGGCTAATACTTCAAACTCTTTTATCTCTGAATATTTTGAAAGATCCTGACGCATCAACTCACAAATTTCAGTCAAAGATCTGTCGCTTCCACTTTTCTCCAAACGTTCTCCCTTGCTGTATAAACCAATATTCATCTCAATTATATGAGAACCATTCTCACTCAATTGAGCAAAGGTGTTATCAGTACCTGCTTGACCTTCACTGAAGTTTAGCATCTTTATTTCAGGATATTTTTCGCGGAATTCCTTATCTATACTTATAGCGATTTCACGGGTTATTTCCTGACGTGTACTGATTGGGAGTTGTATATTAACACCTATACGAGCATTATCCTGTGTAGGGAAGAATTCGGTCTTAATGGTTGGGATCAATAACATACTTCCCACAAAAACGAGAAATGCTCCTGCAATAATTGTTATTCTGTGTCGAACCGACCAGTGAAGGAAACGTGCATATACTACATCGAGCTTGTTCAAAGCCTTTTCGATCGGAGTAAAGAAAAGAACAAATAATTTCCCTTTTTTAGGATCCAGGCGAAGTAGCTGTGAACTTAACATCGGGGTCAAAGTCAATGCAGCCAATGTAGATACGATCATGATGATACTAACGATCCAGCCCAACTGTTTGAACAGGATACCTGCAAGGCCTGTAACCATCGTCAAAGGCAAGAATACAGCCAACATTGTCAGGGTAGAAGCAATTACCGAGATAGCAACCTCATTTGTTGCATGTACGGCAGCCTGTTTGGGTTTACTTCCCCGTTCAATGTGAGTAGTAATATTCTCCAATACCACAATCGCATCATCAACCACCATACCAATAGCTATGGATAGTGAACTCAAAGATATGATGTTAAGCGTATTTCCGGATAGTAACAAATAAGCAAAAGCCGCAATCAACGAGATCGGAATTGTCAGGATAATGATAAACGTTGCTCTCCAGCGCCCAAGGAAGATAAATACCACCAACATTACAATAATGAAAGTGATCAAAATCGTCTCCACCAAGCTGTTAATTGTATTCAGGATATTCTCTGATGTATTTACAATAATGTCTAACTTCACATCAGAAGGTAACTCCGCTTGTAATTCCGGGAGTTTTTCCATTACTTTATTTGAAATACTTACGGAGTTGGCTCCTGATTGTTTTTGAATAACAATCATACCCCCACGCAAACCATTATTGTAGGTTTCCTGTGCACGTTCTTCTACGGTATCTTCCACCCGGGCAACATCCCGCAGGTAAACACTCTTGCCATTCACAGTTCCTACCACCAGATTCAGCATCTGACTGGCATCGGTAAATTCGCCCTGAACGCGTAAGGAGTAAGTGTTTGAACCTATATCTATACTACCACCCGGAGTATTCCGGTTCTCTTGCGCGATTATGGATGAGATACTTTCAATCGTTTGTCCGTATGCTTCCAATTTATAAGGGTCGCAATATATCTGTAATTCACGGATAGGAGTACCTGCGATAGACACCGCACCTACACCGCTGATACGTGCCAGAGGATTGGCTACCTTGTCATCCAGGATCTTGTAAAGAGCACTGGTGCTCTCTTCTGCCGTTACAGACAAAAGAAGGATAGGAATATCATCGGTACCGAATTTGAAAATGATAGGGTTTTCGACATCATCGGGCAATGCGGATTCTACCATATCCAGTTTATCACGTACATCATTCGTTGCGACATCAATATCTGTTCCGTATTCAAATTCCAGGGTTACTATAGATATATTTTCTTTAGATTGTGAAGTGATATTCTTCAAATCACTCACACTATTCAATGTATTCTCTAATGGTTTGGTGACGTTCATCTCAATATCAGAAGCACTTGCTCCCGGATATGCCGTCATAACCATAATCATGTTGGTTTCTATCTGAGGAAGTAAGTCGACAGATAACCTGGTTAAGGAAAAAAGTCCGAGGATTACTACTGCCACGAATACAAGGGCTGTAGTAACTGGCTTTTTTACAGCTGATCCATATAAACTCATATTGTTTGTTTTTTCTTATTTTACAACTTCAACTTCCTGTCCGTTTGTTAAGCGGTTTAACCCCGTAATAACTACCTGGTCACCATCTTGTACACCGGAGACAACTTCATATCTGTTACCCATACGGCGACCTAATTCAACCTTATTATAGGATACTTTGCCATTTTTATATACATACATATAACGGTCTCCGGAGCCAGCTTGCTTAACAACAGCCTGGTCAGGAGCTACAACACGATTTTCGGTACCGAACTGCATCACAACCCGGGCAAACATCCCTGGCCTTACGCGTTGGTCAGTATTAGCTAAACGAAGTTCCACCGGGAATGTACGGGTAGCCGGATCGATAGTCGGATAAACAAGGTTTACTTTTCCCTTGAACACTTCATCACCATATACGTCCAGACGTATTTCTACTTCTTTACCTACTTTCACCTGTGTGAAATAACTTTCAGATACGTTTACCATCAGTTTGACAGGGGTGATTTGTTCAACTACATATACAGGTTGTGAACCATTATACATGTCGCCATTATCATAATTACGTGCAGTAACTATACCTGATATCGGACTCATCAGTTTATTGTTTTCCTCCAGATTTTTCAAGGCAGTCCGATTTACTTCCAAAGATGTCTTTTGTGCATCCCACGATGATTTTGAAGCACCGCCTACTTTGTATAATTCGTCAATACGATTGAATTCAGTCTCAAGGTTTTGCAACTGGATTTGAGTCTGACGTAGCTGTGTCTCATCCATTGAAGCCAGTAACTGTCCGGCACGTACACGGTCTCCCACTTCTACGTACAATTTGCCAATACGAACCGGTGATTGCGGAGCGATCTGATTTGTAATATTAGCTTCAACATTTGCTGTGAATTCCGCAATTTGATCCACCTCTTGTGTGTGAACAATTTCAACCTTCACTTTGGTTTTCTCCTCAACTGTCTGTGTGTTTTGAGCTTTTTCTCCGGAGCATGATATCAGCAACGCAACAGCAGCAACCGGTAATACTTTTAGCACTTTAATTGTTTTCATTTTATTATATTCTTTTTATATTATCAATATGTTTGGGGAGCTTTACCCAATGTTTTTTCCAAATCAGACTTAGCTACCATATAATCATATATTGCCTGATTGAAGTTTAATTTGGATTGAGTTAATGCCAATTCAGCATCATTCAATTCCAATAAAGTGCCGGCACCTGTCTCATAACGTTTCTGAGCAATCATCTGACCACGTTCTGCCTGTTCTACCCCTTTCTGAGCGGCATCATATCTTTTTAGGCAGGTATTCATGTTATCCATATATTGCTTTGTCGCTAATTGCAGGTTACGATGTAAATCATCGCGTTGCAGGTGTAACTGGCTCATTGTAACTTTTGATTGTTTAATTGTATTTAATCTCTTTCCTCCCGAAAAGATAGGAATAGATAAAGAAAGAGTAACCATAGAGTATGGATTCCATTGATAATCTTTAATTTTAAAATCATTATTCATCGCACTCCAGGTATATGATGCTGATACATTAAGTGTTGGCAGGTAATCATATTTTTGGAGTTGAATTGTATTTTTCAATTGTTCTGCCTGTATATCCAATTGACGCAAGGCAGAGTTATTAGAGAGAGCTGTATCAACGCCCAGATAGTCACTGAAAAGTTCCGATTGGAAATCAGCAAGCTTACCTTCGCATTCGATCGGCAATTCAAGATCCATGCCTAAAAGTGCTTTCAATTGCCATTTTGCAAGGCTTACCGCATTCTCGGCTTGTAACATGTTCGGTTCAACATTTCTTACGGATACATCCGCACGAATCAAATCATATTCAGCAACCAAACCCTGGTCATATTTCTGCTTTACATCATTATAGTTCTCCATAGCGTTATCATAGCTTTCTTTGAATACGCTATAAGAGTCATTTGCAAGCATCACCCCGAAGAAGCTTCTCTTTACCTGATTCGCCATATCTATTTTGGATGAACGTGCTTGCTCGATTGCCAGTTCAACATCTTGTCCCGATATTTTAAGGCTTTTCCATAGGGATGCGTTAATCAATGGCATAGAGGCATTAAAACCTAAGCCCCAGTTGTTATCACGGCCTACGGATATACCTTCATCTCCTCCTTCTGTTGGTTCTGGTTTTGGGGTATTTGCATTAATATTATCCCTCAAAGTTCCTGGTACATAACCCGGAACCATTCCGGCTAAAGTAGCATCAGCCCCATTGATAACCGGATCAATAACAGGATTAAGCATAGCACCCATATCAAATGCCCCATCCATATACATCACCTGTTTTTTCAAAGTACGGGTATAATCTGCCCCAAAATTGATTTGAGGGAACAAAGCTGCGTACGAACCTTTCTTCGCGTATTTTTTCTTTTCAATCTCCTGATCGGCTACCTTCACCGTAGGATTCTCACTCATCGCTATCTCCAATGCTTTATCCAACGAGAGCACAATGGGCTCTTGTGCATACATTGATGATAAAGCCAGAGACGGCAGTATAACCATTACTGCCCACATCAACTTTCTGTTCACTCCTAATCGTTTCATTATTAATAGATTTGACATTAAATATTTATAACCTAATACCTATTTCAATTTATACTTGTTATTTGTTTAGTTCTGACCCATCTTTCAAGGATATCACGTCCTTTGTCCGTGCTAATACCTCTCAGAAAAGTAATCAATACCGTATTGTAGACATCTGTATTCGAATGTTTAGAAAAAGATTTTGACGGTTGTAACATTTTTAATTGTTCTTTGGCAAGAAGAGCTACAATCTCAAAGTTTATTCCTTTTTGAAACACTCCCTCCTTTATTCCGCGGTCGAATAAACCTATGCATCGTTCGGAAAGTACATTTTTTTCAATTTCTTTTTTTTCCATAGCTTTTGGATATTTTTTCAGATCTTCAAAAAACTTTTTGCTATACCATCGTGGACGTTTCATTATTTCTTCATAAAATAGAATGATAATATCTATTGCTGTGTAATCACCCTTTTCTATTTCATTTAGATATACGCGTAATCGTGAATGTGAAAAATCCAATCCTTCAATAAGAAGAGTCTCTTTATCGGGAAAGAAACTGTACAATGTTCGTTTAGAGATACTCATATTTCGAGCAATATCATCCATACTCACACTTTTAATGCCATATTGTGAGAATAAATCCAATGCTGTCGATATAATTTGTTCCTTAATCATTTTTTAGTGATACTCTCCTTGAGTTTTGCTTTATGAGGCAAAGGTAAGATTGTCAAATGGTTTATAAAAAACCAAATTGGTTTATTCTGGGATTATTCCCGATGAACAACCGATTATCATCGGTCAAATGCCAGTCACCTAAAAAATCTTTTTACCTTATAATTTGTTAATACTGCTGCAAAGTTCTATTAAATATAGGAAACTCAATTGGTTTATTCTGTTACGGGATTGGTCGGAAATGAAAATGAGATAAAAAAATTGGTTGTTTATTGGAAAAAACAATATATTTGTTGGTCGAAAATGAAAGAAGACGACTTGTTAGGTCAGCAAAGGTGTAATAAATTAAAAGAATGAGTATATGGAAAAGCTTCCTCTAATAGAGATGTCGGAGTTGAATCAACATATTATAACTACGGATAATTTTCAGAATATATTTACGATTACCGATATATATGCAGATTCACCGGAAGCAACAATGCATTCAAAAGAATATACAGTACCAGTGAGGCTAAATGCTTTATTTCTGATTCTTGTTTTAGATGGATCGGTTGATATGCGCATTGATTATGTGCCTTACACTGTTAAGGCAAATACTTTTATTACGATAATGCCTACACATATTTTTCAGATAGCATCATCCAGTAGTGATTTCAAGGCGCGTCTAATGGTTATTGATAAAGATTTTTTGGAAGAAATAAATATTGCCAAAAGAAGTCCTTCCATGACTAACTATATGCAATTACGTAAGAATCCCTGTACCGAATTTCTTCCGCATGAAACTCTTCATATTGATGAATGTATTAAAACGCTTCGGAGTAAAATACGGTTACGTACACATTCTTTCCATAAAGATGTAATACAAAATTCCTTTGTTGCATTTCTTTTGGAGTTAGCAAATATATTTATTGGTAAAAATGATAATATAACCCGACCTACCTTTTCCCGTAAAGAAGAGATAATGAATAATTTTCTGCAATTGCTTTTTGAACATGTAAAGGAACATCATGTAGTTTCTTTCTATGCTGATAAACTATTCATTACACCTCAATACCTATCCCTCATTCTGAAAGATCTATCGGGAAAATCAGCAAATAAATGGATAGACGAGGCACTTATCGTTGAGGCGAAAGTATTGCTTAAGATGCAAAACATCACCGTACAACAGGTGGCTGACCAATTAAATTTTTCTGATCAGTCAACCTTTGGGAAATTCTTTAAGAAGCATATGGGAGTTTCTCCTATGGAATACAGAAAATCTTAAGAAGTGAAAAGTGAAGAGTGAAAAGAGATAATTAATTCGATTTTCACTCTTCACTTTTCACTTATACTATATAGTCCGTATCCTCATTCTTTTTCCGGAATTTGAAACTGTTGATCAACTCACTAAATCCGTAAATAATACAGGCAACACCAAAGACAACAAAAGTATTTGCCGCTGTTCCAAAGGGATAGGCAAGGATTAGAATACCGACGATTAGAATTAATGTGGGGATAACATAATATCCCCAGGGAACCAATGACCATTTTCGCGCTTTAATAAGGGCAATAATCTGAAAGAAACCTCCAAGCACCAATAAAGCTCCCAGTATATACATTAATATGTTTACAAAGAATGTGGGCATAATTACAAGCCATGCTCCAAACAATATACTTCCTGCGCCTTCAATAGGAAAATTTTTATCCGGAGCTCCGGGTTTCCTGTCGCGAGTGAAATAACTTAATATAGAAAATATTCCGGGTAAGATAAATAAAATCCCGATTGTTATCACCAAATAGGTAACAGCCAGTTCCGGCCATAAGACAAGAACAAAACCTAAAACAATAGCAAGAGCACTTCGCAAAGTAGCAGAATTAAATTTATTCATGATGGGCTTGTTTTAAATACATATTTAATATATAACAGCGAAAATAGGTTTTTTTGTTTTGATACAAAACGCCTATTCTCCAAATAAGGTAATTTCCCCGAGTCCGGCTCTTCCTTCAGAAGCATTATTGATAGTAATCCGAAAATATTTTATCTCCCGGTTTATCTGCTGAGGCTTAAAATCCCATCCGGTACATTCGCGTTCATACATTCTTCTCCAATTTTCACCATCTTCGGAAACCTCCACTTTATGCAAATAAGACGAACTGTCTTTTTGGAATAATACCCGGCTGGCAGATACAAAAGTCGGTTTCTCAAGGCTCAAAATGATAGTCTGAGGAAATGATTCATCTTCTGCAATCCACCAGCTCTCATCTTTTCCGTCAATAATATGCGAAGCAGGATATCCTGGTTGACTACCACTTACATTTACTTCGCTTATCTGAATTTTAGGTTTAGACAATATATATCTTTCCCAGGAAGTACCCACAACAACTACACCATCTTCTTCGTCTCCTCCAAATATACCATGGTTACCATCGGGTACATATATCCCTTTAAAAGCTTTGCTACTTATTGTTTTGATATCTCCTTTTAATCCATCTGAAGATACGGATATTTTGATATCTCCTTCTTTTTTGCTTGTTCGCACAAAAGCAAAACCAATACCTCCTTCTACCTTTTGAGGACTTACTCCGATTCGTTCTATTCCCTCTCCAATAAGATGTCCTTCACCTTCCACCTGAATTTTAATAAGGGCATCTGATGAATTAACCAGTGTTCCGTTCTTATCACATATCTTTACATACACCGGGATCATATCACTTCCGTCTGCAATAGGCATGATTCCATTATCATGTACCACTATTTGCAAAGAATAAGCTTGTTCAGGAGTTTTTACAGTATGTGTTCTTACAACTTTTTCATCGATAAGTGCTTCTGCACGTAATTCACCTCTTTCATAACTTCCCGCATCGAATATATAACATGGACTTCCTCCTTTTTCAACGATAGGTTGATATAAGGCAGTTCTTTCTTCTCGCGTTTGAACAGCAATCAGTTTATTATTTCTATATAATCTAACTTCATCACAATTGGAAAATACGGTTATATCTGACGTTGAAGAACTATATCCGGGAGATGAATTGAAAGATGCAATATAAACCATGGGGCCTTCATATAACCCTGGTTGGGAAATATCCTTATTACGCATACTTTGTGCCATATAATAACTATATTTCGGATAACGGTTAATATCAACTACACCACAATATAAAGTATTCTCACTGGCTCCTCTGGCATAATCATTATAGCTCCACATAAAATGCCCTCCCATTCGTGGGTTTGCATCTAGCATGCACCAGTCAAAATAACCATTCCCATTTAATTGATGATATCGGCTTCTGCAATGTTTCATCAGTTCCTCTTCATTTTCTGTCAGGCTAACACGTGGTTTTTCACCGGCACCATCGCCCCATTCCCGTGTGAAAAGAGGTTTGATTGCTACCTGATCTTCCAGATAATTACTCATCACATTTCCATCCTTCGGATATTTGGATACTTGTTTATAAAATACATCATAATAATCAACCATATCCGCATGTCCCAGATAATCTCCTGATGTATACATTTGATTGCCCGGATACTCTTCATGAGCTATCTCAAAAATATCTTTTGCTAATTCTACAGGATAGCGTGATTCGTTCAAGGCGGTTTCCCATAATATTATAGAAGGGTGATTTCTATCTCTTCTTATCATTTTACGTTCCACATCATAGAGGCGTTTGATAAATATAGAATCCGCATTAAAATATTGCCATCCCGGAATACACTCAATCACTAATAATCCAAATTTATCGCAAGCAGCCAGAAATGCAGGATCCTGGGGGTAGTGAGCAGCACGAACTGCATTAAATCCCCCTCGTTTTAAATCTATTACATCACTTTCCTGCATGGAGTTGGAGGCGGCATCTCCAATATTTTGATAAGCCTGATGCCTGTTTGTTCCTCGTAGATACAGCTTTTCTCCATTGATAAAAAAGCCCTCCTCCCGGGTATAGTGGATCGTGCGTATACCTATTTCATTTATATGATTATCTACAACTTTTCCGTCAACGATTAATTCGGATTGAAGAGTATACAAATCAGGCTGATAAGGATGCCATAGATTTGGTTTGTTTACCAGGATATCCTGTTCAATATGTTTGTTCTCTTGAGTTTTTAACTGGATTTCAGTAGATTGTGTAGCTACAATATTTTTCTCTTTATCAATAAGACGGGTTAATAGTTGTCCCTGTTTTCCAGTGGAATAATTATTTCTAATATGCGTTTTTATATTGACTCTGGCTTTTTCTTTAGTGACTTCCGGATAAGTAACAAAAATACCACCACCGGCAATCTCATTTTCTTCCAAGGCATCGGTAATATGTAACGGATCAGTAATAACCATATTTACATCTCTATAGATACCACTGTAATAATAAAAGTCCATTTTCTCCTGAGGTTTCCCCGGAGGGGTGAGAGGATCATATTCCGCTGATACCCGTACCGCTAAGACATTGTTATCATTCCACTTTATTTTATCGGATATATCCGCGATGAAACCCATATATCCACCATGATGGGTGGTTATTTTTTCTTCGTTAATGAAAACATCACATGAAGTCATTACCCCTTCAAAAGAAATAACAATCCTTTTTCCCTGATAAGTATCGGGTAATTTAAAATAACGACGATACCAGCCAATACCGTCATAAATACCATTCCCTCCACAATGTTTCTTTTCTAATTGCATAATATGGGGAATTACAATTGGCATCCATTTAGAATCATCTAAACGGATTTTTTGTCCATCTTCCATATCGCCTCTGAAAAAGGCCCAATCCGTATTCATATTTAGTTGAATACGTGAATCTGCATTTGCATCAGTGAAGAGAATAAAGACTAAAAAGAATAAAAAGTACAGTTTTCGAGTTGATTTCATAAAGATTATTTTTGCGTCCTATACATATCAATAGCTAAGGTTATTGCAAATTGATATGTATTTGCAAATATAATCAAAATAATACATGGCATACTATTATTCGAGGATTCGCGACAATGGTAGAGACAGGGCTTGCCCTGTCTCCATTACATAGCATATTGATTATGTAGTGATTTTATGGAGACAGGGCAAGCCCAGTCTCTACTATTGTTGATATTACCTTCAAACTCAGCAATCAATAACTGCCAATTCTTTGAGATACATAAGTTCTTCCGGTGTCATCATGCCTTTACTGATCTGATCAGATAGATAGCTTATCTTCTCCTTTGTCATAAAGCATAGGCTTAGAATAAATGCTATCTGATTAAATGAAATCCTCCTTTCTTTTTTATCTTCTCTTTTTTCTTTTGGCATCTGTGCAATCAGAGTAAATATTTTTCGAACCATTTTCTTATCTTTAATTGGGATACCCAATGATCCGAGAATAGAAGTTTCTCTTACATAATTCAGAAATCTTTGCCAGTCATGTTTAATCAGATTAGTAAGAAAAGTTCTATACCACTGAGTAATTGTATCCCATTCATTCATAGCCACAAAACAGGCTAGCTGGTACCATCGTTCTTTTTCTACAATAGAGAAATCTTTCAAGGTTTGATTAAAACGCCTTACGGAAGGTTGTTGTTTTCCGAATAATCCACGAAGTTGATTAAAACAGGTTTTTGATTCATGCAATTGACAGTTCATGTTTTGGATTTGGCGAGGCTTGATTTGGGTTCCTCTGCCGTCACCAAAGCCCGTGCAGTAGCCCTGTGTATGGTAGTGGTTAAGGTTAGGCTCACAAAACGGGCGCAGCCTATCCGGAAACACAAAAGCATTTTCAAATAGGTTGGCGCACCAATACACATAAATAAAAAATGTGCTAAAAGAAAGCCAGAGTATCTTTTGATACCTGTTCTCTTTCAGCACACACTTGTTTTACAATAAGCAGAGAATGGTCTATATCCATTCCCTGTTATTATGGAATTTATCTCACAATTATTTTTGTGACTTTATTATCTACTTTTACTATGTAGATTCCTTTTCCCAGTGAAATAGATGTTTCTCCGGCTGAAACTTTTTGATTAGCAACAATACGTCCTGTCATTGATAATACATAAACATTAGCGGGTTGACTTGTCAGGATATATAAGTATCCATCAGCCGTCCATAAGTGTGTACCTCCAATTGTAACATTGTCGACCGGATCCGGGTTTGGGTCGGAACCTTCCAGTTCGAACACAGCCAGAATCTCGGTATCGCTATTGATTATAATTGTACTGTTATTATCAACCGGTGCTCCATTTACAGTCAGGCTTTCTAATACCATACCCGCCATTGTGGATGTTGCTGAGATAGCTACTGAAGTTCCCGCGTCTACATAAGAACCTGAGGATATTTCGAAACCGTTATAGGTCACTTTTATAATACCCCATTCACCTGCATCATAAGAGATAGAATATAAAACAGGCTCAGGGGCAACATACTCATTGATCGTCATTGTTGCAATTAATTCTATTGGATAGTAATTCTCCTTATCTGTTTTATGGAAAAGTTCAGCTATTACTTTATAATTACCTGCATTTATCTGATCGTTATTATAATATATAACATCCAGACCCAGTAAGTCTTCATCTTCTATTTTCAGGCTATGAATGCTTCCGTTTTCTATAAATGTTTGATCTGCAAAAACTATGGTTGTAGGATCAATATTCAATTCTGCTTTTTGAATAGAAATTAAAGCTGTTTTCGATCCTAGAACATAGCCATCTTTCACCGCAGAAACTATAACTTCATATATACCGGCCGCATAAGGAACAGCCGGGTTATAAGAAATCTCTATTGTTCCCTCCGTAACAGAGGCTATTGTTAAGGGTTTGGGCGATCCGTCATATATTTCATTCTGAAGAAGATTATTATCGGAAAACTCGACTAAATCATCAGAAGTTACCACTAGTGTAGCAGTTTCATTTATTCCTCCACCTGTTACATTTATAGTATAAACACCCGGAGCGTCTGAAGTGGGGCCTCCCGTATATGTATATGTAGCTCCTGTTGGATCCGCAACACCTTCCAATACCAGCGAATGGATCACTCCCGGTTCATACGGATAGGTTGCATCCTTGAAAAGCACACCTGAGTATTCATAAGCTCCTAAATCAATCGTATTATTAATTCTGTCATTACCTGCAAGATCATAAGACTGGTTTAAGTCAGCAATGAAAGCCTCTTCTCCTGCATCAATAGCAAGATTGGCTGCTCCGCTGAGTAATGTGTAATTGCCATTGGATGCGTCTATGAAAAGTTCATCGCAGGTGATCTCTGCTCCATTTATGTTGTTTTGAGAATCAGAAATCTTATCCAAATTGGTTTCAGATATACCTTCAATCAGGCTGTTATTGAAGGTCCCTTGTGGATAATCAGTTGTTTTATCAGTAATTGCAGGATAGATATTTATAGAGCTATTTCCAAAAACAATACTATTTTTCAGATGTGCTATTCCACTGGTATTAATTCCTCCTCCCCTGTTAGAGGTAGTCGCAGTATTATTAATAATAGAAGCATTTATTAAAGTCGATGTTGTCGTTGTCGCAGCCAGTTGTATACCACCGCCAACACTGCCTTCATTTCCTGCCACCAGAAGATTAGCGAATAAAGAAGTTGTTGAATTATGAAGATAAATACCTCCTCCTGAAGTGGTGGAAGTATTCCCTATTACTTTCGTGTTCATGAAAACATATTCTACCACACTTCCCCCAACATACATACCTCCTCCCGTGTTTCCGGAAGTATTATTCTTTATAGTGACATCGTGCCAATCTGTTTTATATGCATTGGTTGAAGAAAGATAAAGCCCTCCTCCTGATGAAGCAGCGGTATTATCGCTAAATTCGCAATTAGAGATATTCAAACCGGTTATGCCATTCATTATTGCTAACCCGCCTCCAGAACCTGTTGTCTCATTGTGGGAAATAACACAATCTTTCATATTGAGTTCTCCTCCATTTTTGTAAAGACCTCCTCCCTTACTTGTTGAATAGTTGCCTGTAATCAATACACTTTCCAAAGATAAAATTGTGTTTGCATATACAGAATAGATACCTCCGGCTTCAGTGCCTTCATTATTATATATCTTTGAATCTTTTATAGTCATTTCACCGCCCCTTTGGTATATACCTGCTACTTTATTTTCAAAAATATCAGCATCAATTATATTTACGGTTCCACTATGCTGACAAATACCATTCTTCTGGTTGTAAGCGATTTTACCACCATAAATATTTAAAACCCCACTATTAACCATTTCAAGACCACTGCCCGATGTGGTACATGTATTATTGTAAATATTTACATTGATAAGAGTCACATTCTGGTTACCGGACCTCAAATACAATCCTCCCCCATTTGCTGAACTATTTCTTTCAAACGTTGAATTGGTAATCAATAAATCCGTTATTTCCCCTGTAGTATAAAGGCCACCTCCCAAACCGCCAAAATTGTCTTCTATATGCAAATTATTTAAACGAGGTGAAGCACCTACAATATGTATGGCTCCTCCTCTATCTCTTAATATCGCATATCCATCTATCATCAAATTATTAAAATTATCAAAAGATTTGGCATACCCTTCTTTTATGGTAAATCCATCCAGACAGGCAGAGCCGATTTCACCATATGCAGTTACAATATGACAAACTTTATATTCACCATTATCCCCATTTAAAATTGTTTCGTTAGCTTTCCAATCTCTATCTTCAAGGTTAGCCGCACCTTGAAGAAAACCACCATAAAGTTTGACATTTCTTTTAAGAAGGAATGTTTTATCTTTATCTGCTGTAGGATAATATTGATCATCAACATTATGATAATATAATTCGGCTATTTTATGGGTTGGGGTATAATTACCTGCGGCGACCCATACTTCTCCTCCCCCAAGTCTATATAATTCATTAATCATTTCCTGAATATCTCCTGAGGCATTATCCCAGGATGTTCCATCTCCAGAAGCTCCTTCTGCAACATAACGAATCTGCGCATTTATAGCCACTATGCTACACATCGCCACCAATAAAGTAAAAATCTTTCTTTTCATCTTTTTTCTTTGTTTATTAATTAATTGAATAAATTGTTTTGTCGAAGCCCTTTGCTTCTTTCTCTTTTTGTTTTACAGTTAATTTCTTTCTTCTTCCCATTCTCATTTGTCTTTAATTAGTTACTCTCTTTTTATTGTTTTCATTCTGTCACTTTCGCAGAATAAGAAGAGTTGATGATGGTGTTTTAATCGTTTGTGGTATAGCGTGTTACTGTTGTTTTGAGTGGCGCAAAAACGTTAGCTCAAACATTTTTCAAACAAGCAGGATCACTAACATTGTAAAACAAGCTTCAGGTAGAAGGGTGGAAAAGCCCCAATCACAGTTTGATAACTGGCCGAATTCACCGGAAAAGGTCAAACAAAATGTAAACATTAAATTAGAGTGTAGATTATGAGTAGGTTACTTAGTGTAGAAAGAGAGCAAAAAGCATTTACAGAAGCCGAAAACCTTCCCATCCGGTGGGTAAACCACCCGGCCGGTTACGACTGGGAGACCACCCTTTACTTTGGGGAAATCATTTTGGTTCAGGAAGGAAGTTTCTCCATCTCTTTCAATCGCCTTTTTGACTATCCTATAGGTCAGGGCAGTATCCTGCTGCTTCCTCCGGGTTCACATTTTAAAACCCGGACAGCCCGGGGTGTGTCCGTTTGTGTCTTCCGGTTGGATGGTAACGAACGATTGTACCGGAATATCCCGAAGCCTTACAGCCCAGAGCCGAACAGTAGTCCGGCCACATTACAGATGAAAACTATGATAAGGGAATTCCTTCTTACACTCAAAAACAATTATGAGAAAGGCCTTACCGATTCAGACTATTTGGAACTAAAGAAAAAAGAACTGTTTTATCTCCTCTCAGGCTATTATACCGCAGAGGAGCTAGGCTACTTCTTTCATCCCCTTATGAGTAATGATAGCCGGTTTATGGATTTCGTTTTGAAGAATTATAAAAAGGTACGTACAGTTATAGAGTTCGCTGCTCTCTATAATTGTAGTGTCTCTAACTTTGAAAAAAAGTTCCGCTTAACCTTTGGTGTCTCCCCATATAAATGGATGAATCAAAGGAGAATAGATGAAGTATACCAGGAACTAATAGCAACTGATAAACCTATAGGACAGATCGCAGAAGAGCAAAAGTTCCTGTCCTTACCGCAGTTTACCGACTACTGTAAGAAACATCTTGGCTACCCACCCGGTAAGCTAAGGCGAATAGTTGGTCAATTGTTGGATAATGGAAAGGTATTGGTAGGGTGAATTTAATAAATAGAGTTGGTGGAAGAAGAAAAATGAGTTTGTTTGTGGTTGTATTATGATTTTATAATACGCATATTCTGTCATTGCGAAAGTGACAGAACGTTTGTTTATCAACGGATTCTAGGTGGCAAATGTAAATATTAAATTAGATATCCGCAAGCATTACATGGCAGATTTTATGAATTTCTCCACTTTTCGATTGGCACTATCCAAAACCTTACTATCAAACGATCCTAAATAGATCGTTGTGGTACGTTCCGAAGTATGTCCCAGACCTTCGGAAATCACCCCGATGGGAATCTCTGCAGCTTTGGCAATCGTAGCCCAGGTGTGTCGAGCCACGTGGCTTGACAGTGAAAAATTAAAAGTGAAAAGTGAAGAATCATCAGGAAGCACTGTAGCGTCTTTTGCTTTTCTTTTCGCTTTTTCTTTCACTTTTAATTTTTCACTTTTCACTTTTAACAGCGCTGCCAGGCGCTTGAGCCGGTTGTTCTGGGTGCGAAGTGCGCTTTCGTATTGAAGACGTTCGTTCTCTCCAGGTATCCTTATAAGAGGAAATAGATAGGGCGAAGTTGCTGTGTCTGTACCCAATTGATCAATGATATTTTGCATTGTATCAGTAATAGTTACTTCCAGCAGTTGTCCGGTTTTCTTGCGGCGATAACGGATGAGACCATTTTTTATATCTGTCTTGCGTAGAAAAGCCATATCGACAAATGACATGCCACGGGCAAGGAAAGAGAAGAGAAATAGCAATTGAGCCTGACGAAGACCAGCCATTACAGTACTGAATGCTGTATCTCCATTTTTCATTGCTTTACGCTCCGTTAAGCGATTGTTAATTCTTAATTCTTCATTTTTCATTTCCCCAAGCGGGTTCCAGTCTTGCAGAATAGCCATATCCTCTTTCGAGAGGGCTCTTTTTTTAGTTGTATGTATCCCGGTATAGACACTCGAGAAAGGGTTCTCTCTTTTTTCTTCGATAAGGTGCTCTTTTACGGCCCGGTTGTATATGGCCCTAAGATTACGCATATAGAAAGAGATGGTGTTCATTTCTTTTCCTTCACTCAGCATATATGTCTGGAACTTATGCATCAGGGAGGAATTGATGTGCTTAAAGGAAAGATCATTTCCATAGAAGTTGAGGATTCCGTTACGGACTGTACGATAGGCACGGGCAGTACGCTCACGGCCTTCGGCTATAAGTTCCTCTGAAAGCTTATCAACGTATGAAGACAGGAGGCTGCCGGTTATTCGGCGGCGGTAAACGGCTGTTATATCCGCGGCTGAGAATTCTCCCTGATCCTCCATACGGCAAACAGAGGCTAAGAGGAAGTCACGTGTTTTCTCCATTTCGGATTCTACTTCGCGGAGATAGGGTTGGCGGGATATATTCATCCCATACACAATACATCTTTCCCTGTGATCCCATTCTTCGGGATATAGCTTCCAGGGTGTTGTGATACTGGCTGAACGCCTGTCGTGTATCACCCGGATAAAGATACTGCCTGCGCTACGTCTTACTTTGGAAGAGGTACGCAGATGAAATTCAATTGAAACCATGTCTTTTTTAATTATTAATGGTTAATTATTAATTGTAAATCGGTTAATTACCAGGCTGAACATATCAGCAAGGGTGCAAGGTATGTTTTTATTTAAAACAATGGATAAGTGGGAAGGGTTGAAATGTAAGTGATGAGTGGGGAATGATGGGTGAAGTGAGGTTGCTGGATTAAAAGTAGTATCAAATTTCTCCTCCTTAGCAAAGGAGGAGTACCCGAACGAAGAGAGGGGGAGGTGGTTCGGTGTAACTTATATTATATAAACTTAAAAATACACTCATAGATACACCAAACCACCTCACCCCCGCAAGCGGCGGTCCCCTCCTCCTTTGCTAAGGAGGAGAAATTTGATACTACTTTTAATACAAAAAGATGTGTATAAAGAGTGGTTAAAAATAGAAAGAAGACTAACTGTATCAATTGTTGATATGTAAAAAAAGTAAGGGAATTCATATTAATTTGTTAGAAAGTGGAGGGTTTGGGTGACGCTTATTTTAATTATAAATGGTGAATTAGAATGTAAATGGATTGATTTTGTATGTTTTTGGGTGGAAAAAGGATGTTTGAGAAAATTATTCTAAAAGATTTTTTGAAATCATGCGAAGATTTTGAAAAATCATTTAGCCTGTATTATTCCTAAACTCAAAAAAGCGCTGTAAAAAGTACCTTCA
>DAMANX010000008.1:0-169217 GCA_032073245.1 Tannerellaceae bacterium
AATAGAATCATCTATCTTTATGGGACGTAAGTGAACACTGAATATTTCTTTACGCTCATTTAAGTCAGGAAGTTCAACGTGAATTTGCCGGTCAAAACGTCCAGCACGAAGTAAAGCCTTATCTAATATATCAGCACGGTTAGTAGCAGCCAAAATAATAACACCGCTATTGGAACCGAATCCATCCATTTCAGTTAATAACTGATTCAATGTGTTTTCACGTTCATCGTTGCTATTCATATTAGCATTTTTACCACGGGCACGGCCTACAGCGTCAATTTCATCGATGAACACGATACAAGGTGACTTTTCTTTGGCCTGACGGAATAAGTCACGTACACGTGAAGCACCTACTCCCACAAACATTTCTACGAAGTCGGAACCTGACAATGAGAAAAAAGGAACGTTCGCTTCTCCCGCTACAGCTTTAGCCAATAATGTTTTACCTGTTCCGGGAGGGCCTACTAGAAGTGCTCCTTTGGGTATTTTACCTCCAAGTTCTGTATATTTCTCAGGACTTTTAAGGAAAGATACAATTTCTTCTACCTCTTGTTTCGCTTCTGCCAAACCGGCTACATCTTTAAATGTTACTTTCCGTTCGTTATCTTTATCAAATAATTGTGCTTTTGACTTGCCAACACTGAATACATTACCGGCACCTCCTCCGGCACCTCCTCCCGACATCCTTCTCATCAGGAATATCCAGAGAGCAATGATCAGTATAAATGGAAGTAGGCTGAGTAGTGAATTCCATATAGCATTATCCCCTTCTTCAAAACGAATAGAAGCATCAATCTGGTTCTCTGACATGACGCTGTCGTAAAAATCGGCAAACTTGTCAGCAGACGGAACTTTAACATACGCTTTTGGTTCAGTGCCAAGATTAGACGTGTCACCTTTGAAAACAGCGCTAAGCTTATCACTTTTTACAGTTGCTTCTACCAGATTCTTTTTGTTATAGACTACTATCTTTTCAAATACATTTTCCTTTGTTAATTGTTGGAATTCCGTCCAATTCAACTCCCGGGATGTTGACGAGTCATTAGTCATAAACAAAGCAACAATCCCAATCAAAATCAGCCCATACATCCAATACAGATTAAAGCGCCACATCTTGGGTTTGTTGTTCTTTGGAGTTTTATTTGGTATGTCGTTTTTGTTTTCCATAAATGATATTTCTATTTTTATTGTAATTGCTTAAACCATATCAGGGATATGGTTTATCACTGCATCTGCCCAAAGGTTGTCCAGGTTGTAAAAGGTACGCTGTTCGGGCGTGAAAATGTGTACAAGAACCGTGCCATAATCCATGCCTATCCACAATGCTGTTTGATTTCCATCTATAGACAGCGGTTTTTCATTTGCTTCTTTACGTGCAAACTCCCAAACCGAATCAGATAACGCGGATACTTGTGTGGGGGTGTTTCCTTCGCAGATAACCATATACTGACAAATAGCGCCGGAAAATTGAGTTAAATCTACAGTTACAATGTTTTTACCTTTTTTTTCTTGTAGCCCAGCTACAATTGTATTTACTAATGTTTTTGTTTGATCCATGTATTATTTTAATCACTATTATTTCGAAGATGCAAATATAGTTTTAAATTTTTGTATCGTTTGCTTTTACACGCATAATAATGTTTAAGCTTTACTCATAAAACAAGCGGTTGGAAGGAATGTTTATTTGATAGAAAAAAAGAGTTGTTATTTTGTGACTTCTCAAAAAGTATATATATTTGCAGCCGAAAATAGAAAGACATTCTTTCTGAGATTCTGAAACATTGTTCTATGGTGTAATGGTAACACGTCAGATTCTGGTCCTGAAATTCCAGGTTCGAGCCCTGGTAGAACAACAAATGATTTCGAAATAAACAAGGTGTAAAACTAATAAAAGTTTTACACCTTGTTTATTTATTTAAAACTCTTCAATTCTTTAGCTTATATCTAAATCACTTGATAATTAACAATATAATATTTTAGAGGGCATACAATTATAATTTTGAACCTTGTTATACGTTTCAATATAAATTTAGATGTATTGCTATGGATGAAATTTATGATATATTAAGCAGTAAAAATAAACTCCGTATTACTAAACTTGTAATCAATAATTTTACAAACTCATGGGATGAAGAACTTAGTATAGATATGTATATATGGACTGAAAACTATGGAGATAAAAAATTACATTTTTCAGAAGTAACCTATATGGAAATAGATCGTGACCGTTATTACAATAGTGAATTTACTTCAATTCAAATTTTTGGTTGTACTGAATTACAATGGGAGAGGGTTGATTACCATGTTACTGTTCTGGAAGATTCAATGTCATTCTACTGTAAAAGTATTCATATTGAAAGTTTATAGATTGGGGCTAATCTTCCAGTCAGCTACTCTATTTCACATTTATGGTTGATTCTTTTTTATTTTCGAATCATATAATTTTACCGGTTTGGATTTCTTGCTTAGCCTCATGTTGAGCATTTCAACCAATAAGGAGAATGCAATAGCGAAATAGATATATCCTTTGGGTATTTCTCCTACTTCAGTACCCAGTACAGACAGATGGGAAAGATGAGCCGCTTCTACTATTAATGTCACTCCGATAAGAATAAGGAATGAAAGTGCTAACATCTGAATAGTAGGATGTTGATTTACGAAATTGCTGATCGGTCCGGAAAAGAAGAGCATTAACATGACAGCGATGACAATTGCTGTAATCATTATTGTCATGGCACCTCCATAACCAAATTCTTTGAAGCTTACCATACCTACGGCAGTCAATACGCTGTCAAAAGAGAAAATGATATCCAGGGCTACTATCTGGGCTATAATTCCCCAGAAGTTTTTATGTTTAGATTTTGTTTCATCGGCTTCACTGGCACCTTCCAGTTTATGATGTACTTCCGTCACGCTTTTATAGAGAAGAAATAATCCGCCGAGAAAAATAATAATGCTTTGTCCGGTTACTGCTCCATCAACCCAGGATGTATCAAATGTAAATAGAGGCTTTGTCAACTGCATTAAAAGAGATATACCGAAAAGCAAGGCAATACGTGCTAACATAGCTAAAGATAGTCCAATTGTACGTGCTTTGGGCTGCTCCTTTGGAGGCAATTTAGATGTCATGATCGACAGAAATACAATATTGTCTATCCCTAAAACTATTTCAAGGAAAGCCAAAGTAACTAAAGCCAACCACGCACTGGGAAGTAAAAATGTATGAAGGATTTCCATCTTTACATTATTTTTATATCAATAAAAACTTCTTTCCCTTTTAAAACGTAATAGAGATTTTGAAAATGATGAACAGAAGATATCCGGACACTTTGCTTACTTTCATTATTTCCCAAATAGAACATACCAGATTCCATAAGCAGAGAAATGGGTATAGGATCGGAGTCTCCGTCACGGAAAAGATATTCATTTTCACGCAATTTTAAACCGCCTGCTTTGACCAGGATTTCTTCAGTGAGAGGGATAGGGGCAATGTCTTTATATTTATGGGTGCCGGCTTCTGTTTCTACCGAATTATCTTTTATCTCATATATTTCCGTATAGGGAAAAGATGAAACATGATATCCAATAGGTAAATGTGATAAACATTTTACCATATTCCCTTTTCTTAATTCTCTCATTTCTATCATGATATGTGCGTTTTTTTATTTTCTTTCATTGAGGGTTGATATAAAAGAAGCAAAAGCTTCTACGGTAATTATAACATTACTTTAAAACTATTTGTTTACAATATCTTATCCGTATTCAACTTATCTTTAAAGGAAGGTAAATATTTGCCGATAAGCTAAACCTATACCTATCTGTCAGTGTTTATTTTCTGTACGATTAATTGTTTAATATAAAAACCAAAATTATGGAAGTAGGAAAAGAAATGCCGGGAGTAATTCCCAATGAGACCCCAAATGAAGTACCGGATCATGCTCCTCTGGATGTACCTAACGAGCATCCCAAAATTTCTCCGAATGAATTACCTGAGGACGATCGTGAGCCTGTAGGATTTGTTCCTAAGAATAAATGAAAGACTATTTTTTAACGTAGTCTATACTGTACATTAGGTTGCTTTTTCATACTTTCGCATAAATGAAACGAGGAGCAGCTGATTTACCCTTACATTATGGCACTGTACCACCCTGGCTGGCTCAACGGATGAGCTTGTTGGGAGGTGCCATTGTGGAAACAATAATAATGGAGTATGGCCGTCCTGCATTATTGCAACGTTTGAGTGATCCTTTTTGGTTTCAATCCCTGGGCTGTGTGCTTGGTATGGATTGGCATTCGTCAGGTATCACGACGTCTGTAATGAATGCATTGAAAAAGGCGATAAACAAGCGTTCTGCCGAATTGGGGGTGTATGTTTGTGGTGGGCGTGGAAAGTCTTCCAGACAAACTCCTATGGAATTACTCGAAATTGCAAATAAAACCGGGTTAAATGGTGATGAACTGGTTCACCATAGTAAACTGTCTGCCAAAGTGGATAACACGGCAATTCAGGATGGGTTCCAGTTGTATTTGCATTCTTTTGTAGTTACAACGGATGGTGATTGGGCTGTTATACAACAAGGTATGAACTCGATGAACCGTATGGCTCGTCGCTACCATTGGTTATCTTCTTCTTTAAAATCTTTTATGGAAGAACCTCATACTTCGGTATGTGGAAAAAATCAAGGCCTTATATTAAATCTTACGGACAAAGGGGCTTCTTCGACTAAAGAGGGTATATTGGAATTAACCAAGGAGTCCCCTGATAAATTGATGTATGAAATTCCACTTATTCTTCCATCTCATCATGATGTAAGGATTGAAGATGTCAATATGAAAAGATTGGGAGCAGCTTTAGTCCTGGCACATGAAACGAATGTCTCTGATATTGAATCTTTACTTTTGTTAGAAGGGGTAGGGCCTCGTACGTTGCAATCCCTTACTTTAGTGAGTGAGGTAATTCATGGCACACCTTCCCGGTTTTCAGATCCGGCACGGTTTTCGTTTGCCCATGGAGGTAAAGATGGGCATCCATTTCCGGTTCCTACTAAAGTCTATGATGAGACTATTGAAGTATTCAATAAAGCCATTCAACAATCTAAATTAGGCCAGAGCGATAAGTCATCGGCATTAAAAAATCTTTCCCGTATATCACAGGAAATGGAAAAGAGTTATACTCCTTCCGCCTTTTTTGATGATTTAGTACAGCATGAACGTGATACTTCTTATAAATATGGAGGTAAAACTGTTTTTGGAGATGCTAAAAAGCCTAAGAAGGGTAAAGGTGATAATCGACAATTGAAATTGTGGGAATAAAAAAGCCGAAATCTACAAATGTAGGCATCCCGGCTCTTGAAAATATATAGGGTTAATAAGAATGTTTATTTGATGAATGTTTGCAGATAATTGATAAACTGTGGATCCATCCAGTTTCCTTCAAACTTTTCACCATTAATAAAGAACGTAGGTGTGCCTTCTACACCATTCTTAATACCTGATTCGTAATCTTCTTTTACTTTTTGTACAGATTCATCTTCTCCAAATTCTTTTTCAAATAGAGCAACATCCAATCCTATCTGTTTTGCATATTGTAATAAATGATTATCCTGCAGATTTTCCTGTTTCTCGAATAACATATTATGCATTTCCCAAAATTTACCTTGTTTAGCGGCAGTTTCTGCTGCAATTGCAGCATGGATTGCATAAGGATGTAACTCTGGAAGAGGAAAATTCCGAAATACGAATTTAAGATTGCTTCCTAATTGTCTTTTTACTTCTCTCAGTATATAATAAGCTTGTTTGCAATATGGACATTGAAAATCAGCATATTCAATTAACTCAACCGGAGCATTCGGATTACCTTGGATATGATCTTTATCATTGATTTGTATACTCATCTTTTTATTTTATTTCTTATTCTTATTGTTAGATTCTCTTTTATGATAATAACAGGGAATACTTATCATTTGTTTTTTAGTTTAATTACTTTTGTCGCTATATTTGTAAAAGCTTTATTGTTCCTATTCTCATTTAAATTTAACAGCCATGATATTTAGACCGATTCAATAATAGAAGTTACTGTAACCAGACATTCGGTAATCAAATTTTCTGCTTCTCTTACTGAATATTGACAGTTTAATCTCCTGAACTATACCGTGTTCCTAAAAAAACACTACCTTTACGGCATAACTTAATGCGTTATTGTTATGAAAATATTTTCAATTGCCCGTTTTAACAAAGTTCTTATTGCCTTCATAGCCTTGGCATGTTTTGTTTCCTGTAAACAAAAGACCCAGGAAGTTATTCCTTCCATAGAATATGCTACGTATGTCAATGCGTACACAGGTGGAATGATTTCTCAATCTTCTTCCATACGGATAGAATTGACCCAGCCTCAACCGGTAGTGGATCTAAACACGGAAATCTCCGGAAATCCGTTTACTTTTTCACCTTCACTTAAGGGAAAAGCGTATTGGGTAGATAATAAAACAATTGAATTTATGCCAGAACCGGGGGCATTAAAGCCGGGAACATTGTATAATGCAACATTTCAGCTGAATGAATATGCAACTGTCGACAAAGGGTTAGAGAAATTTGAGTTTTCTTTCCGTGTGATGGAGCGGAATTTTATGCTGAATATAGAGGCTTTAGATGTACCTGCCTCGGATCCGACTCAAGTCTCTGTGAGAGGAGAGGTGCGTTTCAGTGATGTAATGGATAGGGAGCTGGTAGAAAAAATGATCACTGCCCGAACAGAAGATAAGCAGGCTATATCGGTAAATCTTGAATCTTCCGAAAATACTACAAAATACGCTTTTGTTATCAGTGGGATTAAGAAAGGAAATAAAGAAAATACGCTTCGTATAGATATAAACGGTAAAACAGCAGGTATTGACAAGACAGTTGAAGAGAAGATTTCAATTCCGGCTAAAGATAGCTTTACCTTTCTTTCTGCACAGCGTATTACTCAACCCGAAAATGGAGTGCAGCTTACGTTCTCAGAACCTGTTTCCGATATGCAGGATTTGAATGGTTTAATCCATATCCCGGAGTTAAATAATTATGTATTTCAGGTAAAGGATAATAAAGTAAATGTATACTTTGAATCTACTCGATATGGGACTATAACAGTGGGGATTGACAAAAGTATACAAAGTATTACTGAAGAAAAATTAGGATCCGATTCTTCGGTTTCTTTTACACAGCAAGCTTCTTTTCCAAAGGTTGAAATGTTATCATCCGGAACAATTATTCCCGATTCGAAAAATCTGATCATTCCTTTCCGGGCTGTTAGCCTGTATGCTGTAGATATTAATATTATTCGCATATTTGAAAGTAATGTATTAATGTTTATGCAGGATAATTCGCTGGAATCTTCCAATGAATTAAGACGCTCCGGTAGATTGGTGTATAAGAAGATGTTACGCCTGGATACTGATCCTGAAAGGGATTTGACGCAATGGAATGACTATACGGTTGATCTGACCAAGCTGATCCAACAGGAGCCTGGCGCATTATACAGGGTCGAGTTATCTTTTAAGCAGGAGTACTCTGCCTATCCTTGTGGAAACGGGGAGGAGAGAAGACAATTTGCTGAATCATCAAATCAACTCACCAAAGTAGGTTCAGGTGATATGACGGAAGAAGACGAAGCTGTTTGGGATGTTCCTAATTCATATTATAGTTCTTATTATACGGATGTTGATTGGAATGTATTTGACTGGTCGGAAACAAATAATCCCTGCCATGTCTCTTATTATATGTACTCTTCTGATAAAAAGGCTTCCTGTACAGTATTGGCTTCTAATCTGGGTATGATCGTAAAACGTAATGCATCTAATAAAATATGGGCTGCCATTACCAATATACTGGATACGAATCCGGTAGCTCAGGCGGATGTAACAGCATATAATTTTCAATTGCAACCTATAGGAACTGCAAAAACGGATGCTGATGGTTTTGCGGTTATTGAAACAAAAGGAGGCCAGCCTTTCGTTGTGGTTGCAAGCCATAACAAGCAAAAGACTTATTTGAAAGTTATAGATGGGGAAGAAAAATCTACAAGCCGTTTTGATGTAGGCGGTAAGGAATTACAAAAAGGATTAAAAGGATTTATCTATGGGGAACGGGGTGTTTGGCGCCCGGGCGATACGTTGTATATTTCCTTTATTCTGGAAGATCAGGAAAAGCGAATCCCCGATAAACATCCTGTTTCTTTGGAAGTATATAATCCTAGAGGACAATTCTATAGTAAGATTATCTCAACAAATGGATTAAATGGTTTTTATACCTTTAAAGTACCGACTCAACCGGATGATCCGACTGGTTTATGGAACGGATATGTAAAAGTTGGAGGTACTTCCTTCCACAAATCTTTTCGGATTGAAACAGTTAAACCCAATCGTTTAAAGATTAATCTAAAACTTCCCGGAGAATATATAAATGCTAGTCAGGGAAATGTGCCGGTTACATTGTCATCTAATTGGTTGACAGGAGCAAATGCTAATGGTTTGAAAGTAAAAGTTGAAATGTCTTTATCCAAAGCATCTACACAATTCCCGAACTATAATCAGTATATATTTAATAATCCGGCAACTGAATTTTCTACAAGTAAGACAGATGTATTTGATGGAGTGCTTGATAATCAGGGAAATGCTAACTTTAACTTAAAGGTGCCTGAAGCAAAAAATGCACCGGGAATGTTACGGGCTAATATCACCACACGTGTATTTGAACCGGGAGGAGATGCCAGTATTAATACCACAACCATACCTTTTTCTCCTTTTGCATCCTATGTGGGTGTGAATCTGAATCAACCTAAAGGAAAGTATATTGAAACCGATCAGGATCATGTCTTTGATGTTGTGACTGTAAATGCTGATGGTAAACCTGTTAACCGGTCGAATCTGGAGTATCGGATTTATCGCGTAGGCTGGAGTTGGTGGTGGGAAAACAGAAATGATTCTTTTGAATCTTATATTAATAATAGTTCCATAACTCCTGCAGCATCAGGCCAGTTACAAACAGTGAATGGGAAAGCGCAATTCACATTCAGGGTAGATTATCCGTCGTGGGGACGATACCTTGTATATGTAAAGGATAAAGACAGCAATCATGCTACCGGTGGAACGATTTATATTGACTGGCCGGATTGGCGCGGGCGTTCCAATAAGACTGATCCGAGTGGTGTAACAATGTTGTCTTTTTCAACCGATAAGGAGTCTTATGAGATAGGTGAAACTGTATCCGTCTTTATTCCTGCTGCCGCTGAGGGCAGGGCTTTAGTCGCTTTAGAGAATGGTTCAACAGTGATGAAGCGCGAATGGGTGAAAGTTTCCAGTGAAGGAGACACAAAATATCAGTTTAAAGTAACACCTGATATGGCGCCCAATATTTATGTGCATATCAGTCTGTTACAACCTCATGCACAAAGCGTAAATGATCTCCCGATTCGCATGTACGGAGTAATGCCGGTGTTTGTAACAAATAAAGAATCTATTCTGGAACCTCAAATTAAAATGCCGGACGTTTTACGTCCCGAAACAGAGTTTACTGTTGCAGTAAGTGAAAAGAATGGTAAACCGATGACATACACTCTTGCTATTGTTGATGATGGGCTTTTAGATTTGACCAACTTTAAAACGCCGGATGCATGGTCGGAATTTTATGCCCGGGAAGCGTTGGGTATTCGAACCTGGGATATGTTTGATCAGGTAGTGGGAGCTTATACCGGAAATTATAGTTCTCTCTTTAGTGTGGGAGGGGATGAAATGTTGAAAGGGCCTGATTCAAGAGCTAACCGTTTTCGTCCCGTAGTGAAGTTTATCGGGCCTTTTACCTTAGAGAAAGGCAAAACGGATACTCATAAAATTACATTGCCGATGTATGTAGGTTCTGTACGCACAATGATAGTTGCCGGACAAAACGGGGCGTATGGAAATGCGGAAAAAACAACTCCTGTACGTACTCCGCTGATGCTTTTATCTACTTTACCTCGTGTTTTGAGTATTGGAGAAGATATTCTTGTACCGGTGAATATATTTGCAATGGAGAATGATGTAAAAAATGTTACTGTATCGATAGAAACATCTGAAAACCTGCAATTGACGGATGGGAACAAGAAGTCAGTAACATTTACCGAGCCTGGTGATCAAATGCTTTATTTTAACCTGAGAGCAGGTACACAAACAGGAAAAGAAGTAATTCATATATCTGCTTCCGGTAATGGTAATTCGACGAAGGAGACTATTGAAATAGACGTACGTAATCCGAATCCGGTTATAACGAATTATGAGAGTAAATTATTAGGGGCCGGTGAATCGTCTGATTTTGCCTACCGGTTAAATGGAAACTTAAGTGATAGCTGGATAAAACTGGAAGTTTCCCGTATACCTTCTGTAGATATTAGCAGACGTTTTGATTTCCTTTATAATTACGAACATTATTGTACGGAGCAATTAACTTCTCGTGCACTTCCTTTGCTTTTTGTGACCCAGTTTAAAGATGTGGATGAAAAAGAAATGGAATCCATCAAGAAAAATATACAGGAAGCTATCAGTAATTTATATGGACGACAACTGCCGAATGGTGGATTTGTTTACTGGCCTGGAAATGCCGATGCTAATGAATGGATCACTTCCTATGCCGGAAGTTTCTTGATAATGGCACAGGAAAAAGGCTATGAAGTAAATGCCAATGTTGTAAATAAATGGAAAGCATATCAACGTAGAGCAGCTCAGAACTGGACTCCTGTGAGCAGAGAGGATAACTGGTACAACTGGCAATCCGACCTGCAACAGGCATATCGTTTATATACTCTTGCTTTGGCAAATGCCCCTGAACTGGGAGCGATGAACCGCATGAAAGAAATGAAAGAGCTTTCTTTGCAAGCCAAATGGAGACTTGCTGCTGCGTATGCCTTAGATGGTAAAGCAAATGCCGCCAATGAATTGGTATTTAATGCACAAACTTCTATTAATCCCTATTCTTCCGGTAATTACATTTATGGGTCTTTTGAGCGTGATGAGGCTATGATACTTGAGACATTGGTTTTATTAGGAAAAGATAGAGAAGCCTTTATGCAGGCACAAAAAGTATCGAAGAATCTTTCCCGGGAGACTTACTTCAGTACTCAATCTACAGCATTTTCTTTGATGGCAATGGGACGCCTGGCTGAGAAACTATCCGGAGCAATAGATATGGACTGGAGTTTGAATGGAACACAACAACCTGTAGTTAAATCGGCAAAAGCCATCTATCAAAAGGATATTCCGGTATCACCTGCATCAGGCAACATTTCAGTGAAGAATAATGGAAACGGTTCGTTATATGTAGATTTGATTACACGCACGCAACTGGTAAAAGATACTTTACCTGCTATATCAAATAATCTTCGCCTGCAAGTGAAATATGTAGACATGAATGGACGCACTATCAATGTGTCAAGCTTACCACAGGGTACTGATTTTACAGCTAAGGTGACTGTAACAAATATAAACGGTTTTACTGATTATACGAATATTGCCCTTACACATATCATTCCTGCTGGTTGGGAGATATTTAATGAACGTATGATTAATCCGGATGAAGAAGTAACTGAGGATACGAAAGCATCTTCTACCCGAACTTCTAAAACGGATAATACATATACCTACCGGGATATTCGTGATGACCGTGTCCTGACTTATTTCGATCTGAAAAGAAATCAGGAGAAAACTTTTGATATTCGCTTGCAAACAACTTATGCCGGTATATTTGTACTGCCCGCTATTCAATGTGAAGCTATGTATGACACGGAAGTACAGGCAAGAACAACTGCCGGACGGGTTATGGTAGAAAGATAATTTGATAGTTGACAATTGACAATTGACAATGAAGAGAACAGGAGGAAGGAAGCATAGTCCAATTAATTGTCAATTGTCAATTGTCAATTGTCAATTTAAAAAGAAGTATATAGTAATCGGTTTACCGATTGCTATATTACTTCTTTTTTATGTTTTTTGTTTACCTCGTAATTTGTATGAAGTCTCTTATTCCACGGTTGTGACTGACAGGAATAATGAGTTATTAGGAGCTCGTATAGCTGATGATGGCCAATGGCGTTTCCCTTCGCGTGAGAATGTTCCTGAGAAGATGAAGGTTTGCATGTTAGAATTTGAAGATCGTCATTTCTACAGGCATTGGGGTGTCAATCCATTAGCGATAGGAAGGGCTATTGTGCAGAATATAAAGGAGAGACGTATCGTGAGTGGAGGAAGCACGATTACTATGCAAACTATCCGCCTGGCACGGAATAAACCCCGTACGATAGGAGAAAAGATTATTGAAATGATCTGGGCTTCCCGGTTGGAGTTTCGTTACTCTAAAGAACGTATTCTTGCTTTGTATGCATCTCATGCACCTTATGGAGGAAATGTGGTTGGTTTAGATGCTGCTGCCTGGCGTTATTTCGGACATTCTGCTGATCAGCTTTCCTGGGCAGAAGCGGCAACCTTAGCGGTTCTCCCTAATGCACCTGCAATGATTCATTTATCAAAAAGCCGTGAGGCTCTTTTGAAAAAGCGAAACCGGTTATTGTTACGTTTGTATAAGCAAAACCTTCTGGATATTTCAACTTATGATTTGGCTATAAGCGAATCTTTACCGGAAGAGCCGCTACCCCTTCCTCAGACCGCACCTCATTTAGTCAGTTATTTTTATAAAAACCGAAAAGGGGAACAATCTACTTCAACTATTGATAGAAGTATTCAGATCCAGGTAGAGAATTTGCTCGAACGATGGAACGATGAATTCCGGCGCAGTGATATCCGTAATATGGCTGCTATTGTTATGGATGTGCGAACAAATGAGGTTATGGCTTATTGTGGAAACGTTCGTTTTAATGATTCGCAATCAGGTAACCAGGTGGATGTTATACAAGCACCGCGAAGCACGGGAAGTATTTTAAAACCGTTTCTCTATGCAGCTTGCTTGCAGGAGGGAGAATTATTACCGCATACTTTAATGGCTGATATACCTGTAAATATAAATGGTTTTTCTCCCCAGAATTTTAATTTGCAGTATGAAGGAGCTGTTCCGGCTTCTGAGGTAATTGCACGTTCTTTAAATATTCCTTCCGTACACATGCTTCGTCAGTATAGTGTTCCGAAATTTTATAATTATCTTAAACAAATAGGATTAAAAACTCTAACAAAGCCGGCTTCTCATTATGGATTATCTTTAATATTAGGGGGAGCGGAGGCTACTTTGTGGGATATATCGGGGGGATATTCTGATATGGCTCGTTCATTATTGGGATTGCCGCATATTCCATCTTCTCTGTTACTTCAGGATAATTCCTCCAAAAGTACTGAAGCACATATTTTTAAACCAGGTGCTGTTTGGCAAACTTTTAATGCTATTAAAGAAGTAAATCGTCCGGAAGAGATCGATTGGCGGGTTATACCTTCCATGCAAACAATAGCCTGGAAAACCGGTACCAGTTATGGTTTTCGTGATGCGTGGGCAGTTGGAGTCACTCCAAGATATGTTGTCGGTGTATGGGTAGGAAATGCTTCAGGCGAAGGTAAACCGGGACTTGTGGGGGCACGGACAGCAGGGCCTGTAATGTTTGATATATTTAATATTCTCGCCTCATCCCGTTGGTTTGAAACACCTTACTCTGAATTTATTGAAGCAGAAGTATGTCATTATTCCGGCCATTTGAAAGGTCGCTTTTGTGAAGAGACAGATACTCTTTTGATTTTGCCTGTTGCCCAGAGAACACAAACCTGTCCTTACCATCACTTGGTAAATCTGACAACAGACGAAAAGCAACGTGTTTATGAGAATTGCATAGGAAGTGAAGCGACCGTACAACGAAATTGGTTTACTTTACCTCCTGCATGGGAATGGTATTATAAGCAACATCATCCCGAATACAAGCCACTCCCTCCTTTTAAGCCCGGTTGTGGCGAGGATACCCGAAAGCCTATGCAATTTATTTATCCCGACATGAATGCCCGTATTCTTTTACCTAAACAATTGGATGGCACGCCGGGACAAATCACTTTTGAATTGGTTCATAGTAACAATAACGCTACCGTATATTGGCATCTGGATGAGTCCTATATTACAGCAACCCAGGATTTCCATAAAGTATCTCTTATACCCGAAAAAGGAAAACATTCTATGACAGTAGTAGATGATGAAGGAAATGTATATTCGGTGACATTTTATATAGAATAGATTATAATTTGCGATTTTCTCTGAATGTACAAATAGTTTAAGAATTGAAGATTTATGAACGTCGCAGACGTTCTATTATTTAAGTAAAATAGTATCAAATTTCTCCTCCTTAGCAAAGGAGGAGTACCCGAACGAAGAGAGGGGGAGGTGGTTCGATGTAACTTGAATATCTTATATAATCCCAGCAAATAGTATTTTTAGAATAGACCAAACCACCTCCCACCTCGTACCTCGGCGTACTCCTCCTTTGCTAAGGAGGAGAAATTTGATACTATTTTAGATTATCACCGGTTTGACTTAACCGGTTGAGGAATAAACTTTTCGCAGAGTTTTTGAATTTCAGAAGTAACGATTTAGTAACCGTGCGTATTTCAGCGTTTTGCGGTGCTATACTATCAAATAACTCACGCCAAAAATAAGCAATATTTCTGAAACTCTACACATATTTTTTCTCTTTCTTTATCCGGTAAACACCTCTCTTATGGAAAGAATGAATTAGGCAATACTTTTTGTAGATTTACTCTTTTCGGAACGAAAAGGAAGAAATCTGCAAAAACCGCTTGCGGCTCGGTGTTGCCGTTTTATTCTTGGAATATATCTTTGTGTTCGGATAAAGAACGATTTAGCATTTTTATTTTTTAGGTTCTAATTTCCGAAATCCTTTTTCTGCATCTATGACATTGAGCCGTGTTAGTTGCCGTTCTGCCATTTCACGCAGACAGGCGTATCGGGCAGACTTATCCATATCACGTTTCAAAAGTTCCGTGTTAAATGATTCAAGATTTGCTAATACGACCAATTCGTTAATACTTGCAGTATCGCGTATATTCAACCCTTTCTTTGCGTATTCAGGATTTGCCTCCCGCCATTGCTTTGCTGTACAAGCCCACAAAGCGAGATTAAGCATATCAGCTTCATCTGCATAGGCGTATGCTTTCTCACGAACAACATCAATTTTGGGAATGATAAAATCACGGACGGCATCGGTGTGAAGCGTATAATTCACTTTACTAAGCACCCGTTTTACATTCCATTCGCCGAGCATCGGATTGTTTTCGGCCTCTCTCAGTCGCTGATATTCGGTAATTAGATAGAGTTTAAACACTGGACTTAGCCACGAACCGAATTCAAACGCAATATCTTTGTGGGCGTAAGTTCCGCCGTTTCGCCCCGCTTTGGAAATGACACCGATGGCATCGGTCGCTTCAACCCATTTGCGGGGTGTCATATTAAAACGGTTTGCTCCGGATTCGTGCAAAAAGGTGTCGAATTCGACACCTTTAAAGGCGGGGTTATGCAGCATCTCCCAAGCACCCAGAAACTCAAGGGTATTGCGATTGCGCATCCAGTTGCGGATATGGTCTTCCCCCTCTTGGCCTTTTACCATATCGGTAAGGCAAATGTAGTCGGCATTTTTCTCCGAGACAATAGCTATCTCCGTTCCTTGTACGGTTATTTTATCTTTTTTGTTCATGTTGCTATTTAATTGATTCTATATCCTAAAAGCAACTCCATTGCTTTATAAAAAAACTGTCTATTGCACAGATGTAGCATTGGTATAACATCCTCATTACCTGACTTGAAAAAGAACATTTTCTTCTGAAAGTTATTATGTTCAACATGTAATTCACTTCCTTTAGAATACATCCTTTTTATTTCATTGAATTTGTATGTGAACTCCTCTGTGTCGCTTTTTATGAAAGTAATATACCCAATCCCAAGCTTGATATAAGGAGCATATATATTTTTATCCTTAATGTATATGTTAAATGGTACATAACCTTTTTCTTGCAAAATACTTTCCATTTTATCAAGAAGATAAATGGTCCAATATTGTTCCACCCTCCTACAAAATATCAAATCTACAGGTTGATTTTTAAAATCATCTTTTTTGTTATATGAGCCTTCTTTTGCATAAGGTATTTTATCAGTTCTTGTATCTAAAAACATATATAAAAAATCGGTTCCCTGATAACTGTAATTTAGGCGTCTTTCGACTTGATAAACATACAAATCTGTTACATCATTAAAATTTACTTCTATATTTTCCGTCAAATTTGTTTTATTATCTCGACATTCATATTCAGCAAAACCATTAACTCCAACAAAATAGTTTTTATGAAGAAATACATTGCCCGCTTTTGCAAAAAAGAGAGCTAATAAAGCTGGTGCTACAGCCCAGATTACAGTCCAAATTTCATTGGGTTTGCCAAGTAAAATAATAAGCAAACTAAGCAACACTGCAACTCCTAAACATTTTAATGTCCAAATTCTTTTTTGTTTTGCAGTACTAGGCTCTGTCCCTTTTATGAAGTCAGAAAAACCTCCTATTAGTTTTCCTATTCTTTTTGGTAAGATGAAGAAATCGATATTGTCTGGGATTTTATTTCCTAAAAGGTCAAAAATCGGATTATATTGTGGTGTATCCTGTAATTCTCTATCTCTATTTGAATAAAATGGTTTAAATGGTTCGTAGTAATACTTTTCATTTTGCTCTTGTTCTTTTTTCTTCTTTTCCGCTTGTTGAAAATTATATTCTTTCCTTTCTGATTCAGATTGTTGGTTAAAGTATTGCTTATATAAAATGTCATACTCAACTCTTTTGTTAGCATCAGATAATACGTCATAGGCTTCCTTTATTTCAATGAATTTTTTAGTAAAATAATCATCACCTTGATTTTTATCAGGATGATATTTTACAGCTAACTTTCGGAATGCTCTTTTTATATCTTCTTCAGTTGCATTAATTGAAATTTCTAGAATCAGATAATAATCTTTTATTTGTTCTTCCATACCAGTTTATTCACATGTAAATTTGGATGCAAATTTAGCAAATATCTGTAACCCAGCCATGATTATCTTTTAAAACCTTTACCTTTATTAAGTTCCGATATTGTAGGTCTTATATTCCTCTACCTTTCTTTGGTGTGGGTGGGATAGGTTTGATATGTGGTTTTATCGCATGCTGGATTTTGTCGAATTGTTGTTTGAACCAGTCGAGGATATTTTGTCCGTTGATAGATAGTTTCAGCCTGTCAGAGTCTTTGCTTTCCTTAAATAGCTGTAATTTGGCTTCCTGTACGTTGAATGATTGGTCATGTTCAGGCGAATAGAGCTTGCCTGTGAAAGATAAAGGTTCGCCCTTAAATAGCTGCTTAATAGTCTCTATCGTCAATTCGATACCCTTGCATAGCTGGGCTATCCGTAAACGTTCAGGCAAATGCGGAAATACATCGAATAGCAAATTTATATCGTCCTGCGCCTTATATGGCTCGTAATCCTGTTTGAGCTGTTCTATGCGGGTTTTAAGGTCGGAGATTTCCGTTTCTTTCTGCTGGGTATATTCGTGCATATTCAGGAACTTCTCCCGTGCTTCATCTTTACGGTCATACATATCCCGTACTTTCTCGTAAACCTCCTGCTTTTCTTCTTCGAGATAACCAATACTCTCTTTCAGTTCCTCGTTCTGTGCGTGTAAATCCCGATAGTATTGGGGTGTGGATATATGCCTCGCCTCCGAGCCTTTGATACCCCGTTCCAATCCGTATTTCCGCATTTTTTCAGCGTATGTGTCCTGAAACCGTTCCAGATTTTCTCGTGTCATCACGTCATCGGCACATAGCCGGACGGCATCTTTTGGCTTCTTCCGGTATTTCTTCTTGCCGTTGCTCTCTTCCTGCTTTGCTTTTCTTCTTTCACCGGAAACGATAGGAACGACCGTTGCGTGGATATGTGGCGTTTTCTCGTCCAGATGCAGGACGGCGGAAACTACGTTTTCTTTCCCGAACGTATCCTGTAACCACTCGATATTATCCCGGCACCATTCGTCGAGCTTCCCGGTCAACTGTATGCGCTGCATATCTTCGGGAGTACCCGACAGCATGACCTGTAACGCCCGTACCTGATTCTCCCTGATTTTGCGGGTTATCCCTGCATGCTCTATCCGGTGTTGTATCGACTGTGTACGGTTCTCTACTCCGTCCGGGAACGTAATAAACTCTTTGTTGAGTTCCTTTCGCTCCGGATCGGCGTTGCCCGGCTGTACCGTCCGTTCTATATGCGCCGTTGTCCGGGCATCGTTGCCTTTCGGCTTCTGTATATGTAATACGACAAATCCCATTTTGAGGTAAATTTTAAGTTGATAATTTGCCGTGATAAACCGCTTCGGCGGTGGCGGTCGAAAGACCGCTTTAGGGTGTCCAGAGGGTTTACCCTTTGGCTTATTGGGGCATTTTTAGCAGTAGTGAAACGAATGCGTTAAGAAAATGCCCTAATAAGCTACGGCTTTTCTTTAAAAGCCCTTCGGGGTCGCTGCGGTTAAACTCTGATAGCAGCAATACCCGCTACAATAAATATAGCGGGTATAGCGTGCCGACAGGTTTAGATAGCTTCACAAATATTCTTCTCCATACCCTCCAACTTATGCGACAGGGTTTCCATATCCCGGCTTATCTTTTGGTTAGTTATCCGAGCGTATATCTGCGTGGTCTTAATATTCGTGTGTCCGAGAATACGACTCACGGTTTCGATAGGTACGCCGTGCGATAACAGGATAGTCGTAGCCGCGGAATGGCGTGCTACGTGATAGGTCAGTCGTGTCTTGATACCGCACTGCTTGCCTATCTTTTTCAATTTCTCGTTGCAACTGCTGTTGCTCGGAACGGGGAAAACACGGTTATCGCCCGTTAAGCCTTTGTATTTCTCTATTATCCGCTTGGGAACGTCCAATAGCCGGATATTGGAATCGGTATTGGTTTTCCGTCTGCGGGTAATGATCCACAGGTTGCCGTCGAAGAAGGTTTACAGGTTGTCGGTGGTGAGTTTTTTCACATCCGCATACGACAAACCGGTGAAAACAGAAAAGACGAAAAGGTCGCGCACCAGTTCGTATGTTTTGTTTTTCATCGGAGCCTCGATAAGTGTTTGTATCTCTTCTTCCGTGAGATATCCCCTGTCCACGCTTTCGGGGCTGTTGATATATCCGGCGAATGGATTGAACGGCAATAATCCGGTATTCCGTGCGATAGAAATAATATGCTTCAATACAATCATATATCCCCACACGGTATTGGTACGGCATTTCTTTTCCTCCCGCAGGAAGTATTCGAAATCGTTGATAAACGTTAGGCTTAATTCTTTGAGCGGTATATCCTCTCTGTGATAAGTAGAGGGAAGAAACTCCCGGATATGTTTACAGACGGTACGATAGCGGGCGAAAGTACCCTGCGCCCGGCTATAACCGACTTTCTTCTCAAACTCGGCATTGTGCTGCTCGAATAGCTTTAACAACGTTTCCTGCTTTACCCCGATTCCGAGATAGGTGTTTTTCAACTTGGTGGCGGTAACATAGCCGTCTGTCTGCATCAGTTCCTGATAGCGGCGGTTTACATCCACGCGGATACGGTCTATGGCGCGGTTGATTTTTTGTGCTTCCGCACTCTTTCCCGGTGCGCGGTTATTCTTCACATCCCACAAATGGAGCGGAATGTCCATTTTACAGCTGAACTGTTTAACCTCGCCGTCCACTGTAATACGGCACATCAAAGGCAGGTTTCCGTTGGGTTTCTCACTGCCTTTCTTCACGTAAAATAATACTTTGAATGTTGACCTCATAACTCAATGCTTTTTCTGGTTACAAAATTAGTTATCATTGAGTTATCTGACGGTATGCAAAACTACGCAAAGCACTGAATAAAAATCCATTAGCAAAGAATTTGCATCATTATCCAAGTAACGGGATAGTAACGAAACTCCTGCTGTGTTCTGCCTAAATATGCATTTCTGCCTTTTGCATTATAAAGCAAAACAGAGCGTAACGAACGCTGGTTCAGCCAATTCGCTACACTCTGCTTAAAAATGCTTTCTGCTTATGAGTTTATTTTAATATCGCAGCAAACCTTCAGATATTCTTCATTTAGATATTCTTCAACTTGATAATTTAATTAGAAGCGAATTGTCATTTTGATAAATCAGCAATCGTCTATATTTTCTTTTTCAAAGAGAAATTGAAGGAAGCTCCTTTCCCTGGGGAACTTTGTACGGATATCTGTCCTTTATGGAAAAGAACACCGTTTTTTACTATGGCTAATCCTAATCCGGTGCCGCCCATTTTACGGCTGCGTCCTTTGTCTACACGATAAAATCGTTCGAATATACGTGATAGGTGTTCAGCATCAATACCCACTCCATTATCTGAAAAACTAAAGTAATAAAACTCTGAATCCTCACGTAAGGAGGTTATAGTGATATGGCTTCCCTCTCCAGCATAAGCAATCGTATTATCGTAAAGATTACGAAAGATAGAATATAAGAGAGAATAATTTCCGTGGATAATAGGATTGCCCGAAATATTAATTTCAGATGTAATCTTTTTATCTCCCATTTCCTGCAAACATTCCGTTTCTATTTCAGTCAAAAGTTTGAGAATACTTATATCAGCCAATTCAAAGAGATCTGAAGCCTCATCCAGCCGGTTAAGAACAGATATATCCCGTAATAAATCTGTCAGGCGGGAACTTTGGGCATAGCAGCGTTCCAGAAAATAATCTTTTTTATCTTCTGTCAGATCAGGATTAGTCAGGATAGTCTCAAGATATCCCTGTATACTGCTTACCGGAGTCTTCAGTTCATGTGCTACATTCTGTGTTAATTGACGTTTTCTTCTTATTTCGTCTTCTTTTATAGCTTGTTGTTGGTGATATAATGTGATAATATTGTGGGATATATCACCCAGTTCATTATTGGAAAAGGTATATTCAACTTCCGGCAGTATTCCGTCTTCTACATTTCTGGCAAAATCACGTAATTTAGATATTGTTTTTCCAATGCTAAAAGTGAAACGTGAAAGAACAAAGAAGAAAAACAAAACCATAAAGCCCATAAAGTAAATGAAATCCTTGTTTATAGATAAAATATCTTTTACATAGGGATCATAAGGTAACGCCGATCGGTATATATAGCCATCCTTATTGCTGGCGGAATAAAAATAACGTCTACCGGTTGACCCGGAAGAACGGATAGCGAAACCTTCCTGGTTCTGGCGAGCCAGCCGTACTTCACTACGGTCATTATGATTATCATATATATCGATACCTGTATTATCATAAATTACTTTACCGGACGGATCAATAATTGTAACACGTAAATCTTTTTGTGGGATTTCTTCAATAAATTGTCGGATGAGAAGATCAACGTTTTCTGTCAGTTGGTATCTATGATGAATTTGATAATTATAGTTGCTGAGGACGCTATTTAACTTTTCCTGTGCATATTCTCTTTCCCGTTGATACTGGAAAATAATAAAACAAATTGTAAAACCCAGAAAAATAGAAAATACAGACCAGAATAGCCCCTGACTAAAGGGAATTCTTTTTTTTCGTTCTTCTTTTATATTAACCATACAGATCGTATCTGTTAGATTTCAAAACAATAACCAAAACCAAGGCGTGTTATGATGTTCTTACCATATTTCCCAATCTTTTTTCGAAGGCGGGTCATATTGACATCAATGGTACGGTCGAGCACATACACTTCTTCTTTCCATATACGGCCCAAGATATCCTCCCTGGAGAAAACATTCCCCTTATTTTCGAGTAATAACTGAAGTATCTGAAATTCTTTCTTGGTAAGAGGTATTTCAATATCGTCAACACTTGCCTTGATTCGCTTAGTATCGAGGACTAAAGTATCGTATACCAATAGATTATTTTCCTCCGTATCATCTTTATTAGTTGTGCGGCGAAGGACTGCCTTAAGGCGGGCCATAACCTGCCGGATTGAAAATGGCTTGGAAATATAATCATCCGCACCCAGGTTGAAACCGGTTAACATATCATTTTCGGTATCTTTGGCTGTCAAAAAGATTATAGGGATATTGGCTGTTTTCTCTTGTTTTCGTAATAGGCTGGCCATTTTAAATCCCGACATTTCGCCCATCATTACATCCAGTAATAATAGTTGATAATTTGAAAGATCCTTTTTCAAAGCTTCCTCCGCACTATTTGCCGTATCAACTTCATAACCTTCAGTCTCCAGATTGAATTTAAGGATTTCGCATAGATCTTCCTCATCATCTACTACAAGTATACGGTTTGTCGTCATATTGATGTTGTTTTTATAGATGTCTGTATAGTTCATACAAATGTAATAATTATCAACAAAGGACGGGGATAGTTATTTCAGTAAAATGAAATAGGCGTTACAATTATGTTACAATAATATTGAAAAGTGTTTATGGAATTGTTGTAGTCAATGTATCTATAGAGAAACAAACAATTTAATACTTATAAATGTAAGAAATGAAAAAATATAGAATCCAGATTTCATTGCTTTTAGTTTTGATGATTTTTCTTTTTATAGGATGTGTACAACAGGAAAAACCATTAAAAGTTACAGGAAAAGTCCTTGATGCTGAAAGTGGCCTTGTTATCCCCGGATGTAGCGTTCGGATTCAAATGACAAGGGAGGGAACCATAACCGATGAGGATGGTAATTATTCAATCCAGGTAATAAAGGGGGCTTATTTATTTTATTCCTGTGAGGGATATGAAGCAGATGAAGTGGTTGTTACACAAGAAAAGATTAATATGCACTTACATCCCGAAAAATATATCTATTTTGAATTCTAAATATTTTTCTCATCACATTGAGAAATTATTCTCATGCCGATGAGAAGAAAGTTTCATGCCGGTGAGAAAAAATTCTCATGGGCATGAGAATAAATTCTCACGCTCATGAGAAAGTTGAGAAAAAATACAAATATTGATGAATTTTAAGATTTGTGCAGTGATCACTGTTTGACGTATTCGTCGACTACTGTTTTTTAAAATGACAATCCGCAAGATGGTCATTAATATATCCGACAGCTTGTAGGTGTGCATAACAGATTGTTGTGCCGAAGAATTTGAATCCCCGTTTCTTCATATCTTTCGATATTGCATCTGAGAGTGGTGTAGAGGCAGGGACTTCACTTAAAGTTTTCCAATGATTGATAATTGGTTTCCCATCAGGGAAGAATGACTTCATATAAGTGCAAAAACTACCAAACTCTTTTTGTATTTCAAGAAAACATCTGGCATTAGAGATCGTAGCCTTTATTTTCAAACGATTACGTATAATATCAGGATTTAAAACCAATTCATCCACATCGTTATCAGTAAAGGCAGCTACTTTTTCTGCATCAAAATTCGCAAAGGCTTTTCGGTATCCTTCCCGTTTACGTAAGATTGTAATCCAGCTAAGACCTGCCTGAGCACTTTCTAATACCAGAAATTCAAACATCGTTTTATCGTCATTCACCTCTTTACCCCATTCATTGTCGTGGTAATCTACATATAAGGGATCGATGCCGCACCAACCACAACGTTTGATTTCTTTATTCATGATACTAATTTGTTTTAACGAAAACAAAGATAGAAAATAAAAGTAAAGGTTTATAAGGTCTCAAAAAAAGTCAATTAAAATGGCAATACCTATAAATGATTAAATGTAACCATGAAGTGGAGTATTTATACCCATCTATGGTTATTGATGTGTTTTCGATTTATGGTGACCTTTGCAGTGTTTTTGAATACCTAATTTATATTACATTGAAAGCAACTTTACATACTATTTCTCTTCTGTTTTTATTGTTTTTATTTACAACTACTACCCACGCTCAGCGAAGAGATGCAACAATTTCGGGTAAAATATTATCTACTGAAAAAGAAATTGTAGACTTTGCGACAGTCTATCTGAAAGATACCAATTTCGGGGGAACAACTGATCAGAAAGGACTTTATAACGTAAAAGCTCCTGCCGGTAAATATACATTAGTAGTCTCTGCTATTGGTTATAAGACCGTAGAAAAACAAGTGACTCTTGTTGCCGGTGATAGAACTCAACAAAATATTACTATTACTCCACAAACAACTGATCTGGAAGAAGTCGTAGTTGTTTCTAACGGTGTAAGCCGCATCAAACGTTCTGCTTTCAACGCCGTTGCCATTGATACCAAAGCAATGCAGAATTCTACTCAAAACCTGAGCCAGGCATTGGCACAGGCCCCTGGAATGAAGCTCCGGGAGTCGGGAGGTGTCGGTTCCGATATGCAATTGATGATGGACGGATTCAGTGGCAAACATATTAAGATATTTATCGACGGCGTGCCTCAGGAAGGTGTCGGCAGTTCATTCAGTTTGAATAATATACCTGTGAATTATGCAGAACGTATCGAAGTATACAAAGGGGTTGTGCCGGTAGGTTTCGGGACGGATGCAATAGGTGGAGTAATCAATATCGTTACCAAAAAGAATCTCAATAAGTGGTTTCTGGATGCATCCTATTCTTATGGTTCGTTCAACACGCATAAATCGTATGTACATTTCGGACAGACGCTTATAAACGGATTTATCTATGAAGTAAATGCTTTCCAGAACTATTCGGACAATAACTATTATGTGGATACGCCTGTAAAAGACTTTGAAACCGGGGGAATCAATAAGAAGATTATCGAACATGTGAAACGTTTTCATGATACTTATCATAACGAAGCCGTTGTCGGTAAGATAGGTTTGGTGAATAAACCCTGGGCCGACCGAGTGATACTGAGTTTCACTTACTCTAATATGCACAAGGATATTCAGACCGGTGTACGTCAGGAAATAGTCTTCGGCGGCAAATACCGCAACGGGCATTCACTGATGCCGGCATTGGAATACCGTAAGCAAGACCTGTTTACTGACGGATTGGATGTAGTTCTGACAGCAAATTACAATAAGAATGTAACAAACAATGTGGATACCTCTGCTTATGAATTCAACTGGCGTGGAGAAATGCGCCCTCTTCGGATGCCCGGAGAGCAATCTTACCAGCATACACGTTCGAATAATAATAACTGGAACGGGACTTTTACTGCCAATTACCGCATCGGACAGGCTCATTTGTTTACGCTCAATCATGTATTGAATGCCTTCAAACGTATAAATCGCTCGATGTTGAATGAAAATTCGGGTGATGACGCCATTCCAAAAGAAACACGCAAAAATATCACCGGATTGTCATACCGGTTAATGCCGTCGGAACACTGGAATATGTCAGCCTTCGGGAAATACTATAACCAATATGTGGCCGGTCCTATAGCCACGTCTTCTGCACAAGATCAATACACCCGCACTTCACACTCCATCAATAGTATGGGGTATGGTGCGGCCGGTACCTATTTTGTTCTGAAAAGCCTGCAGGCTAAACTTTCTTATGAAAAAGCTTACCGTCTACCAACCAACGAAGAAATGTTCGGGGATGAAGACCTGGAAACGGGCGACGTCGGGATAAAACCTGAAAACAGTGATAACTTCAATTTCAATCTGAGTTATAATGAGAAATTCGGACAACACACTGTATATGTCGAAGGAGGATTAGTCTACCGCGATACAAAAGATTACATTCAACGTAAACTCGTTGATTTGAGCGGTGGTAAGTCGGGAGCAGCCTACGAAAACCACGGCAAAGTCGAAACAAAAGGATATAATATTTCGGCTCGTTATGGGTTTGCCGACTGGGTAAGTATTGGAGGAAACTACACGCAAATGAATGTACGCGACAACGTAAAAACCGTAGCAGGAGGAACAGACCAGGAGAGTCTTACATACGGTGCCCGTATGCCGAACCTGCCTTATAGGTTTGCCAATTCGGATGTTTCCTTTTTCTGGCGTAACCTGGGACAAAAAGGAAATTTATTGACTGTCACCTACGACAATCTCTATATGCATAGTTTTCCGCTTTATTCGGAGGCACTAGGGAGCGAGACTAAATTTATCATCCCTAGCCAATTCTCGCATAATATCACCTTGTCTTACGGCATAAAAAACGGACGTTATAATATCTCTTTTGAATGCCGGAATTTCACCGATGAAAAACTCTACGACAACTTTAGTTTACAGAAAGCCGGACGTGCATTCTACGGAAAACTGAGGGTTTACTTTGGGAATTAATGCAATCATTATATTTCATATCAACAATTATAAAACATAATAAACTTAAAACAACATGAAGATTAACTATTTAATGAGAGGCCTTGCTGCTATGATGGTGGCCTGTTGCCTGTTTACTGCCTGTAGTGACGACAACAATGATGTGTTACCTCCGGACCCGGATCCAACACCCAATCCAGAACCAACTCCGGAAGAGCCAGTTTCGTGTTATGTAATTGCCGCATCAAGTGGTGAAAATGGTATCTTGTTGACTAACGATAAAATAAACGAAGGAACGATCACTACTAAAAATAACGGATTGACAACTGAAAGTGGAACCTATTGGGTTTATTTCCAGGAAAAATACCTCTATCGCTTGGTTTATAACCAGGGAAATGCCGGAGTGGGCTCCTCATATCTCTTGACTAAAGATGGTAAAATAGAAGAACGCGATGTTACATTCGAAACCAAACGTTTCACTTCTTATGGTACTTACAACAACTACCTGATCACTTCTTCGGCTGGTGATATGAGCAAAGATCATGCCGATGAAAACGGATTCCTGCCTAAAGGCTTCCTGTTCTCATACTTAGATGTAGATAAAGAAACAAAGACAGACTCAGAAGCCGTTGAAGTAGAAAACTATCTGGGTAACGGCGAATATGTAACTCTGGCCGGAATCCTGCAAGTAGGAAACAAAATTTATTCGGCACCCATCCCCATGGGATTAAGTCAATATGGCGGAGCAGCAGAAGGTGGAAAATGGATAAAATATCCGGAACTGGTGAAAACTGAATCGGGTGGTAGCAATAGTAGCGCATATCTGAAGGGAGAATTGCAATGGACACAATATCCGGATGAGGCATGGGTAGCTATCTATAATAATGAGAAGTTTGAAAATCCAAAACTGATAAAAACCGATAAAATTAGTTATGCTTGCGGACGTAATAAATCTCAGTATTATCAAACAATTTGGGCAGCTGACAATGGAGATGTTTATGTGTTCTCACCAAGCTATGCAAAGGTTATGACTGCAGATGTGCAAAAAACGACCCTGCCGGCCGGTGTAGTTCGTATTAAAGCGGGAACTGAAGAATTCGATGCAAGCTATTATAGCAATATTGAAGAACAAAGCGGAGGTAAATCATTTGTACGTAGCTGGCACCTGACTGATGACTATTTCCTGTTACTGATGTACGACCGTCCATTCTCCGAAACAGGTTACACTGCCAATCAACTGGCAATCTTCAAAGGCTCGACAGGAAAACTGACTTATGTAACAGGCATGCCATCAGCTGACACAATTACCGGATACGGAAATACTCCGTATGTAGATAAAGGAACTGCTTATGTGGCTGTAACAATTAAAGACACCCATCCTGCTATCTATACTATTGATCCGGCAACGGCAGTAGCTACAAAGGGATTGACTGTTGAGACGACACAAATCTCAGGGATTGGTAAACTTACTAATCAGAAGTAATTAAACAAAAGATATCAGTCTACCGGAAAATGGCTAAAATCCATATTCTCATTTTACCCCTCCTGCTCCCGCAAACTTTGCGGAGCCAGGAGGATATATATAAAACAAGTAAAAGAAATGGTTAAACTATTAATAGAGCTACTAAATTTTTTAAGGACTATTGCACCGTTGCTCACTTCATTGGCTGTACTCGTCCTTGTGTTTGTCTTATTGGCGAAGTCAATAAAAAAACATCCCGGTCTCTACTATACACTTTTTGCTATACCTTTCGTATTGGTTGCCCTCCCTGCAATCGGGAGATGGTTCGGAGTCGAAATAGCTGGATTTACACGGATTCCTTTTCTGGGAGAAATAATCCGTGATTATATCCATATGGGAACATTTGGACATCCTTTACTGATCATTATTATGTATATAGGTGCCTTCGATGTGCGGAAACCTGTCGTTAAAAAACTGATGTCCATACGTAAAGAGATGTCTATTATCTCCGGATTTGCAGTTTTTGCACACTCCCTCATTCGCGTGACGAACAGTGTGCCCGGTGCATTCAAATTCTTTACTAATAACGAAGAATATATGGCTAATACCAAAGTAGCCAGTGAACTTGGTGCAGGTTTCAGCAGCTTCAGCTTTCTGCTCGGTGTTCTCATGTTGATAATATTTATTCCACTCTGGGTAACATCTTTCGATGCAGTACGTAAACGTATGGGAAACGCAAAATGGAAAAAATGGCAGAAATGGTCTTATGTATTATATGCTACTCTTTTCATTCATGCTGTTGGCATACAAATCGGCGGAATGCTTAATCCAAGAGGTGGAAGTGCTCCACGCCCTGTAGCTGTTGAGGCAACAGTTGCGCAGGCTCAACCCTCAGGACAACAACTTGGCGCAACAACCGAAATGCGTGTACCTGAAGGACGTAGTGGACGAGGTGAACGTGCCGAACGAGGTAGACAAGGTGACGCACAAACCCAATCAGCTCGGTCTGCAGAAGCTAATACGCAGAATCCTCAGGTGACAAAACCTGTTACAAACAGCCGTATGCCTTCCAAAGGGTTCGCTGATCTCAATGTCAGCGCATCTGCCAAACGCTATATCCATCTCTTCTCACTCATTCTCATCTACGGCTCTTATCTCTACCTGCGCTTACGAAAAGCTAGGAGAGATGCTGAAAAAAGGAAAAGGCAATTGGTGAATTGAAAAATAATAGACAGTGGTAGAGACAGGGCTTGCCCTGTATCTACCAGATTATCTTAAAATCTTTAATTATAACATAACTAATTGGGAATTATATAAAAAAAGCCATCTTCCGAAGAAGATGGCTTTTTTATAATCTGAATTGATTTCTTACAATACGTTGATTTCTTACAATACGTTGATTTCTTTCAATACGGCATTTGTTGCGTGAACAGCTGCTGCACTCTTAGCGAAGAGCTCTTTTTCTTCAGCGTTAAGTTCCAGTTTAACGATTTCTTCGATTCCGTTCTTTCCTAAGATTACAGGAACACCGATACAAAGATCTTTTTCGCCATATTCACCTTCCAATGCTACAGAGCAAGGGATCATCTTCTTTTGGTTGTGAATGATTGATTCTGCAACTAATGCTCCGGCAGCACCTGGTGCATACCATGCAGAAGTTCCAAGAAGACCTGTCAATGTAGCACCGCCTACCATAGTGGCTTTTACTACTTCGTCCAGTTTTTCTTTGCTCAATAATTGGCTAACAGGAATTCCTTTATAAGTAGCAAGACGAGCCAATGGAATCATTGTAGTATCACCGTGGCCACCGATTACCATACCTTCAACTTCGTTAGCATTGCAACCCAAAGCTTGAGACAGATAATATTTAAAGCGAGAGCTATCCAAAGCACCACCCATACCGATAATACGGTTTTTAGGTAAGCCTAAAGATTTCAATGCCAAATAAGTCATTGTATCCATTGGGTTAGAAATAACCACAATAATTGCATTCGGAGAATATTTCAATGCGCTTTCAGCTACATTTTTAACGATACCTGCATTCACACCGATCAACTCTTCGCGAGTCATACCTGGTTTACGAGGGATACCAGAAGTAATGATAATTACATCTGAACCTGCTGTTTTTTCGTAATCGTTGGTGCATCCTACTACTGTGGTATCAAAACCCAACAGTTGAGCAGTCTGCATCATATCCATTGCTTTACCTTCCGATACGCCTTCTTTTACATCCAGCATTATCACTTCGTCTGCCACTTCATTGAAGACAAGAACATTTGCACAAGTTGCGCCTACATTTCCGGCGCCAACAACTGTTACTTTAGACATAATTAATACGTTTTATATGTTAATACGTTTACTAATACTTTCAATTAAAAACCTGACAAAGGTACGATGTCTGGAAGAATAAAGAAATTTTTCCGTATTATTTTTGCTGTTGAATTATTAAATATAGCTAATTTCTTTAAGTCCTTAAAGCCTTTAAGGGCATTAAGGGCCCCTTCAAGGCTTAAGGTATAAAACAAAAACCTTCATGCCCTCCTTAGAGGAGCATGAAGGTGAAAAACAGTAAACTTTCACAATTAAATTGTAATGGTTTATCGATTAAGGGAGGGGAAATAATTATCTTGCAGATAAGAATGCTTTCAGTTGAGAAAGATTCCGGGCAGCTACCTGAGATCCTGCTTGTGCAGCTTTACTAAATTGTTCTTCAGCTCTCCTGTAATCCTCTTTCTTTGCATAAGCAATACCCAGATTGTTCCAGGCTTCCGGCAGGTTAATTTGTTGAAGTCGTTCGATAGCACTATCTGTTGCACCATTTTCCAGTTCCAATGCGGCTGTATTTAGCTTGGCTATTGGACTATCTGGATACAAACGAGTGGCAATATCAAATACCTTTTTAAATTCACGGCTGCTTTTCGGATATGTATTAGCAACCAAAAACATCTCGTTCAGACTCAAATATTGAGGTTTTGTTTGGATTTGTTGTTTGGCTTCTTCTACACTGAAACTTTTTGCAACAAAGGAAATAGTATATTCATTCCTACGAAGCGGCGGATAATAATCTCTTAGTAACATCCGATAAGTTTCTCCTCCTGATAATTGTTGTAGTTTACGTTTTCTTTGTGCTACATTGGTTTCGTCTAAAACATTTAAAATTTCCTGTTTATTTGCGATAGATGAAGCATTGACGGCTTTACGCAGTCCCTCCCAATCTTCACCCTTCCAGTCAGTACGGACGGAAGAAGCAGGTATGTTATATTCTTGCGTTAAGTAAGATACAAATGCACGTGCTCTGTTTTCTGATAATTTCATATTGCTGGCCTCATTACCTTCCGGTGAAGCATACCCTGTTACATGGAATTCTGTAACTGTCAGATTATTATCATTACGTACTTCACGCACAATTTTATCTACATCATTCAGTATTTCACTGTTGTTTTTAAAGTTACGTAAAATGGTATGTTTGCCTACTTCAAAATTCAAACGTGCAGTATGGGTTTCACTCCGTTGTTTCACTTCTTCAACAGGAGGTGTGACATAAGTATATTCATATACTGGATTTACCATAACCGGTAAAGCCGGATTTAACAGACTGTACTCGTCATCACGAATAGTTGTGTAGGCACAACCTGATTTTGTTTCTAATAATACAAGTTCTCCGCCACGGAACCATTCTTGGTAAGGAGCAGTCAGAGTGACAGGTATAGTTTGTGGACGTTTGTTTGTCCGACGTGTCTGAATAATGGGAGTATCTTCAAATTTGAACCCTTCCCAATCAATAGCACGTTGTAAAGTACGATCACGACCAGCGCCCATAAAAACGATTGGCTGAAAACGATGGAAACTGGAATTGTCTGCCGATCGTATCACCGGTGTAAGAATCACCATCTGAGCGGAACGTAATCTTGAATTATCCAGGTTGAGAGAAATGTCGATTCGAACGTTATTGCCTTGTTTGTTAACCTGAACATCTTCTATGCGTATATTATCTTGGGTTGTTGCATTTGTAACCTGAGCTTCAACAACAGGAATTGAGCCTAATAACAGGGATATAATTATATACAAATTTATCTTTTTCATTGCCTGCATGTTTTAACGGAATATATAAATAATAGAAAGAGTAGCTCTTGTTACTCCAAAATAGTTATAAACACTGGATTCTTCTTTAGGACCGCATTCTCCACAAGCATATTTATCATAGTGTATACGGGCATATCCACCACCAATTGATGCTTCAAAGTTCCAGTGTTTGCCTAGTACCCATTGATGTCCTATACTAATACCTCCACCATAAAAATATCCTTCGTAACGGTTTTCCTGTAATTTGGGATACATATCGAAAGGTAATTTGAGATTAGAGATATTGAATTCTCCTCCATGTGCATGGATACCAAAGAAGGTTCCGTTGAATTTTTCACATGTCCAAAAACGCAATTCAGGCTGTGCCAGCCAATGTTTAAGTTGTCTGTTGTTTTTGAATTCAAACGGATTATATCCTACACCGATATCCAAAGTAATTCTTTTCGCCATACCAATCTCCATACTAAGGTTTGGTGTGAGCGTCGCATCATACAATAAGTTGTTTTTCAATGCGAAGTGCTGTGCAAACATAGGTATTGAAAACACTAATGAGATCAATACGATTAATACTTTCTTCATGTTTATTGTTTTTATTTCGGACTAAATAATCTTAGTTAACTTCACCAATTCCACCATGGATAGAACCGTCCCATTTATTGTCCAATGTTATTTCAAAGCTCATGTTTCCATCATTGAAGGTTGTTGTGATTTCAATCAATTGATTTCGTATGACATTCAGTGTGTCACTTACCATTTGAGTTAAGTATGGACTGTCAATCCCATCACGATACAAACTAAGATAAAACGCCGATCTTTCATTAGTAGGGCTAGGGAATGTCCCAATTACATAATCTGGACTTTCTTCATCAGCCTGGCGTGTTACTACTTTACTGATGGTGTATCGTCTGTCAGTTTCAAGTACTTCTTTGTAATCACCTGTAACCCATTTTTGGCCTGTCACATTTTTCATCGCAACACCAATTCCGGCAATATCGCTCGGCATGTTTACAAATTTGTAACGAATGACTCCATGGGCACGAGATAAACCTACTTCATAAGTTTTAACTTCATTCGGGCGAACAGTAAATGGAAAAACGCTTGTGAAATAGTCTTCTGTATCCATTGCACCCGGGTAAGTAATTACCAGGTTAGCCGCGTTAGCAGGATCTCCCGTTAAAGCTGTTTTGCTACTATTTCCAACTACTACCATTTCATAATTTCCAGGCTCCAAATCGGTATATTCCAATGTGAAACAATTGTTAGTGTTATTATCGAACTTATCTATAACACGTTGCTCGAGTAGATTGTTTTCTTTATAAAGATAATAGCGTACGTGTTTAATACGGTCGCAAAACTTATCTTCTCTGTCATCCAGTGCATTCTGGGACTTGTTTTGAAACTTTTCAGCAAAAAAATGAAATGTCACCTTTTCTTCCGGACAGAGGGTCTCTCCGTCTTTGATACAACTTGAGAAAAGCGTAATAAACGCCATCAATACCAGGATGTTTATTTTAAAATTCATAGTGTTTATTTTTAATTATTGCAGATATTCAGCTGAAGGACTTAGCAATGGAACAGATGAGGCTGGCTTGCCATTTTCATCTGTTACTACAATCAGATCTATTAAAAGGTTATCCCCTTCAACATTATCTCCTGCCCGAAGGATGATTCCATTAATTTTATTATCCTGAATCATTAATCCAGGAATATCATCAAAATAATGATGGTACTGATTATTACTTTGAAATGTAATATCAATATCATTCATTGTAAACTCTACATCTCGTCCCGGTTTAGTGAAAAAGTGAATAGCAAAAACACGGCCTCCTGAATAAGGGAGAAAATAGGACTCAGAATTGTTTGCAAGAAGAGAAGTGTTTTGAGTAATACCACAGTACATCATTCGTTCTATAGGATTACTTTCGTCATAATATGGATTTCCCCAAAGGTCAAGCCCATTGCAGAAAACATCGTTAGTAGCGGTCATTTCACTTACAATCTGATGTTCCATACCAAACGTACCAAAGTTCCTATCTCCGGCTGAAGGGTCATCAAGCAATGCAACGCGGAAACGGCCAACACGACGTATGAGGTCAATTGTTCCAAATGGGGCTTGTGGCTGTCCATGTAAATCTTCTTGTTTTTTTATTGTAAATGATGTATGTCCTGAGAAGATCTCAGCTCCTAAATAAAGCCGTCCGTTAATTGCATAACTTTCGGTACCTGTCCTATATCCACAGAGAGCCTGTGGATTTTCTTCATCTATTTGAATAATTGATCCTTCAAATATATAGGGTTCCCAATTGATAAAATTCGGATTGATAATTACTGTTAAATGATAATCACCCGGACGTAATGTAAGTGAGATAGGGTTGAGTTGACTGGATTCCGTAAGATTTAAACGTGCATATTTTGAATCATTGGTTAATTGAAGTGATAATAACGAGTCGATAACCCAATAATTCTCAAATTTCTTGAAAAGAATAGCGCTGTATAAATTGTCCGTCTTAACAACAGTTTCTTCCATAGCAGCACGCATGGGAATATACTCAGTTGAATGTTGGATATCTGTCATTGACAATCCAAATGTAACAGTTACTTTTTCATCATTGCCCGTATCGGTTCGTAAGGACATCTTTTCCTCATCACTACATGCAGTAAAGATGAGTAGTATAGCTGTAAATATATATGCTAATTGTTTCATTGTTTGATAATTGTTAATTATTAATCATTCGATTTCCAGTCAAATGCCATATTGAGATCTCCGGATGTACTTACATCAATAATACGGTCATAACGAATAGCAGCTTTGTTTACAGTATACATATTAGGCATTATACTTAACAACTCGTTTGCATTTTCGCCCGGTAAATTCAAAACTATACTTCTTTGTTCGTAGCCACAGGATGGGGTATGTGTATGTACGGGTATTGTACACTTAAGAGGTTTGCTCTCATCCGAATTCTCATGACAATATTTTGTGTGAACATGCACTAACTGGCCACATTGTGCAGTAGTATCATAATAACGGAACACGGCCTTAACCTGTACGATTTTATCTGTAGGAAAACCAAATATTCCTCCAATCCTCACACTTCCGGAGGTTCCTACAGCTGCAGGGGTTAAAAACGGATTATTTTCGTCTGCTATTTCAGATATAGGTACACGCCAGAATTCGTCCTGTGTTACAATAGGATATGTTACTTGAATATCTTCTGTATGTGTGGACAATGGTACAACTTCTCCTGATTCAGTAAAACTGATCATGTTTGTTAATCCGCTATAGGTTACTTCTATTTCATCAACCCGGTCGAGGACCGAGAGTACTTCTTCATTTTGAATATCTTCGGGATCATTTATGCTTTCTCCCCGGTAAATATCTAATACTAACTGTCCAACCAACCGTTGCATTTTTCCGGAAATAAGACGGGATTCTTCAATTTCTGCTGATGTTTTGTCAATTATACCATACCAAAACTCACTGGAAACTAAGGTCGGATCCTCCACGGAAATACGAACATTTTCCCACAATTCTCCAGCTGGGTTCAAAGATTCACGTAAATGGTTTTCAATACTGATATCATTTGATTCCGGAAGAGAAATGAAAAGAAAGCGATAATCAGTATCCGTCCAGTCACTTGTGTTATATGTGAGCAGTCTGGAATTCTTTCCTGTTAATTGAATACTATCCTTTAGACTATATTTTTCGTTACCAGTTTTACCAAATTTATAAACAACACATTTAGCATCTTCGGCTAAATCAGCAATTTCTGCACGGATGTTAAGTGGGAGTTCATTTATGTCACCTGTTACTCCGGTATTAGTGTCTGCCGGATTGGTACATGCAAATAAAAACCAACATCCTATAGCTATTGCTATAAATGATATGCATTTTTTCTTTTTCATCGTCTTATAGTTTTAAATCATTATTCCCAGATGCCATTATCTCCCAAATCTTCATTGTCTTCCATTTCAATGGTTTCCACAGTTACCCTCAAAGTTCCTTCATCAATAGGATCTTCACCTTCCAACCAGAATGTAACTTCCAGTTTGCGATTTCTTTCCAGAGGGCCATTTACTGTTTTTGTAAAAGCCGGTATATCACTATCTGGTCCGGGAGTATATGTTACCGTCACTATTGCATCTTCACCGGTTTCGGAAGGAAATAAAAATGGGCCGGTGTAAGAAGTTATCGTTTCGTTGGTCAATGCTTCAGTAAGGATTACGCGTGTTTTTGAACTTCCGATACCACCATTCACTCCAGCTGATGCACCGACTCCGTGAATATCTATATCAAGTGTGCCAAAATTCATGGCTCTTGTTTTTACTCCACCAGTTCTTGTATCGGGATTTTCGGGGTTGCCTTTTCTGAAATGTACCATTACCTGACTTACAGCTCTGGTTAGAGTGTTATTTACTGTCGTAGCTGCCTGAATAGGATAGGAGAGGTTCGCCATATCAAATGTTTCCGGCAACCAGATTTCGTCGGTTGGTAAAATATATCCTTCGCCATTTATGTCATCTGCACGACCATTCCATAATATATGTTCAAAGGCAACTGCAGGACTCATTTCAGCAGGGAACATGTCACAGTAAAGTTTCTGACTCTTATAGAAAAGGAATTTATAATCACCGTTTTCAAGCTGAACTTTTATACGTCCATTTTCATCCCATCCGGAATTAATTGTAGATAAGTGCATAAATCCGTTATCATCCTGTTTGAATACAAAAACTTCCACGTCATTTGCGCCGTTTGCATCCAGAGTCACCGCTCGTGTTCGTAAGGAATTATCAATTTCCTCCGTTTTATTTTCATTTGAACATGCTACTGCAAAAAGGCATAGTAAGCATGGTAATAAATGTATAACTTTCATTACTATATGGGTTTTGGTTTCTTTTTATGATTTTGTAAGAAGTGAAATTTTATTACAGGATGGGTTCTGTTACATGATTACTTTCATCCCAATCATCGATCACTACTACCTGGACATCTATAGCAAAGTCAGGATCTGGTCCGGGAGGAGTAGGGGGTACAGGAGGTACCGGAGGATCCGGGTCTTCCGGATCCGGATCTATAGGATCGGGATCTGTTCCGAATAAATGATCATTCCTTAATACGTATACTTTGATAAGAGTTACCTTGTTCTGTTCCAAGGGAATCAAATTATCATTTTCATCATACCAGATGTTGATTGTCTTTGCAACCCCTCCTCTGTTTGTGATAGAAGGTGCAACATAAAGTTGTAAACCGGCTGTTTTTGTATTTATTGGATTAGGAAGCATATAAGTTCCAAAAACGTGTGCAGAACCGTTGATTATATCGATTGTCTGAACAGAATCGAATCTGAAATAGTCGTCATCTCCAATAGAAGTCCTTTGATCATTGGTTCCTACCGTAACTCCGTTTTGTGATAAATAAGGAGCGTTGATAGTTGCATTAATTACACCGTTTTGTGGTTGTCCCATCAATGTCATACGATTAGGAATATCACGGAAACGAAGTTCCATTTTGCCTAAACCGAGTTGCCCAAATATATCCTGCCCTACAGGATAAGGCTCTTCAATATATATATTACCTTCTTTGCGGGCTTTTATAAACATTACATCGACACGGGCTACTGCACGATGAATGGTGTCTTTAATAGATTGGCTTTGCTTACCCAAGGCATCAATACTAAAAGAAGCCAATTCTTCTACCGGACGTATCGGCAAAAATATTTCAGGCAAAGCATTGCCTGTCGAGGGGGCAGTAATATAACTAAACCCCAAATTTTCATTTAATAAGGGTTGATCTAAAAAAGAGAGGGCGATGTTATCGCTGGAATTCAGCCCATAAGTGGGGATAAATTTATAATTTCCGGCTTCCAGCATAACATCCCCTCTCCAGGTTTTGGTTAGAGAATTATAATTGATGTCAGGGAAAGTGATAGATCTTGAGAATTTATAATCCGTACCGTTATTGTCCAGTTTATAAGCATAGACTTTTAAGCCATTTGCTACATAAGAAGGAGTATATGCACGTGTCTCAACTATAGCCGAAGAAGCTGACGCTATCTCGAGGCTAACCGGTATCACAGTCTCTGCATCTTTTATTGATACATTTCTTTCATCATCATTACAGGCGGCCATACCTATTACAGCTGCAGTTGTAAAAAGCAGTAAACGTAAATCTTTCATGTCTAATTCAATTAATCGTATACTTATTTTTGATTATTTCGGTTAATAAGAAATAAAAAATAGAAGTAATACTTTAATTATTTATATGTTTTGGTTTTGTCTCCTAATAACAGGAGGTAATGAAATAATGTTTATCTGTTTTACTTAAAATATACGATTAATAAAGGAAAATGCGTCTGTTTTGTGGTTGTGAATATATATTATTTGAATGTTAATATTGAATGGTTTGAGATTCTATGTTATTCAGATAAAATAGGAAGTTATTTTGAGGTAAGATTCTGTGCTTACCATAATAAACCTAAGCACCATGGCGCAGCATATTGTGATTAACTTTCATCTTTATTTACACAATCAATCGGTTAAAAAATGTTTTCCCAGCTGATGTGTTTTCTTTTGCACTGGGATATTTATTTTTTATTATTTGAGTTCGTCAGAATGATATTTGTCAATTTATTCTACGTAGAGAACAAGTCCTTTCAGATATTCTCCTTCCGGATGATAAATGTTAACAGGATGGTCGGCCGGTTGGGTAAGTTGATGCAAGATCCTAACACTACGGCCTGATTGAGCTGCAGCACTAAAGACTGCAAGCCTGAAATCAACTTTACTAACTACCTGAGAACAGGAAAAAGTGAAGAGAATACCTCCCGGCTTAATCTTTTCAAAAGCAATAGCATTAAGTTTACGGTAGCCTTGTAATGCATTTCGTAAGACATTACGATGCTTAGCAAAAGCAGGAGGATCTAACACTATTAAATCGTAATTGTCCCCCATATTATCCAAAAACTTAAAAGCATCTTCTGCATAGGCTGTATGGCGTGGATCATTGGGGAAGTTGAGCGATACATTCTTTTCTGTTAAAGAAATGGCTTTTGCGGAACTGTCCACGGAATGAACAAGTTTTGCTTCTCCGCGCATAGCATAAAAAGAGAATCCTCCGGTATAACAAAACATATTTAATACAGATTTGTCTTTTGCATAGTACTCAAGAAGAGAACGATTTTCCCTTTGGTCAACAAAGAAACCTGTTTTTTGTCCTTTTAACCAGTCCACATAAAAATGTAAGCCGTTTTCTATTGCCTGATCTTCTATCTGTCCACCATACAGATAGCCATCTTCACTTCCTAAATTTGCTTTATATGGTAAGGTGGTTTCCGATTTATAGTAGATGTTTTGGATATTTTTACCGAGAACTGCTACTAACGCATCGGCGACGTGTTGGCGAGCATGATGCATTCCCACAGAATGTGCTTGCATAACGGCTGTATGTGCATAAATATCAACAATTAAACCCGGCAGGTTATCTCCTTCTCCATGGATTAATCTATACGTGTTATTGTTTTCAACTTCTGCAAGTTTTAACGTTTTTCGTAAAGAATAGGCTGTTGCTATACGCTCCTCCCAGAATTTAGCATCTATGGATATCGGTTTGAAAGAAAGTACCCGAACGGCAATACTGCCGATTTGATAATGGCCGATTGCCAGAAATTTTTGATTTGCTCCATATACTTCCACCAGATCACCTTCTTCAGGTTTGCCTTCAATAGTTTGAATAGCGCCTGAAAATATCCAGGGATGGAAACGTAATAGAGATTCTTCTTTTTTAGGTTTAAGAAATACCTTACAGTAGCTCATTGTCGGGGATTCAGATGATTATATATTTTAAGACATGCCCATGCATCAAGTGCAGCGTATTTTTGTTGGGGTTCGGTAAGTATATCAGCATCCCAGTTGGTAAGGCGTTGTCCTTTCGAAATCTTTTTATTGAAAAGAATTGCGTATATTTTCTGTAAACTGGCATCCTCAATACCAAAACTACCCACATAATTCTGTAGATCAAGAAATCTTTTTGGAGTTACTTCAGTTCGCTTACGAATGGCGCCGAAGTCGTCGCGTAAAGAAAGTCCTACTTTTAATATATCCTCGTTTTTAAGTAGGTTTTCAAGGCAGGGAGGTATACCTATAAAATTTAATCTAAAAAGAAAACAAGCCTCTTCAGTTGAAATCTGCATCAGAGAAATTTTATAGCGTTGTCCTTTTTTAAAACTGGGACGAGTTTCTGTGTCAAACCCCAGACGATCAAATTCAAGTAGATAATCCACGGCTTTTATAGCATCTTTTTCATTTGTGATTGAAATGATGCGTCCGGTGAATTCTTCAATCTCCAAACCGGCTATTTCTTCTTTACTTATTGTATGTGCGTATTGTTGTATCATGCTTCTACTTCTTCCGTTTCCAGGTTTTCATCTTCATCATACCTGATATTATGCAATGCTTTTAAGGCATTTAATGTTTGTTGACCCCAATATCCACAGAAATTAGTATAGCAAAGAGCAATAGCTTCTTTCATAACCTCTTCATAGCCTTGCCTGAAGAGCGAAACAAAATTGCCTACATCCTGATAAATATCAGCCAGGTTTTCGGATATGAAAGCAGCAATAGGAGTATCACTGTATTGCATATCCGGATGAAATGTTTCCAGATATGTATCTTTTTCTCCCAATAATCCGGCGATACGGATACGTACGGATTCATACATGTCTTCAGTAACCGTTAATTCTGGTTCCGCTTCTTCATCCGGTTCAATATGCGGGAGTAGTGCTGCTTTAATATAGAGCAATGGTAATAGTTTAGTAGCTTTATCAACAAAATCAAAACGTTCCGTTTGTCCGGCTGATTCAACAAATGTACAGTACTCTAATGCTATAGTGACAAACTCCAGTGTATCGCGTGCATAAATAGGGTTATTTTCCTTCTCCACTTCCTTCAATTACCTGTCTTAAATGATCAAACAGGTGCAAAAGTAAGAAATATTATTGTTATTACTTCAATTATAGATAAGAGAATGTAGTAGAGATATTTCTTTTTTTTGTTGATGTTTCTATCAAGCCTATTGCATGAATATACCAGTCGATAATTGTTGACGGAATATGTTTTTTCAATAATTCTGTTTACCTTTGTAGGTTATTATCGGAGAGTATCCCGATATTAGATAATCGAGTAAGAATGGCAAAGAAAAAGAGCACTATAACAAATACAAAACGGAAAGAAAAAAGCAGTGGTAATGGAAAAATGGCGGCTATAAAAGCTTTCTTTACCAATGAACGTACCCGATATATAACCGGTTTGGTAATTTGCTTATTTACTATATATATAGGTTTAGCATTGATATCCTTCTTCTTTACGGGAGGAGCAGATCAAAGCAAGATAGAAAATGTACCTCTTTCCGACCTGGTTTCCAATAAAGGTTCTGTAGAAAACTGGACAGGGGTGAGGGGGGCTTATCTGGCAGATCTATTGATGAATCGCTGGTTTGGAATATCTTCTTTTATGTTTTTGTTTTTTCTGGGATCATGGGGTGCCAAACTTATGAACCTATCACGGGTTTCCCTGTTAAAACGGTTTCTGTTTTGTGCTGCTACCATGGTATGGGGCTCAGTGTTTTTTGCTTTTACCTTTGTAATGGGATATGAAGATACCTTTATTTACTTGGGAGGGCAGCATGGTTATTATATATCCGAATGGCTGCAAAGTAATATTGGAATACCGGGTACAGTCCTGCTACTGGTCGGAAGTTTTTTAATTATAGCTATATTTACTAGTAAACGAACAGTTCCATTCTTGCAACGCATCTTTTCTTTTGGATGGTTAAAACGCAAAAAGAAAGAAGAACAGGAAGATGAAGTTGATGTAGAAGATGATGAATCCGAATACGAAAAAGAGGATACTGAAAGGGATATTGAAGATATTGAAACTGAAGCATGGCGATTAGTCGGTGCCGAAACACATATTTCAGAAGGTGCGGATGATGGTTTTGAGGTAACTATTCCTCCTGAAGAAGAGGAGTATATTATAACAGATCAGCCGAAAGATGAGGAAGAAGATGACGAAGCTACTTTTTCAATAGAAGTTCCTGTTGGTGATGATGAGCTTGCTTCAGAAGAAGAATTAGAGGCATACGACCCGAAGCTTGATCTGTCTTCTTACCGTAATCCGACTATAGATCTCTTGAAAAAATATGATACGGGAGAACACCTGGTAGATATGGAAGAACAGACTGCCAACCAACGCCGTATCAAACAAACACTTGAGAACTTTGGTATCAGTATTTCTTCCATAAAAGCTACTGTCGGGCCTACTATTACTCTGTACGAAGTAATACCCGATGCCGGTGTACGTATTGCAAAAATACGAAACCTGGAAGATGATATTGCTCTTAGTTTATCAGCTTTAGGTATACGTATTATTGCACCTATGCCTGGAAAAGGGACGATCGGTATTGAAGTTCCGAACAAAGATCCGCAGATTGTTTCTATGCAATCTATCATCGCTTCCCGTAAATTTCAGGAGTGTAAATTTGAATTGCCGGTGGCGCTCGGTAAGACTATTACCAATGAGATCTTTATGATAGATCTTAGTAAAATGCCTCACTTGCTTGTTGCGGGTGCTACAGGTCAGGGTAAATCGGTAGGATTGAATGCAATAATAACGTCATTACTTTATAAGAAGCATCCTTCGGAACTCAAATTCGTATTGGTAGACCCTAAAATGGTTGAGTTTAGTATTTATTCGGAAATAGAACGGCATTACCTTGCTAAATTACCGGATACGGATAAGGCGATCATTACTGATTTTACAAAAGTAATTCATACGCTTAATTCCCTTTGTAAACTTATGGATGACCGTTACGATCTTTTAATGAAAGCTCATACACGTAATATCCGTGAATACAATGATAAATTTATAGCCCGGCGTCTTAATCCGAATAAAGGGCACATGTTTATGCCTTATATTGTAGTTGTGATTGATGAGTTTGGCGACTTGATCATGACGGCAGGGAAAGAGATTGAATTGCCGATTGCACGTATTGCCCAGAAAGCACGTGCAGTAGGTATCCACATGGTGATTGCAACACAGCGTCCTACCACCAATATTATTACAGGTACGATCAAAGCAAACTTTCCGGCGCGGATGGCTTTCCGTGTAACATCAATGATCGACTCACGTACTATCCTGGATTCTCCGGGAGCAAATCAATTGATTGGCCGTGGAGATATGTTGTTTTCACAAGGAAATGATATGATTCGTGTACAATGTGCTTTTGTCGACACACCCGAAGTAGAAAGTATTGCTACTTATATTGGGGAACAGGTAGGATTTCCGACGGCACACTTATTGCCTGAATATGTTGTTGAAGGAGATGGAGATAAAATTGGTTCGGTTGATTTGTCGGATCGTGATCCTTTATTTGATGAGGCTGCCCGTTTGATAGTGATTCAACAACAAGGGTCAACATCGTTAATTCAACGTAAATTTGCAATAGGATATAATAGGGCTGGCCGTTTGATGGATCAATTGGAAGCTGCCGGTATTGTAGGTCCATTTGAAGGAAGCAAAGCCCGTCAGGTATTGATCCAGGATGAATATTCTTTAGAACAGTTATTGAATAGTTTGAAATAAAATGATGAAAGTTATATATAATAGTTTGCGTTTTATTGCCACCGCCATACTATTAGTGTATGCGATGAATATATCCGCACAAAACAATGCTACACAAATATTAGATAAATCAGCAAGTGTATTTGAACAGGCTAATGGTATTTCAGCTGACTTTTCATTGCACATGCGTGGAGAAGCACAACAGGTATCAGAGAGTTTTGAAGGTGTTATTCAGATGAAAAAAGATAAGTTTACATTGATAACTCCTGATGCTCATATATGGTATGATGGTAAAACTCAATGGGCTTATATGACACGAAATGAAGAAGTGAATGTAACAGAGCCAACAGGAGAAGAATTGCAATATACCAATCCGGTACTACTATTAAGTATGTATAAAAAAGGATATACAGCTACTTATAAAGGCGAAAGTACGGCCGCTAGTGGGAAAACAGCTTACGACATAGAACTTACTCCTAAGAAGAAAGGAGATATAGTAAGAGTAAATCTTCAGATAGAAAAGTCTTCGTCTTTACCCGCTCGCGTTGTAATTGAAGACAAAAATAATATGCGTACTATGATTCAGATTACTAAAATAACTACCGGTTTGAACCAACCGGACAATTTTTTTGTTTTCAATAGTGGGAGTTATCCCAACGCCGAAGTCATTGATCTAAGATAGTTGAACAGTAAATCGACTCAACGAAGCGATATTAACAGCGAATAATAATTTATAATTAACAATTTACAATTAACATATATGGAACATCCATCAACAGAAAAAGTACGTTGCCTTATTATTGGTTCAGGCCCTGCGGGGTATACTGCTGCCATTTATGCTGCACGTGCAAATATGAGCCCGGTACTTTATGAAGGGATTCAACCGGGAGGACAATTAACAACTACAACAGATATAGAGAACTTCCCCGGCTATCCGGAAGGTGTCGGTGGATTTGAAATGATGCAGGATCTGAAAAAGCAGGCAGCTCGTTTTGGAGCCGATATACGTATTGGAATAGCTACATCTACTGATTTTTCAGGTACTCCATTAAAAGTTGTAATTGAAGAGGAGAAAGTCGTTGAAGCAGATGTGGTAATTATTGCTACAGGTGCAACTGCGAGATACCTCGGTATACCTGATGAAGCAAAATATGCAGGTATGGGTGTATCGGCTTGTGCTACCTGCGATGGTTTCTTCTATCGTAAGAAAAAAGTAGCAGTTGTCGGTGGTGGTGATACAGCTTGCGAAGAAGCCTTGTATCTGGCATCTTTAGCGGAGAAGGTATACCTTATCGTACGTAAACCTTTCCTACGGGCTTCTAAAGTTATGCAGCAAAGGGTTTTCGAAAATCCGAATATAACTGTATTATTTGAACATAATACAATCGGACTTTTTGGAGAACACGGAGTGGAAGGAGCTCGTCTTGTGAAAAGAAGAGGTGAGCCGGATGAAGAGATAGTGGATATCGAAATCGATGGTTTCTTTTTGGCTATTGGGCATACTCCTAATTCCAAGATATTTGCTGATTGGTTGGAAACCGATGAAACTGGTTATATACAAACTGTTCCGGGAACACCACGTACGAATGTGCCGGGAGTATTTGCAGCTGGAGACGTAGCTGACTCGGTTTACCGACAAGCTATCACAGCTGCGGCTACAGGTTGTATGGCTGCTATAGAAGCTGAACGTTATTTATTGGAAAAAGGAATATAATAGCTAAAAGTAGCAATTGTAATAAAAAGCATTTTGAACACAGAGACACGGAGACACAGAGTTTTTATTAAAAAAAATATAATCTCTGTGTCTCCGTGTCTCTGTGTTTGTTCTTTTAAATAGTCCCTCTTGAATAGAAATATGAGAAGTTTTTTTCTATTATTGATGATTTTACCATGGATGCAGCATCTTTGGGCTGTTGAACCTCCGAAAACGGAAGTGCGTGCAGTTTGGTTAACTACTATATACGGATTGGATTGGCCTTCTAAGCCTGCTACTACTCCAGCCGGTATAAAAGCACAACAGGAAGAAGTAATCTATATTCTTGATCGTTTACATGAGGCAAATTTCAATATGGTGTTTGTGCAGGCCCGTATGCGTGGAGATGTGATATATCCTTCAAAGATAGAACCTTCAACTAAAACTTTTTCAGGAAAATATGGTGTTTCCCCTAAATATGACCCTTTACAATTTGTAATTGATGAATGTCATAAACGAGGAATGGAGTGCCATGCTTGGTTTGTAACCTTCCCGGTTGGAACCGAAAAGACAGTAAAGGAACAAGGCAAATCTTCCGTAGTTAAGCGTTATCCCAAGCTTGTAAAACGCCATAAAGGAGAATGGTATCTGGATCCGGGTGTACCCGAAACAACCGATTATATTCTTACTTTAGTAAAAGAACTAGTGGGTGGATATGATCTGGATGGAATCCACTTTGATTATATTCGTTATCCGGATCAGGCGCAAAGTTTTCCGGATAAGACTGAATATGCGAAATATGGAAAAAAACTAAAGTTGGATGATTGGCGAAGACAAAATATTAACCGCTTGGTGACACGGATATATGATGAAGTAAAGCTCCTGAAACCATGGGTACAGGTCAGTAGCTCCCCATTAGGAAAATATAACCGTATAGAACGGATCCCCAATGCTGGATGGACTGCTTATGAAACCGTTTTCCAGGATCCGAAACTATGGATGCAGGAGGGTAAACATGATATGGTTGTTCCAATGATGTATTATCTTCATGATAATTTCTTTCCTTTTGTTGATAACTGGGCAGAAAATTGTAATGGACGGATTGTAGTTCCGGGATTGGGTGCTTATCGGATGGATCAAAGTGAAGCAGATTGGGCACTCACAGACATTACCGACCAGATAGACTATAGTCGGTATAACGGTGGATCAGGATGTGCTTTTTTTCGTTGTGCCCATGTATTAGACAATACGAAAGGCCTTTATAATGAATTGAAAGATAACTATTTTAAATATCCTGCTCAATTACCTCCGTTAACCTGGCTGGATGAACGTATACCGGAATCTCCGGAAGAAGTACTGGTGGAACGGGTAGGAGATGAGCTAAAGCTTTTCTGGAAAAAACCGGAACAAGAGGAGGGAAAATTAACTTATACAATCTATTATTCTTTAACGGATAGCCTGGATATAACTAAGGCCTCCAATATTTTAACTACTGGAATACAAGACACAACTATTTATTTACCGATTGATCCTACAAAAGAGAGAGGATATCTTTTTAATGTTACTTCTTCTACACGTTACCATATTGAAGGCCTTCCCTCAAAGGAAACATTTTATTATCAATCAGAATTTATCAAGTAGTTTAAGGCTCTTAAGGAATTCTTTATATACTTTCTTTTCCAATCAGTCCGTTAATAATCCTAAAACCACAGCCTGATTATAATAAAAAACCTATCTTTGCCCAAGATGAAAAAGGTGTTTACATATTCATTTGTTGTAATCATGGCTGCTCTGGTATTTTACGGAGGGGCTGGTGTAAACATGGTTTCATTTTGTTGCAGCGATTGCCGTAGTGCAGGTTTAGAGGTTTTAACGGGCGATAAATGCTGCGAAATCCACGGACATACGCATGATGAAGTTGTTATTGAATCTGCATCTTCTTCAGTAGGGCATTCTCATGAAATGTGTTGTGACCTTGAGCGGGTTAACTTTGATTGGGATTCTGAAAATGTTTCTATAGAAAGCCCGGATCCCATTACTTTTGATCTTTTTCTAACAGGATTACCTGATATTACCATTGTTAATCTTCCTTTTGTCGGAGAACAAACTTCGGTTATGCCGACCGGGCCGCCACTCTTGCCCCGGATATATTTGTCTCTCTTGACCACCCTTTTGATTTAATTGGGTGTGATGCTTCTTTTGTAAGCATCTCACATTGCTTATAACTGTCTTTTGAGAAGATAGTTACAACATACAAGTTAAATCAAAAGAAAAATTCAATGTTTAAAAAAATATACTTAAGTGTATTGATGAGCATAGCCTTTATTGGATCTGTACTTGCAGAAGGGGTAGTGAAAGGTTATGTCTATGATGATTCCAATCAACCGGTTATTGGAGCAAATGTTTATTGGGAAGGAACTCAACAAGGTACTACTTCTAATTTAGATGGTTATTTTGAATTAGAGCAAAAAGATAACCACAATAAATTAGTTGTTAGTTACATTGGATATACTACCGCAACAATAACCGTAACACAACTAAACGAACCCCTTAAAATTGTACTGAAAGGAGAGGTTGAACTCGAAGAAGTTGTAGTAAGTGAACGTCGCATGAGTACCATCGCTTCGCGTACCAGTGTTCTGCAAACACAAAAGATCACATTTGATGAGATATGCCGTGCAGCATGCTGTAATCTGGCTGAAAGTTTTGAAACGAACCCTTCTGTGGATGTCTCTTATGCGGATGCTGCTACCGGAGCCCGCCAGATTAAATTGTTGGGATTGTCGGGAACTTATGTGCAGATGTTGACGGAGAACTATCCGAACTTTAGGGGAGCAGCTTCTTTATATGGTTTGGATTATGTTCCGGGAGCATGGATGGAGAGTATACAGGTATCTAAAGGAACTTCCTCTGTAAAGAATGGATATGAAGCTTTAGCCGGACAGATTAATGTGGAATTCAAAAAGCCTCCTACAGCTGATATAGTTTCTGCCAATCTTTTTGCCAGTGATGCCGGACGTTATGAGGCTAATGCAGATGCTTCCTGGCATATTAATGAAGATGTCTCTACCGGTTTGTTGGTTCACTATTCGAAAGATAGTAAGCAACATGATGGCAATGATGATGGTTTCCTGGATATGCCTTTGACGGAACAGGTAAATCTGATGAATCGCTGGTATCATAAAACCAATAAATATGTTGCTCAATATGGTGCCCGCTACTTGCATGAGAATCGTACTGGCGGACATGCTACTAAGCATCATGATTTTATTGACCCATACCAGGTAAAGATAAATACCAATAGAATAGAAGCCTTTACAAAACAGGCATATATAATAGATAATGAAAAGGTGGAAAGTGCTGCTTTGATTTTATCTGGTTCCTATCACGAACAGCAATCGATGTATGACCGTACTCCATATAATATCTATCAGAATAATATATATGCCAGTTTATTGTATGAAAAGGAATTTACTCCTATGCATAGTTTTAGTACAGGATTAAGTCTGAATTATGACGGATTTAATGAAAACCTGACACAATTGGGCGTACGTAATGATTTTAATCGTACAGAAGTTGTTCCTGGAGCGTATGTACAATACACCTACAATCTGAATGATAAGTTGATCCTGTTAGCCGGTATACGTGCCGATCATAGCTCGTTGTATGATTTCTTTGTAACACCCCGTATGCATGTGAAATACAATCCTACCGAATGGTTTCATATCCGTGCATCAGGCGGTAAGGGTTATCGTACAGCAAATATCCTGGCAGAAAATAACTTTCTGTTTTCCAGTAGCCGGCGGATGATTATAGCCGAAAACCTGGATCAGGAGGAAGCATGGAATACGGGTCTAAATCTTTCTTTTTATATTCCTTTATTTGGTAAAGAATTGACTCTGAACGGAGAATGGTATTATACTAATTTCCTGAAACAAGTACTGGTGGATGTCGATAGTGATCCCCATGCAGTAAGTTTTTACAACCTGGATGGCAAGTCATATTCAAATAGTTATCAGATAGAAGCTACTTATCCTTTCTTCCGTGGCTTTACATTGACGGCTGCCTATCGTTATACTGATGCTAAAACCGATTATCGAAATGAAGAAGGTATTACATGCAGGTTAAAGAAGCCTCTTGTAAGTGACTATAAAGGATTAGTTACTGCATCTTATCAAACGCCTTTAAAGAAATGGCAGTTTGATGTGACAGGTCAATTTAACGGTGGGGGACGTATGCCTGAACCTGATAAAGCAAATCCGTTATGGGAGACTCATTTTAGTTCCTACAATGTTTGGAATGCGCAGATAACAAAATACTTCCGCCGTTTCTCTATCTATGTTGGAGCTGAGAATATATTTGATTATAAACAATCCAATCCGATCGTAGATGCTTCTAACCCCAGAGGTAATAATTTTGATGGAACAATGGTTTGGGGGCCTGTTCACGGACGGAAGATCTATGCGGGGTTGCGGTTTAATCTGGAGAGAGACTTATAAAATTACCAATTAAAAATCACGAATTACGAATTGAAGACAGGCCTCAGCCAATTACGAATTGAAGATAGGCGTAAGCCGATTAATCATTAATAATTTCTTTAAAATCTATAAGTTATGAAACGAGTTATTTTAGTTATGTTTTGTGCTTTATTTGCCTTTTCTATGGGGTATGCTCAAGACACAAAAAAGAAGAACAGCAAGGAAACAGTAACCTTTGTTGTTGACGGTATGGACTGCGCTAACTGCGTAAAGAAAATAGAAAAGAATATTGCGTTTGAAAAAGGTGTAACAGATTTGAAGTGCGATTTACCTACCCGCACGGCAGAAGTGACTTATCGTTCGGACAAAACAACAGAAGATAATCTGGTTGCTGCATTCAAAAAAATAGGAATGGATGTAAAAACGAAAACCGATGGAGAAGAAACTCCGGATCATTCCGGTCACGATCACTCCGGTCACGGCCATTCACATTAAAAACTTTATTTCAATTTATTATTGCCCGTATTGGATGAAATGCTTGTCCAATACGGGTTTTTTGTGATAATATCTATTTTTCTTCGTTACTCTTTAATCCTTCATAAAGGTTTACAAGTATTGAATATACTTCCTCTATTTAACCCATATATACTGGTTTCTATCAATAAATACTAATACATCTGATCTCCCCACCCGGGTGGAAAGATCTTTCCACCTAGGTGAAGAGGTCTTTCCACCTAGGTGAAGAGGTCTTTCCACCCAGGTGAAACGATCTTTCCACCCAGGTGGGGAGATTAAAAGTTGCTTTACAAAGTATAAAAATATAAGAAGACAGTAAAAGAAGCTTGCATTGGGGTACTAATAGTAATCTCCGAGATATTCCCACTCATTAACATTTATATTAGTCAGAAGATTTTATCTTTGCGCTATTGTTCTGTAAAAGATTTGATATTTGTGGAAATAAAATCTTATATTATTTTTTCTACAGAATGCAGCGTTTAATAAGTATATAACATCATAATATGTGTACGGCCTCGTGATCGGGGTAGTCACGGCACGACTGAATGAATGAGCAACAACTGATAGAGAGTTGTAAGAAGGGAAACAGACGGGCTCAGAAGGAGCTATATGAAACATATTCCCGCAAAATGATGGGGGTTTGCCTACGCTATGTAAGTGACAGGGAAACTGCTCGTGATTTGCTGCAGGATGGTTTTGTAAAAGTCTTTACCAGTATGGATTCCTATTCGGGAGCTGGCTCATTTGAAGGTTGGATGCGAAAGATCTTTGTTAATAATGCGTTGGAATATCTGCGTAAATCGGATGTGTTGCGTGATGCGACTGATCTTGATAACACAGCGGAATTAGTTCAGCCTAACGGTTCGGTCATATCCGATATGTCGGCTGTTGAATTAATGCAACTCGTACAGGCATTGCCTGTTGGTTTCCGTACGGTATTCAATCTGTTTGCGATAGAGGGTTATTCGCATAAGGAGATAAGCGAAATGTTGGTTATTACCGAGAGTACTTCCCGTTCGCAATACACTCGTGCCAAACAGTTATTACAACGTAAGATTAACGAATTGTATTGAAGAAGTAAAATGAAAGATAAAGAAAGAGACAAATTTGACGACCTGTTCCGCTCAAAGCTATATGATTTTGAGGTGGATACTATCCAGGATGATTGGGAGATGATCGCAGATCGCCTTCCGGGTGCTGTCTCCATACCATTCTATAGAAAGGCCGCATTCTGGGGAGCGGCTGCTGTGGTTGCGGTACTCATGGTAATGGGTAGTATTTTTATATTTGAGAAAGAACAGGTTTCTCCTCAGATTGCACAGGAGATACAGCAGAAAACAGAGGAACTCGATTCTCGGGTACAGGAGGAAATAATACCTACCAGGCAAAAACAAGATATAACAGGCACTTCTTCAAAAGAGGCTATTAAACCTGTGATAGCAAAGACCCAAGGACAAACCAATAAAATTGAAAACAGCGTGAAACTTCCTATAATGGAAGGTGAAGATGATATAAATGAGGAACAGCCTACACGGGTTGGTGTGGATGAACAACGGATCTCTGAGGCCGCAAGTGGTGTTGAAGACGAAGTAAAAGATGCGGCAACAGAATCTCCGGGGGTGATAAAAGAGGTGGAGCAACCTTTTATTGCACAAGTTACACCGGATAAATCTAAAAAAGAGAAAGGCCCACGTAAATGGGGATTCGGAATGGGAGCTGGAGGCTTATCGATCGGAGCAAATAATATTGTTCCCGATTATATGGTAAGCACAATGGGATTACGTAGTGAAGACTTGCTATTAATGAATGCTGCGAATCCTAATAAGTCTCTTCCCAAAACAGATGTTCATCATAATAAACCTATTTCTTTTGGCTTGGGAGTGAGCCGTTCTCTTAATAACCGGTTCTCTCTTGGTTCTGGTTTGACTTATTCGTACTTATCTTCTAATTGGGAGACAAAGGATGAATATCATGTGAAAACGACTCAAAGACTTCACTTCATAGGTATTCCACTGTCACTTACCTATAAGATTGCAGAATGGAACCGTATTAATTTTTATGCATCAACAGGTTTCCTGGCAGAGCTAAATGTGGCAGGTAATCAAAAAGGTGAATTATTAAGAGATGCTATGACGGATGATGTGGTGATTGATACAAATAAGAAATCCGTCCGCATGAAAGAACTCTTGTTTTCTGCAAATGCAAAAGTCGGCCTAAGCTATCCGGTACTTAGTTTCCTGAGCGCTTATGGCGAGGTGGGAGCTTCTTATTATTTTGATAATGGAAGTGCATTTTTTGATAAACAAAGTGATAGACCTACTATTTATTCAGAGAAGCCTTTCAATGTGAATCTACAACTCGGATTCCGGTTTAACTTTTAAAGAAATAAACCTAATATAATATATTAAATAAGTGATTAAAATGAAACAGTTTAAATTTTTAGCCGGGGCTACAGCCTCAATTCTTTTACTATTTACTTCTTGCCTGGGCGATACGAATTCCACACGCGATTATCACAATGTTCCTGCCATGGCGTCAAGCAGTAGTTTTACTAAAACTATTATTGAATCATCAATAGGAAAAATTTATTCGGAAAGTTTGAATGGAATGTATTCTGATGAAGATTGTATGTTGGTTAGCTTTCAATATGATTCTTCGGATCCTAACAATGTAAATGAGGCAGAAAACGGATATTCTTATGTAAAGCTATTGGCTATGCCTACTTCAGTAGATAAAGGATATGCAGAGATAGCAAAAACTGATACATCAGCTTTAATTGATGAGAAAGAAATTGCTTTGACATTAGGTTCTTATGCAGGAGCTGGTGGATATGCAGGTAAATATCTTTTCCTTTATTCAGTGTTTAAGGGAATGACCGACCAAAAGAATAGATGGTATTTGTTTTATGATGAACAGCAAACACCTCGTAAAGAAAGTGATGTGAATATATATACATTATTTATACGTGCTGTTGAAGCAGACCCTGGTAAAACTCCTGCTATCAATAATGAAAAGATGAATGCTTTCCGTGTCGCAAATATAATTGATGAAATTAATTCTAAAGAAAGAGGAAATACTGTCTTTGGATTAGATATTCAGTATATTAGTGAAATAAATGAAGAAACATCGGCTCCTACCTGGAAGTCGTCAGACATTCTTCAATTTTACGTAGACAACTCAGAGAAATAAGAATATATAAATTATATTTCTAAATTAAGGCGTAGCTTTGCAGGAATCTGTATAGCTACGCCTTTTCTTTTTTATTTTTATTACCTTTGTCGAGATATTCAGATACGACGAATGAAAAAGTATATTTTATATAATCTCTATTTATGGATCGTTCTCTTGCTTACTTCCTGTATGGGAGAAAGTGGTGAAAAGACGTCGTATTTCCGTAATGGGGTGATAGTGACTCAACCCGAAGTTCGTCTTTATACCACTGATGGAGAATCTGATTATATAATTACATCTCCGGATATAGAAAGTTTGCCTGATTTGAAAGACGGGGATTGTTTCCAGGTGGAGTTTAAGGCAAATTTTACGGATACTCCTGATAAAAATGTTTATTCTGTAGAAGTGAATCGCCTATATCCTGTTCCTGCATTAAATATAGAATCGACAAAAGATGTTCTGCCCGATACCATTCCTTCTGCTAATGAACAGTTGATGACTATTAATTTTAGAAAAGGGCAGTTTATCAAGGATCGTTTCTTTGTGCCTATAGAATTATTGGATTACAGGCAAGATCAGAGTGAGCTTTTTTCATTTAAGTATAATCCGGATACATTGACGGTAGATACTATAACCAAACATCGTATTTATGAACTATATGTGCGTTCTATTCGTGAAGGGGGCGTCGACTCAATAAAAATCAGGGAACATATTCAAATGCAAGCTTTGGTTTTGGATAATTTCTTGGAAGAAGTAATTGAAAGAGAGAAAGAGGCTCAAGAAGATTCTGTGTTTTTCCGGTTTAAATACCCCAATAAATTCAATGTAGACTCTACACTTTTACGGTGGACGCAAACCGACATATATTCCATTAAGTTGTAAGAAACCGATTAATTAAGTACTTTTGTAGTCCAAAAGTAAACAAAGATGTATAAAGAGATATTTAAATGGGTGGTTCTGATTATTTCTCAGCCGGCAAAGGCGTGGGAGATGCTTTCTCAGAAAGAAGAAAAGGATGATAGTGTCCTTTCCCGGTTTGTTTATCCTTTGATCGGATTACTCACGATTGCTGCTTTTTTAGGTATACTATTAACTCGGAAAGAGTTTGATGTAGAACTTGCATTAAAAGCTTCTATTCGTACATTAGTTGCAGCCTTTGGTGGGTATCATCTGACTGTATACCTGCTGAATGAGATCTGGAGCGGTTTATTTAAAAGAGAAAAGAATGTTCGTTTGTGGCAACGTTTCATAGGTTATTCATCTTCTTTGATCTTTACTTTGAATAGCGTATTGATGCTGATCCCTGAATTTTTCTTCTTGCGTATTTTTGTCTTATATACATTCTACATGGTATGGGAAGGGGCTGTAAGTTATATGCAGATAAATGAAAACGAAAGGCTTAAGTTTGTTGTTATTACCACAGCATTGATCCTGATCATTCCTTATGCTATACAAGTAATCTTGTTTTTATTAATGCCGGGATTACGCTTCTAACAGAAGAGATGAAATGAAAGAAAAGATTACGAATAATATACAAATAAAAAATAAGCGGGCAACTTTCGATTATGAGTTGCTCGAAACATTTACGGCTGGGATTGTGCTTACCGGAACGGAGATCAAATCAATCCGTCTGGGAAAAGCTAGCCTGGTAGATACACACTGTATTGTGGATAAAAGTGGAGTGTGGGTAAAGAATATGTATATTGCTGAATATTTTTACGGTACATACAATAATCACGCGACCCGTCGAGACCGTAAGCTTCTGCTTAACCGCAAAGAGATCCGTAAATTAGAAACTGCTGCTACAAACAGTGGTTTTACAATTGTTCCGACTCGTCTTTTTATCAATGATAAAGGAATAGCTAAAGTAGTTATTGCTATTGCCAAAGGAAAGAAAGAATATGATAAAAGGGATAGCCTTCGGGAGCGTGATGATAAACGGGAAATGGATAGGGCTTTTAAGCGGTAATTGCTAAAAAGTAGTATCAACTTTGAAGCTAACTAAAAAATAATATCAATTTTCTCCTCCTTAGCAAAGGAGGAGTACCCGAACGAAGAGAGGGGGAGGTGGTTTGGTGTAACTATAGTTTATATATCATCTTATTAATATTCTCAGAATAGACCCAACCACCTCCCCCCTCGTACCTCAGGGTACTCCTCCTTTGTTAAGGAGGAGAAATTTGTCACTATATTTACATATTTGTAAGATGCATATAAGGTGGCTTTTCAAAAAAAAATATTTGAGTAAAGAAAGGGAGTAGGTGCCCTTACTAAGTAATTAAACAAATGAAGAGCAAAGATCAATTCTTAAAGCTCCTGAGTGAGCGTATTCTGTTACTGGATGGTGGAATGGGAACGATGGTTCAGCGATTTAACCTGACAGAACACGACTATCGTGGAGAACGTTTTGCCAACTTTCCGGGTCAATTGAAAGGTAATAATGACTTATTGTGTATTACCCGTCCGGATGTGATCCGATCCATACATCAACAATACCTGGAAGCAGGTTCAGATATAATCACTACAAATACATTCAATGCAAACGCAATCTCAATGGAAGATTACGGAATGCAGGCTTATGTCAGAGAGATGAATGAATCAGCTGGAAAATTGGCTCGTGAGGCAGCTGATTGTTTCCAAGCTGAACATCCCGAAAGAGATATATTTGTGGCCGGTTCATTTGGACCTACTAATAAAACAGCTTCTATGAGCCCGGATGTAAATGATCCGGCATATCGTTCTGTTACTTATAAAGATCTTTATGAAGCATATAAGGAACAAGCGGAAGCTCTTATTGATGGAGGAGTTGATATTCTTTTGTTTGAGACTGTATTCGATACATTAAATGCTAAAGCCGGGCTAAATGCGGCAGAAACGGTGCTATTGGAAAGAGGATTGGAAATTCCAATAATGTTATCTCTTACGCTTTCAGCTCAGGGAGGGCGTACTTTTTCAGGACAGACACTCTATGCTTTCCTGGCTTCAGTACAACATGCTAATATTGTAAGTATCGGCCTTAATTGTTCTTTTGGGGCTGCGGATATGAAACCTTATTTGAAAGATTTAGCTGATATAGCTCCTTATTATATCAGTGCTTATCCCAATGCAGGCTTACCTAATAGTTTCGGAACTTATGATGAAACACCGGAATTAATGGCCCAACATGTCCGGCCATTCGTGGAAGATGGACTTGTAAATATTATTGGTGGTTGTTGTGGTACAACTCCTTCCCATATTGCACAATATCCTGAACTGGTAAAGAATGCGAAGCCACGTATACCAGTAAAGAGATCGAATAATTTATGGCTTTCCGGTTTGGAATTATTGGAGGTTAAACCGGAGAATAACTTTATTAATATTGGCGAACGTTGTAACGTTGCCGGTTCACGTAAATTCCTGCGTTTGATTAAAGAAGGAAATCACGAAGAGGCATTATCCATCGCCCGCAAACAGGTAGAGGATGGTGCTCAGGTGATTGATATCAATATGGATGATGGTATGTTGGATGCAGTGAAGGAAATGACTACTTTCCTGAATCTTATTGCATCTGAACCTGATATAGCACGTGTACCGGTCATGATAGATTCTTCCAAATGGGAAGTCATTGAGCAGGGTTTGATGTGTGTTCAAGGGAAAAGCATTGTAAATTCTATATCTCTCAAGGAAGGTGAAGAACTTTTTCTCCAACGGGCAAGAAAGATAAAACGATTGGGCGCAGCTATTGTTGTAATGGCTTTTGATGAAGAAGGGCAAGCTGATACTTTTGAACGAAAGATTGCTATCTGTGATCGTGCATATTGTCTGTTGACAGAGAAAGCAGGTATTCAACCACAAGATATAATTTTCGATCCGAACGTACTGGCTATCGCTACTGGTATTGAGGAGCATAATGAATATGGATTAGCTTTTATTCAAACCGTAGAATGGATAAAGAATAATCTTCCGGGTGCAAAAGTGAGCGGAGGAGTAAGTAATCTTTCATTTTCATTCCGTGGAAACAATTACGTTCGTGAAGCGATGCATGCTGTTTTTCTGTATCATGCAATTGCTAAAGGTATGGATATGGGAATTGTTAACCCATCAACTGCTGTGCTTTATGAGGATATTGAGCTTTCTTTCCGTTCGTTGTTGGAAGATGTTATATTAGCTCGCCGCCCGGAAGCAGCAGAAGAATTAATCTCCTATGCGCAACAACTGCAAGCGCAAACAACAAATGATAATTCTTCTGAGGAAAAGAAAGCCTTATGGCGTGAAGGTACAGTAAAAGAACGATTGGAATATGCTTTAATAAAAGGGATAGGTGATTACTTAAATGATGATTTACAAGAAGCATTAATAGAATATCCTCGTGCTGTAGATATTATAGATGGCCCTTTAATGAGTGGAATGAATAAAGTCGGTGAACTTTTTGGTGCCGGAAAAATGTTTCTTCCGCAAGTTGTAAAGACAGCCCGGACAATGAAAAAGGCAGTAGCCATCCTACAACCTACAATCGAAGAGGAAAAGACAGCTGCGGGTTCATCCAAAGCCGGAAAAGTATTGTTTGCAACAGTAAAAGGTGATGTACATGATATTGGAAAGAATATTGTGTCCATCGTGCTTTCCTGTAATAATTATGAGGTAATAGACTTGGGTGTAATGGTTCCTGCCGAAGTGATTGTAAAAAAAGCAATAGAAGAAAAGCCAGATTTACTTTGTCTTTCTGGATTGATTACGCCTTCTTTGGAGGAAATGGTACATGTAGCTGATGAAATGCAAAAGGCAGGCCTTACTATCCCTATAATGATCGGAGGAGCAACAACTTCTAAACTACATACTGCTATAAAGATTGCTCCTCATTATGATTATCCGGTAATTCATGTATTGGATGCTTCTCAGAATCCTCTGATTGCATCTAAACTATTAAATGCAGATACACGAAATGAGTATATTGAAACTTTAAACCGTGAGTATGAAGATTTACGCAACGGAGTAAATCAGAAGGAAGAAAAACTTGTCTCATTAGAATTTGCCAGAACTCATCATGTACAAATAGATTGGTCTGGATATAATCCAGTTGCTCCCAAACAAAGTGGAATACAAGAGATACCATCTATACCTATTGAAGAGATAGTTCCTTATATAAATTGGTCTTACTTTTTTATGGCATGGAAATTAAGCGGGCGTTTTTCCGAGATAGCAAATATTCATGGGTGTGATTCCTGCCGTGCGTCATGGTTAACCTCTTTCCCTGAAAATGAAAGAAACAAGGCTTCTGAAGCTATGCAACTATACAAAGATGCTGTCCGGTTGCTGGATCGACTGATTGACTTGAAGGCAGAATACTGTAAAGCGCTTTATGGTTTTTTTCCAGCTTATAGTGATAAAGATACTTTATATATCGAAAATGAATCTATACCTGTTTTGCGTCAACAGGTAGAACGTACGGATGGTATTTATAAGTCTTTGGCTGATTATGTTATGCCTGAAATAATAAATAAGACAGATTATATCGGAGCATTTGTTGTAACCGGAGGTGCAGGTTCCGACTATCTGAAAAATAAATTCGAAAAAGAAGGAGATAGCTATAATGCCATGTTGCTTCAAACATTAACTGACCGTTTAGCTGAAGCTACTGCAGAATATTTGCATCTTAAGATTCGTAAAGAATATTGGGGATATGCTTCAGAAGAATCACTTTCTGTATCTGATCTTTTTAAATCCAAATATCAGGGTATACGACCGGCAATAGGTTATCCTTCTTTGCCCGATCAATGGTTGAATTTCACATTAGATAAATTACTGGATATGTCACGAATTGGAGTGACTTTGACAGAAAACGGGGCTATGTTACCCACTGCATCAATAAGTGGTTTATATATAGCTCACCCACAGGCTGAATATTTCATGGTAGGACATATCGACCAGGAACAATTGTCTGATTATACTTCCCGTCGGCATTTAACAGAGGAGGAAACACGGAAGTTATTAAATAAGAATCTTACGTAAAGATATGGATAAACGGATATATATACGTTGGATCATCTTGGCACTATTACTTGTTTTTGTCTGGATGTCAATGGGATTGGTTGATCTCAGTGAATGGTATGCCGTGCGTATATATCCATCCGTATCTTATGGATTGTCTCTTTTTTCTTCTGTTTTCCCTTTTTCAGTAGGGGATTGTTTTATTGTCGGTAGCATTTTGGGGTTATTTATTTACCTTATCTATAGCCTGATTAAACGAAAGAATATAGGCCGTATGTTACGGCATACGATTGAATATCTTGTTTGGGTATATGTATGGTTCTACCTGTCTTGGGGATTAAATTACTTTCGGCATGATTTCTATGCCCGTTCAGGGATACAACCTGTTTCTTATTCTTCTGAGGAGTTTGCCCGTTTTCTTGATTCTTATACAGATTCGCTAAATACTACATTTATCCGGGTAGATACTATCAATAAACCATTAGTTGCAGAAGAAACGAAGAAATCCTACCGCAATTTACCTACGAAGTTGAGGCTTGTTGACCCGGCTGATCATTTAAAAGAAAAGCCGATGTTATCGTCTGTATTTATGAGCAAGGTAGGAGTAAAGGGTTATATGAACCCATTTTTTACAGAGTTCAATTTGAATCAAAAACTACCACCTGTTAGTTATCCCAGTACTTATACACATGAGATGGCACACGTTCTAGGTATCACCAGTGAAGCGGAAGCAAATCTCTATGCTTATATTGTTTGCACTTCTTCGGAAATTCCCGAAATACGCTTTAGTGGCTATTACTCCCTTTTCTCTTATGTAATAGGAACTGCAAAGCGGCTTTTATCAGCAGAAGATTTTACAGTCTGGATTGAAAGGCTTGATCCGGAAATCAAGAAGTTATATAATGAAGAGGCTTCTTTTTGGCAATCACTTTACGATCCGACAATTGGGAAAATACAAGATCGTATTTACAATCTCTTCCTTAAAGGGAATAACATATCATCCGGAACCATGAATTATTCTCAAGTGATCGGATTGGTTATTTCATTAAAGTCGGCAAACTATAATCTCATAAGATAAGTTTCTTTCGCCTCAAATTCCAAATTAGTATTATCTTTGCGTGTTCAGTCCATATCTCATAGATCATTGACTGAAAACAGAATATAATATTTAATAAGAATATATGTATAGAACTAGGACTTGTGGCGGTTTACGCCTAGCCGATGAAGGATTAGAAGTTGTGTTGGCCGGATGGGTACAACGAAGTCGTAAAATGGGTGGTATGACTTTTGTCGATCTTCGCGATCGTTATGGTATCACACAGTTGGCATTTAACCAGGAAGTAAATGCGTCTTTATTTGAACAAGCAAATAAACTTGGACGGGAATATGTAATACAAGTTACGGGAACAGTAAGTGAGCGTTCCAGTAAAAATTCTAATATACCTACAGGAGATATTGAACTTATCGTTTCAAAACTAACAGTCCTGAATGCTGCAGTAACTCCTCCTTTTACTATAGAAGATGAAACAGATGGTGGTGATGATATCCGCATGAAATATCGTTACCTCGATTTACGCCGTAATCCGGTACGGGCTAATCTGGAGCTTCGCCATAAAATGACTATTGCAGTTCGCCAATATCTGGATCAACAAGGTTTTCTGGAAGTTGAAACACCCGTACTTGTGAATTCAACTCCTGAAGGGGCTCGTGACTTTGTAGTCCCTTCACGTATGAATCCGGGTCAATTCTATGCATTGCCACAATCGCCTCAAACACTCAAACAATTGTTGATGGTTTCGGGTTTTGACCGTTATTTCCAGATTGTTAAGTGTTTCCGTGATGAGGACTTACGTGCAGACCGTCAACCCGAGTTCACACAAATTGACTGTGAGATGAGTTTTGTCGGACAGGAGGATGTTTTGAATATGTTTGAAGGATTATCAAAATATTTGTTTAAGACTGTTCGTGGGGTAGATATAAAAGAACCTTTTGCCCGTATGTCATGGCACGATGCAATGAAGTATTACGGAAGTGACAAACCTGACTTGCGTTTCGGTATGCCTTTTGTTGAGCTTATGGACATAATGAAAGGGCATGGTTTCTCTGTCTTTGATGATGCAACTTATGTGGGAGGTATTTGTGCCGAAGGAGCAGCAGGTTTTACCCGGAAGCAACTGGATGCTTTAACTGATTATGTGAAGCGTCCGCAAATCGGAGCAAAGGGAATGGTTTATGCACGTGTTGAAGAAGATGGAAATGTTAAGTCAAGTGTCGATAAATTCTATACACAAGAAGTGCTTCAGCAAATGAAAGCGGCTTTTGGTGCCAAACCAGGTGATCTTATCCTTATTCTTTCAGGTGATGAAATAATGAAAACACGTAAACAATTATGCGAGCTTCGACTGGAAGTTGGAAACCAATTGGGATTACGTGATAAGAATAAATTTGTTTGCTTATGGGTTGTAGACTTCCCTCTGTTTGAATGGAGTGAAGAGGATCAACGCTTGTATGCAATGCACCATCCGTTTACCTCACCTAAACCGGAAGATATAGCTTTACTTGATACTGATCCGGCAGCCGTTCGTGCTAATGCCTATGATATGGTTATTAATGGAGTAGAAGTAGGAGGTGGTTCTATTCGTATTCATGATAGTGAATTGCAGAATAAGATGTTCCAATTACTTGGTTTTACTCAAGAGAAAGCACAAGAACAATTTGGCTTCCTGATGAATGCATTTAAGTATGGAGCTCCTCCTCATGGCGGTTTGGCTTATGGTTTGGATCGTTTTGTTTCTTTATTCGCAGGTCTGGATTCCATTCGCGACTGTATCGCATTCCCGAAAAACAACTCAGGACGTGATGTTATGCTTGATGCTCCAGGATCTATAGACCAGACACAATTAGATGAACTGAATCTTGAAGTGCATATAAAAGAATAACTAGTGGGGCAGACTAAAAAGTCCAAAAGAAAAAATGAAACACAGAGACACAGAGAATACAGAGTTTATATTATGCTGATAGGAAGGAATCTATAAATCTCCGTGTTCTCAGTGTCTCTGTGTTTAGCTCTTTGCATTGACTTTTAGTCAGCCCCGTTCAAAAATATAATTATGCTAAAGGTCAAGGAAATATTAAAAGAAATAGAACGTTTCGCCCCGCTTCCATTGCAAGAAGATTTTGATAATGCAGGAGTGCAGGTTGGTGATGTAAACCAATATGCGACCGGTGCATTGCTTTGCCTGGATGTAACGGAAGAAGTTATTGATGAAGCAATTGTAAGGGAATGTAATCTGATTATTTCTCATCATCCTTTGGCCTTTAAACCATTTAAATCACTTAGAGGTGCTACCTATGTTGAGCGTTGTATGATTAAGGCCTGTAAACATGATATTGTTATCTATGCTGCTCATACAAACCTCGATAATGCACAAGGTGGAGTAAATTATAAATTGGCGGAAATAATAGGGCTGCAAAATATACGGATTCTTAGTCCACAGAAAAATGCCTTATTGAAATTGGTTACTTTTGTGCCTACACCGTATGCTGAGATTGTTCGTAATGCACTATTTAATGCTGGAGCTGGAAATATAGGTAATTATGATTCCTGTAGTTTTAACCTGTATGGTGATGGTACATATCGTGCTCAGGATGGAGCTCATCCCTTTCGTGGTGAAATAGGAAAAATACATGTTGAAAATGAAACACGGATTGAAATTATATTGCCAGCTTTTAAGAAAATAGCTGTAAAGCGTGCACTTCTTTCCGTTCATCCCTATGAAGAACCAGCTTTTGATTTTTACCCATTGGATAATACATGGGAGCAAGCCGGTTCGGGTGTAGTAGGGGAGTTACCCGAGGAAGAGGATGAGTTGTTCTTTTTACAAAGGCTTAAAGATTTGTTTGATGTTCCTTGTGTAAAACATTCTCCACTTACTGGAAAACGAATCCGAGAGGTGGCATTGTGTGGAGGGAGTGGAGCATTCCTTATAAAAGAGGCTATCGCTTATGGAGCAGATATTTTTATTACAGGTGAAGCCAAGTATAATGATTACTATGATGTAGAAGATCGTATTCTACTGGCGGTAATTGGGCATTATGAATCGGAAGTCTGTACAAAAGAGATATTTTATAATTTATTATCGAAAAAATTCCCTACCTTTGCACTTCATTTATCGAATGTAAATTCAAACCCAGTAAATTATTTATAGAATGGCTACAGATAAACACTCAGCTGAAAAAGAATATACGGTTGAAGAAAAGCTTTCTACACTGTATCAGCTTCAGACAATGATGACTGAAATTGATAAGATCAAAACACTTCGTGGTGAGTTACCTTTGGAGGTACAAGACCTGGAAGATGAGATCGCGGGACTGGAAACACGTCTTTATAACTATCAGGCAGATATTAAAGAGTATGAAACAGCGGTTGTAGAACAGAAGAATAAAATTACCGATTCTACAGCGTTGATTGAAAGATATAAATCGCAACTAGATAACGTACGAAATAACCGTGAATTCGACAATTTATCAAAAGAAATCGAATTTCAGGGATTAGAAATTGAATTTTCTGAAAAGAAAATACGTGAGTTCGGTGAAGCTATCACAGTGAAAAAAGAGGAAATTGCTCAATTGTCGGAAAATCTGGATGGCCGTAAGGCTGACTTGGTACAAAAACAAGGAGAGTTGGAAGAAATCGTTTCTGAAACAAAGCAGGAAGAAGAAAAACTTCGTGAGAAAGCAAAAAAACTTGAAGCAACTGTTGAACCACGTTTATTAACAGCTTTCAAACGTATTCGTAAAGGAGCACGCAATGGACTTGCTGTTGTTTATATTCAACGTGATGCATGTGGAGGTTGCTTTAATAAGATACCTCCTCAAAAGCAAATGGATATAAAGTTACGGAAGAAGATCATCGTTTGTGAATATTGCGGACGTATTATGATCGACCCCGAATTGGCAGGAGTAGAAGAATAATATTATTTTTTATATATTGTAAATATAGGGGTACGGTGTATCCCTATATTTGTTTAAGGCTATATGTTACAAACTATACGAACTTATATTGAACAACATAACCTGTTATCGGAGAAAAAGCCGGTATTGGTGGGGTTAAGCGGTGGTGCCGATTCGGTGGCTTTGCTTGCGGTATTAGTACGTTTAGGATATAAGTGCATTGCTATTCACTGTAATTTTCATTTACGTGGAGAAGAGTCGAATAGAGATGAAATCTTTGCACAAGAATTTGCAACAGGTCTGGGAGTATCTTTTCATTGCATAGATTTTGCAACGGAGCAATATGCACATGAAAAACATCTATCTATTGAAATGGCTGCCCGTGAATTGCGTTATCAATGGTTTGAAGAAAAACGCAGGGAATTAGATGCACAGGCAATTGCTGTTGCCCATCACCGGGATGATAGTATAGAAACTTTATTAATAAATTTAGTAAGGGGTACCGGTATTCGCGGAATGGGAGGGATACGGCCAAAAAACGGATATGTGATTCGTCCCTTTCTATCTGTTAGCCGGCAGGAAATTATAGATTGGTTAAGCAAAGAAGGCTACTCGTTTATAACGGATAGCACTAATCTATCTGATGCATATACCCGTAATTTTATTCGTTTGCGTGTTCTTCCTTTATTGGAAGAAATAAATCCGGCTGCCAGGCAAAATATAGCACGAAGTTCTGAACATTTAGCTGATGTGGAAGCCATCTATCTGGATGTAATAGGAAAAGCAAAAGAAGAAATTATGTCGTCGGATGACCGGATTTCTATTCCTTTGTTAATGAGTTATGCAGCACCGGAAACGATTCTTTACGAAATACTTAAACCTTATGGCTTTAATCGTGTTACAATCCATGACATTTTTCTTTCATTGAAGAAGGCGCCGGGAAAACTTTTTTATTCGCATACTCATCGAATATTGAAAGATCGTGACTATTTATGGATAACATCTTTATCTTCAGAAGAATTTCCGGACTCTTATTTTATAGAATCTCCAGAGGATATAGGCCATCTACTTATTGAACTATCCTTTAGTGAGATTGTTATAACTTCAGAGCTAGCAATTCAAAAGAATAAATTGATTGCTTACTTCGATCGGGATAAGATTCATTTCCCTTTAGAATTACGTCATTGGCGGGAAGGTGATTGGTTTATACCTTTTGGAATGACGGGCCGGCAAAAATTGAGTGATTATTTTTCAGATCATAAATTCAGCCGTCTGCAGAAAGAACAAACTTGGCTTCTCTGTTCAGGTAATGATATTATTTGGATAGTTGGGGAGAGAACTGATAATCGTTATCGTATCAATTCGACAACAAAACAGGTGCTTATTGTAAAAAAAGTCTACTAAATAGTAGATGTATTTGAAAAAGTTTTTACATTTGCACAGATTTACTCCGCAGATATGTTACTAATGTTTCAAGTTAGTTAAACAATCCGGTTTTCATGAAATTATATTTTAATTCAACGTATTAAATTCAACGAGATTATTGCGTGCTTCTGTTATCCAAATTAAAACAGAGCATGTAACTTACCAGTACATTATATTTACTTCGCATTATGCAGAAATACAACATTTTAGAACTAAATGAAAAACTCCTGCCCGAGCTACAAAGTATTGCGGCCGAGTTGGGAATTAAAAAGATCAGTAGCCTTAAAAAAGAAGACCTTGTTTATAGGATTCTGGACGAGCAAGCTATCTCTTTAGCTGGAATTCAGGTGGAAAAGGAAAAGGAAAAAGAAGCAAAAAAGGCTGAAAGCCGTGCAAAGAAAAGTGCTACAAAAGCAGCAGCTAAAACTCCTAAATCAACAAAAGCTAAAACAGAAACAAAAAAAGAAGCTGTAGTTTCTGCTGAAGAGACAAAAATAGCTCCAGATACAAAGAAAACAACGGAACCCGCTCCCGAAAAAACGGAACAACAGGAAAAAAAGAAACGAGTACGTATTGAGAAGAAAGACAAAGTTGTTGCGGCGGCTGCTTCTCCAAACGTAAATGAAAAACCTGTTCTAGTTAAATCAGAACAGCCTGTTCAGGAGAAAGTAGATAAACAGCCGGTTAAAGAAACTCCAGTGGAGAAGAAAGTAATCCCTTCACGAAGAGAAGAAACTAAACCTGAAGAAAAAAAACGAATACTTCCTCCCGTTGTGGCAGAGGGCTCTTCAAATGAACTTCCGGTTGAAGTTTCTGAAAATTCAAACTTACCGGTAGTAGAAGAGGCTCCTGCAACGCCAGCAGAAGATAAAGAACCAAAGCGTGTAGTTTTCCGTCATCCGGATGCAAAATCGGTACTTGATCAAATATTTCCGTTTACTTCTACACCTGCAAAATCAGAACCGAAAAAACAAGAAGAAAAGGAATCGGTTCAACAAGCTTCCAATGTTCCGAGCAATAATAATAAACAAAACGTTCACCGCCAGAATAATAATAACAATCATAATAATAAATCAGCCAACCAGCAACCGCAGGAGAAGGCTTATGAGTTTGATGGTATATTGATTGGTACGGGTGTGTTGGAAATGATGCAGGACGGTTATGGTTTCCTTCGTTCTTCTGATTTCAACTATCTGACTTCACCGGATGATATTTATGTATCTCAATCACAAATCAAGTTGTTTGGTTTGCGTACAGGCGATGTGGTAGAAGGTGCTATTCGTCCTCCGAAAGAAGGAGAGAAATATTTCCCATTGGTGAAGGTAGACAAAATAAATGGCCGTACTCCGGAAGAAGTACGCGACCGTGTTCCCTTTGATCATTTAACTCCTTTATTTCCGGATGAAAAATTTATGTTGACTGCTCGTCGTGCTCCTAAAGTATATGATAAGATTGCAGTTCGTGTTGTAGATCTTTTCTCACCTATAGGTAAAGGACAACGTGGTTTGATCGTTGCTCAACCGAAAACAGGTAAAACAATGTTACTTAAGGATATTGCTAATGCTATTGCTGCTAATCATCCGGAAGTATATATGATTATTCTGTTGATAGACGAACGTCCGGAGGAAGTAACAGATATGGCACGTAGTGTGGATGCCGAAGTGATTGCTTCTACATTTGATGAACCGGCAGAACGCCATGTAAAGATCGCTGAGATCGTATTGAATAAGGCTAAGAGAATGGTGGAATGTGGACATGATGTTGTTATCTTATTAGATTCCATTACCCGTTTGGCACGTGCATACAATACTGTTCAACCAGCATCCGGTAAAGTACTTTCCGGTGGTGTGGATGCAAACGCATTACAGAAACCAAAACGTTTCTTTGGGGCTGCTCGTAATATCGAGAATGGTGGTAGCTTGACTATTCTTGCAACTGCATTAACAGAAACTGGTTCAAAAATGGACGATGTGATCTTTGAAGAATTCAAGGGTACAGGTAACATGGAACTACAATTGGATCGTAAATTATCCAATAAACGTATTTATCCTGCAGTCGATATTATTGCTTCCAGTACACGCCGCGACGACTTGTTGCAAGATGATGCAACGGTTAACCGTATGTGGATCCTTCGTAAATATTTATCGGATATGAACTCTATTGAAGCTATGGAGTTTGTAAAGAAGCACATGGTAAATACTTCTGATAATATGGAATTCCTGGCATCAATGAATGGTTGATTCTTTTAGGAAAGAAAATAGGAAATATAAAGAAAGCCTTCCCAATTATGGGAAGGCTTTCTTTTATAATGGATATTCTTCAAAAGCATATAATTGAGTAGATAGATATCGTTCTCCGGTATCAGGAAGCAGAACAATAATCATTTTTCCTGCATTTTCCGATCTTTGAGCAACGAGAGTAGCAGCATAAACCGCAGCTCCTGAGGAAATGCCCACCAATAATCCTTCTTGTTGGGCTAATTCCCTGCTTGTTTTTATTGCATCATCATTCCCTACCTGAATGATTTCGTCAACAACTTTTGCATTATAGTTTCTAGGTATAAAACCGGCACCTATACCTTGTATTTTATGTGGGCCTGGTTTACCTCCCGAGAGAACAGGTGAATCAGAGGGTTCAACAGCCACAATTTTAACATTGGGATTATGTGATTTCAATCCTTCACCAACACCACTAATTGTACCTCCCGTACCTACTCCGGCAACAAAGATATCTACTTCTCCATCGGTATCGCGCCATATCTCTTCTGCTGTTGTACGGATATGAATAGCCGGATTAGCCGGATTTTCAAATTGCTGTAATATAATGGAGCCGGATATTTCGCTTTGTAACTGTTCAGCCTTAGCAATAGCACCTTTCATCCCTTCTGCTCCTGGAGTAAGCACGAGATTCGCTCCAAGGGCCTTTAATAGGTTTCTCCGTTCCATGCTCATTGTTTCGGGCATCGTTAAGATCAAGTTATATCCCTTTGTTGCAGAAACAAATGCTAATCCTACCCCCGTGTTCCCACTGGTAGGTTCTATTATTGTAGCACCGGGTTTTAACCGTCCTTTTATTTCAGCGTCTTCGATCATGGCAAGTGAAATACGATCTTTCACGCTACCGGCAGGATTGAAATATTCAAGCTTCCCTACTAATTTTGCTTTCAGGTCTTTTTGAAGGCTATAATTTCTAAGTTCTAACAGTGGAGTGTTTCCGACGAGGTCGGTCAGATGTTTTGCTATTTTTTTCATTCTTTTTATGTTTCTATATGTTTATATCATAAACATTCGGCGTATTACGCCTCATGTAGTATTCAAGGAGTTAAGTTGCCGCAATGCAGTATTTTCTACTAAAGAGCAAAGCGATTCATAACTACTTGACTCCTTTGACTACTAAGCAAGAGGGATACGTAGTAGACCGAATGCTTATTTATATCTATAACAAAGATAATGGATAGATTGATTTTAAAAAGACGGAATTAATAGTAATTTTGTTTACAACAGAAAAGGCTAAAGTAAGACGGGGTCGCATGGCATTGTGAACCAGAATTCGGTTCCTTTACCCACTTCGGATTCTACACCAATTTCTCCTCCCAAATGTTCTACTATGGATTGGCAAATTGATAGTCCTAAACCATTACCTTGTACAAAGCTGTCAAATTTCGAAAAACGTTCAAAAACGGTGTGAAGATTCTCTTTTTCAATACCCTTTCCGGTATCTTTTACATAAAAACGAAGACCATTATCCGTATAAGAATAGCCAATCCGAATAGATCCTTCGGTTGTAAATTTAACCGCATTGCTGATGAAATTGGAAAGTACCTGTGTCAATCTATTTTTATCCGTATAAATAAGACAGAGGCGTTCTGGTAATTCTATAATAAGCTTTACATTTTCTTTTAGTTTTGAGGTATATACTTTTTCCATTGTATTGAATATGGAAGCAACCTCAAAACCGGAATATATAAAGTCAAGTTCATTTGCTTCAATCTTGGAAAGATCCAGTATATCACTTATAAGCTGCAAAAGAAGTTCATTATTGGCTTCAATGATATTAAAATAGTTTTCCATCTCCTCTTTATCCGCCGCATGAAGCATAAGTTGAGAGAATCCAACAATGGCATTCAAAGGAGTACGTATTTCATGGCTCATATTGGCAAGAAAAGCCGTTTTCATTCTGTTAGAGCGCTCAGCCTTATCTCGTAACTCAATCAGTTCATCCGTCATTTTTACAGATGTGATATCTCGTCGTATACCCAGGATTCTGGATACATTTCCATTTTTATCTCGTTGTGATACTGAAGCGTGAACATCAAACCAACGTTGTTCCTCTTCTGGAAATGAGATACGGACCTGGAGATTTATAATATTTTTTTTCCCGTTTAATAAGCTTTCCAATCCATTGTTAAAAGCAGCTAGATCATCAGGATGTACATAAGATTTATATTCATTCAAAGTCATTCTTCCCGCTTCAAAGGCATTCGGATTAATGGAAGAAACATCTCCTGTTTTAAAGTCAATCTCCCAGGGGATAATTTCCGCGGAAGCAAAGGCTAATTCAAGCTTTGATTTGGTATCATACAGCTCTTTTTGCTTTTCCATTTCTTCGGTTATATTCCTTTCGGTACCGATTATCTGTTCAACTTTACCTTCGTTATTTGGTTTTAATGCGATGGTATAGGTTTCAAACCACTGATATTCTCCGTCTTGCATTATACGCATGACGTATTTCCTTTTGTTATATTTCCCGGATGAAATATCACTTATCATTTCAAGATATATTGGGGTATCTTCGGGATGAACAACCGATAAGAATTCCTGGAAATTTTTACCACTTCCTGATAGGGTAGTTCCATATAAAGTAGAAAACATTTCTTTCTCTATATCATAATTCCAGGCGGAAATTGTACCGGCTTCCAATGCCAGGGAAAGAGCTGTTTTTGTCTTGTCAAGTTCAAACTCTCTCTTTTTTATATCGGTAGTTTCCATGGTTACTGCCATCAGATATTGTTTATTATCTGAAGTAGTAAAGCATCTTTTCGTAGTAACCTCCCATCGGATCGGTTGGCCGGTTTTCGGGTCGTGGGACAAACGTTCAAATAAAACAGGCTCATTGGTCGCTACAACTTTTTTATCTTCTTCATAATAGATATGTGCACGCGGGTCATCACCTTCCAACTCATTTTTACCAAGTTCGAAAACAACTTTATCTCCAAAAAAATCGAGTAGATGATTATTAAAGAAGACAAATCTGAAGTCATCAGCTACATCTTTTACAAGCAAACCAATCGGAAGATTATCCACAATAGCCTGGAAGAAATCTTTTAATCTATTTATCTCTTTTTCAGCCCGTATATGATCCGTTTCATCATGGGCAAAACAAATTACATAATCATTGGCAAAAGGAACCGTACGAGCCTGTGCATAGAATGTCTCATTTCCTTGATGTACCTCATATTGGAATGAATAAGCTTCTTTCGTTTTCGCGGTTTTTGCAACATGCTCTGCAATTATTTCAGCTGCAGCTGAAAATGCCGGATCTACTTTCCCCATATCATAAACAGAGACTCCATAAAGTTTCTCTAAGGAAAGATCGAATAAAACATTCTTTTGAGGATTTATTATATCAACTAATTCCAGTTTGGTATTATACATAGCTGCCATGTCAGGCATGGATGAAAGAAGTTGCGTCATCCAAAGATTAGCGTCGTTATATCCTTTTTCTTTTTGTTTACGATAGAAATAGAAAAAAACAACCATCGCAATAATCATACAAATCAAAAAAAACATAAAACCAACAACCAATGGATGCTTATGAAAGAAGTGAGATGATATATCTAATAAATCCATATTTTATTGTGACTTTTTCTTATTGCTTCATCTTGTTTATTACGCTGCCCAAAATTATTAAAATAATAATTATTATATACAGTTACAACCGGAAATTATATTTAAAAGTTTACAATCATTCGTTTTTCAAAACGAAATCATGATATTTAAGTCTTTCGTATTTGAAGAAACAGGAAAAGACCACCCGGAATTAATATGATTACGGCAGAAACCAACAATGCCGTTTGTAAAGAAAACATGTCGTTCAACCAACCAATAAAAGGAGATACGGCAGCAAAGATTAACCGGATCACAAAGTTGCGAATAGACAAAACTGTGGCCCGCATTTCCGAGAAAGTCATTTGATTGATATACCCCTTAAGTATTGGAGTGGCAAATCCTCGGAAGATATAGAAAACCAATAAGATAATTAACCCGAAATAGGAGAGGTTATAGGCTAAAGCTATATAACCACCAACAATGGAAAACAGGATTAAGAGGTTCATTTTGCTCATTCCTAAAAAGCGTTCTACCCGGTCAGAATATAAAGCAGCCAGTCCGACCGTCAGATTGAGTAATGTCCATATAATTCCAAAATAAGATGTTGGGGTATCAAGGTATATTAAGAAAGGCTGTACAAACCATGCCATAGTCAAAGTTGCAGCTCCTATAATCCCGGAAAACATAATATTATAACACAACTTTTTATTTGTAATAAGGGAGTATTTTATGATTTTTAGAATTTCATGAAATGGATTAAGTATCTTATTCTTACTTTTTACCTCCCGCAATGCTACAGCAGCTGGTATACCGATAAAAGCAATAATAACTTGTCCATAGAAAGGGTATCTTAGGGAATATACAGCCATTAATCCACCGAATATGCCTGCAATAGCTTCTGCAAAATTGCCGATCATAGTGATACGGCCTTCATAACGGAGATATTGATTTTCTTGTTTATAATGAACAGTCGTATCATAGAGAAGTGCTGAATCAGCACCATTTACCAGAGTCTGTCCGATTCCAAGTAAAAGTTCTGCTATAATAAATGCCTGAAAAGTTGCTGTAAAAGAATAACATAAATAACCTCCAAAAAACAAAAAGCACCCGATAATCAGACATTTTTTCCGTCCCCAAACATCTGCCAGATAACCAGAAGGAATTTCTAGTGCAACTGCCGCAATAGAGTAAACGCTTTTTAGAATAAATACATCTTGTAACCCCAATCCATGATCCTCATAAAAAAGAACAATGATAGGCATCACAAAACTAAACCATTTGGACAGTTTGATTAAGTAGAGAGCTATTATATTCCGTCTCATTCCTTAGAAATAAAACGCGAAGATACATATTTGTTCCGTAAGCGAGAGGTGGAAATATTTATAATGTATTAATATGAAACAAAATGACTTCTTTTATTGTTTCATAATTAGTGACGCTAAATCTATTAAGACATTCTAAGATAATATTATATAACATATTAATTATAATAAAATTAAAAACCATGGAAGAAAAAGGAAAGAAACTTTTTACCACCAACACAGGAAATCCTGTAGACAATGATCAAGCGTCAATCACAACGCAAAAACCAACAATGACACTATTGTCTGATGTTCATACAGTCGAAAAACTTGCACATTTTGATCGCGAACGTATCCCGGAAAGAGTTGTACATGCAAAGGGATCCGGTGCTTTGGGCTATTTTGAAGTGACTCATGACGTTAGTCAATATACCTGTGCTGATTTTTTATCGGAAGTAGGAAAGAAGACTGAAATGTTGGCTCGTTTCTCTACTGTAGGAGGAGAAAAGGGTTCTGCCGATACTTTGCGCGACCCACGTGGTTTTGCATTGAAATTCTATACGAATCAAGGAAATTATGATATGGTAGGAAACAATACACCCACCTTCTTTATTCGTGATGGTATTAAATTCCCTGATTTTATTCATACACAAAAAAGACATCCTGTTTCTAACCTGAAAGACCCTACCATGTTCTGGGATTTTCTTTCGTTGACTCCGGAAAGTGTACATCAGGTAACAATTCTTTTTTCCGATCGTGGTACACCTGATGGTTTCCGTCACATGCATGGTTTTTCCAGCCATACATATATGTGGTACAATGCTAAAGGAGAACATTTCTGGGTAAAATGGCATTTTAAAACAGATCAGGGTATAAAGAATCTGACAGATGAAGAAGCAACACATCTGGCTGGTACCGATCCTGATTATGCTACCCGTGATTTGTTTCAAAGTATAGAAAAAGGAGATTATCCTTCCTGGACAGCTTATGTGCAGATCATGAAGCCGGAAGAGGCAGATAATTATAAGTTTGATGCATTCGATATTACAAAGGTTTGGTTCCATTCGGATTATCCGTTGATTCCTGTAGGTAAATTTGTACTGAATAGAAACCCGGATAATTATTTCAACCAGATTGAACAGGCTGCATTCTCACCAAGTAATTTCGTTCCGGGTATTGCTTCTTCTCCGGATAAAATGTTACAGATTCGCTTGTTTAGCTATCCAGATACACAAAGGCATCGTTTAGGAACAAACTTTGACCAATTACCGGTCAATGCACCTAAATGCCCTATGCATAATTATCAACGGGATGGCTTTATGAATATCGGTACACAAGAACCGGCTCCTAACTACTATCCGAATTCATTTGATGGAGTAACGCCTGATGCCAGGTTTACACCCCCTTCTTTGGATATACAAGGTATGGCTGCACGTCATGAATATCCATTAGGCGATATAGACTTTTTCCAGGCAGGCGAGTTGTATCGTCGTGCGATGTCGGACTATGACCGTACAAATCTGATCAAAAACATTGTTGGTCATCTTGGTAATGCACAACAACGTATTCAATATCGCCAAAGTGCTGTTTTCTTTAAAGCAGATGAAGATTATGGAACACGCGTAGCACAAGGTTTAGGACTGGATATTGATCGGGTAAGACTCTTAGCTTCTATGTCACAAGAAGAAAGAGTAAAAGCAACCGCACAATAATACGCTGATATTAACATGTAGGGGCAGCCCTATGTGGCAGCCCCAAAAATACAAAATCATATATAATTGGGCGGCCACATAGGGCCGCCCCTACAAGACGAATACCTTCAAATTTCCCTCTCCAATCACCGCAAGCGACACTCCCTCTCTACTACTGGGCAGAAACTCGTTTTTTGTTTTTGTCGAAACTATTCACGTATTTTGCATGTGAAACAAATAACCGTAAAAACAAATGAACGAATTTAAACTCTATAAATCCCCTAAGAAAGCTATCAAATTGGCTCTCCTTTGTTTGCCTTTTATTGTAATGGGTATTTTTATTGTAAGTAAAGGAGGAGGTTGGATCGGATGGCTGAGTATTTCTTTCTTTGGATTGGGTATTCCAATAGCACTTATTCAACTATTTGATAGGCGCCCACAAATAATAATCAATGATATTGGAGTCTTTGATCGTACTATTCATAAGGAATTCATTAATTGGGAAGTGATCCGGGGAGCTTATCCTATCTCAATAAATGGTCAACCATTTATTTGTCTGGTAATTGATGAGAATTTTAAGCCATCAAAGAAAAAAGGACATTTCTATAAGAGTGTAGTCCGTATGAATGAAGCATTGGGAGCACAGGAACTAAACTTAAACCTAGGGATGATAAATGTTGATGAAAATAAATTAGCCATGTTTATTGTCGCAATGATCCATGCAGATAAAACAAATAAATCATTATTATTAAAAGAACTACCAGGCCTAAAAAAATAAAGTCCCCTAAAGTGGGGACTAAGTTCAAATGAGAAATATTTGAAAATATCTCTGATTATTAACGTTTAACGATTAACGATGCATCGTGAGATCTATATTAAATGACTTATGGCCACTTGCAATCACCATTAATCGTTAATCATTAAACGTTAATCGTTTTCCTTATAATGTTTTCAATTGTAAGTTACGCCATGCAACCTTGATACCACCACCATCATGGATTTGAAGAGCGATACGGCCTTGTCCTTTTCCGATCTTTTCATCGGTAAGATTTACCATTTCATTTCCATTTAACCATGTAGTTACATTATCTCCCTGTACTTTAATACGCATAGTATTCCAATCACCCACTTTCAGGAATTCCTGTTGTTCTTTTGTGATTTGGGCGATCCAGCCACGGCCATAAGATTCGTATATACCACCTGTTCCATGCCCCTTAGGAGCAACTTCTACTTGCCAGCCGTTTACCTTTACGCCTTCTTCAATGAAAGAACGAATAAATACACCAGAGTTTCCATCTGCCTCTTGTTTAAATTCTAGAGTCAAGTCGAAATTATCATAGTAATCACGAGTTGCAAGATATCCATATTGTTTATCTGGGCCACTTTCGCAGTAAAGCAAACCATCTTTTACATACCAAAGTTCTGTGCCATAAGCTTCCCAACCATGTAAATCCTTACCATTAAATAATGCTACTTCTTTTCCTTTCTTACGAGGTAATTCTTTGATTTTTAAATTACGGAAAGAAGCAGGGTCACCATGATCCTGTAAGCAAAGTACACCTTTTTTAGCCAATCCATATTCAGGAGCATCCGCCCATTTACCACTATTTTTACGTGCATGCCAATCATCGGTCCATGCTTCGAATTCCAATATCTTTTGTCCGTTCAACCAATGTTCAACATGGCCGTTATCGAAAACTATTTTTGAGTTATTCCATTTTCCGAAAGGATTTACCTGCATTTTAGATTGATCAGGAAGATACATAGCATAGTCAACACCCAGCTTTTGCCATTCTTCCAATTCACCAGGGAAATTAGGAACATCCAATAGTTGATATTCAGGACCGGTTACATAAGGTACTTTGTATTGTGGGCGTTCTACAACATGATATAACATACCACTGTTACCACCTTTAGTCAATTTCCAATCCCAGGATAATTCAAAATTTTCATAGATTTTGTCGGTTACAATATAACCAGTTCCGTCACTTCCTTCTCCTTTAGCCTGTATACATCCATCAACGACGTGCCAAGGCTCAGTCAGGCTTGTTCCATTGTAATCTCTCCAGCCATTCATAGTTTGGCCATCAAAAAGCAATTGCCAACCTTCCGCTTTCTCAGCATCTGTAAGCGTGTTGTGCTGAGTTTCAGAACAAGATACAAATAAAGTGCAAACAAATGCACCACAAGCCAACATGCTTGTTGATAAACTTCTCTTCATAAATTCTTCAATTAGGTTATTTATAAGTAATAATATGTTTTTCCGCCAACAAATATATGCAATATTCATCTACAAAGATATAAATAAGCGCTCTCAAATGCTTTTCATAAAAATTTGTGTTAACATTCAATTAGTGTAATGTTTCATTTTCATGTAGTTTAAAATTTGAAGATAAATTTTCAACACGGAGACACAGAGAACACAGAGTTGTATTATTTGATTTTTGATATATTAAATCTCTGTGTGCTCTGTGTCTCCGTGTTGAAAAAAATATTCAAATATTTCTCAATTGGCATATTGATGAAACAAAAATAGATCAGCCTTCGCTATTTACTACATACACCTGATGAGTCTTTTTCCCTTTCTGTAAAATTACCCCTTTTTCTTCAAAAGAATCCAAATCTTTTTTCGCCTGATATTGAGAGCAATAATTCAGCCGGGCATATTCCTTGATGGAAAGCGAAGAATTTTCCCGAAAATATTCTAACATCTGTTTTTTTCGTTTTTCCAAAGAATATGAAGGCGATTGTTGTTTATCTAATGTCAGATTTGCCCGTTTTGCTCTTGCTATTAACTTTTTACAGCATCTGAAATTTACCCCGTCAACTTCTACAGTCATCTTTTCGGCCGTGTCAGACGGCCGTGTTCTCACCGAAAGAGAAAAAGTACCGACATCTTCCAGCTCAATATGATAACCATCCCGCAAAGATTCACCGATATATACTGCTAATCCATCCAGAATCCCTTTAAGTTGAGCCGTATTCAACCCTAAAGGAATTATCTTCGCACAAATATCATCCATTGTGCGCGTTCCTTTAGATTGCACTCTCGCATGTTGTAATGTTTCTCCTGCTCGTTTGGCAGGCTTGGGTGTCTGAAAAATCTTAATTTTTACATCCATAGGTTTTGCCTTTTAATTAGGTTTTGTTTCTCACGTAACAAATATAGAACAGATAATTATACCAAACAAGATGTTGTTCCCGATAATTGTCAAGAAACCTCCCGACAATTATCAAGAAGTTTCCCGATAATTATCGGGAAGCTTCACGACAATTGTCGGGAACAGTTTTCTAAGAAGAAAAAATATTTGTTTAGCATGACTAATATCCTTTCTGTGTTTTTTTGTTTTTAAACATAAATAATAATCTGATACAATGCATTATTAATAGTAATAAAGTGATATATTTGTTTATAGTTATTAATTACATATATAATTTTTTTTGCTTGATATAGTGGATTTTCTATCATTAGTGTAAGGAGAACTTTAGAGATGAATAGTAATTGGTTAATATATTTATTCTTATGAAATTATGAGAGGACTATTTTTATTTTTAACATTGATATGTATTCTTTCTTCGTGTACAAAGAATATTCATAAAGAAGGTTTATTATGGGAAATATCTGGGAATGGTCTTAAACAATCATCTTATATTTTGGGTACAGGACATGGTTTTACAGGTGAATTTCTTGCGAGAATACCAAGGTTTACTCAAGCATTTGATTCTGTAAGTCAATTAATTGTAGAGGTAGATATGGACTTTCAACAAAAAACAATTCCTGAATTTGAAGAATTAAAAGTAAATAATTTTTTACCTAAAGAAATAACGTATTCAGATTTATTGACTCCTGAGGATCTCTTATTTCTGGATTCATTAACTGTAGGGTATTTGAACACAACAATTGATAAGGTTACTTTAAAACCGGATGCTTTATATAAAGAATTATGTAATAAAATTATTTCCGAGGAAACACCCGAAACGATGCCTAAAGATAGTTTTCCAGAAGAACATCCTGCAAGATACATGGCTGGTTTTACGAAAAAGCTATTTATGGATATGCATCTTTATAATGAAGCTAAAACGAGAGGATATAATACGATTGGATTAGAAACATTGGAATATCAGATAAAATTAAAGTTCCATCCTGATATTTCTTTAAAATTAGAAGCAAAATCACTGCTTTATAAATTAAAAAATGCCGAATATATTGCAGAGGCAATGATGAATGTCATTTATTCTTATTTTGATCAGGACTTAAATAGAATGATGGACAATTTCGATTCGATTACTCGTTTATCAGGTTTATCTGACTCATATGTGTTAAGCCCAATTGATGAAATAAAAAAACGTAATTTAAATTGGATTTCTCCTATAAAATCAGCAATCGAAAATGAGTCATCAATGATTGCAGTCGGGGCAGGACATTTACCCGGAGAATGGGGTTTAATAAACTTATTGCGTGGACAGGGATATATAGTAGAGGAGTTTAAATAGCAGTATGTTAAAAGAGAGCTTTAGTTTGATATACCTGTAAAGTAAAATAGTAGGCGTGTCATACAAAACTCCCGCTCAACAAAATATTGTCTATCTCGAATTATATGAGTAAATTTGCGTCATTTTTAATGTGAGACATATAACATAAGTAAAATGAGTAAGAAATTTGCCGAATATTCGAAGTTTGACCTGTCGAACGTGAATAAAGAGATGCTCAAGAAATGGCAGGATGGTGACATCTTCCATAAGAGTCTTGAAATACGTGAGGGGCAGCCATCGTTTGTGTTTTATGAAGGGCCTCCTTCTGCAAACGGTATGCCCGGTATTCACCACGTCATAGCCCGTTCGATTAAGGATATTTTCTGCCGCTACAAAACGATGAAAGGTTTTGAAGTGAAACGTAAAGCAGGGTGGGATACCCATGGGCTGCCGGTAGAACTTAGCGTAGAAAAGGCATTGGGTATTACTAAAGAAGATATCGGTAAAAAGATTTCTGTAGCAGATTATAACGCTGCCTGCCGGAAGGATGTAATGAAATACACCAAAGAATGGGAAGACCTGACGGTAAAGATGGGATATTGGGTGGATATGGATGATCCTTATATTACCTATGAAAGCAAATATATCGAGACTTTATGGTATCTGTTGAAAGAACTGTATAATAAAGGATTTCTATATAAAGGATATACTATTCAGCCTTATTCTCCTGCAGCGGGAACCGGTTTGAGTACACATGAATTGAATCAACCGGGATGTTATCGGGATGTTAAAGATACTACCTGTACGGCTCAGTTCTTTATCCGTGAACCCAAACCGGAAATGGCACAATTTGGTGATCCTTTCTTCTTGGCCTGGACAACAACTCCCTGGACATTGCCTTCTAATACAGCACTTTGTGTTGGGCCTAATATTACGTATGTAGCTGTTCAAAGCTTTAATCCGTATACCGGTATGCCGATGACAGCAGTATTGGCAAAAGATCTTGTTCCTTCTTATTTTAATGAAAAAGCGGCTGAGCTGGCTTTGGATGATTATAAACAAGGGGATAAACTGATCCCTTATAAAATAGTAGGTGAATGGAAAGGTTCTGAACTGGTCGGAATACATTATGAGCAACTTATTCCCTGGGTGGATCCCGGAGAAGGAGCTTTCCGTGTTGTTACGGGTGATTACGTGACAACGGAAGACGGTACAGGTATTGTACATACTGCGCCTACGTTTGGTGCGGATGATGATAGGGTGGCTAAAGCAAATGGTGTTCCTCCGTTGATGATGATGGATAAAGAAGGAACCATGCGCCCAATGGTGGATCAAACCGGAAAGTATTTTAAACTGGAAGACCTCGATCCGCAGTTTGTTCAGGAACATATGAGTGCAGCTGATTACGATCCGTTTGCAGGTAGTTTTGTGAAGAATACTTATGATCCGAACCTGACCGATAAGGACGAAACATTGGATGTACGTATCTGTATGATGCTGAAAGTGCAGAACAGAGTATTCCGTATCGAAAAACAAACCCACAATTATCCACATTGCTGGCGTACAGATAAACCGGTTCTTTATTATCCGTTGGATAGCTGGTTCGTTAAAACAACAGCCTGTCGTGAACGCATGATTGAACTGAATAATACAATCAACTGGAAACCGACAAGTACGGGTACAGGTCGTTTTGGAAAATGGCTTGAAAACCTACAGGACTGGAACTTGAGTCGTAGCCGTTACTGGGGTACTCCGTTACCTATCTGGCGTACAGAGGATGGAACAGAAGAAATTTGTATAGGTTCGGTTGAAGAATTATTCTGTGAAATCAATAAATCTATTGCGGCGGGTATAATGGAAAAGAACCCGTTCGAAGGTTTTGTTCCAGGTGATTATTCAAAGGAAAACTACGATAAGATAGATCTTCACCGTCCCTATGTAGATGAAATTGTTTTGGTTTCAAGTAAAGGGGAACCAATGAAACGGGAAGCAGACCTTATAGATGTATGGTTTGATTCGGGTGCTATGCCTTATGCGCAGATCCATTATCCTTTTGAAAACAAACAGATACTGGATAATGGTACGGTTTATCCTGCAGACTTTATCGCTGAAGGAGTAGACCAGACTCGTGGATGGTTCTTTACGCTACATGCAATCGGAACAATGGTATTTGATAGCGTGGCGTTTAAAGCTGTTATATCCAACGGGCTTGTTCTGGATAAGAACGGAAATAAGATGTCGAAACGTTTGGGTAATGGAATCGATCCGTTTGAAACAATCGAAAAACATGGTTCTGACCCTTTGCGCTGGTATATGATTACGAATGCTTCACCATGGGATAATATCAAGTTCGATATTGACGGAATGGAAGAAGTACGACGTAAATTCTTCGGAACTTTATATAATACCTATTCATTCTTTTCATTGTATGCTAATGTAGATGGTTTTGATTATTCCGAACCGGATGTGGCATGGGAGAAACGCCCGGAGATCGATCGTTGGATCCTTTCCTTGTTGAATTCTCTTGTGAAAGATGTTGATGGTTATTACAATACGTATGAGCCAACTCGTGCGGGACGTGCTATATCGACATTCGTAAATGATAATCTGAGTAACTGGTATGTACGTCTGAATCGTCGCCGTTTCTGGGGTGGAGGTATGACAGAGGATAAATTGTCAGCCTATCAGACTCTTTATACATGTTTGGAAACTGTAGCTAAGTTAATGGCTCCGATTTCTCCATTCTATGCTGATCAGTTATTCCTGGATCTGATCGCTGTAACAGGACGTGAAAAAGTAGAGTCGGTTCACTTATCTGACTTCCCTGTTTACGATGAAAATCGTATTGATAAAAGCCTGGAAGAACGTATGCAGATAGCGCAGGATATCTCCTCTATGGTATTGGCTCTTCGCAGGAAAGTTAATATCAAAGTACGTCAACCATTGCAAACCATTATGGTTCCGGTAATAGATGCTCATCAGCAGGAAAGTATCGAGGCTATACAAAATTTAATCCTGAACGAAGTGAACGTTAAGGAGATGAAATTTGTTGATAATGCGGCTGGTATTCTGGTGAAGAAAATCAAACCGGACTTTAAAAAGTTAGGTCCCCGTTATGGAAAGATAATGAAGAGCCTTGCAGCAGCTATCCAAAGCATGACGCAAGACGATATCAATACTTTTGAAACTGCAGGTACATTCACTCTTCAAGTAGAAGGAGAAAATGCTGCGCTGGCACTGGATGATGTGGAAATCATATCCGAAGATATCCCGGGCTGGTTGGTTGCAAACGAAGGACGTTTAACTGTAGCATTAGATATTACTATCACAGAAGAGCTTCGTAAAGAAGGATTGGCACGTGAATTGGTGAATCGTATTCAGAACATGCGTAAGAGCAATGGATACGATATAATAGATAAAATACATGTAACAATTCTTTCTAATGAAGAGATTGATGAAGCTGTGAATGAGTTTAGTAACTATATTGCTAATCAGGTTCTGGCCGAATCTGTTGAAGTTGTAGATGTGATCAGTGATGCTACAGATCTCGATTTTGAAGATTTTAATGTGTCGGTAAAGATCGAAAAAGCGTAATATTTCTTGCATAAAGCAGAGGTGTTCCGAAAATACCGTTATATTTGTATGCAAGTGAAATAAATAATTTTCATAAAGTAAGAATAACTAAAACATTGTTGAACCTAAAGAAGTAGGAATCATGGCAGAGAAAACAAGATATTCGGATGCTGAACTGGAAGAGTTCCGCACCATCATATTAGAAAAGCTGGATGTGGCTAAAAAGGATTATGAGTTATTGAGATCGGGTGTAACCAATTCCGATGGAAATGATGTTTCAGATACTTCTCCCACGTTTAAGGTATTGGAAGAAGGAGCTGCAACTTTATCGAAAGAGGAAGCAGGACGGTTAGCACAGCGACAAATGAAGTTTATTCAGAATCTACAAGCTGCATTGATCCGTATTGAAAATAAAACATACGGTATTTGTCGGGAAACAGGAAAATTAATCCCTAAGGAACGACTACGTGCAGTTCCTCATGCAACGTTGAGTATCGAAGCAAAACAAGGAGGGGCAAAATAATTGACAATTTTCGATTGGCAATTCAGAAAAGAAACGAATGAGAAATAACAATTCGATGAAAGGGTGGGGAGCAGTGTTAATTATAATACTGCTCCTTCTGCTTGACCAGGCGCTGAAAATCTGGGTAAAGACACACATGCAATTGCATGAAAGTATTGAAATTACTTCATGGTTTTATATTTATTTTACAGAGAATCCGGGTATGGCTTTCGGTATGGAAGTAATGAGTAAACTATTCCTTACTATATTCCGTATTGTAGCAGTTCTCTTTATAGCTTATTATCTTTATACATTAGTCAGGGATAACTATAAAATGGGATATTTAGCCTGTATCTCACTTATCTTTGCCGGAGCGGTGGGTAATATTATTGACTCTGTATTTTATGGTGTTATTTTTGATCATAGTTTCGGTCAGGTAGCTACGCTATTTCCTGAAGGAGGCGGATATGGAACATGGATGCATGGAAAAGTGGTAGATATGTTTTATTTCCCGCTAATTGAAACTACTTTCCCTTCATGGGTTCCTATCTGGGGAGGAGAGGAGTTTATTTTCTTTCGTCCGATATTTAATATAGCAGATTCTGCAATTTGTGTAGGGGTCTTTTTACTTCTTATATTTTATCGCAATACACTTTCTAAAAGTATGTCGAAGTTTGGAAAAAAGGATGCGGAATAAAGGGTATATAATAAGTGTTATTTTAGGTATTATTCTGATAGGAGGTTGTAGTAAAGCACCTAAAGGAATCCTTTCTGAAAAAGAAATGCAGAAGGTTCATACTGATATATTGGTTGCAGATGCAATTATAGGTTTGAACTATACTACCTATTCAAATGATACGACAAAAATGGCCTTATATGAATCTGTTTTTCGCAAACATAAAATCAAGCAGGAAGTATACGATAGCTCTCTTGTTTGGTATGGAAAGAACCTAGATATTTATATGAAAATGTACGACCGGATGATTGTAGATGTCAATAAACGTATCCATGATCTGGGGGATGTACAAGCAGATGCTGCACCAAGTTCTAATCGCGATTCTGTTAATATTTGGCCGCGTCGTGATTATCATGTATTTCAACCAAAATCAGTTTTCAATGGAGTTACTTTTGATATTAAGCCGGACAGAAATTATCCTTCGGGAAGTTTGTTTGTCTTAGGTGTAAATTTCTGGGGACTCAACGAAGGAATGACAAGTTATCCACAGATACGTCTGAATGCAGTGCAAAGAGATACAATTATTACTATAGACAAAACCATAACTGAAGACGGTTATTACGAAACTACTCTTTCTACTTTACCAACCCGTCAGGTACAACGCGTTTACGGATATATACGTATGGATAATTCCGATTCAACATATTTTAAAGTGTATGCTGATAGCTTAAGCTTAATGCGTTATAACTACGGAACTAACTTAAATGTTAATCAGGGAGAGGCCTTACAGACTTCAGAGGAATAATTTTTGATATGCAGCGGCTTGCTTCACACTATATCTGGTACCGTAAAGTTTATCGTTTACATTATATTGAATTAGATGATTTCGGAAAGTTTGTAGGCGTTTTTCCTCTTGCCGAGGAAATTGCAGGAACAGTTTTTTATGACGGAGTATTAATTCCTATGCTCTCAACGGATAATCCGGACATAATGAACTGGGAGCATTTAACGAAAAATATAAAACAAGGCTCAGTTATAGGAGTATATCAATTAACAGGTTTGGATAGCACGGCGGCGAAACTCGGCACATATAATAGCAGTCGCCATAGCTACATTCAACGATTCTGAGGTTTCTCTTCCAAACGGATAATTAGGTATAAGAAGTTTCTCAGTGACCAGGGTTTCAATGGAAGGCCGTATGCCTTTACCTTCATTTCCCATAATAATGATACCTGTTTCTTTTAGATCTTTATGATAAAGGTTTTCTCCGTCTAAAAAAGTACCATATAATGATATTTTGTTTTGTTTCTGTTGAGTAAGATACGTTTCAAGTTCAGTGTAATGTATTTTAACGTGAGCTAAAGCTCCCATTGTCGCTTGTATAGTTTTGGGATTGAAAACATCGGTTGTATCCGGGCTACATATAATATGCTCTATACCGAACCAATCAGCCAAACGAATAATTGTACCCAGATTACCCGGATCTTGTATGCCATCCAAAACAAGGATAAGCTCACTAACTGGGTCTGCATCTTCCAATAACCACTCGGGTTGATGAAATACGGCAATAACGTCCTGTGGATTTTTCAACAAGCTTGCTTTACGTATATCTTCTTCTTCAGCAATCAATAATTCTTTTGCAACAATATCACCCTGGGTAGCCATCCAGGAGGTTTTTGCAATTATCAATTCGCATTCAAAAGATGATAATAAATCTTCAACCAGTTTATTACCTTCTGCAACAAATAGCTTTTGCTCGTTGCGATGTTTCTTGATTTCCAGTGAACGAATTAGTTTAAGCTTGTTCTTACTTACCATCTTTATACTTTTTACGAAGCAAAAATAGCCGAAATTATTTTAATTCCAGTACATTTGCGATCGTAAAAGAGTTAATGATGAAGGGCCTTGTGCGTATACTATATTTTGTGGTTTTTGTTTTTTTGTTGGCTTCCTGTAGTTCGACGAAATTTGTGCGCAATGGTGAGTATCTGCTGGATAAAGTTGAGATTAAATCAGATAACCCCGATTATAAATCGTCTGACCTTAAACCTTACTTGCGTCAACAACCTAATTTTAAATTATTCGGAATAGTCAAATGGCAGCTCTATGTTTATAACTGGTCGGGAAAAAACGAACACAATTGGTTTAACAAACAATTACGCCGTATAGGAGAGGCTCCTGTAATAATGGATAGTACGCTTGTGGAGCAATCTGCAACAGAGTTGGATCGTTTCTTATTTAATAAGGGGTATGTAAATGCAGAAGTAACAGCCTCGATAGATACATCCCGACAGAAGAAAGCGATAGTCACCTATCATATAACATCCAATGATCCTTATCGTATAGAAAAATATGCGATGGAACTGGATGATCCCAAAATTGATAGTATTGTACGTTTACAACCACCTCGCCGTTCTTTTTTAGCAGCAACCTTTCGTTCTGCTCCGGAAGGATATACCCCTTTAGTTAAAGAAGGAGGTTTGTTTGACCGGGATGTACTCGATCAGGAGCGGCAGCGTCTTACTGCTCTTTTACGGCGGCAGGGATATTATGCTTTCAATCGGGATTATCTGGGCTACCTGGTGGATACTACATTTAATCGTAATATAGCCGAGGTAGAAATGAAGTTGAAGCCCTTTCGTCTGTATAAAACTGACGGATCAGTTGTAGATACGCTTCATCGGCAGTATTATCTGAATAAAGTAACAGTTTTGACCGAATATAATGCAATTGGTAGTAATATCGATTCTCGGTTTGTACCAACAGACAGTGTGCAATATGGTGATATAAAGATTGCGTATGGACAGAGCGGAAGAAGTATACGTCCGGGGGTGTTGCAAAAAGCAACTTACCTCTCTCCCGGACAATTATATAATGAACGGAATGTGGAACAAACCTATTCTGCATTCTCTTCTCTTAGGGCATTAAAAAATATCAATATCCGTTTTTCCGAATACGAAGAGAATGATTCCCTCAAATTGGATTGTTTTATTCTAACCTCTTTAGCAGAGTCACAGAACTTTGGTTTTGATGTCGAGGGAACGCACAATGCCGGTGATTTTGGATTTGCTTCCAGCCTGAGTTATCAACATCGGAATATTTTTAAAGGATCGGAAGTTTTTACAGCCAGAATACGTGGTGCCTACGAGGCCTTGTCTGGAAATAGAGGCCAGGGGCTTGATAGCTATTTTGAATATGGAGGAGAAGCTTCTGTTTTGTTCCCTAGTTTTGTGTTTCCTTTCGTGAGTCAGAATTTTAAACGTAGATTACGCGCTTCTACAGAATTAAGGGTAAGCTACAACAGTCAGACCCGTCCTGAATATGAACGATCGATTGTGTCGGGAGGATGGAGTTATATCTGGCAGGAACGAAGTAACACATTAGCGCGTCATACATTTAAATTACTTGATATTGATTATGTTTTTCTTCCCCGTATAGATGAGGAATTTAAGAACAACTTACCTGCATCTATGGTGACCTATAATTACTCAAATCAATTTATTATGGGATCAGGTTATACCTATTCATTTAATAACTATACACCACAAAACAGATTACGGAATACGCATTCCTTCCGTGTTTCCGTTGAAGCTGCTGGTAATTTATTATATGCAATTTCTTCTTTAACAAAAGCAAATAAGGATAGCGATGGACGGTATTCTCTTTTTGGTACCAATTATTCTCAATTTGTAAAAGCGGATATTGATTTGAGTAAAGGAATCGTTCTTGATAATCGAAATAGATTAGCTTTTCATTTAGGGGTAGGAGTAGGATTACCCTATGGAAATGCTGAGATGTTACCATTTGAACGTCGTTATTTCTCCGGAGGAGCAAACAGTGTTAGGGGATGGTCGGTACGAACATTGGGGCCGGGTAGTATGGCTATAGATTCTACAACTACATTTGCACATCAGGTAGGTGATATACGTCTCGATGTAAACCTGGAATACCGTACAAAACTTTTTTGGAAATTTGAATTAGCTTCTTATATCGATGCAGGAAATATATGGACAATTCGCGCTTATAAAGAGCAGCCTAATGGGAATTTTTCTTTTTCACGTTTCTATAAAGAAATTGCTGTATCCTATGGCCTTGGACTTCGTCTTGATTTCGATTTCTTCCTCCTTCGTCTTGATTCAGGATTTAAGGCATACGATCCTCAGAAACGCGGTTCGAAAAGATGGGCTATAACTCATCCTAATTTCCATGATAACTTCGCCTGGCACTTTGCCGTAGGATATCCATTTTAATTAAATGAGAGTTTGATATAAGGAATATCTTCGGATAGTTTAAAATTTGAGGATTTCTCGACAGCATTGTCTTTAATGATGTGTGAATTATAGTAACTAATGATATGTAAACTATAGTAACTTGGCTCCCCGCCTTGGTTAAGGCGGTGGGGGGACCGCTACTCCGCAGCGGTGGGGCGGTTTGTATTCTTTATAAATGATATATTCCTATTTTAATATCTACCTTTTTTTCTCCCACCACCCCACCATCGCAAGCGATGGTCCACCCCCTCCTCGGGCAGGAGGGGAGCCGAGATACCCATATCGTATTTTCTTCAAATTTTCCTCTTATTAAAAGTCAAGATAATTTTATACTCTAAAAATACTTGTTTAACCCCTGTTTGAACTAAAATTACAAGTATTTGAGATAACAATACCATTCATTTATCTTTATTGATATTTATTTTGTAAATGAATAAATTACAAAAATAATATGTCAGAGATGAAGAAGCTAACAATTCTTGTTCTATTATTAATCCCGTTCTTTACAGGATATGGATACGCACAATCATTACAATGGAATGAAGTATTACCTGGTGTATGGAAGACCTCCTATGGACAGCCTGAAGAATACAATCTATTAACTGTAGCCGGGATAAAACCAAATGAAGAGGCTATCAGTAAAATGTCCCAGACAAAGCCTATGCTGGACATGTCGGATATAAATGCGGAAATTATTGAAGGGAAAGTATATTTGAGATTTCCATTGGTTAAAGGTGAACAGATATTTGGTTTAGGATTGAATTTTCAAACTGTTCATCAAAGAGGAAAGATATTAAATCTACATGTAGATCATTATGGCGGAAAAGATAACGGGCGTACACATGCACCGGTACCTTTTTATATATCATCTAATGGATATGGGATTCTGATTAATTCGGCGCGCTATATTACTGTATACGCAGGTACAGGTGTGCGGAAAGATAGTCCGAATGCTCCCGTTGCTAAAGATCGTAATACAGATAAGAGCTGGTCGTCAAGGCCCTATTCTGATGCAGTTGAAGTAATGATACCGGCAGAAGGGGTTGAAGTGTTATTATTTACCGGAGAGAATCCCCTGGATGTAGTACGACGTTATAATCTGTATTGTGGTGGAGGGTGTTTGCCTCCGCGTTGGGGACTAGGGTTTACTCAGCGGGTTCAGAAGCTATATACTGCGGAAGATGCTTTGAAAGAAGCAGATGAATTTGAAAAACGTGGTTTCCCTCTTGATTTTATTGGATTGGAACCGGGTTGGCAAACCAAGGCTTACCCTTGTTCCTTTGAATGGGATAAAGGACGTTTCCCTGATCCGGCCTCTTTTGTAAAAGAAATGATGAATAGAAAAGTTCGGGTCAATTTATGGACCAATCCCTATGTATCCCCTGATTCTCCTATCTTTGATGCGATCAAATCTTACACGGGAACTCATAAAGTATGGGATGGCATTGTACCTGACTTTAATAAAAAAGAAGCCTGGGATATATTTGGAAAGCAATTGCAAAAAGATCAGATAGAGATAGGTGTCAGTGGGTATAAAATAGATGAAGTTGATGGTTATGATTTTTATTTATGGCCGGATGTGGCAAAATTTCCATCGGGTATAAGCGCTGAACAAATGCGGCAGACGTATGGTGTATTGGTTCAGAAGCTGACAGATGAATTATACAGAAAACAAAATCAGCGTACTTTTGGTTTGGTTCGTGCTTCTAATGCAGGTGCCAACAATATGCCTTATGTAATCTATAATGACTATTACAGTCATCAGGATTTTATTACTGCGTTAATTAATAGTAGTTTTTGCGGTGTTTTATGGACACCGGAGGTAAGAGGTTCCAAAACAGGAGAAGAATGGTTACGTCGTTTCCAATCGGTTACATTTTCACCAATGGCTATGATTAATGCATGGAGTAGCGGAACTAAACCATGGTCTTTCCCGGAGGTATCAGAGTCAGTAAAATATTATGCTTTATTACGGATGCAGCTTATGCCTTATTTTTATTCGGAATTTGCAAAGTATCATTTTGAAGGTACCCCTCCTTTCCGTGCGATGGCATTGGAAGCAGGCTTTCGTAATGAGAGTACAGCAGAAGTAAAGAATGTAAGCCTGGAGGATAATCCTTATCTGGAAGCAGTTAATAAAGAAGTGAAAGATCAATATATGGCGGGAGAGTATTTATTAGTTGCCCCTCTGTTTGCAGGACAACAATCTCGTAAGGTTTTACTTCCTAAAGGAAAATGGTATGATTTCTATACAGGAGAGTTTGCGGGTGATGGAATTGAGATCACGGTTACACCAGGGTTAGAGCGTATACCGGTGTATGTAAAAGATGGTGGTATAATACCTTTTATGCCGGCTTTACTGCATGCCCCTGTTAATGGAGAAAAAGTTGATATAGAATGCCGCCATTACGGAGAAAAGGAAGGACAATACCTATTGTATGATGATGATGGCGAGACTTTCGATTATGAAAAAGGCGTTTATTCCTGGAGAGAAATACAGGTGAAGAAAAATAAAAAGGGGCAATGGGAAGGAAAGATTTCAAAGGCTGAAAAAGGAAAACCGGATAATATAGGTAAGGTTACATTTAAATATATGACAAAATAATACCTTAATAATTGTACCATGAAACGCTTTTTTTATGTTTTGATATTCAATGTTTTATCCTTCAGTTTCGTATGGGGGAATACCTATAATATCAAAGATTTCGGAGCTGTAGGCGATGGAGAGCACCTTGATTCTCCGGCTATTCAGCGAGCCATTGATGCCTGTACGCAAGCTGGGGGAGGAACGGTGCTTGTACCCGCCGGAACTTACTTGTCTGCTACCATTATGCTAAAAGATAATGTCCGTTTGTTTCTTGAAAAAGATGCCTTGTTATTGGGTACTACTGATATTAAAGCTTACGATAATCCCGATCCTTTTATGGAAGGATTGGGTATCGATGTCGGATGGGCTTTTCTGGCAGCTATTGATGTAAAGAATGTAGCGATAGAGGGAGATGGTGTAATTGATGGGCAAGGCTCTGCCCTTAAAGCACGACATATAGCTGAAGACAAACGTTCGGAATCAAAAATATGGGGATATCGTCCGTTCTTGTTGCGGGTGCTCCGCTGTGAAGGGGTAACGGTAAAAGGAGTAACTCTCAAATACGCGGGAGCATGGACTTCTCACTATGCACAAAGTCGCCATATTGAAATTGACAATGTAAAGATATTGAGTAGAGGGGTAGCCCATAATGACGGAATCAATATTGATGGTTGTCAACAAGTTCAAATCCGTAACTGCGATATAGATAGTGGTGATGATGCTTTGTGTTTTAAAGCCACATACAGTAAAGCTCCTTGTAAAGATATCACAGTGACCGGAATGCGCTTGAAGAGTAACCAGGCAGGAATTAAGATGGGTACTGAGTCTATGTCATCCTTTGAGAATATTCGCATATCTAAATGTCATATATATGATACGCGCAACGGAGGGATTAAATTATTTACGGTTGACGGTGCACATCTGCGGAATATAGAAATTACGGATATTACTATGGAGAATGTACGTACCCCGATGATGTTTCGCTTAGGATCTCGTCTGAATGTTTTCCGTAAGAATGAAGACACCCAACAATCAACCGGTACTTTTGAACATGTTTACATACGAAATGTGAAAGCTAAAAGTGATTCCGTAACCCAGTTGACATCGGCAACCGGAATACTTATAACCGGTGTTCCGGGACATTATATAGAAAATCTAACTCTTGAAAATATAGAAATCGAGCTTCCCGGTGGGGGAACAGTTGAACAAGGACACCGCGTAGTACAAGAGGCGGTTAATGAGTATCCGGAAGTAAAAACTTTTGGCCCTTATGTTCCCGCATACGGTGTGTGGGCACGTCATGTCAAAAATCTGCAGTTGAATAATATTACTTTCAGATTGGATAAGCCCGATTTGCGTCCGGCTCTTATATGTGAGGATGCGACCACTCTTATTGTCAATAATTTCAATGCGCAAGCAACAGAAACGTCGGAAACGATTGTTCGTCTTGACGATGTGAAATATTCTTATTTATCAGCGTTTAATATCGCGGGAACGTCCAATGCTTTTCTGCAATTAACGGGAAAGCAAAATAGTAATATATATGTAGACGGCCCACAGAGGGTACAGGCAAATAAGATGGTCGATACGGTGAATGGAGCGGAAGAGAAAGTGGTGAAACAAAGGCCCTATTTTGATGCCGCAAATACGACTGTTCCCGGAGCTTCTCTTTCTTATATACCTGGAAAAATTCCTCAATTCTGGTCTGTGGCAACTGCTCAGTCAACAATGGCTCGTTGGCCGGATTATACGAAAGCCTATTGGAATTCCTGGACGTATGTGAATGGCTATATGGCATGTGCTTTTGAACGGCTATACAAGGATACCGGGAACAAAATTTATCTGGAATATATCAAGTCGTATATCGATCAGTTTATAGATAAAGAAGGAAACTTTGTAGCTGTGCGTAATCATAAGGGAGTTACCAGAAATCCATCCTATTGTGATAATCTGGATGGAATGATGTCCGGAAATACCTTAGTTATGATGTATGAACATTTCAAGGATGAACGCTATAAGACGGCGGCTACTCATATCCGGAATTGCCTGGATAATTATCCGCGAAATAATGACGGAGGTTTTTGGCATGGACGGGGTACAACGGGTCAGATGTGGATTGACGGAATTTTTATGGGACAAATGTTTTTATTAAGGTATGGTAAGTCGATTGGAGATAGCAATTACGCGTTTGATGAGGCAGCTACTCAGATTATCTCTTATTCTAAAAGTGGGGAACGTAATAAAACGGGACTCTATGTGCATGGGGTGTATGAAGCAGGACATGGTGATAGAGTATGCCGTTGGGCTGACCCAAAAGGAGGGCAATCACCGGAGATATGGAGCGAAGGGCTGGGCTGGTATGCATTGATATTAGTTGAGGCATTGGAGACAATACCTTCTTCTCATCCTCGATACAATGAAATAAAAGACATTTATGTACGCATGGTTGCCGGATTAAAGAAAGTGCAAAATCCGAAAACAGGTGGCTGGTATCAAGTAGTAGATAAACCAGAGAAACCGGATAACTGGACAGAAACATCGGGAAGTGCGATGTTTGTATATGCCATCCAACAAGGTATAAACCTGGGAATTATACCTGATAAAGAATATAAGAAAGTCGTAGCCGACGGATATAAATTTATTACAAGTAATGCTTTAATTAATGAAAATGGGTTGGTAGATATTTATGAAGCTTGTGATGGCTTGGGGGTGCAGGATAGCTATGATAAATATATTCATTACAAAAAGTCTATAAATGCGAAAGAGGCTTATGTAGGATTTGTTTGGGCAACGGAAATTGTAGAGAGAGCAAAAATAAGGTCGACTTATAAATAATAATTTTATGAAATATACCAGAATATACCGATCATATAGACATATCATTCTTTTCTCCACTTTATGGTTGTTTGGAATTAATGCTTTATCTGCACAGAATATATTAGAAACAATCAGTAGCCCGAATGGGAAAATTGAATATAGTCTTGTAGAGAAAGATAAGCAATTATACTTTTATGTAACAAAACAAAGAGAGAGAGTTTTAGAAGATTCTCCACTGGTGTTTTCTGTGGATAGGGAGGTATTAACGGAGCAATATAAACTAATATCCAAAGAAGCTTATCAGGTTAAGGAAGAATATGTGACAAGAGGTACTCATAATGTAGCCATAAATCATTGTAATGGTTTTATTTTCACTTTTGAATCAATTCGTTCAAAGACTCCCTATATGTTGGATATACGTGCATATAATGACGGCATAGCTTTTCGCTATGTTGTTTCCGGCCGGCAAGAAAGAAGAATTCCGGATGAAGCTACATGTATCCGTCTTCTTCCGGGTAGTACAGTTTGGTATCATGATATGTATTGTCATTACGAGGGCATACACGAGAAACGGGATATAACCGAAATTCATGAGGGAGAATGGGCTGCTCCACCGGTTACAGTACAACTACCTCAAAAAGACGGATACCTGTGTATAACAGAAGCAGCACTGTCTGATTATGCGGGTATGTCGTTGCAGGCTGACGGAAAAAACGGATTTATTACTCGTTTAGGACATGCACAACCGGCAGGTTATCCTTTCGCACATGACTATAGTCTGGCAGAAGCACAACGTCTATCGGAACCTGTGTCTATATCAGGGACAATCACAACTCCCTGGCGTGTTATTATTGTTACTTCCGATCTGAATGAATTGGTAAATACAGACCTGATAAGTAATTTATCTCCGGCTCCGGACAAAACACTTTTTCTGGATGGAATAGAAACTGACTGGATTAAACCTGGACGTTCAGTATGGTGCTGGCTTGATGGAGGTGAGCGTACGGTAGAAGGTATGAAAGAGTTCTCACGGTTAGCTGGTGAGTTGGGATTTGAATATAATACGGTCGATGCTTTCTGGTATCGCTGGACAGATGAACAGGTAAAAGAACTGGTAGACTATTCTGCACAACAGGGAGTCAAAGTGTGGCTATGGCGACATGGCCGTGATGTGCGTGACCCGGAAAAACGTAAAGCTTTATTTGAGCGTTGTAGCAGGCTTGGAGTCGTCGGACTTAAACTGGATGCTTTTTCACATGAATCCAAAGAATTTATTGATCTGTATCAGGACTGTTTGCGTGAGGCAGCAGAATATAAACTCATGCTGAATATTCATGGAAGTAATAAACCCGCGGGAGAAGTACGAACCTGGCCAAATGAAATGACAAGAGAAGGTATTCGCGGACTTGAGTACGGACGCAACCAGTTTTCCTGGGCAACACATAATACGACTTTGCCCTTTACTCGTTTTATTGCAGGTGCCGGGGATTATACTCCGGTAGTTTTTGGCGAGCGGAGGCTGGAAACTTCCTGGGCTCATCAGGTAGCAACAGCTATTTTATTCACCTCTTCCGTACAGATTTATGGTGCTCATCCGCAAAGTATACTCGATAATCCCTGTGCAGATATCATTAAGAAGATACCTTCAGTCTGGGATGAAACAATCGTACTACCTTGTAGTGAAATTGGGAAAACGGCGGCTTTTGCCCGTAGAAACGGTGATGATTGGTTTTTAGCTGTGTTGAATGGTGAGGCCTCACAAGCTATTCAATTACCTCTGACATTCCTGAACGATAATGCCTGGTATGAGGCAACTGTAGTCAGTGATCGTCCGAATGACGCAGCAGCCGTGAAGAAAGAACGTGCTTTCTGTCGTAATACGGATTCATTTACAGCACGAATGAGAAATGGTGGTGGATATGTAGTTATGTTTAAAAAACAACAGTAAATAGTATTAAGTATGAAATGTTTTATAGTTACCTTTTTTTCATTTATATGTGTTTTAATACAAGCACAGCAATCATACAGTAAATTAGTATTTCCCGGTAAAGATGGGAAACTGGAGTACAAGGCTTACACAGATAAAGGGGATATACTTCCTGATTTTTCTTTCTGCGGTTATGGAGGAGGAGGTGTTGAATTGCCTCACCTACCAGTAGTTGCCACTATTCAGTGGGAACATAAAGAAGATCATTCGCCTTCTATTCAGGCAGTAATAGATTCTGTAGCTCGTTTGACACCTGATAAGAATGGTTTCCGGGGGGCAATCCTGATTAAAAGAGGGAACTATCGTATAGCTTCTACCTTGCGTATAACCGCTGGTGGAATTGTCTTGCGAGGAGAAGGTAATGATAAATATGAAGGAACTGTCTTTTTAGCCACTTCGCGGCATAAATATAATGTTATAGAGGTTGGAGGAAACAATAAGTTTCAGCCAACAAGTAAGGAGTACCTTATAACTGATGATTATGTTCCATCCGGTACATGTGTATTGCATGTTGCAAAAGCCTCTTCCCTGTTTAAGGTGGGCGACCGGGTTATTGTACGCCGTCCGAGTACGGAAAGCTGGATTAGGGCTATTGATATGGATTCAATTCCCCCCAGGCCTCTTGCCGGTGAAACTACGTATGATTCTTTTCGCCGTTTTCGGGAATCAGGCGATGATACGAATATGAACGGAACCAAGCAGTGGTTGCCTGGCTCAAAAGATCTAAACTTTGAACGTACGATTATCGCGATCAAGGGTAACACAATCACCTTAGATATTCCTTTAACAAATGCGCTGCAAAAAGAGTATGGAGGAGGATATATATTTACGTATGAATATCCAGACCGTATCGCAGAATGCGGGGTGGAAAATCTATATGGAATGTCTGTTTATGATGAAAATGTCAAGCTGAATGACAGGCTTATAGGCCTCTATTGTAGTGATGAAAAACATGCGCCAAATTTCATTGTATTTAAGTCGGCGGAAAATGTATGGGTCAAAAATGTAAATGTAGAACATTTTGATTGTTGTGTAAGCACTTCTCCCGGTACGAAGTTTTTTACAGGCCGTGATTTGTCGGCAACTAATCCTGTATCGGTAATTACCGGAGGTAGACGCTATGCTTATTCTGTCTCCGGACAGATGAATCTGTTTGAAAATTGCTATTCGAATTACCATAGGCATGAATTTGTTTTGGGTGCAACAATACCAGGCCCTAATGCGTTTGTCAACGGATTAGGAGATGTAACCTTTGCATCCAGTGAACCGCATCAACGCTGGGCTACCGGATGTTTGTTTGATAATATCACCATTAAGGGACCGGAAGGCTCACTTCTGGCTGTCGATCGTGGCTGGTATGGATCAGGACATGGATGGTCGGGTGCTCAAATGGTATTTTGGAATTGTAGTGCTCCTGTTATTATGGTAATGCAACCTCCCACAGCCCAAAATTTTGCAATTGGAAATAGTGGTCCCATACGGGAACAAAATGCTGAAAATGCAGCTTTGAAAACAGTAAATGCTATTAATGGTGTCTCTAGAAGTAATTTTGAATTTAAAGGTATTCCAATTGTTGGAAATGGTTGGATTGAGTCACCTACTAATAAAGTATTTCCTTATAGCCTGTATTACGCACAGCTTAAAGATCGAAAGCCTGATTTTATTATTCCTGATAAAAAGGCATTTATTCCTTGAAAATTACCTTTAAATTAATAACATGAAGACCTTTTTTATTTCTCTTCTACTGTCTTTGGCTTTTATATTAAATGCACAGGACACAAACCTGAAAAAAATGCCCAGGGAAGCCGACCCAAAAACAATAGGGAAGCTTGTGGCAGACCGTTTTGTGGCAAGTCCGCATAATAGTTTTCGTCCGCCTGCACCACCGAAGTCTATCACATATCCGGAAGTATGTGCCTGGTATGGTGCTTTACAATTTGCAAAAGTAACAAGAGATAGAAAACTATTGGTCCGGTTGGAAGATCGTTTTATTCCCCTTTATGGAGAGGAAAAGAGTTTGCAACCAAGGCCGGTTCATGTCGATTATAATGTATTTGGTGCGATTCCGTCGGAATTGTATATGCAAACAGGAAATGAACAGTATTTGGAAACCGGACTTTTCTATGCGGATACACAATGGAGTTTACCTGTAGATTCACCTGAAATCAGCAAAAAAAGATTTCAGCAGTTTCTTGATCAAAATCTGACCTGGCAAACCCGTTACTGGATTGATGATATGTATATGATCACAATGGTACAAGCACAAGCTTACCGGGCTACAAAAGAACGTAAATATATTGATCGTGCGGCACACGAAATGCACGTATATCTGGATACAATCCAACGTCCTAATGGCCTCTTTTATCATGCTCCCGACGCTTTATTCTTCTGGGGGAGAGGAAACGGATGGATGGCGGCAGGGATGAGTGAGCTTCTGTCTTCCTTACCGAAAGATAATAAAGACAGGGAGGCTATTATGGAGTCTTATCTGAAAATGATGGAAAGCTTGAAAAAATATCAACGCCCTGACGGGTTATGGGGGCAGTTGGTGGACGATCCGGATTCGTGGGTGGAAACTTCGGGCTCAGCTATGTTCACTTACGCTTTTATCATGGGAGTGAAAAATGGCTGGTTGAGTAAAAATGAATATGCGCCTGCTGCTAAAAAAGCCTGGATTGCACTTGTGAAATATATAAATGCAGAAGGAGATATTTCTGATGTGTGTGAAGGTACTAATCGTAAAAACGATTATCAGTATTACCTGGATAGGAAAAGAAAAACGGGCGATATGCATGGACAAGCGCCAATACTATGGTGTGCGTCCGCATTATTAGAACTATAGGTTGATTGTAGAAGTTGTCTTTTTTGAGCCGGATAAGATTTTCTTGTCCGGCTTTTTCGTTGCTACTGACAACCCCGCAAAAGGCGTAATAATTAACCAGTCAAATCTGACGAGAAAGTTTTATTGTAGGATCAGAATGGGAGTATATACCACGCATTAAATAAAATTATATATTTGTACTGATTAAAGAAGAAACCACATGCATAAGGGGAGAAAACAAATATTATTATTTGCTTATTTTATTATTGGATGTATATATGCATATTCCCAATATCCATCATCCTATTATGAACATCTATCGGTGAAAGATGGGTTATCACAGATTTCGGTTGTATCAATCTATGAGGACTCTGAAGGTTTTATGTGGTTTGGCACACGGGATGGGCTTAACAAATACGACGGCTATAATTTTACAGTATATCAGGCACTTAATGGAACGATTAGTAATAATTATATAGTATCTATTACTGAAGATAAAGATAATAATTTGTGGGTAGGAACACGTAAAGGACTTAACAGATATGATAGGCTGAATAACCAATTTATTTCTTATCGCCGTAATTCAAAAGACTCACTTACTATAAGCCATGATAACATTAATATCCTTTTTAACGATACAAAGGACCGTCTTTGGATAGGGACAAATACAGGTTTGAATTTATATAAAAAAGAAACCGACAATATTATGCGTAATCCTATTCCTGAACTCTCAACAGGAATTGTAATCTATAATATTATAGAAGATCCGAAAAGAAATCTTTGGATTGGAACAGATAAAGGATTATATGTATATAGTGATGATTTGGTAGAACTGAAAAGGTATACTCATGAACCCAAGAATAAGAATAGTATTCCGACAGATCGCATTTCTGCTTTATATTATGATTCCAAAGGGCAATTATGGGTTGGATTGTTTCAAAAAGGTGTTTGCAAATATAATTTGAAAGATGACAATTTTATCTATTATAGTGAAGCTGATGGATTGAATAGTAATACTATACGTTGTTTTGAAGAGGATAAAGAAGGAAACCTGTTGGTCGGAACATTTGATGGGCTTAATATGTATGATCCATCAACCGATAGGTTTATTAATGCATACAGTAATAGTCATCGGAATAGCCATCTTCCGGGAACAAATTTTTCTATTTATGATGTTCATTGCGACCGGGCAGGTACTGTTTGGATCGGGACCTATTCGGGGGGGATCAGTTACTATAATCCTACTTGCCAACGCTTTCATTTTCATGACCCTGGTATGCAAGGGCAAAAAATATATGGAATAGTTGGGCCTATCGTAGAACATTCAGATGGACTATGGATTGGAACAGAAGGTGGAGGATTGCTTTTTTATGATCTTAATACACATGAATATACCTATTATCAATTACCCGGCACTTCCTCTCAAACATTTAGCCGGAATATTGTTAAATCACTTTTAATTAATGATGATCAACTATATGTGGGTACAGCCTATAGCACGGTGCATCGTTTTGATATAAAAAAAAGAAAATTTGTTGAAACCATATCCCCTCCCTGGGGAAATAATTATTATGCATTATTTCTGGATTCTAAACAGAAACTATGGATTGGCTCATCGGGGAGCAGAGCCTTGGGGTGTATGACCGCTGATAAACAATTTGTATATCCGGCATTGGAGAATGGACAGGTATTCAATCCGTCTAATATTCGGATAGTACAGGAAGATAGTACAGGAGTTTTTATTATTGGTTCAAGTGGCCAGGGATTATATTGTTATAATGAAAACACTAAGATGTTGCGTCAATGGAAACATATTAGTAATGACACGGCCAGTTTGAGTATGGATCAGATTTATTCGATAATTAAGACAAAAGAAGGAGATATATGGGTTGGTACTCCAGGTGGAGGAATAGGGCGCTTTGACCGTAACACTGAAAAATTCCGCAATTACAATAAATCTCATGGTTTAAGCAGTAATACAATTTATACTTTATTGGAAGATCATAATGGCCGACTATGGATGAGTACCTCTTCTGGTATTTCCATGTTTGACCCTCAAACCGAATTGTTTAAAAACTATGATCGTAACAATGGAATAGAAATAACTGAATTTACTCCGGGCTCAGGTGTTGTAACAGCAGATAATGAAATATACTTTGGAGGAAATGACGGTTTTATTTCATTCAAACCGGATGAGCTGAAAAGTAATAATTATATGCCTCCCGTAGTCATAACCGGAATATCAATAAATAATAATCCGTTGAATACTATTGAAGTATATAAATCAGAACCCCTTCGGTTAACTCATGAACAATCCAATATAACAATTGAATTCAGCGCTTTGAATTATCTTTTCCAGAATCAGAATCAATATGCTTATAAACTGGAAGGGTTTGATAAGGAATGGAATTATATAGGAAACCGCCGGGTAGCTTATTATACAAATATCCAACCGGGTAGTTATACTTTCCGGGTAAAAGGCTCCAATAATGATGGCATCTGGAATGAAGAAGGAGCTTCTTTTCAAATCCGTATTCTACCACCCCCATGGGATACGTGGTGGGCATGGACACTCTATATTCTCACTGCTTTAATAATTGCAACTTTGGTGATACGGTATGCTCGTATCAAAGCGCGATTGGAAAACAATATTCGTATTAAACAGATGGAACAAGAGAATCTGGAAGTGTTGCACCAAACAAAAATAAAATTGTTTACCAGTTTTGCCCATGAGCTACGAACACCACTTACTCTTATACTCAGTCCGTTGGAGGATATATTGCATCGTGACGGATTGGAACATAGTTTACAGAATACTTTGAATTTAATGTACCGCAATGCCAATCGCCTATTGAATACGGTTAACCAGCTGATGGATTTCCGAAAGAAGGAATCCGGCCACTTGCAAATCAAAGCTGCGGAAGGAAATATTGTAAGGTTTATTAATGAAATTGTGATTGCTTTTAACGAACTCGCACGTTCCCGTAATATTGGTTTTTCGTATGAATATACAATATCGGAACTACCCTTGTGGTATGACAGAGACTTATTAGAGAAGGTAGTATTTAATTTATTATCCAATGCATTTAAGAATACACCGGATGAAGGTGAAGTAAGAGTATTTCTTTCTCCAAAGACATTGAGCGAGTTGAACGTTTTGTATCCGGAGAAAATAGAGAAATTACCCGGGAAAGATTTTGTTTTGCTGAAAGTGGAAGATACTGGTTCCGGTATTCCTAAAACAGAATTAGAAAAAATATTTGAACCTTTTTACCAGGTATATCGAAAAGAAACAGCCCATTTGTTTGGAACAGGACTCGGGCTTAATTTCAGTAGGGGTGTTATTGATATGCATCATGGAGTTATTTGGGCAGAAAACCGACCGGAAGGAGGCGCAGTTTTTCATATTATCTTGCCTTTAGGCAGTGCTCATTTACAAGAACATGAATTGGAACATTCTTATAAGAGCAGTGAAGATGTGAATTTTTATATTACAAAAGAAATGTCTGGAGCTACATCACACACAATAGAAAAAACTGAATGTGGAGAATTCAAATATACTGTGTTGATTGTTGAAGATAACCTGGACGTACGTCATTATCTCAAATCACATATTGCTAAATACTATAATGTACTTGAGGCGGGAGATGGGAAGGAAGCTTTAGAACTTGCTGTAAATTCTTTACCTGATCTTGTGGTTAGTGATATTATGATGCCGGTAATGGATGGGATTGAATTCTGCCGTTTGATGAAAGAAGATATTCGTACGGGTCATATTCCTGTGATTTTGTTGACGGCTCGCATTACTGTTCATCAAATCCAGGAAGGCCTGGAAACGGGAGCTGATGAATATATTACTAAGCCATTTAATGCCGGTTTGTTATTGACCAGAATAAAAAATCTGATTGTTTCGCGTGAAAAATTAAAAGAATTATTCGGTAAGAATCACTCCTCCCTATTCCCCGAATTACCTACTTCTTCAGTAGATAGTCGTTTTATGGATTCTATCTATACCTATATATTGGATCATTTGAGTGAATCGGAATTAAATATGGATGATTTTTATAAAGAAATAGGAATGAGTCGTTCCGGTTTTTATAGAAAACTAAAATCACTGTCTGATTTGTCTCCCGTTGAAATAATTCGTAATACCCGTATGCAATTTGCCGCCAAATATCTTAAAGAAACAGATCTGCCTATATCTGAAATTGCCTATAAAGTAGGTTTTTCAAGCCCATCCTATTTTACAAAAACCTTTAAAGCCTTCTTTGATCAGTCTCCATCTGAATTGCGGGAAAATAAATAAAGACTTTCATTTCAGTCTCAAAGGAGAACTGTCTTTTTCTCATCGCAGTGAGAATCGATTCTCATTAGCATGAGAAAAAATTCTCATATCGGTAAGAATAAATTCTCATGCCTGTGAGAAAAAATTCTCACTGCGATGAGAAAGTTGAGAATAATAACAAAGATTGAGGAATTTTAAGCTTTACCTATCATACTGATCCATATATCCATGGTTCGATTAATGTAATGTTTGAAATTAACGATTAACGTTTAACGATTAACGATTAATGGTGACCGTACCGGTCATTGGTGGAGTCTATTTAAACCCTTATGGTCGCTTGCGGCCACCATTAATCGTTAATCGTTATGAAAATCTTCAAATCCTTTTCTATCTGAAGAAGCCTCCCATGAAAACGAGATAATCCATCGTCTACCTTCCTGAATGGTGATTAGAAATGACCAGTCAAATAAATATACCATTGAGAATATTTTTATAGCATTTGGGATGATATTCTAAGTTGATTTGTTGGAATTCACCTTTGTTTGTGACTGAATAATAACCTAATAATCTAATTAATTTTTTATGAGATGTAGAAAAATACAAGAAAACGAAGATGATTTTACAGTTAATTTTTTAAGTCTAATTTAATACATTTATTTCAAATGAAAGAACACAAATGTTTGTTGAGATTGTCTGTCAGGCAATTTATTCTCTGGATGTTTGCATTTTTTCTGAGTGCAAATTTGTATGCTCAGAATGTTACCCAAACTGGGACTATTGTAGATGAATTCAATGATCCGATGATTGGCGTAACGGTACAAGTGAAAGGTGTTGCAAAGGGTACTACAACAAATCTGGATGGTGAATTCTCTATTAATTGTGCGGATGGAAGTATTCTGGTATTCTCATTTATGGGATACAAAACGGTAGAATACAAAGCTTCTGGTAAAAAAATGGAGATAAAGATGCAGGAAGACTCCCAAATGCTCGAAGAAGTGGTAGTCGTTCCCTATGGTGGTGTGATGCCAAAAAAACATGTTTCGGGTGCTATGAATACCATTGGTGATAAGGCAATTTCACAGCGAAATGCTATTAGTGTGATGGACGCTTTGCAGGGATCTGCACCAGGGTTACAGATTACCACTACCTCCGGAGCGCCAGGAGCTTCCAGCTTTGTAACCATGCGTGGTGCTTCTACTTTTGATGATGCGGGTGTTTCACCTCTTTATGTTGTCGATGGAGTTGTTGTGGATAATATTGATAATATTGCAACAAATGATATCCAGCAGGTCGATGTAATCAAAGATGCTGCATCGGCAGCTATCTATGGAGCCCGTTCAGCGAATGGAGTTCTTCTGATAACTACAAAAAGCGGACAGGCTGGTAAGCCTCGCGTTGATATTAGTTATCGTCATTCGTTCCGGAATATATCAAACAGGCTTCCACAGGTAAATGCCTTTGAGAGCCGTTTAAGTATGGCAGCTACCGATTTGGACAATCCGTCGAAAATACTTGAAAAGTTTTCTGCCCGTACAGACTCTGTAGGTTTACAGTATACAACCAATTATTATTATCAGGATCTATTGTTTCGCACCGGATCAGTGGATGATGTAAATGCCCGTATCAGCGGAGGTACGAAGGAATTTAAATACAGTACTTCTATATCCTATGTTTCAGACCGTGGTGTGGTTCAAACAGCTTATAACGATAAGTATACAGCTAATATCAATACTTCTTACAAACCATGGAACAATATTGAATTTATTACCCGTGTCCGTTTAAGTAATACTAAAAACAATAAGATCCGGGATGCTGTATTTCAGGATGCGATGCGTCGTGACCCTGATATGATTATCTGGTATCCCGACGGAGAACTTATTCCTTATTATGCATCCGGTGGACGGCGTAATCCGATAGCGGAATTGCAACAACGTAGGAACGAAACGGAACAGTATAACGGGAACTTCTATCAGGGTTTGGCATGGGATTTTACCCCTTGGTTGAAATTGAATGCGAATATAGCTGTAGATTATAATAACAAGGAAAATATCCAGTTTTCCTCTAAATATCTGGAAGGTAGTGATAATGGTAAAAATGCCGGTTCAAATGAAAACACACGGCAATTAAAGTATATAGGTGAGGCTTATCTAAATTACAATAAGACTTTCTTACAGGATCATGTAGTCAATGCTATGGTGGGTGCAAGTTTTGAGTCCCTGGAAGCAAAAATATATAAGATTGGTGGTTCTTTTTACCTGTCTGAAGATATACATTATATGAATATGGCCACGGTCTATGATTTGAAAAACATATATACCACCGGGTACGATCAGTCTATGGCCAGTTTCTTCGGCCGTGCGAGTTACAGTTATAAAGGACGTTACAACGTAACCGGTACACTTCGCTACGACGGGTCTTCTCTTTTCGGCGAAAACAATCGTTGGGGTGCTTTCCCTTCCATTATGGGATCCTGGCGTTTTTCCGATGAGTCGTTTATGCGTAGATTCTCCCATATCCTGGCAGATGGTAAAATCAGAGTCAGTTACGGGGTAACAGGTAATGATAAGATAGGACGTTATGAACACATAACCACTTATTCAACCACTTCTTCATACAATGGTGTCGGCGGAATCGCTCCCAACAGTAAATATGGTAATCCTTCATTGAAATGGGAAGAAACGACTCAAAGCAATTTTGGGCTTGACCTGACTTTTCTGGATGGACGAATCGGCTTTACAGGCGACTATTATATCAAAAAAACGAAAGATTTGCTTGCCGACCAGAATTTGCCTTTTACTACCGGATTTGATAAGGTTCGCGTGAATCTGGCGGGGATAGAAAACAAAGGGATTGAGTTACAAATAAGAGCTACTCCGATCCGGACTTCTAATTTTATGTGGGAAACCACTGTTAACTGGTGGAAGAACAAAAATAAGATTACAGAATTATCCCGCGATGACTATGTTGACGGTTCCTGGTTGGTGGCAAAAGGACGCACAGCCGGTATATGGTATGGTTATGAATCTTTAGGTGTTTATGAATATGATGCTAGTAATGCATATACCAGTGACTACTCGACCCGTTTGAAGCCGGAGTTTACACGTGACAGCGATGGAAACGTTATTATCGGGTTGAACGGACAACCGACATTAGAAAGATATCTACTCCCCGACGGAAGTGTATATACAGGAAAAGTGGAGAAAATGACTGTGAATGGTGTGACTGCCGGTGGTGGTGATGTGATCTGGTACAATAGGCCTGACGATAATGGGGTTTATGATAATGTTATTAATTCCAATGACCAGAAAGAATTGGGAGAAGCCAATCCGGACTGGTATGCATTCTGGGTAAATAACTTCAACTATAAAAATTTCTCCCTTTCCTTCCAGTTCTATGTTAGTTGGGGTGGACAGGTATGGAATGACCTGAAACGTTACTATTCATCTTGGGGCGGTAACACACACAAACAAACCCCTGAATATATTCGTCAAGGCTGGAAATACCCGGGTGAGATCACAGATTGGTATGCTCTGAATTCGCGTCAGCGTAAAACGAACAATCACTCCATGAGCCTGAATAGTATGTTCCTGGAAGATGCAACCTTTATCCGTTTGTCGAGCGCCCGTTTTGGATATGATTTCGACAATAGGTTATTATCCCGTTTACCTTTTAAAAGTTTGAACCTCTATGTGTATGGCAATAATTTACTTACCTGGACAAATTATTCCGGCTTCGATCCTGAAATTGGAGGTAGTGTATTAAAACCGGGTAAGGATAGCAGTGTGTATCCGAAAAACCGTGAATTCGGTTTAGGTATTAATGTTGGATTCTAAATGATTAAGACAATGAGAAAATATATTTTATTAATTATAACAGGAGCTTTTTTCTTGACAGGGTGTGATGGCTTCCTGGATAAAACTCCATTATCCGACTTGTCACCTGAAAACTATTTTCAGGATAAAGCGGAAATGAAAAATTGGAATGCAGGTATTTATAATGCATTCCAGGGTACCTTGGCACGTAATCAGGTGATTTGGGGAGATGTACGTTCAGATAATGTACATACTACTACATACGCATCTTCTTGGATCTATATGAATGCGATTATGTCCACCCACTCGGAATCCAGTTGGGCAGGCCTCTACCAGACTATCGCCAGATGTAATGTGGGTATTGAAAAATATCCAACCATTCCCAATATTCTGGAGTCTGAATATGCCCCTTATATCGCGCAGTGTTACGGGATGCGCGCTTATCTGTATTTCTGGGGTACCCGTGTATGGGGAAAAATGCCTTTGATTACTGAAACTTGGGATGGTGACCTGGGTTCGGTTAATATACCACGTTCTTCGCTGGAAGAGGTAAAAGCACAGATATTAATCGATATCGATATGGCTTTGAAATATTTCGGCACAAATGTTTCTGATAAATATTATATCAACCGTTCAACTATGTATGCATTGTTGATGGATGTCTATATGTGGTACCATGAATACGACAAAGCCCTGGAAGCATCTGAGTATTTTATGGGTAACAGTAACTTTGTGCTGGCACAGGATGAAACGGAGTGGAAAGATATATTTACAAATCCCGCTAACTCGAAAGAGGTGATATTTTCTATGTATTGGGATTATGAAGCGAATGGTGCCAATTCAGGTTGGCCGGGACAAATGGGAGCTTCAAATACCAATAACGGTTACCAGATGTCACAGGCTATTTTTGAAGAGTTTATTGATCGTTTATATTCTAATGAAGGAGCAGATAGCCGTTTTTGGAATACAGTGGATACGGTAAAATTATTCTATAATAATTCTCGTTTACCGATTACTTATGCAACATATACAGCAACCGGTATACAGAAATGTATCAAATACAGCAATATGGACGCGGCACGTGAATATGATAGTGCCAATGGCGTTTATAAATCCTATTATGAAGTGCTGAACACGAGTGATAGCGATCAGAAACTGGTGATGTACCGTCTGGCACATATCATGTACTACCGTGCGGAAGCATTGAACCAGTTAGGACGGGGCGACGAAGCGTTGGATATTGTAAATGCCATGCGCCAACGGGTAGGCTATCTCAAGGATGCTAAAAAAGAAGTAAACGACATCAATAATAAGTTTGAAGTGGAATCGCTTATCCTGCTCGAGCGGCAGTTGGAGTTCTACGGAGAAGGTTGCCGCTGGTTTGATCTGATGCGTACCGGACGATTGGTAGATGTGATGGGTGCAGTCTACTCGGCACGCCAGGAAGCTGCAGGTGTAAACGTAACAGGCTTTGGGCACGAAGGTTCTAAATACTGGCCGGTTTATTATCGGGAGTTTGAATCCAATCTTGCCTTATCCGGAGATCAAAATCCACCTTATACAGAACGTTAACATTAATAATAAACAAATATGAATACGAAATATATAAAACTAATTATAGCTTTGATTGCCTTTCCGGTTCTGTTTACCGGTTGCGAAGTGTTTGGGCTTGATTTTCAGGAACCGTATGATTACGATTACGACGAAGGAATGCCGAGCAATAAAGTAAACAAATCCACTTTGGCTTTTATCGAATCCCGTTCGGATCTTCTCTCTCTGCTTCATGAAGCAATTGTATATACCGGACTGGAAAGTGAATACACTCTGCCGGATGTAACTTATATCCTGCCAACCAATACGGCGTTTAACTCTACAACCGAATCGGATAAGAGTTATTTCCAGACTCATATGTTATCCTATATCGATGAAGAAACTGGTGATACAATCACTTATGCTCCTATTACTATGACTGCTTATCCCAAAGAACAGGTGAAAGAGTTTCTGCTTTACCATATAGTAAAAGGAAAATATACGCATTCTAATCTTCCGGCAGAACCGACCTGGTATCCTACGCAGGCGGCAGCAGATACAGCCATGATAAACATGTATATTCTGAAAGACCGTAACCCGAATATAGCATTCAATAATTTTGATGGCCATTTTAAATCGTCTATTAAACCCCGCACATCGAATCTTTTGTCGGATGAGGGATCTTATATTCATGTATTGGATTCCTGGTTGGATAGGCCTACTAAAAGTCAGTTGAATTTAAAGTAATATACAAAAAGAATAAATATGAAACGAATATATAAACTATTGATCGTTTTACTCTGTTCGGTTGCTTTTGTAAGCTGCGAAGATGACGATTATATAAAGATTGATACACTGAATGCGGATGGCGATGAGTTTTTCTGTAACCAGAAAGTGAAAGTATGGCTGTGCTTAAACTCCAGTGATTTGTGGCATACCGATTACGAATGGACATGCGACGGGGGAGAACTGACTCAGCCTCAAGGTCTGAATGAAATGACCTGGAAAGCTCCGGCTACTCCCGGTGAATACACAATAACTTGTACAGCTAAGATTGGTGGTGAATCCGAAACACGTAGCCGTAAGATGTATGTATCGAGTTATTATTTTGAAAAATTCGAAAAATCGGCCCATTCCATGACTCTTCAGGGTTCGACTACAAGTTCCATGAAAAAAGAGGCAAATGGTAACCAGTACATGCAGATTCGTGTAAACTCTTCTGCAGAAACAAGACGTTATGTACAGCGGTCTTTTGGAGATAATACTCTGCAAACACCTTTTAGTACACGTATGAAAGTGGGTTTTGAATCTAATATGCCTACCACACAGAAAGTTGCTGTAGGAACAAAAAGTAATAACGCTATGTTGGAATATCGGTGGAATATGCGGGCAGATGCTTCGAATAATGGTTCATACATCAGTGCGATTGGGATGTCATGGTTTCCGACAACTCCAACGGATGGCTATCCTACCCATGAGACAGCTTCTGGTCCACGTGAATTTAATATACAGCTTAATGCTCAGTATATTGCTGCAAATGGAGTTGTAACTGGTTATGTTGCATATCTCCTTTTAGAAACGATGAATACATTTAAAAACGGAGAATATAAAAACGTTTCCATGAGTGTGGATGCCGACGAAAATTTAATTGTTTGTATAGATGGTGTTCAGATATTTAGTCACGACATTGTAAAAAGTGTCAGAGCTCGCCATAACTGCGAAGGAGGTATGTACATCAACAACTGGCAATTCTATTTCGTTAATGGTGACGGAGGACGAAATATTCCTCTGATGTATCTGGATGATGCGTATGCATCTACTACGGAAATTCTAAAATAGGTTTTTTTATAGGTATTAAGCCATTTCGGGACTTTAAAACAGCCCGGAATGGCTTTTTTAAACAGCAAAAGATTGTATTATGAAACGAATATTAGTTTTCTTATTATTTATAATGGCCTGTATTCCTGTTTTTGGACAGGATTTCCAAGGACATATTATGGATCAGAAACAACGCCCGTTAAAAGGGATGAAAGTATGGCGAAAAAACACAACAGAAAGTGTAATTACGGATAAACTGGGTGTTTTCGCCTTTTCACAGATATTGCCTACTGATACACTGGTGATTCAGGTATCTAAAAAAGAAGAGGCGATTATACCGGTTAAAAACCTGCAAAACATATCTGTTAAATTGGAGAAAAAATTCTTTCTGGTGCATGACGGCACGAAAGAAATCAAAAGCGATTACAGGAAAGTAGCCCGGATCTCATATAATCCTAATATGCTGACTTATGAACAGATACAAAAGTTGAATGCTCGTTCCATCTATGATTTGTTAAATGGAAATATCTCAGGTGTAACTGTAGGTAACGGCTCTTCCGGAAGACAAGTATCTATACGCGGGGGCTCTTCCATAGAATCAGGGACGGAACCGCTATTTATTGTAGATGGTACCCAATATGAAAGTAGTGCCGAGGTAGACCGTGTTGTTGCTATCAATGATATTGAAAAAATAGAAGTTCAAAAAGAAGGAGCAGCTTATGGAGTAAGGGGAGCCAATGGGGTGATACTGATTACACTGATCAAAAAGTAAGTACATATTTAATTTTATTGTTATGCGAAGCATCTTGTTTTCCCTTTTAGCCGGGTTATTGAGCCAGTTGGCTACAGCCCAGACCGCTTCTGATACGGTATACACATCCCGATTGTCGGATGCTTTTCAACAGTATGCAATGACCTTCCCGGAAAAAGTTTATCTACACACTGATAAGCCCTATTATTATTCCGGTGATACTATCTGGATTAAGGGATATCAGGTAGATGCTGTTTCGCATACTCCCAGTAAAGGGAGCCGGTATCTGTATGTGGACTTAGTCAACCGGAAAAACAAGATTGTCAACCAACTAAAACTAGAAAAAGAGGAGGGAAGTTATCTAGGATATATGCCTCTGTCGAAAGAGATTGAAGACGGGGATTATTACCTACGTGCCTATACCCATTGGATGCGAAACTGGGATGCAGATTATTTCTTTTCCCGTAATCTGCGTATTATCACTTCCCAATCACCTTTTATGCATCCGGAGATACGCTATGAGCAAGAAGGGAATGAACGCAAAGCAATCATTACATTTCGGAAGAGTGACGGAAGCCTGTATGTTAATCACTGGGTTGAATATATGATCCGTACCACAGAGACGGGTAATCATTTCCGCCAGCAGAAAACGAGTACACAAGGAGAAATACGCATAACAATACCCCCCAAAGAGAAACTGGAACAATACCTGTATCTCATCCTGGAAGATGTTATGCAAAAACATAAATATACCTTCTATATACCTGATGAATTTGATTATCAGGTGGACTTTTTCCCTGAAGGAGGTGAACTAATAGCCAATACGACTCAGAAAATTGCATTTAAAGCGCTGGATACACAAGGAAATACGGTAGATATACAAGGTTCCATAGTAAACCAGCAAGGAGATACCTTAACTCATTTTGAAAGTATCCATAATGGAATAGGAAATTTTATAATAGCGACACAGGAGAAAGAAAAATATACCGCTATAGTACATACACCACAGGGTAAAACCCGTTTATTTGAGTTGCCTCAACCGCAGAAAGACAACTATGCCATTTCCGTAAACAGGCGGAACAATCTGTTGTATTACAACATACTTCATGCGGATAATAAATTTGTACCCCAGTCTTTTTATTTGGTTGGGCACACAAGGGGCAGACTTTTGTTTGTGAATCCTTTGGAAGCGGATAACGGCGTTATCCATGTTCCCGGTTTACCGGAAGGGATATTGACTTTATTATTATTGGATAAAAACTATGTGCCTTATAGCGAGCGGTTGATACTTATCCGCCAGGAGAGTGGGAAATGGATGGTCGAACCTGATAAAGCGGTTTATGCTCCACGTTCGGCAGTATCTGTGGATATTCAACTTACCGATAAAGAGGGGAGGGTGTTAAACGGAGACTTTTCGTTAAGTGTAACAGATAATCATTCAGTAGTAACCGATTCTTTGGATATGAATATCCTTTCTTACCTGTTGGCAAGTTCCGACCTGAAAGGGCATATTGCTTCGCCCGGTTATTACTTTCGGGATGATTCGCCCCGGATGCTTGCCTGTCTTGATGACCTGATGCTGACACATGGATGGAGTCGTTTTGATGTGCCTGCATTGATGCAAATGAAACACAAGGAGCCGGAGTTCTTTATGGAGATAGGACAGACCATTTCCGGAAAGGTGCTGAATGGGGTAAATAAACCGCACGCGAACGTTCAGGTAAATATTTTTATAAATGCTACATCCCCAATTCCGATTTTTACAGATAAAAAAGGTCTGTTTCTGATGGATAAACTAAAATTCAGCGGCACTACACGCGTAGAGGCATATTTACAGGATAAGCCCCGGTTTGTTCGTTCTATTGTAAAGATCGATAAAGATGATTATCCTCCGACAGGAAATCGGGTTCCCTATAAGCAACTATACCTTCAGGAGAATCAGCAAGCGTATGTGGATTCCATTCAATCCCCTTTTCAGTGGGTAGACGGAGTATGGCAAAAACGGTTGCCGGAGATTACCGTTAGTGCGGACGCGATAATCAAAGACCGGTTCTCTTCCTATAAGCTGGATGATGAAGAAAAGGTGGCACAAAAGAAAGCGCGTACGGCTATGGATTTGGTAAAGGCTATACCCGGACTTTCTATTATTGATAATCGTCCGTATCTGACGGAATATTATAAACGGACTGCGGATTTGAACAGAAATGATGATCCACATGCTATTGTTCGTCCACTTGTCAATGGACGTAAAGGAAGGCCTGCAGTCATAAAGCTTAATAACCGATATATTCCTTTTAATTATTTATCGCAGATAAGTGCCGATGATATTTCGGAGGTATACAAGATTGAACCGGAAGTAAACCAGGCTTTTACATTGATCGATAGAGCTAGAATGGAGAAGGATTATCTGGATGCGATAACGAACGGGGCAACTGTGGAAGAACTGGAACAGATGGAAGAAGCGTTGTATGGACCGGATCAAGCACGAGAACTAATGGATGGAAGCGCAGGTACAAAAAACGGAGGTGAAATCATTCTTGTTTCTCCAGCGGATAAACATGTTTTCGTTTCCAATGATTCCCGGTACGATCAGGTGTTTCTGAAAGGTATTGACCTGTATAAAGAGTTCTACGTGCCCCGCTATGAACCCATGACCAAAGAGAACTTTTCACAGCCTGATAATAGAACAACAATCCACTGGCAACCCCGCTTGATATTTGACGAAAACGGAAAGGCACAGGTTCGGTTCTATACATCGGATAATCCGGTAAGTTATACAATAACAATTGAAGGAATAGCGGAAAACGGTTCGCCATTCTATTATCAGCAATTACTTAATCCATAAATAAAATTTAAGATGATCATGAAACATATACGTTTCTTTTTGCTAACCCTGTTTTTTTACGTTTCATTTTGTATGGCTTCCTGTTCTATGTCGAATAACAAAACAACAGAGGAGAATAAAGAAGAAGCCCTCTCGGCTTATATACTACAGGCTGAAATGCAGGGAAGTAAGTCGTTAGTCGGGAAAAACTATATGGATATACATACATATATGCGTTCTTTAGGTTGGGATTACTCGGAGCATCCCAATTCTTCAGAGATGGATCATCACAATGGTGTGCATTGTGAGAATATATATGATGAAATCTTGAAACAATATGTTTTTAAGTTTACGAATCATGTGAATGAAGAGGCATTGGATGGTGATCGGGGAAAGCTTGAAGACCGCCAGCGCAATGAAATGAAAAGCCAGACTACTGCTGCATGGTATAAGATGAATGGTAATTGGGATGAATGGCAGATATTGGAATGGAAGTTTCGTATTCCAAAAGGATTTCAACCCACTTCTCGTTTTTGTCATTTGCATCAGTTGAAAGCACAGGAAGGAAGTAATAATGGAAGCCCTCTGATAACACTCACAGCGCGTAGTGATGAGGATGGTAGTAATAAGCGAATACAGGTTATCCATACCGGAGACAATAGGTCTTCAAGCCGGGGAATTATTATTGATGATCTTCCTTTTAGCGATTTTGAAGATCAATGGATACAGGCTAAAACCGAAATGCATTACACGCATAATGGCTCATTCAGTATTACTCTTACCCGCATAAGTGATGGAATGGTATTAGTTGATCAGTCTTTTAGTAATATTGATCTATGGCGCAAAGGAGCTATTAACATTCGTAATAAATTTGGTATCTATCGTAGTTTTGGAAGGATGATGGCGAGTCCTGATGACCGGCCGGATAACGGACTTAAGGATGAAACGCTATTGGTGGGTGATTTTCAGGTATATGAAAAGTCTACGAATAGGAACCCACAACCACACGATTGATTCTCTTTGTCTATTTATACTGTCTTGAATCAAAAATACAAGCATTTGAGATGAATATTAAATTGAATGGTTGAGAACTGCTTTTATTTTGTAACGTAAATACATTGCCATGAAAACGAATAGAAGACAATTTGTAAAGAAAATAGGATTGGGATTATTGGGTACTGCAATTCCTGCCGTTAGTATAACGGCACATGAAAGTATATTTGACTCTCTGCAAGATCAGACAAAACAGGTAAAGCCACCAACTAAATATGATTGGCAACCGGATGCAGTAAATAAACCTATTGGTATAGCACAAGGCATCTTTCCGGGAAGGGTTGCTTGGGCACATGCACCGGGTGCGGCTCATTGGCAAGGGGAGTGGAAGTCATTGGATAGCCCCTGGTGGCTGGATGAGAATACCGATCAGCAAAAGATAGACGAAATGATAGGGAATGTGTTGCTTACACTTAGCGGAGAAAAAGAGTACACAAAAGCCTGGAAACGTATTTTTTAATACTACAATGAAAAACAAAATAAGAGTAAGGAAGGCTATAAAGAAGGAGAAATTGTCGCAGTTAAGATCAATATGAATTCGACGAATCGCCCGCAGCGCACCACAAATTATACAGATGTAGCACCACAAACGGTATATTCACTGATTGAACAATTGGTGAATAATGCCGGGGTTCCGGAAAGATGTATAATCATATATGATGCTAAACGGTATGTGTTGGTTGATGTCATGAAAAAGATATGGGCAGACTTTCCCGATGTTCGTTTTATGCAGGAAAAAGATTTTACGGATGAACAAAAGTATCCTGTTTATAATGATCATAGCCGTTTTGAAAGACCGGACTGGATAAAAGTATTGACCTATTCCAATGGAATTGATTATCCGAAAGCTACCCGGATGCCGAAGCAAATAGTGGAAGCAAAATACTTGGTTAATGTCGCTATGCTTAAAGCACATTCTTATCCTTACTCCAATATGGATGGTGGAGATGAAGGACAGACTGCTGTTACTCTGACCGGAAAAAATAACTTTGGTTCCATCGAAGGCCCATCCGATCTGCACGGTGTTATTAAACCTAATCCTGGCATAAGATATGTAAAATGGGATGCAAACCGGTATGTAACCCAACCAGGGTCTTCCTTTTTACCGGCCGGAAAACAGTCAAATCTGTTAGTGGATTATAATTTTGCTTTACTGGACCTGATGAAAAAGACATCTACCGGTTATCCGGATGTGATGATGATGCTTTGTGCCGGTGGTAGTGGACGGGTAGATTACGGATGCCTCGAACATTTTCATTCGTTTTGGCCCAGTGACAATACAGATCCTTTAAAACGTGTATTTATTCAATGGGGATTTTCCCATATTTTTCCTGCAAACACTATTTCAGCCCATGTCACCCGAATGGGAAGGCGGCCGGTGAAATTCGCTATTGACGTAGCATTGAGTGGTGCGTATGGAGTTGATCTGGATTTGGCTAAAATCACAGGGGTAGAGAAGGAACAGATAAAGAAAAGTATAGAGCTTTATAAGACAATATTACGTCCTATTGTTCAGTATGGCGATTTATATCGTTTGGTTTCTCCCTATGAAAATCCGAGAGCAGTATTAAGCTATGTTGCTCAGGAAAAGAATAAAGCTGTTATATTTGTCTATCAGACAGAAGATGGCTCACCAGAAAAAGTAAGGCTTAGAGGACTTGATCCGGGTAAGGTATATCGGTTGACCGAACTAAATATAGAGGAGGGTAGGGCATCTTCTTTCCCGATGCATGGAAAAGCAGTTACAGGTAAAGAATTGATGGAAGAAGGGTTTACTCCTGTTTGCACCAAAGAATTAGAAAGTATGGTAATCTTAGTAGAAAAAAATTAAGGGATATGAGACACATTGCATTTTTATTATCATTTTTATTGATTTGCCTCGGCTTAAAAGCCCAGGAAGTGAATCGCTGGGAACTGAAAGATACCGGAGGAATTGTTTGGAATATTGATTCCCGTATACCTCATAATGACCATATTGAAATGAGTGGGTTGCAACATTCTGTCGTATTGCGTTATGGAGTAGACGCTCAACAGGCATTTCATCTGAATCGTAGTATTGTTTGGCCAATGCTTCGTTTTGAACCGAACAAGACCCGTTCGCATTTGAATAAGCGTTTCGCGGTGGATGTATGTGATTTCATAATCGTTAATAACTCTTCTTTGCATGGCGAGAAAGTAGACCGGATTTCTCTGGAAGGCGTGATGACAGTAGAGAGTAAGTATCCATCCAATAATATTCAACTTACTCGTGTTTTATATCCTTCTACAACCCAACCCGCTTATATTGAAAAGTATATATTGAAAAATATAGGACAAAAAGGATTGAGTCTTGATTTACCTGATGTTGATATGTCTTATAAAACAGATGGAAAGACAGAAATATATGGGGAATATGTGTATGGAATAAAGAGTTCTCATAAAGGTTCTTATACATTGGAGCCTGATAAGGAATTAACTTTTTATGTGACTTTTTCTGCCCGTAAAGCGAATGAATCTGCTTATACGGGTGATCCTGAAAAAGAATTGATAGCCCGTAAGGAACAGGTAAAACAGATCTGGTCGCAATTGGTGCTCGAGACTCCCGATCCGGTATTGAACCGGATGTTTGCCTTTGCAAAATTGCGTGGTTCCGAAAGTATTTATAAAACCAAAGGTGGTTTGATGCATGGCCCCGGAGGAGAAGCCTATTATGCCGCTATTTGGGCAAATGACCAGGCCGAATATATAAATCCGTTTTTTCCGTTTCTTGGATATGATACTGGAAATGAATCGGCACTCAATTCTTTTCGGCATTTTGCCCGTTTTATGAATGATGCATATAAACCGATACCTAGTTCTATTATTTCAGAAGGAGTGGGAGTCTGGCATGGGGCAAGGGATCGGGGCGATTGTGCAATGATCGCTTATGGTGCCGCCCGTTATGCACTTGCACGAGGAAATAAGGTAGAAGCGCAGGAACTATGGCCTTTGATTGAGTGGTGTCTGGAGTATTGCAAGCGTCAACTCAATGAAGAAGGAGTTGTTAAATCTGATTCCGATGAACTGGAAAATCGTTTTCCTTCCGGAGATGCGAATCTTTGTACTTCGGGATTATATTATGACGCCCTAATCTCAGCCTCATACCTGGGGAAAGATCTGGGAAAGCCGGCAAACCAGCTTAATACTTATAAAAAAGAAGCGGAAGTTTTAAAGAAAAATATTGAAACCTATTTTGGTCATGAAGTGGAAGGTTTTGCAACCTATCGTTATTATGATGGAAATGATATTTTGCGTTCCTGGATTTGCATTCCTCTTACTGTAGATATATATGATCGTAAAGAGGGTACTATAGCTGCTTTGTTCTCACCTCGTTTGTGGACAAATGACGGTTTATTAACCCAAGCAGGTACAGAAACATTCTGGGACCGTTCAACATTATATGCTTTACGCGGCGTTTTTGCTGCCGGAACTACAGAAAAAGGACTCGACTATCTGGAGCGTTATTCACAGCGTCGTCTGTTAGGCGACCATGTTCCTTATGCTATTGAAGCTTGGCCGGAAGGCTCACAGAGACATTTATCGGCAGAGAGTGGGCTCTATTGCCGCATCTATACTGAGGGAGTGTTCGGCATCCGCCCGACAGGGCTTTCTTCTTTTGACATTTCTCCCCGCTTACCTGATAAATGGAATAATATGAGTCTTAAATCAGTTTATGCCTTTGGCCATATATTCGATGTAGATGTTCTCCGCAAAGGAAATAAACTAGAAGTGAAAGTCACTAATGAGAAGGGAATAATCATTAAAAAGCTCATTAAGCCGGGTGAAAAGATGTCGGTAAAGCTCAAAAAGTAATCGTTGGCCAATTTAAGCATAGATATATAAACATAAAATAAAGAATATATGAGAAAGTCTCTTTTTTCAATTGTAATTACCTTATTACTGTTAACTGCTTGTACATCCCAACCTCAACCGGAAAAGGATATGATCAGTGATAATTTTAATTTTGCCGGGCAACAATTAACTTTTTCGTTCGGAGAAATAAAAAAAGCATTGGATGAAGAATCGCAGGAAAGTAGGGAGCAACGTGAGAAACGAGAATGGGGACCATTGACCAATCCTCGTACAATAGAACCCGACGGAACACTGCGGCTTGTTGTATCCCGTGATTGGACAAGCGGGTTTTATCCGGGTGAACTCTGGTATATGTATGAATATACCGGTGATCAGAAGTGGGCTGACCAGGCGCGTCATTACACCGGCCTGATCGAACGTGAGAAGCTGAATGGAGGAACTCATGATATGGGATTCAAAATGTATTGCAGTTATGGGAATGGGTATCGGTTGACAAATGATGCCGATTATCGTGATATATTACTCCAATCCGCCCGCACACTTATCACTCGCTATAAAGAGAACGTTGGATGTTTACGTTCCTGGGATCACAATACGGATAAATGGCAGTGTCCGGTGATTATTGATAATATGATGAATCTTGAATTGCTTTTCTGGGCTTTTAAAGAATCTGGTGATTCAACTTTTTATAATATAGCGGTTAACCATGCCAACACTACTATGAAGAATCATTTTCGTTCAGATTACAGCTCATACCATGTTGTGGACTATGATACAATTACAGGCAATATATTGAATAAGCATACGCATCAGGGATTGGCCCACGAATCCGCTTGGGCTCGTGGCCAGGCATGGGCGCTTTATGGATATACCATGTGTTATCGTGAGACCCAAGATGTCGCTTATTTAGAACAAGCCAAGCATATTGAAAATTATCTTTTTACACATCCCAATATGCCGGAAGATCTGATACCTTACTGGGATTTTGATGCTCCGGAAATACCAAATGAACCGCGTGATGCTTCGGCTGCTGCTGTAATAGCTTCTGCTTTATATGAATTGAGTACTTATGTGTCTCAACAAGCGGATGACTATAGGGCAAAAGCGGATAAAATAATGGAGAGCCTTTCTTCTTCAGCTTATCGTTCTCCTTTGAATGAAAATCGCGGATTCCTGTTGTTGCATAGCACAGGTTCAAAACCGGGCAACAGTGAAGTAGATGTTCCTTTGGTGTATGCTGATTATTACTTTTTAGAGGCTTTATTAAGAAAAAAAGCACTATTAGAAACTGATAAAGAAATTTCTGCATGGAGAACTAAGACAAAAGACGTATTACAAGAACAAATATTAAAAGATGCAGCAGATTACCTGAAAGAAGAACCAATAACTGTAACTGCTAATACAAGTGACCGTAGTGCAGGAGATATTCACGATTTCTTTTCAGAGGGTGATTACTGGTGGCCTAACCCGGAAGATCCCCAAGGACCGTATATTCAACGTGATGGAGAAACCAACCCGGATAACTTCGTAGCTCATCGTCATGCTATGGTACGTTTTAGCCGTATAGTTGGAAATATGGCTTCTGCCTGGCTTATTACAGGGGATGCAAAGTATGCTCAACATGCCATGAAGCATGCCAAAGCCTGGTTTGTAGATCCGGCTACTCACATGAATCCTAATCTTTTGTATGCACAAGCCATAAAAGGGAGAGTTACCGGCCGTGGTATTGGGATTATTGATACTATACATCTGATGGAAGTAGTGCAAGGACTTATACGAATGCAGGAGGTTTTGGATCAGAAGGATATGGATGCTATCCGTTCCTGGTTTGTAGAGTATCAGGGATGGCTAATGACACATCCATATAGTATGGCCGAAATGAATGCGACTAATAACCATGCGACTTGTTGGGTTATGCAGGTGGCGTCTTTTGCGAAGTTCACGGGTGATGAGCAAGTATTAGAGATGTGCCGGAAACGCGATAAAGAAATATTGCTTCGCCAGATGGCTGAAGATGGAAGTTTTCCACGAGAGATAAATCGGACCAAACCTTATGGCTATTCATTGTTTAATCTGGATGCAATGGCAACCATCTGTCAGATATTATCTGATGGTGCAAATGACCTTTGGGATTATAAAACTCCTGAAGGCCAGGGAATACGTAAAGGGATAGAGTTTTTATATCCTTACACTGCTGATAAAGGCAAATGGCCTTATGGTGAAGATGTTCTTTATTGGAATGAATGGCCGGTAGCTCAGCCTTTTCTGTTGTTTGGCGCGGTAGCTTTTGACAAAGAGGATTATTTTAGTCTATGGTCTCGTTTGGACCATGACCCACAAGAGAATGAAGTGTTACGTAATTTGCCTATACGTAATCCATTGATCTGGATGTAACAGCACGAAAATACAAATCACCATGAATAAATTATCTGTTTTATGCCTACTGGTATTATTGATTGCATGCAGTAATGGCAAAGATGATTCTCTTTTTGTGAGTCGTTACAAAGCTGTTTTTACAGAAGTGCCCGCACGAGTACCTACTGCAAAAACACCTGATGGGCCATTAGCTGGTAACGGTGATATAGGATTGGTAATAGGAGGGACTCCGGATGAATTGAAATTTTATATTGGAAAGAATGATTTCTGGCGTGCTTATCCTGTATATCCGGGCGGTGGTATTGCTTTGCCGGGTGGTTTGAATTTATCGATAGATGCTCTGAAAGATGCGACATATTATGCGGAAAATGTATTTGACGAAGGCTATATAAAAGGGAAGTTTACAAAAGAAGACCGGACATTGGAGCTAAAATCCTGGGTGTCGGCAACTCAGAATACAGTGGTTATAGAACTACAACCGACCCATGAATGTTCGGTTAATCTGCATCTATGGACTCCGGATGGAAATACTTCGGTTACTGATAGCGGACAAACTGGCGAGGTTGTATGGGTGACCCGTTCTTTTGAAAATACTCCTTTATTGGAATGGCCCACTCATGTAGCCCTTGCTATGAATGTAGGGGGCGCCGGAAAGAAGAACGGGGAGATGTGGACTCTTCCTGCAGGAAAAACAACAACAGTTACAATAACTGTATTCACGAATCATGATAGGGAGGACTGGAAAGAAGATGCTATTGCTAAAGCATTTTCCCTACGGGAAGACTCACTGGCAGTTATCTGGAAAGAACATACCGGTTGGTGGCATGATTTCTGGACGAAGTCTCATGTGGAAATAGGAGACACCCTTCTTGAAAAATACTATTATGCTTCTCAATATATGGTGGCTTCTTCTACTCGTGGAGACAAATTTGCACCAGGAATATGGGGATGTTTCGTTACACGAGACTCGGCTGCCTGGGGAGGTGATTATCATCTGAATTATAATTATCAGGCTCCTTTCTGGGCTTCTTATTCCTCTAATCATATTGATTTATTGGAGTCGTTTGACCAACCTCTGCTCGATTATATGGAGCAAGGGGGCATACATGCCCGAGAATTATTGAATGTACGCGGTATTTATTATCCAGTGGGTATCGGTCCGAAAGGATTATGCACTACACTATGGCCTTTAACTCCGGAAGAGATGGAACGCCGTTACGGAACACGCGAGAATACGATTGATGGAGGATATAAGTTCCTGGGACAAAAGATCAATGCTGTTTTTAGTGTTGGTAATATGCTGATGCGTTTTTACAGCACTTATGACGCTGATTATGCTTGGAAAATATATCCTTATATGGTCGCTTGTGCTGATTTTTGGGAAGATTATCTCACTTTTGAGAATGATAAATATATGATCTATATGGATCATTTTAATGAAGTGATGCCTAATCTCCGTAACAAAGGACAATGGCGGCATCTTTTAGGAGATATGAATTCTACATTATCATTGGGATTGGTACGTATGCTTTTCCGGGGAATGCTTGATGTCAGTAGTTTTTTGGAAACAGATGCTGACAGGCGGGATAAGTGGGAGCATATCTGTCAACATCTCAGTCCTTATCCTATTGGAGAAACAGAAGATGGACGATTGACACTTAAAAGTGTAGAATCCAGTCCGGGACGTAATCCCAAACCGGATGGACTTACACGGGTATCTATCCATGGCTTGATCCTCCCCGGAGGGGTAGCTGGCCCCCTTCTTACTCCTGAATTAAACAAAATCCTGTTGGGTGATATTGAACATTGGCAGGAACGCAATAGGCAACCTGGTGGATGGGGGAATACCTTTAATAATGGTGTGGAAACTATTTTCCCCGGAGCTGTGCGCGTCGGATATGATCCTGATTTTATTCTAGATCAATTGAAAGAGCGCATCGCCGCATCTTCTTATTCGAACCTATGGATAGAAGCGGGTGGTGGAGGCATTGAAACACTTGCTGCTGTACCCATGACTATCAATGAGATGTTACTCCAGAGTTATGAACATGTTGTGCGCGTATTTCCAGTCTGGAATCGTGATCAAGATGCTTCGTTTACAACCTTGCGTGCGTATGGAGCCTTTCTGGTTAGTAGTAGCTTAAAGAATAGTAACGTTGAATTTGTACATATCGAAAGCGAACAAGGACGCCTATGTAAAATGGAAAATCCCTGGAAAGGAGATGATGTGCAACTCATTAGAAACGGAGCCAAGTCGGAAATTATATCCGGTGATTTCTTCACCTTTGAAACGGTTAGGGGAGAAGATATTCGCTTAATTAAGGCGAACTCAAGATAAGCGGTGCTCCACCATTAAGGCCTTATTAAAAACCTCTTGTTCCGCATAAGTAGCGCCCAGATCATAATCCCATTTATACGATTATCAATAGTCCGAAGCTAAAGCAGCAGAGCAGGCAGAATATCAATGCTTATTATTTTGTTCCATTAGGAAATATTGGTTGGAACTTTTTCTCAACAAGTTTCTTGGTATTGAGAATTTATTCTCACCGGCATGAGAATTTTTTCTCACCCGCATGAAACTTTTTTCTCATCAGCATGAGAATAGTTTCTCATGCAATTGATTTTGGGAAATCATTCAAATGAAATTCTGCTCAGTTGTGATCTTTGTTTTTTGACAGGATGATATAATTTGATTTTTTTACTGTTTCTGTAATAAATTGTCTTTATTTGCGACCAATATAGAGAAAGCAGAACGCAATAACGAAAACAAATTATGTTACAACGCGAATTACAAAGTCATCAGTGGAAAACATTTATGCGTCATCCCATGCTTGAGAGAAACCTGGGAGTCCGGATTTTTATGTTTATCATTTTTGGAATGTTGGGATTACAATTACTTTCAGCCGGATTCTTACTGGATAAAATACTACTGGAAGCAGGTGATTATAATTATGCCATCTACACCTTTAACTCCATCGTATTCTACCTGTTCCTGTTTGACTTTTTGATAAAAAGTATGATGAAACAAAGTAATTCGATGCAGATAGCTCCTTATCTGACTTTACCCATCAAACGGAATAAACTTTTCAATTTTCTTCTTGTCAAGGAATTTTCTAATGTGTGGAACCTCTATTTCCTGTTCCTTATCGTACCGTTTGCATTTAAAGCTATCACACCTTATTTCGGGATTATAACCTCCTTGTTGTATATCCTTTTCTTCTACTTGTCATGTGTTGCAAATAGCCTTTTTGTCAATATTATCAGTAATATACAAAAAAAGAGCGGACTACTCTACTTTCTGCCATTCATCATGCTAGCCATAATAGTTGGTATTTCATTTATCCCGAATATCCCGTTAGCCTCATATTCGGAAAAGATTGGCGAATGGATTCTGGCTAATAATCCGTTGGTATGGATAACACTGTTAGCATTGATAGCCGGTCTTTGGTTTATTAACCAACGTTATATGCGTGCGGAGCTTTACCGTGAGATGCAAGGCAAAAAAGCAGGAAACGCAACCATCTTTTCCCGGCTTTCTTTCCTGGACCGGTTGGGAGAAAAAGGAGAATTTATCAATATGGATATCAAATTAATGTCGCGCTCCAAACGGCTTAGTCAGCAACTGTATATGTTGATATTCTTTATCGTTTTCTATGCCGGGATGTTATATTCGGCTCATAGTCCGATACAGGCGATATATTTCCAGCGAATTTTCTTCACGATCTTTGTGGTTGGATTTCTGGGTATGATCATGGGACAATATCTGTTCACCTCCGAATCATCCTGTTTTGATGGCTTGATGGCACGCAAACATTCAGTACTTAATATGCTGAAAGGAAAATATATATTTTACTCTTCATACTCCGTGATTCTCACTTTATTACTGATGATACCCGTCTTCCAAGGAAAGCTTAGCCTGTTTTTCGTGGTTTCGGTTTTCTTTTACACAGTCGGAGTCCTTTATTTCCTGATGTTCCAGAATGCAGTCTACAACAAAAGTTATTTCGATCCTTTCGACCGCGGTATGATGAACTGGAAAGGCACATCGGGGAATATGCTGGTTGTAACACTTCTGGGAATGTTCCTACCTGTGGTACTAGTATCTATTATCAGTAGTGTTTTCTCACCAGAGATTGCCAACTACTTTATGTTCATCAGCGGAGTTATATTCACTTTAACATCTAAATACTGGCTGGAGTGGACTTATAAACGTTTTCTCAAAAGAAAACACAAAAACATGGAGGGTTTCAGAAGCAATGTATAATAATAAAACACTATAATAGAATGGATTTAGAAGTAAAAGACCTCGTTAAGAAATTTGGAGAAAAAGTGGCATTGGATATTTCCGAACTGTCTATCCCACAAGGAACACTGCTCGGACTGGTGGGAAATAACGGAGCTGGAAAAACTACTCTTTTCCGCCTGATCCTGGATTTACTGAAAGCTGATAACGGTTTCATATTGAGTAAGGGTATTGATGTAAGTAAAAGCGAAGAATGGAAAAACTATACCGGTTCTTTCCTTGATAATCGCTTCCTGATCGAATTCCTTACTCCCGAAGAATATTTCTATTTCGTGGGTGAGACGTACGGATTGAACAATAGTGAAGTGGATGAACGGTTAACTCCTTTCAAGCGTTTTATGAATGATGAAATCCTTGGTGAGAAAAAATATATCCGGAACTTTTCCGCTGGGAACAAGCAAAAAATCGGTATTATGGCAGCTATGATGATACAGCCCGAGATACTGATTCTTGACGAACCGTTCAACTTCCTCGATCCTTCTTCGCAAATCGAGATACGTAATATGATACAGCAAATGAACAAAGAACAGAGAACTACTATATTGATATCCAGTCATAATCTTAACTATACAACGGATATCAGTACACGTGTTGTTTTACTTGAAAAAGGAATGGTTGTGAAAGATCTGGAAAATACTCCGGAGGCTATCAGTGAGCTGCACTCTTATTTTGTAGAAAAAAGCAGGGAATAAAAATTAATAGGTATACCTAATAGATCGTCCATCACCGGAAAACAGTGTCTTTAGGAATTAAACAGAAGATGCTTTTAATTTCACTGAATTCAGTCTACGGAAAGCAACCGGCAATGCGTCAGCAACGCTGGACCTATCAATTAAAGCCTGTTCCGATAAATTTATATACAAAGCTGAGCATACCTCTTCAGCCGGGCAAGAAGCCTTACCTATTTGATTAGCACCTTGTCCGATTCTATTTCTTTTATAGTTGGTTCTGTATCGCTTTTGGGATAACTCAGTGATTCTACTTTCGCTCCATGAACATCATCGAATACTATCACATGCCGTCCGTCCGGTTGTTCCAGTTTTATGGAACAATCCCGGATGGTAACATTTTTGACATGGCGAAACCAAAACCCATAAGCCGGCTGAATCTTCAGGTCTCCCACATTATACCGGCCTACCCCGATTTCCGGGGGATTACTGTTCGTGTCTTCTGCAGGATGACCTCCTTTAGCCAGCAGGTTTACACGATTAAATTGAATGTAGTTGATGTATCCCGTATGCTTCTTATTCGGTAATGTAAAGTTCAGCCCTCCTTCTACATCCTTACTATCAGGCAATTTATAACCTGCAATAATAGGAGTTGCTTTATTTTGACTGCCGTCATAGGACTTCCAACGAACACCATTAAAAGAGCTTCCTCCATATACTTCATAGATATCGACATCATTAATGATGATATTCTCTACCGAACCAATATTAGAGTTTGTGCATAACAATTCATCACGTATTGTCCCATTCTCTTTGAACCGAAAACGTTTAACATCCGCACCTATTACCCGTCCTCTGTTTGAGATAGAGATAAAGAAAGGAGCGCGTGTACGATACATTTTAGAGCGGGAATGTATTTTGCCTGTGTGTCCTGTATTTAAAAAGATGTTTTTTATATTAGCTCCATCATTTGTTGAGATAGAGAAACCGGCTTTATTCGAACCCAACACATAAATATTATCCACATACACATCCTGGATATCATCTGCTGTTTCTGAACCTATCTGAAAGAGATTACAATTCGTGTCTCCAATTATATTCCGTATCATATAACCTTTTACCGGGCGTGTATAGCCGAGTGAACAATCAGAACCTAACTTTACAATATCATCGGAACTCATTTTGGAATAGATATTGGTTGCTGCAACATAATTGCATGCCATAAAATCGTAAATATCCCGTGCATTACCCAACTTATATTTGCCGAAATATGTATCATGTACATGTATAGTATCTGTTCCGGTTGCCAGCAATACAAAGTGTCCCCCCTGATCAATATGAAGTACGTTCTTAAGATCAAAATTCTTTTTTCCCCCTTTTTCCATGTAGTAAGGTTCATCTACTTCCGGATCATACCACATATCCTTTCCAATATTATATCCTCCAATCTCTATTTGTGAACAAAGCTTGAAAGTGAACATCTTATCCGCACGTTTATGTGGATCATTATTCATCACTCTGTCACCCGTTACCAGATTACCATTTCCTGTAATTCGCCCGTTACCGAATATTTTTATATTCCTTTCCCGCTCAGCGAAGAACATCGTATTATGAAAGAACGTATGTCCTACATCCTGTTTGGTAAGATAATTCTCCGGATCATCATAAGGTGAAGGATCTGTAGGAGAGAGCCCCGAACGGTATGCCCGATCGCTAAACCATGTTGTCTCCGGAACATCATTACCCGGTAGGCAACGTATAACTGCTTTTTCTCCGATATGCAACCAAACATTGCTTTTGAGATGTATTGTACGTACCGGGAAATCACCTGTTGTAAATGAAAGTACGCCTCCTCCTATACTATGAATCGTGCGGATGGCATTATTGATCATTTCCGTATCATCTGTAATCCCATCGCCTTTTGCTCCTAACTGCATCGCATCATATTTTCCCGTATAATAGCTGATTATGTTTGAGTCTCCTGTGTTTTTTCCTCCTTCTACAATTAGTTTGAATTTATAAAAGGTATTTGGCATTAAATTAGTCGGTGTAAAAGAGTCATTGTTTGGTTTCAGTCGTTTCAGTTCTTGCCAGCTCTTTCCATCATCTACTGAAGCCATTAAAAGTAGTTTTGAAGCCGCTTGGGGAGCGGACCATTTCAAGAGAGGATTCATATAAAGTTCTTCATTTTCCTTTAAAGTAAAGACAATGGGCATTTCCCGATGGAAATCTGTTATAGTGGAGGAAGTATAGAGGGTGGCCCTACTTGCCGGAGTAATATAACTGCGATATGCTTCAGGTTCTGTGGTCTCATAAATTGCCTCAAAAATATATTCTTTTTCTGTCGGTATCACCTGATTGATCCGTAGCTGCAGATCAATCCCATTGAAAGGTCTTAGATCTAACTCCGTGAAAGTAATGATTTGCCCATCTTCTTTATTGGGGGTAATAGCTACCTCGCCTACTTTTGAATAAGAATAATTAGTCCCCGTTTTACCAATAGACTGATGTGATAGGTTTCGTAATGTGACTTCTCCCCGCCCAATTATATTTACTGTAGTATTATCTAAATTAACTTCTATACCCTTTGGTATAAAGAACTGAACCATACTTTTAGGAGATCGTTGTCCGGCAATAAAATTAAGAATAATATCCCCCGGTGTATCAAGAGTCATATTGTTTCTTTGAATTGTGAGAGATGGGTTTAGAGCTCCTTCTATTACCTCAAATAGATAGTTTTTCTTTTGATTCCCTATTTCTATTTCCAGGAGATCGCCGGATACAATATATCCTTTCGTTTTCCTATTCCGGTATTTGTCATTAATGCGGCAATCGAAAGAAGAACCGCCTGTGATCTCCAACTGTTCCTTTATCGATTCTACTTTCAGATCAGTACGAACAAGCCCTTCGTCAACAGGAGTATCTACTGTATAGGCATAAGTTGTTCCTCTGACAAGAAATATCGTATCATTACGAACCATTATCACATTTTTAGCCTTATAAGAAGGGATAAGAGTTGGAAAAAGCTCTGTAGAGTTTAATGCGGATATAAATAGAGCATTCCCTGGCAAGAGGCAGAAAAGAAAGGCGAATATAATTCTGTATTTCATGGCTTTGTTTATAAAAGTATAGAATAAGTTATATATGTATGTAAAAATAGGAACATTTGAGAAGAGAGACTATAAACAGAGATTCAAAGACATGTAAATTTATCTCATATCTTGTTTTTGGTACCTTAGGAAATGCAAAAAGAATCTAAATGGTTTTGTTTATTTAGCGAATGTTATCGCACACATGGGAAATAATTGTACTTTTGAAGATGATACCAGTTGAATGAAAGAGTATTATGAAACTTATAAATAAACATCATCGTATATGAGAACTCTGCATAATAGAATCTTCCTAAAATTATTTATCCTTACACTTTTCTTTTCCTCTTTTTCTTTTTTTACTGTTTACGCATCCGAAATAGAACAGATAAAGAAAAATTATGTAAGATCCATTTTATCAAAGGACAAGAAGGAATTGGAAATTACAAACTATCTTTTGCAGATTCCGAAGGAAAAATATTATGGAGATCAGGTAGTTGTTGATTTAATGGATAGATATCCCATTAGCGAGGAACGTATTCAGTTCTTATTGAATATTGAAAGTAATGGATCTTGGAATGATGTAGAATACACAAGTAAGGATCCTTCGGGGTGGACACCTCATATGCATATGGGACGTATTTTGGAATTGACTAAGATTTTTAGTGATCCCTCTTCTTCTTATAACAATTCTCCCTACGTTGAAAAAGTTATACATAAAGCGTTGGAATATTGGTTTCAGGCTAAGCTAGTGTCTTCAAACTGGTGGTATAACCAAATAGGAATACCTAAAGTATTAGCTTCAATATGTCTTTTATTTGAAGATAAAATGACTGAACATGAAATGTCTGAGGCCATTAAGGTTCTTTATAATGCAAAAATAGAGCGGACAGGGCAAAATAAGATTTGGCTTTCGGGTATTGTGTTGGTAAGAGGTTTGCTTGAAAACGATTTATCAGTTGTAAGAGAGGCGAGAGATGCAATTCAGTCAGAGATCAGTATCGCAAAAGGAACAGCTGAAGGTATCAAAATGGATCACAGTTTTCATCAACATGGAGCCCAGCAGCAATTTGGTAATTATGGGGCTGCTTATTTGTTGAGTTTAAGTGGTTGGGCACAGATATTTGAAGGGACATCGCTCACTTTCGATCAGCAAGCTTACGATTGTTTATTCGACTTGGTAGATCAGGGATATCGCCGGGCTCTTTGGAAAGGTTATATGGATATAAATATGTTGGGAAGGCAATTGTTTCATAATGCGCAACGGCATAAAGCCATATCAGTTGCTTTCTCTTCTAATTCATTATCAAGAGTAGATAGTAAGAACAGAGCAGGTTATCAACAACTTATTGATGAAAATATATTGAATAGTACTAATCCGGGAGTGTTAGGTTTATATCATTTTTGGATGTCCGATGAAACAGTTCAACGATGTTCCAAATGGATGGTTTCTGTTAAAATGTCTTCTAGCCGTGTAACAGGTGTGGAGGCAGGTAACGGAGATAATAAAAAGGGATGGTACATGGCTGATGGTGCTACATATACATATATGAAAGGGGATGAATATGAAAATATATTTCCTTATTGGAATTGGAGGAGAATACCCGGAACTACTGCCTATGAAACGGATAAGCCTTTGAAACAATCAGGATGGACAGGTAGGCAAAATACAAAATCTTTTGTCGGCAATGTAAATGATGGGCATTTGGGAATGACTATTATGGATTTTTCAAGAGATGGGCTTGATGCTCGAAAGGCCTGGGTTTTTACGGATGAGTATGTTCTTTGTTTGGGGGCTGGAATCAAGAGTGATAGTAACTGTCTTGTTACAACAAGTATTGAACAAAGTAAAGCCAAATCCGACCTGTTTTATTTGAATGGTCAGGTTTGGGAGAACACTACTCTACAAGCATTTTCAGGGGGCAGAAATCCTCGTTACTTCCACCATAATATAGGATATATAATTATGGATGGAAATGGTACGGCATCTGTTGAAAAGAACACAGGTAGTTGGCATGATATAATGTCGCTCTATCCTGAAACAATGGTGGAGTCGGGCGATGTTGTTTGTTTATACCTCAATCACGGGGCTGTACCTCAACAGGCAACTTATCAATATCTTATTCTTCCGGCTACAACCAGGGATAAAGTGAAGACATTTGATCTTTGCAAATTCAGAGTATTGGAAAATACCGCTAAAAGACAGATTGTATCACTTCCTAAAGGAGTTTTTCTTGTATCACTTTATGAAGCAGGAAAGGTTGAACTTTCTGGAAATCTAGAATTTGTGAGTGATAAACCGGGATTATTTCTAATAAAGGAGAATAATTACTTTTTTGAAGTCTTTGCGACTGATCCCACTTATAAAGAAGCTTCTTTTATTCTATCCGTCAACGGAGAAGAAAAAGTAATATCCCTTCCAATGGATGATTATGCCGGAACAGTGTCAAAAGTTACATTTAAGAAATAAAATGATAGTGCCACCAGCATGACACAGTTGTGCCACCGGCTTGGCACGTTTGTGCCACGGGCATGGCACAGTTGTGCCAACTAAATGGCACGACACTGGCACAACGATACTACAAATTGGAGTAGATATGAATTTTTACCACATCTGATAATCTTCAAAGCTTAATCCTTCAAAATTAGGTATGACTTTGTATACTTTATCTTTTAGAGATTCGGGTGAATTTGAAGTGGAAAGCCCAACCACACGTATGCCTGCGTCTGTTGCAGCTTGTATTCCTGCGAAAGAGTCTTCAAATACAACACAGTCCGAAGGTGATACTTGTAGGTCGGACACGGCTAGCAGATAACACATCGGATCAGGTTTACCTTTGGTTATTCTGTCTGCAGTCACGATAGTATCGAATAAACCGTTGAAGTCGTACATTTTAAACGCACGATCTATTTTTAATTGATCAGAGCTTGTTACCAGTCCTATTTGTATTCCTTCTTTTCTTAATGATCGTAAGAATTCCATTGAACCGGGCATAAGGGGTAGGGGCATATTACTTTCATATTCTGAGGCCTCATCTATTACCATTTGTTGAAAAGCTTCCGGATAATCAGAGAAATAATTTTCCATGATATGAGTCATAGTTGTTCCTTTTATTACGTCGGCAAAATCAGGAATACCTAAACCATACCGTATTGCAGCATCATTCCAAAAGAGATCATAAATAGGTTCAGTATCTACAATTACACCATCAAAATCAAAAAGTGCTGTCTTTCCCATTTTCATATTACGCTTTGTCTGAAATTTTCCGCGAAGATAGTCTAATATATCCTCACAATGTTATACTTTGTTGAAATTTGTAAGGGAATTAATGCTTATTATCCAAAAAGATATATCTTTGTGTGCGTCCACATGACGGGAAATCAATATTGTCTATTTTACTTTTAATTCATAATATAAAAATGAAAACACACTTGAAATTAGCTTTGGCAGCATTAGTTCTGCTTTGTAGCTGTCAACCGAACGATGGATGGCAGAAGTTATTTAATGGAAAAGATCTTACCGGATTTGTTCAGTTAAACGGTGAAGCACCTTACCGGGTAGAAGATGGCTGTATTGTTGGAACTTCCGTGAAGGGACAACCTAATAGCTTTCTGGCTACAGATCAAAAGTATGGTGATTTTATTCTGGAGTTTGAAGCCTGGTGTGATCCTGCATTAAATTCCGGTGTGCAATTCCGCAGTGAAAGCTACCCTGAATATCAGAACGGACGTGTACATGGCTATCAATGTGAAATGGATCCATCTGATAGAGCATGGAGTGGAGGTATTTATGATGAAGCAAGACGTGGTTGGTTAGTTACCTTGACTGATAATAAAGCAGGACAAGCTGCTTATAAGAAAAATGACTGGAATAGTTTCCGTATTGAAGCAATTGGTGAAAATATCCGTATTTGGCTAAATGGAGTAAATACTGCTGATTTGTATGATAATCAAACTCCAAGTGGTTTTATTGCTTTTCAGGTGCATGGTATCGGAAATAATGATGCGTTGGAAGGAAAAGAAATAAAATGGCGTAATATCCGCATTAAAACAGAGAATCTTGAAACGGAACGTATGCAAGGTACATTGGCACCGGAAGTAAACCGTATTCCTAATTCATTGACTGATACTGAAAAAGCACAAGGTTGGAAATTATTATTTGATGGAAAATCAACAGAAGGTTGGCGCGGAGCTCATAAGGATGCTTTCCCAACACATGGCTGGAAAGTGGAAGATGGACAAATGATTGTACAAAAATCAGGTGGTGGCGAGTCTACAAATGGTGGAGATATCGTAACCATGGATGAATACAGCGCTTTTGAATTAACTGTGGAATTTAAAATTACAGAAGGAGCTAATAGCGGTATTAAGTATTTTGTGACTGAAGAAGAAAAACCAAGCGGTTCTGCCTATGGCCTGGAATATCAAATATTAGATGATAGAGCGCATCCTGATGCAAAACTTTATACTACAACTCCCGGAAGCCGTACTTTAGCCAGTTTGTATGATGTAATCAAAGCTGAAAACAAGCGTTTCAATGGTGTTGGACAATGGAATCAGGCTGTACTAAAAGTTTACCCAAATAATCATGTTGAACACTGGATGAACGGATTCAAGACTGTTGAATATGAACGTGGATCGGAAGCTTTCCGCGAAGCTGTGAAAGGAAGCAAATATGCAGCGAAAGCATATAATGAACACGGACGTTTCGGAGAAGCTCCTTCAGGACATATCCTTTTACAGGATCATGGTGATGAAGTTGCTTTTCGTAGCATAAAGATTAAAGAGTTGAAATAAGACCGAGTTTGAAGCTCCTCACTTAGTAGTCAAAGGTTATTTTCGAGTAAAACTACTCAGTACCACTATTTGACGGACTTCTTTATTAGCATAAGTTGTGGAGGTAAGTGTATTAAATATATACTTATCTCCATATTTATTTAGAATCTTCTCCATATCTTTATCGCCAGCAAGGAAGAATCCTTCTGCCGGTTGGTCTTCTTCAAAATTATGAAAGATGTTTCCTAAATAGAAATTAAGGCCATAAAGATTTCTATATTCCAACAGGTTATTCATAACATATACATTATCCTTTCCTAATGGATAATCACGCATAAGTTGTTCTGCAAATGGCTTGGAGGAACCACTTTTACGTTCTCCCAACATTATTACTCCGTCAATCAGTAGATTAATTGTAAACATTAAGGCTATAGTAGCATATAATATTTTAATATTAATCTTTCGGAACATCTGATAATAAACGACCATTAAAGCGATAAGTACTGACAATATGATCGAAATTGTTAGGAGATTTGGAGAAGTCAGCATCTGTGAGATAGTTTCTACTGTTGCAAGTGTAGAAGACCTTTCTGTAAATTGAGCTGTTATAGTGACCGGGTCAATCAATCCCCCCATCGTTAATAAGAGCCCAATTAAAACTACAGCCGTAATGGAAGCTAAAAATGCAGCAAATACACGCGTTACTTTTGTGCGGTATTCTGTCAGATAAAGCATGTACTGAGCAATAAAAAGGGCAATAAACGGATATGCAGGCATAAGATAAACACTTCGTTTACTGGATGGAATAGAATAAAAAAAGATAATGCATACCAATGCAACAAAACTAAATAAGCGAACTTTTTCCATGGATCTGATTTTTGTCCAGCTATCCCGAAGTATTTCTTTAAACGTTTTAGTAGGCTTATGTAGTTTTAAACCAAAAATAGAAAAGAATAATAAGATAGTCCAGGGAATAAATCCGGCTATTAAAGTGATCAAGTTATACCAAATTGGCTCTTCGTGTCCTAAATCATATTGGATATTGGGTGTATCCAAATGGAAGAAACGCCCGAAATTCTCTGCCATTACAACATTCAGGAATTCATTTCCTCCCTGTTTCCAGGCTGCAATATACCAAAGCATAGGGAGAAAAAGAGAAGATATTCCTATATAAACCATTGCTTTTATAATAGTCAAGAATTTATATTTATTCAGTATGAGCAGGTAGACAAAGAATACAAACAATGGAAGAACCAGCCCGACAGGCCCTTTTGTTAATACTGCACATCCCAACAAAATAGGAATGGCTATTGGTAACCCTTTTAATTCTTGTATTTCCTCCCATCGAAAAAGCTGTATAAGCCCAATTACTATAAAAGAAGTAAGCAGCATATCCACGCGCGTAGTCATAGCAGCCCTATGTAATTCTACACAGGTGATCATAACAAAAATTGTGATAAAGACTATTTGAAATTTCTCGGTTCTTTTACCAAAAAAACTAAGAACAAAAGCAATCATAACAATAAATGATACTGCAGAAGGTAACCGTGATGTAAATTCTGATACATATCCCTGAGGTAAAGAACATAATGCCATCAACCAATGCGCCATTGGAGGTTTATAGGCAAATTCATCTGCATAAGAAGTAGGTAGGATAAAGTTACCGGTTTCCAGCATTGAAATGGCAACAGCAGCTTCACGTGGTTCCCCTTTTGTAGCAAAATCTCCCATGCCAATCCAGGGAAGTACGGATATCATACAGATAAGAATCGTCATTGTAATAGGCCTCTGTAAATAGAGATCCTGTAAAGATGAAGTACGCATATTAATTGACTATAAGGGCTTACGAATTGTATGCACATATTTACATTCTGCAAAAGAACTGCTTTTTGTCGAATTTACCTTCATTAATTGGCAAACTTTTGAGAAGAAAGGAACTTTTTCTGTTAAATCTTTCATTATATTTGTGCTTCTAATTATAATACCAACATAAATTTAAACGGAAATGAAACAAGTAATTATGGCTGTAAGTGTGGCTATATTGATGAGTGCATCGACCTATTCGGATGAAAAACAGGTAAAGTCGGATGGGAATCCATTCCTTTCGAAATATACGACTCCTTATGAGGTACCTCCTTTTGAAGATATTAAAATAGAGCATTACAAACCTGCATTTATGCAAGGAATGCAGGAGGAAATGGCAGAGATTGAGGCAATATGTAATAATCCAAAAGAGCCAACCTTTGAAAATACCATTGTGGCAATGGATCAAAGAGGTGAATTGTTACGCAAGGTACGTATTGTTTTCGGTGGACAGAGTGGAGTTAACAACAATGATGAACTGAAAGCATTGAGTCGTGAGATGTCACCGATCTTCTCTAAACATAGTGATGATATTCGTCTGAACCCGACCCTGTTTGCAAGGGTAAAAGCTGTTTATGATAAGAAAGATCAGTTAGGCTTAAATAAAGGACAAGCTAAACTGCTGGAAGAAACATATAAAGGTTTTGTGCGTGGGGGGGCTAATCTGCCTGCGGATAAGCAGACAAAATTACGCGAACTTAATAGTGAAATCGCGATGTTAGAACTTACTTTCGGACAAAACATGCAAAATGAAACCAATGATTTTAAGTTGGTAATAGATAATGAAAAAGACCTTTCGGGATTACCCGAAAATCTTATAGCAAATGCTGCTATACAGGCAAAAAATGATGGAATGGAAGGTAAATGGGTGTTTACATTACATAATCCAAGCGTAATGCCTTTCTTGCAATATGCTGATAATCGTGATCTTCGTGAAAAGATATTCAAAGGATATATTATGCGTGGTAACAATGGCAATGATGCAGATAATAAAGATGTTGTAAAAAACCTTGTAACAAAACGTCAGGAAAAGGCGAAATTGATGGGATATGATACGTATGCTGATTTTGTTTTGGAAGAACGCATGGCTAAAAATGCAGCGAATGTTTACAGTTTATTGGATGAACTTTGGACACCAGCGGTTGCAAAAGCAAAAGATGAGTTAGCAGATATTCAGGCTGAAATAAAGAAAGAAGGAAACTCTTTTGAAGCACAAGGCTGGGATTGGCGTTATTATTTTGAAAAAGCGAAGAAAGCGAAATTTGATCTGGATGAGAATGAAGTCCGTCCTTATTTGAAGCTTGAGAACGTACGTGATGGAGCCTATTGGGTAGCAAATCAATTGTATGGCATAACTTTTACCAAGTTGGATAATATGCCTTTACCTCATCCTGATGCCGAGGTGTTCGAATGTAAAGATAAAGACGGAACATCGCTTGGGCTTTTATATATGGATTATTTTCCTCGTGAAAGTAAACGTGGTGGAGCATGGTGTGGAACATATCGTTCTCAAACTTATGCAGATGGTAAACGTGTTCCTCCGCATGTGACAATTGTTTGTAATTTCAGTCAACCTGCACCCGGACAACCTGCATTATTGAGCGCAGATGAAGCAAATACTCTTTTCCACGAATTTGGCCATGCTTTACATAATTTATTTAAAGATGTGCATTATTATGGTATTGGCGGTGTACCTCGTGACTTTGTGGAACTTCCATCGCAGATTATGGAACACTGGGTGTTTGAACCCCAAGTACTGAAGCATTATGCAAAACACTATCAAACAGGAGCAGATATGCCTGCAGAGCTTGTAGAAAAATTAGATAAGAGTAGTAAATACGGACAAGGATTTGCTACAACAGAATACCTGGCGGCTTCTTATTTGGATATGGATTATCATGCATTAAAAGAAGTTCCGGCTGATCTGAACGTAGTTAAATTTGAAGAGAAAGTTTTGGGTGATCGTGGTATTTTGAAGCAAATCCCTTCCCGTTACCGTACCACTTATTTCAACCATACAATGGGTGGTGGCTATACAGCGGGTTATTATAGCTATATCTGGTCGGAAGTTTTAGATTCTGATGCATACCAGGCTTTTGTTGAAACAGGGGATATTTTCAATCAGGAAGCAGCATCCAAATTCCGCAATTACGTACTTACCCCCGGTGGTATTGACGATGCAATGGATATGTATGTAAACTTCCGTGGTAAAGAACCCAATACAGAACCATTATTGAAGAATAGAGGACTAAAATAATCAATATTATGAATAACTGAAAAAAGCTGTCCAAACAGAATTGGACAGCTTTTTTGTTTATAATTTACTTAAGAGGTGTCGGTATAAATATAAGAAGTTGTAATTTTACAAAAACTACTTATCAACTATATTATTATAATTTAATCCCTATATTATGAAAAATAATATGTGTGAGAAAAACGATTAAATAGCAATTTTAATGCAATAATATATATAGTAAAATACTGAAGCAGAGATAAGTATAAAACTTGTCTCTGCTTCTTTTGTCAAAATATCTCTCCCCTTTACCCCTTATTCTTATTTGGCTGCAAAGTAATATGTTTATGTGGTTGTATCCTACAAGTTTCCAATTGTATTATACAATCTATTAATAATAATATAACTTGGCCTTATCTATATAATTTTTTTTATTTTTGCTGATTAATTATTTATACAAACTTATATGATGGAAGAAATAATGCCAACAAAGAAAGTCCACCATGGTCGGAATATCAAACGGTTGAGAAATATGTTGGAAATTACACAAGAAAAACTCGCTTTTGATCTGGAAATAACTCAACAAGCCTTTTCTGAACTTGAAAAAAAGGAAGCAGTAGATGATAAAATTTTAGAAAAAATTTCAAAGTTGATGAAGGTACCTATGGAAGCAATAAAGAATATGACAGATGATGCGACAAATAATTACATTAATACTTTCAATGAAGCTGTAACCAACCATAATGGTTTTTACAATTTTAATTGTTCCTTTAATCCTATAGATAAAATCGTAGAACTTTATAATGAGAAAATGGATTTATATGAAAGAATGCTTAAATCTGAACAAGAGAAAAACAAAGTTTTAGAAAGATTGCTCGAAGAAAAAGAACAAAACAACGAATACAAATAAAAATCCGCTTCCCTCATTTGCATATAAAAATTAAATCCCTACCTTTGCACCGCAAATAAAGGCCGGTCGGGTAGCTCAGTTGGATAGAGCAACAGCCTTCTAAGCTGTGGGTCCTGGGTTCGAATCCCAGCCTGATCACAAGAAGTAAAATATAAAAAAGGTTTATGCACTATGTATAAATCTTTTTTTATAGCCGTAAATTACATTTTGATATTTAGTAATTTACTAAAATATCCACTAAATAGGAGGCAGATATTCAAAGAGCATCTGCCTCTGAAATTTAACCAGTCCTATTATCTTATATTGTTTTTATCATTTCAAACTGTTTACCTGTAGGTACTATATTTTTTGATTTAAGAAATTCCGTTATTGAAGTGCAACGAATATCTGTATTCACGAATTTGATACCTTCATTTTTATGTATACAAAGCATTTCTTTAAGTAGCATTGAACCGACACCTTTCCTTCTGTATTCTTTATTAACTCCTAATTGGGTGACATCTCCGGCTGTAGGCTCAAAAACACAATACCCTACAAGTGTATCATCGGAAAACACACCTAGAGTAACAAATTTCTCAGGCGACCGTAGTATGGATTCAAAACTATTTTGCCATGAGGGATTGAAATCCCAAAAGTCAGGGATTGAAGCATACTTTTCGATATCTATAGGCTTTATTGTAAAAGCATATTTTGTTTTGAACTCATTCTTTATTTCACTGACTTTTGTTCTGAAATAATAGAACTCACGAGTAACTTCAAAACCAATTTTACGGTATACAGAGACTGCTCCGGTATTGTGCTGTAATACTTCAAGAAGGTATTTCCCGATACCTGCTTCTCTCAGGTATGGTAGGGACTCTTCAAATATTTTTGTTGCTAATCCCTGGCCTCTGTAGTCTTTAAGTGTTCCTGTTCCCGTATCGTATGCCATCAGTTCGCCCTGATAATTTCCAATTCCATTACAGGTAAATGAAACTATTTTATTCCCTTCAAAGGCTGCAAAAGATAGATTCGGATCAAAACCACGCCTTTGAGTCATAGCTCGTAATTCTTCCTTATCAAGTTGCATTTCATAATCCGCAAATGCCTGGCTGAATGTATCGAATATCTTATCGAAGCTGATACCTGCCAAAGATTTTATTTCCATAAACTGTATGTTTCATTTATTCGGAATCTCCAAAGATATAAATGATATATTTAACTTATGATTCCATTCTTACTATATAAAGTAAAATTAGATTTTTTTTAATCAGAAGTTCATATTTTATTGATTATATATAATGAAAGCTTTTCCCTGTTAATTGTAATTACAGTATTATTCTTTACTTTATCCCGTTTCCAGTTTTCTGTATTACTTATTGAAAGGATATTTTCTTCTATCAGATATGATAATTCATTTAAAGAAATATTTAATTGTTCTCTGATTACTTTAGATAATTTCAGATCAAGATTGAATGGGTAAGATATATAGATATCGATCATATCTTCATCCAGGAAAATCATATCTTTCAAGACTATCTCTTGTGATACCTTGACTTCATATCTGATTGAACTATAGTCTACCTGGATATGATTTTTGTTGATAATATCCGCATTTAAAGAAAGCTTAAGTGCTTCGTAAGCATCGTTGGTGATATATTTTTCAAACATCTCTTTTTCTATTAAGTGAGGCCTTGTTCGGGAATGAATTGTGATATTAAAAGTGTTATCACATTCTACGCATTTGTAGATAAGCCATACATCACTATTTTTTTTCTGGTTATTCATACGGAATTTATTACTGCAATAGAACTGATTGCTAACTTTACATTTACTACATTTTTTGATATATAATGGCGCTTCAACAGGGAATACTTCCCATGTTATTTTTTTTATGGATTGCATATTAAAATATTCTTATTTCGCGACAGGTAATTCATTTATTTGACTGACTGTCACGGTATACAACGTGATCTTAGATACACCCGTATAATATTGATAATTTGGTAATAGAATAGTTGTCCGGATTGAATAATCCGGATAAAGCGTTTCAATCTCAATAAGTTAGATTGAGATAATTAAGCCATTATCAATTTAAGAATTTTCATAAACCCCATTTGTAGATTGTACAATGCACCAAACGATTTCTGTCGCTTGCTGTTTAATAAATATAAAATATAGGAAACCAGTTCGGATAGGGTTTCCGAACAAAAAACATCAACCTGTGGCTAGTGGAGGTTGATTAAGCAGTAATTATCAATTTAAGAATTGTGTTCATTCTTCAACTTTATTAATGTGACTGCAAAGGTAGTAATCTTAAATCAGAAAAGACGCTTATAAAGCGCCTTTTCTCTTTATCTTTTAAAAGTAAATTGAACTTGTAAGTATAATCTTAAAATTTATAGCCTACTCCTAAACTTATGGTTTGTGTTTTAACGTTTGAATTATTGTTACTTGAATTAAGGTCAAATCCAAGTTGATAGCCTGCGTTGATGGATAATCCGTTGCGAAACTCATAACCGGCTATTGTACTAAGGCCTGCATACCAGTGATCGAGTTCGATTTTATTGCTTCCGGGAGCGCAATCGGAAAGTTTTTCGATATTTGAATCAATGCTGAATCCGTAACCGATATGGGGACCAGCACCGATAAAGAATTTACCATTACCAGCCTTGAATTGTCCCAATGCATAAACTGGAATCTCTACTCCGCCATATTTAAACTTAATCTTTTCACCATTCAACTTAACCTTCGATTCGGTGTAATTAAATAACAATTCGGGTTGAAGAGCAAAGTGTTGATTGAACTCGATCTTTGCGAATCCACCTATGGTAGCTCCCGGATTAAAGGATGCGCTTGCACCTGCAATATCAGTTAACTTTACATTGGTTAGGTTACCATTTAATTTCACTCCGAAAGATGCTGACGTTTGAGCCTGAACTGTCATAAAGCAAACACTGCAAAACATAACTGTTGATAAAATAATCTTTTTCATTGCACTAATTTTTTTGTTATTAAATGATTTACTTGTTAATTGTAATGCAAATGTAAGGTTGCCTTTCAGTGTGTTTGGGTTTTGTATACCAAACAGAGGTTTACAGCTATGAAAAGGTTCTGTTTGTATACTTGCTATTGTAATTCTTGAAAAGTAAGGCCTATCTGATATAATAGGCATAATTTTTTTGTAGATGTTTTTTCGTATATTTGTTACTGAAAGAATTACAAACTATCAATATGGACAATTTAGGTGAACAATCTTTTTGGGGATTACTGGATGAGATAACGGATAATTTGAAGTATAAGCGGTTGGCTGATGTGTTCCGTTTTGTGTCTTTTGAGCCGTTTGAGAAGTTTGGTCCGCATCAGCATGTACGTATTGAAATTAATTATGTGAAAAAGGGGAAGTGTGTGCTTCATCTGGATGATGAGAGTGTGAGTTTTAATGAGGATGAAATGATGATTATTTGTTCGAATGTAAATCATACGTTTGAAGCGGGTGCACCAGGGGCTACCTTATTGCAGCTTGAGTTTCTGCCGGAGTTGTTTTTGCGTTTTAATATGCAGAAGAGTGAGACGCAGAATGATGGAGAACCCATTGCTTTTTTTACGGAGAACAACCGTTTGATTAAGATTATTAATAATGTACGCATCATGCGCGCGGTACAAAGAATTGTAAATGAGCTTAACTCAAAAAAGCAATATTACAACTATCTGGTACTGATGTATTATGCGGAACTGCTGATCCTGATAAACCGTTATATGGAAGAGGTTTATTTGCCAATAGGCAATAATGAATCTATGAAAAAGGCTATATCTTATATTCGTTTGAATTACCAGTCTGAATTGTCTATTACTGAAGTGGCCGCGCATGCAGGGATTGGTGAGCGTTACCTACGTAAGTTGTTTGCACAGCATTTGAATCTGTCTCCATTGGATTATCTCAACCAGGTACGGGTGAATAAGGCAATCGAGTTGTTGCGAAACACGGAAATGTCGGTCAAAGAGATTTGTTTTACCTGCGGATTTCAATCGCCCCAGTACTTTTCACGTATCTTTAAACAGCAGGTTGGCGTGTCTCCGCGGGAGTTGACGAAATAGAAGTTCCGTTTTCTACACTTTTTCTTTCATTCTGAGCCTTCCTGCATACTTACTTCGGACTTTTATATCCTGTTTTATTCTTTGTCACATGGTATCTTTGTATGCATTCGGAGTATACCGAATGCAGTAGTTAAAGTAGTAAGTAGTCAAGTAGTAAGTAGTTTTTTCTACTACTCAACAACAAAGAAGCGCAGCGACTGATAACACTAAAAATATGATATGAAAGAATGGATTAACGACAAGGACTTGTTTACCTTAGTAAGAAAAGAACTCTACACGGCCGTTGTTGGCGATATTATGGACAAGATGGGGTATCTGCATCAGTTTCTTCCTCCACAGATACGTCCGCTTCGTGACGATATGTTTATCGTTGGCCGGGCCATGACGGTTCTGGAAGCTGATGTGCCGGAATGTAAAAAAGATGAGGGGAATAATCCTTTATTGAGGAAATCATTTGGGTTGATGCTGGAAGCGTTGGACGATTTAAAGGAAGACGAGATTTATGTTTGTTCCGGTTCTTCTCCATTGTATGCACTTTGGGGGGAACTGATGAGTGCCCGTGCCATACAATGTAAATCGGCCGGAGCTGTGGTAAACGGTTATTCACGGGATACGCAGGGAATACTGGCGCTTGATTTTCCTTGTTTTTCTTATGGGCCTTATGCGCAAGACCAGGCTCCGCGTGGTAAAGTGATTGACTTCAGGGTGACTATTGAAATGGAGGGTGTCGTAATAAACAATGGCGATATTATTATTGGTGATATCGACGGTGTGTGTGTTGTTCCCCATGAGATAGAAGAAGCCGTTTTTACCGGTGCGTTGGAAAAAGCCCGTGGAGAACGGATGGTATTAAAGAAGATACAGGAAGGGATGAAAGCACGTGAGGCTTTTGATACATACGGAATAATGTAAAATATAAATAAGATAAAGACCATGAGAAAACACATTTTAATAGTCGGCACATTCTTACTGTGTATATTATCTGCCTATGCGCAAAAAGCAATGGAATATCCACGTCTATCTCCGAAGATAGGGAATGTAGAAGGTATACAATCTCCATCAGTTTCACTGAATGGCAGCTGGAATTTCCAAACCGCTTCCATTCCCGTTACCCGTATTGAAGTTCCCGGGGAATGGACGATGCAGGGATTTACTGTTCCTGAAGGTGAAACGGCTTATTACAGCCGTAAATTTCTTTTGCCCTCCGATTGGATAGGGAAGAGAGTAAAAATCAGGTTTGATGCCGTAAGTTCATACGGACTTGTGAAGGTTAATGGACAGGCCGTTGGAGAGCATGAGGGAGGAATGGTTCCTTTTGAATTGGATATTACTAAGGCTGTCAAAAGCGGAGAGAATGAGATAGTTGTGGAAGTGCGGGCATGGACCATCAGCGACCGTCTGGGATGTATCTCTCAATATGCTTGTCATACAGTAGGAGGGCTGGTTCGCAAAGTTACTTTGTTTGCGTTGCCTGAAACCAATATTGCCGGGATGGATGTAACAACTCAATTAGATAAAGGATACAAACATGCAGATTTGCATATTACCACGCTGGTTGCCCGCGAAGGAAATCTTTCGGGCATGGTTACATTAAACTATACATTGAAAGATACTTCCGGAAAGGCTGTAGCCAACGGAAAACAGAATGTGGATGAAAAAGGTGTTGTGGAAAGTAAGTTATCTGTCCGCAATGCAAAACTATGGAATAGTGAAGAACCTTATTTATATACTTTATCCACTTCATTGTTAGTGGATGGTAAAGTGATTCAGACCAATGAACAACGTGTAGGTTTGCGACAAGTAGAGGTAAAGGATAATATATTATATGTAAATGGTAAATCGGTAAAACTACGGGGTGTGAACCGTCATGAAACACATCCTTTACGCGGACGTAGTCTTACGCCTGAACTCTGCCGTCAGGATGCGGAATTGTTTAAAGCAGGTAACTGTAATTATATCCGTACGTCACATTACCCTCCTTCTGAAGAGTTACTGGACGCTTGTGATGAACTGGGTTTGTTTGTGGAAAGTGAGGCTGCACTCAACTGGATGCAGCACCATGCTTCCCGTATCTGGCAAAAATGGGATTATCAGGATGAACAATATCTACCTTATATGATGCGTGCCAATATGGATAATATACTGGCTGGCCGTCGTCATCCTTCTGTTATAATCTGGTCAATAGCCAATGAATCACGTTGGTCGCCTCTCTGGGAGAAAGTGAAAAATATGGTGAAAGAGATGGACCCTTCGCGTCCGAATAGTTTCCACGACCAGTGTTGGGGTAATTTCAATAATGCAGGAAATACGGCAGATATAGCTAATTATCACTATCCGGGTATCAATGGCCCGGCTGCATGTGATACGATGCCGCGGCCTACCTTGTTTGGTGAATACGCCCACCTTAGTTGTTACAACAGCCGCGAACTGGCTACCGACCCGGGAGTAAGAGCAGCATGGAGTAAACCATTGGTAGAAATGTATGACAGTATGTATTATTACCCCGGTTGTCTGGGTGGTGCACTCTGGAGTGGTATTGATGATATCTTTCATTTGCCTGATGGACGTATTGTTGGCTATGGTTCATGGGGACCCATTGATGGATGGCGCCGACCGAAACCGGAATATACCGGAATGAAAAAGGCGTATACTCCTTTCCGTATTCTTTCTTTTGAACGTACTCCGAAGCAGTTGGAACTGACGGTGGAGAACCGTTTTAATTTCATTGATTTCGGTAAGGTAACTATTGAATACGGAGTGAAGGACGGAACAATGAAACCTGTTAAGTCTTCTCTGCCAGCCCGTGCGAAAGGAAAGGTTATTCTTCCGTTACAAGGTCTGGATGGTCAGGATGTTTACCTCCGTGTAACCGATGGAAAAGGATTTGTTTGTCATGAAGAACTATTCACAGTTGAAAGGGATATCACGGAAGAAGGCGAAAAGACAATACTCAAAATAGAAGATAAAAACGATGCTTTACATATAGTCTCCACAAAACCATCGGGTAGCCAGACGATTATTTTTAATAAAATAACTGGTGTTATTCAACAAGCGTATAGCGGAAGCGATGTGTTGTTACAGCAAGGCCCTGTATTCAGCTTGGTTCCTATGAATTCTGAAGATGGAGGAAAACCGAATGTGGCGGGTGAAACTTATCAGAATAATATGTATCCGTTGAAAAACTATCCTCATTATACACTCTTTGCAAACAACTTTAATTATAAGCAGGAAACGAACGGAGAGATTCAGGTGGATATAGACGCAACCTATTGGAATGGAGATACTGGTAAACTAACCTATCTGTTTGGAACGGATGGAAAGATAAAGGTAAATTATGAGATAAAGGTTGCCGCGAAAGAAACCAAGCCACGTCAATACGGACTATTAATGTTGTTGCCGAAGACATTGGATAATCTTGCATGGAAGCGTAAAGGAGAATTCTCGGTATATCCTGAATATGATATTGCGCGCATCGATGGAAAGGCTAAACTGAATGCCAACAAGTTGTACGAGGTGGAAGCTTGGAGAGAAGTGCCACGGGGAGCGTGGAAAGATGATGCCAATATCTTAGGCTCGGTAGATTTCCGTACCACTAAAACAAATATACTGAAAGCTTCCCTTACCGATAATAAAGGAAAGGGCGTAATAGTTTACGGAAACGGCACACAGGCAAGCAGAAGCTGGTTGCAGGATGAAAGTATTCATTTCCTGATTGCCGATTATTCGAATACGGGTTCGGAACGTTTCTATGGTACTCCGTTTACGAGTGGCAGAATCACCGTAGAGAAGGATGATATATTGCGCGGTCAACTAACTTTTGAACTCAAATAATCTACAAGAAGATGAAAATAACAGATGTGAAAGTTTGGCTTGTACAGGGAGTCAAATACAACTGGACTTTGTTGAAAATTTATACGGATGAAGGATATACCGGTGTGGGCGAAGCAACAAACTGGCCTGGAAGCCCTATCGTGTATGAAGCAGCGAAGCATGTGGGGGAGAGGATTATTGGTTTGGACCCTATGAAAACGGATTTTATATGGACTAAACTTTACCGCGACCTCAACTGGGTAGGGCCTTACGGTGCAAGCATGTGTGCCATTAGTGGTATAGATATGGCATTGCTTGACCTGAAAGGAAAAGTTTTGGGTGTTCCTTGTTATGAATTACTGGGTGGCGCTTACCGGAAAAATATATTGTTATATGCCAATTACTGGTTTACAGGTGGCGGACATAATGCTGCAGACTATGCTGCTCAAGCATCTAAAGTAAAGGAGGCTGGTTTTACAGGCCTCAAGTTCGACCCGTTTGCACATACTAACTATTTGTATGGGGAAGATTTGTCATCTAATCTTACTCTTACTCCGGTGCAGCAGGACTTAGCTTTTGATGTATCGAAAGCTGTACGGGATGCGGTCGGAAAGGAATTTGATATAATGATTGAAACACATGCCATGCTCAATTACCGTATTGCGGTGAAGATGGCTGAACGATTGGCTAAGCTGGATATTACATGGTATGAAGAACCAGCTGGTCCGGAAAGTTCACAAACCCTGCGGGCGATGCGTGAACGCCTGCCTTCGGATGTGACGATTTGCGTAGGCGAACGGCATTATACACGGTTTGGAATCCGTTCTTTACTAGAGAAACATGTTTGTGATATAATTATGCCCGATATCACCCGTTGTGGAGGGCCTTCTGAAATGAAACGAATGGCAACCATGGCAGAAGCTTATAACGTATTGATTGCACCACACAATCCGAATGGGCCTCTATCTACATTGGCATCTTCACATGTATGTGCTGCTATTCCCAATTTCTTCCGGCAGGAATTTATGTTCAATGATGTTCCATGGCGTGATACAGTAATTGATTATCCGATAGCCGAAATGGTTTACAATGGTCATTTACACTTATCGGAACGTCCGGGGCTTGGAGTAGATCTGGTGGAAGATGAAATGGAGAAATATCCGGGAGTGACAAAGAATCCACCGGCTAACTATTACATTTAATATTATGAGTTTAGTAATAGACCTTACAGATAAAGTGGTTCTTGTTACCGGGGTATCTTCCGGAATAGGGCTAGGTACGGCTTGTGTCTTTGCAAAAGCAGGTGCTCATGTAGCCGGATGTTCAAGGAAAGCTGAAACCGATGATAGCATAGTTGCCTATAAACGGCTGATAGAGTCGGAAAACGTGCAATCTCTCTATGTACAGACTGATGTAACGAAACTGGAACAACTAGAGGGATTGGTGAATAAAACGATTGAAAAGTTCGGTCGATTAGATATACTGGTATCAAGTGCAGGTATGAATGTTTTCGATGGTTCAGGTGAATGTACAGAAGAGAGATGGCAATATAATCTTGATTTGAATCTGGCATCGCATTGGCGGCTTGCAAAATTATGTCGTCCTTACCTGGAGCAAAGTGGGGAAGGTGTTATTTTGCTCATGACATCCAATCATGCCTTTAGTACTATACCGGGATGCTTTCCGTATAGTGTCACCAAAACGGCAATCACCGGATTGGTACGTAGCCTTGCAATAGAGTGGGGGCCTTCAATACGTACCGTTGGGATTGCTCCCGGTTTTGTTGATACTGCAGGAAATGATACATGGTTTGATTCTTTCCCTGATGCGGAAGAAGAACGGCAGCGAACCATTGAACTACATCCTGTCAAACGCATAGGTACTGTCGAAGAAGTAGGAGAGTTGTGTGTATATCTGGCTTCTCCGATGGCTCGCTTCATAAGTGGTACAACTATTCTGATGGATGGCGGACGTTCTGCCTTAATGCAAGATACGTAAAGATATGCAAGCTCAACTGATATATCATTCTATGGACGAAACCGGCGAAGGTGCCTACTGGCATGTCGGTTCCGCAAGCTTACTATGGGTGGATATCGACAACGGTATCTTACATACCTATTCTCTCTCCAACGGACAGGTCACCGATATGCGATTGCCCGGCATGGTTTCAACGATTATTCCCATGACAGGTAGTGATAAGGAGATATTACTGGCTGTAAAGGATAAATTTCTGCTTTATAATCTGGAAAAGAAAACGTATTGCAATTGGCTGGACTTATCTTTTATAAAAGAAGACTTCCGTACCAATGATGGGAAAGCATCACCCGAAGGGCGTATCTGGCTTGGGGTAATGCATTTGAGTAATCATAAGGAAACCGGGTCATTGTACTGTATTGACAGCGATATGACCCACAAAGAGATATTAACAGGGCAGTCGATTCCGAACGGAATAGTATGGAACAAAACCGGAGATACAATGTATTATGCCGATTCGGGAAAAGGATGCATTTATGCCTTTGATTATGATAAGGAAAAAGGAACTGTTTTTTCTTCTCGCATCGCTGTGCAGGTTCCTGCCAAATATGGAATTCCGGATGGAATGACTATTGATGGAAATGGTAATTTATGGGTTGCACATTGGGGAGGGTTTGGCGTTTATATATGGAATCCACATACAGGAGAATTATTAAATAAGATAGAGGTGCCCGTTCCTAACGTAGCTTCTTGTACTTTTGGAGGAAAAAAGAGAGAAAAACTGTTCATCACTACCGCACGGTCGGGATTAACAGAACAAGAAAAGGAACAATATCCCTTAAGTGGCGGCCTTTTTGCTATTGATACAACAGTAGTAGCAGGAGAAAACCATTATCCGTTTCTTTCGATTTAATGTGAGGCCGATATAGAAAATGGAAAATATACGGTGGTAGAGACTGGGCTTGCCCTGTCTCAATTTCAAGATATATTGGTTTTATAGTACTTTTTGTAAACGGAGACAGGGCAAGCCCAGTCTCTACCATTGTCGCAAGAATTAAATAACCCTAAATCGACTCACGTTAGCTAACAAGTAAAAATTAACATTATGCAAATATCCACAATTGATATAATTGTTTTTGTCCTTTATTGTGTTTTGATTTTGTTTGTGGGACTCTTTGTTTCACGAACAAAAAAAGGGGAGAAAAAAGACACCAGCGATTATTTTCTTGCCGGGAGAGGCTTGGCATGGTGGGCTATTGGGGCATCTATAATTGCATCCAATATTTCTGCTGAGCAGTTTGTCGGTATGTCCGGTTCAGGATATGCCATAGGCTTAGGCATGGCTACCTATGAATGGATTGCCGCATTGGGGCTTATTATCGTTGCTAAGTTTTTTATTCCTATCTTTTTGAAGAAGAAGATATTTACCATGCCTCAATTCCTGGAAGAACGTTTCGATGGAAGAGTAAAGACGGTTATGGCATTCTTTTGGCTATTAGTATTTATCTTTATCAATCTGACATCTATACTCTATCTGGGTGCATTAACTATTGAGAAAGTAGTGGGAGTTCCGTTGTTTGCCGGAATAATATTCTTAGCTGTTTTTGCAGCGGTCTATTCCATTTATGGCGGTTTGAAGGCTGTGGCAATGACCGATGTTATTCAGGTTATATTTTTGATTGGCGGCGGTTTGATTACTACTTATATTGCCTTGAATATATTGGGAGAGGGAGAAGGTGTTATTAAAGGATTCACAAAGTTGTATACCGAGAATCAGGATAAATTCCATCTGATACTGGATAAATCCCATCCGGGTTATCATGACTTGCCGGGTATATCGGTAATTATCGGCGGATTGTGGGTATCCAATCTCTATTATTGGGGATGTAATCAATACATTATACAACGTGCGCTGGCTGCAAAGTCAGTGAAAGAAGCACAATACGGGATGTTGTTTGCCGGAGCCATAAAGCTTATTATACCTCTTATTGTAGTGATACCGGGTATAGCCGCTTTTGCTCTGAATGCTCCGTTAGAAAAATCAGATGAAGCCTATCCATGGTTGTTAAGTAATCTATTACCGGTAGGAGTAAAGGGAATTGCTTTTGCGGCATTAACTGCAGCCATTGTTAGTTCACTAGCCTCCATGATGAATAGCATCTCTACTATTTTCACCATGGATATATACAAATCGTATATACGCAAACAAGCAGGACAAAGTGAGTTGGTACGTGCCGGACGCTGGGCCAGCTTTTTCTCTCTTTTCATCGCTGTATGTATTGCCCCACTATTAACCAACCTGGACCAGGCATTTCATTACATACAAGAATTTACCGGCTTCATTAGCCCGGGAGCTTTAGCCATCTTTCTGGCAGGTTTCTTCTATAAGCGTGCTACGGCAAACGGAGCATTAGTCGCAGCTTTGGGTTCGTTTGTATTTTCAGCCTTATTCAAAATAATCCTACCTGGATTACCTTGGCTCGATAGGATGGGAATTGTATTTCTCGTTTGCTCTGCAATTATACTTATAATGGGTAAGAAATCAGAAAAAGGTGAGAATTATGTAAAACTACGCAAAGAACTCTTCCAAACCCCTTTGTTATTCAATATCATATCAATCCTCATTATCATAGTGTTGGTTGCTTTTTATTGGATGTGGTGCTGATATAGAGACATATAGGACTGTCCCCACATGTTGATATGACAAAACACTTTAATATTACAATATGAATAATTTAAAACATTTTGTTCTAATAGCCGCAAGTCTTTTATTAGTGCACTATACTTATGCAAACGGGAAAACTTATATTATCCCTGAAAAAGTAGAGAATACGAAGGCAAGTAGTATGCTGTTAAACGGCAACTGGCAATTCAAGTATTCAGCAAATAGCAAGTGGACTTCAATTAATGTACCCGGAGAAGCCGCTATGCAAGGATACGCAATTGAGCATGATAAACCTTTTTGGTACAAAAAGTCTTTTGTTGTTCCGCGTGATTTCGAAGGGAAACAAATCATACTACGTTTTGATGGAGTTTACAGCCATGCTGAGTTGAGGATAAACGGTAAGGAAGTCCGTGAGCATTTCGGTGGTTTTACCCGTTGGGAAACAGATGTTACCTCTTTTGTAAAGCCGGGAAGGCAGAATATTATAGAGCTCGAAGTAACAGACCGCCTGGATGAAATATCATACGCATCAGGATATGCACACCATCCGATAGGAGGTATTTTGCGTGATGTAACTCTTTATGCATTGCCTAAAACACATGTATATGATTTCCTTATTGAAACACATTTGGATGAATCTTATAAAGATGCTGTTTTACAACTTCGCTTTAATGCTTCCATCGAGAAAGAAGCAGAGATTAAATACACACTTACTGACCCTTATGGGTATAATGTTCCTTTGAAGCATGACCGGTTTCCATTGCAAAAGGAAAGCTTAAATAAATTACCGGTTACTAATCCGCTCAAATGGGATGCTGAACATCCTTATTTATACACATTGAATGTATCCATTCTGCAAGAAGGTAAAGAAATCAGTAGCTTTGAACGTCAGATAGGGTTTCGTGAGGTAAAGGTTGTGGGAGATAAACTTCTGGTTAATGGCTTACCTGTTAAATTGCGTGGTGCCTGCCGTCATGATATCCATCCGGAACTGGGACGTACCACAACAGCCGAATTGGATAGTCTGGATGTCGTTCTGTTTAAACAATCCAATATGAATTTTGTACGGACATCCCATTATCCTCCTTCCGAAAACTTTCTGAAGTACTGTGATAGGTTCGGTATATATGTAGAATGTGAAACTGCTGTTTGTTTTGTGGATACCTACCGGCAAAAGAATTATGCACCCGGGAAATCGCAGGATGCAACTGATTTCAAGGAACGCTATTTAACACAATATCAGGAAATGGTTAAATCCTTCTATTCCCATCCCTCTATTCTTTTCTGGTCAATAGGAAATGAAAGTGTATATGGAGAAAACTTCCAGACAACATGGGATTGGTCTAAAGCTAACGATAAAACACGGCCCGTGATATTCAGTTATCCGGGTTCCGTGAAGAAAGATGATAAGATATATGATATTCTGAGCATGCACTATCAGGATGTCCATGGAAATGTTACCCAATGGGGGATGGCAACCAGAGGTTTTCAGGGACATGGTATGCCTGCCTTATTTGACGAATGGGCACATCCGGCATGTTATACATACGCAACACTGCAGGAAGACCCCAATATTCGCGAATTCTGGGGACAGTCTCTTGACATGATGTGGAGGGGCCTGTTTGCTGCTCCCGGAGGATTAGGAGGGGCAACGTGGGGATATATAGATGAGATCTTTATGCTGCCGAAACCTAAAGCAGGAAATGCATGGTGGAAAGAATTTGCAAAAACAGCCAAGCCTGCAGATGTGCAGGGCGACTGTGTGGGTTATGGTGAATGGGGTATTGTAGATATATGGCGTCGTCCGAAACCGGAATTCTGGGCAACAAAGAAAGCCTACTCGCCTGTAAAGATTCTCACCGGGCAAATTAAAGACTTTACAGCTAATGAACGCCTCTTTATTCCCGTTCATAACCGCTTCGACCATACGAACCTCAAGGAGATAAAGATCACATATACCTACAAAGGAATAGAGAAACCGATAAATCTGATCTCTTTGGAACCGCATGATAAAGGGCTTTTGCTTATACCGGCTGAAGCCTGGGAAGAAGGAGAAAAGATATTTCTTCAAATGTTTACGTCAGAAAATGAGTTGATAGATGCTGACATGATTCAATTGGGAAATGAGAAGATATCTTTACCTCAATCACAGCATAAAGGTAACTTATCAATTGATGAGTCAGCAGACATGATAACCATTAAAGGGAATAATTTTGAAATACCCTTCAATAAAGCGGATGGTCTTATTTATAACGCCATATCAAATGGAAAAGTATTTATTGAAAAAGGCCCTTTCCTGAATATGGATATAAACCTGAACCATTTGACAGGAGCCGAAGTACGGAAAAGTGCTAATAAGTTCCAGACTCAAGATACCGACTGGCAAAAGAAACACTTTACATGGCAAAAGAAAGGTAATAATGTACTAGTGAATCTAACAGGTAACTATGGTGAAGTCTTTGTAGATATGCAAATCCTTATCACAGATGGAGGAAAGATGCAGATAAATTACCATACATCGGGACAACCCAATGGCTTCCTGCGTGAAACAGGATTAAAATTCTATATCCCTCAAACATTGAATTATCTGAAATGGAAACGTGACGGATACTGGAGTTATTACCCTGCAGATGAGTTTGCAGGTAACGAAGGAGAAGCATCTTTCTATAACAGCAAACAGGTTGACTATGGAAAAACACCCGTTCAACCCTGGACCTTAGATACCCGCAACTTCTATTATTGGGCAGATGCCGGAGCCAACAGCCAACGACCATTAACTCAAATGGCAAAAGGAATGAAAGAAAACATCTGGTTTTACACCCTGACAATGGATGATCAGACAAATACAGGTTTCTCAGTAGTCTCAACAGATGCAACAATCGCCTGTCGCACAAACAAACGTGCCGATGAGCAACTGATTCTCTATATTAATAATCGCTGGGATTATCCCGAAATAGCCTGGGGTAACTATTGTAAAACACTGGAAGCTATCCCTAACTATGGGAGGATTGATATTGTTCTCAAATAAAACCGAACATGTAGGGGCAGCCCTACGTGGCTGCCCAATAACAACAGAATTAATATCGGGCGGCCACATAGGGCCGCCCCTACAAGAAATGTATTTTTGTGCATTCAGGATTCAGTGGTGGTTAACGTGTTGAATCACATCTTCTAATCCTGAATGCAACACCCTTCAGTTTACATTCAGCCGGTTTACTTTCTATAATTCCCTTTTGCCGGTGAATAAATAGATGATTTCCGATGGCCAATGCGTTCTAGTTTGCCCTCATCCACCAATCGTTTCAGTCGCCGGGAACCTGTTGCTTGCGTGAAGCCGCAAAGAGAAAAGAATTGTTTGCTGGTAATGAATTCATTATCAAGAAAATGCCCGGTCAGAAGCCCATCCACTTCTATGTCTGAATATTTATTGGAGTGATTTTTCACTTTAACCCGCTCCATACTTATCAATCCTACTTTTTTCTTTAGCTTTTCTTCCGCCCGGAAAACAACATTTTTTACTTTTATGGATTCCGCCCGGATCTCTTTTTCCGTACGAACAGGTGGGCATTCCAAAGTCAATTGAAAATAACCTAATCCTTCGAGATGTACCCTGCGGCCATATTTCAGCTCGTGCACCAGAACCTCACTCAATAAATCCAATGCCGCTTTCACCTCTCCGGCATTTATTGTACTACGATCATGAATCCTTGCTGCAATGTCTGCCGTACCTGTAGTGCCGGTGGTTACAACTCTTGCATGCAGGCGAGGTTTACGATTACTTGATTTGGGAATAGGATTGGAATAGAAGTCATACTTAAGTGCCATGGTTTAATGTTTTGTTCGTTAATATTTAAGGTCATTTTAATCGCTATTTATTAATTTCACACGTGTGAGGTATATCTTTCACACGTGTGAAAGATGTTTATCACAGCTGTAAGGTATATTTCTCACACGTGTGATATCAATAAAAGTTCATTACAAAAATAATAAAAGTATACCACCTTTCCAATACTTTCTACTGGTTTTTTTATCAGATCATTTTTCATTCAAAATGTGTTGTGAATATTTGCAAATGGTTGGTAACGAGAGTTATATTCGCAATCGTAATTATAAAATCAAAGCGTATGAGAAAGTTTATTTCTTTATTACAGAAAGTCTGGAAGAGGTTAAAAGCATCTTCGGTTGGAGCAGAAAATAGTATCATTTCCAAACAAGTAAAAAGTAAGCAATTAAGAGGTGAAAAGTCAACAATAAAAATACCCGATCTCGTGGGCAGGGTAGAGGATTTTTTACTCCATCATTATGAGTTTAGGTTTAATCGTTTGACTGAAGTAACAGAATTCAGGGAAAAAAATAAGAAAAAAGAGTTCCAAATTATTCAACAACGTGAATTGAATCGGTTATGTATCGATGCACGTAAAAGTGGGATTGATTGTTGGGATCGGGATGTAACGCGTTTTATTTATTCATCCTATATTTCTTCTTATCATCCTTTTGAAAAGTATATGGAAGAAGTGCCTGCCTGGGATGGGATCGACAGAGTAGGGGATTTATCACGCCGTGTCTCAGATAATCCGATATGGGTAAATGGCTTTCATCGCTGGATGTTGGCATTAACAGCGCAATGGATTGGAGTTGCGAATGCTTTTGCCAATAGTGTTGCACCTGTATTAGTGAGTCGTGAACAGGGGAAACATAAGTCTACCTTTTGCAAATTATTAATACCTTATGAATTACAATCTTACTATACGGATAGTTTTGATTTAAATGCTGTTTCAGGTGCTGAACAGAAACTGGCTTTGTTTGGATTAATCAATCTGGATGAGATGGATAAGTTTTCAACCAGTAAGATGGCTCAACTAAAGAATCTGATGCAAATGGCAAGCTTATCTATACGAAAGGCACACAAAAAGAATTATAGCTCTTTGCCTCGAATCGCTTCTTTTATTGCAACATCTAATCAAAAAGAGTTACTGACAGATCCGACTGGCAGCAGGCGCTTTTTGTGTGTTGAAGTTGAAAAGATGATTGATTGTACGCCTGTCGAACATAGACAGCTTTTTGCCCAATTGAAACAGGAATTGCTAAATGGCGAGCGTTACTGGTTCACACCTGAAGAAGAAAGGTCAATTATGTATAATAATGCTCCTTTTCAAAAGCGGGGAATGGAGCAAGATGTATTTTATTCTCATTTTCGTCCGGCAATAAACGGAGAAGGCAATCTGTTATCTGCAGCGACTATTTTCTGTTATCTGAAAAAGAAAAATCCGGCTGCTATGCGGGAGGTATCTGCTATTCACTTTGGAAAAACCCTTACCGCCCTTGGTCTTGAAAAGGTACATACGGAGAAAGGTAATATGTATAGAGTTGTTTCCGTATGAATTTTCCTGAAGGATGGCTGAAGGAAGTTGCATTCAGCCATTTGTGTTGTTAGTTAGTAGGTTAGCTCACGCTGAATCCTGAATGCACAAAAGTGACAAAATAGGGGGGGATGTAGTGGAATAGTTTAAAATTTGAAGATAAATTTTCAACACGGAGACACAGAGAACACAGAGTTGTATTATTTGATTTTTGATATATTAAATCTCTGTGTGCTCTGTGTCTCCGTGTTGAAAAAAATATTCAAATATTTCTCAATTCGATTGTTCCTGTTATTCAATTGTCTGCGACAATCTATAACTGTTTTATTAACAAAGTTTATCTCTAATTAAAATATTATTACTAGCTTTGTTTGGGCTTCTCTTTATTTTTTTTGTGAAAAAGCATTGATTGAGAAGTCTTTAAAAGGTGAAAGTGTTTATATGGAATTACCAGTAACATTAACATCCGTTCCACAATTGCAAACGGATTTCGACAGAATATATGTGACCTATTATCCAAGGATGATGCGGTTTGCGAAAGAATATGTGTTGTTGGAAGAAGATGCGGAGAATATAGTACAGGATATATTCTTATTATTGTGGGAAAAGAGAGATGTTCTGGATATACGTATAAGTTTGGTTTCTTATCTTTTTACTTTAGTCAAAAACAAATGCCTGGATTTCCTTAGCCATAAAACTGTGAGTGAGGACTTTGCAAATGAATGGAAAGTAAAACAAGCTTCTTTGGAACAATTAAACTATTCATTTACTTCTGATGAAGATATTGAACAACTAATAACCTCAGCTATTGATTCATTGCCGGAACGTTGCCGTGAAGTTTTTATTAAAAGCCGTATTGAGGGCAAGAGATATAAAGAAATAGCCCAGGAACTTGATATTTCTGTTAATACTGTAGAAGGCCAGATGTCCATTGCATTAAGAAAACTCAGGATAGAATTAAAAGATTACCTACCGTTGCTGATATTCCTTCTGTCTGATTGTTAAAGAATGTTTAATTTTTTGTGAGTCTTTGGTGGTAAAGATGCATTTAGTCGCTCTCTTATCAAAGACTAAATTATGCACGACCTTATATCGCGATATTTTGAAGGCCAATTGACCGCACAAGAGAAGGAAGAATTGTTTTCTCAAGTGCTCAAAGATGAAGCCTTAAAGAAAGATTTTATCACTGTTCAAAATATGTATGGATTAACCTCATGGTTACCTGACGATGAATATGAAGCCAGGGTAATTGAAAAATTACAGTTATTTAAAGAGGCTCTCAAAAAAGACAAGGAAAAAATCCCATTCTTAAAGAAACAATGGTGGAAATATGCAGCAGCCATTATTATTACTTTTCTCTCTTCCTGGACATTATTCTATTTAACCCAGAATGATATTTTCTCAAACGATGGACTAAGAGGTGTAATATATGAAGAATTTACTGCACCTGCTGGCCAACGAGCTTTGGTGAAATTGCATGATGGAACAACTGTGTGGTTGAATGCCAGTACTACTTTACGATATCCCAATCGTTTCTCTACATCAGAACGTCGGGTAGAACTCAACGGAGAAGCATTTTTTGAAGTGACAAAAAATAATAAGTCTCCTTTTATTGTAGAAACAGAAAAATTATCAGTTAAAGTGATGGGAACTAAGTTTAATGTATTTGCTTATAAAGGGGATAATGACTTTTCAACATCTTTGACTGAAGGCTCTGTTTGGGTTTATGATTCTAAGGATGAAAAAAAAGCTATTGAACTTAGTGCGAATGAACGTGCAGTTCTGGAAGGCGATCATTTAACAAAATACTCCTTTAACAATATGGATTTCCTTTTATGGAAAGAGGGAATATATGCTTTTGATAATGCCCCGTTCGGAGACATAATAAAAAAACTTGAACTTTATTATGATATAAAGATTGTCATTGACAATAAGCCTTTGGAAAGCTATTGTTTTAATGGAAAATTCCGACAACGTGACGGCATAGAAAATGTATTGAGAACCTTAAAGAATATCAAAAACTTTAATTATACCAAGGATGATGAAAAGAACATAATCACAATCCTGTAGAAAGAGCATTCATAAATTAAACGAGACTAAATAAAGAGAATAAGTGAAATCTTTTAAATTGAGAAAGCCTATGGTATAAATTAAAAACCGGCAGATGTTCCCGCATCCACCGGTTCGTGTCAACACAAAAAATTAATAATTAAGTATTAACATCTAACAGTTACAAAGTTATGAAAAAAGTACCGAAAATTCTAAACATCATGAGAATTTCAACTTTCCTTCTTTTTCTTTGTGTATTTACTTCTTTCGCCGAAAAAACTTATTCGCAAAGCGCGAAAGTGAATTTGAATACACATCAAATGACGATCAATGAATTTATTGATCAGATAGAGAGTCAAACGGATTATCTGTTTGTATATAGTAAAAATGAATTGGATACCAGCGAAGAGATTTCTGTAAATCCAGGAAACAAAGCGGTAGAACAATGCCTCCGGGAAGTATTTCACAATACAGATGTGAAATATGTATTCGAAAATGATTACATCGTTTTAACTGTACGGGACGTGGCTTCCACTTCTCAACAATCCGGTAAGCAGGTAAATGGTACGGTTATTGATGAGCTAGGTGAACCGGTAATTGGTGTAAATGTAGCAGAAAAAGGTACAACCAATGGAGTTGTAACCGATCTTGACGGAAACTTTACAATTAGGGTAAAAGACAATGCTGTTTTACAATTCACTTATATCGGTTATATACCTCAGGAAATTGTAGTTGGCAATAATACAACAATTGCAGTTACATTAAGAGAAGACTCACAAACTCTGGATGAAGTTGTGGTAGTAGGTTATGGTGTACAGAGAAAAAGAGATTTGACAGGTGCTATATCTTCCGTAAAAATGGATGATGCACCGGTAGGTACCTTCTCTACTGTAGCACATGCATTGGCAGGAAAAGCAGCCGGTATGCGGGTAACTCAGGCAACTGCACAACCGGGTGCCGGAACAACTTTCCGCATTCGTGGTGAAACTTCCATTAATGCAAGTAATGATCCGTTGGTTATTGTGGATGGATTCCCGATTTCCAAATCAACTGCAGGTCAGAGTGGGAACCGTTATAATGCCGGAAGCCAGGATAATGTAATGGAAATGATCAATCCGAATGATATTGAAAGCATTGAAGTGCTTAAAGATGCTTCTGCTACCGCTATTTACGGTTCACGTGCGGGACACGGGGTAATCATTATTACAACAAAACGAGGTAAAGCCGGAAAACCAAATGTGACTTATTCGGGAAATGCGGCGGTACAAACGATGGCTTCGAATTATAAATTGATGGATGCACCCCAATATATGCGAGTTAGTAATATGTATGAACTGGAAAAATGGAGACGTGATACCGGAGCAGGTATTTATGCCGGTTATGTTACACCAAAGCCAGGAACTCCGGACTATCAACCTATATACTCGGATGCAGAGATTGCTAACGCAAAAACTACTGACTGGATGGACGAAATAACCCGTACAGGATTTACTCAATCACATAATGTTTCTATTACGGGTGGTACGGATAAATCTAAATATCTTGCATCTTTTAACTTTTTTGATCAGAAAGGAGTATTGAAAAAGAATGATATGCAACGATATACTGCTAACCTCAACAGCGATTATGAATTATCTAAATATGTAAAAGCGGGATTCTCCTTCAATATAAGTCGTAACTCTTATGATAATGTTCCGTTGGGTACAGGTGAAAATGAATATTCAGGGGTCATTTCTTCCGCGGTTTTCTTTGAACCTAATATACCAGTACGTGACGAAAACGGTAAATATACAGAATCAAATGTATATAAACAACGCCCTAATCCGGTGTCATTACTCGAGATTACCGATAAAACAACAAAGGACAGGCTCTTAGGAACAGGATTTATTTCAGTGGAACCTATTAAAGGTTTGATATTTAAAGCAAATGTCGGATTTGATCGTAAATCGGCAAAATTCCAAAGTTACTTACCGACAACGACTTTACACGGTAAAACCGATAATGGTAGAGCTTATCAACGCCAGCAAGACGGAATGGATTACTTATTCAATCTGACGGCAAATTATCTGAAAACATTTGGCCAACATAATATCACCGCACTGCTTGGTTATGAGTGGCAACAATTTAACACTGAATGGTTCAGTGCGAGAAATACCGATTTCTCAATTGACCAGTTTATATACAACAATTTAGGTGCCGGTACGGGTGAAAAAGAAGTAGGTTCTAATTCAACAAAAAGTGCATTATCCTCTGTTTTCGCGCGTATCAATTATTCTTATGCCGATAAATATTTATTAACTGCAACTTTACGTGCCGACGGCGCGTCTAACTTTAACCCTGATCACCGCTGGGGATATTTTCCTTCTGTGTCTGTAGGGTGGCGTTTCAGTGAAGAAAACTTCATGCAAAGTATACAACATGTCATTTCCAATGGTAAATTACGTGGGGGATACGGACAGACTGGTAACTCCAGTATTGGTAATTATGTAGATGATTACTTTAAGGCTCAAGAAAAATGGGTTTTTGGTAGTACCGGAGCAACAGGAATGAGAGTTTCTACTTTAGGAAACTCCAGAATAACATGGGAAACTACAAGTGAATGGAATATTGGTCTTGATTTAGGATTTCTCAACAACCGTATCAATCTGACCGCGGAATACTATGACCGTGTTGTATCCGATCTGTTAGTGAGAGAAAAACGTTTGCCGGTACATAACGAAGTGACAAATATCGCCGCCAATGCCGGATCTACACAAAGTCAGGGGATTGAACTTACACTGAATACAGTGAATATAAACCGTCCTGATCTGGTATGGACTACTGATGTGACGTTTTACAAAAATAAGGACCGTTGGAAAAAACGCGATCCCAACTGGATTCCTAATGTATATCAATCAGTGGATGACCCAATCCGGAGTATCTTCAATTACCGTTCCGACGGTTTGTTGAAACCCGGGGAAACAGCTCCTGCATGGCAGAGCGGATTACTTCCGGGGCAAATTAAATTGCAGAATTTAAGTGATGAAGGAGTGGTAAACAATCTCGACCAACACGATAGAGTATTGATTGGCACGAAAGATCCGGATTTTGGTTTTGGTTTTAACAATACCTTACGTTATAAACAATTCGATTTTAACGTATATATGTATGGTGAAGTAGGACGTTGGCGTGACGCCAGCTACTATGATTCCTGGATACCTTACCGCTATTCGGCACCAGCAGGCGGACTCTATAACGGGTCGACAAATGCTTTAAATAGTTTTTCAATGGACAACCAGAACTCTTCGGTGCCCAGTCTTCTTAAACCGAATACTGTGGCAGGTGATTATTTCATGAAAAAAATATCTTTCCTGCGTTGTCGTAATATAACTGTCGGCTATACTATTCCTGGTATAAAAAATGTGTTAAGCAGTATGAGAATATCTGTGAGTGTAAACAATCCATTCGTTATCAGTAACTGGAATGGTTTGGATCCTGAAACGGATTATAACCCTTCTGATTCAAATACAGAGAATGCTGGATCCTATTCCTATCCTAATGTACGCACATTCAGTTTAGGATTGGATATTAATTTTTAACCCAAAAGATAATATAAAGATATGAAAAAGATATATTTCTATATAGTAACATTTGTTGGTATAATATGGGGGATGCAAAGTTGTAGCCTGGAATCGGAAGATTATAGTCAGGTTAGTTCTTCTATTTATCCTACAACCGAAAGCGATGCTTTCGACCTGGTTACGGCAAACGCTTATGGTGGATTCCGGAATAATAGTTATGACGGTGCTTTTAATTCAGCAACCGGATTTCATCTTCTAGGTGATATGGCGACCGATTTTGGCCTATGTTCATGGGGCGAAGGTGACTGGGGACCACTTGAATATGCAAATTTTCAAAATCAGGACGGAGCCCGTAACCCAAGAAGGAACTGGGAACCTTATTTACCATGGATAAGCCGTATGGAGCTTACCATTGATCGTATTAATCAGATCGATATGAATGAAGATCTGAAAAAACGTTATATTGCAGAGTTGGAATGCGGACAAGGCTTTATGGCATTTCTTCTTTGGGATTTCTACGGCCCTATTATTGTGGCAGATGTTGAAACACTTAAAAAACCACAGGAAGAAATCATTCTACCTCGACAATCAAATGAGCAAACGATTGCTTATATCGAAAGCAAACTGAAAAACAGTATGCCGTATCTTGCAAAGAGTTATGATAAAACTGATACTGATTATGGCCGTTTTACACAAGGTTTATGCCATATGGTTTTATTAAAGTTATATATGCAGACACACCAGTGGGATAAGGCTATTGCAGAAGGGCAGGAATTGATGAAATCAGATTATGGTTATGCACTGGTGACTGACGCAGGAGCTTCAACCTCTGCTTATGCTAATATTTTCACTTCAGCTAATGAAGGTAATAAAGAAACAATATGGGCTGTAAACTGCTTACGTGAATATCAGGCTCATTTATGGTATCCTCATGTGATATCCTGGGGTGGATATAAAATCACTCATGACTTTTATAAAACATTTGAAGAAGGCGATGAACGTGTACAGGTAATTACAGATAATGGTGCTGCGGATGGCGTTTTACCTGTTAAATATGATATGGTCGATCGTGTAGGAGATAATTGTTATACTGATTGGATTGTATACCGTTATGCGGATGCTATTACTTTATTAGCTGAAGCATTAGTACATAAAGGAGGTGCTGTAACACAGGAAGCGTTAGATCTGCTTAATCAGGTTCGCACCCGTGCAGGGCTTGATGCCTATAAATTAACTGATTTTAGCAATACAGCTGATTTTATAGACAAATTATTATGGGAACGTGCCCATGAACTTTGGTATGAAGGCTGCCGTCGTCAGGACCTGATACGTAACAACAAATACGTGGAGACAATGGCAAAAAAATGTGTTGCTTTTGGTAGAACAGATTATATTACCGGTTTAGGTACAAATGCTCATCTTTTCCCACTTCCCTCATCTGCAATTAATGAAGGAAAAAAAGGTGGATTTGACTACCAGAATCCAGGTTATGGTGATTGATGAGATCTTTAATACATACGAAAACAATTCAATTTAACTCAGGTAAGGCGTATCGAAAGATACGCCTTACTTTTCTCATCAATGATTATATTCTTATATAAAGGGTATAATATGAATTGTTAATTGCGGATTTATAAGGAATTACTATCTTTGAATCCTTCTAAATTTTAAACTTATGAAAAAAGAATTACTCTTGTTTATCACCGCTACCACTATGTTATTGACCGGTTGTATTCAAAAGAAAGAATCAATTATTGAAAAAAATAATTCTTCTTCTGAGTCATTACCTAAAGGCATGAAACTTGTATGGCACGATGAATTTAATGCTTCCGAATTGGACAGGACAAAATGGTTTACTCAATATTATTCCCAACTCAATTATGTGGCACAGGATAATTGGGATAATTTCCAATCGGAAACATTGCCTGAACCTGGGATGATATTTACAGATAGCACACTGATACTGATAACGAATGATTCAATACCTCTTCGCCCTTTTGCTTCAAATGGTAGAAAAATATCTTCTATACAAACTTATGACTGGCTTTCGGATAAAACACTTTTCGATAACCGGTTAGGTGGATATATTGAAGCACGGATCAAACGCAATGCGACATCCGATGCCAAACAAGTGAACGGAGCTTTTTGGCTGGATTCTCCCGGCCCTGATGCCCGTTACTTTGTGGAAAAAGGAAATCATGCTTATGGTGTGGATGGTATTCGTCCAAGAGGACAGTTGTTTGAGATCGATCTATGTGAATATATAACGACGGAGATAGTTTTACATGGGAATGTTTCCTCCGAAGGTAAATTTGAACGTAATATAGGGCATCATATTGTGGAAGGCGATTTTATTGATAAATGGGTTGTCCATAGTATGTTGTGGACACCAGCGGGGCTGAAGTTTTATGTTGATGGAAAGTTAGTCCGGGAATGGTGGGATCCCCATGATATTAAATCACCAAATCATATGATGAATATATTCTTGGGAGTATATGGAAATGGCGGTACCGTAACAATGGAATGTGACTATATCCGTTTTTATCAATGGGATCTGGAAGAAGGAAATGAACTGCCGAATGCTGGATTTGAATATGATGGAGAACGTTTCCCATGGGAAGGACAAGGGAGTGTTACGGAAGATGCAAAACGTTCCGGAAAATATGGATTGAGTCTGGCACCGGGAGATTCTGTTTATCAATATGTATATCTTGAACATAGTAAGCCTTATGTCTTTACTTATCATGGTAAAGGGAATGGTAATATGATTACAAAAGTTGAAAATATTACTCAAGTAACCGGAAGAGTAGAGGATCGTTATTCAAGAGAAATAACAATGACCGGAGATTTTAGTAAGTATAAGACAGAATTCTCTACAAAATCGGAATATGGTAACCACCTTCGTACAGTGAAGGTTACATTTACGAATACAGGTAATACACCTGTTTTTATAGATGATGTTGAAATAAGAAAATCTAATTAAAATCAGAAATTCATGAAAACACAATATGTTTTTATAATATTTATTTCCGTTTTTTTACTGATGAATAGTTTATCAGGATGTAATACTGGACATACACAGAAATACAGGGGTATAAGTGTCGACGATATAAATGGAACAGAAGGATTACGAAATCCGGACAGGGGATTTCGCCTGGAAGTTGCCCTGGATGTTGAATCATTAAAGAATGTATTCGGTTCACCAGTTGAAGGAGTTACTGGTCTGTTGGAAAAGGAAGCTCAAAAATATGCATCAGATAGTATTACGCTTGTACAGACCTATTTTTATCTGACTCAAACGGTCGGTCGTCCTTTATCGGAGAAAAACTTTGCGGCGATGCAGACTTTTTTTGATAAACTTCGTGAATTAGGAATGAAAGCCGTTTTGCGTTTTGCTTATGAAACGGAATTTTTAGGTAGGGCAAAGACTGGGCCTACAATGGAAGATGTTCGTATGCATACCTCTCAGTTAAAACCCTTTTTGGAAAAGAACAAAGATGTGATACATGTCGTTCAAGCCGGTTTTATCGGAGCATGGGGAGAATGGCATGGCTCTTTTCACGGCCTTGAAAAGACGGATGATTCTAAAAGGGAAGTACTAAATATGATCCTTGATATGACACCTAAAGATCGTAATCTTCAGATTCGCGTTCCGGGGTATAAAAATCTGTTAGGAAAAGAACATCCGGATTATAACAGGGTATCATTCCATGATGATTTTATTGTTATAAAAACTCATGTCTGGGATGGTGGAATGTCGGAAGGAACCCCTTCGTATGAACAGATCGTTAAAGAAAGTCCTTATCTGGTCGTTGATGGTGAATTGCCCTGGGGATCATGGAGCATGAACCGGGATCCGGATGATCCGGATGGAGGATGGTTGATCGATGGAGAACAAACTGCACGCCGCTTATTTTTACAACATTATACATCGTTAAGCGCTATTCATAACTACAAAGAAGGCAATACCTCTGATAAGTATTCTATGATGTACTGGAAAGAAATGCCTGTTTCAATAGATTTTCTAAAACAAGAGAAAATGCCAGTGTCGGATAGTTATTTTCAGAAAAGAGATGGAACGCCGATCGATAGAAATGTATTTGATTATATTCGTGACCATTTAGGATATCGTATAGAACTACAATCTCTATCTACAAATAAAAGATGGGTAAAAGGGGAAAATCCGATTGATTTGTCTCTTATAAACCGGGGATTTTCCACTTTATATAATGAACATAAAGTCGGTTTTGTTCTTTTAGATCAGGAAGGAAATGTGTGTGTGGAAACTTTTACAGATATAAATGTGAATGATTGGCAACCTTATGGTCCTAATGATGAAAACCGCATCCCGTTAGTTCATAATATAAAAACAACCATTATATTACCGGAATCATTACCTAAGGGAAATTACCGGTTAGCACTATGGATACCCGATGGATCAGAACAATTAATGTATGATCCTAAGTTTGCAATTAGATGTGCAAATGGGAATACCCTATGGTTAATAACTCCTGATGGTAAATATGGTGTTAATATCCTGCTTGAAGATATAACTATTTCCTGATTATTATTGAGGAAGCAAAACCATCTTCATTTGTATGGATGGTTTTGCTACAAAAAGAATTTCAAAACATATATCTTTGTCGAAGGTTATAATAAACAGAAGACTTACTTAAAATATGTTTGATATAAATTTCCCCGAATGGGACAGAGAATTATTCCTATTTCTGAATAGTAAAAATATTCCATGGTTAGATCCGATAATGGTTGTATTAAGTTCATATACAGCATGGATAGTCGTATGTATTGTTGTTTTGGGAATAATGATATATAAGGACAGGGGCCGTGGAAAAGTTGCAGGCATTTTTCTTATCATAGGAGTAGCTGCTGCTTTAATACTTAACAATATTATTAAGCTGTTTATTATGCGTCCCCGTCCGGGAAATGAAGATTTACTGCAGGGATTGTTTAATCAGCTGGAGGAAGCGGGGATAAGTTATAGTTTTTTCTCTGCACATTCATCCAGTTCTCTATGTCTGGCCACTTTTACAGCGCTTTATTTTAAGAATAAGATATATACTTTCGCTATTTATGCCTGGGCTTTAGCTGTGGCTTACAGTCGTATCTATGTAGGAAAACATTATCCTCTCGATGTTTTAGTCGGTATATTATTTGGTTTGCTTATGGGATGGATTTCTTATAAGTTATATAGCCGATACCAAAGTAATAAAGATTTGAGGAAATTAAATGAAACGTTTTAATTGAGGTATATCCAATAGTTTTACCATTTTCTCTTTTATAGAAATAAGTTCTTCCTTAACCATCTTATTGATTTCTTTGGAAAGTGCAGGACGGGTAACACAAAGGTAATCCGCTAACTGAACCTGATTATGTTCTATTTGAATCATATCTCCTTTTACTTCTTGTTCGAAGAGATAAACAATAAACCTGCTTCGTATATTTTTATGTGAAAGTGCCCGTAAGCGGGTTACTGTACATTTATTGCAATTACCTGATATACAAAGAAAGTTTTTAAGAATATCAGGATGTTCAGAAATCAGGCTGAAAACAGAGTCTTTTGTTGCAGTAAAGAAAACTCCTTCTTCTATTACACTAAAAGTGGCAGGTAATGTACCGTCTGTCTTAAACAAATGAGGAGTTGCAAAAGCACGTGGCGCTATAATATGTTCAATCAATACTTCATTGCCCAGCGCATCAATAATATTTACACGTAACCTACCTTTTAGCAGAACATATAAATGCTTGCACATTGTATTTTGCCGAAGTATAACTTCATTTTTTTCTATTTCGTAAATATCATAGTCCAGCTTATCCAGTAGAGTATGGTGAATATTTTGAGGCAGATCCCTGAATAACGGTATCTGAAAAAGTAATTGTTCGTGTTCTTGTGTACAAAGAATTGGCTTCATCTGTGTTCTGGTGTGATATCTGAATACAAATGTAGTTGTTTTGGAATGATTCTCCAAATGGAAGCGATATCGCAGGAGTGTAATCTTAATTACATTTATTGTTCGGGATTTGCCGTTCTTTTGTTGAACAATATAATAAATTATAGAACTATGAATCGAATAATACTATTAATCGGAGGGTTTTTGTTTTCTATTCTTTCATTTGTAACAGCTCAAACAACTGAAAATGAAACTGCGTTGTCTGTTCAGATCCGTCCTCGTGCAGAATACAGAAATGGAGCGTTGATGCCCCGATTGGAGGGACAGTCGGCAGCCGGTTTTATAAATAATCGTGCACGATTATCTCTTGATTACAAACGGAGTAATAATCTTATTTTACGCCTTTCCGCACAACATGTGGGAGTATGGGGACAAGATCCGCAGATTGATAAAAACGGTCGTTTTATATTGAATGAAGCCTGGGCAAGACTGAATTTTGGTGAAGGATTCTTTACCCAATTAGGCCGTCAGAGCCTGGTTTATGATGATGAACGTATTCTTGGGGGATTAGATTGGAATGTGGCAGGCCGTTTTCACGATGCGTTAAAGTTAGGATATGAGAATACGGCAAATAAATTGCATCTGATACTCGCTTTTAATCAAAATGATGAACGGATCATTGGAGGAACTTACTATGCTCCGGGAGCGCAACCTTATAAAACTATGCAAACCTTATGGTATCAATATAAAGATGCTGGAACGCCTTTCTCTATTTCCGCTCTTATCATGAATCTGGGGCAGGAGGGAGGAGATGGGGAAACACAGACTTCCAAAACCCGTTATATGCAAACTTTAGGAACAAATTTATTGTATATGGCTGCTGGATGGAGGTTTGATGGAAGTTTTTATTATCAGACAGGTAAAACGGCTGTAAGTACTGATATCTCCTCCTGGATGGGAAGTATAAAAGCAGGCTATACAATAGATCACCAATGGGGTGTTTTTCTGGGGACCGACTATCTGAGTGGGGATAAGGAAGGGGATTCAACATTTAAAGCCTTCAATCCTTTATATGGAACGCATCACAAGTTTTATGGTAGCATGGATTATTTTTATGCTTCCAATTTTATAGGAGGAGTTAATCCCGGTTTATGGGATACATATATAGGATTGACTTATAAAACTTCCTCAAAAGTAAGTTTATCTTTGAACTATCATTATTTCCGGATGGCTTCCGATGTAACTGTAAAGAATGAATCTATAGCTAAAGGCCTGGGTTCGGAAATTGATTTTCAACTGGATTGGAATGTAATGCCAGATGTTCGTCTATCTGCCGGATATTCGGTAATGGCCGGAACTGAGTCAATGGACATTGTAAAAGGAGGTGATCATAAAAGCTGGCAGGACTGGGGATGGTTTTCTTTGAATATCAATCCGAGGGTGTTTATATCAAAATGGTAATTGGTAATTAGAAATCCATTAAAAAACGATAGGTTAAAAAGTGTTTCTATGCATAGTTTGTCTAAGTACATGACAAAATTTTGACAGCGATGTTAAAATATGTATACTTATTAGGTTTCATAATAGCCTGTGCGATGAATTCGAGTCCATACTTGAAGAACGATTTAG
>DAMANX010000009.1:0-162829 GCA_032073245.1 Tannerellaceae bacterium
GCGAAGGGGTCAATTTCGACTGGCGCACGGGGTCAACGCGCACTGGATTTTCCATGAAAATATGTATCTAATACTTTAGTGGGGTCTATTTCTTGAATGTGAGATAAAAGATTTAGTGCTTGTCCTCGGTTTTTATATGAATATTCCCAAATTTCAGATATATCATTTGAATATTTGATGAGTGTAAGAGATTCATGTATAAGTGTCCCGAGATATAGTATTAAGCAAGCATTGTCTTTATGAAGTTTTTTAGAGAACTCTTCTTTGTTGGTATGATCAAAATCAGGATCGAAAGCACCTAAGTCATAGGTGCAGCCATATAAAGAACCATGAAGGGCTTCGGAGGCATCTGAATAATATTGTATCTTATTTAGACTAAAGAATACATCAAGAAATTTCCCCCATTTTTCTAGCACTTTTATCCTTTCATTTAAACTCTTCTTAGTCCATGTTAAATTGGGCTTTGTTTCTGAAAACATCGCCAAGGCTTCTTGTACAATAGGGACTTGTTTCAATTTTTCTCTTTTCCCCTTTATTGCTTTTGCGTGCTCCATATAAGTCTCATAATTATTTATTTCCTCAATGGAATGGAAGCCTACCTTGAAATAGTACTTATAAATTGGATGAAGGATAAATGCACGATACTCTTTTTCATCGCAAACACTAGCATAACAAAAGTTTGTGATTGTTTCCATAAATGAACGTGCAAGCATAATGGCTTCACTCGTAAAACATTCTACTTGGCTTGCTAACTGAAGAAATGCAGCACCAGTTTGTCCTCCACTAATCAGAAGGGTAGCTGTTTTTGAAATTCTATCGTCCGTGATTTTAGGTATTGCTTCTTTCATGAGCATTAGTTCTGCACCGAAAAATTGAATAGCCTCACTATGATAATGTTTTAGATTTTTGAGTGAATGACTTGTTGGCATTCTATTTATAAGATATGATTTATTATAGTGTCTAATTTATTATATACCCTTGTTTACAGCCAGTAGATAAGAATATGGATTCTCCCTTAATATTTTCTTTTTATTAGAATTATAAGAAATAGCAGAAGATATTACTGAAACGCCACCTACTGCTAATAATGCATAGGGTACCGATAAGCCCAAGAGAGCAACGGGAATAGAGGTTGCTCCTGTTGATATTAAAGAAACTTTCATTAGATCGGTTACCCACTTTACACCAGCACCTTTTAATGCCTTAGTTAAATTGTTATATCCAGGCTTAAATTTATTTATATAAACATCTTCAACTTGCTGGGTAATCTGTTCTAAAGACGCATCAACTGGAATTCCTTTTGTCAAATCTTCGATATTTGTTCTGAATATACCGAGTTCATCTTGATGACGCTTTTTAAACTTTATAACATCTTCTAAAGATGTCGATTCAGCAATATTTACACTTTGGATAGCCATATTAGTCAAAAGCCCCTGTGCAAGATTTATATATCGCTCTCTATGGCGTGGGCGATAATCATAATGCCTATCTCTTCCATTGATTGCAATTTGATTATCTAATCGTACCAAATCAGATAAATTGGATGTTAATGAGTTATCTGTTAAGAGTGCAATAGATTTTCGTTCACATATTTTGTTTGCCAAAAGTGTCATATAAAAAGCAGCAAAGTGTCCATTTACACGGAACCAACCATCTTCTGTCATGCTCATGCGAAGCTGGTGCTGAATTTCGTATGGTAATTTTTCGGGGTGAATATCAAAAATCCGACTAACATCTCTTGGCAATTTCTCCCTATGAATAGCTGCATTTCGTCCATTGCTTTGTAAAAGGAGTTGAAACCCTTCATTCGTATTCAAATAATTCAATGTGTCAGAAGCAAGTTCTTCGATAAAATCATCATCTGGATTAACTTGTATTGGTTTTAAAACTCCCTCATCATATAAATACTGTGTTGCCCTCTCTTGATACGGATTATTAATGGATTCTGGAACAATTGTACTGATTTCGTCCCAAAAAAGAATAGCTGTTTTTAACCAATTCTCGTTTCTTATGTCTATTGTGGGATAGAAAAGAGCTTTTGTAAATGCCATACCTAAATAATTTATATATATTTTTGCAAAGATAAGAAATGGCTTTAATATCTATTAATTTTCAGAGAGATAAGTGCAATAACTATATAATAACGCTACTTCGCACTAACCCGTTTTTGATTTAGCGATTTTCTCACAGGACATTCCTGGACACAAGCATCCACCTTCCCAAAATCGTACATAATATTATAATCATCTGCCTACATTCGCACTTTCAACGAATTATTAACGATCAAAATTCAACAATTATGCAAAATGAAGATGATTTGAGAGGCTTGGCTAAAGTAATGGACTTTATGCGTGCGCTCTCTATTTTATTTGTAGTGATAAATGTGTATTGGTTCTGCTACGAGGCAATGCACGAGTGGGGAATCAATATCGGGGTAGTCGATAAAATCCTGATGAATTTTAACCGTACCGCCGGATTATTTACCTCTATCCTGTGGACGAAAATCTTTGCCGTAGTGTTTCTTGCTTTGTCCTGTCTGGGAACAAAAGGCGTGAAAGAGGAAAAGATTACATGGACGAAAATCTATGTATGCCTCACTATCGGTTTTGTCCTGTTCTTTTTGAACTGGTGGCTATTGGCATTGCCATTATCCAAAGTAGCCAATGCCGGGTTTTACATCTTTACCATTTCAGTAGGTTACATATTGCTCCTGATGGCGGGTACATGGATAAGCCGCTTACTCAAAAACAATATGTTTGACGATGTTTTCAATACGGAAAACGAATCGTTTATGCAGGAAACAAAGTTGATGGTAAACGATTATTCGGTGAACCTGCCTACGAAATTCTGGTATAAAAAGAAGCAGTGGAAAGGTTGGATAAACGTTGTAAATCCATTTCGGGCAGCTATCGTTTTGGGTACGCCGGGTTCGGGTAAGTCATACGCCGTTGTAAACCAGTTCATCAAACAGCAAATAGAGAAGGGCTATACGGGTTATATTTACGACTTCAAATTTCCCGACCTCTCTACCATTGCTTATAACCACCTGTTAAACAATCGTGAGGGTTACGAGAAAGTACCGACTTTCTATGTAATTAATTTCGATGATCCGAGCTGTAGCCACCGCTGCAATCCGATTAATCCTTCTTTTATGGATGATATTTCAGATGCCTACGAATCGGCATATACGATAATGCTTAACTTGAACCGGACGTGGGTACAGAAGCAGGGCGATTTCTTCGTGGAATCCCCGATTATTCTTTTCGCGGCTATTATATGGTACTTGCGGATTTACGAGGACGGGAAGTATTGTACGTTTCCCCATGCTATAGAGTTTCTGAATAAAAGCTATGAAGATATTTTCCCGATTCTGACTTCTTATCCCGACCTCGAAAATTACCTTTCTCCTTTCATGGATGCGTGGAAATCTGGTGCTGCTGATCAGTTGCAGGGGCAGATTGCAAGTGCGAAAATACCGCTTTCAAGAATGATTTCCCCACAACTTTATTGGGTGATGTCGGGCGATGAATTTACGTTGGATATTAATAACCCGGATGACCCTAAAATGTTGGTCGTGGGGAACAATCCCGACCGCCAGAATATATACGGTGCGGCTCTTGGATTGTATAATTCCCGTATTGTGAAGCTGATTAACAAAAAGGGGCAACTTAAATCTTCTGTTATCATTGATGAGTTGCCGACTATCTATTTCAAAGGGTTGGATAACCTGATAGCCACCGCACGAAGCAACAAGGTTGCTGTATTGTTGGGCTTTCAGGACTTTTCGCAGCTAAAGCGCGACTATGGCGATAAGGAGGCGGCTGTGGTGATGAACACCGTAGGAAACATTTTCAGCGGTCAGGTGGTCGGCGATACGGCGAAAACGCTATCCGACCGTTTCGGAAAAGTGTTGCAGAAACGCCAGTCCATGACGATAAATCGCAATGATAAATCAACTTCCATTTCTACACAAATGGATAGCTTGATACCGCCGTCTAAAATATCCAATCTCACACAGGGTATGTTCGTGGGAGCGGTAGCGGATAATTTCGATGAGCGCATCGAGCAGAAGATTTTCCATTGCGAAATCGTTGTCGATAATGAGCGTGTTTCCGCAGAAATGAAGGCGTACCGTAAAATACCCGTTATCACCAATTTTGTAGATGAAAACGGCGTGGATCGTATGAAAGAAATGATTAAAGAGAATTACGACCGTATCAAAGCGGAAGCCAAACAGATTGTTGCTGATGAATTGGAGCGGATTCGTAATGATGAGAATTTAAGGCATTTGCTGCCGAAGGAGGAGTAGAAATAGTTAGAGCCGCAAATTTGCGGCTCTAACTATTTCTAATTATTTTTAGTTTTTCTTTTCTCGAATCAACTCTTGTAGTTTCTGTGCCTTTTCAATTCGCATGGATGAGTAATAATCAAAAGTCATTTGTATTGACCTTTCTTGAACTAAAGAAGCATCAGGCATTATATCAGGATTACCTTCTTCAATACTATCAATGTATTTCAACAAACTATTTCCTCTACGAGTAAGTGTTACTAAAAATCTTGAAACCATTCCATTTTTATTCCAATCAATTAAAAAATCACCAAGGTCAATTTCAGCAAGGTTCTGGCTAATCAAAAACTCTACATATTTGTATAAAAATTCCCGTTCTTTCTCTCCTGTATGAATATATTGACTTCTACACTCAACCACATCCATTGCAACTGATATATCGAAATACAATTGTCTACACAAATTTGTCAACCCTAAGAGATATAGATCTAAGTATGATAGGTTGAATAAGGGTGATGTGAAGTGATTTTGAACCATTGCTTCAAAAACATCTTTAATTTCAAGAAATGGTTCTTCAAAATTACCAATGGTCTCAAAAACTTTATTCTTTGTGGTTATATCAAGTGTATTTTCTTTTGGAATTTTTATATTCCCAATACCATTAATTCTGAAATAATGGCGAGCATCTATAAAATAAACTTTATCTCTACTTGGGCTGTGAACAAAAAGAATAACGGGTATTGGAAATTTTTCCCAATAATACTTATGCTTTTCATCTGGATAAAATGTTAGGTTATCGCTATCAGACTTACTTTCGTACAAATAAGAATCGCCTGATTTTATCTGAACAGCAGCTATCTTGCCAGTAACTTCTCCTTTATTATTGACATATTCAATTTGCCCATCTATGCCTACATCAGAATTTGAGGTTGTTCTAAAAATCAGTCCCAGTTCTGTAAGCATAAGTCCTACCTTATGAACGCCTATGTGTTCTTGCCAATTGTCAGATGTGAATAAAGGGAGTACATCCATATCATTTTATGTTAAAGGAAGCTCTATATGATATTTCCAAATTTTGGATATACCAACACAAGTATCTCCGTAATATTTATCACAGATAGGGTAAATAATACTTAATGGTTTGTTCCCTTCGGAATACTCCCATAAGCAATACAACGCCATCCCTAAGGCTTGGGGTTTTGTTGATACTGGTGCTAGATATATGTTTGTAAAAGGTTGGCATTTTTGCTCCCTGTCAACATACTTTTTTATCGCTTGTGCAGTAACAAATGGGTCATTCGCAGGAGCAAATAAATTCAAATCCAAATTCTTAAATCCGTCAGTGCCTACAGCCGATTCAGCTTTATAAGCTTTGAGCATGTTTTCTTGAAACATATCTGCTTGCAATGGAGGAAAACCAAACAATTGGATTTTCCTAGCATGTTTTTTCTTTCCAGCAACATCTGTTATGCGACTATCGTCATAACCCGATGAAATAATTAGTAAGTCATTTTCCATATTAGGGTTAGGAGAACCACCATACCCTAATACCTGCGCTACATCATGAAAAAAATCAGAGAAGTTAGTGTTTTCTTCTTCTGTATATTTCTGTGGCTCTGTATAAATAATATCGATATGATTTATTTTTCTTTTTTTCTGTAAATAGCGAATTGTAAAAAGCATGTGAGGAATTAGAAAACCTGTAATATCAATACACAACTTCGTGTCTTCATTTAACTGAAGAGTATCAATAAAGGCTGATAACTGGCTATAGCCTTCGTATGGTACAGATATTTTTGTTTCATTTCCTACAAATAAATTATTTTCATAGTCCGGTAAAATAATCCAATATTTTTCTTTTGCATTAATTGCTTTAAAAACTTCACAAACCCTATCTGTCTGATTAAATGTGGAAACAAGTATATCATAGTCAGAAGTTCCTATTTCTGCTACATTTAAATATTTTTGTTTGTAAAAATATGTAAAATCAACTTTTGCCATATTATAAATCGAAAAGTGTTTTAGGTTGTTGCTCGGATAAAGAACTTTGCGCAAAAGGAGCATTATATCTTTTTTTACGCTTACGAAGTAGTTCTTCAAATTTATCCGACTGATTCAAATTGAAAATACTTTCGGCTTCCTCAGTAGATAAAATTACAATTCCTCTTTTGGATAAAGAAAGCTCCCAATGTGGTATGATTGTTCCATTAATATTGTAAGTTCTATATTTATTGTTGGAATTTTTATCTCTTCTGTCTTCTTCCGATTGAACGATATATGAATAGTTTTCCAAAAAATTGAATGTGCGTCTTGCTTCATCACTCAAATTTTCAAGATTCAACCCAAATATATTAATAGAACATTCGGGAGGAATGTCAGAATATTTTAACTCTCTAAGAAATTTCCCTAAACGGTCAATGCAATCGACCAATTTCCCATCCTTTTTTGCCGGAATTCGATTGTCTTCAAAAAACCAATCAATCGTATCTTTTATTCCTTTTGTTTGGGCATCTAAGTTGATTTTAATCTTATTTCTAAATGCCTCTTTTGCTTCATTGAAATAAGTCCACTTATATGAATGCTTTAATATATTCAATAAGTTTCGTGGTGTTCCGCTAGACATTCTGAGAAAATCATCAAATCCATAATACGGAATATTTTCTCTTGTTTCACGGGCTAGCATATCTATTATATCCCGCTTGAATTTATTTAAGACTGTTGCTTGTTGATTCTTTTCATTTTTGGATTCCGGTGTATAATTTAGTGCTTCCTCTTTTATGTCTAAAGAAATTTGCACCAAATCCTTTTTTTCTTTTTGATTTTTCTTTTTACTCAAATCATTCCAAGCACGATAGAATAAAAAGACATTGGTTCTTTCTATAAGAACATTATCCGATGAGAGGTTAACAATAATAGAATTGATTTCATCTTCCGCCATTCTCCCTCTTAGTTTTTCCTTTAACTTGGAGAAGTAGGATTGTGCTTGTGATGGCTTCTTGGACTTCACTTTCTGAAAAAATGATTCCATGTTGAATGATTCAATAAAGTCATCTATTTTCTGCTCTTCCGAAAAATAGATACCATTTCTCCTTAACCGATGTTCACATACTCGCCGCATAAAATCGGCGTAGTTTTTATTATTACGTCTTAAAAATTCATCCAACACCACCTGTTCAAATTCAGAGCCTTCCCGATTTTCCTCACCACTACCAAGTGTTTTGTAGGTACGGACTCCATAAAGTCTTGCTCCAATTCGAAATGTACAAGAAGTGTTTTTTTCTCTTATCAATGTTTGAATTAGTTTCTGCTGATTCTCTGATATATTTTCCAGTTCATCAATCAAATACAAGAATATTTTATCTTTAAAAAATGGAACGAGTTCCGTCATTATAACGGGTAATCCATAAGTAATTCTCGCAGGAGATACCAGTATGTCAATATAGAGTTTATTGTCCTCATTGAAAATACAATTCTCAACTTCATAATCAACTTTTCTCTGTAATGAAGAAAAGAAATGTACAAGGTCTTTCAAATTTGAAGGAACGTTATCATCCGGTTTTTTATTTAACAGGCCTATAATCTGTTCTACTAGTTCCTTCTCATTCGGAATCTCGACAATATTTTTTTGCTGTAAATCAATGATTGAGTTTAGTGTTATTTGAGCTAACCAAAGTTCCCAGTAATAAGCGTAAACACTACTCCATATTTCGTCAGATTGTCCTTTATTACTGAATCGTTCGGAATTAAACCCACTACATCTTACATAAATACCAATGAACTTGTCATCTTCGAGCCCTTTTTTCAAATTCTCTTGGTACTTTATTTTTTGAAGTTCGTAGGAAAAATAGCGCATTAAATGCGTCTTGCCGCTACCTTTACTTCCTAAAAGTATCATAGGCATGACAGAGGTAGGTTTTAATAAATCCTTAAAGCCACCCTTACTCGAAATATCAACCCAATACTCGATTATTTGCTCGTCTGTAAAATCAACGGCCTTTGTTATGTCAAAAGGATTATTCATATCTAAAAACTATATTTCTTATTATAACGCTTAAATATTGGGAACCAATCAATATCATCTTCATCATACCAAATTATTGGCAATGTATTATCTGGCGTATTATGAAAGAATCCCAATAGCAATTGGCAGTCTCCCCATCCTAATGCAGCGTAATCACTTAATTTCTCTAATTTATCGCCCGTATGCCCTTCTTTCTGATTAATATTATAGAATAATGGTCTTCCTAGTCTATAACAAAATTCCCTCGTGAAATCTTTCTCAAAATAAAGGTTGTCTCTTTGTGGAAATACTCTAGAATTAGCATCAAAACATTTATAAGTATCATCTAATTCTATCACCGCTTCTACTCTATCATATAATCCACTCTTTTTTACATTTTTTATTCCTGATGATGTTGCAAACAACATCAGGTAGGAAATTTGTATATCAGTGGACAATTTTTTTATTTCATCGACACATGGTTTTATATTATTATCATCGGATGTTGCTTGTGAGCCGGAACCACAAAAGTCATCTATAAAAACATAATGTTTGACTTCTGGAAACTTTAATTTAATAGTCGCTCCGCTTCTATCCAGTATTTCATCGGTATATACAAACAACTTCTTTGATAGTTTATTCTCTTGTCTAAAAAAATACAGTAAATGCGCCCCGCTTTCAGATGGATTACCAACACCTATAAATCTCGTGTTTTTTTCCTCTTCTTTAAATTTCTCTTCTATCAAATCAACATCAAGGGTATCTTTGTTGTTTTTCCGTATTGATTCAATTAACGGATATCTATATAAATCGCGAAATAACGATTTCAATAAATTCCTCATAGGAACAGCACCAAAATACATAAACTTTGATAGTAAATACAAGGCATGTAGTTTTTCTTTATCCGAAGAAAAGTTGCTAAGCCATTTTTCTATTGATGGATTCAGTACTCTATTGTCCCAAAGTGTTTCATTTAGGACTTTAATTTTAGCTTTAAGATTTTCCTGTATTTCAATTTCTGTCATACTCATTTTTTGAAAACTAGAATCCATTCCCTTGAAATTATATCCGCTGTTTTATTACGTTTCGTCATCAAACCATAGGATTTAATATCATCAATCAATTTAAATTGCAAAACCAATCCTTTACTTTGGATATATTCAGTCAAGTATTCTTGTGTATTAAACTCAATATCACACACCTTATTGTTACCTACTACTATGATTAAGAATCCTTCATTTTTTAAAACTCTAATGGATTCATCAAGGGCTATTTTCATTTCAAGCAGGTAATTACCAACAATATATGCTCGAAGCTTATTCTTCTCAAACAATGTCTTTAGTAATTTGTCTGCATTTTTAATTCCTGTCTTTACCTCTTTGAGTTCGGATGATAAATAATTCTCTCTTCCTATGCTCTTTTGGTCAAGTGCTTTTAAATCTTCATCTACCGTTAAACCTAACCAACCAAGATTAAGGCTTGATGAGCGAATGTATTTTTGCGCTCCAGCATAAGGAGGTGAAGTGAGTACCATATCCACACTCTCGTCTTTAAGCCGCGCTGATTTATTAATCGCTTCTGTTAAAACTTTCGCATCTTCAGATATCACTTTTGAAGATACCTTATCTGAAATATTGGAAAGACTTTTTACTCGTGAAATATTTTCAATACTAATGGCTTTAAACTTATCAAATACATTTAGTGTATTGAGTTCCACGAGCCGTTTTTCTATTTTTTTATATTGGTTACCATTCTTTTCAAATCTATTAGGGTTGAGTTTGACAGGAACGGCTATTCGGGGATCAGCATAACTTACTTTTTTTATGCAATTTGAAAAGCATACTTCAAAGAACGTTTTATATTTATCATCAGGTAATTCATCTACTGCACGACGGATTTTCGCTAATTGAATTTGTGTTTTTTCGGGAAACCAAAATTCTCTATTTCTGACATCAGGAAACTCTATTTTTCTAAACGATTTCGCTCTTGACAATAATGCAGTTAACATTAGCGTCAATTTTTCGTTATTAAGTTTTTGAGTTTTTACAGTTGCGATTTTTTGTGCTAGAGGATTTGCATCAGCACCCACAGCATTACGCCCGGCTAGATTTGCTTCAAGAAAAACTGTTCCCGTACCACAAAACGGATCTAACACGGTATCTCCCGGTTTGGAGAAATATGCATTATTTAAAAAGAAATACGGAATATGCGGCAGTAATTTAGCAGGATAGGCATGAATCAAATGGGTGTACCTGTCGGCTTTATTCATTTGAGGGAATAAGGCTCTAAAGCTAATAGGAATAGGTTTGTCTGAATCCAAATATTTTTGAATAAAATATTCAGTTAACGCCTCATTTGATTTATATTTTAATAACTCCTTATCCATAAATTTATACTGCAATTGGAGCTTTTATTCCCGGATAAGGATTGTACCCTTCTAATTGGAAATCTTCGTATTTAAAATCAAAGATGTTTTTTATTGTTGGGTTTACCACCATTGTTGGGTATGGTCTGGGCGATCTCGAAAGTTGCAAATCAACTTGCTCAAGATGGTTCATGTATATGTGAGTATCACCAAAAGTATGAATGAATTCACCAAGTTGTAAATCGCAAACTTGTGCAACCATCATCGTTAGCAATGCATAAGAAGCAATATTAAAAGGAACTCCTAAAAATAAGTCTGCACTTCGTTGATACATTTGGCAGGACAGTTTATTATCTGCCACATAAAACTGGAATAACGCATGGCAAGGAGGCAGTGACATCTTACTAATGTCTGCCACATTCCATGCACTAACTATGATGCGCCTTGAATCAGGATTACTTTTTAGAGTATTGACAACTTGGCTAATCTGGTCAATATGTTGACCATCAGGTGATGGCCACGAACACCATTGATAACCATATATTGGGCCAAGTTCCCCCTCTCTATCAGCCCATTCGTCCCATATGGTCACTCCATTTTCTTGCAGATACTTGATATTTGTATCACCCTTTAAGAACCAAATTAGCTCGTGGATTATGGATTTTAAGTGTACTCGTTTTGTTGTAATCAGCGGAAACCCTTCATTTAAATCAAATCTCATTTGATAACCAAAAACACTAAGCGTACCTGTGCCTGTACGGTCAGACTTTTTTGTCCCGTTATCTCTCACATGCTTTAATAGAGTTTCATATTGATTCATAAAATTATACGCATAAAATTGGCTTTGCAAAGTTACGAATTTATATCCAACTGGCAAAGCGCAATCAATACAACATTTGATGTCTTTTCCTGCCGCAAATTAGTATCAAAATCACATCTTCATTTTCGACTTAAGCGACAAAATGGAAAGACAAAAATTCCCCAATTTTCAAAACACCCATAGACAACCCCAGACACAAGCATCCACCCTCTTAAATCCTTGCAGTCAATCCATTACTTAGACTTACTTTCGTTCTGCATTAATAGTAATGCAGAATAAAAACATATTTATTATGGACGAAAAAAAAGTAAAAAATGAAGAGCCTAAAGTCTTTCTGACACAGGGCGAAGATGGCAAACTCAAAGTCATCGCAGGAGAACAGGACGGCAAGTTAAAAACGGTCGATCCCAAGAAAGAGAATGCCGACCAGTTTATGAAGATCGACACCAACGGCAATGCGCTGGAGAATTTCTTCAAGAAGTTTTCGGCACAGTTCAGCCACCCATCACACACGGGCGTTTATGCTGTTACCTCGTCTGCGGTAGATAAGGTGGCGGCTTTTTTCGACAAACTTATCCGTATCGACCACAAAGACAAGGCACTCGACCCGTATCGTGTGAAATTTGACGGTAAGATACGCATAGAGGTGGAGTTTACAGGCAAGTATCAACCTTTAGACCTGAATAAGCTCAACTGGAAAGAAGTCGAAAAGTTAGGCGTTTCCGGTGAGAACTTGCAGGATGCCCTCAAAGCAATGGTTTACGGGCATAAGTCGCCCGGTCTGGTCGATATTAAACCTGCCGTTGACGGACAGGAATTTCCCATGCAAGCCCGCTTATCGCTGGAACAGCAACCGGACGGAAGTATCAAAATCGCCACCCATCCTAAGCAGGAGCAGCCCGATTTTGAAAAACCGTTTATGGGAGTTGTCTTTACCGATCAGGATAAAGAGCAGTTCCAAAAGACAGGGCACGGCGGGCGTGTGTTCGACCTCGAACCCGTAGCCGGAGGCGAGAAAGTACCTTCGCTTGTTTCCCTTGACAAACTTACCAACCGCTTTGAGGCGATGGCGTTGAAGGATATTTATATTCCGCAGACCTTGAAAAATGCTCCGCTTTCCGAAGAGCAACAGCAAGGACTGAAAGAGGGTAAAGCCGTTTGGATTGAGGGTATGGATAAGAAAACGAAGCAGGGCGAACAGCCGCAGAAGATTGACCGCTTCGTGCAGTACAACGCTGCAAGCAAGAACTTCGATTTTAAGTTCAGCGATGAACAACGCCAGCAGTTCAACCAAGAGCGGCGAGCCAAGCAGGGCGAGGGGCAGGCAGAAGGTCAAGAACAGAAAATGCCTAAAGCCCGCAAACTCGGTGAGATTTGGGTCTATTCCAAACAAGGCGGCGTACAACTTTCCCGCGAGGATTTCGACAAGCTGTGCAACAAAGAACCTATCCATGTTAAGGACATGGAAGCACAGAAACCCAAACAACAGCCGGATGCTTCGGGAGCGCAGAAAGTTGAGGCTACCGACCAGAAAGGGCAGAAATACAATGCGTGGGTATGGATTGACGAAAACAGGGGAAAGGTTCGCCATACCACCAAGCACCCCGATCAGGTACGGGCTATTGAGGCAAAGCAGGCGGTGCAGAATACACAGAACATCAAACCCGCCGCAGAAAGTAAAACACAGGTCGCCGTCAATAACGAGGGTAAGACCAACGAAGCGACCAAACATTCCAACGAGCCGCTAAAGAAAGGTCAGTCGCAGCCCACCGAAAAGCAAGCGGAAAAGAAGGAGCAGAAGCAGGAACAAAAGAAATCTCCCTCTGCCCCGAAGAAAAGCGGAGGTCTTAAAAGGTAATTCAATTTTTCAACCACTAAAAAATCAATGTTAAAATGAAAATAATAATTGCAGAAAAACCGTCTGTGGCTAAGAGTATAGCAGCCATAGTCGGCGCAAACAATAAAAAAGATGGCTATATAGAGGGTAACGGATATGCCGTTACGTGGGCTTTCGGGCATTTAGTCGGGCTTGCCATGCCGGAGCATTACGGCATCGAGGGTTTTAAACGTGAGAACCTGCCGATACTCCCGAAAGAATTTAAGCTATTGCCCCGTCAGGTAAAAGAGGGCAAGGAGTATAAGAATGATCCCGGCGTAATGAAACAGCTTAAAGTAATCAAAGAACTGTTCGGTCGCGGGGATGAAATTATTGTGGCTACCGATGCCGGACGTGAAGGAGAACTCATATTCCGCTATATATTTGAATATATAGGCAGTTCACTTCCGTTCCGCCGTTTGTGGATAAGCTCACTTACCGACAGAGCAATCAAAGACGGTTTTCAAACCTTACGCCCCGGAAGTGATTACGATAACCTCTATGCTTCGGCGAAAGCCCGCAGTACCGCTGATTGGCTTGTCGGCATTAACGCAAGTCAGGCACTTTCTATATCCGCAGGGTATGGTGTCTGGTCGCTCGGCAGGGTGCAGACCCCGACACTGGCGATTATTTGCAGCCGATACCTTGAAAACAAGGATTTCAAGCCGCAAACCTATTTCCGTCTGAAACTGCATACGGCGAAAGATGCGGTGGCTTTTCCCGCCCTTTCGGTGGATAAATTCGTTACCCGAACCATTGCCGAAGAAGTAACGGCACAGGTCAAAGCTGCCGGAGCGGTTAAGGTTACAGGCGTGGAGTGTAAGGAGGTCAATCAAGAACCACCCTTGCTGTACGACCTTACCACGCTTCAAAAGGAAGCCAATAGTAAGCATGGGTTTTCGGCAGACAAGACGCTGACAATAGCACAGATATTGTATGAAGCGAAGAAAATCTCGTACCCCCGAACAGGCAGCCGTTATATCTCCGAAGACGTACTGGAGGAAATACCGCACCTGATTGCTATGCTTCGTTCACATCCTCTTTTTGGTGCGTATATTGACAGCAGATTCGATACAACGCTTAATACTCGTTCGGTGGACGATACAAAAGTTACCGATCACCATGCGCTGATTATTACGGAAGATCCGGCTACCGGATTATCCAAAGACGAACAGCTTATCTACGATATGGTTGCCGGGCGTATGCTTGAAGCCTTCGGCGAGGGTTGCATCAAAGAGAACACCACCGTTTCGCTTGACGCGGGCGGCGTACACTTCTCCTGCAAAGGGAGCGTTACGCTCGTCCCCGGTTGGAGGTCAGTATTTAACTTTAAGGACGAGCCAAACGATGAGGACGATACGGCAGTTTTACCCGCCCTCATAGAAGGTGATAGTCTATCTGTCCGCGATTGCGAAATTCAGGAGAAGCAGACCAAGCCCCGACCGCTTCACACGGAGAGTTCATTGCTGGCGGCGATGGAGAGCGCAGGTAAAGAGGTAGAGAACGAGGAAGAGCGCGAAGCGATGAAGGATTGCGGTATCGGAACACCCGCTACTCGTGCTGCCATTATTGAAACTCTGTTTTCCCGCGAGTATATCACCCGTGAAAAGAAATCCCTTGTCCCGACTAACAAAGGGCTGGTGGTCTATCTGGCGGTAAAGGACAAGAAGATAGCGGACGTTGCCATGACAGGGCAATGGGAACAAGCCCTGAATAAGATAGCATCGGGCGATATGGAGGCATTGACATTCCATAAAGCAATAGAGGTTTATGCTTCGCAGATAACGTCCGAATTGCTTGATATGACTTTTGAACGGCAGGATAACCGCCAGTCATGCCCTTGCCCGAAATGCAAGAGCGGGAATGTAGTTATCTATAATAAAGTCGCCAAGTGTCAGAATGAAGCCTGTGGGCTTACCGTATGGCGTTCCATTGCTAAAAAGGAACTGACGGACGGGCAACTGACAGACCTTTTGATGAACGGCAAGACCGCCTTTATTAAAGGTTTTGTAAGCAGTAAGACCGGAAGCACTTTCGAGGCAGCAATCAAATTCGATGCGGACTATAAAACAGTCTTTGAGTTCCCGCAAAATAAAGGAGGCAGCAAAAAACGACGTTCTAAGTAAAATCTTCATTATATTTTCATAAGATACTCACGCTCGACAATGCTAAAATGAATTTTGCACTGTTCTCGCTTAATCGTATCTTTGCCACTGAAAGACTTTGTTTTACGATTCGGAATAGTCGTTTAACATTGATCTTTTAGTGGTGGGCATCCGGGGCAAGGCTTCGGATGCCTTTTTTGTATTTGCTACCTTGAAAGTTTCAGAATACGGACAGCACCGCGTATCACTATCAGAAATATTATTATACCAATAATCAAGTCAGGTAGATTGCTCCCAAACCACCAAACGAGTAACCCGGCAACGATAACCCCAATATTTATAATAACATCGTTCGCCGAGAAAATAATACTTGCTTTCATGTGTGCATCTTTACTTTGGGTGCGTTGTAACAACCAAAGACATACGGAGTTTGCCGCTAAAGCCAATAGCGAAATTCCAATCATGGCTTGAAACTCCGGTATAACTTCCAAACCTACAAATCGCCGGATAACCTCCGATAAACCGAGCAAAGCGAGGATTATTTGTAGAATCCCACTCCACAATGCCACCCGTTTTTTCTTCGCAATTGCAGCGCCGACTACCATTAGGCTCATACCATAGACCAACGCATCAGCTAACATATCGAGGCTGTCGGCAACCAAGCCCATAGACCGGGAAATAAGCCCGGTTGTCATTTCTATAAGAAAGAAACCGAAATTAATAGCAAGGACTATCCATAGGACTTTTCGTTGCCGGGAATCATCTTCTGCTATAACTTCTCCTTTTTCCTCAACGGAAACAACAAGGTGCGATCCTAAATTAAGTGAATCGAGTTCTGCCGAAATCGGTTCTACTTCCCCAGTATGCCATACATCGAGCGTTCGCCCGGATAGGTTAAACTCCAATTTCTCAATCGTAGTTATTTCCGCCAATTTCATGCGGATAAGATTTTCCTCACAAGGACAATCCATTTTATCTATACGAAAGGTCGTTTGTTGCATATTAATCACATAATTGCGGCCTACAAAGATACCACTTTTAGTCCATATCATAAGCTCGCATTTATAAATAAAAGCGACATCGTTTTCCCCCTATAAACCAGGTATTCCCAATCTTTTACTATTAACGGTTCTTCTTTCGTTCGGTTGAAACGGCAGCATCTTTTATCTTCCTTATCGGTTAAGACAGGAAACCACATCATTAAATAAAAACCATCATTCATAGGCGTAAGCATTAAAAATCCAGCTTCTTTCATTTTCCAACTTACACATACGGCAACTGCTCCGGTGGGTTATTTTCTATCATGGCGCAAAGGTGTTTACGGAATCTTAACGGGCAGTAAAGTACAAGCCTTGCAGGTTCACTGAAAAATCTCCACGCCATATAAGTTCAGGGTAGTATTTTATCCGTGAATACTTGACAGCCCTAATCCCTACACCGAAAATGCACCTGAATTAAAAAATCAACCCGGCAGATGCCGATTAAAAATTAAGGTTATGGAAAATATATCAGAAGCACGGATTTATGTAGGAACTTACGCTAAGTATAATGAAGGTTCAATTTTCGGTAAGTGGTTAGACCTTTCGGATTATTCCGATAAAGAAGAGTTTTACGAGGCTTGCCGCGAGTTACACAAAGACGAGGAAGACCCGGAATTAATGTTTCAGGACTGGGAATATATACCCTCCGGGTTGATAGGTGAAAGCTGGCTGTCCGATAACATATTTGAAATTATCGAAGCCATAGACGATATGGACGATGATAAAAAAGCAGCATTCGAGGTCTGGCTGAACCACGAAAGCTACGATCTTAGTTCCAAAGATATAAACGACCTGATTTCCTCCTTCGAGGATGACTTTCAGGGTGCGTATAAAGATGAAGAAGATTATGCGTATGAAGTCGTTGAAGAATGCTACGACTTGCCGGAATTTGCGAAAACTTACTTCGACTATGAAAAGTTCGCCCGCGATTTATTTATGACCGACTACTGGTTCGATGACGGTTATGTGTTCCGGCACTCATAACTGAACCGGAAACGGTTTTCAAGGCGGAGCAGTCCGCCTTTTTTAGTGTCTGTCAAAAATAGCGAGCCCCGCTCTATCTCACGACAGTACGGGGTTCTAAACATCAAATAATCAAAAAAATGAAAAACTAACCGGATGGTTCAAGTTCTGTTTCGCTATTATTATCTCCTTTGGCGAAATGGTCACGGATGAATTTCTCTACGTTTTTCTCCGTATAAAATATCTTGTGGTGTATGGTTATGTAGGTCAGTTCACCCGCAGAACGGTAGCGTTGCAGTGTCCGTTTACTTACGTTCAGTAGTTGGCATAAATCCTGATTATCTAAAAGCCGTTCGCCATTCAATACGTTATGCCGTCCGCTCATTATATCCATGAACTTATCCAATCGGTCAAAACGCCCCATGAATTGCTCGAACCATTCCTGCATCCAGTCTCTCAATCCTTCGTCTTCCTCACTCATGGCTTGCCTCCTTTCGTTTTATCGTTCCTAATTACTCGACCAGATAGCAGGCGTTTAACTTCTGCCAATGTGTATCTCGCTTTACCGCCCCGGATTGAATAGGTTATATTCCCGTTACTGCGTAATCGCTGCATGGTGCGGCGGCTCACCTGCAATATGGTTGCGGCTTCTTGGTCGCTTACCCAAACCTCCGAAGGATCGGGTTGAGGGATTGCACTCTCTTTCGCCTGCTTTTTTATTTCGGAATGAATACGCTCGATTTTTCGCACCAGACTTTTATACGCTTCCGATTCTATGGTTATTACTTTCATGTTCCTTACTTATTGATTCGATGCAAAGGTCGGAAGTAATGAAATGTCGATTTCACAAGTTTACCCAAGTTGGGTACGAATTTTCTTTGATTTAACAGTAATATGCTATTGTATAAATAATTACTCTTTCTATTGTCATTTTTAGCCATCATTGCCAGTAAGACAATCAAGCGAAAAATAGTGTAAATACCCCTAAAAAGACAAACACCCAAGTTGGGTGAACTTGGGTGTTTGATATATTTATGACGTGATCAATAAAACTTGGGAATATCTATACAGAATCAATTCTTGCTTGCTATTAGAAAATAATGATCAATCTTAACTCTCGTTGTATTCTCTATTTCATCAAAAGTCAACTTCATCGTTTATCTTGTTTATATGCTTTTTCCAGTATTAGTTCAACAACTAATTCCAAATCTTTGTGATACTTAGGAAGTTCCATTGCCAAAGCCTTCAAGAATAATAATTTTTCTAAAGAAATCGCAATATAGTTCTGCTCAACTACACCGTTTTCTTTCAGATAATCATAATCAAACGTGCATATTTGGTTCCACATTTCAAAACTATATTCGCATATTCCGATATCACCACACAGATCCTTGATGTTATTTGGATATTTATTCTTTAGCGCTTCATGGTCTTCACTATGTACTACAAAATCAATATCTAACCCGGATTTACGCAAGCCATAATACTCCATTGCTTTTCCGCCGATCAACAAAGGTTTATGCGTGAATTTATATCCCAAAATGTTTAAGTCTATTTCCATACTTATTCATATACAGTTTCTGCGTCTCGTTACTGTGGCTTTTTTTGTCATAACAACAGGTCTTTCAAGCTAATTATTTTGCAGCCTTTACTCTCGTAATAATGAAGCATCTCATCAATTTTCCTTTTGTCGTAACTCGTAATACAATCAGACAAGACATTAACCGTATAACCAGCCTTACTCATGTTATAGCAGGTTGATTTAACACAAGCAATAGCATCTGCTCCTGTTATGTAGAACTCATCTATTCCGTTTTTACTAATAAAGCCTGCGAACTCTTCACAGGTCAATGCATTTCCTTTGTATTTCGTGAAAATATTCTCCGATACTATTTTCATATCCGGAACTAATTCAGCCCCACGTGTATTTGGTTTGAAAGTTCTTGTACCGTCTGATAAATTTTCGTGCCTTATATAAACAACGTGAATACCATTACTGGTCGCCCAGTCGATGGCTGTATTTATATTGCCGATTACTTCTTTGTAATTCTTTGTTATATCATTTTGAATATCTATTACTACCAATGCTTTACTCATTTTCTTATGCTTTGCGTCCTTATTGGGCGGTTTATTCTTAGTTCATCCATTTCTTTTCAGGCACAAAGATATTGGTTTTATTCGACAGAAGCCTTTATCTCTGTTCCTGATTTCTCTGATATTGCCTATTTACATATTAGAAAATTTCTTTTGCATAGCTTCGTTTACCTTATAAAGGGAACAATGCTTTTACTAAGGGCATCATGAAGCCAGTTTTCGTTTAACTGTCCCATGTTATCAGGCAACCTATCATACTGAAAGAATCTAAGTTCTTCCGTTTCTTCATTTGAAAAGTTTGACTGAATCTTTTCTGTCAACTTGGCTTCAAAATAAGACGTGATATACTGTACATTTCTTTCAGGATAGTAATAGGCTTGAGATTTTGGACTTGAATAAATCCCAATAAGACGCTTGATAATAGCATCACAAGCAGTTTCTTCTTTAATTTCTCTTATTACGGTATTTTCAATCGTTTCTCCGTATTCTACGTGTCCGCTGATAATACACCATTTTCCTGTGTCTCTTCTCTTTTGCAAGAGAATCTCTCCTTTGTCATTGAATATAATTACTGCAATAGCAGGTAATATATAATTATTTTGTTGCATAGTTTCTAATTATTCAAAAAACGTAATTGTACATGCCGTTGGTGCTACACGCCCTGCTTCTAAGATATAATCTAATGTTTCGGTATAGAACTGAACGGTTTCGTCAACGTTCTTCACGCCAATGTTGGGGGATAGAGTTTGATACTCCATGATTTTTATAGTTTTAAATAGTGCATGATTTATTTTTCAGTGATAACTTCTTATATCTGTGGACGGAACAAACTCTTTTTTAACATTACCATATCCTTTAGTTGAACGCCGTTTTCATAGATTGGAGCATCATAAATATTGGTAAAGTAATCTTTCTTTATGTCGTACTGAATAAATCCGTTCTTTTCATAAAAACGGATTTGCTTTATTCCGCAATCGGCTGTCCCGAGAATAATTTCTTTATATCCTTGTGCTTTGGCAATCTTAAATGATTCCATCAATAATTGGCTACCTATTCCTGTATTTTGATATTGTTCGGCAACAGCAATATTCATTATTTCTATCGTATCAGTATTTATATGACGCAAGCAAAACACACCGATAGAAATACTACTGTCAATCTGTTTCGCCACATATACCTCCGAATCGAAAAGATATTTGTTAATCCCTTCTATTGTTTCGTCCGCCAATAAAAGCAGGTCATATGGATAGTTCTCTGTTACTTTGCTTATTTTTAGATTCATACCTCGTTTTTGTTGTTTTAAAAGTGCAGAAATAGACTTTATGGCTTTTTATATACCATTTGTACAACTCCATTTTTATAACTCTCACTACTTTGCAACTCCCATTTTAATTCTTTGGACTGTCCCGGAAATAAGCGAATGCCGTTTCCGAGAACAATAGGAATGGCGGTTATTATCATCTCATCAACCAGATCCGCAGCAAGTAGCATTGAGAGCAATTCTCCGCCACCAAACAGCCAAATATCTTTTCCCGGTTCGTTACGCAGAGCAACAATACGTTCAGTTACATTTCCCGTAATGAATTTTATATTGTTATTTTCTCCCCAATCATGGCGAGAAACCACATAGACTATTTTATCAGCATATGTACCCATTGCATCCATGTTTGATAATTCACGCCAAGAACGACCACCCATGATAATAGTGTCAATCGAAGCCATAAATTCTTTATGACCATAATTCATTTCTTCGGCAATATGAAATTCCGAAAGCCATTCGATACCACCGTCCGATTCTGCAATGTATCCGTCAATGGAAGCCGCTATGTACAATTTTATTTTCTTCATGATTTTCAATGTTATACAAAATATAAAAAAAGCGTGGAGCTCACACCATTTCGACGTAGAGGCACTGGTATGCCCAATAAGCGAAACAGATAGAGTCCACGCCATACTTTCGTATAGCATGAACACTTCATCTGTTGCCTCGCTTATTTCAAAAATTACCAGTTTCCTACATCGAGACGTTCAGCGAACGTTATGTTATATATCTATGAAGTATCTGATATACTTCTTATTTTCTTTATTTTACGCATACAAAGATAGTATATTTAATCGGTTTATCTACTGTCTGCATCATCCATTCTTCGGGTTAACGCCTTAATCAAGCGATTGAGATATTCCGTCCGATTGCTTTTTCGGCTTCGGATTTCTAAAAATATATGGTAAATATCGCTCAAATCGACCTTGAAAATTCTTCCGAAAATGGTTGCCAATGCTTTTATTTCTATCATTCCCGCATTGATGCTCTTTTCTTCATGTATACCATAAATAATTTCTCCGAGTGCCGTTTTTTTGTCCGTCCATTTAGCAGGTGGCAGTTCATCATCTATTTGATAGCCGTTTTCTTCCTGATACTTCAATTTCGACAACTCGCAATTCAGATAAGCCGCCAACATATCATTGGCAAGTAATTTAGCAACCTTAAAATCGAAGTTGGTAGAAAATTTGGGGTCTCGTTCGAAATAGAAACTTTCCAGATTCAAATCTATTTCGTGGCGACCTCTCAAAAAATAAACTTCATCAAAACAGCTCTGTCCTGAACGGTAGTACTGAATAAATTCAGTATTCTTATTACAGAAATCGTTTATTTGGTTATGCTCTTTTTCCAGATATGTTCTTATGGTAGTATAGTTTGAAACAGGGCGATTGACCTCAAGGTAATATATCTTACGAAGATATATCAACTTACTGAACGCTTTGGGCTTGGTTTCTTTGAAGAATGTTATTTCCTCCTGTCGGGTTGGAAACTCGTACTCCGAAACCGTCGCTTTCAGTTCTTCAAAAGTATTTTCCATCGTCAATATCATGGACGGAGTGTTTTGAACTATATCATACAATTCCAATTCTCCTACTTGAATTGAAGCACTCAACTCGCTGACTATTTTTTCTATTTTATCTTTCATAAGAGTATCTGAATAATGAAAGTTGTCTAAACCATTAGAATCTTAAACCTATCTTAAAAGAAATAGAATGATGACTTAGCTTCTCCTCAAACTCTTTCAGGAAGAAGCTATCAGTATGTTTTTTCAGCCGTTCTAATTCCTGTAACTCATAACCGACAGCCAGTTGCAACTTCATTTTGTTCTTTAGCGGATATTGAATCCCCACAGATTGGTTCATGAAAAAACCGCCGTTGGCATTACCGGACGGGGCAAAAGAATACCCGACAGCAGATTCGACATAAGGCGTAAACTTTCGTTCCCTCCCGATTTGAAACCTTATATTGCCATACACAGGGATAAGCGTTTTCTCATAAAACGATAATCCCGTTCCTGCTCCGGCAGACCATCTATCGGTCAGCTTATAATACCCCAAGACCTGCCATGTGAAAGGAGTGGAGGACGGTGTACTCATGGATAATCCCGTTCCGATAGTCGTTGCGAAAGATATTTTACTTTCTTTACTTTCGCCATTGGTTTGCGCTTTCACGCTACTAACTGCAATACACAGAAGTATAATAAAGATAAATCGTTTCATATCATTGAATATTAATGGTTATTTCTTTTGCAATGTTTAATGCGGATGTCAAAGAAGATGTGTCAGAATAAATATTCCCGTTGCTTCCGTCAGGACTGCTATGCCCAATGATTGTTGCCGAATATTGCTTCTTGTTGGAATCAAGGTCTATTTCTGCCGAATAAACTACGGCGGGTTGTCCGCTACCTTCTTTACCGCCTGAATAATTTGCATCCCCTTCTTTTGCATTTTTTTGGTAATTATCGTTCCAGTCCGTCGAATGGTTCAGTTCTATTTTCACAACGAATTGTTTCAAATCACCGACCGGACGCATTTTTACGTCAAAACTTCCGTGTGGTGTTGCACCGGATATACCGTCAACCAAAGGTTGAGCCTTTGTTGGCAGATACAATCCGTCCGGATACTGAACTCCGCGAGCGTAACACCATGCCGGCAAGGATTCTTTTCGTCTGTTACCCCCATTGGATTGCCACGATTCGGTTGCTATCTTGTGGCTTGCGTAAATGGTTGTGAGGTAATTACCTGCCAAATCCTCCACCCATATAGCAATTTGGGGTGGATTTTTCTTGTCAATGCCCAAAAATGCAGGGAAGTCATGTAACCATTCATCGCCTTTTGTTACCAAGACTTTAATATCGTCCTCCTTGTAGGTAACTAAATCCTTGTCGCACGAAGTCAGCACTCCCAATGCTGTAATTCCTGCTACTACTAAATTTCTTGCTTTCATTTTTACTTTATTTATTTGTTAATAATGTGTCCGAGTGGGTACATTTTGGATAAAAAAATATCACACGTACCTATCCATGCTTTCCGACTGTTTTATACGGTAGTTATCCTGTTCGTCCAGATAAATGATATAATACTCCATTGCTCCGTTTGTTCGTAGCAATTCGTCCAGTTTGTCTGTTTCTACTGCCATAATTGCGGTAGCATATGCATCGGCGGTGGTACAATCGGAAGCAATAACCGTAGCACTTAAAATACAGTTATTCGCCGGATAGCCTGTCTGCGGATTAATCGTGTGTCCATATCGCTTATCGTTTTGGGAGCGGTAGTTATTATAGTTCCCCGAAGTCGCAACCGCTGTTTTTCCCGTCAAGTGAAGGATTATTTCAAATTCGGACGATTTATCAATTCCTAAATACTTGGGCGGTTTAATTATCCCGATAGACCAATCCGAGCCTGTACCATTTTTACCCTTTGTTACAATCTCACCACCAATATCAACCATGTAGTCATTTACGCATTTGCTGTCGAGGTAACGGGCAATAATATCACATGAAAGTCCGTCCCCGATAGCGGAAAAGTTTAGTTGAATGCGGGAATCTCCCTTTTCAATGAAATCATTTTGGAGAGCAACTTTGTTGTAGCCGACATACTCCATTATTTCATTTATTAAACTATCGGACGGTTCTTCCATATTCTTAAATCCAAATCCCCAAAGATTGATTAACGGAGAACAGGTAGGGTCAAATACACCTTTTGTCTTTTCCGCAAGTTCCATCGAGCGGTTAAAGGCTTCTGTGAAAATGGCATCCAAAGTTACTTCCTCGTTATTATTTACTTTCGATAAAGTTGATTGCTGGTCGAACGGATTAATGGATTCGTAAAAGACATCATAAATAAACAGGATATCTTCGCTCAAATCGTAAGGATAGTTGTAAGTTATCCTGTAATATGTATGCCTTTCTCCCGACAATACATGATATTTGCTCTTATCATTGCATCCGGTAGAACCATATAATATAAATGGGAACATAGCTAATGTAAATTGCTTATTGATTAACATATACAGTAATTCCTTTTACAATTTCCAGAGCTGTAGTCAGTTTAGAAGTATTGGGATAAATGTTGCCATCGGAACCGTCTGGACTGCTATGCCCAATAAGCTCTCCCTTAAATTCCCGTTGCTCATTAGTCAAATCAACTACGACCTGATAAACGATTGCAGGTTGTCCGCTTCCCATTTTTCCACCGGAATAGTTCGTATCTCCCTCTTTTGCGCCTTTAGGGTAATACTCATTGAAATCCGTTGAGTGATTAAATTCGCACTTAACAACGAACTGCTTAATATCTCCGCTCATTTGAAGATTAGTAGCAAAACTGCCTTTGGGTGTCGCCCCGGTTACAGCATCCGGTAGCGGTTCGTTTTTAGTCGGAAGATAAAGCCCGTCAGCATACTGCTTACCTTGTGAATAACTCCAACAGGGGAGCGACTCTTTACGCCTGTTTCCTCCGGCAGCAGTCCATGACTGCTTTGCCAACTTCTCGCTAACATAGATTGTGGAAAGGAAATTTCCTTCCAAATCCTCTGTCCATATAGCTATCTGTGGGGCATTCTTCTTTTTGATAAACCAGAAGATAGGAAAGTCATGTAACCACTCGTTCCCTTGTTCTATGGCGACTTTAATATTACCGTTGCCAAATTCCGAATGAATAGTATTCTGTCCGCTGCAACCCAATGTCGTTATTGCTAAAGCCATACTTAAAATTGCTTTTTTCATTGTTGGTTATTTTATCATTATATCTATCAATACATCAATTCCTTTAGCTATCTGATCCCAACCTTTATCACTTTGAATATCAATGCCGTTATACATCTTACAGTTTTCTGCGAACATGGCTAAATAGACAATTCCTGCATCCATAAGAGCAGATATAGCTTGTAATTGCTCCTTATCTACCTTTGCGAATCCGGACATCACTTCCATAAATTGCACTCCGTTTTTTTCTCTTTGGGCGCGGATTTCTACTACGAAATCTTTATCGGAAGAAAGTTCCCACCTTTTTAATCTTTTAAGCGCAATATTATCCCTGTATTCAGCTATTTCCCTGCGATAAAACATTTTCAAATAGACTTTAATATCCGAAACATCCGGTCGCTCCAATGGTGTATTAAGCCAAAAATCATGCTTCTTCATGTAAGCATAGATTAAACCATCGAGAGATTCAAAATAGCGGTAAATGAGAGTTTTGTTTACTCCCGCTTGCTCTGCCACTTTCCTTACTCCAAGCGATTCAAAACCTTCCCCTACAATAAGTTCTCCAACCGCATTAATCAGTTTTTCTTCGGTCATATCCCGATCTCGTTCTATTTTCGTCATTTTGATTCAATTTTGTATCCAGCTGGATACAAAATTAAGTAACCATTTGGACACAACCAAATTTTTTTGCAATTATTTTAAAAAATAACTTGTGTTTTATTGAAAGGAGTGCTTTATAGCTGATAAGCTAAAAGCATACAAATGATGTTTACTTCCTTTCAAATCAGAGTTCCGCTCTTGTTCAAGGTATTATTGTGTATGACAAAAGGATTGGAGTTTGACCAAGTAATCATCCCACAAGTAACTGACAGGAAATGCAATTCGGATATTGACCGGAGTATGTTTTATGTTTCAGCAACAAGGGCGATGCACAAGTTGACATTGACTTTTGTTGGAATGAAAAGTAAACAGTTTTAATGGCTTTAAATATATTTGAGAATATTGGCAATATGGGGATAATTTCGTACCTTTGTATTCATTAAGCGTTCTTAATGTATTGTTGAAAACGAAGCTAATCAGCGAATAATGATAGCTGGTTTCTAAATCGTTACCTGTTTGCAATATCAATCTTGCAACACGCTGAAATACATTCGATTGGAAGACTTTACATGTCTTGCAAGATGAAATGTTAAATCTTTGTCAATACCGCAAACAGCTCCGATTTCTTTGAGATATTCATTCACTTTTTGATTGCTTGGAACAGGGAGAACTTTCTTATTGGGCATCGTCCCTTTATACTTCTCAATAATTTGCTTTGGAATGTCGAGTAATGGAATATTGTAGCTTGTACCTGTCTTTTCACGTTTCCCCATTATCCACAAATTATTATCAAATGAAATGCGGATATTACTTTCATCCAATCCTTTTACGTCTATATAGGAAAGTCCGGTATAACAGCTAAAAATAAAGATATCTCTTACTCGCTCCAAACGTTCAGAAGAGAATTGTTTCTTCATGATTTCGTCTATTTGTTCTTGCATTAAATAGCCTCTATCGACTTTCTTAAACTTTATTTTATAGTTGGCAAAAGGATCAATGTGAATCCAACCGTTATTTTTGGCGAAAAGAATAATAGTGCGGAATCGCTGTAAGAATTTAGCAGTAGTATTTTCCTTACATTTGCAGCTTGTCATTAGGTACACTTCAAAATTTCTCAAAAAGGAGTGATTTACCTCTTTCAAAGAAATATCAGCAACATTATAATACTCTTTAATAAAATTAGCCATGTGCCTACGGGCTACGTCATATTTTTGAAGTGTACCTTTTGCCCTGCTTATACCAACCAATTTAGCGATATCATCAACATGCCGTTGGAATAATTCGAGTACGGTTTGGTTTTTAATTTCAAGACCAAGAAAGATATTTTTAACCCGATCAGGATTAACATTGTTCTCTTTGGTGAGTAAATCATGGTAAACGTTGTATAAGCCTGTTTTAATTGTTTCCAGAAAGGTATTTATCTCGACAGCTTCTTTTGTTCTGCCCAGAGCCATTGACGACTTTACATCCCATGATTTAGGATGCACATTTAATTTGGTACTGAAACGGCTTATTTGTCCGTCGATTGTAATCCGGCACATGATAGGAACACTGCCATCGGATTTTTGCTTGTCTCTTTTCAAAAAGAAAAGAACTTTAAATGTACTTTTCATAAACTCATTTTTTAATGTTACAAAATTAAAGTAAACTATCTGTTAATGAGTTTTATGCAGACTGCCAATTCCCGACAACACACTGCCAATTTTGGACAATTCGTACCCCTTTTTCTTTGATTTCTCGTACCCCCTGTGTCCCTTTTTGGTTTGGGGTATGAAATGGGACACACTAAATGTCTTTTTTTGGCTTTATTTTGGCTTTTTCCTAAGACAACATAAATAAAAAAAGTCCCTCATATTCACTGAATATGAAGGACTTGTCTCTTTTTTGGCGCCTATTGACTTAGGCTTTCCGCGGTATGGACGGGTACACCACCCAAAACCGTTATTAGCCTATATATCAAATCATTGTAACATATCATAACCCCTATGGGGTACGAGTTAGGGATGAAACTCATTAACTCGCTGATATTTAATATTTTAGCTCCAAAAAGGATTTTTACCCCTTTTATGCGGAACGGACGGGACTCGAACCCGCGACCCCCTGCGTGACAGGCAGGTATTCTAACCAGCTGAACTACCGCTCCAATTTTGTTAATACATTTCCTTTGAAATGCTCTGCAAAGATAGAGGGTTTATTTGATTGCGCAATACTTTGAATAAAAAAAATGGAAGGGAGAAATAATTTTTCTACTTTTGTGTGGAAATAAAAACAAATACAAATATAAAGATGAAGCAGACTCCTGTAGATTATAAAATTGCGAAACGTGTGATAGAAGGATATGGGCTTCCTGATTTTGGAAAGGCTACCATTCGCGAAGTAGTAGCTATTTCTACTCAACTGGAAGAAGAGACAAAGACTGAGTTCATTCACATGGAAATGGGTGTGCCGGGATTGCAGGCTGCAAAGGTAGGTGTTGATGCTGAAGTCCAAGCTTTGCAACAAGGAGTGGCTTCTATTTATCCCAATATAAATGGTATTCCGGAGGTGAAGAGTGAAGCTTCCCGTTTTATTAAAGCATTTATGAATGTAGATATTGCATCGGAAGGATGTGTGCCTGTTACAGGTTCTATGCAGGGTACATACGCTTCTTTTCTAACAGCTACGCAATGTGTGACCGGCAAGGACACAATTTTATTTATTGACCCGGGTTTTCCTGTTCAGAAGCAACAGATAACGGTAATGGGTAGTAAATATGAATCTTTCGATGTATATGAATACCGCGGGGATAAATTACGGGCAAAGCTAGATGATGTATTATCCAAAGGTAATATTGCAGCTTTGATCTATTCAAATCCGAATAACCCGGCATGGTTCTGTTTGACAGAAGATGAATTGAAGATTATAGGCCAATTGGCCAATCAATATGATGTGATTGTAATAGAAGATCTTGCTTATTTTGCTATGGATTTCCGTAAGGAATTGGGAACTCCTTTTGAAAAACCATATCAAGCCAGTGTGGCTCATTATACCGATAATTACATCTTGCAAATATCCGGTTCAAAAGCATTTAGCTATGCCGGTCAGCGAATAGGGGTTACTGCCATTTCTGATAAGCTTTACCATCGTGCTTATGATGGATTAACTCAGCGCTATGGTGGCGGTACATTTGGAACTGTTTACATTCACCGTGTATTATATGCTCTTTCTTCAGGAACTTCCCATTCGGCTCAATATGCATTAGCTGCCATGTTTAAGGCGGCTTCGGACGGTGAATTTGACTTTATATCAATTGTAAAAGAATATGGCCGACGGGCGCAGCGATTGAAACAAATATTCACAAATCATGGTTTCCAAATCGTCTACGATCACGATTTGGATGAACCTATTGCTGATGGTTTCTACTTCACAATTTCTTATCCCGGCATGACTGGGGGAGAGTTGATGGAAGAACTTATTTATTATGGAGTGAGTGCTATCTCCTTGAGTACTACCGGAAGTAATCAGCAGGGATTGCGGGCGTGTACTTCTTTTATTAAAGAGCATCAATATGATTTATTAGAAGAAAGATTACGGTTGTTTGTGCAACACCATAATTGATGATATACATATTATGGGGCGGCGTTGACGTTTATTAACATTAAATGCCGTCCCTTTCTTTTGCATATTTATACAAAATGCTATATATTGTCCCTGAATTCTTAACTAACAGAATATCAGGAGCCATGACATACTATAAGAATATCTTTAAAATAACACACAATAATCTATATCCCGCGCCAGGAAGTATTCTGATATCAGAACCAGCACTTCAGGATATGTATTTTCAACGTTCTGTAGTTTTATTAGTGGAACACGATGCAAAAGGTTCCATGGGATTAGTTTTGAACAAAAAGACCGATTTATATGTAAACACTTTCTTTTCTGATTTGGAGGATTGTCCTCCGCTTCCGATCTATCTGGGTGGACCGGTGAGTCCGAACCGTCTTTTCTTTATTCATACTTTAGGCGATTTAATTGTGCCTGATACTGTACGTATAAGTGAAGGACTTTATTTTGATGGTGATTTTGATTTCCTGAAAAAGTACATATTAAGCGGGCATTCCATTGAAGGAAAGGTGAAGTTTTTCCTAGGATATTCCGGATGGACAGAGGGACAGTTGGGGAGAGAAATCGATGGAGATTCTTGGGTTGTAACCAATCCGAATAAAGAAAGTATTATTCCGGCGGACGGCGATTCCTATTGGAAGCATTCATTGGCCCGTTTGGGACAACGTTACCGTACGTGGATAAATTATCCCAAAGACCCGCTTCTTAATTAACCGTTAATTAATTGCATAATCAGGACATCCTGATAATTATCTTCTGTTACAAGCCAATCTTTTAATATTCCTGATTCCTTGAAACCACAACGGGTGTAAAGAACTTTGCTGGGTTCATTACTCGCTGGTATATGGGCATAGAGCTGGTGGAGTTTCAGGAAAGAAAAAGCATATTCAATCAATAAAGTAAGCGCTTGTGTAGCCCATCCGTTTTGTTGGTAAGCAGGATCAAGCAGAATCCCGGTTCCGGCTCGTTGATGATGGGGTTCAAAGTCAAACAGGTCAATCAAACCGATAGCTTCTCCTGTTTCACATACTTCGATTATCAGGCGTAATTGTTTCAATTCATAGATATCCCGGCCAGATTCGGCAATATATTGTCTCAATACGTATTGCGAGTAGGGGGCCAATGCGTTGCCTATATTCCATAAATCCGAATCATTCTCCCATTGATAGAGTAATGTCAAATCTTCAGGTTCGAGTGCGCGTAAGCGGATATATTCATTCTTTAGTAAAGCCATAATTCTTTATTTACCAGGGGTTATCAGTTGCTTGCTCTCTTCATTATATATATGATACACAGCTTTTTTATTGACCATCTTATCCATAAAGAGCAACATTTGTTCGAAACGTACATCCGGATAAGAGAAAGCATAATCGGTGAATCCTTTCATCTGGTTCTTACGGCAGATGGCATCCATGACTCTTTCCACATCCAAATCCCATAGGTTGACATATTCCAGATCAGGCATACGTTTTACACAGGCCTCTTTTATCTTCTCAAATTCATCTTCCCGGCAAATGATCAGTAATCTACGATTCTTTATTCGTTTCTGCTTCTTTGATTTATCTTTGGATGAACCGAACAGGGAAACGAAGGAAACCTTCATTCGTACACCGACCTTAATCAATCCGCTCATAAACCAGCCCGACCGTGGATAGTACTTCTTATAGAAGATCAACATGGCTCCATAGAATGCCTGGATATATTTCTTGTCATTATGTTTAGTCGATTCCCCTTTGTAATGCAGGATACGTTCCGGCATATAGTAATTGTCATATCCTCCCATTTTAATCCGGTAGGATAGGTCAATGTCTTCACCATACATAAAGAATGATTCGTCCAGCAGTCCCACTTTATCTAAAGATTCATGCCGCATCAGCATGAAAGCTCCTGCCAAGACATCTATTTTATGCTGCTTATTTTCTGATAAATAAGGCAAACTATATCTGGCAAATGTACGTGAGCGGGGGAAAAGCTTAGATAAACCAAACAATTTACAGAATGATACCCATGGAGTAGGGAAGGAGCGCTTGCTTTCTGCCAGGAAAACTCCATTTCCATCTAACATCTTCACTCCGATACCTCCGGCTTTGGGATGTTCATCCATAAAGAAACACAGGCTCCGCAGACTATCCTCACCAATTACCGTATCGGGATTAAGCAGCAGTATATATTCTCCTTTTGCCTGAAGGATAGCTTGGTTATTCGCTTTGGCAAAACCCGGATTATCGTGATTCTCTATAAAGGTCACTTCCGGGAATCTTGGTTTCAGGTATTCCATTGAACCATCTGTAGAGTTATTGTCTACAACAAATACTTCCGTATCCATTCCACTGGCGGCTGCCCGGACAGAGTAAAGACATTGTTCCAGAAAATACTTTACATTGTAATTGACTATAATTACGGAAATCTTTGTGTCGTACATGTTTCTATGGTTGGTTACATTTTTATGGAATCGGAATAAGCCGTACGATTCACGATGGAACGTCCAAGAGTAACTTCATCGGTGTATTCCAGCTCATCTCCAATAGAAACTCCTCGTGCAATAACCGTAATTTTTACATCGATACCTGATAGTTTACGATAGATAAAGAAGTTTGTTGTATCTCCATCCATTGTTGTGCTCATAGCCAGGAGTACTTCTTTTACAGTTCCCTCCCGGACACGGTCGATCAGACTATTTATTTCCAGATCAGCAGGCCCAACGCCTTCTATAGGAGATATACGCCCACCCAATACATGATATACGCCATGATATTGTCCGGTGTTTTCAATAGCCATTACTTCTTTGATGCTTTCCACGACACAGACCAATGAATGATCTCGTTGCGGACTGGAGCAGATGCTACACATATCGTCATCACATATATTGTGACAAACACTACAATACTTCACTTCTTGCCGAAGCGCCAGTAGGGCAGACGTGAAGTTTTCGGTATAGGAAACATCTCTCCGTAGCATATAAAGGGCAAGGCGAAGCGCTGTTTTGCGTCCGATACCAGGAAGTGAAGACAATTCTGCTACTGCATTTTCTAATAAAACCGATGGATATTTCTGACTCATGTACACCTTTCTCTTAAAGATGCAAAGATAGTGAAATAATGTAGAATTGTTCTACCTCTTATCCGGGCAGTCGTCTTTATCTTTTATTTCGTCTTTTAAAGCGCATCCCGGACAACCCGCACACGGATTACTATCCTGTGGACGGGTGATAAAGCGGTATATCTTGAGTCCTATATATACAATAACTCCAATACCTATAACAATAATGGCTATTTCCTGCCACATATAGCTTTTGCCTTTAAGTGAGTAAATTGACGAGCCATCCTCCTGTTTGATAGACAATAAAGGATACTATCCATGCCAATACACAGGAATAGACAACCACGAAGGCTCCCCATTTCCAGGAACCGGACTCTTTACTGATGGCCACAATTGTTGCTATACACGGAAAATATATAAGAACGAAAAGCATTAAGCTTAATGCGACCAGAGGGGTAAATACCTTTTTACCCGTAGCATCCCTGTCTTGCTGTAATCGTTCCGGCAATGCCTGGCTGTCTTCGGAATCTCCTGTATAAAGTACACTTAGTGTACTTACAACAACCTCTTTTGCTGCCATTCCGGTGAGTAGGCTGACACTCATCTTCCAGTCGAAACCTAATGGTTTGAGTACAGGTTGAATCGTTTTTCCTATAGTTCCAATAAAAGAATGTTCCTGGTGATCCATTTCTTTTAACCGTTCAAGCTCGCTAATTGTTTCGGATTTTTCATCAGCATTCATCATGCTTTGTTCTACCTGGGCTATTTGATGGTCGTATACTTCCATCCCTTCTGTCTCTCTTGGGAAATAGCTGAGGAACCAGATTATGATGGAAGCAATCAAGATAACACCCCCCATTTTGCGCAGGTATTGACGTGCCTTTTCCCACATGTGAATCAAAATGGATTTAAAAGTAGGCATCCGGTAGGGAGGAAGTTCCATAACGAATGGCACATCCTCTTTCTTGAAAAGGAAACGTTTAAATAGCCGGGCCATTAGTACCGCCAATAAAATTCCTGTAACATATAAGCCGAACAGAATAAGCCCGGCATGTTTGGGAAAGAATGCCCCTGCAAATAACAGATATACAGGTAAGCGGGCACTACAACTCATCAGAGGATTCACAAGCATAGTGATCATCCGGCTATTGCGACTTTCAATTGTACGTGTCGACATAATTGCCGGAACATTACAACCAAAACCCATTACCAGAGGAATGAACGATTTACCATGTAATCCCATTTTATGCATAATCTTATCCATGATAAAGGCAGCCCGTGCCATATAACCCGAGTCTTCCATAAAGGAGATGAAGAGATAAAGTATTAAGATATTGGGAAGAAAAACAATTACACCACCGACACCTCCAATAATACCATCTACTAACAAATCCTTTAGAGGCCCTTCAGTCATGATTCCCCGTACAATATCGCCTATCCAGCCTACCAGTGATTCGATCCATTCCATCGGATAAGCACCCAATCGGAATGTGGCTTCAAACATCACCCACATAAAAAGGAAAAATATCGGGAAGCCCAGTAGTTTATTGGTTACAAAAAGGTCGATGATCTGCGTTTTACTGACCTTTTGTATTTTATTTTCCTCGTAGGTTTCCAATAAAGCTCCTGAAATGAAACCGTAACGGGCATCCGTAAAAGCCGTTTCACTGTCTTCCTGCAGTAAATTTTCGATTTCTGATACTTGCGTATCCCGCACTGACAGGATAGCTTCTGCTTCAGGGAGTTCTTTTATATTTGATTCTTCTTTGGAATCTCTTTCCAGTAATTTGATGGCTATATATCGTTTGGAAAGTGAACGAGGGATATTCGCATTTGTCCGCAGGCAATCTTTTAATTGCTTAATCCCTTTTTCAAGAATTTCCCCATAATTAATATGTATATGGCGAACTATCGGATCTTCTTCTTCGTAAACCTTTATAATACGATCAAAAAGGTCTTTTATTCCAAAACCAGTTTTACTTATCGTCGGAACAATTGGTGTACCCAAGAGAACAGAAAGCGATTCATGATCCAGTTTATTCCCTTTCCGGTTTAACTCATCATACATATTGAGAGCCACAACCATTCGGACATCCATATCTATCAATTGTGTTGTCAAATACAGATTGCGTTCCAGGTTGGAGGCATCCACGATATTTATCACCACATCAGGATTCTCATCCTGTAAATGTTTACGTACATAAAGTTCTTCAGGGCTATACGCCGAAAGTGAGTAAGTGCCGGGAAGGTCTACAATACGAAATACATAACCGTTCTGTTTGTATACACCTTCTTTTGCGTCGACCGTTACACCGCTGTAGTTACCAACATGTTCATGTTGTCCGGAAGCATAATTAAAGAGCGAAGTCTTGCCGCTATTCGGATTACCAATCAATGCAACATTAATAATCTTACGTTCCCGTAAAGCAATCGCATGGAGATCTTCATCAGAAGGCATGATGGGTGTGCCTGAATAAGAACCGGCATTTTCTGCTTCTAATATATCATTAGCAAATTCTTCGGCGCTAACGACTTCAATTAAAGCTGCTTCACTACGTCGTAGAGATATATCGTAACCCATCAGACGATAATGAATGGGATCTTTCAAAGGTGCATTCTGAATTACAACAACCTCTTTTCCCCGGATAAAACCCATCTCGATGATTCGTTTGCGAAAGGCACCACGTCCCATGACTTTTACGATAACCCCTCTGTCTCCTGTGCGTAATTCGGATAGTTTCATATTGTATAATTGTGGTGCAAAGGTACTGATTTCTGCCAACCAACTCAATACCTATATGTAGGTATATGTAATTAACCAATTTGTATATAATTAACCTGTTTGTATATAATTAACCCAACCTCATTCATGGGGTTATCAATAGCCCGCTGCTTTAGCTGCGGGTTAAATCACGATAAATTGAATGGCTTTAGCCGAATTGTTATGTGGCTAAAGCCATTCCTCTCCCTTACATACACCCGCAGCTAAAGCAGCGGGCTATTGATGAATCGGCTTCATCCATCCGAAGATAACCTTATCCGGTTATATTTTCTATTACTATATCTATCTTTTTCTTCGGCAATTATTAATGTTTTTCTGCTATAGGAATAATCTGCTCACAACCGTGAAATATATATTGCACAGTTGTGCAATTATTATTCCACAGCTGTGCAATATATATTTCACGGTTGTGAGCAGATTAATTTCATTGCAAGAAAGAATTAGATTTAGCTGAATTAAAACTTAAAGGATTTAGTGAAAAGAACGAGTTACCAAGCATCCAATCTTTTCTCTTTTAAGGAACATTTTTAGTTTTTAATAAGAGTGCTCACATTTACTAGGATAATTTATTTATTTTTGCCAATTCATTAGTCGGGCTGACTTTTGTTGGAGTTGCAAACGGACTAGTACTACAAAGGAAAAGAATGAAGAAAATACTGCTTTTGTGTTTAATGCAAATATGTATGCTGCCGATATTGGCCCAGATCAATACAGATCGTGTGCTGGCTGTTGGTAGGAATGCTCTCTATTTTGAAGATTATGTTCTTTCTATACAATATTTTAATCAGGTTATACAAGCAAAGCCTTGGTTGCCTGAACCTTATTTCTACAGAGCAGTTGCTAAAATTAATCTGGATGATTATAAGGGAGCAGAAGATGATTGTACGAAATGTTTGCAGTTAAATCCCTTTTTAGTACAGGCTTATTATGCACGGGGAATTGCTCGTCAGAGTCAGGAAAATTTTGATGGAGCTATAGAGGATTATAAGAGAGGGCTTTCTTATCGTCCTGAAGACCGGGGAATGTTGGTGAATATGGCTGTGGCTTTTATTCAGAAAAAGGATTTCGGAGGGGCAGAAAAGGCATTTGATATGCTTATGACAGCTCATCCCCGGCATGCGATGAATTATCTGACACGTGGAGCAATGTATACCGAAAAAGGAGATACGGCCAAAGCCTTGGCGGACTATGATAAATCCATAGAAATGGATCCTTACTATGCCCCCAGTTATGGAAACCGCGCTATTCTGCGTTATCAGCAAAGCGATTTTGATGGAGCTTTAAGCGATTTAAATGAGGCGATTAAACTTGATACCCGTAATAATGGATATTTCATAAACCGGGGATTGGTGCGTTATCAAAAGAATGATCTTCGTGGTGCTATGGCCGACTATGATCAGGTGATCAGCATGGATAGCCGTAATCTGATAGCCCGTTTTAATCGTGGATTATTACGTTTTCAGGTAGGGGATAATAACCGTGCTATCGAAGATTTTGATGTGGTGCTTGAAATAGAACCCGATAACTATATGGCATATTATAATCGGGCTCTTCTGCGTTATGAAACCGGTGATTATCGTGGATCTATCCGCGATCTGGATGTTGTTATCAATCAATATCCCGATTTTCTTCCGGGTTATTACAGCCGGGCTGATGCTAAACGTAAGTTGGGCGATAACAATGGTGCTGATCGTGATTATTGGACAGCGTATGAACGTGAAGAGAATGCAATCAAGAATCGTAATGCGGGACGAACAGGTACGGCTACAGCCGGTACAGGAACAACGTCCGGTAGTGGAGGTGGTGATGAAAGTGAAGAGAATACACGGGAACAATCGGATAAGAATATAAATAAGTTTAACCGTTTGGTTGTCTATGATAAAGAAGAAGAGCAGAAAAGTAAATATCAGAGCGAAGTGCGCGGACGGGTTCAAGACCGGAATGTACGGGTAGACCTGGAGCCTCAGTTTATACTTACTTATTATGAAAAACCTGATTTGATCAAAAAGACTGTCTATTATGACAAGACGGTTGAAGCATTTAATAATAAGATGATATTACCACGTGTAATACGATTAACCAATCAGGAGGCAGCATTGAATGAAGCCCAGATTGCAATTCATTTTGCTTCTATCGATGAATTCTCCAAACAGATATCCGATAATCCAAGGGATGCAAATGCTTACTTTGGACGTGCTATAGATTATATGCTTGTTCAGGATTTCCAGGAGGCTATCAATGACTATGATCGCGTAATTGCTATTGATCAAAGTTTTGTGATGGCTTATTTCAACCGGGCTGTAGTACGTTATAAACAATTGGAATATAGTCTGTCACAATCATCTACGGAAGCGGATGAAATTGCTGCTATGAGCATGACTCTCAGTGCGGGACGAAAACCACAGTCTGCAGCAAACGTTGTCGATCCGGCTGCAACACAACTCAGAGATAATAAGCGTGCTTATACCCATGAGATGATTGTAAGGGATTACGATTTGGTTATCCAGATGAACCCCGACTTTGTCTATGCTTATTTCAACCGGGGAAATCTTCGCTGTGCCCAGCGTGACTATCGGGCTGCAATACTTGATTATAACGAAGCTATCGAACGTGATCCAAACTTTGCGGAAGCGTATTTTAACCGGGGGCTTGCCCGTCTCTCCCAAGGAGATGCCAACCGTGGAATTGCAGACTTAAGCAAAGCCGGAGAGTTGGGGATAATAAATGCTTATAACATTATCAAGAGAATGACAAACTAATTGACAATTGACAATTGAATGAAAAAGGATATGTCTTGTTGCTTTGACAGGGAGAGTAACAAATTAATTATCAATTCTCAATTGTCAATTCTCAATTAATATTTATCTTTGCCGATTATTTATAGAATTTATAGGAACTATAGTTATGATAAAGATTACTTTTCCGGATAATTCCGTAAGAGAATATGCAAAAGGAACTACTGCTATGCAGATTGCAGAGAGTATTAGTTCACGTTTGGCTCAAGATGTTTTGGCCGCCAGTGTAAACGGCGAGACCTGGGATTTGAACCGTCCTATCAATGAAGATTCCACAGTTAAACTATTTAAATGGGATGATGAGGAAGGAAAGCATGCTTATTGGCATTCCAGTGCTCACCTGATGGCTGAGGCCTTACAGGAGTTATATCCTGATGTGAAGTTCGGTATCGGCCCGGCCATTGAAAATGGATTTTACTATGATGTTGATCCCGGTGAAGGCGTGACAATTAAAGAAAGCGATTTTCCTGTTATCGAAGCCAAAATGATGGAGCTTATAGCTCGCAAAGAAGATATTGTACGTCGTGAGATTGCAAAGCAAGATGCTCTGAAAGCATTTGGCGAAAGAGGAGAAACATATAAGACGGAATTGATTGATGAATTGGAAGATGGAACGATTACCACTTACACACAAGGTTCTTTTACGGATTTGTGTCGTGGCCCTCACCTTCCGAATACTTCCTATATTAAGGCTGTAAAGATATTAAGCGTTGCCGGTGCATACTGGCGTGGAGATGAAAAACGTAAACAGTTGGTTCGTCTCTATGGTATCACTTTTCCAAAGAAAAAGTTGTTGGACGAATATCTGACTCTTTTGGAAGAAGCAAAAAAACGTGACCATCGTAAGATCGGCAAGGAACTGGAACTTTTTGCTTTCTCACAGAATGTAGGAGCAGGGTTGCCTTTATGGTTGCCACGTGGTACACAATTGCGTTTGCAACTGGAAGACTTCCTGAAACGCATTCAAAAGAAATATGGATATCAACAAGTAATGACTCCACATATAGGTGGTAAACAATTATATGTTACTTCCGGCCACTATGAAAAGTATGGAAAGGATTCTTTCCAGCCGATTCATACACCACAGGAAGGCGAAGAATTCCTGTTGAAACCAATGAACTGTCCGCACCATTGCGAGATTTATAAACTGATACCACGTTCTTACAAAGACCTGCCTATTCGTTTTGCAGAGTTTGGAACAGTATATCGTTATGAACAAAGTGGTGAGTTGCATGGTTTAACCCGTGTTCGTGGATTTACCCAGGATGACGCACACTTATTCTGTCGCCCTGATCAGTTGAAAGATGAATTCCTGAAAGTAATGGATATTATCTTTATTATCTTCAAGGCGTTGGATTTTGAAAACTTTGAAGCCCAGATATCCTTGCGCGACCCGGACAACAAAGAAAAGTATATCGGTTCCGACGAGAACTGGGAAAAAGCAGAAAGAGCGATTATCGAAGCATGTGAAGAAAAAGGACTGAAAGCCAGAGTAGAATTAGGTGAAGCTGCCTTCTACGGGCCAAAACTTGACTTCATGGTGAAAGATGCTCTTGGGCGTCGTTGGCAATTGGGAACGATCCAGGTGGATTATAGTTTACCGGAACGTTTTGAACTGGAATACACCGGGGAAGACAATAAAAAACACCGCCCGGTTATGATACATCGTGCTCCGTTTGGTTCTATGGAACGTTTTGTGGCTGTATTGATTGAACATACTGCAGGTAAATTCCCGATCTGGTTAACTCCTGATCAGGTAGCAATTCTTCCTATCAGTGAGAAGTTCAATGAGTATGCCAAAGAAGTAGCCCGTGAATTGGAAGAGTCTGATATACGTGTGGTTGTGGATGATCGTAACGAGAAAATCGGACGTAAAATCCGCGACAATGAAATGAAGAGAATCCCTTATATGCTGATCGTCGGAGAGAAAGAAGCAGAAAATCGTGAGGTTTCTGTAAGAAAACAGGGCGAAGGTGATAAAGGTTCGATGAAAATTACTACATTTGCAGCGCTTTTGACAGATGAAGTTGAAGAAATGATGAATCGCTGGCAAAAAACGAATAAAGAAATAAACTAAAAAACGAGGAGAATAAACTTTATTAATGAGGATAGTTAGAAGAGAAGCCCCAAAAGAACAGTATAGAATCAACGACCGCATACGCGTTCGTGAGGTTCGTTTAGTTGGTGATAACGTAGAGCAAGGTGTATACCCAACATCTCAAGCCCTGAAAATGGCAGAAGATTTAGGATTGGATCTTGTAGAAATATCTCCTAATGCTGAGCCCCCCGTTTGTAAAATAACAGACTATCAAAAATTCCTCTATCAACAAAAGAAACGACAGAAAGAGCAAAAAGCCAAATCTGTTAAAGTCGTTGTAAAGGAAATTCGTTTCGGACCACAAACAGATGATCATGATTACAACTTCAAGTTGAAACATGCGAAAGGCTTTCTGGAAGAAGGTGCAAAAGTAAAAGCTTATGTATTCTTTAAAGGCCGCTCTATTCTGTTCAAAGAACAAGGGGAAGTTTTGTTACTTCGTTTTGCGAATGATCTGGAGGATTATGGAAAGGTTGAGCAATTGCCTGTACTGGAAGGTAAGCGTATGATCATCATGCTTTCTCCTAAAAAAGCTCCTCAACCGGCAAAAGCAAAACCGGCAGCAATAAAAAAACCGGTATCAACTCCTAAACCGAAAGAAGAATCAGCCGGTGAAGTTGAAGAAACAAACGAAAGTGATGAATAAGAAAGATACTCAGAGTGAGTGTCTAAATAAATAATTAAATATACATAGGAAATGCCTAAGATGAAGACTATCTCCGGTGCCAAAAAGAGGTTCGCCCTTACCGGAACAGGAAAAATCAAAAGAAAACACGCTTACAAGAGTCACATCTTGACTAAGAAGACTAAAAAGCAAAAGAGAAATCTTACACACATCGGTTTGGTTCATGCTTCTGATGTGAATAGCGTAAAACTCATGCTTGGCATGAAGTAATCTTTTTAATTAAGCGAGTTTAAACGATTTTTATTAACCGAATGCATTAGCCAGCAAGACCATCGTAAAAGATGGCGCTAACATTCAAAAACAGATTAGAATTATGCCGAGATCAGTAAATCATGTTGCTTCAAGAGCAAAAAGAAAACGGATTTTAAAGCTTACAAGAGGCTATTACGGTGCACGTAAGAATGTATGGACCGTAGCAAAAAATACCTGGGAAAAAGGTTTGACATACGCATTTCGCGACCGTCGTAACAAAAAACGTTCATTCCGTGCATTATGGATTCAACGTATAAACGCTGCTGCACGTTTGGAAGGAATGTCTTACTCCCGTTTAATGGGTGCATTGCACGCAAATGGTATTGAAATCAACCGTAAGGTATTGGCTGACTTAGCCATGAACCATCCGGAAGCTTTTAAAGCAATCGTAGCAAAAGTGAAATAAAAAATATATCACTTAAAAAAAGAAAGAGTCTCTAAACAATGAGACTCTTTTTTTGTTTTATCTATACCAGAGGGTGACTATTTTAGTTGTTTTTTATTTGGTAATTCAGATCACAATACTTATATTTGTGATAGAAAGAAACAGAAGAGTTAAGCCGCACTTATTCGATTGGGAAACTCATCAGTTTATTTTAATTCCGAGACAAAGCTCTCGTTGTCAATGGCGGGCCGCGCCCTTCGGGGTATGCATAGCACGGCGGATTACAAAGGTGACGAAGCACTCAAATCCTGTCATACGGAGTTTGTTCATATCTAAAAGTGCGGCTTTCTTTATACGAAAGAGGTGTTCCGAAAGGGATGCCTCTTTTTGCGTTTACATAGTCTGATTTTCTTTGTATATTTACAACCAGATTCAGGATTATTCTGAAGTATTGTGGATTAGTTAAAACTGACAAGTATTTGAAGGTGTTTATCTCGTAGGGGTGGCCCTATGTGGCCGCCCGAATATATTGATTTTGTGGTTTTGGGCAGCCACATAGGGCAGCCCCTACATGTTGATATTATCCTCAAATCTAACATAACCTAATAGGTTTCCATAAGAATTCAGGTTGATCCTTCAGAATTTTGATAATAAATATAAACAGACAAAATAACTCCAAATGAAAAAACTCTTAGTAGCATTCTTCCTGTGTATTACTCTATTGGCAACAGCACAACAACCGGTTGATTATGTGAATCCTTTTATTGGTACCAGTAATTACGGCACTACAAATCCGGGAGCTGTATGCCCACAAGGTATGATGAGTGTGACTCCATTCAATGTTATGGGCTCTGAAACTAATCGTTTTGATAAGGATAGTCAATGGTGGTCAACTCCTTACTCTTCGGATAATGATTTCTTTACCGGTTTTGCTCATGTGAATTTAAGTGGAGTAGGATGCCCGGAATTAGGTAGTTTGTTATTGATGCCTACCACTGGCGAATTAAATGTTGATTATGCACAATATGGGAGTCATTACACGAATGAAATTGCTCGTCCGGGTTATTATAGTAATACATTGACTAAGTATGGTATAAAGGCAGAAGCAACAGCAAGTATGCGTACCGGTTTGAGCCGTTTTACCTTTCCGAAGGGACAAGGAAATATTTTATTAAATCTGGGAGAAGGCTTAACTAATGAATCGGGTTCAACAGTTCGCATGGTGAGTGATACGGAAATTGAAGGAAGTAAATTATTGGGAACTTTTTGTTATAACCCACAAGCAGTATTTCGTATTTACTTTGTGATGCAAGTAAGTAAAGCTCCAAAGCAGATAGGTTATTGGAAGAAACAACGCGAGATGAAAGGCGTTGAGGCAGAATGGGACATTCATTCGGGTAAATATAAACTATATACTAAATATACCCGTGAAATGAGCGGTGATGATATAGGTGTTTACTTTACTTATGATACGGAAGAAAACGAGGCTATTGAGGTGAAAGTGGGTGTGTCTTTTGTTAGTATTGAGAATGCCCGTTTAAACATGAATACGGAGCAACCCGGTTTTAATTTTGAAAAGGTACAAACGGCTGCCCGTACAATGTGGAATAATGATTTATCCCGCATTATGGTTGAAGGGGGAACAACAGATGAAAAGACCATTTTTTATACGGGTATGTACCATCTTTTGATACATCCTAATGTTCTGCAAGATGTAAATGGAGAATATCCAAAGATGGAAAGTTTGGAAAAAGGACATACAACAGGTAATCGATTTACTGTTTTCTCTTTATGGGATACCTATCGGAATGTAAGTACTTTAATGACTTTACTCTATCCGGAACGTCAATTGGATATTATCAATACGATGATTGATATGTATAAAGAAAATGGTTGGTTGCCTAAATGGGAACTTTATGGACGTGAAACATTCACAATGGAAGGTGATCCTTCTATTCCATACATTGTAGATGCATATATGCGTGGGCTCCGTGGTTTTGATATAGAAACTGCTTATACAGCAATGCGTAAAGGGGCAACTACACCAGGTGAATTCAATTTGCTCCGCCCGGATGCCGATGATTACTTCTCTTTAGGATATGTACCTTTGCGTGGTAAATATGATAATTCAGTTTCTCATGCACTTGAATACTACATAGCAGACTGGAATCTATCTAAATTTGCAGAAGCCCTGGGGAAAAAGGAAGATGCAAAATTATTCTATCAGCGATCCATGGGCTACAAAAATTATTATGACAAAGAATATGGAACATTCCGTCCTCTTTTACCTGACGGTAGTTTTCTTTCCCCTTTCAATCCTCGTCAGGGAGAGAACTTTGAGGAGAATCCCGGTTTTCATGAAGGAAGCGCCTGGAATTATACTTTTTATGTTCCTCACGATATTAAAGGTTTAGTAAAGCTAATGGGAGGCCAGAAAAAGTTTGTAGATAAACTACAGATGGTATTTGATACAGGCCTTTATGACGCAGCTAATGAGCCGGATATAGCCTATCCATATCTGTTTAGTTATTTTAAAGGAGAAGAATGGCGAACACAAAAGATTGTACGTAATCTACTGAATACTGTTTATCATAATGCACCAAACGGCGTTCCAGGCAATGAAGATACGGGAACCATGTCTACATGGGCGATATTCTCTATGTTAGGTTTCTATCCTGTTTGTCCCGGAGATGTGAACTATGTATTGACATCTCCTGTTTTTGACAAAGTAACTATCCAACTTGATAAGAAATACTATCCCCAGGGACAATTAGTGATTAAGTCTGTGCATAACACTCCGGATGATATTTATATCAAAGAAGTAAAAGCCGGAGGAAAGAAACTAAAAGGATATTCAATCTCTCATGAAGAATTGGTGAATGCCGGAACACTTGAATTTGAATTGATAACAAAACCTTAATAGAATCTAGGCTGCGTTATTGGCTAGTGCCGATCTTCGATTCATAAAAAGTATGACTGCACACGGAATACACGGAAAACACTGATTCCCACGGAAAATATATTTTTTCTGTGATAATCCGTGTATTCCGCGTCATCTGTGTGCGGTCATACCAACAATATAATTTATATTATATCTACAACAATAGCTTGTATCTCTTTAATAAGATTTTCAGGTGCTATCTGTATTTGTAGACCACGTTGGCCCGCACTGACATAAATAGTGTCATATAATTCAGCTGTTTCATGAATATAGGTAGGGAAATGTTTTTTCATCCCGATAGGGGAGCAAGCTCCACGAATATAGCCCGTAAGAGGGAGTAATTCTTTCATGGGTATAAGGTCACACTTTTTGTTTCCTGAAACTTTGGCTGTTTTCTTTAAATCAAGTTCATCTGCACCGGGAATTATACAAACAAAATATCCTGTTTTATCTCCTTGCAGAACTAATGTTTTGAAAACCTGATTTACATCCTCACCTAATTGCTCGGCTACATGTGTTGCACTTAAATCACTCTCATCTACCTCATACGGAATAAGCTGATAATTTATTTTCGCTTTATCCAGCAAACGCGCAGCGTTTGTTTTCTGTATTTTTTCTTTAGTCATAGTTTTTAATTTTATTGGAATGGGCTAAAGTTTTTTAATGCCTTACGACCTTAATGCCTTTAATGCCCTTAACGCCTTTAAGGGCATTAAAGATATTAAATTAAGCCATTCCTTTCATTGAAAGCTGTACGCGTTTTCGTCCCAAATCCACACTTAATACTTTTACTTGAACATGTTGATGGATTGATACTACTTGTGTAGGGTCGCTGATAAAACGGTCTGCCAGTTCAGAAATATGTACTAATCCATTCTCTTTAATACCTACATCGACAAAGCATCCAAAGTTGGTAATATTGGTAACAATACCGGGAAGGATCATACCTTCACGCAGATCTTCAATGTTTTTAATAGTAGGGTCGAAGGAAAATACTTGTATTGCCTGTCGTGGGTCACGTCCTGGTTTATCTAACTCCTCCATAATATCGAGCAAGGTAGGCATACCTACTTTATCTGTTGTATAGTTTTCTAGCTTTAATTTCTTTTTCAGTTCTTTATTTGTTATCAGGTCGGAGACCGAACACTGTAAATCTTTAGCCATTTGTTCAACGATCGGATAACTTTCCGGATGTACTGCTGAATTGTCTAAAGGATTCTTACCTCCTTGTATGCGGAGGAATCCTGCACTCTGTTCAAAAGCTTTTTCACCCATGCGAGGTACCTTTAATATCTCCCGGCGAGTATTGAACGGGCCGTTTTCAGCACGATAGTTTACTATGTTTTGGGCTAACGTCGGGCCAAGCCCGGAGATATAGGTTAGTAGGTGCTTACTTGCAGTATTAACATTCACACCTACCAGGTTTACACAACTTTCCACTGTTTGATCCAGACTTTTTTTCAAAGATGGCTGATCGACATCATGTTGGTATTGCCCAACGCCAATGCTTTTAGGGTCTATCTTAACCAGTTCGGCAAGAGGATCCATCAACCGACGTCCTATGCTTATAGCTCCACGAACAGTCACATCATATTCCGGAAATTCTTCGCGTGCTATTTTTGATGCGGAATAGATGGACGCTCCATTCTCACTTACGACAAATACCTGAACTTTTCTGTCGTATCGGATATTTGTAATAAATTGTTCTGTTTCCCGACTAGCCGTACCATTACCTATAGCTATAGCTTCGATACCATACATTTCAACCAGGTGTGCTACTTTTGTCGAAGCTTTACTTTTCTCATTCTGTGGTGGATGAGGGTAAATAGTTTCATTATGCAGAAGATTTCCTTGCGCGTCCAGGCATACCAGTTTGCATCCGGTTCTATATCCAGGGTCAACCCCAAGTACCCGTTTCTGGCCTAATGGTGCTGCTAAAAGGAGCTGTCTCAGATTCTCTGCAAATACACGGATAGCTTCTTCATCCGCCTTGGTTTTACTCAAGTTTGCAAATTCAGTTTCAATGGATGGTTTGAGTAAGCGTTTGAAAGCATCTTCTACGGCTTCTTCAACCTGTTCTGATGATGCGCTTCTGCCTTTGACAAAGCGATTTAGTAACCTGTCTACCGTTGATTCAGAATCAGGAGAAATACTTACACGTAGAATCCCTTCTGCTTCACCTCGACGAAGCGCTAATAGCCGATGAGAAGTTGTACGTTTCAAAGGTTCACTAAAATCAAAATAATCCAGGTATTTGGCACCCTCATCTTCTTTTCCTTTTATTACTTTAGAAGTAATAACAGCAGTATGCGTAAAAGAATTCCTGACAGCGTTACGGGCACCTTCATTTTCATTTACCCATTCGGCAATAATGTCGCGTGCTCCCTGAAGAGCTTCGTTTGTATCTTTTACTTCACCTTTAACAAAAGCATAAGCACGTGTTTCAGGATCATTCTCTTGTTGCAACATTAATATTTTAGCTAATGGCTCTAATCCTTTTTTACGGGCAATTTCAGCGCGAGTGGTTCTTTTGGGTTTATAAGGAAGATAAAGGTCTTCTAATTCTGTACTATCCCATGATTCTTCGATGCGCTTTTTGAGTTCAGGAGTAAGTTTTTCCTGTTCTTCAATCGATTTAAGAATAGTTTCTTTCCTCTTTTGAAGCTCGGTTAGTTTATCAAGTTGATCTTTAATATTGCTTATTTGCACTTCATCCAGGCCACCTGTTACTTCTTTCCGGTAACGACTGATAAACGGAATCGTTGCTCCTTCTTGTAATAAAGCTACTGTTTTCTCAATCTGCCGCTCGGGTATCTGCAATGAACGCGAAATAAGGGTATGAAATATTGAATCCATGATGTTTTTCTTTAGTGGGGGCAAAGATAGTTGAATCTTTTTTATTTTGGTTATTTCCGGTTGATGGTAGTCAAGGTATATATTTAAGGATGGTGAAATCTGAAGGTTTCACGATAGTGGTAGAGACTGGGCTTGTCCTGTCTCCATATGAATAATTATAATAAATCAGCATACATTAAAGAGAGACAGGGCAAGCCCAGTCTCTACGTCGTAATATACCTTCAATTCTCCTTTATCAGAAAACTCTTGATAGTTCTTTCAAAAGCTCCCACGGTTTTTTCAAAAGCTCCGAGCGTGTTTCAAAAAGCTTTGATGGTTTTTTGACAAGTTCCCGTGGTTTATTACTCTCTGAATGCTTTTATTTACAGATATATTATCTCTTCGGAAAAAAGAGAAAGCTCTTCAGCTTGATGGGTGGTAAAGAGAATGGTTTGTTTTTCTTTTACTTGCCTTTGTTGCAAACGTTTGATGATACGCAAGGATAAAGCCTCGTCTAAACCTTTAAAAGGTTCGTCCATAAATAGGAGAGGAGAGGGGTATACTAATGCACGCGCCATTGCTCCTCGTTGTTGTTGTCCATAACTAAGTTCGTTAGGATATTTTAGCATGAAATCTCCCATTTCCAAAACACAAAGTACATCGGCAGCAAGAATGAATGCATCTTCTTTCGTACAAAATCGGGCTAACGGAAGAGCTGTATTTTCCAAAAGAGTGAGTTGTTCCAGTAATTCCGGTTCCTGAAAAAGGGAGGCGATGCCTTCTTGTCGGTTTATATTAATTTTTCCCGTGGTAGGTTGTAAAGTTCCATTAATAAGATTTAAGAGAGTCGTTTTACCTGCACCGGAAGGAGCTGAAATACCATATATTTTCCCAGCCTGAAAAGAATAAGTAAAATGGGAGATGCCGTATTTGTATGAAATATCGGTTACAATAATAGGTAAGGACTGTGAGGTAGGAAGATGAAGTAAATGATCTTTATCCCTAAGGGTGTTAGACGAGAGAAATGATATTTTAATTTTATGTTCCGATAACCAACTGATCCCTTTATCTGTGAGATAACCGAGAATGATAGCCATAAGAGTCCAGGCAAGTAATTCGGGTACGGCAATAAAAGTTTGTGCCTTTTTCATTTCACTACCAATACCAAATGAACATTGTGAAAGTACTTCTCCCATGATAATAGCGCGCCAACCAAATCCGGCAGCTGATGCCAGTCCACTATAAAGAAAGGGTTTTAATTGCGGATAGAAGACCTGTGTAAAACGGTTCCTATTACTAAAGCGAAACTGTTTAGCCATGACTGAGAGTCCGATTCGTTGGCTGTTGATTCCTTTTGTCAAATTCTCAGTCAATAAAGGGAACATAGTGAGAAAGCCTATTAATAGTGGAATACTTTCTGCATGTAGGAATATCAAAGCCAAAAGAATAAAAGAAATAACAGGAACGGAACGCATTACTGTTAATAAAGGGCGAAATAACTCATATAGCCATTCAAATCGTGCAAAAAGACCGGCAAATAATGCTGCAAGGAACAATGAAATAATCATTCCTGCTATTCCACGTAAAATAGTAGCCCCAACAGAGAGATAGAAGTTTCCGGTAAGGAAAAGTTCAAATAAGGTTTTTAGTAACCGAGGTATAGAGGGTACGAATTCCGGTTGATTGACTACCATAGCAACTATTTGCCAAAGTACTAATAATAGTATGGCAGAGGAAATTGTTGCAATGCGTCTTTTATTTTTTGCTTTCATTTATAGAAATCTTCATCGGGTATTGTATTACCGATCGCTTTGGGTTCGTATTTATATATGACTGAAAGAAACTCTTCGATCTCGGTACGTGCTTCAACTGTTGTCATATATTTAATCCTACACCGTTCAATTCCTTCTTTAGTCAATAGCCCCTTAGGAAATAGTTCTTTATTTTCTAATATGCGGATCACTTCTCCTGGTTTTTCTACTGCATACAGGCAGGATGTTTTCAATAAGCTATCAATAATATGCCTTTCATTTGTAAGGTCGGCATGAATAAGTATTGCTGTTTCGGCAAATCCCGGGGAGTTTTCTTTCGGATTATTCAGGTCAGCAAGTATTTTTTGATCTGCATCTTCCCGCAAAACCATGCTCACAAATGGTTCTGCTAATACTGCAGCCTCCACTTTGCCGGCAAGTAGTCCACGGCTTATTTCTGATGGCGTTCCTAATGTATAATTTAATTCATAAGGAAGTTGATGTTTTTCGATATAGTGTCGGGCGAGTATATCAGGTGTGGTTCCTGCACCAAAAATGTGAAGATATTTTGCATCAGGTTTGCCTACCAGATAAATATTACCCCAAACCGGGCAACCAGCTAATCGGTAATTTATACCTTTATTATATAAATTAGCAGCATTGATCATAGGTAGAACTGCTATATCAGATTCTTTTTTTATTAAAAGGGCTTGCATTTGTTCTGGAGAATCAACTATATCTAAAATTACAGTTTTTCCATTTATTCTAGGAGGATTTTCCATCCAGTACGCAAAAGCAATAGCAGAAGGCCCTCGTAAAACGGTTACCCGTATTTCATTTCCTTCTTTTTTTGCTTTGCACCCTATAAGAAAGAATATAATTGCTATAAAAATCCCTAATTTATTCATTTCAACACAAAGGTAAGGATAATTATTCGAACCACGTTTGATTCTGATCCTACAAGGCATTTATAGGTTTAATTATAATAATTGTTTAATTTGTCTGGGTAAAAGTTATTATCTGTTAATTGTAGTTGCTTAACGTGTATTTATAGTTGTATAACTGGATATTATAGTTATATTTGGACAATTGTAATATAAACATTCAGTTATATGCGTAGTTTAACATCAAAAGAAGAAGAGATATTGGCTTATTTTTGGTCGAACGGACCTTTATTTGTCAAGGAATTATTAGAATTGATGGAGGAACCTAAACCTCATTATAATACATTATCAACCATCGTTCGCACTCTGGAGGAAAAAGGATATATTAGTTATAAGGCGTATGGAAATACACATCAATATTATGCATCTATATCTCAAGAAGAGTATAAACAAAAAACATTGAAACAGGTAGTTGATAAATACTATGATCAATCTTACAAACGGGTAGTCTCAAGTTTAATAGAAGAAGAGGCGCTTACGATTGAAGATCTTCAGGATCTGATCAAACAAATTAAAAGTAAATAAACAGTTTGCCTTATGGAAGCTTTCTTCTTCTACATACTTAAGTTTAGTGTTTGTTTGACAGTCTTTTATATCTGTTTTAAAGCTTTGTTGAGTAATGACACCTTCTTTTGGTTGAATAGGAGTGTTTTGCTTTTTGGCGTTTTGGCATGTATGTTTCTTCCTTTAATAGAGATAGAGACTAAAGAGGTTTCACTGATCCAGCAGCCAGTTATGCAGATAGAGCGTATATTTTTTCCGGTAGAAGATGATATTATGCCAATGACTGAAGCTCTGCACTTGCCACAAAATGGAAATGAAAGCATAAGTTGGATATCTATTCTTTGTTTTTTCTATTTTGCCGGAATTATATTTTGTTTCCTGACTCTTATTATTTCTCTATATCGGATGTTTGATATTATCAGGAATGGACATCAAATAAAACGTAATAAATATACAATAGTGCTTATATCTCAGCCTATTGCTCCTTTCAGTTGGGGGAAATATATAATTTTATCAGAAGAAGATTATCAAAATAATCCGGAAGAAATTCTCATACATGAGGAACAACATTTGCAATACAGGCATTCTCTGGATTTATTACTTATGGAAGTTGTCGTCCTTTTAAACTGGTTTAATCCTACAATCTGGTTATTAAAAAGAGAATTAAAAGAGATTCATGAATACCAAGCAGATAAAGGAGTTCTTAAAAGAGGCATTAATGCAACAAAATATCAATTGTTACTTGTGAAAAAAGCTGTCGGCTCCAGTCACTACACTCTCGCCAACAGCTTCAACCACAGTAAAATTAAAAAACGTATTACTATGATGTTAAAAAAACAATCAAACAAATGGGCACGGTTGAAGCTATTGCTCCTGGTCCCGATCGGTGCTTTGGTTCTACAGGCATTTGCACGCCCTTCCATGCAACCGGAGATGCTAAACCTGTTTTTCCAGGAAACGCAAGGAGAAACATTTTCTCCTTCTATGAACAAAAGTACAATAATCATTGAAGGAGAACAAGAGAAACAACCTGATTTTTATTTTGTTTTTGTCTTAGATGAAAATGAAGGATCAAGGGAAAAAACAGTGAAGAGCATACGGATGGAAGCGAGTGAGTATAATTCTTTTAAAGCAGGATGTATTCAAACATCTGCAAGTAAAGAAGGTCTGAGAGGCGCAAAAGGTAAAATTGCTAAATCAAGGGGTTATTTCAAAGATAGTAAAGGGGAAGACTCTATGACCGAGACTCTTTATCATGAATTGACAACTGTACAGGAAAAGGATTTAATGAGCAGGACATCCGTGGCTCCTCCACCTCCTCTTCCTATTCCACCCACAGTCAAAGTAACTTTGCATTATGATGATACAAACGTGACTAAATCTTTTCAAATGTATGCAAATACACCAATAAAAGAATTAGAAGAGGGTGTGCAAAGTGTTTTTGATAAAAATGTTAATCTTACAGAAATAGATATAGAAAAAGGCGTTTCCCATGAGTACGAAAAAGAAGTATTAGATATGCTTGCTAAAGTTACATCTGAAACGGATCGTACACGGGACTGTCAGGTAAGGGTAACACGAAAAACAGATTAATACCTTTCTTTTCTTTGAATAACGAATTATAAGTCTCTTTCATGATAAACTTATTTGATATAAGTAAGGTTTCATGAAAGAGACTTAATTTTTTTTGTTCATTTTAGGTATATATTATACTAACGTTTTTTATTATGTACAGTCACGTTTAAGTCAATAATAATCTGTAAATTTGCCGACTAAATATATTTATTAGAATGAAATACAATACTGAAGAGAAAAAGTTGGTTATGCCTGAGTATGGGCGTAACATCCAAAATATGGTGGATTATTGCATGACTATTGAAGATCGTGAAGAACGGAAACGTTGTGCGGATACGATAATTAATATCATGGGTAATATGTTCCCTCACCTACGGGATGTCAACGACTTCAAGCATATCCTCTGGGATCATCTGGCTATTATGGCAGATTTTAAGCTGGATATTGATTATCCTTACGAGATTATTCGTAAAGAAGATCTGTATAGCCGTCCTCCACGGATTCCTTATAATAATTCCCGTATTCGTTATCGTCATTACGGACGTACACTGGAACTGATGATTGATAAAGCTACCGAACTGGAACCAGGAACGGAAAAAGAGCAATTGATCCAGTTATTGGCTAACCACATGAAGAAATCATTCCTTACATGGAATAAAGAATCTGTGGATGACCGTAAAATATTTAAGGACTTGGATGAACTTTCAAAAGGACAGATTGTACTTGATGAAGAAAGTCATAAGCTTACCGAGAGCCGTGATATCCTGGCTCGTAACACTCCTCCGGCAAATAACAATAATAACAATAAGAAAAACTATTCGCGTAAAAGCAGATGAGTTCATTTGTCATAGAAGGAGGATACAAATTATCCGGTGAGATCATACCGCAAGGAGCGAAAAATGAAGCGTTACAGATTATCTGTGCCGTATTACTTACTCCGGAAAAAGTTACAATAAAAAATGTACCTGATATTCTGGATGTAAATAATCTTATCCAACTGCTACGTGATATGCAGGTGAAGGTGGAGCATCCTGCAGCTGATGTTTATACATTCCAGGCTGATGATGTGGATATGGATTACCTAAACACTGAAGACTTTTTTCGTAAAAGCGCTTCTTTGAGAGGATCTATTATGATTGTAGGCCCTTTGTTAGGCCGGTTTGGTAAGGCTTTAATTCCAAAACCCGGTGGCGATAAGATTGGCCGTCGTCGATTGGATACACACTTCGTCGGCATTCAGAAATTAGGGGCAAAGTTTACTTATGATGAGGCACGACAATTATATGAAGTAGAATGTGAGCAACTGAAGGGGACATATATGTTGCTTGACGAGGCTTCAGTAACAGGGACGGCAAATATAATCATGGCTGCTGTTTTAGCAAAAGGTACAACTACAATCTATAATGCAGCTTGTGAGCCTTATCTTCAACAACTCTGTAATCTGCTTATTCAAATGGGGGCTCGTATTTTCGGTGTAGGTTCAAACCTTTTAACCATAGAAGGGGTAGAGTCTCTTGGTGGGGCACAACATAGGATATTACCGGATATGATCGAGGTTGGTAGCTTTATCGGAATGGCTGCAATGACTGGTTCAGATATTTTAATAAAAGATACCGGATATAATCACCTGGGCATAATACCGGAGTCATTCCGACGTTTAGGTATTACAGTAGAACAAGTTGGAGATGATATTCATGTTCCAACCCATGACTCCTACGAAATAGATACGTTTATCGATGGATCGATTATGACAATTGCTGACGCACCCTGGCCAGGATTGACCCCTGACCTTTTAAGTGTGTTTCTGGTAGTTGCCACACAAGCAGTAGGTAGCGTACTTATTCATCAGAAGATGTTCGAAAGCCGTCTGTTCTTTGTGGATAAACTAATTGATATGGGTGCACAGATTATTTTGTGTGATCCCCATCGGGCAACAGTGATTGGACTAGGTAACCGATTCCGCTTACGTGGTTCTACAATGGTTTCACCTGATATTCGTGCCGGAATCGCATTGTTGATTGCAGCTTTGAGTGCGGAAGGTACTAGTTGTATAAATAATATTGACCAGATTGACCGGGGTTACCAAAATATTGACAAGCGGTTGAATCAGATAGGAGCTCGTATTACCCGTCTATAAAAACGATATGATCAAGAGAGAAGAGGTATTTAAGATTGGGCGATTTGCCAAACCACATGGAGTAAAAGGAGAAATATCTCTGGTTACCACCAGTGATCTGTTTGACGAAGTTGACGAACCTTATATCATCTGTGATATAGATGGAATTCTTGTACCTTTCTTTATTGAAGAGTATCGGTATAAAAGCGATACAATAATTCTCGTAAAACTTGAATATGTAGATTCAGAAGAAAGTGCCCGTGAGTTTGTGGGGCTTGATGTTTATTATCCATTAGAAGGAATGGAGACTGAAGACCTGGTGGGTGATATGACATGGGATAGCTTTTTGAATTATACAGTTACAGATAATATTCATGGCCTCTTGGGAAAAATAACCCATGTAGATGAGAGCACAATAAATGTGTTGTTACAGATCGATTATCATGGAGAAGAGCTTCTGCTCCCGGCAGCTGAGGAATTGATCGTATCAGTCGACCATCCTGCTAAACAAATGACGGTGTCATTACCTGAAGGTTTGTTAGACTTGTGAAACACTAAGATAGTTAATGGGAAGTAAGAAAAAGACAAAAAAGAAAGCAGGAAGAAAATCCTTTTGGCATCAGATACGCTTTAAATATAAGCTTTCTTTCTTCAATGAGAATACATTGGAGGAGGTCTGGTCTTATCGTGTCTCCAAATTGTCTGCCATTATAACATTAGTATTCTTTGCGTTTCTCCTTGTAACAATAACTTCCGTAATCATCATAATGACTCCAATCCGTAATTATCTTCCTGGTTACCTGGATGTGGAAGTCCGGAAAGAAATTGTACAAAATGCTCTTCGTGCAGATTCTCTGGAGCGAATGATAGAAATTCAGGCATTATATCTGGATAATGTAGCTGGTATATTAGCCGGAACTACTACTATTGATTCTGTTCGTCGAATTGATTCGCTTGCCCAAGTGAATCCTAATTATGTAATTCCAAGGGGAGAGCGTGAAGAAGCATTTATTAAAACATTTGAAGAAGAAGAAAAATATAACTTAACCAGTTTAAATCCAAACCCTATGCCGGCAGATGGTATTTTTTTTGTAAAACCAATCAACGGAGTAATATCTGCTGCTTTTGAACCAGAGATACGCCATTATGGAATGGATCTTGTTTCATCTCCTAATGAAAGCGTATTAGCAACGTTGGACGGGACAGTGGTTTTTACAGGTTTTGATCCAAATTCCGGAAATGTAATTCAGATACAGCATAGAAATGGATTTCTTTCGGTTTACAAACACAACGAGCTTTTATTGAAAGAGATTGGAGATGTAGTAATTGCAGGAGAAGCTATTGCATTAGTAGGTAACACAGGAAAGCTTTCTACGGGGCCACATTTACATTTTGAATTGTGGTTTAGAGGATTACCGGTTAATCCTGCAGAATATATTGCATTTTAAGGCATGAAGAGACAATTAGCCATATTAGGTTCCACCGGTTCCATAGGTACCCAAGCACTAGAGGTCGTAAAGCAACATGCTGATCAATTTGAGGTTTATGCATTGACAGCAAATAACAATATAGATTTGCTGATTAATCAGGCACGTACTTTTATGCCAGAGGTTGTGGTAATTGCTAATGAACAAAAATATCCGGAACTAAAAGAAGCATTAGAAGATCTTCCTATCAAAGTCTGGGCAGGTGAAGATGCTATTGCGCAGGTAGTACAATCAGATCCGATCCAATTAGTCTTGACAGCAATGGTCGGGTATTCAGGCCTAAAACCAACTATAGCTGCAATTAAAGCTAAGAAAGCAATTGCTTTAGCAAATAAAGAAACATTAGTAGTAGCCGGTGAACTGATAACTTCTTTAGCAAATGAATATAAAATACCTGTCTTACCTGTAGATTCCGAACATTCGGCCATTTTTCAGTGTTTAGCAGGTGAATGGGAGAATCCGGTAGAGAAGGTATTTTTAACTGCATCCGGAGGACCCTTCCGTAAGATGTCTATAGATGAACTTGCAAAGGTTACGAAAGATCAGGCATTGAAACATCCCAATTGGACTATGGGAGCTAAAGTAACTATTGATTCAGCATCAATGATGAATAAAGGTTTCGAGATGATCGAGGCAAAGTGGTTATTTGGATTAAAACCGGAACAGATTGAAGTAGTTGTACATCCACAGTCCATTATTCATTCAATGGTTCAATTTGAAGATGGGGCGGTAATGGCGCAATTGGGGATTCCTGATATGAAGTTGCCAATTGCTTATGCGTTTTCATATCCTAAGCGTTTAAAGAGTATGGCTCCTCGTTTGGATTTTCAACAATATGCTAATCTTACATTTGAATCTCCGGATATTAAGCGCTTCCGTAATCTGGGTTTTGCTTTTGAGGCAGTGCGTAGAGGAGGTAATATGCCCTGTATTCTGAATGCTGCAAACGAGATTGTGGTGACTGCTTTTCTTCAGGACAAGATAGGCTTTCTGCAAATGAGTGACGTGATTGAACAAACAATGGAGAAGGCTTCTTTTGTAAAGGCACCATCTTATGATGATTATGTTGCTACCGATACTGAAGCACGAAATATAGCAAAGGAATTATTTTGAAAAGTATTAATAATATGATTAGAAAATGGGAGAATATTTAGGATTACTTAGGAGCCTATAGGATATCCTCGGAATCCTAAGAAATCTTAAGTCTCCTAAAGAGTCTAAGATTCTTTCTTCTAATCAACAAATGACAATAGATGGAAACATTTTTAATTAAGGCATTGCAGCTTATATTAAGCTTGTCAATACTGGTGATTGTTCATGAGTTCGGGCATTTTATATTTGCCCGTATTTATGGTGTGCGGGTAGAGAAGTTTTATCTGTTTTTTGATCCTTGGTTCGCACTCTTCCGATATAAACCTAAAAATAGTGAGACCGAATATGGTATAGGATGGCTTCCATTAGGTGGTTATTGTAAGATTTCGGGTATGATCGATGAAAGTATGGATAAGGAACAAATGGCTCAGCCGGCTAAACCCTATGAGTTTCGTTCAAAATCAGCTGGTAAACGTTTGATGATTATGATTGCAGGAGTATTGTTTAATTTTCTCCTGGCTCTCTTTATCTATTCTATGATTCTCTTTAAATGGGGAGAAACTTATGTACCATTAGATAAAATGACTAATGGAATGTATTACAGTGAAACTTTTCATGAAATTGGTTTCCAGGATGGTGATATTCTATTAATGGCCGATGGTGAAAAGCTGGATCGTCTTGGTGAACATAGTTTCCGCAGTGTCGTAGAAGCTTCAAATGTTACAGTTTTGCGGAATGGAGTACAAACTGTTATTCCTATTCCGGATGATATGATGCAAAGACTACTGCGTGATAAAAAAGGTTTTGCCGATCCTAACCGTATTCCGATGGTAGTTCGTGAGTTATTGAGTAAAAATACGCCGGCAGCTCTTGCCGGATTACAACCGGGAGATAGTATTGTTTCTATGGATGGGCAGGCAACACCTTTGTATGAAGATGCATCGATATATCTAAGTAATAATAAAGATAAGGATGTTACTTTAGGCTTCTATCGTAATGGACAGTTACAGACAACCGTTGCTCATACAGATTCGGATGGTAAATTAGGTTTTTATTTGAAGAGTCCGTCTGAAATGTATGGTACTTATACCAAGAGCTATGGCTTTTTCGAATCATTTCCTGCAGGTATCCGTTTAGGTGTGAATACGCTAAAAGGGTATGTAAGTGATATGAAATATGTATTTACCAAGGAAGGTGCATCCAGTTTAGGAGGTTTTGGTACAATCGGTGGTCTATTCCCTGCTCAATGGGATTGGCGTATTTTCTGGGAACGTACGGCTTTTCTATCAATCATTCTTGCGTTCATGAATATTCTTCCGATTCCGGCTTTGGATGGTGGACATGTAATGTTTTTACTTTATGAAGTGATTGCCCGTCGGAAACCAAGCGATAAGTTTATGGAATATGCACAGATTATCGGTATGTTACTTCTATTCGGCTTATTGATCTATGCCAATGGAAACGATATTGTAAGGTATTTCTTTAAATAGAAAGTTTAGCCTTTAGGCTTATTGCTTGATATTAAGTTAGTAACAAATTTCTCATCCTCTGCTAAGGAGGAGAAATTTGTTACTAATTTAATATCATCGGTAAAATATTCTCAATTGTCTTTTTTATATTGGAGTATGTATATTCAGGTAGCATAGCTTTTTCAATGGGAGTATCAGCCGGATGTATAAGATAAATACCCGAAAAACCGGCATTAATAAATGTATGTATATCTTCTTCCAGAACAGCAGTAAGAGCAATAACAGGAATTTGTTTTTTTATTGCAGATTGTGCTACGCCCCAGGGAGCTTTTCCTTCTAATGTTTGTTTATCCATCTTTCCTTCCCCGGTAATAACTAAGTCGACATCTTTGATTAGATCATCAAAGTGAAGATATTCTTTAATCATTTCTATACCGGAAATCAGCTTTGCATTTAAAAAAGCCAAATAACCTCCGACCATGCCTCCACCTGCACCTGTTCCCGGAATAGATACTATGTCAATTCCTTTTGATAATAGAATATTAGAAAAATGGCACATGCCTTTATCTAGCTGTACTATATCTGAAGGGGTAGCTCCTTTTTGAGCAGCAAAAACAAATGCGGCACCATTGGGGCCACAAAAGGGATTTTGAACATCTGTTGCTATCTGAAAGCAACATTCTTTTAATTCAGGTAAGACATATTTCTCTTCTATATGCATGACTTTTTCCAGCATTATGCCACCTTGTCCTAATTCTTTTCTCTCTTGGTCTAAAAAACGATATCCTAATGCCTGTAACATACCAAATCCGGCATCATTAGTGGCACTACCACCAATTCCTAACATAAACTGTCTGCATCCTCTTCGGATGGCATCTACAATTAATTCTCCTGTTCCATAAGTGGTTGTATTCATTACATTCCCCATGAAAAAGGAATTAAATTAAGTCCGCTGGCAGCGGCCATTTCAATGACGGCTGTTTTCCTGTCTCCTAAGATTCCATATCTGGCATTAATCGGTTGCATGAAAGGATTACATACTGTTGTAGTAATAAATTCACCTCCAGTGGCATTTACCATAGCTTCAACTGTTCCTTCGCCACCATCAGCAATAGGTAGTTTAATTACTTCACAATCGGGAGAGATCGAATGAATACCTTCCTCAACAGCATCAGCAATAGCCATAGAAGAGAGAGAACCTTTGAAAGAATCAACAGCAACAACTATCTTTTTCATTATATTATTAGAGTTTAGTCCGGATATTGTATTTAATTATGACCGTATCAATAAGGTTTATTTTTGCAAATATACTTGTAGATTAGTCTACTTTTACATATTTTTGAGAATAATTAAATCCTTAATGTTATGGAAAAGAGAATAATAGGGAGACTAATCAGTTTTATTGTATGTATGATGTGTTGTTTATCATGCGGCAACGATGATGATGAAATACTCGAACCGGAATACGGAGGTGCTATATATAGAGTAGAAATGCACGTCTCGGATATTGTAGGCGATATAGGGAATTTATCGCAAATTACGGTAGAAGCTTATGATTTTAATAATGAAGTACCTTTATATGATAATCTGAAAAAAGAAACACATTATTCTTCTTATCAGGGTACACTTACAAAAGCTATTGATTTCACGACTGAACGTCCTATAAACTATTTTAAAGCTTGTGCTACTCTCTTCAGTGTTGATCCCATTGCAAGTGCCCAATTGCATTATAAAATAAGTAAGGATAGCCTTCGCGTTTTTTCTGGGACATTTGAATTGGATGCGAATGCTCCTTCTTTTATGTTCAGAAGTTATATTCCTCTTTTTCAAAAATAAATTAGAGTATAGAGCTGTTTTATAAGAAAAGAGGGAGTTTTTAGACTCCCTCTTTCAATAGTATATTTTATAATCCCTTTCCGTGACAAGCTTTGTATTTCTTGCCACTACCGCAAGGACAAGGATCATTACGTCCCACCTTCTTCTCCGTGCGGATAGGCTCCAGCTTTTGTTGCTGTTGTTGAGCCATAGCACCTGCATTCGGGTTTTCTTCTGCCTGACGGCTTCCACTTCCTATTTCGGCTTTCTCTGTGCGGTAACGACTCATGTCCTGACGACGTTCCGGCGCAGCCTGTTGTACGGCAATACGACGAGAAGCAGCAGCGGCAGCCTGTTGTTGGGCGGCTTGTTGTGGCTGTTCTTCACGCACAGGGATTTGTCCGCGCATCAGGATAGCGGCAGTTTTACGGTTCATTGAGTCAACCATCATCTTGAATAGATTGAAAGACTCCAGCTTATAGATCAATAATGGATCTTTATTTTCATAGCTGGCGTTCTGCACAGAGTGACGCAATTCATCCATTTCACGGAGATGTTCTTTCCATGATTCATCGATGGTATGCAACGTAATAGACTTCTGAAATGCTTTAGCAATCGCTTTACTTTGCGTTTCATAAGCTTCTTTCAGATTTGTCTGTACATTATACATACGCTTACCGTCTGTAATAGGGATAAGAATATTTTCGTACATGGCTCCCTGGTTTTCATATACTTGTTGGATAACCGGATTGGCTACGGTAACAAGACGATCCATACGACGTTTGAAAGTCTTCAATACTTCATCAAACAATTGTTCGATCAAATCATTGCCTTTTGTAGATTTGAATGTTTCCTCATCAAACGGAGATTCCATCGCAAATGTACGGAAAAGCTCAAGTTTGAAGCCTTCATAATCCATGAAGTCTGCAGTGTGTTGCTCTATAATATTGGTAGATGTATCATAAATGGTATTTAAAACATCCAGCCCGATACGTTCTCCCATCAGAGCATGACGACGACGGGTATAAACAACATTACGTTGTGAGTTCATAACATCATCATATTCGAGCAAACGTTTACGGATACCGAAGTTGTTTTCTTCTACCTTCTTCTGTGCACGTTCTACTGATTTACTAAGCATATTATGCTCCAACACTTCTCCTTCCTTGAAGCCCATACGGTCCATCAATCCGGCAATCTTTTCAGATGCAAATAAACGCATCAAATCATCTTCCAGTGAAACGAAGAATACAGAAGAACCCGGATCTCCCTGACGTCCTGCACGACCACGTAGCTGGCGGTCAACACGGCGGCTTTCGTGACGTTCCGTACCGATAATAGCCAAACCACCTGCTGCTTTCACTTCAGGACTTAATTTGATGTCGGTACCACGACCTGCCATATTGGTTGCTATAGTAACCATACCTTTTTGTCCGGCTTGCGAAACAATTTCTGCTTCCCGTTGGTGTAACTTCGCGTTCAATACATTATGCGAGATTTTACGCATAGTCAACATACGGCTGAGTAATTCGGAGATTTCAACCGAAGTAGTACCTACAAGTACCGGGCGTCCGGCTTCAACAAGGCTGCTGATTTCTTCGATTACCGCGTTATATTTTTCCCGTTTCGTTTTATAGATACGGTCATTCATATCATTACGGGCTATCGGACGATTAGTTGGAATTACAACCACATCTAATTTATAGATATCCCATAACTCACCTGCTTCTGTTTCAGCGGTACCTGTCATACCGGCTAATTTGTGATACATACGGAAGTAGTTCTGCAATGTAATAGTAGCAAAGGTTTGAGTAGCTGCTTCTACTTTTACCCGTTCCTTCGCTTCAATAGCCTGGTGCAGGCCATCTGAATAACGACGTCCGTCCATGATACGTCCGGTTTGTTCGTCAACGATCATTACCTTATTGTCCATCACCACGTATTCATCATCCTTTTCAAATAATGTATATGCTTTCAACAATTGGTTGATAGTATGTACACGCTCACTCTTAACAGAGTAATTAGCCAGTATTTCATCTTTTTTAGCCTGTACTTCTTCTTCCGTTCCCTGTATATTTTCCAACTGAGACAGTTCTGCGGCGATGTCAGGCAACACAAAGAAGTGTGCATCGTCTGAATTACCCGTTAACAGGTCAATACCTTTATCCGTTAATTCAATACTATTGTTCTTTTCATCGATTACAAAGTAAAGATCATCTGTTACTAGGTGCATATTACGCATGTTCTCAGCCATATATAAAGCTTCCGTCTTCAGCATCTGCGTTCTGATACCCGGTTCACTCAGGAACTTGATCAGAGCCTTATTGCGCGGAAAACCTTTGAATGAACGATAGAGTAGGAGCGAACCTTCTTCCTGCACCTTTTGATCATCGCTGGCCATCTTTTGTTTGGCTTCGATTAATAATTTAGAAGTCAGATTCTTTTGAGCATTTACAACAACTTCCACATTGGGGCGGAATTGTTCAAATAATTGCTCTTCTCCACGTGGAATAGGCCCGGAAATAATCAATGGCGTACGGGCATCATCAATCAATACGGAGTCGACCTCATCGACAATTGCATAATTATGTTTGCGTTGCACCAGGTCGTTCGGACTAATTGCCATGTTGTCACGTAGGTAATCAAAACCGAATTCATTATTAGTACCAAAGGTGATATCAGCATTGTAAGCTGCACGGCGGGCATCCGAGTTGGGTTGGTGTTTATCGATACAATCTACAGACAAGCCATGGAACATATACAATGGGCCCATCCATTCCGAGTCACGTTTTGACAGATAATCATTAACGGTTACTACATGTACACCATTGCGAGTCAAAGCATTCAGGAATACAGGAAGGGTGGCAACCAATGTTTTACCTTCCCCTGTCGCCATTTCGGCAATCTTACCTTTATGTAGTACAACACCCCCGAATAACTGTACATCATAGTGTACCATATCCCAGGTGATTTCATTGCCTCCTGCAACCCAGTGGTTATGATAAATTGCATTGTCGCCCTCAATATGTACAAAGTCATGTTTAGCTGCCAGATTGCGGTCAAAATCATTTGCCGTAACAACTATTTCTTCATTTTCTTTAAAACGGCGAGCCGTATCTTTAACAATGGAGAATACTTCAGGAAGAACTTCTTCCAATATAACCTCCATTTTCTCGGTTATTTCTTTTTCAATCTTATCGACTTCAGCCCAGATCGATTCGCGTTCTTCGAGTTCTTTCTCGTCAATTCCTGCACGTAGTTCAGCAACCCGTGCGTGTTCTTCAGCTACATAATCCTGTATTTGTTGTTTGATAACATCGGTACGGCTGCGTAACTCATCGTTACTCAGCTTTTCTATAGCAGGATACGCTTCTTGTATTTTCTTCACAAAGGGAGTAATCTCCTTCATGTCCCGTTGTGACTTATTGCCGAGTAGTTTCGACATAAATTCATTAAATCCCATGATTCTTTATTTAATTGACAATTGACAGTTGACAATTGACAATTATTAGTCAATGTCAATACCAGGCAATTGTCGGTAGTTATTCTTCTTATTATTGATATGAGTAAGTGCTTCTTTAATTGTCAACTGTCAATTGTCAATTGTCAATTCGCGGAGCGGTAAGCTCTGCGACGCATTCGGAGGACGTATACGCAGTACGTGCGTAACGGAAGGTGCTACTTCAGTAGCTTTTATTTCGCGGTAAATATGTTGTGGCTTTAATCCATTACCTAAGAAGATAAGAGGGGTGATCACGGCATTATTGCGTACCACTTTTACCTTCTCCTTTGGATTGTCAAAGTTTACTTTCCAACCGGGCTGTAATTCGATAATCAAGTCACCACGCCCTAGATGATGGGTTCCGTGACGGAATTTGGCAGTTCCTTCATTCCAGTCACCATTAAGTAGTGAACGGTCGGTTGTTACCAATTGGACACCACTGAATTCCTGAACAAATTCTGCAGCTTTATCTTGTACTTCAGTGAGGCTTAGTTTTGCATTCTCAATGGCTTTCCGGTTCAGGAATATCTGGTTGTTATAGTAACCGGTTACCCAATTCTGATCTTGTCCGTAAATGGCCATCAGATACATATTGAGTAAAGCAATGCAACGTTTCGGATGGAAATCTCCACCACCCAGTAAAAGGCCTTCAGGATATTCTTCTTCGCTTCGGAAATAGCCGGAGCCGGTAAATACAACTAATGTATTCTGCAAACCTACTTTCTTATCGATAGCATCCAGCAATTGTTCAATATCCTTATCAAGTTGATAATAGAGGTCTTGTATTTCCCTGTTGTATTCTTTATTCAGTAAAGTCCGGTAGTTTCCCGCATAGTAAGTAATTGCCAGCATGTCCGGGCATGAACGTGTGCCAAATGCTCCATACTCAAGGAACTGAAGGGCCAGACGATTGATCTCTTTATTGATAAAAGGCGATGTCTTCAGATTAATATAGACATTCGGAGTCTTTTCTGTAAAAGAATATTTGAATGGTATATCATCCAGAACATACGGAAATGCATTGTAACGTTCAATAGGTAAAGAAGGAGTCCATACCATCTGATTGAGACGGGCAGTTAAAGCCTCTGATCCGTTATTGTAACGATCAACATACCACGGAATCCCTTTATAATAAGTCGTTGTAGCCCATTTACCATTGTAATCGTCCATCCAAAAGGCCCCGTTTGCAGCGTGTCCTGCAGATAAGATAGCACCTTCAGCATTGGGAGCTATGGCAAATACATCGCTTCTCCCTTTTGACGCAATTTTAAGCTCATCGCCGATAGTTGAACTTATCAATGCTTTCGGCGAATAGTTTTCCTTTGTATAGTTACCAAGAAATTCAGGGTCATTCAAGATAGAAACTTCCCGTTCCTTGTCGAAATCGTAAACGTGATTGTGATGTATGCCGTGAAAAGCAGGATTTGCTCCTGTGAAAAGAGTGGCAAACGAACTGGCCTGGTCGATATCAGAGAATTCAAAGCTGATATTCTGATAAACAAGTCCCTGATTCATTAACCTTTTGAAACCCCGTTCTCCGAATGTATTATAGAAGTAATCTACATAATCGCCCCGTAGCTGGTCTACAGTAATGCAAACCACCATCTTAGGTGCCTGTTGTTGGGCTCCCAGATTGGTAACTGCTAAAAGGACAATTAATGATGATAATAATCTTCTCATTCTTTATTTCTTTTGCTTATCGCGTATGCAGACCGTAGTCCTAACGTAGCTATTAATGGAATAAACGCCGTATTCATCTGCTGAGGAATAAAATACCACCCTAATAAAAACAACGAAAGCGCCGCAAAGTTAATAAAATGATAGTAATATGCTGCTTTCTTAGCCTTTTTTAGGGAAAACAATAAAACGCCGATAAGATGGAAAGGATGTAACCATACAACTGACCAGTTTGGCCATATACTTGGATGTACTGATATGAAACATAAAAAGAAAAGGACACACCCGGCTATACCTGCTATGGTAAAGAGAATAATATCTACTGCCCGGTAGTATTTCTTTTGTCGCTTTTCTTTGAATGTAATGGCAGCGATCAGTGCAAACAGTAACCATCCGCACACGATAGGAGTAAAGATTGTATTGAAAATACTATTATCTTCTTCGTCTGATTCTATGGCATTAATTACCGTTGTTCCTGAGACCATTTTTCGTTCTGATCCATCAGGTGATACTATTGTCGCCTTTTCATAGATTTCTTTTAGGTAATAAGGAAGAAACATCATCTCATGCGGGGTGGCTAATCGGTCTGCAGGACTACCCAAAGCCAAATCAATGCCAAATGTCAACCATTTATTCCGGGCAGTACAGTTATGTACCATTTCACGGAATGTCTTCTGCTGTGGCGTATCATTGTAGATAACTTCACCCTCGGTATAACGTTCAACCATTTCAGGTAGGCGTGTAGCACAATTGTCAAAGAAAAAATTATAACGATATACCCTGTTTTCGGGCTTTGCATTTTCTGCTAATGCATTAAATAGGCGGTTTTTCTCTTCTTGTGTCAGGTTTAGTACCTGTTCTGTCACATCACTACCCCGCATTTGGTATTCAATGATATAGGACTGATAGTTTGTTACTCCCAGAACGTAATCAGTTTCACCTAAAGCAAAACGGAGAATAAAGTTAGATTGTGAGAAATCGAATATACCATAATTGAAAACCCAATCCCCTTGAGCAACCGGATCGGATACACGGAAAGCAGCATGTCCAAACACCGTAAAGACCTCATCCTGATAAGGAGCACTGGTCAGTATACTGATCTTTGCTTCCTCACTTAACTGTAACTGCGCATGTGCCGGTAGCAACCATATCATCAGTCCCATCAGGAATAGTCCAAATATTCTTCTTATCCTCTTCATCTTCTGAATTACAAAGATAAATAATAAACCTTTGTCGTTGCATTAAAAAATACAATTATCGTGCCACTTATTATTCCTCCTTTAACTTTTATCTTTTTCTATCGCAATATCTAACCTTTTTGTGCCAAAGATCTATTTCGTTTATGCAGTATAAATAATCTGCTCACAGCTGTGCAATATATATTTCACAGCTGTGCAATTATTATTCCCCAATTGTGCAATATATATTGCACAGCTGTGAGCAGATAAAAACTATAGCAAAAGAATAATAGATATTGCAGACAAAAGGGTTAGTTCCCTTAGAGTAAAAAGTTAAATGATAGTAAATTACCAGATAGGAGAGCGTGTTTTTAGGGCAGCTACATGTAATTTGTTTCCTTTTCTTTACTTTTGCATGCTGAATGAATGAGATAGGAAAACAAAATAGATGCTTATTGTTGCTCGGTTCAAATGTTGAGCGTGAGAAGAATATGGATGCTGCTGTCAAATGGTTGCGTGACATATTTGACCGAATTTGTTTTTCGGAAAGAATTCCAACGCTTCCGGTTGGGAAGACGGAAGGAGTACCTCCTTATCTTAATCAGTTGGCAATAGGGTATACTTCTTTAGGAAAAGAAGAGATAAAGGCCTCTCTCAAACAATTCGAAAAAGAAATGGGGCGTCGTTCCGAAGATAAAGAGGTAGGACGTATTATAATAGATATTGATCTTTTGAAATGGAACGAGGAGTTACTTAAGCCGAAGGAGATAGAACGCGAATATGTACAAAGTTGTCTTCAATCTTTCCCTTCCGATTGTTCGTAAATCATTTTATTTAATCGTTCAGCCTGATATCGGTTTGAATAAGTAGGGAAAAGAAGGCTTTCTCGCAAAGTGATTAAATCGACAGACATCGGAATAGTCATTAATTCATTGCAAGCCTGAATCATTTCATCCGGTGTATTGGCTATAACGCATAACTCATCAAGCCCACTTCCTGTTAGCATAAGGCTGTTCACTATGGTATGCCGTCCGGCAAATAAGCTATTTAATAGTTTTAGTTTAAGCCCTGTATCCTGAAAAGTGATAAGTAATTGTATCTGAGCATTACGAATCAGTGAATTCATCTCTTCCGTAGAGGGATTTGCAATTATCTCTATATTCTTATGCGTGGCTGCTGCATTGCGGAGTAAAGAGGAAGGATCCATCCCGGCTATTATGCATTTCTGTTTAAGTCGGCTGAATACGTTCTCAATCAGATAAAGAGCCGCGTGTTCATTCTCAACAACCGACAATTTACCATGATATAGAATAAAATCCGATTGTCCCGGTTCAACAGTTACCTTATCATTTGCATGATAACATGGCATAAATTCCACACTTTTATCAGGGAATGCCTTTTGCAGATACTTTGTGTCGGTTGTTGAAACAACTAACATTTGGTCGGCATACTGTAATACTTTCTCATACCACTTGAAACGGTGGCTTTCAATCCATAAAAAAGCTTTCTTTACAGGTTGCCGGGTAGCTTTGGCCAGATGCCGGTAATAGTCATGTTCAATATTACTCTCCCTATATATTTTGATACGCTGTTTCAAACGGGGATCACTGATATAATAACAAGTATGTAAGCCCTCAAAAAGGATCGGATACTCATTGGCCAATAAATTCTTTAATAACTCAGGGCTTTTACGGCTATATACATTGTAAGGGAGTAAAGTAAAATTATAGAACAGCCCGGTCCTGCGTTTATAATAATAAACCTTTTCGCATATAGCTTCCAATTCCGGAGCAGCAGGACGTTCATAAACAAAGCAATGAAGAATAATACGCACACCAGTGTCATGTAATGCTTTCAGTTTGTAATATACGTCTATAATTCCCCCGTAATTGGGAGGATAAGGAACATTGAAAGATATGACATTGATATATTTCTCCATACTAATCCTGTTTTATTGGGTCTTTTTGTGTGGGTAGAGTGGTGAGTTCGTTGAATATGGATGCGAATTGAGCTGCCTGTTCAGGACGGGAATAACGTTGTAGCGTTTTCCTGTCGATGTTTGAAGCTGTATAACCATTGGCTTTCCAAAAAAGGTATTGCTCTTTCAGAAAGTCATAAACCTCGTCAACCCGGATAGCTGCCAATCCCGCATGTGTCTCTTCAATAGCTTGTGCCAGATAACTTTCATCACTACGAACACAAAGAATGGGTTTCTCGACAGCCAGAGATTCAAAGAATTTGGTTGTCATAACTCCTTTAGGACCATTATCGAATGATTGATTAGTGAGCAGCAACAAGATAGAACTACTGTTTAGTACATGAGGAATCTTTGCCGCAGGTACATACCCTTTAAAATGACTATATGATAAGATATTATATTTCTCTGCCTCTTTCGTGATAACCATCCAGGATGCTTCATCTACATACCAATTTACGTGGCAGTCGGCAGGGTGGATGGTTTTGTCTTTTATGAGCATAGATAATGCTTCGAAAAAGAGGCTTGGATCACGCATAGCCGTGCTTAACAGGCGACCTGTATAAGTAATAACGAAGTGATGTGTATTTATTTGTTCCGGAAAGAACAACTCCGGATCATATCCATTATAAATAAGTTCTACTTTAGGATTGTATCGTTTGAGAATGTCTACGTGCCAGGGAGAGACTGTCGTTAAATAAGCAGCACTTTGAAGAACCCGGTTGCGTTGACGTAGGCTTTTACGTGTAAACCAGGCTGCAAAAGACTTCTCTAATCCTCCCAGAGAAGGCAGCGAATGAGAAATATATTCATTTCCTGTATATTGCTCAATAATATCGCGTAGATCAACGACTAAAGGTAATCTGAATTTACGGGATAGTTTTCCGGCAGCAGGGAGAGGAAATGTACGGAAACTACTACATAAGATCAGATCAAACTTTTCTCCCTTCAATATTTTCTTTGCTTCATGATACATACGTTTGTCCTTGTATCCATAAAGCATATCTCTTGTGAAAGTAAACATCCACTGGCGTTTACGTGCGCTTTTGCTGTTTGCCGTATAGAAATTGACATATCTGACATTGGCTTCTCCCGCAAGAAAAGAAAAGGCTTTTTCATCTTCAACCCATTCAGCTAGAACCGTAGGCTCCCATCCTTGTTCCCGGATATATTTGCATAAATATCCCATGCGTGGTCCGAAAGCCGGGGGAAACAGGTCGCAGATGATTAATACCTTTTTCATAATAACTGAATAATTGTTTCAGCGGAATTCCCACTTCCGTAATCCAGTATTTCTTCCTGAACTTCCGGAGGGTTTGACAGGCAACGAAGTATTTCCTCCGTTTTATAGCCGGCAATCTGGTTCCATCCTGCGTCAACTGTTTCCGTCCATTCGGTTTCTTCCCGTAAAGTGATACATGGAGTATGATGGAAATAAGCTTCTTTTTGTACGCCTCCCGAATCCGTAAGAATAGTAGCTGCATGTTTTTCAAGCATTACCATATCCAGAAAAGAGAGGGGAGGAGTTAAGAGAATACCCGGATGCTTTTCGAGAGAAGGAAGTAATCCATAACTCTTAAGATAAGATTGGGTGCGCGGATGAAGGGGAAGAACTACAGGAAAAGAACTTGTTCCGATCTCCTGTAGAGCAGCCATGATTTGTTGTAACCGCGTCTCATTATCTGTATTCTCAGCTCTATGTACAGTGCAGAGATAAAATGATTTAGACTTTAATTTATATGTATCCAAAATAAAGGAAGATGCATCAGCCAAACGGCCGAATAAGAGCGCTGCATCATACATTACATCACCTACATGGTGGACTCCTTTATGAATCCCCTCATTTGCTAAATGCTGAATCGCTCCGAATGTAGGGCAACAAAGTAATGTGGATAGATGGTCAGTCAGTACTCTGTTGATTTCTTCCGGCATTAGGCGATTAAAACTTCGTAGTCCTGCCTCTACATGTACAATAGGGATATGCAATTTGCTGGCGGCCAATGCTCCGGCTAAAGTGGAGTTGGTATCACCATAAACTAATACATAGTCAGGTTGGGATTCAATTAGTATTTTCTCAATAGCAGCCAGCATTTGCCCGGTCATTTCTCCATGTGTACCATTTCCACATTGCAATGCCCATGTAGGCTGAGGGATACCCATTTCCTGAAAGAATATCTGGCTCATATTGGTATCGTAATGTTGGCCCGTATGCAGTAATAGCTCTTCGATACTTTTATCGGGATGCATACGATTATGCTCCTGAATAGCCTTGCTAACCATAGCAGCTTTGATAAACTGAGGACGGGCTCCTACGATAGTAATAATCTTCATTTTTTCATCAATTCGTTAAGTAGTGAAGTATAGAGTGAGCGTTGATAGCTACCGCTTTCCTTCGCAAATACCGTATTATGCCACAAAAGAGTTAGTTCACCACCTGCATTATTGATCTCGCGGATCAGTAATAAACAGTAATCAAGGGCTTCTTTTTCATTTAATCCCATATACTTTTTCTCCTCCAGTGTACAATCCATAATCGTCAACGGATGGAGAATAAGAGGAGATAAGCGGCGGTTTACAGGATTGATCCATTGCACGGGATGACAGGTTCCTAAACGAAAACCGGCAACATCCGCATAACCCATTGTGAAATCATCTGTAATTCCGGCTGCTTCCAATTGAATCATATCTTCGGGTTCCCGGCAGGATAGAAAATGATGGCGGCTATAAGAAACCTTTTTGAGAGTAACCCTTTCCAAATCACTTTTTTCTCGTTTGATTCGCATCGGCTCTTTCCCTGCCTGATAACTACAATGAAGGCCGGTAATTGCTTTATGTTTACTAATTGCTTTTATTAGCGACTGGATATCTTTGCCGCGTAGATTATAACGTGGCTTATCTTGTTTACATCTGCCTCCTGCCTTAAAGAAGTAAATTGGGGTACAATTCTTTTTGCCGATATTTTCCTGAAAATGTTTATCTTCTCTGAGAATCCACGGAAATGTATAATAAGGGTCGGCCTCGACCGGGCCAAATATGCCCTTAAAGGAAGCTGTCAGTCCTCGTCCATCGCGAAGAGAACGAATAAACCCTTTCCAGGTACGATAAAGAAAAGGAGCATCTACATCATGTGTGAGATAAACTTTTCGAATGCCAATACGAGTATCAGGTAATTTCAAATTAGTTTGTTGCAGCCAACTACGGAGAAGTGTACGGTATTCGTCAACAATCGGACGATGTATAAAATCAGCACGATATGGAAGAGATTCTTTTCCGGGGAACCGTCCGTGTTCATCGCGAACATCCCGGCGGATCATTTCTTCATAGCGTGAAATAAGAAAATAAGTAGAGGCAATGATATCAGCGTGGACAATTAGAGTTGCTCCCTCTACTTCAGTTTGAGGCGTGCCGAAAAGCAGAGGAATACCTTCAACCTCCTGTAATGGCAAAGAGGGTAGGGAAGAAGCCTTTCCATATACAGCTTCAGTAAAGAAGCCGGAAGGTATGATCACTACATTATATTTATGAAAAACATTACGATCGGCAGTGTAACCGATCGCCTTTACCAGATTACGGGAAACATCGTCTCCCAACAGGAAACGTACAATGTATTCTACTATCTTGTCACTCATATCAGGCTTTTTAGCTTTAACCAGCCTCTATGTAACAAACTGAGATTTCCTTTTGTTATTGTAAAATAAGGCGTTTGTTTAGCTCCGAACTCACGAAAGAACCTCTCGACTCCGGGGATCATTGAACCTTCGAAATCAAACTGATCACTTTTATCCGAAACATACTGAATGGCTTCCCACATCACCAGGCTATGTGCTCCCGAATCTCTATAAGCTGGATCACCACCACCTGCAATATAATAAGCCGAACTTTCCTGCCATGCTATGAAAACAGCAGCATGTAAATTTCCATCTGTATCATATCCTGCCCAAATATCTCCTTGTTCCCGTGTCCGGCAAAGGGCAACTAGTCTGGACAATAATTCCGTATGAGGAGCAGAAGACTTTCCTTGTCTTTGAAAAGTCTTGGTATATACTTTTAGCAAGTCCTCTATCGCAACCCCTTTTTCTACACGAATATTATATTTCTCTTTAGCCTTAGTGATATTTCTGCGGGTATGTGCACTCATTTCTTCCCACACTGTAGAGATCTTAAGGCCGTTAACGCCTTTAAGGGCATTAGGGGCTTTAATGGCATTATCTTCCTCCCCTTTAAGAATATAAGTATACCTTGTCGTCTGTCTAAACCCTTCCCAATAAAAAGGCAACCAATCAGTAATACTATAATGAAAATTCTGTAGAAGATGCGAATATCCCTTAACTCCTTCAATCAATTGCTTACATAACTCTTGCCTACGACTCAATTCAGAAGTATATTTGGTATCATCTGTAGCCGGAGCCAGCCAAGGCCCCATTGTTTGAGTAAGCGGTGGCATGGAAATAACACCTTTACCAGGAAAATAAATAGGCCATGCAGCCTGTACCTGTCCTTTTTGTTCGATCCATAAGACATCCCACTTGCTTTCACCACATACCTCATCCAACCACCAATCCCGCGAGAATAGTGGAATGGTCTTTTCTGTAGTACACAGCAAACGATATTTGTCTTTGTTGGTCATTAAGCTTTTGTAGTAAACTTAAAACGTCATAGACGTTCCATTATTGTAGATATTCATTATCAAACTAATCTTTCTACAAAAATGAAACGTCTACGACGTTTAGCTACACTTTGTTTTATTTATTTTTCAGTGCTTCCATAATCAATCCGGTTAACTCTTCAGCCAACTCAGGATTGTCATTGACAAGTTGCTTTGCAGCATCACGTCCTTGTCCAAGTTTGCTGTCATTGTAGCTAAACCAGGAACCGCTCTTTTTGATAATGCCCAAGTCAACACCTAAGTCAATGATCTCACCAGCCTGAGAGATACCTTCTCCAAACATGATATCAAATTCTGCTTTACGGAATGGAGGTGCCACTTTGTTCTTTACTACTTTCACACGTGTAAGATATCCTTTTACTTCGTCGCCATCCTTGATTGCTGTGGCACGGCGAATATCCAAACGGATAGAAGCATAAAATTTCAATGCATTACCACCTGTAGTTGTTTCAGGATTACCAAACATTACACCAATCTTATCACGTAGCTGGTTGATGAAGATACAAGTAGTATTTGTTTTACTGATAGTTCCTGTCAACTTACGCAATGCCTGAGACATCAATCGGGCTTGTAATCCCATCTTACTGTCACCCATATCTCCTTCAATCTCTGCTTTAGGAGTCAAGGCTGCAACAGAGTCAATTACAATAATATCGAATGCCGAAGAGCGGATCAATTGTTCAGCAATTTCTAATGCCTGTTCCCCGTTATCCGGTTGAGATATATATAGGTTATCGATGTCAACTCCTAATTTAGCTGCATAAAAGCGATCGAAAGCATGCTCTGCATCAATAAATGCAGCGATACCACCTGCTTTTTGTGCTTCAGCAATTGCATGAATAGCGAGTGTTGTTTTACCTGAAGATTCCGGTCCGTATATTTCTATTACGCGGCCACGTGGAAAACCACCCACTCCAAGTGCTACATTCAATCCGATGGATCCGGTAGAAATAACTTCCACCTGTTCAACATTTTCGTCACCCATCTTCATGATAGAACCTTTGCCATAGGTTTTTTCAATCTTTTCCATTGCTGCGCGAAGCGCTTTCAGTTTATCAGCATTGGCGCCTTCGGCTGCCTGTTTCATTTCTTCTTTTGCCATTTGTTCTGTTTGTTTCTAAAGATTATTATTTAGTAAGAATTTGGTTGGCATGGTCTTTTGTTTTCACCTCTTTCGGGCCGATAATCTTTTCAATAATCCCTTCCTCGTTAATAATAAAGGTGGTACGGTTTGTTCCCATGTATTTACGTCCGTACATACTCTTTTCTGCCCAAACACCGAATTGCTGCTGCAAAGTAGTGTCGGTATCGGCTATCAGGTTAAAAGGCAACTCGTGTTTCTCTATAAAGTTCTGATGCGATTTCGCACTGTCTTTACTTACGCCAATAACCTCATAACCCGCTTTTCTCAAGTCTTCATAACCATCACGGAGACTGCATGCTTCTGCTGTACAACCGCTCGTGTTATCTTTGGGATAGAAATACAGAGCCAGCTTCTTCCCTTTGAAATCGCTCAGTTTTATATCATTCCCGTTCTGATCTTTCCCTAATACTTCGGGAGCTTTATCACCAATGTTCATCATACTCAATTACAGTTCAAGATCAATATTGAATAATTCATGCCAGGGTAGACCTTGTTCGTTCAGTTCCTTCATAAATGGATCCGGGTTGAACTCTTCTACATTCCATACACCCGGTTTTTTCCATACATTTTGCAGGAAGAGTTTGGCACCAATCATTGCCGGAACACCTGTGGTATAACTTACTGCCTGAGCGCCAGTTTCTTCATAAGCAATCCGGTGACTGGCATTGTTGTATACATAATAAGTCAATTCCTTACCATCCTTCATACCCCGGATGCGACAACCGATAGAAGTTTCACCTTCGTAGTTTTCTCCCAGTGATCCCGGATCAGGTAAAACAGCTTTCAGGAATTGAATAGGTACTATTTCAACACCATTATACATAATCGGTTTAATGCTATCCATACCGATGTTTTGTATAACACGAAGATGTGTCAGGTATTCCTGTCCGAATGTCATCCAGAAACGGGCACGCTTGATAGTTGGGAAGTTCTTAACCAAGCTTTCCAGTTCTTCATGATACATCAGATAGGATTCGCGAGGCCCGATATTCGGGTAATTCAACGATTTATGCACTGATAACGGATCGGTTTCTTTCCATTCTCCGTTTTCAAAGTATTTACCCCGTTGAGTGATCTCACGGATATTGATTTCCGGATTAAAGTTAGTTGCAAATGCTTTGTGATGGTCACCGGCATTACAATCGACAATATCCAGATATTGTATTTCATCAAAATGATGTTTGTCTGCATAAGCAGTAAATATACTTGTTACTCCCGGGTCGAAACCACAACCGAGTATAGCAGTAAGTCCTGCTTTTTCAAAGCGGTCTTTGTATGCCCATTGCCAGCTGTATTCATACTTAGCAACATCCAATGGTTCATAGTTTGCCGTATCCAGATAGCTTACGCCATACTCCAAACAGGCGTCCATAATAGACAGGTCTTGATAGGGCAGGGCAAGGTTGACAACCAAATCCGGTTGATACGACTTAAATAAAGCAACCAGTTCGTCCACATTGTCGGCATTAACCTGAGCAGTTTCTACCTTCATGTTTTTGATATCTGCAGCAATCTGATCCGCTTTGCTTTTTGTCCGGGTAGCCACCATAATATCAGTAAAGACATCTGCATTCATTGCCATCTTCTTTACGGCTACGGTACTTACACCTCCTGCGCCAATAACTAATACTTTTCCCATGTATTTAAAAGAATTAATCTTGTTATTAATTGTTTACTTAGTTTTGAAACCAAGGAACAAATATAAGAGTAATCTTTGAATAATTTACAGCGAGGGTAGAAGATTAATTCTATCGCATAAAAGAGCAAAGCTCTGCAAATAAAATAATAAAGCTCTGCTATGAAAAGGATAAACATTGTTGAAGAAAGGAAGAAGCTCTTATCTTTGCAGTATGAAACTGGATGTAGAAACAAAAGCTTTTATCAGAGAACATGCAGGAGATGACCTCACTCGTTTACTCTTAAGCGCTTCACGTTATCCGGAGATTGATATCCCATTTGCAGTGGATCAAATAGGTGCACGTCGTCAGATCCGGGAGAAACTTCCGGAATGGTATGCTAATGAGGAATTGATTTTTCCGGCGCGTATTGCTGCTGAGCAATGTTCTTCTGAATCGACTGCCCTTTATAAACAACAGTTAATAGGAGAAAGGGATATCGTATGTGATCTGACGGGAGGTTTAGGAATAGATAGTTATTTCTTTTCTAAAAAGGCGAAAGAAGTGATTTATATAGAAAGATTCCCAGCATATTGTGAAGCAGCCCAGCATAATTTTGAGATACTCAATGCCCGTAATATATCAGTGAAAAATGGCAATGCGACAGAGTTATTCTGTTCATTAGATAAAGTCGATGTCTTTTATATAGACCCGGCACGCAGAGGAGAAGGAAATAAACGCGTCTTTGCTTTATCTGATTGCGAACCTGATTTAACAATTCTACTTCCCGATCTCCTCCGTTATGCCACTAAAGTCATCGCAAAGATATCTCCTATGGCAGATATCCGCCAAACACTTGAAATGCTTCCCGAAATAACGGAAGTGCATGTGCTTTCGGTAAAGAATGAGTGTAAGGAATTATTGTTTGTGATTGAACAAGGTAATAAAGCCTCTCCAGAAATTCATTGTTTAAATATAACTTCACAAGAGCAGGAGTATCCTTTTATATTTAGAATGGATAATGAGTCGGGTCTTATTATTCCTTTTGCATCAGTAATACAGTCTTATTTATATGAACCCAATTCTTCTATCCTAAAAGCGGGTGCTTTTAAATCAGTTTCCCATCAATATGGATTGGAGAAACTGGATGTTAGTAGCCATTTGTATACTTCCAATAAATTTGTGGAGGATTTCCCCGGAAGGATATTTAAGGTTATGCACGTACATCCATTTACCGGAAAACTTTGCAAAACGATAACACGGCAAATTCCACAAGCAAATATCACTACACGAAATTTCCCTCTATCTGTAGAAGAATTGCGTAAACGAACGCGGATAACAGATGGGGGAGAGGTTTACCTTTTTGCTACGACTCTTGCTAATGATCAAAGAGTTTTAATAGAATGCCGGAAAGTATAGAATGGATATATTACATAAAAAGTAATAATATCAATTGCGCTGTAATGACACGCGTAAACATGGTGAGAGGATAGACAGTTGCGTAAGATACAGATGGCTCATCTCCCTCAACAGTAGTGTTAGCATAAGTAAGTGCCATAGGGTTGGCCATACTGCCGCAAAGCATTCCAACATTCTGTGCATAATCGACTTTAAAGAATTTCGACGCCGTAAAACCAACAAGCAAAACAGGAACCATTGTTAAAGCAAAACCTATACCAATCCATAAAAGTCCTTCCGGGCGAAAAACAGTCTCAAAGAAGTGAGCTCCGGAATCAATACCTAATCCTGCCAGATAGATCACAATGCCTAACTGACGAAGCATAAGGTTAGCACTTTGTGTGGTATAGGTTGTAAGATGTAAACGCGGGCCAAAAGCTCCCATAAGTATACCTACAATAATAGGTCCCCCTGCTATTCCTAGTTTTACAGGCATGCTTACTCCCGGAATGGCGATTGGAATGGCGCCAAGTATAACTCCCAAAGTGATACCCACGAAGACAGACATCAGATTCGGGTTGTCTAATCGTTTGATTTCATCTCCAAGAATCTTTCCCACATTGTTAACAGCAGCAGCTTCTCCTACAATGGTTAGACGGTCACCAAGCTGTAACCGTAGATCACGTGATGCAATAAGGTCAATACCGGCACGGTTGACACGTGTTATATTTATTCCGTATAAGTTGCGCAAACGTAATGTTCCCAGTTTAACGCCATTTATCTTTTCCTGAGTAACAACAATACGGCGTGAAATAAGATTACGGTCGACTGCGTTCCAATCAATGTCTTCCCGGTTCCAATCCACATTCTCCTGTTCGCCGAACAGTGCTTTGATAGCATCAACATCTTCTTTGGAAGAGATAATCAATAAGTGATCATTTTCCTTCAAAAGAGTTTCAGAGGTGGGTATGGTAACTTTTCCTTTGCTCCAAACACGTGAGATAACAAATTTGATTCGCACCAGTTTCATTACTTCCTGAATGCTTTTATTATATATAGCAGGGTTACAAACGAGAAACTCAGCTACATTCGCTTGTGGCATTTTTTTACTTTTCCCTTTCTCCGTTTCTTCTTCATTGGAGAACATTTTTTTGAGTACTATGATAGCCAGTATTACTCCAATAACCCCTAGAGGGTAAGCAACAGCACATCCGAGAGCCATTTCGGTAACTCCTAATGTATTCCCAGGTTCTATCTGATGAAGTGTTTGTTGAGCAGCTCCAAGTACAGGTGTATTTGTTACTGCTCCAGAAAGAATTCCTACAAGGGTTGGAAGGGATATATGTGTCACTTTATGGAATAGGAGAGTCATAAGCAATCCAAGGAATATAACGCTTAATGCCATCATATTTAACTGAAGCCCTCCTTTTTTTAGTGAACCGAAAAAACCTGGCCCTACCTGTAATCCTAAAGAATATACAAAAAGAATCAAGCCAAAACTCTGGGCAAAGAAGAGCATGTCTTTATTAATCTCCAACCCAAAATGTCCGGCAATAATCCCTGCAAAAAAGACGAAAGTAACTCCTAATGATATCCCCCAGAATTTAATTCTTCCAAGTAATAAACCAATTGCTGATACAAAAGAAATTGCGGCAATAGCTTTTAGCACAGGGGAATCAAGTAGCAGTTCAAGCAACCAGTCCATAGTTTTCTGCGTTATTTACGCTGCAAAGATACGGCATAAAGTGATATAATTAATCATTTCAAAGAAATAAGCCTGTGTTAATATACAAGTCGTTAGCCAACAAAAAAGAGGATGTATTTTTTGATACACCCTCTTTTTTATTTTCAGTATAAATGTAAAGAATAATTATTCGGTATCAGCTACTGGAGTTGGAGCATTACCAGCAGGGTTATTATCTTCTGATGATAACATCTTATTGGCATTTATTTCAACGTCCGGAAGTCTCCATAATAAAACATTATCACCAGCCTGAATATTGTAGATATAAGGAGCATCCTGATATCCCGCTCCTCGACGGTCAATGTTTTTATTTAGACGCATAATGTCATACCAAATAAGACCTTCTCCCCAAAGTTCTATACGGCGTTGACGGAAAACTTCTTCTTGGATTTCTGCCGGTGAAGATGCTGTACATACATATTCCGGATCGCGGTATGTTTTTACAAAATCTTCCAGTGTAGCTTTGCCGTTTCCTGTATCACTCATAGCTTCTGCTTCTGCCTGGATCAGATACATCTCTTCTACACGCATCAAAGGAATATCGTTAGCATTAGTCGATGTATAAAGCACATTGTTATAAGGAGCAAACTTAACTTGAGTATATGGGCCGTAACGAGCGGCAGCAAAAGCCTGGAATTCTTCATTCAGATTTTTAGATTGTTTGTTTTCATCCAACCACCAACCTTTACGAGCGTCTGTTTCCGGAATAGATGCCCATAATTTTTTATTAATCTGGTGACCACCACTAAAGTTTGCATAACCATAACTTAATGAACCATTATGAGAAGGCCAGTTAACAATACCAGATGTTACAACACGGTCGTTTTCTGAAATTTTAATACCCCACATCCAGGCAGCATCATTAGAATCATACATTGTCGGAACAGAAACCTGTGCAAAGCTATAAGGTACAGCACCTGAAAGGCTAATAGCACTTTTAGCATCATTGGCAGCTTCAGCCCATTTTTCCATGGTCAGATTTACACGAGCGCGAAGACCATAAGCAACACCCAAATCGATGTAACGTTTATCTCTTCGTTTTTCACCTGCTTCTTGAGCTGCTGATAATAATTCAATAGACTTGTTGATATCCGCTAGAATCTGATTGTATACTTCCTCTACTGTAGAACGTTTACATCCTTCTATTGGAGCTGTCGCAGCATTTGCTTCTGTGATGATTGGAACGCAAGGAGACGACTTGTGGTCTGCATAGTTAAACTGATAAAGCTGAGCTAAAATCAAGTAGTTGAATGCCCGGGCTGCAAGAGCCTGCCCCAGGTAGAACTGGAAAGTAGAATTCTGAGACTGTGGATCTATACTTGCTACCACGTTGTTGGCAACATAGATAATCTGATATAATGTGTTCCAGACAATTCTGGCCTCATTTCCCGACATATTCCGATCGGTGTAAGAAACACTGTTGTTTGTCCAGTTATATCCGTTATTGGTACTCAGATAGTCAAAACCATTACTTTCTGTGAAAAGCATGATTGAAGGATATCCAAAATCATTATGACGGGTACCTGTAACCGACATATACGTGCTGAACTGGGCAAAAATACCTGTAACCCCAGCTTCCGCTTTACTTGGTTCGTCGGTTACAATTTCATTTTTTTGATCCGACGTGATAATATCCCCTTCCGGATATGTATCCATGTCGACACAGCTATTGAAAAATAGGGCCGATAAAACTACTAATATAGAAATATATAATGCTTTCATATTCACTGTTATTTATTAAAATGTAACATTTACACCGCCTGAAATAGTACGGATTGGAGTATAAAGTGAAGTCGTAGCGCTGGTAAAGCTTTGACGTGGGTCAAGTCCTTTACGTGCAGAGATCAGGGCGACATTATCCGCTGCCACATATACACGTAGTCTGCTCAATGACAATTTTTCAATAATATTCTGAGGTAAAGTATATCCTAATGAAATATTATTGATGGATAAATAATCAGAACTTTCCAACCAACGGTCCGAATGATTATTGGCATAACCGCTTTGTGGAGCCAGTGAATTTACACGAGGAACTGTTGCGTTTTTGTTATCAGGTGTCCAGGATTTTAAAATATCCTTGTGCCAGTTACGTCCACCGTTATTTGTTTCTCCACCGTGCATTACTTGTAAATAACCCTGATCGTAGATTTTACCACCTAATTGATAGGACATTTGAATGGCAAAGTCAAAACCGTAAGCATTTAAAGATGTACCAAAACCACCATAAACAGTTGGTAATAAATCATCAGTAGCAGCCTTATTGTCATTTGCAGTTGTCCAGTTTGTTGTTATAACGTCATTGCCATTATCATCTTTTATCCAGTATTGTGATAGACCTGTCTCTGAATCAACACCTGCATATCTTGCAAGATACATACGATACATGGATTCTCCTTCTTCATAAATCCGGTTTCCGGTGATCATTTCTCCTTGTAAGTCTGGGTGCAGTTCCAGAATTTTGTTTTTAATAAAGGTAGCGTTCAGATTAACATCCCAGGAAATATTTCTGGTTTTTATAATCTGGTATCCAAGGTCGACTTCTAAACCTGAGTTTCGCATAGAACCGATATTCATCGGTATGGAAGAATATCCTGCAGTTGGAGAAACCGGTTTGTTGTAAAGCATGTCTTTTGATTCACGTCCGAAATATTCGAGAGTACCAGTCAGGCGGTTTTTGAATAAAGCAAAGTCAACACCAATGTTATAGGATGTAGAAGTTTCCCATGTAATATCCGGATTACCTTTATAATAAAGAGTACCATCAGCAAAAACATCTTTATCTCCTGTTACTTTAAACTGGTCAAGATAAGGATAATAGTTTTTACTCATAGTCGCATTAGAATAACGTAAGTCATCGTTACCTTGCTGGCCAAAAGAAGCTTTTAATTTTAACATATCTACCCAAGTGACAGTTTCCATAAAGCTTTCATTTGAAATCATCCATGCAGCACTGGCAGAGAAAAAGTTACCCCAACGATTATCTTTATTAAAACGGGAAGAACCATCACGACGATAAGAAACACTACCAAAATAAGTATCATTATAATTGTAATTCACACGTCCGAAGTATCCTTCAGTAGCATAAGCTTTTTTAGCTCCGTATCCTAAACGTTGATTAATTGTATTATTTATATAATAGGAATAAGGATTATACAATTCTTGTCCGGATGCATCTACATTGGTTTGTTTGTAATCATATCCGTCATAACCAACAGTAATATCGAAATGGTTAATGTCAGAAAGAGTGAACTGGTAGTTACCAATATATTGTTGGTCGAATCCGTAGGTACGCATGTGTTGTTGATAAGCTGTACCACCATAGCTTGCACTTTGTCCGTATTTTCTGTTGCCTAATGAGTTGTAACGAGTGTTATCAATATGCAATCCGTAACGTGCAGTAAGAGTCAGGCCTGTAATCGGAGTTAATTCTCCAAACCAAGTTAGGTTCATAATATCCATCAGGTACATTTCTTTATCATAAGTAAGTGCACCTGCTGGGTTAGCAATCTGCATAAACTTACGGGAACGATTTGTGCTGACGCCATCACCATAATCGTAAATAGGTGTACCTAGGGCTTCATCACGCATGATATTACCTGACGCATCACGTACGTATAACGGATATACCGGAGCGATGTTATTGGAAATAAAGAAGGCATTAGCAGAAGACGACGTGGCATTACTGTCCTGGTCGCCAGGATAACGGCTATTAGAATTTGTATAACCGAAGTTACCTCCAACTTTAAACCAATCAGTTACTTTGTATTCACCTTTTAAACGACCAGCATAACGTTCGAAACCCGAATTGTCGATGATACCTTGATCTTTCAGATATCCAAATGAAGCATAATAGTTAAAACGTTCATTGCTTGCAGAAACACTTACATTATATTCCTGACGCATTTTGTTCTTAAATGTTTCATCTCCCCAATTATCCGGTGTATAGTAATATTCACCATCACTGTATCCTAAAGTTGCGTTTGGATTCAATCTACCATCCATGCCAATCAGTTTTTCTCCGCTAGGAAGAGTATAGATCGGATAGCCAAATCCACCATTGCTGGTTGAGAAAATATATTGGTTGGCGTAAGCATTAGCATTCTCAGGAGTATATCCCAATTGTGATGAAGCTCCGTTATAAATCGCTTCATATACTTTTTCAGTATACATTTGTGGGTCTGTCATTACATCATAAGTTTTAATAGCACGGCTATTAGAACCTATTTTTGCATCGAAGTTAACTACCGCTTTTCCCGATTTACCTCTTTTGGTTGTAACCATAATAATACCGTTCGCACCGCGAGCACCATATAGTGCTGTAGAAGCAGCATCTTTCAAAACAGTCATTGATTCGATATCCTGTGTGTTGATTGAAGATAAATCTCCATCAAAGGGAACGCCGTCAACAACATACAGCGGATCCATACCGGCGTTGATAGATCCAACCCCACGAATACGGATTTTAGCAGAAGTTCCGGGCTGTCCATTATCACTTAATACCTGAACACCTGCAACAGTACCAGTCAAAGCATTTGATAAGTTGGATACCTGGCGAGCTTCAATTTTTTCAGCTTTAATCACTGAGGCCGATCCTGTAAATGCCCCTTTGGTAGTAGTACCGTATGCTGTTACTACAACTTCATCCAAAGTTTGGGTGTCAGCTTGTAATATAATACGCATGTTAGGTTGGACTGCCACTTCCTGAGTTATCATACCTACATAAGAAATTTGTACTGTTCTGGCATTAGCCGGAACATTCAACTCAAAGTATCCGTTGAAATCAGTAACAATACCAATAGTGGTGCCTTTAACAATTACAGAGGCTCCAATTACTGGTTCATTGTCTTCTCCAGATAGTACAGTCCCAGTAATTTTCGTGGTCTGAGCTGTTAACAATCCTATGCTCATTACAGCACATAGCATTGAGAGAATTAATTTTTTCATCATAAATACACTCTTTTTATTAAACTTATTAAAATTCTAGTCTTGCTATTTAGTTAATTATTGTCGTGATTACATAATTACCTAAGAACTATTAAAAACTAATATTTTGCCTAAAGTGGTAATAATATGCCGGATAGACCCATATCCCTGTCTGTTTAGTAAAATAAATCGAATTGTTAATTTTACTTATTGAGGCAAAAATAGTAAAATTTTCATATAAAAATGTTTTTTTGAGATTTTATTTTACTTATCGATGCAAAAGAAATACAAAATACCTAAAATCTAATATCTAATTTAAGGTAAAATTGTAGACAAATGAAAGAAAAAGGATGTGTATAGGGATGATATTATATGATTGACTTATTGTTTTAAACAAAAATGTTAAAGAATGTTTGTTTTTTCTTGTTAATGCATTAACTACTCATCTGTGTAACCTCCTCTTTATATAGTTCTTAGGTAACTATGTAATACAATTAATCAACAAAATGCAAGACTGGAATTTTAATAAGTTTAATAAAAAGAGTGTATTTATGATGAAAAAATTAATTCTCTCAATGCTATGTGCTGTAATGAGCATAGGATTGTTAACAGCTCAGACCACGAGAGTAACTGGTACAGTTATTTCTTCGGATGATGGTGAGCCGGTTATTGGTGCATCAATTCAAGTGAAAGGAACTACTACAGGTACAGTTACTAACTATGATGGTACATTTGAATTAACTGTTCCGGCTTCTGCAAAAAGCCTTATAGTATCATATGTAGGTATGCAAACGAAAGAACTTACAATTCAAACTAATATGCGTATAATTTTAGACCCTGATACGCATGCATTAGGTGAAGTAATGGTCGTGGCGTATGGTACTACTAAAAAGGAATCTTTTACGGGATCTGCCGCTGTTGTAAGCAATGAAAAGATAGAAAAAAGACTTATATCTAACATTTCAAAGGCTTTAGAAGGCCAGGTATCAGGGTGGTTTCAACTTCAGGAGGTGGTCAGCCGGGTGATGGAGCTAAACTTCGAATAAGAGGTATTGCTTCTATAAATGCTTCTGCTGAACCTTTATATGTTGTAGATGGTATGCCGTTTGATGGAGAGTTGAGTTCGATCAACCCTAATGATATCGAGTCTATGACTGTCTTGAAAGACGCATCATCCGGAGCTTTATATGGTGCACGCGGTGCAAATGGAGTTGTTATTATTACAACAAAAAGAGGGCAGGAAGGCAAACCTAAAATAAACTTTAAAGCTAATTGGGGTTGGTCTTCACGTGGAATAAAGAAGTATGATATGGTCGGACAAGAAGACTATATGCAGCTTGTCTATGAAGCAAATCGCAATAAATATGTTTATGGTAACAAATATGAATGGAATGATGCAGTTGCACAATCTATTAAGGAAATGCCTTCTAAGATTGGCGGTGAAATTTATAATCCTTTCAAAAATTATACGGCTGAAAATCTAATTGATCCTACTACTGAAAAAATCAGGCCTGACGCTGTTTCTGCATGGGATGAAGATTGGATGGATGAAGTTACTGAAAACAATGCTTTAAGACAAGAGTATCAATTTTCAGTTACCGGAGGTAATGAATATACACAAACACTTTTGTCTTTAGGTTATCTGAAAGATAAAGGTATTCTTAAAAACACAGGCTTTGAACGCTTCAGTGGAAGATTAAGTGTTGATTACAATGCTAAATCCTGGTTTAAAACAGGACTAAGTTCTTCATTTGCATCCACGAAGCAAGATAAATCAACCTATGAGGGGTCTTCAAATGCAAACGTATGGTATTCCGCACAATTCATTGCTCCTATTTATCCGGCATTCATGAAAGATGCTAATGGTAAAGATCTTCTTGATGCAAACGGAAAAAGACAATTGGATTACGGACAGGGCCGCCCTAAATTAAGTAATTTCAGCCCAATTGGAACATTATATGATGATAAGGAAGAAAGTAAATATGATAATTTAAGTGCTAGAACTTATTTGACATTTGGTTCAGATGATGAAGATGCCGGTATTTTGCAAGGATTGAAGTTAAATATAAATTTAGGAGCAGATTATACCAATCGTAATAGAATGATCTACTATAATATGCATCATGGTAATTTTGCGTCTAGTGATGGTTTATTAAGCAAATATAGTACTAAAACATTCAGCTATACATTTAATCAATTGTTAACGTATAATCGCAAATTAAATGATCATAGTTTTGATGTTCTAGCCGGACATGAATCCTATTCATACGAATATAACTATTTATATGGTAGCAAGACAGGGCTGGTAGAAGGTATCTATGAATTAGCTCCTGCAACAAATGTGAGGGGTACCAGTTCCTATACATATAATTATAAAATAGAATCTTATTTGGCAAGATTAAATTATAATTATAAAGAAAGATATTACTTTTCTGCCAGCTATAGAACGGATGGTTCATCCCGTTTCCATAAGGATCACAGATGGGGTAATTTCTGGTCTGTTGGAGGAAACTGGAGAGCTTCTGAAGAAGAGTTTTTGAAACAATATGATTGGCTCGATAATCTATCGTTAAGAGCTAGTTATGGTATTCAAGGGAATGACAATATTCTTGATAGTGATGGTAATTCTTCTTATTATTTATGGCAAAGTTTCTACGATTTAACTTATCCGAATGCTACTTATTCTGGAGCTGTATTATCAAGTTTTGAGAACAAACAAATATCTTGGGAAGAAAATGCAAACTTCAATGTTGGATTGGAAGCAAGGATATTTAATCGTTTTGACATAGGTTTTGAATATTACAATAGAAAGACAACCGATATGTTATTAGTATATCCTATGGCTCTTTCAACAGGATTTACAGGTTATAATTCAAATATTGGAGATATTAGAAACAGTGGTTTTGAGATTAGCCTTGGCGCTCAAATTATCAATCGCCCTAATTTTACATGGCGTACAACTCTCTTAGGATCGGTATTTAAAAATAAGGTGTTAAAACTAACGAATGAGTCTCCGGAGATTATTAGTGGAGTTCGTAGTATAAAAGTAGGCTCCCCAATAAATACCTTCTATATGGCAAAAGCTGCCGGCGTTGATCCTGATACGGGTGCACAACTTTATTGGGCTTATGAGTCGATGGATGACAAGGGTAATGTAACAGGTGAATATATTACAGACGATTACTCTAAAGCTGCTACATCCAAATATTATCTGGGAAGCCGTATTCCTGATTTTTCAGGTAGTATTGGGTTTGATTTCACCTTCTTTAAAGATTTTGATTTAGCCATTCTGGCAACCTATTCTATAGGAGGAAAAATCTATGATAGCAAATATTTATCTTCAATGAATACAATGTACGATGGTGATACCTGGAATAAAGATATCTTAAAACGTTGGCAAAAACCAGGTGATATAACTGATATACCTCGTGTTGAAGTGGGTGGAACATATACAACAACGGATCGTTTCTTGCAAAACGCATCATATCTTTCGCTTAAAAATATAACTGCAGGTTATACTTTGCCTAAAGGCTTATTAACGAAAGCGAATATTCAAAGTTTAAGAATATTCTGTACTGCTGATAATCTGTTTATGCTCACCCACCTAAATGGTATGGATCCGCAATTTAATTTTGCCGGAGGAACAGATTATACTTACATGCCTAACAAAACTATTTCTATTGGACTTGATATTAACTTTTAATTAAAAGAATTATGAGAAGTAAATTAATATACCTGTTGTTATTAGCTGTTTCGTTTATAGCAATGACAGGATGCTCGGATGACTATCTGGAAACGGCACCAACTACTCTAATTGCAGGAGATGGAATGCTTGGAAATGCGACGAACGCTATGGCTCCCTTGAATGGTATTTATAGATATATGTATACACAAGGTTGGTCAACAACGGCTAATACACAACAATGTGACGGGATCATTGCCTGGAATCTGGCTGCAGATGTTATGGGTGAAGATAATGTTATGAAGGCAACCGGTAGTGGTTGGTATTGGTTTGATGCTGTATACAATGTGAAATCTCGTTATACATCATCAGCATGGCGCCCTTATGATTTATGGAATGGGTTTTATATACTCATTGCAAATGCAAATCAGATTATCGATGCAGAATCTACAATGGAAGGAGATAAAAGCGATGTTAACTATGTTGTTGGTCAAGCGTATGCAATACGTGCCTATTGTTATCATTATTTGGCTATGTGGTTTGCGCGTACTTATATAGGCCACGAAGAAGAACCTGGTGTACCTCTTTATACCGAACCAACAGTTGCAGGAACAGAGGGTAAACCCCGTGCTAGTCTTCGTGAAGTATATGCACAGGTAAAGCAGGACATTGATAAAGCGATTACATTATTAAATGATGTACCTAGCCAAAAGGATAAGACACATATTGATTACTATGTAGCAAATGGTATTAAAGCCCGAATTTGCCTTACTACAAATGAATGGAGTGAAGCTGCAGCTGCAGCCAAAATTGCTCGTTCAAATTACACTATTGGTACTGGCACTACTCTCACGAGTGGTATGAATGATGCCGGCAAAGAAAATGTGATGTGGGGGGCAACAGTAATATCAACACAAACACCGGGATGGGGGCCTTTCTTATATCACATGGATGCTTTCACTATTTTAGATTATGATGGTGCAACGCAGGTCTATGCATATCGTGCACTCAAAGCAATTAATAAATTGCTTTATGAGAAAATGGGAGAAAATGATATTCGTCGTCAATGGTGGCAGCCGGATAATGATCGCATAAAGAGTGGAAATACGGTATTATCCAATTATATACAGGTGAAATTCCGTTTCTCTGACCCTTCTACTTCATTAGGAGATAAACTATGGATGAGGGTTGAAGAAATGTATCTTACGGAAGCAGAAGCGGAATGCAGAATGGGTAATGAAGCCGCAGCGAAAGAATTATTATCCGAATTAGTAACTTCACGTGACCCCAATTATACTGTAACAAAAACAGGTACAGCTATGGGAGCACTTACTTCAGATGAAACAGGTTCACTTCTGGAAGAAATAATTATTCAACGTCGTATTGAACTTTGGGGAGAATATGGACGATTATATGATATTAAACGTTTAAAACAAGGATTCAAACGTACAGAAGAAATGGGATGGCCTACATCTGCTCTGTTGAAAAGATATAAAAAAGACATTTTCTTTGCCGATTTTGATTATGAATTTCTTTATGATTTGGAAAGCTTTCTGTTAGCCATGAATTATAATCGTAATACCATTTCTAAGCACATGAAGCATCTGAAACGCTATCTTAATCTGGCTATTAACCAAAATGTTTTTGAGATCCAAAAAGACCCGTTTCGTCAATATAAGATGAAATATCAGGAATCCAGGAGAATTCATCTTACTCGGGAAGAATTATACCGGGTAGAATCATTGAATCTCGAAAATCACAGGATGCTTATAAAATGCCGGGATATGTTTCTCTTTAGTTGCTATACTGGTTTGCGATTTTCAGATGTAGTACGAATTAATAAGGAAAATTTCAGTATAATCGATAAAAAGATATGGCTTATATACTCATCGGTAAAAACAAATGTCAATGTGAGATTACCTCTATCACTGTTATTTGATGGAAAAGCAATAACTATTTATAATAAATATAAAGGTAAAACTGATACACTTTTTGATATATCTGTTTTAAGCAATTCAAATGTAAATAAACAATTACATAAGATCTGCCAACTGGCACGTATCTCAAAAAGGGTATCTTTCCATTCTGCCAGGCACACGAATGCGACTTTATTATTATATGATGGAGCCAATATTACGACAGTTCAAAAACTACTTGGACATAAAAATGTTCAAACGACCCAGATATATAGTAATATAATGGATATGACAATTGTCCGGGATTTAGAAAAGATAGGAAAGAAGAGGGTGAGGTAAAGTTCAATTCCGGCACGAGAGAAAGAAAAGAGGCTGCCCGTAATTCGGACAGCCTCTTTGGATTCCTGTTAATTTACACCTTTCAGTCTAACCTTATTTAACGTGGATTCTGATCGGCTACTGTTAATGACAAATTACTGTCGAATTCTTTTTGAGGGAGTAATGTCATATAACGATTGTCATCTGGTGCAAGTGTCCTTTTAACTGTCTGATTTGATCCTTCATAATCACGATTGAAACCAAGGCTCAGACGTCTAAGATCAAAAGCTCGTCCAAAACCTTCACTCCAAAGTTCTATGCGACGTTGGAATAGGATTTCGTCCATTAGTGTAGTTAATTCTCCGTGTGTATCGGTATTATATATAGAAGAATTAGTATATGTCGCCAATCTTTTTTCATATTCACTGTCACGGTTACTTCCTAATTCCATAAGAAGATTACGTGCTGCTTCATATTTTCCTGTGCGGCAAGCAGCTTCAGCAGCAATAAGTATCATCTCTTCTGCCCGCAGATATAGAATATCTCCAATGAATGTACTTATACTTGAATAACGGAATTTCATCTGATTATAAGCAAAAAACTGAAAATTTTCCGGATCTTCCCACCAGGTTCTTTTACGCATATCTGTATCGGGTATTTGTGACCATAACCAAGCGTCTATACATTGTTTGGCACGATTCCCATAGCCACCTTCCGGGTCCATATGAGAAAGATAGGCTCCAAAAGGGCTGGTTTGGTCCGCTATCACCTCAAATCCCCAAAAAATATTTGGTAGTTTGCAGTCGTTGAAATTTCCCATTTCTCCAATAGTTGCTACTCTTTTTAATCCGGGTTTTGCAAGTGCATTGTTTGCATATTCTTCGGCTTTTGTCCAGTCGTCCTGTATCTGTGCTGCGCGAGCACGTAGAGCATACGTTGCGTATATATCAAGATGCGAAGGATGAGATTGTTTAATATCTGCTTCTTTAAATAATGAAATAGCTTTTGTGAAATCTGCATTTATCTGTTCAAATACTTGAGCCACTGTGCCACGGGGCGCTCCCTGTGTTTCTCTATCCGTGGGTTGTGTATAAATCGGTACACCTGGGGCATCTTTGCTTTTGCTATAGTTTCCCTTACAGAACCATTCATAGAGTGACATATATCCAAATGCGCGCAATGTATAAGCTTGCGCTACAACATTCGCTCCCTCTTTACCCATCGCTTTTAAAGATTCCTCTTCTGCAATTATAAAATTGGCTTGGGCTATTAGGGTATAATTGAGCTTCCACATGGCGTATTGACGGCCATTCGTCCCAGTAAAATCACTGTCTACCGAATAGGCATAGTCAAAGAAAAACCATCCTTGTCCCTGCGCTGACATCAGGTGGTCTTCTCCATGTAAATCTTTTACCAGAGTAAGAGTCATCATTCCCGGATTTTCATGTGACCATCCGTCAGACCATCCATTGTTAAACAGAGCGCGATAGATTCCGTTCACAGCTACTTGAGCTGCATCAGGAGTACTGAAAATCATCTCACGGGAAACCATGTTCGTTGGATTTGTTTCCAATGAACTCTCCTGACAGGACCACAAAGACGCAATCAGCGTCATCAAAACTGCTATATAGATTGTTTTTTTCATCATTAATCAATTAATAATTAGTTAAAATTTAACATCTACTCCAAAAGATATCACACGGCTTGGAGTATATGCATATCCAGTACCACCGGAAAGGCTATATTGTGGATCCATACCTTTTAAGTGTGTGAATAAAGCAAGATTATCCCCCGATGCATATACACGGAGATGTTTTAATCCGATTACCCGAAGCCATTGAGTAGGCAATGTATATCCTAATGTGACATTTTTAATAGCGAAAAAAGACGCATCAATCAACCTGTTGTCGGTAGCAGGATAATTCTTTGCATGTTCAAAGCGAGGCACGTCGGTAATATCACCTGGTTTCTTCCAGGCACGTCTCAGGTCGATATGTTTGGTCTGTGCCGGATAATAAAAACTCATCATTGAATTATAAATACCATCAATCATCTCTCCGCCAATGGAGTATCTTAGATTGAGAGAGAAATCGAAATTCTTATATTGTAAGTCAGTCAGAATCGAACCATCAAAATCAGCAAATTTGCTGCCGGCAACGTATCTGGAAGCTTGTGCATATGTCGTGTTTGCCGTCTTATAAGGTTCTACTTCGGTCCCGTTTTCATCTATGGTAGCCCAGTAAAGTTGATCTCCTGTCTCAGGATCGACTCCTGCGGCACGACACAAATAGTAAGAGTAGATACTTTCACCTACCCGGATAATGCTGTTACCATCCAGAATATCTTGTCCATCATCAGCCAGTTTAGTTACTTTATTACGGATTACCGATCCCAATAACGTTATATTCCAATTGAAATCTTTCGTTTTAATCAAACGTGCGTTCAACGATAACTCTAACCCTCTATTCCACATCTCTCCTGAGTTACGGAAATAACCATCAAATCCGGTTGAGCTACTCAAAGGGTAGTAAAGTAGAAGATCAGTTGTTCTGCGATTAAACCATTCAACATTAACCTGGTATTTTTGCAGGAAAGAAAAATCAAGACCGATATTTAGGTTATGACTTGTTTCCCATGATAGCTCTCTGTTTTCAATCTTATTAACAATGGCACCAGGTTCATTTCCATTGGAATAACCTAAGTCATATAATGCTTGCCAGGAATAATAATCAGGATCATAAAGACCATCAGAGTTCGTAGTGGTTTGAAGAAGTGCATCATTTCCCTGAACCCCATAACTGACACGTGCTGCCAGGTTATCAATCCATGTTGCATCACGCATGAAATCTTCCTGTGATAAGCGATAGTTTGCACCTACACTCCAGAAGTTACCCCAACGATTATCTGTTTGGAAGCGTGAAGAACCATCGCGACGTATACTCGCTGAAAAATAATATTTATCTAAGTAATCATAATTGATACGTCCAAGATAGGATTCTATCCGGTATTTGTGAGAATATCCGGCTACATCCGATACGGTAGATGCCGCATCTGGTTCATATAAGCCGCCAAAAGGAAAGCCTGTTTTCTCTCCTGCAATGTGATTTTTGTCATTGGAGTAGAACTCGTGGGCAGCCATCACATCGAAATGATGATCACCGAATGTTCTGTTATAGCCTAACATTTGATTGAAGGTATAACTCAACACTTCAAAGCTGGATTTTGTTACACGTCCGTTTGAACTTGAAGCATTACCAAAATAAGGATTGTAATATCTCAAACGTGCACGGTTATTGTAGTCTGCTCCAAATGAAACGGAGAATTTTAATCCATTTGTCCAACCTTCCGATAATCCAATAAAATCCATGTGTGTACGGATGGATGCGGAATTATTGGTTGACTGATAAAGGTCATCATAAAGAGTTGCTACTGAGTTGAAGTTCCCCTGTTGTCCTGAGGGACGGTAGTCTCCATAGTCGAATTGTTTGTTTCCATCTTTATCCGTAATAAAAGCTCCGCCGTTAGATCTGTCTCGAAGATATACAGGGAAAATAGGTCCCATTAATTGAGCTGAATACCATACATTACTGGTAGAACTACCAACCGCATCTAATGAATTTGATTTTGTATGTGCAAGGTTTGTACCTATACCGGCATTAAACCATTCGGTTGGTTGCGTTTCAATATTTGCTCTTCCCGTATATCTTTGGAAGTCTGTTGTTTTTAAAATCCCTTTATCGTTCAGGTAACCCAGAGACAATAAATATTGATTTTTATCACTACCCCCTGAGATATTGACTTGATACTCCTGGCGTAAAGCATTGTTTTGGGTGATCTCATCCATCCAGTCATCTTCCCATAGCAAATGGGCATCATTACGAATCAAACCGGTATTGATGTCAATCAGTTCGGCGATAGGGAAGTTATATGGGTTATATTGTTGGTTCTCTCCAAAAACGGCGGCAGGGCCATTTACCATGGCTTCTAAAGCTGCAGCTCCTGCTTCTGAAGAAGGTGTTCCACCACTGATTTCTTCGTTATAAAAAGATGAATAGAGAGCTTCAATAAACTCTTTGGATTTCATTGTTTGATAACGAGGTAGTAAACGACTCGAAATCCCGAAGTTCACTTTTAATGACACCTCCGGTGCCCCCGATTTTCCCTTTTTAGTAGTGATAAGCACCACTCCGTTAGCACCGCGTGCGCCATATAAAGCACCTGCTGAAGCATCTTTCAACACAGTCATTCCTTCAATATCTTCAGTGTTGATGGATGACAATTGACCGTCGTATGGAATGCCGTCAACAACAATCAACGGCTTGCTGTCTGCATTGATAGAGTTTATACCGCGAATATTAATGTCAGCATCGGCTCCTGGTTGTCCACTACCAGTAGTTACTTTAACACCGGCAGCTAACCCGTCGAGAGCTTTTGTGATATTTGATACCGTACGTTTTTCAAGATCTTCACTCTTTACGGTTGTAGCTGAACCGGTAAAAGAAGTTTTTTTAGTAGTACCATAGGCCACTACCATTACTTCATCAAGCATTTCTGAAGAAATCGCAAGGGTAATTCGCATGTTTGTACCTGGAGCAACTTCTTTAGTAGTCATCCCAATGTAGGAAACGACTAAAGTAGTTGCAGATGAAGGAATCTCTGCACTAAAAGCTCCGTTATAATCAGTTACTGTTCCTGCGTTTGTTCCTTTAGCTAATACAGATGCACCAATAATTGGTTCCCCGTCGTCTTCGGAAATAACAACTCCCGAGATAGTCCTTGTTTGCGCTATGGATGAGCCTACGCTCATGAGAACACATAGCAGTAATAGAATAAACTTTTTCATCATACTTACAATCTTTTTTAATCTTAATATAGAAAATAGAAATAATAGAAATAAATTTTTTCAGATCAGTTGAGCTAGTTATAGCTATATTGACATAATACCTTATTTTCTGTAATTTTATGCGTTTAAAAGTTTGCAAAATTATAAAAAAAATGACACTTTGAAAGATATTTTCTGTATTAACATTTCACCTTTTAAATGGTGCTTTTCTGTTTTTTTATGCTTTTGGTAGGAGTGGAGTAGTAGTATAAGCATTTGTTAGGGTAAAATTATACAAAATACAGCAAAGTGAAGAAAGCTTTCTTTCATTATGATATTTTCAGCGTTGTGAAAATACTTTGATATTTAAGTTTTCTTTACGGTTGATCCCAGGCCATAAAATGTATGCTACACCCTGTTTTACAATATTTGCTTTCACCCTTCAGCCGAAGCGATGTTTAATGATAATCATCAGCTTTTGGCTGAAAGTAACTGCCTTCAGTCTGCCTTCAGGATATTGAACCGGCATCGGTGAAAAAGCTGGCTGCATATTTTAAAAACCCGTTAGCTTATCAGAAGACCCCGTTAGTTTATCAGAAAAAGTCGTTAGCTCTCCCTAAATAGCCATTAACTTTTAGATAAAAACAGTTAGCAAAACTTTCAGATTTCCTGAAGGCAACCTGAAAGATGTTGCTTTCAGTCATATCAATTGCTGGTTAGGTAGTTAGGGTATGGCTGAAGGCTGAATGCAAGAAATTGAAAACTTTATGTAGAGGTCTTAACAGAGTAAACTTCATCCATATACCTGTAAAAAAAAGAATTAGATATCTTTCAATAAATAATTAAATGTCTTTTGAAAAAGTATTAGACATCTTTGGGAAAAGATCATTATGTTTTTGAAGGAAGATAGTTGCATTTTTCAGAAAAGACAGTTATGTTTTTTTGAGGGTTTAAAAGTTTGATCTCTCAATTGAGGAAGATTCGAAGATAATTGCAACGATGCTTCCCAATATCATATTGTCAATTATATAGCCATAACGACGCCATTTTATGCATGATATTTTTTCGTTTCAGCAATAGAAACACTTTTTAACCTATCATGTTTTTTACTAAAATCGTGAAATACTACCATTTTGATAGATCTGTAAAAAACATTTTCTTTTCTCTCATTTTTTAGGTAATAATGGAAAAGTAAAATAAACGAATTGTCATATTGTTATTGAAATAGTGTTTGGTGTAGGGTGTTTAGGCTTGCGTGCTTTCATTATGACAGAAAATCCTGCTCTTTAACATTTTTATTCCTTCTTTTTTTTACACTTTTTTGTTTGATTAAATAAATAAAAAACACGACTTTTGTAGCCATGATGAGTCAACCTTTAGCAGAGCGAATGCGTCCGACGACATTGGATGATTACATCGGACAGAAGCATTTAGTAGGAGAGGGGGCAGTGCTGCGGAAAATGATCGATGCAGGGCGTGTTCCTTCATTTATATTATGGGGGCCGCCGGGAGTAGGTAAAACTACCTTGGCACAGATTATAGCGAATAAGCTGGATGCCCCGTTTTATACGCTAAGTGCGATAAGTTCCGGTGTGAAAGATGTACGTGATGTTATTGAAAAAGCAAAAAGTAATCGTTTCTTCAATACCGTTTCACCCATTCTTTTTATTGATGAAATTCATCGGTTCAGTAAGTCGCAACAAGACTCTTTGCTGGGAGCCGTAGAAAAAGGAGTTGTTACCTTGATTGGAGCAACAACGGAGAATCCGTCTTTTGAAGTGATTCGTCCTCTTTTGTCTCGTTCTCAGGTTTATGTATTGCAGTCATTAGGTAAAGAAGATCTTTTGACTCTTATCCATAAAGCGATAACAGAAGATGTTCTCTTAAAAGAGAAAGATATAAAATTGACGGAAACGGATGCAATCCTGCGTTATTCCGGTGGGGATGCGCGAAAGTTGCTCAATATACTGGAACTGGTAATTTCGGCAGAAGAAGGAGATACGATAGAGATCACCGATGAGAAAGTCGTTGAACGGTTACAGGAGAATCCGGCCGCTTATGATAAAGGAGGAGAGATGCATTATGATATTATCTCTGCTTTTATCAAATCAATCCGTGGGAGCGATCCCGATGCCGCTATTTATTGGCTGGCGCGCATGGTGGCCGGAGGAGAAGACCCGGAATTTATTGCCCGTCGCCTGGTTATTCTGGCATCGGAAGATATCGGATTGGCAAATCCGAATGCTTTGTTGCTGGCAAATGCCTGTTTTGATGCCTTACGAAAGATCGGTTGGCCGGAAGGGCAATTGATTTTGGCTGAGACAACAATCTATCTGGCAACATGCCCGAAAAGTAATTCGGCAGCCACTGCAATATGGGAGGCAATGGCTTATGTGAATGAAACAGGCAATTTACCTGTACCCCTACATTTGCGCAATGCCCCAACCAAACTGATGAAAGAACTGGATTACGGAAAAGAATATAAGTATGCACATAGTTATGAAGGCAACTTTGTAAAACAGGATTTCCTGCCACCCGAAGCGAAAGATCAACGTTTCTGGAAAGGCCAGGCTAATCCGGCAGAACAGAAGCTTACTGAACAGATGAGGAAACTGTGGGGAGAACGGTTTAATGATTAATGTTTAACGGTTAATGATTAACGATTAATTACAAATTGTCAATTGTCAATTGTCAATTGTCAATTAAATAAATAGTAACATTTAAAATGACATTCGTATGAAGAAGCACAATTTTAACGCAGGACCATGTATTTTGCCGGAATCAGCAATTGAATCTGCTATTGCTGCAATCAAAGATTTTGATGGAACGGGTATTGGCATTTTGGAGATATCGCACCGTACTCCAGGCTGGGAACGGATTATGGCGGAAACAGAACAACTATGGAAAGAATTATTGAATATCCCGGAAGGTTATAAAGTGATATTTCTGGGTGGTGGTGCAAGTACTCAATTTTGCTATGTGCCATTCAATTTGTTAGGTAAAAAAGCAGCTTATCTACAAACAGGCGTTTGGGCCAAAAAAGCAATTAAAGAAGCGAAACTGTTTGGCGATGTAGAAGTGGTTGCTTCTTCAGAAGATGCAAATTATTCCTATATACCGAAAGAATATACTATCCCAACGGATGCAGATTATTTCCATATTACAACGAATAATACTATTTACGGAACTGAAATCCATACGGATATCGATTCTCCGGTGAATCTGATTGCTGATATGTCCTCTGATATCCTCAGCCGTCCGGTAGATATTTCTAAATATGCAATGATCTATGGTGGAGCGCAAAAGAATGTAGGCCCGGCGGGAGTTACTTTTGTTATTATCCGCGAAGATATTTTGGGTAAACTAGACCGTCAGATCCCGACAATGATCGACTATCGTACACATATCAAAGAAAGTTCTATGTTCAATACACCTCCTGTATTCTCCATTTTTGTGATGCACGAAACATTGAAATGGGTGAAGGAATTAGGCGGTTTGGATGCGATGTATAAGATCAATAAAGAAAAAGCAGAATTGCTTTACAATGAGATCGATCGTAATTCCATGTTCGTAGGTACAGCCAGAAAAGAAGACCGTTCTTTAATGAACATCTGTTTTGTTATGGCAGAAGGATATAAAGAAAAAGAAGCCGATTTCATGGCATTTGCAAAAGAAAAAGGAATGGTAGGTATTAAAGGCCACCGTTCAGTAGGCGGTTTCCGTGCTTCTACTTACAACGCATGTCCTATAGAAAGTGTGAAAGCGTTGGTTGCATGTATGCAGGAATTTGAAAAAATGAATAAGTAATCTGAGAAGAAATGAAAGTACTTATTGCAACTGATAAACCATTTGCTAAAGTAGCAGTGGACGGAATACGAAAAGTGATAGAAGGTGCCGGTTATGAACTGGCATTACTCGAAAAATATACGGAAAAAGCACAATTACTGGATGCAGTTAAAGATGCTAACGCTATTATTATCCGTAGTGATATTATTGATGCCGAAGTATTGGATGCAGCTAAAGCATTGAAGATTGTGGTACGTGCCGGTGCAGGTTACGACAATGTCGATCTTGCAGCAGCAACGGCTCATAATGTTATTGTGATGAACACTCCGGGACAAAACTCCAATGCAGTGGCCGAATTGGTTTTAGGCATGTTGGTGTATGGTGTGCGTAATTTCTTCAACGGAACATCCGGTACTGAACTAAAAGGAAAGAAACTGGGGATCCTGGCTTACGGAAACGTAGGAAGAAACGTAGCCCGTATCGCTAAAGGCTTCGGTATGGATATATATGCTTATGATGCTTATACCCCTGTTTCAGCTATTGAAGCAGATGGTGTGAAAGCCGTAGGTTCAACGGAAGAACTCTTCAAAACATGCCAGATCGTTTCCTTGCATATCCCTGCAACAGCAGAGACAAAAGGTTCAATCAATTTTGAATTGATGAACTCTATGCCGAAAGGAGCGATTGTTGTCAATACAGCCCGTAAAGAGGTAATGGATGAAGCAGGCTTAACAAAAATGTTCGAAGAACGTCCCGACTTTAAATACCTGTCGGATATCAAACCGGCTATCGATCTTGAATTAAATGAAAAATTCCCCGATCGCTACTTTGCAACCCCCAAAAAAATGGGTGCCCAAACAGCCGAAGCAAATATCAATGCCGGTATAGCTGCAGCCGAACAAATCGTAGATTACCTTAAAAACGGAAACGAAAAATTCAAAGTAAATTAATAACGATTGACGTTTAACGATTAACGATTAGTAGGAAGCCAAACCTTATTAAAGAAAAGAGTTTTTCTTTTGCATTACGAATAATAAACTTACGCAAGTTTTTATGTGATGAAAAGAAAGAATTTATATTGTCAAAGCAGATCTTACGTTCTGGAACTGCAATAGGTGCATTGCATAGAGAATGTGAATATGCTGAGAGCAAGAAAGATTTTGTTCACAAATTAGGAATAGCACAAAAGGAGTGCAATGAAACTCTCTATTGGTTAGAATTACTATATTGTAGCCAATATATTTGTGAGACACCCTATTTAAGTTTAAAGCAAGATGGAGAAGAGTTATTAAAGTTATTAACCTCCAGTATCAATACAGCAAAGGCTTCTAACAATCGTTAATCGTTAATCATTAATCATTAATCGTTAAAATAACATGATAATAAAACCATTTAAGGGAATTCGTCCTCCAAAACATTTAATAGAAGACGTGGCTTCCCGCCCTTACGATGTATTAAATTCAGAGGAGGCCCGGGCCGAAGCTGAAGGAAATGAAAAATCTCTCTACCGTATCATTAAACCGGAAATAGATTTCCCGGTAGGAATGGATGAACATGAGCCTGCGGTTTATTTAAAGGCCGCAGAAAACTTCAATCTGTTCCAACAAAAAGGATGGTTGGTACAGGATAACGAAGAACATTACTACGTCTATGCCCAGACAATGAACGGGCGTACTCAATATGGGCTAGTTGTTTGTGCTTATGTTGAGGATTATATGACGGGTAAAATCAAGAAACACGAATTAACCCGCCGGGATAAAGAAGAAGACCGTATGAAACATGTTCGTGTCAATAATGCAAATATCGAACCGGTATTCTTTGCTTATCCTGATAATGCCGAATTGGATCAACTGGTAATGAAATATACAGCCCGTGAACCGGAATATGATTTTGTAGCCAAACTGGATGGATTCGGCCATACCTTCTGGATCATCGATGATGAAAAAGATATGGAACGGATTACAAAGTTATTTGAACAGATGCCGGCATTATATATTGCAGACGGCCATCACCGTTCTGCCGCTGCTGCCCTTGTAGGTGCAGAGAAAGCAAAACAAAATCCGGCTCATAAAGGTGATGAAGAATATAATTATTTTATGGCTGTCTGCTTCCCTGCAAACCAATTGACCATTATCGATTACAACCGGGTAGTGAAAGACCTGAACGGTTTGACAGAAGATGAATTTCTGGCAAAAGTAGGAGAGAATTTCTTTGTAGAAGAAAAAGGAGAAGATATCTATAAACCCAAAGCACTCCATAATTTCTCTCTTTATCTGGCTGGAAAATGGTATTCCTTAACCGCCAAACCGGGGACATACAATGACAATGATCCGATCGGCGTATTAGATGTAACCATCTCTTCCAATCTCATTTTGGATGAAATTCTGGGCATCAAAGACCTACGTTCCGATAAACGCATAGATTTTGTAGGCGGAATCCGCGGCTTAGGCGAACTGAAACGCCGTGTCGACAGCGGTGAAATGAAAGTAGCCTTAGCGCTATATCCCGTTTCCATGAAACAACTCATGGATATAGCCGACACAGGCAACATCATGCCCCCAAAAACAACCTGGTTTGAACCCAAATTACGTTCAGGACTTGTTATCCACAAACTTATATAATGATTAATGATAAATGATTAACGATTAATATGAGACCAAATCCTTTAAAAGAGAAAAGTTTTAGCTTTGCTCTGCGAATAGTGAAATTGTATAAGTATCTTTGTGGCGAACAAAAGGAATTTGTTTTATCCAAACAACTTCTTCGTTCTGGAACCGCAGTAGGTGCTCTATATCGTGAAAGTGAATATGCTGAAAGTAAACACGATTTTGTGCATAAATTAGGAATTGCTCAAAAGGAATGTAATGAAAGTCTATATTGGGTTGAACTCCTTTTTTACTCAGAATACATCACAGATTCTGCTTTTGAAAGTTTAAAGAGTGATACGGAGGAATTACTGAAGTTAATTACTTCCAGTATAAAAACAGCAAAATCCAATATTAATCGTTAATCATTAATCGTTAATCATTTATGAAAATAAAAAACATAGTCTTCGACCTAGGCGGCGTCATAATGGAACTCGACACTCAACGCCCTATTGATCGTTTCAAAGAAGTAGGTGTAAGCGACGCCGATAAACTCCTGGATCCGTATGAACAAAAAGGCCTCTTCCTCCAATTGGAAAAAGGAGAGATCGACCTGAATACATTCCAACAAAAACTAAGTGAACATGCCGGAAAAAACCTATCCATGGATGATATCTATTACGGCTGGATGGGCTTTATAGTAGATGTACCCCAGGAAAAACTTGACTATATAAAAAGCCTACGCGAAAACTATAAAGTATATATCCTCAGTAACACAAACCCTGTAATTATGCGCTGGGCCAAAAGCCCTGTATTCAGCCCTGCCGGACTTCCCCTTACCGCTTATGTCGATAAGATTTACGCCTCCTTTGAAATAGGCATAACCAAACCCGATCCACAGATATTTCAATATATGATCATAGATGCCAATATAGATCCAGCTAATACACTCTTTATCGATGATGGAAAAGGAAATATAGAAACAGCCCTTTCTTTAGGCTTCCAAACTTATCAACCGGAGAATGGGGAAGATTGGAGGGATAAGATAACGGAGATGCTTTCTGAATAAAGAAATGTCGGAGAATTGATTCCTCAAGTATTTGAAAAATTGTTTATATTTGTCAATATTTTAATATGCATAACATGAAACAAGCTATACTAAGTGTCGTGATTTTTTCTCTTAGTTTATTAAGTGCAAATGCTTTGCCGGAATATTACCGTTATTATTTACCTACAAAAGAAAATCCTTTTGTAATAAGTGAAGTGAAAAAGAGACCAACAGCTGATAGTGTGTACGTTTTGAAACATAATAATGTGAAAATTCTGAGTGAAAATGTAAATCATTATAGGTATAGTGCTAATCATTTATCAGATACTACTTATAATAATAGTTTTTCTCATTATTGGATAAATAATTATAATTCTAACGACTTAATAGAAAATTACAAATATGGACAAGCCTTATTTTCACAATCTGAAAGTATTATAACTTATAAATACGATAAACAAGGCAGAATAATTGAGCATTTGACTGAAGATTATAAAACTGAGTATTCTTATAATAAAGAAAGTGCTACTTCAATAGGATATGTATATAGCGATTTACATAATAAATGGATTCCAAGTTTAAAACTTATTTATACATATACTGCAAACGGATATGAACTTAAATATTACAATTTTGAAGATGAAGAAAATGATTTTGTAGAACAACCCTATAAAATAGATTATGCATTTGATTCAGAAGGACGGCTCTTAAGAACAGATCATATTTTCCCAGATAAGATATCAAAAGGAGATAGATATGAATATTCGTCTGATGGATACACCCGTACTACTTATTCTGGAGAAAAACTTTATATGAAAGAATGCTATACATTTAATAAAAATGATGACATTTTGAAATATGAAAAATATTTTACAAGAGGTGATGTTGGTAAATGGCATGTGGAATTTATTCAGGAATATACTTATTATTATTCTGAACCCACTTCAAACCAAATGGTTAAATCTGTTGAATTTGAAGTTAGACATACTCAAAATGGAATTAATATTATAACTGAAAAAGAGGGCTATTTTTATATTTATAATATTAACGGTAAATTAGTAGATAAAGTTTGGGTAAGTAATGGTTACTATATCGAACTATCACAAGGTTTATATATTATAAAATTTGAAAATATCTCTAAAAAGGTATTTATAAAGTAATAAGGTTCCATAAAGAAAACAAGAGGGATCAGTGTCTTTTAAAAATGATCCCTCTTGATATTATGTTAATTATGGAACTATCTTTAAAGTATCTCCATCCCTCCATAAACTACCAGATGGCAAATACATATCGGATTTTGGCAACTTATTCATTATTACATGCATAACGCCAGAATAAGGATTTAGCGTAACCCTAAATTCATTACCGCCCCCTATAAGTCCAAAAGACTCAGGGTTTAGCCATGCTTCAGCCTCCAGACTTCCACTTCTGGAAAAACTTCTAAAATATACTTCCCCCCAACTACCTGAAGATAAATCTGTGAAAAATCCAAACCTACCCAGAAACCTGTTTTGGCTGTCTAGTAATTTAATTTTTTCATCACTTCTAGGGTCAATTACAACCTTATTCCCATCTATATTACTTGAAAATGCTCCGGTAATATCTATTTTACCATCAGGAGAAATCAGAACACTCCCTTTCCCTATATTTACATTACCATCGGGAGAAATCAAAACATTCCCTTTACCTATATCAATAGTGCCGTTTTCATCGAACTTTGCATTCCCTTTTGAAAAATGGGCATATCCTGTATTTCCATTAAGAAGTATATTTCTATCCTCTGCTTTGGAATAACGAGGTTCTTGAGAGACTAAATAACCATCTTTAAATTGAAATTCCGCCAGATTAGCTTCTTCTGCTAAAAGTGTTGTTGTGGCAATGGATTCCAAGGAGGAAATTTCTTCAAAAGGGCTATCTTTTCCAGTAGGAGGAGCTTTACCTGCCTCAGCACTACTAAACCCTTCTTTTAAACGCCACCATGATGCTTGAGGTACAGTTTCGCCAACATTATAAGGGGGGCGGTATATTATATAGTCACAAGTTTCATCGTTACGGTAATAAATCTCTCCCGGCACCCAAGGTCTGGTAGTCGGTAGTGCACCAGGAAGCCCAGGTACACCAGAATCCCCTGTATCCCCTTTGTCTCCCTTTTCTCCATCTTGACCGTTGGAGCCATCGGAACCCCGTTGGGCAACTGTCGCCCATGGGCTGGATGGTGGTCTTATACCTGCTCCTGGATTGTCACTAGTATATCGCCAAGTACTTCCGGCATAAGTTACTTCGTCCCCCCGATAGTACGTTTCAGTGTTCTTCCAATCTCCTTTAAAGACTCCTAGTGGCTCCTGATGACCAGAAGGACTTTGAACTAAAATTCCTTTAAGTACAAATTTACCATCCTGATCGACATTATAAGATATACCATTATTTTCATCTCCTAAATTAAGCGCCTTATTCAACATATCCCAATACTGTGTGCCATCGGCTGTTGCTAGTTTGGATACACGGAGCATGCCGGGTGTCCAGACAGAGAAGCCGTACAGGGTGGTGAAGTTTCTTGTGCCTTCAAAGGCGCTGTTTAATGAGCCGGTCAGGAAATAGTAGTAGTCTGGATCGGAATTCATGGGTATTTCTTCTTCGGAAAAGAGGAAAGTTCCTTTGTCGCCGGATTTTTCACATTTCAGATAGAGCCATAGGAAACCCCGGCCGTTCACATTTGTGGGTGGCATGGCTGCTATATCCCAGAACATGTACTCATGCACTCCATGGTCGGGGGCTAAGGAATCGATACCGAGTGTCATGTGTTGGATTGTTCCGGCGGGTGTACTGAATGTTTGAGTCTCATTATTCATTTCAAAATAATGGTCGATTTCACGAGGCTCATCTTTACTGTCTACCCAACGGAATTGAAGCTGTTCGCTACCCAGATAGGCCATCATGGAATGAATTGCAACCGGTTCGATGCCTTCGGAAAAACCTAATTCAACCAATTTATTCAGTTCATCATATAACTCCTGAGCATCCCGAAAGCGCATATTGGTTATTCGGGAAATACCTTTACCCGTACGGGTTATCTTTTGGTTTATATTGGGTATTTGTTTGATATCGGAATAAATAGACTGCCCACGGACATTATTCGATAAAGTGATTTCCGGTGATAAAGGGCGATTCACATATTCTTTGATGCCGGTAATACGAATAAGTACAGGTTCGGATAAGTATTGCGGATCGGTAAGTTTAATAAAGTATCCAAGATTCAGGAATCCGCTTATCTCACCCCAGTTGCGTTTTGCGTATAGAGGATCTAATTCGAACTTATAGATATAACGGTCGCCTTCGTTATCATAGAGGTATTCCACTGCTTTATCGATCACCTTTTGCTCTGCCTCTTTGATATATACGTTAGGCAACATGATATTGAAGACAGCATAACTATTCCCAATACCCGGCCTCATGGTGGCATTCGGGTAAGTGGTGCCGTTATCAATATTTTGATGTATGGTGAACTTACGGAGTTCATGATCGTAAGTGGCCTCGAATTCCATTCCGGCTAATGAGCCTGATTGAAAGATAATAGTCATATTCGTACCACCGATCAGGCACTCCTGATAGTTCAGATCTCCCGGAATAGAACCGTCTATAAAATAATAGTACTCTCTTGTTTCACCATCTATTTCTACTTCCTCCCGGCCAATCTCCGTAACCGTTCCTTCCCGGGAGGGGTAGATACTTGTAAGATCGAGGGTTGCCTCCGGTAGCACAGGGGTTTTAAATTTAGGTTCTGCCCTTTGTATTTTACTTCCTGTTTTATCTGTGACATATTGTTCTTCTTTATAGTACATCACATAATCACGGGGCATTTTAAGCGTTTTGAATCCGTATTTACTGGAATCAATATTCCGGTTGGATGTCTTTACCCTTAATACACCAATGCGTTCCGATCCATTCCCACGGGTTAAACTGGGCAATATACCTCCATCATGTCCATAAGTCAGAGGAACCGGTGTTTCCGGAAGTTTCTCTACTTTCCGAAGATGAATAGTTTTTCCTTCCACTTCCCATTCCGTGCTGAATTTCTCAGCAATCATATTCAAAGCATCCCAGATATACATATCATCAAAATCGAGCAGATCTTCATTTGCATCTATACATTCACCGGCAGACCACCCCTTTTCTTCATCTTTCATATTCATATTATCCACCACCAGGCTAAGAAAGCGGTTGGGGCTGGCAGATAAAGAGAATGCAATCTCCATATCCTTTGTATTGGTAGAGGTGAAAAACTCAAATTTCTGTGTCTTCAAATAAGCCAGATAAGTATCCAACTCTAACTTATACTCATGATTTTCCGTATTCTCCTTTCTGAAATTCTCCGGACGCATAAGGAAATACTTTTCCCCTTTAAAAGTCGTCCAGCAAAACAAAGGCAGAATCAAAGGCGTATCCGTAGAAAATTGCAGAAACAACTTATTATCCCCCATTGTGTCCTTCTGCCTGTAACTACTATCATCAACCACCCTATCAAAAAGTATATTCCCGTTGATGTCTCTTATTGTTATTTTTGTATTTATTTCTGACATATTATTGTTTTTAATAATTATTTTATTGCCGGTATCTGATAAACTTCTACTTGTTGGCCTAAAATTTTAGGTTCTAGAGCGATATATATATAATGTGCATTATTTTTGGAAGCATCTTTAGTGTAATTAATACCTGCTGTATATAAATATATGGTCTTATTAGTGTGATAGGTGTTAGCTGAAAAAGATATAATCATATCAAGATCTTCTAAATAATACAAACCAAATCCAAAAACTTGTGAGCCATTTTGCTCTTCTCCTGCATAATATTCAGAAATATAGCTGGAAAAGTAGTTGCCTTGTTCATTTATATTTGCATAACTAAAATCTTTATAGGAATAAGGATGAGAAGGAGTTATAGAATGTTGCACAATTAATTTATCAATATCATCAATCGCTACTAAATTAAAAGGAGCTGATGTGAAAGCATTTGAACCTACATCCCTGGCGAATACAAATAAACCTGAATCATTTTTCTCATATTTTCTAAGACTGTTTGAACCACTAGTAGTGAGTAAAGTATTTTTGTCTTTTGATAACACAAATCCTCCTCTTAAAATAGGTAGCGTATAAATTTTTTGTTTAGAGCTATAAACTGAACCGTCATTTAATTCAAGCCAGTTTATAACATTTGAGTTATTTCCTCCGACAAATAAATCTTTTTCATCTTCACTAAATATCCAACGGGTAGGAGAAGTAGTATCTATTGAAATCTGATTACTTGAGATTACTTTACGAGTAACGGGATTAAACTTATAATGAACTATTTTGGCATCAGCGGTGGTAGTTACTATTAAATTATTTTTTAATATATGAATCATTTTGGCAACAGTAAACCCTATGCCAGTTTCTGCTGTAAGGGCTTCAATAGCTACACTATCATTATTTTCATTTATCACAACAGTATAAAATGGTTTATAATTTTGGTAGCTATTCGCACAAATAGCTACACTGGTATTATTATCGGTATAAGCAAATGCTATTCCCGTAAATTGTGTAAACTCTTGATTATGGACTTGAAGTTTTATTGAATAGGCATTTGATAATTCATTCCACTTATATACTTCTAAATAATCATAATTCATACTAGAATAGTTTACAATTACAGCATATTTTCTATTGGGTGATAATGCTATATCGGAAAAACAGTTTTTATGAACTCCTGAAAAATTTAATTTTGGAATATAATTATTTTTATCTTTGATAAAAGAGATGCATGTATATAATAAATTACTATTATAAATGCAAATAATGCCTTCTGAATCAAAGTTTAAATATGTATTATGGTAATAAACCCCTAATTTCAGATTGGCAAATTTATCTGTAACCAATTCGAATCTATCTGAAATTTCATTCTTTTTAAGTTGAAAAATAGATGTCGAATTATTGGTTTTACAAACAATAAATATTTCCTTTTCATCGGGACTTAAAAGCATCCACCCTATTTCACCTGAGACTATTTCTAGTGAAACTTCATAACTTAAATCAAAATTAATGTCATTTCCATTTGTTATACCTGTATAAAAATACATTTTCGGTGGACCATTATAAATATTATTCGCACATCTGGCAAACATCTTCCTATCATTTGATATAATTCCTCCATAGATTAAGTATTCATTAGCTGTAGAATTAAAAATGACATTTAATTTGTTATAAGCATTAAGAGATTTGTCATAATTCCAATATCCATCATATTGTCTATAATTGCCAGTAGAAGGATAGTGTGAAATAATTGTGCGACAATCCCAACTCATAAAATCAACTACGGAACCAGAAGTGATACTTAATAAAGGTGAAATGTAACGAGATGTTGCTGTTACGGGATTTGCGGACTCATTTAATGTGATTTCTATAATGCGAATACTTCCGGCAACAATACATTTTGAGTTTTCAGGGAACCATTTTACATAAGAATTCGTTTTAATATTAAATTGAGTGTAATCTTGTTCATAACTATTAGTAAATATTATTTTAACAGTTCTTGTTTTCCTATCAAAATGATATAAATTGATTTCTTCTGTATATATTGTTCGTTCATCCTCACCTTCACCTTCGTAGTGATAGGTATTTGTAGAAATTACAGCATACTTAGAATCAGGAGAAAAGTATATGAAATTACTATTGATATTAACTCCAGAATATTTAACAAATACATTATCTTCTTTTACCCATATCTCTGACGGAGAGATCCAAACCGAACCATCAGGTGAAACTGCTATAACAGTCTTGGCGTTAGGAGCAACACCTTCTACTGAATAATTTTCTTTAGATGCATAGAATACATCTCCAGCCTCGACATCAAATGGTGCTTTTATTTCGATCTTAGAAGCTTTTATTTCAATATCTCCACCTCCTCCTCCTTTTACAAATGTCCGTATCATATAATTATTGAATATAAAAGATTAATACTTCCTGTTGGTTGTTTCTCTGCCATTACTGTGAATTGTCCGGCGGTATTAGAATCCGTTACAGGTAAAAATGCTGCTTTCTTGAAAATTGGGTATGTAGCAATATCAGATCCTAGATCGATAATGCATCCATCTAAAATATTAGCATCTTCTATTGTAGCTTGCCAATAGTTTCCTATTTGAGTCCATGAGGAAACGGCTATTGTAGCATTCCCGGATATGGGTTGTTGTGTGATTTTTGTAAGAACCTGATCCTTGATTTTGAACTCATTACCATTTACTATTTCTAATCCGCCGTTTTCCGCTGCTTTATATTCCTGAATAAGGTCTTCCAGGTTTACTTCAATCATGGATCCGTCACTCATATACATTGTCAGGATATGGGTTGTACCATCGTAATCAGCATCATTCAGGAAATTGTCTACAGGAACATTGATAACTCTATCAGCACTTTCATCGGTAAATATGAACGTCCAGTCTCCGGTTTCCGGATTATAGTTTATATCTTTAATTACCTTTGGGGTAATATCTCCGGATCCGGTAATTAACTGTTTGAATACAGTTTTAAATGTGGGCTTATTCTTTATAAAGTCCTTCCGGCTATCATCCGTCTGATTGAAATCGGCTTGTAATTGCTCGGGAATGATCGGTTTATTGATAACCTGTGTTTCGTAATTCACAGTGGATTGCCAAACCAATGTGCCAAATTCATCAAACCATTTTTGTAGTTTTCCTAAAGCTGTCGGGACAGTATCACCGGATGCAAGATTAATCTTTTCACCTGCTTTTGAAAACACAACAGGGAGATTTTCAAGGTCGATAGTTGCAGCAGCTTCTACACCACTATCGGCATACATTCCATCCGAATCGATCCAATTACCGAAGTTTCCGTTAGGCAGAACAATCGGCCCTTTACCTTGCGGCCCGCGTGATGGGAGGGTAGTATCTACATAATCACTCGCAGAGAGATCCCATACCCACCAGGTCATTTTTCCCTGACTGTTTGTTCTTTGAACAGGCTGGTGCGAATTGAGAATCTCGCTTTTGCCGGCCGCCGTATTTGCCCTGTTTGTGGCTGTTTCTGCATTTTGAATAGCAGTAGCCGTATTTGTCTGCCGTGCCTTTTCCTGTGCTTCCCGTGTATATTCTGCCGTTTCCCGTTCTTCTTCGGCAGAAGCCCGATTCTGTTCTGCTATATTTCTGGCTTCTTCTGTTGTTTTACGCTGGTTTTCAGAAGTGACTCTTTCCTGTTCAGTAGTTGCTCGTGCTAGCTCAGCTGCAACTCTTTTTTCTTCTGTTGTTACACGTCCTTGCTCGGCGATCTTACGTGATTGCTCTGCCGTTTCACGGGTTTGCTCTGTAATGACCCTTCCTTGTTCTGCTGTTACTCGTCCTTCTTCGGACTGTTTGATCTGCGATTCAAGTGCTGAAACACTTGCTGCTGCCTCGGTTGCCGGTTGCCGGTTGTATGCTAGAAAATCATCATAAGTCTTACCTGCATTGCCGGGCTGTTTCAGCCACATTTGAAATGCACTGTCTCCTGTATTTCCCTTTAATTGGGCCATATCAGCTTTTGCATTCTGATTGTTTGATGTATCCAAACCGAGCACTTCGAAGTTATTGATATCTCCTACTTTCGGTAATTGCGATACTCTTATTTTACTTACTGCCATTAATATACCTCCATATCTATAAATGTTTGACTATCTTCTAATACTATCAATGAATAATCCTCTGCTGCTAACAGGTAATCCGTTTCACGGATCCTGAATACAATAAAGGTTAGATTTAATGTGAATTTTAATATTACTTTTTCACCATCCCGTGCGAATTGGAAATCCGAAGTACTCTCATAGTAACAGGGTATTTCTTCTTCCGCTTCTTTTATGTAAAATATCCTTTCTCCCGGCTTGGTTATATTGTAAAAGAATGCGCTATAATTCTGCCAGAAGGTGTTTATATCATTACAATAAAAACACAATTTCAATGCTACATTTTTAGGTCGCATATTGGCCGTTTGTGTGCTTACTATCTTACCGTCGACTACTAAAATATCGCTTTCCAGATTCGGACGTATTACCGGCATTTTAAAGATATTGGCACGACTCTCTTCTGTGACAATCCCGTATTGATCCAACCGTATTCCATCGATAGAATAGAATGATTGTTGTAATTGCATCCCATGGCCAGCCGGTTGGCTGTAAGCGATAAACCGCCGGGGATTATCATCATAGAAAGAAAATTCATGTTTTTGTCCTTTTCTCCACATCTGATTATTTACTTCAGATGACAGGCGAAGTTGCCATGTTTTGCCAAGTGACGGGATATATAAATTTCTATATCCGGGCTCCGAAAGCATTGCAATAAAATTGTTTACCAATTCATGTTGAACAGCTGAGAATTTTATCGACAACTGCTTGTTTTGAAGTTTAGGAGCTTCCAGATCTATTTCAATCCCATCATTTTCATGCCACTCATTAGATTCCGGCGATTTAAGAGACGGAACCCGAAACAGATCATTATATCCTCCTTTTTCAATACCCACCCTGAATTCATCGTATATATCGATATCATCTATAAACCATAGTCCTTTCATTAGCTACCCTCCTTTATTTTAAATCCTGAATTATTTAGCTCTCCCAATATTTGTGCTGTCCGGAAAGTATTCCGTTCTATAGCTGCCTGATGTTGTAACTGCTGACGGAATATATTCAGACTATCTGTTGTGTTGATGGCTATCAGGGATACATCACCACTCATATCAAACTTATTTGTATCCTTGGTTTTAAGGTATTCTGCTACTTCTGCGAAATCCATTCTCATGCCCCTGAATTGGCCAATTAGTTCAGATGCGGAATCCTGTGTTATGGATTGGATACCTTTGGATGAGGCTTGATCTGAAGATCTGAGTGGATCATTTTCCGGTTTTGAAATATCTATACCGGCAAGTGCCATGTCTTGTTTATATTTCTCGTTGGCAGTGGTTACTATTTCTTTCCAATAGCGCTCTAATTCTTCTTTATCTGCTTGTGAGATTGTACCGTCTGAAGCATAATATTGCAATTGCTTATGCCATTTATCAAGCTCTTCATTCAGGTATTTTTTCTTTATTGTGTTAAGAATCGCTTTTGACATGTGGCCTTCAAAAGAATTTGCTATATCTTCAAAAGATAGGTCGGCTTGAGTGACAATATCATCGAGGGAATCCTTTAGTGAGCTAAAAGATATGCCTGTAACAGATTCTCTTAATGCTTCAGCAAGCGCCTCTGTATCTTCTTTTGCTCCGATAACGGCTTCACCATAAGCACGGACTTCTTTGGGGAGCTTCTCCCACAGTTCAATATTTTTCTGCAGGTCTTTCCATTGAGATTCACCATATTGTAACACTTCCCGTATATCTTTAATACCTTCCGCATTAATCTCTTTCTTTAAGTCACGGTTAATGCGATACCACATAGAGTGGTGATTTCTACTTGCACCAGTATCAAACCAGGCAGCCAGCTTTTTACGCTCTGCCTCCTGACGTCGCTCTATTAACTTTTCTGTTTCTTCAGCTTGTTTAGTTGCCTCTGTACCAGTTGTTTTTTTCAAATACTCATTCTGCTTGTCAATTAATTTATCATAGAGACCGACCAGCTCTTCATAACGCTCAATCTGTTTAAATAACTTCTCATCATCACTCCTGGCACCAAACAAACCACCGATACCTTCAATCACTGAGGGTATTCCTTTCAGAATATCAACAGCTCCTGTAATATCCCCTGCCATAAGTTTAGTAGCACCTGAACCAACCTGTGTTAATCCGTTGATAGACTTTGTAATGTTGTCAATAACCTCTCCGGCACCTTTCCCAAACACATTTTTCCAGGCATTCCCAATTTCGGATAGTGTGGCACCGACAGATTGAATACCACTTGCAATCTTTGTGAATGCTAATTTCTTTTCTGTTTCTGTACCGGCATTTTTCAGATCTTGAAAACCAGCGATTAACTGACCGAACGGACTTTTGCTATTCAATTCATCACGTTTCTTTTTTAAATCCTCCAGAGCTTTCTCTACTTTTTTAGGATCTTTTTTCAAAGATTCAAGTTGCTCAGGAGGAAAAATATCAGGTGCTTCCACGCCTTCAACCCCTTTCAGATAATTGAGAAGGTTTTCAGTTTGGGCAATTATTTCATTGATAGATTGACTCGTTTGTTTATCCAAATCCTCAAATAGGCTTTTCCAGACATCAGATTGTTCTATCATTGAGATATCGAGTTCCTGTAGAGCTTTATCTCTTTGGGCTGCAAGACTAGCCTTTTCACCCCCAGTTTCTGCAGCGGCAATTTTTTGTTCATAGTCTTCGGCTATAGCCAGACGCTTCTCCTGATAATCTCCGAATTCTTTGTTATACTCTATCCAGGATTGACGTTCTTTATTCAGGTATTCATCATCTAAACTTTTTGTATCCTGATCCTTTTTGTTTTTTGCCAGTGTGGAAGCATTAGAAATGCTGATCTCCTGTTCTGTTGATAATTGCCCATTTTGAGCTTTCTGCCATTCTTCCTGACGTTTTTTTATTTCAGAAATCTCTGTGTCATAATTAAAATCAATAAGAGCCAGACGTTTAGCATACCCATCCTCCATCAAGTTAATGGAATTACTCATATTCTGTTTTTCAAGACTGAGGAGTTCTTCAGCCAACTTAATATGGTTGTCTATGGTTGTTTTTGTAGAATTACCTGAATCCTTCGTACTGAAAAGCAAATCCCCTATATTTATATTCTCTGCCAGTTTTTCACTCGCTCTATTCAGATCTTCAATAGAATCAGTTATCTTCCTGATACCATCATCATACTCACTGATATTTGATGCCATGTGATTCTGAGTAAATACTTGGGCCTGGCTAATCCGGGGATCAAAAGTTGTAACTTTTTGTTTATCCAGAGTTTCTTGAGTTGCAAGACGTTTACTTTCAAGTTCTTGTTTCTGTTCTTCCAGATCGAGTATTTTTAAAGCATTTTGCGCAATCTTATCAGCTGCAGCTCGTGCTTTAGCTGATCTTAAAATTGCCTGAGATAAATCTTCATAAGCCACAGATGCTCTACCCGCCAGAATATCTTCTTTGGAGAGATTCTCAAGGAAAGAGGGGTATAAATTCTTTAATTCTTTTGCTGCTGCAAAGCGATCTTCCTGAGATCTGTTGACGTCTTGTGTAGCTCCGTAGAGAAGTTTTAATTGGGCAGATTCTTGAGATGCATTTTTTATACCTTCAAGGGAAGCCTCTTTCAATATGTTGTTAACTGTTTTTGATCTTTCAGCTAGCCTCTCCTGTTCAGCCGACCATTGTCTGTATTTATTAACTGCATAAGTAACCGCTGCTATGAGAACCCCTATACCTCCGGTCGCTAATGCTTTACTTAAGAATAGTGAAAGACCAAGCTGTGTATTAAGTACTTTAACCGTTCCATTCCATAACAATGTGACTTTAGCTGCGGCCTGTTGAAGTCCGGTAGTAATCGACATTACGTGCTGTAATTCGGATTGTATTTCAGCTATTTCTTTATTACTATTTGCAAACAGAGTAGAAGCACTCTGAAAAGCCGATAATGCTCCCGATATTCCTGTAATACCGTCTGAAATTCCCGTCAGAAAAGGGTCTAAAACTGATAAACGCTTTTGTTCTTGCTCTACAATTTTATATGCTGTACTTACGGTCAGTAATTCTTCTCGTAATGCAGCATATTGATCCGTTTCTTTTTTTCCTTCTAAAATTAACTTACTCATGGAATCCTTGATGGAATTCATGCGCGATTGTAAAGATTCATAAACTTTTTCATTTTTTTTCTGTGAGTCGGAAAGTTTGTCATAAGCTTTTTCCGTCTCTTGAATATTCTTTAATAAAGCTTCGTCTTTTGCTGTTATATCTGATCCTATTGATGCCATTATAATCCAAATTGATTAAAGTGAGTAATTTGCTTGTGGCTATGTTTTTTTTGATTCTTATCTCTTGTTCCGGGAATACCGGTTGTTGATTTATTTCCTTTATTATCCTCAAGACCTCTGTAAGGAGGTATTACCGATAATAGATACATTAAGTTTTCGTAGCTGATTTCTTCCATCAGATAGTCACGGGTAAATTGTGGGAACGCTTTCATAGCAGCCACTTCTAAAGTCCAGGGGCTGTCTGATCGGTCTCTCTCGTCGGTTTCAGATGATTCGTTCCTTTCAGGGAAGAAATAATGTTCAAAAAAAAAGCGGGAGCGATCTGTTCGGCTATTTTCTTATAGATGGTATATAGTTCTATGAAGTTCATCCGGGAATCCATCAGAGAATTGTATACTTTTCGCCGTTTCCAGGCTATACGCTGTTTCCGGAATATAGGCCAGGATGTTTTCTGGTTGGATGCTATGGCAAATATCTTCATTAAGATACCGGAATATTCTCCGTATTCCACTGCTAAACCGAGTTTATCCATACTGTTTAATTCTTCCTCTTCTATATCCGGTAGTTGTGAGGAATACCTGCTTATTTCGATCCGGTCTCGTGCTGATAATTTATTGAATAGATATTTCTTTCCATCTATTTCGATTTCAAAGGATTGTTGCAGAAGTGCTTTGGCAACCTGTTGTTCTACTGATTGTGTTGACATATTATTTATGTATTAATTGTTGTTCAGGAGGCAAGACTCGAACTTGCGACCTCCAGATAATGACTCTGACGAGCTGCCACTGCTCCACTCCTGGATGTGAGGCCCCTTTCATCAGAGGGCCTCTTTGAGTTTTATCCTCCGATTTCTGAAGGAACATCACGGAAACGATAACCGCCGATTACACTACCATTGCTACCGAAATTCGGTTGACGGTTGATTGTAAGGGTTAGGTTAGGAAGTCCGTTCTTTCCGGTTGTACCTGCTTTCTTAGCAATAACCTGTACAGGTGTATATTCATGTTGGCGTGCAGGGAAATCACTGACTGCACGGGTTGTAACCTGCATAGCCTGGGTTGTTGTGTCATTGTGGTTGGGATCTTCAACCAGATAACCTGCGTTTTCGGCTGTGCCGTCTACATAGCCTTTGAAATACTTGTACTGTTCTTCAGAAAGGTCATTCGTCTGTACAACGATGGTCTTTTTGCCGACAGAACCCGGAAGGATCAATTTTGCATTGGTATCTTCCCACTCAATTTCACTTGTTGAATTATCTTCTTCCGTTTCGGAATAAGAATCAATAACGATTAAATTAAGAAGGTGTACACCTGTTGTTGCATCAAAATTCGGGAATGCTCCACCACCTGCTGGCGGCATGAATTTAATGGACTGAATTCCCCAATCAACTTTTGTCATGAAATTTAATTTTTTAGTTAATACTTACTTGTTCTTCTCAATTGAGTTTTGTTGGAACAATGCAAATATATAGGCGTGATGGGGCGGTTTCAAAGCGAAATTACGTACCTTGAAATTATAATTACAAGGATGATAATTGCTTCAAAAGATGTTAAATAAAAGTCTTAATTGTTTTCTAAAAAGTATTAGATATTTTTCCAAAAGGTATTAGACGTTTTTTGATAAAGTATTAGATGTTTTTTTCAGAGTTTAGGAACAAAAACGATAAGAAGGTTTTGATGAAAAAAATCCCTTTGATTGCTGTATTTTCTTACGACTATCAAAGGGATTTTATTGGGTTAATCTATGATGATTTTAAAGGAATCCTCCTCTGTGCGCACAATATATATGCCCGCTTTAAGAGAGATAATTGTCTGGCCGTTAATATTACGGGTGGTTATTAATTGTCCTTTCACATTATAGATAGTAACGCATTGGGGCTTGAGAGTTTCTATGATCATATTTCCATTATGGCTGGATATCTTTATATTATTTCCGGTAGAAATGTTTCCTGTCGGGTCATCACAGCTTATTCCTTCTACCTGGATGATTACTGGCCCTGTAACATTTGCTATGGTAAATGTGTGTGTCTGGCTATCAGTTGATTTAGGACTGATTTCTTCATCATTTACACGCGTGATCATTCCCGATTGATCCTGATTGCTTAGGGTTAAACTAAACGTAAAGGGCTGTCCATAACGTGCTGTATTGTTTGCTTCGAGAATGATGCATTCTGCTCCTGCAAATATGACGGGATATTCACGTAAAGCTATTTCAATTATATGATCATTAGTGATTCTACTCAGGTTGTAGCTGAATTGTCCTTTTCCTAAAGACCGGGGAGTAGCCTCTTCTCCATTAATCATAAAATGTATTTCAGATACATCAATATCGGGATCATCCATGTGAAAAATCAGTTGGAGATTATCATATTCATTCACAGTAAGAGTGCCCGGGCTGTAGTTTGTCGTAATACCTGGTGCAACATTCAACACTATGGAATGATAAGCAATAGCTGGAGGGATAGGTGCTACATATTCATAAGCTCCCATATCTATTGCTTTTTTGTTTCTTCCTAAAAGAATGCGGTCATTACCAGCAAGGTCTTTATTTACACTACTCAGATCGGGGTCCGGACTTATTGAGGAATCATAATAGTCGTTATTTCCGGCATCTATTACCGGGCTGCCGGGCAATAAGGTGAAGTTGGTATCCAGCAGAGGATCAGTATCTCCATCGATATTCCCGTTTTCATCGGTGGTTAAACCACCAATAAGGCTATATTCATATTCCACCTGAGTAGTGTAGTTAACCAGATCTGAACCATTGTTACCCCAGATTATTGAATTTCTTATAATAGGAGCTGTCTTACAATCTGAGAAAAATCCACTTCCCATTTCATTTGCTGTATTATCGACTAAAGTGATATTAGTAAGTATATAAGCCGATACAGGTTGGTCGCTCATACAAAAAATACCTCCTCCGTATTTATCCGTAGTGTTTTTAGTAAAAAGAGCGTTCGTTACAGTCATATTACCTGTGCTATAAATACCCCCTCCCAAACTAAGTGCTGAGTTTCCATTAAAAGAGCAATTAATGATATCCAAAAGGCCATTATTCGCAATTGCTCCTCCATATATTGCTTCATTATCAGAGAAAATACAATTTTCAAGATATAACTCTGAAGTGGGCAGATTGGTTATAGCACCCATGCCTGCTTGTGTAAAGGTATGAGTAACTTTGTTTGCTTGAAATTTGGTGTTAATTATCCGTAGTGTTGATTCCTCGGAGAATATTGCGCTTCCATTGCCATTATTGCCTTCCTGCCCGTTACCTCTTACGCTATTGTCATTGAATTCGACTCCATCTATTTCCATAATACCATTATAAATGCATAATGCTCCGGCGTAAATTGCTGTGTTTTCTGTGAACTTAACATCTTTTTCTACCACTATATTTTTAGTGTTATGTAGATAAAGTCCACCCCCTCCGTCTGCATTGTTATCGTGAAACAGGGTGCCTTCTTTTATTGTGAGCTTACTTCCACCATATACATACAAAGCTCCTCCCTGGCCATCGAAGCAGCCGAATATGCCGGGAACAGTATATTTGCATCCTCCTTTGCGACATTGGTTACCTTCAAATTTTGCTTTAACAGTAATATTTAATTCTTCTGTTAAGTCATCTCCCTGCGTGATAAAGACTGCTCCTCCACCACGGCATTTTTCAAGCGCTTCATTTCCGTTGAACTTAACGAATGAGTCCTGGAGATCATTACCTATATTTATGGTTCCCTTTGCCAATGTGAGGTATAATGCACCACCCGCATCTGTCGCAATATTGGTATTAAATTCTGTTTCGGGAGCTATCTCTACTTCTGTTTCATCTGCTTCCACATAAACTGCTCCTCCGAAATTGTAAGCATTATTACTGGTGAATTCCGATTTTCCCATGATTTGAAGTTTAGCGTTTTTGACATAAATGGCTCCTCCTTTATAAGCTTTTGTGTTTGCGATAGAGATATCCTCTGCTATCAAATTTGCATTTTCAACGTAAATGGCTCCGCCATAATTGTCGGCGAGGTCATTGTTTTCCAGTGCACCGCCTTGTAATGTGAGATTAAAAAGGCTCAGTGTTGTTCCATCCGTAACCTCAAAAATACGCCAATTACTTGTACCGGGTATCGTAACGGAAATTGTTAAACCGGCTCCGTCAATCGATATTCTTTTACCATCGTTGATTTGGATCGGGCTGCTTACTGTGAATGCCTGGCTAAGTTGAATAGTGGCGCTTCCATTTGTGGGGATTGCATCGATTGCATCCTGAAGTTCTGTTTCCGTTGATACTATTGGTCCAGATTTTGTTTTCACCGGATTTTGTATTTGCTGTTCTACTGCAAATCCATTCACTTCTAGAGTTATCAGAAGTGTGCATAAAAGATAAAATGTTCTCATACGTGTTGAATTAATTGGATGTTTTACTTATTCTTTTTATTACAAAGAAAAAGAGGTTATTAAGATGATGTGCGTAAGTGGTTGATGTAGTGGGTATTTGTGGCACCGTTTGATTGTGTTTTTCTTTTAGGAAAACAAATTGAGAAACAAAAAGTAAAGGATTTGTACTGAACAGATAGCTGTAATTCTGTTTCTCAAAGGCATATTTTTCATCTGAGAATTATTCAATCAAATGCTTTTTAGGAAAACAAAGTGTAAACAATCTAATAAATAGCAGATTATGAGTGGTTTAATGTGTGCAACGGAATGTTTGGATTGCTTCCGTTACGAACAAGATGAAAATCCTGCCTGTGATATAGTAGATCATTCTGAAGGCCAAAAATGGAGCAATACATTGCTTCTTGGTGAGATTATTATTGTACGAAAAGGTGCGATAAGTTTGTCCTACGATCATTTCCTGAATCATCGTTTTGTTCAGGACAAGATTCTATTGCTTCCTCCGGGATGCCATTTTCAAGCTATGGCAGAAAGAGAAAGTATACTTTTTGTTTTCCGGATAATTCATTCTCCAACATTATATGAGAATTATCCTCTGAAGCAGTTAAATGAAGAATTAAAGGGTATAACTGTAAGTAATCAGATTCATACACTGGATGTTATAGAGCCTATAGTAAATCTTCTCAATGCTCTGGATTACAATATAAATAACGGATTGCGTTGTTCATATTTTCTGCAACAAAAGGTGAATGAATTGATATTATTGTTGCGGGCATATTATCCGAAGGAAGAGCTGATCAATTTTTTCAGGCCGATTCTTCTGAATTCATCCAGGTTTACAAACTTCGTATTGCAAAACTACCGGTGTGTGAAAACCGTAAAGGAACTGGCTTCACTTTATGCATGTAGTATGTCGAATTTCGATAAGAAGTTTCGGAAAGCATTTGGTATGGCTCCTTATCAATGGATACAGGAGAGAAAAGTGAAAACAATTTATCACGAGTTGTATATGTCAGATAAACCTCTAAAGCAAATATCAGAGGAACAGGGGTTTAAGTCGCTTCCTCAATTCAATGATTATTGTAAGAAACATCTTGGATATCCGCCGGGGAAAATGCGTAAGATAGCGCCATCTATGATGAGTATCAAGATATAACAGGTTGATTTGTGAAACAAAATAGAGAAAATAAGTACGGGTAGTCTGAGAAATCGTCCTATATTTGCCGCGTGCAAAACTGATTTATATATATATATATTCTGTCACTTTGTAAATGACAGATTCTTGATTATTAAGCTTTTTCGTAATGCAAAGGTAACAAACTACAAGCAGATTTACAAGTTATCCCACAGATTTTATAGCATTAATGACTTTCTCATTTGCCTGATGAAGCACGGAATGATTGAATGATGCCAGGTAAATGGCTGTTGTTTTTTCAGATGTATGACCTAATCCTTCCGATATTATAGCTAAAGGTAAATGTTCATTTTTTGCTATCGTAGCCCAGGTATGACGTGCTACATGTGTTGAAAGATTTTTTGATATTCCACATATGCCGGCAATCTTCTTCAACCGTTCATTTTGCAATCGTAATGCACTCTCATATTGGAGACGAAATGAATGTGTGCTGTTTTCAATTATCGGTAATAAGAAAGGCGAGTCAGCCGTTTTATCTTTAAATAACCGGATAATCTGTTGTAATGGTTGCGTTACCTTTATTTCTATCAGTTGACCGGTTTTTTTCCTTTGATAGGTGATCATACCATTACGGAGATTCTCCTTTTGTAGATAAGCCATATCTATAAAAGACATACCACGGGCATAAAAGCTGAAAAGAAATAATAAACATGCTTTCCCGAGGCCTTCCACAGAATTTGTGTTTGTTATTTTACCTGGTTTTTGTTCCATTGAATCTGCAATCAACCGGTCTATACGTATCATTTCTTCTCTGCTGATAGCACGTTTACGTGTTACCTGAACTCCTGTAAATACTTCTTCAAACGGATTAAATACCGGCGTAGTTAATAGACCATTGCGAATCGCCTTATTATAAATAGCTCTCAGATTACGCATATAAAAGGAAATAGAATTCACCGCCAACCCTTCCTGTTTAAGGTGGTATTCAAAACGACGAATAAGTATAGGGGTTATTTGTTTGAGTTGTAATTCCCGGCTGCCGTAAAAACGGGTGAGACGGTTTACTACGGTATGATAGCCTCGTGCCGTACGATAACGCCCAAATTCTTCCAGTTCACGACCTAGTTTGTCGACAAAGTCGGTCAGAAGGTGTCCGCCCTGTTTTCTGCGATAGGCTGTGATAATATCGGAGGATGTAAATGGAATGCCTTCATTTTCAAAATTGTTAAGAATATTCTCCAGGAAATGACGCGTGCGAAGAAGTTCTTCTTCAATCTTTCTTAATCCAGCAAAACGCTGTTTATTTGCCGAATGGAATACAATGGTATGTTCTTTCTGATCCCATTCATCGGGATAGACCCGGCAAGGAATGGTGATACTTCGAGCAATGCGCCCATGAATGACTCGAACAAACAGACTTCCTTTACTTCGCTTATTGCGAATAGAGGAACGTAAATGAAATTCAATTGATGTCATAGTTTCTACACTTAGTTAATTACTGTATGTTACATAACTTTATTTTATCGCTTGTGGTTTATAAAAAATCCCTTTGATTAAATGGGGTTTCCATAATCAAAGGGATTATAATCAAAGATATCTTTATCTTTCGTGTCTCAGTGTTGACTATTTATAGTTTTGAAACATTTTTGGGGGGGCAATTACTGTATGCCTTTTTCACGTAATTTCAATTGCCAGTTCCAGGCGGTGACCAGAGTGTCTTCTACACTTTCTTTAGCAGTCCAGCCAAGAACTTTGTTGGCATGTTCCGGATTCGCCCAAACTTTTTCGATATCCCCTTCGCGGCGGTCAACAATTTTATAAGGAACTTTCACACCGTTGCCTTTTTCAAATGCATGGATCAGTTCTAGTACTGAAACGCCACGTCCTGTTCCCAGATTGAAGATTTCCAGTTTGTCTTCCGATTTATTTTCAAGCATGCGATCCATTGCGATTACGTGTGCTTTGGCAAGATCTACAACATTGATATAGTCGCGGATACATGATCCGTCAGGAGTATCATAATCGTCACCAAATACACTTAATTCTTTACGGATACCCATTGCTGTTTGTGTTACGAACGGTACCAGATTTTGTGGAACACCATTAGGTAATTCACCTATTTCAGCACTTGGATGGGCGCCAATAGGATTGAAGTAACGAAGAATAATGCTCTTAAAAGGAAGGTTGGCATGAATTGAATCACGAATGATTTCTTCATTGATCTGTTTAGTATTGCCGTAAGGTGATAATGCCGGTTTAATTGGTGCATCTTCAGTTACAGGGAGGATATCCGGTTGTCCGTAGACGGTACAAGAGGATGAGAAAACAATTCCTTTAATATCAAATTCCGGCATCAGGTCCAGAAGGTTGATAAGTGTAACCAGATTATTGCGATAATAGAGTAGGGGTTTGAATATTGATTCTCCTACTGCTTTACTGGCAGCAAAATGGATGATACCTTGGATGCCCGCATTTTTTTTTAATACTTCACGAACTCCTTCTTTATCGTTCAGATCGAGTTCTACGAATGTCGGGCGAATGCCTGATATTTTTTCAATACCATCTAATACTTCAATATTGGAATTGGAAAGATTATCAATGATAACCACTTCGTATCCAGCTGCCTGTAATTCGACTACGGTGTGTGAACCAATGTATCCGGTTCCTCCTGTTACTAAGATTTTTTTCTTCATTTTGGTTGCAATTTAGATCTAATAAATGATTATACTATGCCTGAAAAGCCCATAAAGGCCATCGCCAGTAAACCGGCGGTGATAAGAGCTATTGGGGTTCCTTTCAATCCTTTAGGAGTATGAGTCATTTCCAATTGCTCCCTTATGCCTGCAAAGATAATCAAAGCTAACGCAAATCCAATGGCTGTAGAGAAAGCATATACAATTGATTCTAATAAATTATATTCTTTCTGAATCACAAGTATAGCTACTCCGAGGATACAACAGTTAGTCGTAATCAAAGGCAGAAATACCCCTAATGCCTGATATAGGGCAGGTGAAACTTTTTTAAGAATAATTTCTACCAATTGAACCAATGCTGCTATGATTAGAATAAAACTTATAGTCTGCATGTATCCTAGTCCATAGGCATCAAGGATATATTTTTGGACAAGGAAAGTTACTATCGTAGCAATAGTTAATACAAAAGTTACGGCGGCACCCATGCCGGCGGCAGTCTCTACTTTTTTTGATACTCCGAGAAAAGGGCAAATGCCTAAAAACTGGGCCAACACTACGTTGTTGACAAATACTGCGGCAATAAAAATTAAAATGTATTCCATATTGTTTGGTATTTAGTATCAGACTTTACGCAATTTGTTAACGATAGCAATCAGGTAACCTAAAGCAATGAATGCTCCCGGCGCTAATACAAATATGAGTGAACCATATTCCTCAGGCATTAATGTCAGGCTGAAAAGTTTACCAGTTCCAAGCAATTCACGTACTGCACCAAGCAATGTCAGAGCCAGAGTGAATCCTAAACCAATACCGAGCCCATCTAATGCAGAAGGAATAACCTTATTTTTTGCAGCAAATGCTTCAGCACGTCCTAGTACAATACAGTTAACCACAATAAGAGGTATAAATAATCCTAAACTCGCATATAAAGCAGGAACAAAGGCTTCCATTAACATTTGTACAACTGTGACAAAAGTTGCAATAACAACAATATATCCCGGTATACGAACCTGATCAGGGATCAGATTCTTTAAAGCCGAGATGGCCATATTCGAACAGATAAGTACGAACATCGTAGCCAATCCCATACTCATTCCATTGAGAGCGGATGAGGTTGTTCCCAGTGTAGGACACATACCCAGCAAAAGTACAAATACAGGATTTTCTTTAATAATCCCATTTGTGAGTGTTTTTAAATTACTCATTGATTACCTCCTTCCTTTGTTTCTGTAGCTGCTGTAGCTTCTGTTGTTGTATCTGTTGTCGCCCCTGTAGCAGCATCTACACCTTTATAAGCACTGTAAGCTCTGTTTATACTGTTAAGAAAGGCACGGCTTGTTATAGTCGATGCTGTAATTGCATCTATATCACCACCATCTTTGCTTACAGACAGGTTACCATTTGCCAAAGAACGTCCAATTACGCTTTGGTTGTTTTTTTCTGTGCGAAACCATTCCTGCATTTTAGATCCAAGACCAGGTGTCTCAGCATGTTGTAGCACTGAGTAATTAACTAAAGTACCATTGGTGTCGAAGCCGACTATGACTTGTATTTCTCCACTAAAGCCATTTTTTGTATTACTGCTTACTGCAACGCCAACTTCTTTTCCATCTTTTGTCGCCGGATAGATTGTGAGGGAGTCTCCATCGGATGTGACTGCTAAATAGGCATCATTCAATGGATTATTGTCGTATTCGGGAACTACTTCTTTTATTGCATTTTCTAGTGCTGCAGCTTTGGAAGCAGCAATTGGAGCCGCTGTTTGCATATTTACAACCGCTAAAATACCTGCAGCACAAATACAGATAATTGTAAGCGACAGGAACATATTCGGTAATGTTGATTTTAATTTTCCCATACTTACTTTCCTCCAAAATGTTTAGGTTTTACATAGTTGTTGATCAACGGAGTAAGTGCATTCATGATTAGAATGGCAAAAGACATCCCTTCCGGATAAGAACCGAAAAGACGTATAACTGTAGTTAGTATACCAATACCAATACCGTATATGATCATTCCTTTCTTGCTTAATGGAGATGTTACATAATCGGTTGCCATAAAAATAGCACCTAGTAATAACCCTCCCGAAAGTATATGGATAACAGGACTTGCGAATTGTACCGGATTTACCCAATTTAGGATACCGGTAAATATAAATACTGTTCCGATAATAGCTACCGGAATATGCCAAGTAATGATTTTACGAACGAGCATGAAAATAAGTCCTAATACAAGAGCTATTGCTCCGACTTCTCCAAGACTACCTCCCATATCACCCAATAACAACTGTGTATAGGAAGGAAGATTTTCCATTCCTCCTTTTATCATTGTGAGAACAGTAGCACCTGTCTCTACATCCGTATAATTCATCGACATCACTTCCGGAACAGGCCAAGTAGTCATTTGTGCCGGAAAAGATATTAACAGGAATACACGTCCTACAAGTGCAGGGTTGAAGATATTATTACCCAATCCACCAAATGACATTTTACCAATTCCTATTGCAGCCAGAGCTCCAATAATAATGATCCAGATGGGCAAGTTAGATGGTAGATTGAAGGCTAATAAAAGACCTGTCAGCAAAGCGGAACCATCCCATAAGGTCGGTTCTTTTTTCATTAAGAATTTCTGAATCAGAAACTCGAACAGCATACAAGATGCTATCGATACAATAGTCACAATCAGAGCACCCAGACCGAAATAGTAAAGGGATACCAGAAAAGCCGGAAGAAGGGCTATCAGTACACCATACATATTTTTGCTTATGCTGTCTCCACCATGAATATGGGGCGAAGGCGATACATATAAATTATTTTCCACTTATTTAACGTTTAATGTTTAACGATTAACGATTAGTGGTTAGCGTTTAACGATATTGATATTGTCTTCAATTAATCGTTAAACGTTAACCGTTAATCGTTGTTTATGTTTTCCTAGCTCTTATTATACCCATTACTTTTCCTTTTCCCAAACGGATATGATCTAATAACGGACGGTTTGCAGGACATTTATAAGTACAGGAACCACATTCGATACAGTCGGTTATATTCATCTTTTCCGCTAATTCCCAGTTGCCAAACTCAGTAGCTGTCATCAATGTTGTTGGATTAATACCCATAGGGCATATATTGACACATTTGCCACAACGAATACAATCGTAAACAGGTTTACGTTTGGCTTCCTTTTCAGGGATTATCAATATTCCGGAGCTACCTTTTGCAACAGGAATATCTGTGCTGATCAATGCCTTTCCCATCATTGGCCCGCCACCGATTATCTTTCCTGTATTGGCTGGCAGCCCACCGGCAGCTTCTATCAGTTCACTTATCGGAGTACCGATCCGTACCATGAAATTAGAAGGGTTAGCAACTTCTTTTCCAGTTACCGTAACTACACGTTCGATTAACGGTTTATTTTTCATTACAGCTTCATATACTGCAAAAGCTGTTCCGACATTCTGTACAACAGCTCCTACCGAAATAGGTAATGCACCGCTTTTTACCTGACGGCGTATGATGGAATCAATTAATTGCTTTTCACCTCCTTGCGGATATTGTGTTTTTAAAGGAGTAATCTCAATACCTTTATAATTCACAGCGAGACGTTGGAGATGCTCAATTGCGTCTTTCTTATTGTTCTCAATACCAATTACAGCTTTGATAACATGGATTGATTTCATTAAGAGGCTTGTACCAATTAATACCTCTTCACCTTTTTCCATCATCAAGGAGTGGTCGGCTGTCAGATAGGGTTCACATTCAGCAGCATTAATGATTAGTATCTCTGCTTTATTTCCCGGAGGAGGAGTTAATTTTACCTGCGTTGGGAAAGTTGCGCCTCCTAAACCTACGATACCGGCATCGGTTATCTTTTGTATGATCTGCTCAGCAGTAAACGACTTCTCTTTAACAATAGATTCAGTGCGATCGATGGTCTCTTCCCATTCATCCCCTTCCACATCGATGTAAATAGCCATACGGCGATAGCCGCTTGTGTCGAGTGCATTATCAATTTTGTTTACCTTGCCTGATACGGACGAATGAATATTTGCAGATACAAAACCATTTGCTTTTCCCAGCAGGGTTCCCACTTTCACCGGATCGCCCTTTTTTACTACCGGAGCTGCGGGGGCGCCGATATGCTGACTGAGCGGTATAATTACCTGTTTAGGCACAGCCACAAGTGTAATCTTTTTACCGGCAGACAATTTGTTTTCAGGGGGATGTATACCTCCGATGCGAAATGTCTTTAGCATACTATTAGATTTATTTAATTTGTTTCTACTTTAGCTTCTTCTGCAACCTTCTCCTTACGTGGAGGAAAGTTTGTTTCCAGGATAGCTCCTGTTGGACATACCGGAGCGCATTTGCGACACAAACGGCATTTTGTATAGTCTATGTAAGCCAGGTTGTTTTCCAAAGTGATGGCTTCGAATGCGCATTCTTTGACACATTTTCCGCATCCGATACAGGCGTTACCACATGACTTTTTAGCCGGCCCTCCCTTATCCTTATTAATACAACTTACATAAACACGGCGGGATTTTGGTCCTTTCTTGCGTATTTCAATGATATTACGCGGGCACGCTTTCACACACAGGCCACAGGATATACAATTGTCGTCATTTACTTCGGGAAGTCCAGTCGCTGGATTTACATGGATTGCATCAAAAGCACAAACTGTTACACAGTCGCCATATCCCAGACAACCGAATGAACATCCTGTTTCCCCTGTATATAGAGCGGAAGCAATAGCACAGCTCTGTGTTCCATCATAGCGATTTGTACGTGGACGCACATCGCAAGTACCGTTACAGCGAACAACAGCAACCATCGGTTCGGCTGTTCCGGCTTCTTTTCCTAAGATTTTAGATACACAAGCCATGGTGTCGGCACCACCCACGGGACATAATAGTCCGTCCATTGCGTCTGCGTTCACACAGGCGGCCGCAAAACCGGCACAGCCCGGATATCCGCAAGCCCCACAATTCGCACCTGGTAGCGCTTCCTGCACTTGTGCGATACGAGGATCCTCATACACTTCAAACTTCTTGGAAGCAGCATACAAAAAAGCAGCGCTAATTGCGCCTATTACCCCTAATGAAATAACGGCAATTAATATCATCATAAGTTGTTTTGTTTTTCTAAGGTAAATACAAATCGTCTTTTAAGTTTCTCACGCATAAGATATAGCATAAAATAATAAGGTACTAAAAGCAATAAACCTACAAATGCACTGGTTGTTTCACTCCAACCAATATACAAACCCAAAGATATTGCAACGATAACAACAATCAGCGGCAAAACGAATGCAAGTAAAACGGCCTGAAGTCCTAACGAACTTTGGCCGCATATTGTAACTTCATCATTCTCTTTTAAATTCCCTGATCGGTCGATTATTTCAATCACTTTGACTTTACTGTCTGAAGCGGAACACATCGACTTTGCATGACATCCGGCACAGGCAGATTGTTGTACAATTCTGACGAAGATTTTATCTCCTTCTATGTGCTCTACGATTCCGTTGTGACGTATGTTTTCGCTCATGGTTGTAATCTCGACATTGCAAAATCATGCAAAAGTAAGTATTATTTGTAAACGACATACGGATTAACAAACATTAGCATTAAGGAATTGAAAGTTGAAAATTGTAAGTTGAAAGTGAAGATGAAGCCATGCTGAATTAGTGTTCAATATATTTGTTTTCAACTTTCAACTTTTAACTTTAAGCTTGTATTTTCTTACCATTTGTAATTAAAACCAAAACTGAAAAGTTCGTTCAATTGCCAATAACTATCTGATTCTTCTTTCTTGGTAGTACCATCATCGAATCGGAGGTGAGCATAAATACGTGTAGAGAAAAAACGGCTGATAGCCATAGTTAAGGTATTTTCAAATTCACCAACCACACGATCGTAACTGGTGAAATAATAAAAACGTGATTGCCAGCTTACATTTCGGTTAAACTGGAATGTAAGGTCAGTACGTACAGTCGAACCTATCTGGCTTAAACTAGTCTTAAACAAGCCTGTCTCAGGATTCTTTTCGAAGCCGTGTCGTCCCAGGTCAATATCATCTTTAATGCTATACATAAAAGTATAGGAAAGAGGAGCCATATTAACTGCCAGTTTGAGTTTTTTATGTTTATTGGTAAATTTCTTTTCCAATTCATATTTCATACCAAGACCAAGGTTTATAGTCATTGGGGCTAATAAAGCGGCCAGAATTACCTCTTCATTTTCTTTGTAATTGTTGAATAATTGTGTTTTGAACTCAGAATCTAATGTATAATACCAATTGTTAAATGCTTGGTAACCCAGGTTGTTGTGTATACGGAAAAGATCATCTCCTATTTTATAATTGCGCAAAGTGTCTTTGGGTGCAGTATAGGCATTTATTTTTAATTCAAACTCATTAGTCAATTGTATCTTATCCTTTTTGTAATCATATTTAAGATGATTCTTCGTAAACAGGTTCAAGTTACTGCTTCCTCCTTTGTGCCAGTTTGGAGATACATAATTCTGAGAGAATTGTATGGCACTTTCAAAACCTGAACGCCAATATAAACGATCCGGTATAAACCGAATAGGAGCAGCTTCAACGTTACTAACATCTACTTCTTTCTGTACTACTAGGGGAGGAGTGGAGTAAATATCTTTAATCTCCTTTATAATAGGGGTTGGTAAGAGGAGCTCATTTGGCATATCCCTTTCAGAATAACTAAAATAGTTAGGATTATAGAATGCTATTTTATTATATATTTTGTTTTCCAATTCTTTACGTAATGCATATTGTTGCATAATTTCAACTTTTGGAACTAAATCAGCCAACGGCTCTTTGAATTTATACCGATCAGGATCATAGAAGGTCGGATTTTCAGGATAAGTACTTCCACGGAATACTAATGGTAAAAAGAAAGGATTACTAATAATCGTATCTTTGAATGTCATACGTTCGTCGAAAAAAGTAGAGGCATTACTGATATAATTAATCAAATTCCTCGCTTCAGGAGATATCTCAATTTTATCTTTATTGATAAATCTAAGTAGATTCTTACTGGGCCTGGATGGGGTAGAATAAGAGTTATTTTGTCTCTTCAGTTGAGAACGTAGATCACCAATTTTCATCAGATCCTCTTCGTTTAAATGAATAGGTAATATAGTATCCGGCTGAGTCTTTTCTACTTGTTGATTTATGGTAGAGTAGGATTGAACACCCGTTTCCTGTGCTTTAGAAATCACAGCGATACTTATTAATATAAATATGATATATATCCGACAAATCCTCATTTTATACCTTATTTACAATCTATTTGCTTCTTTAATCGGCAAAAATACCTAAAAAGAATGAAAAGAGCTAATCTTTTGCATCATAATGTCTCTATTGACAGGGTTCTTTTATATATAATTATGGCTGTGACGTTGGGTGATGTGGATGAAAATAATTACCTTTGCACTTTTTAATACCGATACACTTATAAAGAAATTAAAATATTACTATAGTGACAGATACAAAGTACATTTTCGTTACAGGAGGCGTGGTTTCATCTTTGGGAAAAGGAATCGTTTCTGCGTCGTTAGGTAAATTGCTTCAGGCAAGGGGTTACAAAGTGACTATACAAAAATTCGATCCTTATATCAATGTTGACCCAGGTACATTAAATCCTTATGAACATGGCGAATGCTATGTTACTGTCGATGGACACGAGGCAGATCTTGATCTGGGGCATTACGAACGTTTCCTTAACGTACAAACAACAAAAGAAAATAACATCACGACCGGTCGTGTTTATCAAAGCGTGATTGACAAAGAACGCCGTGGTGATTATCTGGGTAAAACAGTTCAGGTGATTCCGCATATCACAGATGAAATCAAACGCAATGTGAAACTGTTAGGATCAAAGTATAAGTTTGATTTTGTAATTACAGAAATTGGGGGAACTGTAGGGGATATAGAATCTCTTCCTTATATTGAGAGTGTTCGTCAGTTGAAATGGGAGATGGGTAAGAATTGTTTATGTGTACATCTTACTTATGTGCCTTATATTGCTGCTGCAAAAGAATACAAAACAAAACCTACTCAACATTCTGTAAAACAGTTACAGGAGCTGGGTATTCAACCGGATATTCTAGTATTACGTACGGAACATGAATTGAGTCAGACGATAACACGTAAGGTCGCTTTATTTTGTAATGTGGCAGAGAATGCGGTTATTCAATCCATTGATATGCCTACGATCTATGAAGTTCCTCTGGTGTTGCAACGCCAGAAGATGGATGAGATTGTATTACAACGTGTAGGTTTGGAAGTTGGCCCCACCCCTGATATGAAGCTATGGAAGGAGTTTTTGGATAAGAAAGTATCTTCCAAGAAGAGTGTGAAGATTGGTTTGGTCGGAAAGTATGTTGAATTGCAGGATGCTTATAAATCAATTGATGAATCATTATTACAAGCTGCTATTTATAATGAACGTAAATTAGACCTTCATCTTATTCATTCTGAAAAGATCAATGACAAGAATGCTGCTGAACTGTTGAAAGACATGGATGGTATTCTGATAGCCCCCGGATTTGGTCAAAGAGGAATAGACGGTAAATTTAGTGCAATAAAATATGCCCGTGAAAATGATATTCCTTGTTTGGGTATTTGTTTAGGAATGCAATGCATGGTAATTGAATATGCCCGGAATGTACTAGGATTAGCGGATGCTAATTCTACCGAAATGGCAAGCACTACTCCTTATCCGGTGATCGACCTGATGGAAGAGCAAAAAAATGTAACCAATATGGGCGGTTCTATGCGTTTAGGGGCTTATGACTGCGTATTGAAGAAAGATTCAAAGACTTATGAGGCTTATGGTAAAGAACTAATACAAGAACGCCATCGTCACCGTTTTGAATTTAATAATGAATATAAGGATCAATTTGAGAAAGCAGGAATGATGTGTACAGGGGAAAATCCTGAGACAAATCTAGTGGAAGTGGTTGAATTGCCAAATCTTAAATGGTTTGTAGGTGTGCAGTATCATCCTGAGTATAATAGCACAGTGGTAAATCCTAATCCGCTTTTCCTCAATTTTGTAAAAGCAGCTATAGATAATCAGAAGTAGTAGAGAGTTGAACGTTTGAGGACGGATTAACTTTCCTCATGATAAATATAGTTAGTGTTAAGTAGATAAATAATGGATAAAAATACGATTATTGGGTTTATATTGATAGGGTTGGTTTTGTTTGTATTTACATGGTTGCAGCAGCCATCACCGGAACAACAAGAAGCCCAGACGCGTTATCGGGATTCAATTGCGAATGTTGAATATTTGCAACAAATAGAAATAAAAAAAGAAAAAGCGAATGATATAGATGCTGAACCGTTGTCTACGGAACAGAATGATTCTATCCGTTTAGCTCGTTTGCAAAATAATTATGGTGCGTTTGCCAATGCCATGGTAGGTGAAGATGGGTATACTACACTGGAAAATCCTTTGGTAGAACTGCGTATCAGTAATAAAGGAGGGCATGTTTCTTATGCCCGCTTAAAAGAATATGATAACTGGGAAGGCGACCCATTAGTTCTTTTTGATAAGGACGAAATGGTTTTTGATTTTACGCTGGTAACAGCTACTAATCGCGTTGTTAATACAAAAGATATGTATTTTACTGCAGTTAAAGGCAATGACCCAAATGGAGTTACTATGCGTTTGGCTACAGGCAATGATAGTTATCTGGATTTTGTTTATTCGCTTCGTCCTGATGATTATATGATGAAATTCTCGGTTCAGGCAGTAGGTATGAACGGAGTATTGGCTCCAAGTACGAATGCACTTGACCTTGTATGGGAACAGGATATTCGTCAACAGGAAAAAGGCCGGAAATTTGAAGACCGTTATGCTGCTCTTCATTATAAATTCGTTGCTGATAATGTGGATAAGTTGAGTGAAGGAAAGAGTGACAGCAAGAAAATCTCTAACCGTTTAAAATGGATTGGTTATAAAGATATGTTCTTTACAACTGTATTGATTCAGGATGGTGAAGGATTTGAAGCAACTACTCTTGAATCAAAATCTCTGCTTGGAAGAACTCACCTGAAACATTATAAGACAGTAACGGCAGTTCCTTTTGATATTCAAGGGCGTGAATCTACTGATTTTACTTTCTTTTTCGGACCGAACCGGTATGCTTTGTTAAAAGCATATGATAAAGGAATTCCATCTGACCAACAATTGGATCTGGAGCGTATTGTTTCTTTAGGAGCAAGTGTATTCCGTTGGATCAACCAGTATTTTATTATTCCGGTATTTGACTTTTTCGGTAGGTATTTTAATAACTATGGATTGATTATTTTCTTATTGACACTGGTTATTAAGATTGTAATCTTTCCGATGACTTATAAGTCTTATATGTCTTCTGCCAAGATGCGCGTACTGCGTCCACAGGTTGAAGAAATTAATGAGAAGTATCCGGGTGAATCGAAAGCAATGGAGCGTCAGAAGGCGACAATGGAATTGTACAGTCGAGCCGGAGCAAGTCCTATGAGTGGTTGTATACCTATGCTCTTACAGATGCCTATCTTGATTGCAATGTTTATGTTTTTCCCTTCGGCCATCGAGTTAAGGCATGAAAGTTTCCTTTGGGCAAAAGACCTTTCTACATACGATGCAATCATAAGCTGGAATGCAAATATTCCAATTATTACTGAATATTTTGGTAACCATATCAGTTTATTCTGTCTGTTGATGACTATCGTACAGATATTCTATACAAAATTTAATATGGAGATGACCAATACCGGGCAACAGCAGATGCCGGGTATGAAGGCCATGATGTATGTAATGCCATTGATGTTCCTGGTATTCTTTAACCAGTATGCTTCCGGTTTGACATATTATTACTTCATCTCTACATTGATGACTATTATTCAAACATTAGCTTTCCGCTATTTCATCAACGAAGAAAAACTGTTGGCTAAACTGGAACAGAATAAAAAGAAGCCTCAAAAGAAATCTGGTTTCATGAAGCGTCTCGAAGAAGCACAGAAGCAACAGGAAGAGGTTTTGCGTAAACAGAAACAACAACAGCAACAGAAGAAACGGTAAGTGTTTGTTTTGTGGTTTTAGGATAAAAAAGGTGAGGCTAGGAACTTCCAAGTATCACCTTTTTACATGAAAATTAGTTAGTTAATTCGAGAATTATTTGGCCCAGTCTCTACAAGATATTAAAACAACGGTTTATTCAGAATTACTGGAATAAAAAAGGCATCAATTCTGATGCCTTTATATATCATTATATACAGTTAATTAATTCCTACTTCTTCCACTAAGGAAAATCATTATATAATAAAGTAACGTGGCTAAGGATCCAAGCGCGGCAACTACGTACGTATAAGCAGCAGAGCGAAGAGCATCCACGGCTTTATCATGTGTATTAACATTGGTAATACCTGAACTATTTAACCAAACAAGTGCCCGTTGACTGGCATTGATCTCAACAGGTAGAGTGATAAAACTGAACAGTGTTGTTGTTGCAAAAAGAATGATGCCAAACAATAATAATTGCGGAAATACATTCAGAAGTAACATACCACCAAGCAATACCCATGTCATAATGCTGGATGAAAAGCTAATGACAGGAACCAATGCAGAGCGCATTTTCAACGGTGCATAAGCTGTAGCATGTTGAATAGCATGTCCGGTTTCATGAGCCGCAACTGCAGCAGCTGCTACGCTATTGCTGGCATATACCGGTTCACTCAAACTAATTGTCTTATTTGTGGGATTATAGTTATCGGTCAAACTCCCACGGGTTGCAACAACTTGTACATCTGTGATTCCATTATCACGCAACATCTTTTCTGCAACCTCTTTGCCGGTCATGCCGTTATCCAAAGGGATATGCGAATACCTTTCAAATTTGCGTGTCAGATTGGAGGATACTAACCAACTCAACAGCGCGATTCCAATAAAAATAATCCAATAGATTGTCATACTTTCTTTATTTTACGTGTTCATTTATTTAAGAACAAAAAGTTTGCCAAAGGCAAAAATGGCAGGAGACGTTCCTGAGAGGATGTGGTCTTCTGCCATTTTGTTCTTTTTAAGGGAGGTTAAGCGATACTCATTATTCCTCCGTATATCTAACAATAGTTTGTTCGCGATCCGGGCCTACAGATACAATCTTGATAGGCACTTCCAACTCTTCTTCCAGGAACGACAAGTATGCGTTGAATTCTTCAGGGAATTCGTCTTCGCTGGTCATATCGGTCATGTCTGTTTTCCAACCTGGTAATTCTATATAGACAGGCTTTACAGTGTCGTTTATAGAATACGGCAACTCAGTTATTTCTTCTCCGTTGATAATATAACCAACACAAGCCTTAATTGTTTCGAAACTATCCAAGACATCACTCTTCATCATAATCAGCTGAGTAACCCCGTTTATCATGATGGCATATTTAAGAGCAACAAGGTCGATCCAACCACAACGACGGCGGCGTCCGGTCACTGAGCCAAATTCATGTCCTATCTCGCATAGCTTGTCTCCTGTTTCGTCGAATAATTCAGTCGGGAATGGTCCACTACCAACACGTGTGCAATATGCTTTAAAAATTCCATATACTTCACCAATACTACGGGGGGCTACTCCCAGACCAGTACAACATCCTGCACATACGGTATTGGATGAGGTCACGAAAGGATAGGAACCGAAGTCTACGTCCAACATAGTACCTTGTGCACCTTCTGCAAGAACTGATTTTCCTGCTTTCAGACTGTTATTGATCAAATGTTCGCTATTGATCAATTGGAATTCTTTCAGGTATTCAATACCTTCGAACCATTCAGCCTCCAATTGACGTATATCATATTCAAAATTAAGTGATTTCAAAATCTCTTCATGCCTTGCTTTTGCCGCAGCATAAGTGATGTCAAAGTCATGTAGAATATCACCCACACGTACACCGTTACGACTTACCTTATCCGTGTAGGTCGGACCAATACCTTTTCCGGTTGTTCCGATCTTTCCTTCACCTTTTGCCGCTTCATAAGCAGCATCCAGGATACGGTGTGTAGGCAATATTAAATGGGCTTTTTTAGAAATCAAAAGTTTTTTCTTTAAATCGTGGCCGCTTGCTGCTAAAGCTTCAGCTTCCTGTTTGAATAATGACGGATCAAGAACAACCCCATTTCCAATAATATTAATCTTACCTCCCTGAAAAATGCCGGAAGGAACAGAACGGAGGATGTACTTTTGTTCATTGAACTCTAAGGTGTGTCCTGCATTAGGGCCTCCCTGGAAACGAGCAATCACGTCGTAATTTGGAGTTAGTACGTCGACAATTTTACCTTTGCCTTCATCTCCCCATTGCAATCCTAATAAAACATCTACTTTCATTTCTTATCTAATAATGTCTTGTTAATACTCTTTTTCTTTTCCTGCCGCAAGCGAAAGGTGCATTTACTACATATACCATAGATATAAAGACAAGAGAATTCGGGCGTGAAACGACGCACTTTCAGGTTTTTGATCTCTGCCTTTAATGTTTGGTTACGTATTTCCCGAACTTCTCCACATTGAGTGCAGATAAGGTGTTGGTGGGTATCGGCAATTAGACGCAACTCATACTGGACAGATTGAGGGTTTATTTGATGACGTACAATCAATCCTGCTTCAATAAATATATCTAATGTATTGTATAATGTAGCCTTACTTACATGAAAATTCTCATATTCTAGTCTCTCATGTAGGGTATTTATATCAAAATGACTTGAATAAGAACAAATTTGCTTTAATATAGAGTACCTTTCTTCTGTTCTCCGGAGCTTCTTCTCAATAAGATAGCCGGTAAACTGCTTCTTTAATTCACTATATATTTTAGTCTCCATCCAGTCGTTAAATTTAGACCAGATACAAAGGTAACGCATTTATTTGAAAACGCATACGCTTACTTATAATAATCCAATTCAAATTTTAGGTCTTCGTAGAATTCCTGTTTTTCAGAGGAACCACTGGATGGATAATCAGTTAAAAGGGATAATACAGCGGAGGCTTTTTCAGGAGATTGTCTACCATAACGCTTTAGAGCTGTTAAAGCAGCACGTTTTATAAATGTGAACTCTCCATCTAATACTTTTTTCGCATGGAGGAGGAGGGAGGATGTTTTTGTTTCATTTAGTTCTATACCTTTTGTCAGAAGATGTGTATAAAGTAGGTAACCTGTCAGGGAAAGATATTCATTATCCTGAAGAATCCATTTTGCAGCAAGATCTTCAGCATAATGTAGGTTTTGTAAAAGGTTGAAGGAATATTGTTCGGCTATTTCTGTTTGATTAATCATTTGTGCCCAGGTTTCTGCTTTTTCTTGTGTGAAACTATCAAAAGATTGCAGAAGAGTAGCCAGTATTTTCATTTCCCTTACGTCTTCCTTCCATAATGCATCAGCCAGATCGTCATCTTTCTCATGGGTCAAGGCAATTTCCTTTAATTTAGGAATTGATACACCGAAATTCATTTTATAGGATGCACCTTTCTCTCGCATGCTGGTAGAGACTATCCCATTCATGGATAGGCGAAGCTGGGTGCGAATTTGTTTGAGTTTGTTTTGCATGAATTCTGATACCTTTATATCTTTAATGCCCTTAATGCCTTTAAAGGCGTTAAAGGCATATTTAGATAATTCTTTTTCTTAATTGTAAGTCGGTAAATAAGAATAATCCCTGCTATACCGCTGCATTTGTTCGATATATCCTTCTGTATAATCGAGGGTTATATCAATTATTTCACCTGTATCGTTCTTAATCTGTTTCATTATCGGATTAACAAAACCACGATAAGGAGCAAGATTCAGCTTAGCATAACGTTCCAATACTTCTGCATGAAGAATCGGATCTACATTTACGGCATAATCTTCTACTAATTTTTTGCCGGCTTCCAAGTCGCCTTCACTTTTGATACGTTGAACTTCAGTTAGTAGTTGACCAAACAGGGTGCGTAATTTATCATAGTCATTAATAACAACATACGTCTTGCCTTCTTTCTTTTTCATTTCAACTACATTCTCGGGCTGTCCTTTTTCGAAAACCCATTTGGCGATCAATTGACGATTACGCATGTGCGCTTCTTCTATATTTTTACCTAACTCAATGCGGACTAATTGGGTCATAAGTCCGTTCATCATAAAATTATAGTATTCAGCTTTGTATGCGTTTGCATCAGGCACCAATCCTAATTCAAGTAATTTCGCATCTGCCATATAATAAAGTCCGAACAAGTCAGCACGTGTTTCCTCCAATGTAGAGCTATAAGCTTTTAAGCCATCAGGATCAACACCCGGTAAAAGTTTACCTGAACCATGTCCGAGGCATTCGTGTAAGTCGGTGTGTAAATTCCCTGTTTCGAAACCATATTTTTTTATAAGATCTCTTTCCGTATCACTCCAGATAAATTCTTTTCCTAATCCTCCCCCTTGTGACGCTTTGTCGTAGGCTTCTGTGATATTCTCTATCGTTACTGATTTAGAACCATGATCTCGGCGTATCCAATCTGCATTCGGTAAATTGATACCTATAGGAGTCGCTGGATAACAATCACCACCAATCATACTCACAGTGATGACCTTTGCACTCACCCCTTTGACTTCTTTCTTCTTAAATCGTTCATCTACCGGGGAATGATCTTCAAACCATTGGGCATTATCGCTGATTATCTTGGTACGTTTGGTTGCCTCTTTATTGACAAAATTGACGGTTGATTCCCAACTTGCTTTCATGCCTAACGGATCACCATAAGTTTCAATAAAACCATTAATAAAGTCTACTTCCGATGTTGTATCACCAACCCAAAGTACTGAATAAGCATCAAAAGTTTTAAGGTCACCTGTTTGATAATATGCAATTAAGGTTTCTATAATTCTACGTTGGGTATCGTTTTCTGCAAATTGTTTGGCCTTTTGTAATTCAGCAACTATCTTTTCAATCGCTTGGGTATAAAGGCCGCCGACTTTCCATACTTTTTCTATTAATTTACCGTTTTCTTTAACCAGACGACTATTCAGTCCGTAAGAAACAGGAGTATGATCATTCGGATCTTTCATCTTGCCATAGAAAGTCTCCACTTCTTTCAAAGTAACCCCTTCCCCGTAGTAATTATTTGCAGAGGCAACAATAATATCCTGGTCACCGCTTTGTACTGTGCGTTTAGGCATTACATTCCGATCAAACATAACCGGAGTTATTTCTTCCAAAAATTGATCAACAGTTTGTCCGTCTTTCAATGGCAATTTGTCCACTGATAATTGATGAATACATTTGATGAAGTAATCAGTTGTAAAACCCGGTATGATCTTATCTTCAGCATAATGATGGTGAATTCCATTTGAGAACCATACACGTTTGAGATAAGTTTCAAATGCTTTGAACTGAGGATCATTCCTATATCCTTTATAATCATTATATATGGCTTCCAAGGTGCGACGGATCGCAAGGTTATATCGATTATTCTGGTCAAATAAGATATCACGTCCCATTTGTGCTGCTTCCGAAAGATGATACAGTAATTGTTTTTGCTGTAAGGAAAGTGATTCAAATCCAGGAACCTGATATCTGAGGATTTGCAAATCTGCAAATTGATCCACCACATAATTAAATGTGTCTTCTGTTTGGTCGTTCTTCTCTGTTTTTGAGCCGGTACAGCCCACCATAATACTTGCTGCCATAAGCGATATTGCTAATTTCTTCATTCTATTTTAGTTTAAACAAGTGACTAACTATCAATGTTGAATGCTATTTGATTATACATTCACAACAAAAGGCAAAAGTAGTGAATTATTCCCTCTCATAGGAGATTCTTTCTATTATTTGTACCTTTGTGACCTGAAAGGAATTGGATAATATGGAAATAGCAGCATTGGTATCTGGAGGGGTCGATAGTTCGGTGGTTGTACATCAGTTAAAGGAAGCTGGGTATGATCCGACCATTTTTTATATCAGGATTGGAATGGAAGATAAGGATGGTTATATTGACTGTCCTGCTGAAGAAGATATAGAGATTACTTCTTATATAGCCCGTAAATACGGTTGTCGTATGGAAATTGTTTCATTGCATGATGAATATTGGGAAAAGGTAGTAAGTTATACGATCGACTCGGTTAAGCGCGGCCTTACCCCTAATCCTGATATAATGTGTAATAAATATATTAAATTCGGTTGTTTTGAAGAAAAATGGGGAAAAGATTTTGATAAAATTGCTACCGGGCACTATGCGACTACAACAGAAATCAATGGAAAGGTTTGGCTTTCTACTGCCAAAGATCCTGTGAAAGATCAAACTGATTTTTTGGGGCAAATTACCCGTTTGCAAATTCAAAAACTGATGTTTCCTATTGGTCATTTGATGAAGAGTGAAGTGCGCGAAATAGCAGAGCGTGAAAAACTTCCTAGTGCAAAACGTAAAGATAGTCAGGGGATTTGTTTTCTGGGAAAGATCAACTATAATGATTTTATAGAACGTTATTTAGGTAAGCGCCCGGGTAAAATAGTGGAACTTGAAACAGATAAAGTTATAGGAAAGCATAATGGTTATTGGTTTCATACTATAGGACAACGTAAAGGGCTTGGCTTAAGTGGTGGCCCCTGGTTTGTAATTAAGAAAGATATACGTCGTAATATAATATATGTATCCAATGGATATGATCCTGAAACACAGTATGGGAAGATAATCAATCTTCAGGGTTTTGATTTTATAACTCTTGATCCGTGGGGTGAGTTTGCAGATGAGAAAGAAATCACATTTAAGATTCGTCACACTCCCGAATTCACACCCGGACGCATTCGTAGGATAGGAGATCTTTATCGTATAGAATCAGCAGAAAAAATACAAGGAATAGCTCCCGGGCAATATGGAGTGGTATATGATAAAGACCATCATCTTTGTTTAGGAAGCGGAATGATAATTGACTAGTCCTAAAAAGCCGTTCTTCCAGCAATGAAGAACGGCTTTTTTTATTGTTTATATTGTATGAATCAAATTATATACAATGAACTGATTGATTCGTTATTACAAACGCGGCGGATGGATTCTGCAAACATATCCGCTATAGAGAGAATCTTAACTTTTTCGCATTTATTGGCATAGGGTATAGAATCAGTAAAGATCATTTCTGTTAGGGCAGATTGATCAACGCGTGTTGAAGCTGGGTCAGACATTACAGCATGACTGGCAATAGCTCGAACTGAACGGGCGCCATTTTCCATCATTAAATTAGCTGCTTTGGTAATCGTACCTGCAGTATCTACCATGTCATCTACAAGAATAACGTCCTGATCAGTTACATCACCGATAATTCGCATCTCAGCAACCTCATTGGCACGTAAACGTGATTTATGACAAATAACCATTGGAGTTCCCAGGTATTTAGAATACGTACTTGCACGTTTGGTTCCTCCAACATCCGGAGTTGCAATACATAAATTCTCTAACTTATAAGTTTCTTTTATATACTCCAAAAAGACAGAGGATGCATATAGGTGGTCTACTGGTATATCAAAGAATCCCTGAATCTGATCAGCATGTAGGTCCATTGTGATCAGACGGTCGATACCTGCAGTACTCAACATATTTGCTATCAGTTTTGCGCCAATCGATACCCGAGGTTTATCTTTTCTATCCTGGCGTGCCCAACCAAAATAAGGAATAACGGCAATGATCGTTTTAGCAGAAGCTCTTTTTGCTGCATCAATCATTAGCAACAACTCCATCAGGTTATCCGAATTAGGAAAAGTGGATTGTACGAGAAAAACATCTCTTCCACGGATAGATTCTTCGTAAGAAACGGAGAATTCACCATCGGCAAAATGTTGAATGTTCATTTGTCCTAACGGACAATTAAGACTGTTGCATATTTTTTCTGCAAGATAACGAGAATTAGTTCCTGAGAAGATCAGGTAAGGAGTTTGTGCACCCATTGATTCCTTAATATTAATCTTAAAGTGAATAGATTTGAATTGTGCTGCAAAAGTATAAAAAATAGTGATGAGTTGTGAGTGATGAGGGATTAATTTTGCCTTTTATCTTAACTTATCTCTCATCACTCACAACTCATCACTATTTTAATATGTAAACTTTAATAATTTACCCGAATAAGGAGGAAGTACTAACTGATAGGGCCATGCGTCTGTTAATGTACTGACAGTAATTTCTCCAGTAAATAGGTCAGTTAGAGTTGCCGGCTTATTATCTATAATCTTACAAGTGTCAAATGCGTTTTTGGGTATTTCTACCCGAACAGTTTGTTCTGATTTGTCAAAATTAACGACAACTAAGGCTACCTCATTTTTATGCTTTCGAAGAAATGCATATTGACGGTGCGGATTAAAGAAAGGGTTGTTCAGATTAGCATAGGTTAAATCATGGAAAAGGCCATGTGAAAAGATGGGTTCAGTTAGGATTATATTCAATAGTTGAGCATAATTAGCACGCAACTCCTTTTGTGTTTTTGTCAGTTTTTCTCCATCAAACTTCCATTCGTTTATCCAGTTACGTACGCTTGGAATACTCCAATAATCATAGATAGTAGTTCGTCCGTCACATCCACTGTATCCTTCGTTATCCATACCGGTCTCTCCAAGTTCCTGACCACAATAAATCATTACCGGATTCGTATTCATTGTAGCTGAAACAATCATGCCGGGAAAACCAGGACGTGCATCTCCTGCAAAGAAATCGGAAGCAATCCTTTGCTCGTCGTGGTTTTCCAGAAAGTTGAGCATATGAGATTGAATACCTTCCAGAGCTTGCCAACAATGAGTGATTTCACTGGCAGCTCTATATCCACAGATCACATCTCTTACTGTGTCATAAAGCCCAACTTTATCATAAAGATAATCGAAATGCCCATTTTGTATATAATTACGATATTCCGCCGGATTGTATACTTCTGCAATAAAAAGAACATCATGATGTTCTTTTATTTTGGGTATAACCCAATTCCAGAATTCTACCGGAACCAGCTCTGCCATATCACATCGAAAACCATCGACTCCTTTTTGAACCCAGAACAATAAGATATTGAACATTTTCTCCCAGGTGTTTGGATGTGGGTCAAAATAAGTTGCTCCACAATTTTGGTAGTCTACGCCGTAATTAAGTTTTACTGTTTCATACCAGTCGTTTTTATTGGGATTGGGAGAAAAACAATTATTTCCTGTTACTTTAGCAGGGAACTCACTATATTCAAAATCTTCTTGTTTTGCTCCAAAATGTAGTTCCAGAGGATGTCCTGGTATATAATAGAAATTATTATTCGGATCGAATGCTTTTGTGGTATCGTCGTGTTGCCCTAAATCTTCAATGAAAGGTTCCCGGGCATCAGAGAAATATTGACGAGCCACATGATTTGGTACAAAGTCTATGATCACATTCATTCCTGCAGCATGTGTACGGTCAATTAACTGTTCAAATTCTTTCATCCGGTCCGGAATATTATTGGCCAAAGCCGGATCGATATCATAATAGTCTTTAATGGCATAGGGTGATCCGGCTGTTCCTTTTACGACTGCGTTATGGTCTTTACTAATTCCATAAGCAGTGAAATCTGTTTTGGTAGCATGTTCAATAACACCTGTATACCAAATATGAGTAATTCCTAAATCCTTAATTTTATTCAATGTCTCATCAGAGAATGCAGATAATTTGCCTACTCCGTTTTCATCAATACTTCCAAACTTAATGGAAGAAGCCCTCAGGTTCCCGAATAAACGTGGAAGCACCTGATAAATTACCATTTTGCCTGTCTCTTTCATCATTCTTACTTTTATAATTTTGTTAAGGCTCTAACGCTTTGAATTCTGCACTTTTTCTTTTTACAGTGCATACCAGTAGATCGAATTTACTGTCCTGTATGACCTCGTCAAAAGCTCGAACAGCTGCTTCGTAGCCAATTTTGGCAATTTTATTGACATTCTCTAAGTCAAACATTTTATACCCATCAAATTCTTCTGCTTCTACCAATACATCGCATAACATGCGATCTTCTGTGGTATTTGCCCGAAACATATAGTGATAAGAACGCTCAGCTATATGGAAGAGAGTTTTTTTATATTTTTGAGGAACCAATGGGCTCACATTTACTCCGATAATTTTATCGCATTCATCTCGAATATTCGTTACCGGGAAATTGCGAAAAAGTCCACCATCCACATAATGTATGCCATTGATCTCAATGGGACTGAATATAATAGGAACACTGCAGGAAGCAGTTACAGCTTCGACAATAGGGCCTGTACGGAATTCATGGCTTACTCCATGATCAAGATCTGTTGCTATTACTACTAAAGGAATATCTAGATCTTCGAGTTTTTTAGCATGTAAATGACGACGCAAAAAAGCACTCAGGCGTGAATTGTCAAATAGGCCAGCCATAGGGATTTGTACTTTCGCAAATTCAGAAAATTCTTTACCTGAAAAGATCTCTTTAATTTCATCAGACGTATAACCATCAGCAAATAAACAGCCTGCTAAAGCACCTGCACTGGTTCCTGAAATTATATCGGGTTTAATACCGCATTCTTCTAATAACCGGAATACTCCAACATGTGCAAAACCTTTTGCACCACCACCGCTTAAAGCTAATCCTAGTTTATAAGGTTTTTGTTTTGTCTTTTTCATATATACATCTCTATGAATTGCGAAACAAATATCCCTCTTTTTTGCAGAATGAACATTATTATTTAGCAAAAAGTTTCTTTTGATATTTAATAATTGTTACATTTACGCAACATCGAGGAATATTATCTGTTACCATTAATATAAAAATCTATAAGCTATGATTTCATCTATTTTTTGGATTATTCCCGTAGCGTCAATAATTGCGCTTTTGTTTGCCTGGTTCTTCTTTAGGCAAATGATGAAAGAGAGTGAAGGTACTGTAACCATGGCGAAAATTGCTTCTTATGTAAGGGAAGGAGCCATGTCTTATCTCAAACAACAATACAAGGTCGTCACGCTTGTTTTTTTAGTCTTAGTTATTCTTTTTGCCTTTATGGCTTATGTTCTGAAGGTTCAGAATGAATGGGTACCTATTGCTTTCCTGACGGGAGGATTCTTCTCGGGATTAGCAGGTTTTCTTGGGATGAAAACAGCTACCTATGCTTCTGCACGTACCGCTAATGCTGCCCGTACTTCTTTGAATAAAGGGCTGCAGGTAGCTTTTCGAAGTGGAGCAGTAATGGGACTTGTAGTTGTTGGCCTTGGGTTGTTAGATATTTCTTTTTGGTATATTATTCTAAATATGGTAATTCCTCCTGAGGCAATGGATCCAACACATAAATTGACAATAATAACAACCACTATGTTGACCTTTGGAATGGGAGCCTCTACCCAAGCGCTTTTTGCTCGTGTGGGAGGAGGAATATATACAAAAGCTGCCGATGTAGGGGCTGACCTGGTAGGTAAAGTAGAAGCAGGCATACCCGAAGATGATCCGCGTAATCCGGCAACCATAGCTGATAATGTAGGTGATAATGTAGGTGATGTTGCTGGTATGGGAGCCGATTTATACGAGTCTTATTGTGGCTCAATTCTTGCAACAGCAGCTTTAGGTGCTGCTGCATTTGTTTCCTCCGGAAGTGTGGAGTTACAATATAAAGCAGTGGTTGCTCCTATGTTAATTGCTGCAGTGGGTATTATCCTATCGATCATCGGAATTTTTGCTGTACGTACTAAAGAAGATGCCAATATCAAGCAATTATTGAAAGCGCTATCGATTGGAACGAATCTGAGTTCTTTATTGATTGCCGTAGCAACATTCGGTATTCTTTATTTGCTTGGTCTGGATAATTGGTTTTGGATCAGTTGCGCTGTAATTATAGGTCTTTTAGTAGGTATAGTAATAGGGCAATCTACAGAATATTATACTTCACAGTCGTATAAACCAACACAGCGTATTTCTGCAGCTGGGAATACAGGGCCTGCAACAGTAATTATTTCAGGATTGGGAGTAGGGATGCTCTCAACAGCTATTCCTGTTTTGGCTGTGGTTGTTGGTATAATTTGTGCTTTTCTTTTTGCTTCCGGTTTTGATTTTGATAATGTCGGAATGGGTTTGTATGGTATAGGAATTGCTGCAGTGGGTATGCTTTCCACTTTGGGTATTACTTTAGCTACTGATGCTTACGGCCCGATTGCAGATAATGCCGGAGGAAATGCAGAAATGTCGGGGCTAGGACCTGAAGTCCGTAAACGTACGGATGCATTGGACTCCTTAGGAAATACAACTGCTGCAACAGGTAAAGGATTTGCTATAGGTTCGGCTGCGCTTACAGGGTTAGCATTATTGGCATCCTATATTGAAGAGATCAAAATAGGCTTATTGCGGTTAGGAGAAACAACATTGGCTATGGCAGATGGGCGAATTCTGGAAACTGCTAAAGCTTCATTCACCGATTTTATGTATTACTACGATGTTACCTTAATGAATCCTAAGGTGCTTTCTGGTATTTTTATCGGTTCTATGATGGCTTTTCTTTTTTGTGGCCTGACGATGAATGCAGTAGGGCGTGCTGCTGGTAAGATGGTGGAAGAGGTGCGTCGTCAGTTCCGGGAGATCAAAGGTATCCTTACAGGCGAAGCGGAACCGGATTATGCTCGTTGTGTTGAAATATCAACAAAGGGTGCACAACATGAAATGGTTATTCCTTCTTTGATTGCTATTATTGCTCCTATTCTTACAGGATTAATATTTGGAGTCACCGGAGTCGTAGGTTTATTGATTGGTGGATTAAGTACCGGATTTGTATTGGCTATTTTTATGGCTAATTCGGGTGGAGCATGGGATAATGCAAAAAAACACGTCGAAGAAGGTAATCACGGAGGTAAAGGAAGTGATTGTCACAAAGCAACTGTTGTCGGAGATACGGTTGGTGATCCATTTAAAGATACCTCTGGGCCCAGTTTGAACATCCTTATTAAATTAATGAGTATGGTCGCTATCGTTATGGCCGGATTAACTGTTTCCTGGAGTTTGTTTTAACATTTTATATATAGGGATTTAAACACATCACCCCGAAGATTGTGGATTACTTTCAATTGAAAAGTATTTGAAGGTGTTTATCTCGTAGGGGCGGCCCTATGTGGCCGCCCGAATGTATTGATTTTGTGATTGTTGGGCAGCCACATAGGGCTGCCCCTACATGTTGATATTATCTTCAAATGTAACAAAATTCGAAATACCCCATAAGAATACGGGGCGATCCATTTAAACCTATTGATTCGTTTCCTTGTTAATATAGATACCATTTATATCATCATAAATTCTATCCATTTGGAAAAGAATGATGTTTTGGTAGATACTTCTACCTTTGTGAAAGTTTATGTTTAACAAAGATTTTGATAAATAGATTTATGAAAGCATTAATAGGTAAAAAAGCACCGGAATTTAAAGCACCGGCTGTAGTCAATGGCAATGAGATTGTTTTGGATTTCTCTTTAGAACAGTATATAGGCAAAAAGTATGTAGTCATGTTTTTCTATCCAATGGATTTCACATTTGTGTGTCCTACTGAATTACATGCTTTTCAAGAAAAATTAGCAGAGTTTGAAAATCGCAATGTTGCTGTAGTGGGTTGTTCTGTAGACTCAGAGTTTTCACACTTGGCATGGTTGCAACAGGAAAAGAAAAAAGGAGGTATTCAAGGTGTTACATATCCTTTAGTTTCTGATTTTTCAAAAACTATTTCCCAAAATTTTGGAGTACTTGCTGCTGATTATACAACGAATGATGAAGGTGCATTGACATCGACAGGTTCACCAGTCGCTTACCGAGGCCTTTTCCTTATGGACAAAGAAGGTAAGATTCGTCATTACGTAATCAATGATCTTCCTTTAGGACGGAATGTAGATGAAGCAATCCGTATGGTGGATGCCTTACAACACTTTGAAGAAAATGGCGAAGTTTGCCCGGCGAACTGGTCAAAAGGAAAAGAAGGTATGCAGGCAACCAATGAAGGAGTATCAGGATATTTGAGCCAACATTAACGCATATAGCCAGAACTAATTAATGAGCCGGTGAGTGAGACGTGAGTCTTCTCATCGGTTTTTTGTTATAACACCATTGTGACAAAATGATATGTTAAAAAGCGTTTCTATATATAATATGAACTCATACAATATATATTTCGGCACCATACTATATAGAGAATGGTAAAATACTATCTATAAAGTAGCACTTTGTCAAATTAGAGGAACGTAATTGCTCTTTCCATGTCTTCCGGAGTATCGATACCAATTGTTTCACGTTCAGTAATGCCTACTTTAATTTTATAGCCATTTTCCAACCAACGGAGTTGTTCCAGGCTTTCCGCCAGTTCAAGTGGAGATTGGGGGAGGAGGGTAATTTCACGCAACGTTTCTGCACGATAGGCATATAGACCGATATGTTTATAATAAGTATGATTTGACAACCACTCTGCATGATGTTTCCCACGCAAATATGGTATAATGGAGCGGCTGAAATACATTGCTTCACTCTTTTGATTTAGTACAACTTTAGGCGTGTTGGGATTGAAAAGAGTTACTTCAAAATCATCAGTATGAGAGAAGGACTTCACTAATGTTGCAATCTGTGTGTTTTTATCGGCAAAACAAGCTTTGAGTATTTCAATCTGATCCGGATGAATAAAAGGTTCATCTCCCTGTATATTAATAACAATATCATATCCGTTTCCGATAAGGGAATAAGCTTCCTGACAACGATCGGTGCCACTACGATGTAGATCGGATGTCATAACAACTTCTCCTCCGAATTTCTGAACAGCATCATAGATTCGTTCGTCATCCGTAGCAACACAGGTCTTATCTAATACACTGGAAACTTGTTCATATACTCGCTGAATCATCGGTTTGCCTTTCATATCGGCTAAAGGTTTACCGGGAAAACGTGTGGATGCATATCTCGCGGGTATGATACCAATAAATTTCTGTTCCATGATGGGCTATTTAACTCCTTTAAATATCTGGTGACTCTTCTTATATTACAATCCTTGCCAAAGTTAGGTATTTAATTTAATTTTGTGCTTCTAAAGGTCGCCAGAAGTGAAGAAGAAACATCCCATAGCCGTATTGATTGAGCAAGGTGAACATCAACAACTTGATTTTAAGTTTGAAGTAAGTGATAGTAAAAAGATTGCCCGCACATTAAGTGCATTTGCTAATACAGATGGTGGACGTTTGCTGATTGGAGTTAAAGATAATGGTGTAATTGCAGGTGTACGGAGTGAAGAAGAATATTATATGATTGAAGCTGCCTCAAATATGTACACACGTCCGCCGGTTCCTTTTGAAGCTAAACGTTGGGATATACAAGGGAAGACTGTATTGGAAGTTTATATAGCTCCAAGTCCGGAAAAACCTCATGCAGCTCCTGATAAAGAAGATCATTATAAAGCTTATATACGTGTTGCGGATGAAAATATCCTGGCAAATGAAGTTCTAATTCTCTCCTGGCAAAAGAAAAATAAACCGGACGGCACTTTGCTGAAAATAAGCAAGCCGGTAGAACGATTGTTTAATTGGCTGGATACACATGCGGATATAAGCATAAATCAGTTCTGTCGGATTGCTCATATAAATTACTATACAGCCCGTAATATTTTAAGTGACCTAATGGCAATTAATGCACTGCAATATGGAGTAGTTGATAAACGAATTATATATCGACGCTCTCCTTCAACGGACTGAAACAACGTAAACTTGCGCATTTTCAAAACGGATAACTTTTACGGTCGATCCCTTTTCAATAAAACCTGACTCTGAAACCCCATCATAATACACTCCATCGATATCAACTTTCCCTGAAGGGCGTAGTACAGTAGCAGCCTTACCTTCCTTACCTACTAAGTTATCTAAAGAAGGGGATGAGAATGATTCTTCTAAATCAGTATTTAAAGCTACCCGCCGGAAAAGACTGTTTTTATTTCCTATTCTATGAGAAAGCCAGATCATTACAATAAAGCTTAATCCTAAACCCATTAATACTGTAAGTGCAGCTTTGCCGGAGTCCGCACTTGTAACGCCCTCAAAATCAAAATAGGAATTATCAAGTAGACTTATAGTCAGCCCGGTGATTACAAAAATAATGCCTGAAATACCGGCTACACCAAAGCCGGGAATAACAAATACTTCCAATCCGATCAGAATAAGTCCGACTATAAAGAGAAGAATTTCCCAGTTTTGTGCCAATCCATCAATATATAACGGTGCAAAGTATAGAACTGCTGCTATAATTGCGGCGGCTGAAGGAAAACCAATTCCAGGAGTCTGTAATTCAAAATAAATACCTCCGATAATAACCAGTATTAGTAATGATTGAAGGATAGGGCTCATAAAGAAACCCTTAAGGTTTACTTGCCAGGACGGCATATACTTTTGAGTTTTATAGTCGCTATATCCGAGATATTTGGTAATAACCTCATCTGTAGATTCGGCAATTCCATCACAATAACCCCAACGTACAGCATCATCCGCTGTGAATGTAAGCACTTTTCCGCTATCACTTACTTCAGGAACAACGGTGCGTTCATCAACCATCGCTTCTGCTATCAAGGGATTACGTTTCCATTTATATATAGTATCTCCTCTTTGAATGATTGTATCTTTCCCATGTGCTTCTGCTGTAGATCGTATCATGGAACGCATATATGACTGATATTTATCAGGAAGTATTTCCCCTGTTTGATTAACAACAGAAGCAGCCCCAATATTTGCTCCTTTACGCATATATATTTTCTTACAAGCAATGGAGATTAGTGCTCCCGCCGACGCAGCGTTATTATCAATAAAAACATAGACAGGAATAGGACTATATAAGATTGCCGTTCGCATTGAATCGGCAGCTTCTAATAAACCTCCATAGGTATTCATGTGAAGAAGGATAGCATCAGCCTCTTTTTCTTGTGCTTCTGCCATTCCATTACTAAGGTATAGTTTGGTCGTATTATCAATTTCTTTCTTAATATCTATAATATATACCAATTTTTCGCTTTTATCATTATTTGCTTTAATATTATTGGATGTGCATATAATGTAAAATAGTATGATTAATAATGTGAAAATATTTTTTGGTTTCATTTGATTTTATAGTGTTGTATTGTTTTTACTTGAATATAGTGATCATTTAGTTGTAAATTGTGTAATTTGCTGATTGAATAGGTTGTAAATTGTGTTCATATTCAATTTAATTTGCTTTAATAATACAAATACATGATATAATATATTAATTTTCACTATACTCATTTTATATTTAATCTTAGTTGTGTATATTTGTGTTATCACAAGAGAAACGTAGTACAACCCTTACAATTTCTCAATCTTACTTTAACTAATAAAAGAGATATATTATGAATGCGTTGCAATTTCAGAAAAAATTATTGGGCATGCAAGAAAACATGATGAATTTTGCCCTGATGCTAACAGCCGATCGTGATGACGCCCAAGATCTGTTGCAGGATACAACCCTTAAAGTATTAAACAACCAGGAAAAGTTTGTGGATAATGTAAACTTCAAAGGGTGGGTATTGACCGTCATGCGTAATATTTTCATTAATAATTATCACAAGATTGTCCGTACACAGACCGTAATCGATCAAAATGCAGACTTGTATAATCTGGATGTTATGTCAGAGTCTGGGTTTAATTCGCCTGATAGTACATATCAAATTCAGGAAATAACAAAAGCCATCGATAACTTGAACAACGATTTGAGAATACCTTTCTCCCTGTTTTTAAGTGGCTATAAGTATAATGAGATTGCAGAACAATTAGAAGTTCCTCTGGGAACAGTGAAAAGTCGTATCTTTTTTGCCCGTCAGGAATTGCAGAAAGTCCTAAGAGATTTCCGTAAAGAATTATAAAACTTTAATATATAGTGATAAAGCCGCCTTGTATATATTACAGGGCGGCTTTATTGTTTTATGGGGATTAGAAGTTTAAGTATAGCGACGGTGGTAGAGACTGGGCTTGCCCTGTCTCCGTATAAACAATATCCATCAAATCAATGTGTTGTTCAATAGAGAGACAGGGCAAGCCCAGTCTCTACCACCGTCGTAATTATCTTCAAATCTAACATTATCTAAAGCTTCTTTCCACGAAAGCCAAGGCTAATCAGCAATTCCTCTCTTTTCTCAAAAAGTCCAAAAGGAATTATCATCATATATTATTATTAAGTACTTTTGGCTCCAAAATGAAATAATTATGAGAAGTTTTGCAAGCGATAATAATTCAGGGGTACATCCCGATATAATGGATGCAATCATCAGGGCAAATGATAACCACGCTGTTGGATATGGTGATGACCCATGGACCATTGCGGCATCTATTCGGATAAAAGAAGTATTTGGTGCACAAGCTGAACCTTATTTTGTTTTTAATGGGACAGGGGCTAATTCGGTTGCTTTACAGGCTGTTACCCGACCATTCAATAGTATTCTTTGTGCTGAAACTGCACACATTTATGTCGATGAATGCGGGGCGCCAGCACGTATGACGGGATGCGCTATCACAGCAATCCCTACTCCGGATGGTAAATTAACTCCTGAATTGATTAAACCACGTTTGCATAACTTTGGTGTATGCCACCATTCCCAACCTAAAGTTGTTTATATTTCCCAGGTATCTGAGTTGGGAACTGTTTATACAATCGACGAGGTGAAAGCAATTGCCGATCTATTACATTCTTATGATATGTATCTTCACATGGATGGTGCACGTTTGGCTAATGCCTGTGCTTATCTGAATTGTACAATGAAGCAATTGACTGTAGACGCCGGAGTGGATATTCTGAGCTTTGGAGGTACCAAGAATGGTATGATGATGGGAGAAGCAGTGATTGCTTTTCGTCCGGAACTTGCAGATAATCTGCAGTATTATCGTAAACAATCTGCTCAATTGGCTTCTAAACTTCGTTACCTGTCTGCTCAATTTATTCCTTACCTGGAGAATAATCTTTGGTTGGAGAATGCAATGAAGGCAAATATCAGTGCTCTTAAACTGGAAGAGGTATTGCGTGTTTATCCACAGATCAAATTTACTCAAAAGGTTGAATCCAATCAACTTTTCTTTACTATTGCTCCGGAAGCTTTGAAGCGTTTACAGGAGAAATACTTCTTCTATATGTGGAATGAAGATCTTAATGAAGCACGCCTCGTAACATCATGGGATACAACGGGTGAAGATATTGCAAGCTTCGAACAATCACTAAAGGAAATAATGGAAAGTATATAATGCTTTTTGTTAGCTTTGCCTGATAATGATCTAAATAAAATACCTATGAAACGATTTTTACTTTGGCTCACGGCGATAGTACTGGTGTGCCCATTTAATGATTTGCAATCCCAACGCCTCGGGGATGCCGAAGATAATACTTATCGTATTATGAGTTACAATATCCGTAGCGGTAGAGGTATGGATAATGTGATTGATCTGCAACGTATTGCTGATGTAATTAATAAATTATCGCCGAATGTTGTTGCCGTTCAGGAAGTGGATAATATGACCGGCCGTAGTGGGAAAGTAGATGTTCTGCGTGAACTTGCTAACGAAACATTAATGTTTCCTATCTTTTCAGCAGCAATACCACACGATGGAGGTCAATATGGAGTGGGTATATTAAGTAAAGAAAAGCCTGTTCGTACCTATTCTCTCCCTTTACCGGGAAAAGAAGAAGCACGTACATTGCTGGTTGTCGAATTTGATAAGTTCATAATGGGCTGTACTCATTTTTCGCTGACTGAAGAAGATCGGATGACATCAGTAGATATTATCCGGAAAGAAGCTGAAAAAGCAGTAAAACCTTTCTTTATTGCAGGTGATCTGAATGCCGAACCGGACTCTCCGGTGATGGAATCCGTTCAAAAAGATTTTCTTTTACTCAATAATCCGAAACAATTTACATTTCCGGCCAATGAGCCTCGTGAATGCATAGACTATATTGCTGCTTATAAAAAGGAGAACGCTCCGTTTACTGCTCTTCGTAGTTGGGTTGTGAATGAGCCTGTGGCTTCTGATCATCGTCCGGTTGTAATCGATGTAAGATTTCAGGCAAAGAAAGAAGATATTTTCTACGCTGCTCCTTATTTGCAGAATCCGGTTGACGGAGGTATCACAATTATGTGGCAAACACGTGTTCCTACTTACAGCTGGGTTGAATACGGAACCGATACTTTAAATTTGAAGAAGGAAAGAACTATTGTTGATGGGCAGGTGATCTGTAATGATTTGCATAACAAGATCCGTTTATCAGATATTAAACCCGGACAAACCTATTATTACCGTGTATGTTCGCAGGAAATATTGCTTTATCAGGCGTATAAAAAGGTATTCGGCGAGACAGCAGTATCTCCTTTTTATTCATTTACCTTACCCGATGCCAATACGAAAGACTTTACAGCACTTATCTTTAATGATATACACAAACAGGAAGCGACATTAAATGGTCTTTATGATCTGGTGAAAGATGTGCCGTATGATTTTGTGTTCTTTAATGGAGATTGTGTGGATGATCCGGCGAATGAAGCGGAAGCTTTATATCATATTGCTATGCAATGTCAGAAAGTAGGTGCTTCCAGTCGCCCTGTTTTCTATTTGCGTGGAAACCATGAGATACGCAATGCTTATTCTATAGGGTTACGTGAATTGTTTGATTACGTAGGTGATAAAACTTATGGAGCATTCAATTGGGGAGATACTCGTTTTGTGATGCTTGATTGCGGTGAAGATAAACCGGATACTACCTGGGTTTATTATGGCTTGAATGATTTTACTCAATTGCGTCAGGATCAGGTGGGTTTCCTTCAGAGAGAACTTTCAAACCCTGCTTACAAACAAGCTACTAAACGTGTATTGGTGAATCATATTCCTTTGTATAGCAAACGTCCTCAGCGTTATAATCCTTCTTTTGATTTGTGGGGTGGTTTGTTGGCGGATGCTCCTTTCAATATCAATCTTAGCGCACATACACATCGTTATGAGTATATTCCCAAAGGGGAAGCTGGTAATAATTTCCCTGTAATTGTAGGAGGTAGCCAACGGTTGGAATCGGCAACGGTTATGGTACTTCAAAAGAAAGGAAATGAAATGACCTTACGTGTACTGAATGGTAGAGGTGAAACAGTGTATGATTTAAAACTATAATAAATGGATCCAAGAGTTGAAAAGCGTTTGCGGGAGCGGTCTGCTAAAAACCCGTATGTAAATTATCTGGGTGTTGAATTGTTGAAGTTGGAAGAAGGTAGGGTAGAAGCACGTATGCCTCTGACCGATGAGCAAAAGCAATATAGCGGTGTCAGCCATGGAGGCGTATTGGCTGCGCTGGCAGATACAATTGCCGGATTTGCTGCTTATACAATGACCCCGCTTGAAAACGATGTCTTGACAGCCGAGATGAAAATCTCTTTTCTACGTGCTGCATGGGGAAAAGAATTAAGGGCAATAGGTTATGTGGTTAAACCGGGACGGAATGTTCACTTCAGTGAGTGCGAAATATATTGTGATGATAAGCTGGTGGCAAAAGCATCTGGTACATTTTGTGTAGTTAGGCCACAAGTGTAAGCGTAAGCATTCGGCGTAGTACGCCTCATTCAGTAGTCAAAGGAGTCAGAGGAGTTAAGGAGTTAAATAGTCGCAATGCACTATAATCTTCTTGACTACAAAGGAGCGAGCGACTGATAACTACTTGACTCCTTTGACTCCTAAGCATGAGGAATACGCAGTAGCCCGAATGCTTACCTATAAGCTCATGATTTGAGACTATTTAACATATAATTGCAACGTCAAAGGCAAAGCTATTTGTAGCTTTGCCTTTGTTATTAAATAAGTATCGGTATGTTGTGTAAAGCTGTGCGTTTCATTCTCATTTCAATGGTTGTAACCGGGATTTTCATCTCTTGTTCAGAACCAACCCGTATCGTTCGTTATGGTGATATGCTTCCTCGAAGTAATCCCGAAAACCAAGGTGTTTCTACAGAGGGTATCCTTCGTTTCCTGGAAGAAGTGAAAAGTAAACAGATGGAAATGCATAGTTTTATGTTTATGCGTCACGGAAAAGTGATCTCGGAATGTTGGTGGCATCCGTATAAAGCTGATATAAATCATGTAATGCACTCCGCTTCTAAAACTTTTACTTCTACGGCAATAGGTTTTGCAGTGAAAGAAGGTAAGATTAAAGTGACTGATAAGGTTATCTCTTTTTTTCCGGATGATCTGCCTCAAACAGTTTCTCCTTACCTCAAGGAATTGACTATAAAAGATCTTCTTACTATGACGGCAGGCCATGAAGAAGCCCCTGTTTTTACGATAGATGACACCAACTGGGTACGTTCTTTCCTTGCTGCTCCAATTGTAAATGAGCCTGGTACACGTTTTGTTTACAGTTCCTATGCTTCTTATATGTTATCTGCAATTATTACCAAATTAACGGGCGAATCCATGTTTGATTACTTGAAACCCCGTTTGTTTGATCCGCTGGGAATAACAGGTATCCAATGGGAGGCCGATTCAAACGGAATATCAGCAGGAGGATGGGGATTACGTATGAAGACGGTTGATATGGTTAAACTAGGACAATTATATCTGCAAAAGGGTGTTTGGGAGGGAGAGCGCTTATTGCCTGCATCCTGGATTGAAGATGCTTCATCACCACTTGTTTACCAGCGTCCGGATCGTACTCCGGCAGAAAATGCTACGGATGAAGGTGCACAAGGTTATGGTTATCAGATATGGATATCCACGCATAATTCTTATCGGGCCGACGGAGCCTACGGGCAATTTATATTGGTTATGCCGGAACAGGATGCTGTTATTGCTATCACTGCCAGAGTATCGGACATGCATAAGATAATGGATCTCGTATGGGAGAATCTTTACCCTGTCATGTTTCCTAGGCGTCTACCGGCGGATGAAGATATATGGGAAAATTTTAATACGGTGAAATCTTCTTTGCGTATTAAGAATCCTTTCCAAACTCCAGACGGCCTTCAATTGCTTACAGATACTACATTTACCTATCAAATGAATGCCAATGAACAAGGAATTCAAAGCGTGTCTTTTCAGTTTGATGCAAATGCGCAGTGCCAATTGACTCTGACAACTAGTAGCGATACATATACTTTTCCTTTTGGAGAAGATAACTGGCTTTACGGAGAAACAGATCGTCCAGGGCCTTATTTCCTCAACTCGCGTAGAAACCCTTCAGGGCTTGCTCCTTTTACAATAGCAGGCTATAGTAGTTGGCTGCGATCCGACCTTTTACAATTACGTCTTTATTATCTGACAGATATTCAATATGAAACTTATTCCTGTCACTTTGGAAATAAGCAGCTGACTCTTGAATTGACCAACAGTCAATACCCTGATGCTACTCCTATAATGCTGAAAGGAGAGCTTCATTCGACGTAGTACGCCTCATTGAGTCGTCAAAGAAGTTAAGAAGTCAAAGGAGTTAAGTAGCTGCAATGCACTATAATCTAATTGACTACCAAGGAGCGAAGCGACTGATAACTACTTGACTCCTTTAACTCCTAAGCAAGAGGGATACGCACTAGACCGAATGCTTATCTTATAAAAACCATATTATTAATTCTCAAATAGTGTTATTATGAAAAGATCAAATGTAAGAAAAGTGTTTTATGTGCTTTTTCTAATCGTCGCTGTGCTTCCTGTTTTCGGACAACTAACTAATCCCCGCCTTGTCATCCGTTCTGATGACATGGGTGCTTTTCATTCGGTAAATGTAGCTTCTATAGAGGCCTATAAAAACGGTATCGAAACTGCTGTGGAAGTAATGCCTGTAACGCCGTGGTTCCTTGAAGCGGCGCGTATGCTTCGGGAATATCCCGGACTGGATGTTGGGGTTCATCTGGCAATCACCAGCGAATGGGATGATGTGAAATGGCGTCCGCTAACTTCTTGTCCAAGCCTTGTGGATGCTGATGGCTATTTTTATCCGCAAATGAATCCGCATAAAGCTTATCCCGGGCAATCGGTATCTGAGAATAAATGGAAACTGGATGAGGTAGAAAGGGAATTCAGGGCTCAGATAGAACTAACACTTAAATATATCCCTCAGGCCAGCCATCTTTCGGGACACATGGGATCAATGCGATTTGATAAAGATGTTTCAGCAATGGTGCAACGTTTGGCTGAAGAATATAATTTGTCTTTTGTCGACCGTGGAGAATCTGCAGAGCGATATAATGTTTCCTTTGTGGGTTATAAAGGTTCGAATGCGACCGACATGAAAGAATCAAGCTTTATTAATATGCTAAAGACTTTAGAGCCCGGAAAGAATTATATTTTCCTTGATCACCCGGCACTTAACAATGATGAGATGCAGACAGTGGGGCACACTGGTTATGAATGGGTAGCCGAAGACCGGCAAGGGGTTACCGATCTGTTTACAAGTGCCCGTGTTAAACAAGCCATAAAAGAGAATGGAATAGAACTTATTACTTATAATGAACTAACTAAAGCCCTTCCTCGCAGTACACCTCAGGCCGAGAAAGTAAATGCAAAAGGGATCGCTAACTATCTGGATGCTGTTAAAAAGAGTGGTCAGGATTTGCATAGCCTGATGATTGTACGTCATGGAAAGGTTGTTGCAGAACATTGGTTGGGTGATAATGCAGCTAATAAACCGCATATTCTTAATTCGGTAAGTAAAACTTTTACTTCTACAGCTATTGGGTTTGCAGTGAATGAAGGCCGGTTGAAAGTAACTGATAAAGTGATCTCTTTCTTCCCGGATAAACTGCCGGCTGAAGTAACTCCTTATCTGAAACAATTAGAAATACGCCATTTATTGACTATGTCGGTTGGGCATGATGTAGATCCGACGGGTTCCATAACCCGGAAAGAAGGCCTTGATTGGGTGGAAGGATTTCTTGCGTTTCCGATAGAGCATGAGCCCGGAACTGTTTATGTTTATAATAGCCTGGCTACTTATATGCTATCGGCTATTATTCAAAAAATAACCGGTGAAAAAGTAATAGACTATATTTATCCGCGTCTTTTACGCCCGTTAGGTATCGTTGGGGCAACCTGGCAGGAAAGCCCACAAGGTATTAATATTGGTGGATGGGGATTGTATGTAAAGACAGAAGATATGGCAAAGCTTGGACAATTCTACCTGCAAAGAGGTAAATGGAATGGAAAGCAGCTTTTACCCGAATCATGGTTTGATGAGGCCAGCCGTTCCCATATCGCTTCATTGCCGGCAGGGGTAAAACGCGAAAACCTGACTGCTAAACCAAAAGATAGTGATTGGTTGCAAGGATATGGTTATCAGTTATGGCGTAGTCGTCACAACTCTTATCGTGCCGATGGAGCTAACGGACAATTTATCTTGATTCTGCCGGAAAAGGATGCTGTTATTGTTACTACTGCTCATATAAACGATATGCAGGCCGAGCTTAATCTTATATGGAAATATCTGATGCCGGCTTTAAAGTAAGGTGAGTTCGGTATAAAGGTTGGATTCAAATTGAGAGTGTCTAAAAAGTAGTATCAACTTTCTCCTCCTTAGCAAAGGAGGAGTACCCGAACGAAGAGAGGGGGAGGTGGTTTGGTGTGGCTTATATTATATAAACTTTAAAATAACACTTTAAGGTTACACCAAACCACCTCACCCCCGCAAGCGGCGGTTCCCTCCTCCTTTGCTAAGGAGGAGAAATTTGTCGCTATTAACTTAGGTAGTTGACTCTTTGATAGCCTATGCGTTACTTTTTAGTCCGCCCAATACGAACTTAAATCAATAAATAGCTTACTAAAAATGTGTTTGACAACTGTGGAACAGGTGACCGACAGTTGTCAAACAGCTGACTGACAATTGTCGAACAGCTGTCCGACAGCTGTCGGACACTAATGAGTTCTTATTGTTATGAAATTGTATCAACCATCATAAGAAAATATGAATGTATTGTTGTTTCCTTATTAGTTTTTATCTTTGACCACACAAATCTAAACGAAGAAGCTGCATGAAGACAAAACATTTTATTTTACTAAGCACTATGGTACTATCAGTTGGCTGTTCGACAAAAAGCACGATCGAATATCCGGTAGCAGAGAAAGATAACACAGTAGACACTTATTTTGGTGTAGAAGTTGCTGATCCTTATCGTTGGTTGGAAAACGATACATCACAGGCAACTATGGATTGGGTTATTGCTGAAAACAAAGTAACGGATGCTTATATCTCGAAAATTCCATTCAGGGATATGATCAAGCAAAGAATGACTGATTTGACCAATTACGAGAAGATAAGTTCTCCCTTTAAGAAAAATGGCAAATATTATTTCTTTAAGAATGATGGATTGCAGAACCAGAGTGTTATGTATGTAAAAGATACACTGGATGGCGAAGCCCGTGTAATGCTTGATCCTAATAAACTGTCGGATGATGGAACAGTCGCTTTAGCAGGAATGTCTTTTTCTAACAATGGAAAATATTTTGCTTATTCTATAGCCCGGAGTGGTTCGGATTGGAATGAGATTTTTGTAATAGATCTGGCAACCGGCGAACTTACAGGTGATCATATTCAATGGTGTAAGTTCGGAGGTGCTTCCTGGCAGGGAGATGGTTTCTACTATAGCGCGTATGATGCTCCTTTAGCCGGGAAAGAATTTTCCAATGTAAATGAGAATCACAAGATATATTATCATACATTGGGAAAACCCCAGTCGGAAGATAAGTTGATCTTTCAGAATCCGAAAGAACCACGCCGTTTTTATTCTTCCTATGTGAATGATGATGAAACACTTCACTTCCTTTTTGAATCGGGTGCAGGCCGTGGAAATAATGTATCATTGAAAGACCTACGTAAACCGAATGCTTCTTTTATTCAATTGACCACCGATATGGATTATTCTTATTATCCGGTGGAGGTAATAGGGGATAAGGTTTATATGTATACAAATTATGGTGCGGCTAAATACCGTGTAATGACATTTGATGTATCAAAGCCTTTGTTGAAAGACTGGGAAGAATTTATTCCGGAGGGAGAGTCTGTTCTGGCAAATGCTTCAGTGATTGGAGGGAAAATGATTCTTACTTATGAAAAGGATGCCTCTCATCATGCTTATGTATATTCATTGGTGGGAAAAGAAGAGTTTGAAGTAAAACTTCCTACTCTTGGTTCTGTAGGCTTTAGTGGAAAAAAAGATGATAAAGAAATATTCTATACTTTTACTTCTTTTACCTTCCCGGCAACGATCTACAAATATGATATTGATACCAATACATCAGAACTTTATCTGGCTCCGAAAGTGGCCTTCAATTCGGAAGAATATACAACGGAGCAGGTTTTCTACCCAAGTAAGGATGGAACAAAGATACCTATGTTCCTGACCTATAAGAAAGGTTTGCAGAAAGACGGTACTAATCCGGTATTTCTCTATGGATACGGAGGATTCAATGTGAGCCTGAATCCAGGTTTCTCTACTAATCGCCTCGTATTCCTAGAAAATGGTGGGATTTATGCGCAAACCAACCTGAGAGGAGGAGGTGAATATGGAGAAGAATGGCATCAGGCAGGAACAAAACTTAATAAACAGAATGTTTTTGATGACTTTATAGCTGCAGCTGAATATCTTATAAAAGAGAAATATTCCAGTAAAGAAAAGATGGCAATTAATGGTGGTTCTAATGGTGGGCTATTAGTAGGTGCGGTCGTTAACCAGCGTCCTGATCTTTTCAAAGTGGCTGTGCCTGCAGTAGGTGTGATGGATATGTTGCGTTATCATACATTCACTATTGGATGGAATTGGGCAAGTGATTACGGAACGAGTGAAGACAGTAAAGAGATGTTTGAATACCTTCATGCTTATTCTCCTTTACATAATATCAAGAACGATGGAACACCTTATCCGGCAATTCTGATTACTACAGCTGATCATGATGACCGTGTGGTTCCTGCTCATTCCTTTAAATACGCAGCGACATTACAGGCTGCCAATACAGGAGATGCACCAAAACTAATCCGCATAGAAAGCAATGCCGGGCATGGTGCCGGTAAACCAATGAGTAAGATCCTTGACGAGTATGCAGATACGTATGCGTTTATTATGTATAATCTGGGGATGGGAGTAAATCAGTGATGAACGGTAAGTGTGATAAAGAGTTACAGCTTCCGGCTTCCGGAACGGCCGTAGGCCTATCAATTGCCGTCAGTTATAACTGACGGTCTAAATAATGGAGGCATTGCCTCTTCTTCTGTGGGTTTTAACCCCTCTATAACCATCATAAAGGGGTTGAAACCCACAGAGGAATCCCATAATCTGGATGATAATCTAAGAGGGTGTGTCAAAACTGTCGCATCCTCTTTTTTTTTGCAAAAGCCCGAACTT
>DAMANX010000010.1:0-158152 GCA_032073245.1 Tannerellaceae bacterium
ACAACGGGTTAAATCTTTGTTTAACAATTACTCATACGACCTCGTGTCGCACCCATTCCTTGTTTATCTGGTTGCCACGCGAATAGCGGGATAGCGACTGCATATTCCGCGCTTGCTTTTCAAACTTGCGCAGGTTTTCGGCGCTGTCGTCCAGAAACAGATATTGGTTGTACACATGGTCGCACGATAAGAGTAACCCAACGGGAGAGGCAAACGACAAAAGGCAGTCGCTCCGGTCGGTAGATAGTTTTTCATACCGCTTGTCCGTACCCACCCGTCCCGGCAAATCCTCGGCATCGGACAGCGTATGTAAACACACCCGCTTATCACCGATGCGAAGACCGTCAGCCCCTAATTCCAAATCTTCCAACGTGGTGGTATTTTCCAGCGACAGGGAGAAATACTTTTCAATCAATCCTGAACTATCCTCCGTGCCTGTAATTTCATCGTCTGTAAGGCGGGTAAGTGTAATAAACCCGCTGTCATTCACGATGCGCTCAAACTGTCCCACCGCTTCCAGAAACTTGGTCGCCGTATCTTTATTCACCTCTTTGGGGATAATAAAACCCCGGCAGAGAGTGGAAAAATTCGACTGCATCCGCATCCGCTCCTTTGTTGTTTTGGTCAGAAACAGGTAACACGAATGATTCAGGAACGGACGTTCGTTAAAGTGCCGTTCGTAGCTGCGGGACAGGAAGCTCATATCCCCATCGCCCGTTCCGGGGCGGTACTTTTCGCGGATAAACCAATCTGCCTTATGTACGATGCTGTAATCGGGCAGCACCTTAACCGCCTTTACCCATGCGGCATGTATGGCTTCGTATTCGGCGGAGGTTACGGTAAACAGTTCCGGCAGATCGACCCGAAAGGCGACCGTTATATCGGCATCTTTAGATATAATACAGCCGTGTTCTACTGCCAACAGGGGAAATTTATTTTCTATGGTCGCCGCCTTCATTATATTCCTCATGGCTGTCCTCCTTTCTTTTTTCGACGGAACAGACGATGAACGGTTTTGCGGTTAATGAGGTAGCGGGGATGCTGCCGCGCGGACATGAGTTTCATCAGTCCGTGTTCACCATATTTCGCATTGAGGTTGAAAGTCAGCCACACCAGCACCGAGGCGGCTGTTACGCCGAACCCTATACATATCCATTGGTCTATGCCAATCATGTAAAGGATGACGAATAGCACAAAGACGGTCAGCAATCCCCCTGCGAAAATGAACAGGTATTGACTTTTCAGTCCTTTGAACTCTACGCTCTTGCCTATTCCTTTATTAATATTGTACTCCATATTATTTTTTGTTATGGAGTGGTTTACAGGAAGAAAGAGCGCAGGATGGTTGCCGCTACGATGAGGAAAATACAGGCTCCGAACCAGCTTGCAGCGGTTTTTGACGTGTCGGGATCGCCGGACGAAAACTTATTATATACCTTGACGCCGCCTATCAACCCGACAACTGCTCCGATGGCGTAAATCAACTTTGTTCCGGGGTCGAAGTATGACGTAACCATATTTGTCGCGTCATTGATACCGGCAAGGCCGTTGCCTTGTGCGAATGCGGAAGAAACGGCGGCAAAGACAAATGCCGCCGACATAAGAAATTTTTTCTTTGTCATAACTTAATTTTAAAATGGTGCGGGGTTGGATAAGCCCCGCACCGGGTGAAACTTGTTTAACTTGGAATTTTTAGTGGTTGTGGATAGACGCCCTTGCGCTACCCGTAATCATACTTTTTCATTTGATTTATTTTTTCGTTATACAAAATCCCGGACGTTGAAACCCGACGGGACTGCACCCTGCGGAGGCTGGCTTTCCGCTGACCCGTCGGACATCCGCCTGTGGAATGCCGAGAGGTAGGTGTCTATAAGGGCTGTAACCTTATCTTCCCGTTCGGGCTTGCCTGAAATGATGACCCCGTACATATCGGTTTCTTTCAGGTTAAGGAGGATTCGTCCGGTTTCCTCCTTCTGCTCATCTGTCATTGAGGGATTGTGTACCACGCGGCGGTAGGCTTCGCCTAATTCTTCAAAACTTGCACCCTGAGCGTATGATTTGTATGCTCTGATGGAATCGTCTGTTTCGTCCTCGTCATCCTCGTTTTCCGCTTCTTCTTCCGGGAATGGTTTAACTTCATACAGCGGGTAACTCAAATCCAAAGGATCGTTGGCTTCCCCTTTCGGGGGAATGCCGAAAACATCGTCCAATTCTTCCGGCGCTATCTGCCGGGGGTGCTGCGGTACGTTTTCAGGGGCAAATATATCTTCATTTTCAATCCGATTTTCGTTTTCGGATTCTATGGCAGTAAGTGGCTGCGAGTGGCGTCGGGAAGGTAGGACAAAGCGGCTTTTGCCCACTATATCCCCCTTGCGTTTCTTCTCCGTTGGCGGGGCATTGCCGCCTTGCTTTCCGGCATTCCTGTCCCGGCGGCTCTCCCGCACGGTGAAGTACATCATCCACAAGGCGTAAAGAACAGCCACGGCGGACAGCACGAACAGTACATGGGTGGAACTAACCGCGCCCATCACCGACTGCTTTTTTGTTCAGGCTCTCGTCGTACAGGTCGTTAATAACCTCACGGTTATCGTCGAAATGCGCTTTGAGTACCTTGTCCACATATTCGGTAATGCTCATCTCCTTATCGCCGATATTGTGGTTTATCTTCCTGATCCACTCGTGATAACGGGGACGGATAAGAACACTTCTGCCACTCCGGAACGGCGAATGTTGTAGGCAGATATGGCGCATGAGGTAAATATCGCGCTCGGATTGTTCGGGAGGTATCACCTCGATACTTATTTCTTCCTCCGGAGCGGCGGCTCCGGCAACACCCTTGTATTTAAGGGCGCGGCGGATAAAAAGGACGGCTATTATGAGAACTGTCGCCGCCACGATAATCAACATGATTGCTTTGTCTGACATAATTGTATTTTTCGGGTTTATACTAAATCGTTGCGTTCACGGCGGTACAGGTGGTTGATCTCCGCCTTATGCCTTTCGAGGTGTTCGGTCAGTACCGTGTCGATGTAGCCGCCGACCGTGAGTCCGCGCTTGTTCTGCGAACGCACCAGCGTGGAGACAATATCCATATTCCGCTTACTGATGTAGGCAGCATGTTTTAGGGGTACGTTTACTTCTTTGAGATACTTTTCTTCGTATGCGTTCGTATCGACGCAGTTTACTTTCTCGTTGCTCATAATTTTCTATTTTTTAATGATGTTAATTCCTTTATGGTGTTCGTTATACAGGCGTGTAATCTCATCGCCGTAAGTTTCAAAATGGTGTGCCAGCACATTCTTGATGTAATCGGACAGGGATAGCTTGTTTTTGCCGATTACACGACACACCGACTGGATCGTTTCGTGCATCTCTTTGGGGATATAGACCATCTTGCCCGTCCGGGCGGTATTACCTGATTCTTTGATAAAAAGCGTTTCGTAATCCGGCTCTTTTGTACGCTTGCGCCTGTTTTCTTCTTTGGGCGTTTCGGGGGGGACGACTATCGGCGGGCTGCTGCTCTCATCACTATCCGAAACCAGAGAATCATGATCCGCAGGCTCATCCTGTAAGAAGCTGGCGATGATGGCTTTTTCGTCTATATCTTCTTTCCTTACTGTTTTAGCCATAGCATTAAGAGTTTATGATGCCTAAGATTTCATCTACGAGCGCATCCACATTGCTGCCTTTCAGCAATGTTCTATCGACCGGAAATATGGTCGAACGGAACAGGGCTTTATGGGAAACCTGAAGCTCACGCCGGAAACGCTTGCTGTCGGGCAGGAAAGTTTTAAGCGTCCGCAAGCCGAGTTGCCCGATAATCTGTTCATAGACACCGTACAATTCGGATTTCTCGCGCCCATCGACCTGATTCCAGATAAGATGCAACCCCTGAATGCGGGATTTCTTCGTAGAGATGAGGGTATCGTTCAGCCGGGAGGCAAAACGCAAGGTACTCTCCAATACCAGCCTGTCGGCGCTGATTGGAGAAAAGATGTAGTCCATCAGCGAAAGGGTATAAATCACCCCTTCCTTATTGACCGTTCCGGGCAGGTCGAGGAAAATAATATCGTATTTTCCCTTCTGCTGCAATGCTTTGGTTGTTTCCGCCGCTTTTTCCGGCAGACTCTTTACCACCGGATACATTTTCTTATTCAGCCGGGTGAATTGCTCGTAAGCCTGATGTTTGTAATAGTCATCCTCTGTCGCCATTTTCAGGTCGCGTTCGCGCATCTCGGCAATACTGTACTGCGGATAATCGCAATCGACCACCGCCACATCATAGCCTTTCACATAGTGGAGGTATGATGCCACCAATACCGTCAAGGTTGTTTTTCCGGCTCCCCCTTTCTGGGTAGAGAATGCAACACATAGATTTTTCTTTTCCATCGTTCAATCAATTTTTTAGTTATACATATGGTTGATTATCTGTTTGATAATTCGGCTGTTTGGCTATGCAGTTGGCTGTCATTACATCCGTCAGTCCGGTCGTTTGAATGTTTGAATGCCTTAATGTTTGAATGGCTGACCGGTCATCTGTTTTAATAGCCGGATATATGGTCAGCAAGTCGGACGTTAGATTGAATGGCTTTACCGCCAGCCATATAAAAAGCCGGTCAGATAGCCGAAAAGTCTGTCGGCCGGATAGCCATTCAATTACACTTTTAATTGCCTGCATAGTCGGTCATATTTTTAAAAATCTATGCAAATGAAACCCTTATTTCAGTGGGTTTTGCTCGATTTTTTTCCTATGGCACGAAGTGGCGCTGAAGTGGCAGCAAGTGGCGTCGAACCCTATAATACAGGGCGTTGCAATGACCGGTATCTTTGCAGCATGACGATTCCGGTAATCAATGGAAGCCTGCCTGCCCTCGTTTTCGGCGGCTGGGTTAAGAGGCCAGTCCGGTTACGGACTGATTTAAGGACAAAGAACATTTCATGTTCGTCCTTAGCAAGCTGTGTTTTTCGTTACGGTAAATAAATTCCGTAACTGAAAAACAGCTTGCCCGCAAGGGGGGAAGCACCTCCGAAGTCGGCGCTTTTAAGGGCGATGGCTTGGCAGTCATCGGTGAAGGGATCGGCATTTTGTAACAGGCAGCACCTCCGGGCGTAGCCTTAAAATACCGATGTATGGAAAAGAAGAAAGAACCCGGCAGGGGTAAGGGCGGCAGACCGCCCAAAACGGACACTGCATCGAACCACGTCATGGTGCGGTTTACCAATGAAGAATATGCCCGTTTTCTCACCATGTATGAGCAAAGCGGGATGCTGTCGAAAGGTGCTTTTGTCAAAGCACGAGTATTTAATGAGGATTTTCGCGTCATCAAAAAGGATCGCGGAACGATGGAATATGCCGCCAAACTCTCCACTTTCCACGCACAATTCCGTGCCGTAGGTGTCAATTACAATCAGGTTGTAAAGGAACTCCATACGCATTTTACGGAGAAAAAAGCATTGGCTTTGCTCTACAAATTGGAGAAACTGACGGCGGAACTGGCAGGAACCGGGCAGCGGATTCTGGAACTTTCCGCAGAATTTTTGAAGCGATGGTAGCCAATATCACGACCGGGAAAGACATCGGCGGGGCGCTCTACTACAACCAGCAAAAGGTGGACGGCGGGCAGGGAAAGGTACTCTCCACCCACCTTCTGCCCGAACCTGCCGACGGATTTTTCAATGTAAAACAGACTGCCGAATTTATGCTGGATTGGATGCCGGAGCGTTTCAGATGCGAAAAACCTGTTATCCATATATCGCTCAATCCCGACATCAAAGACGACCTGTCCGACGAGCAACTGTCGGAAATAGCAGGCAAATATATGGATCGCATGGGTTGGGGTTCTCAGCCCTATATCGTATTTAAGCATTCTGACATCGAGCGTGAACACATACATATCGTTTCGTTGCAGGTCAATAGTGAGGGACGAAAAATCAACGATAAATTACGGAATACGCGCAGCGTAGCCGCTACCGAAGAACTGGAAAAGGAGTACCGACTGCATCCGGCTAAAGGGCAGAAGCGTTCGGAACTGTGGCAACTTAAACCTATCGACCTGCTCGGCGGTGATTTGAAAAAACAGGTGGCAGCGGTAATTAAACCCGCCGTTTCCCTGTACCGTTTTCAGACATTGGGCGAGTTACGAGCCTTGCTTACATTATATAATATAGGTATTGAGGAAGTGGTCGGCGAGCGCAAAGGCGTACCTTATCACGGATTGCTTTATACAGCGCTGGAGGATGGCGGAAATAAGGCGGAGGCAACCCCGCTTAAATCTTCGGCTTTCGGAAAAGATTACGGATTCGATGCGCTCGTGCGGCACATGGAGCGTTCCGGCGGGAAGATAGAGAAAGACGACATACGCGCCCATACCCGCCACCGGATAGCCGAGGCGATGCTGGATGCGCCGACCGAAAGGGATTTGCGCGAACGGTTAAAGGCTTACCGTATCGACCTTTTCCTACGTCGTAACGCCTCCGGGCGCATCGTGGGGGTTACGTTCATAGACCATGAGAAGCGGTGTGTACTCAACGGTTCCCGGCTGGGTAAGGAGTATTCGGCTAATGCCCTGAATGAAAAATATCCGCTTACTACAAAAACCGGTGCAGATCATATAAAAAAAGACTGCCAATCGAAAGAACCTTCAAGTGGCAGTCATATGGATATTAATTCATCTTTGTCCCAAAAATGTCAAGAGAAAAAACGACAGAATAGGAAGAAGATATAAGGTTTTAAACCCTTTGAATTAGGCTATCATTATAAGGTTGATTATTCTTGTTATATATTCGGCTCATTTCTCTATGAATATATGGAGCATCTTCAAATTTTCCCATTATATATAACAACATACTGTTCTTTAATTTCTGTTCTTTACCTAACATTTTCTCATTCCAAAAAAGAAATTTCCAGTTAGAATTTGACAGATTAAAGTTCACCCGCCTCAGTTTATCTTTAAAATCTTGTATTTCATTCTGATTAAACTTCACATAAGATTTGGTGATCAATTCTTGTCCTACTGGGCGTAATAACAAACTTCCACCCGTTTCATCATCACGAGATATTCTTTCCTCTGAAATTTCAATTTCAGTATCACCGTCAATAAATGAAATAATCTCCGGATACACATCAAAAAAAGTATCCCAATAATCCACAGACTTTTGATATAAAGCGTTTATTTCTTCATCTGATGGTCTCTGAGTATAATATGCACTACTCTTATTATATAAAATTTTATTTATACTATTAAGAGTGACTAATGTAGTAAAAGAGTGACTATCACTATTTGATATAGCCCCAGTCTTTGAGTTTGAGATTGCATTAGGTTTGGATAATATCGGATGCTCTGTTACTAACCTACGTGTATTAATCGCTGCTGCATCATCTTCATCTAATATTATTAATTCTGCACCCCTTGGCTTTTCTGCGTATTTGTTCAATACAGTAAATAATCGCCTTGTTCTTTCAACATCGTCATGATTATGAATCACAAATGTTAAAGATATCTCCAAATCACCTATGTCAGGATTCTGATTAAAGGCTTTTCTGAGACCTTTTAACCGATGTTGACCATCTAATGCAAAAATTTGCTCATTGCCGGACAAAGATAAAATTCCATATTTACTTCCTAAAGAAATCAGTTCATCTTCAGAAATAGCATTTTCTTCTATCTCAATTTGTTCATAAAGGTCAATATCAGTCCATTTAGGAGTTCCTTGATGGATCGCTACCACCAAGCTACTGAAAAATCTTTCCTCGGTACTTAAAATGTAATTTGATATTTTACTGATACGGGAGGTGCTTATTTCCCGCTGTAAAATCCGGTTGATATTCCGGGTGTATAACTCATCCGATTCACTGACTGTAATAATTCTGTTATCGGAGACTATATCCCTAATCTTCATTATTGTCGAATAATAAGTCCAAAAACCTATATTCCCTCTAAGACAAGCTAAGTGTATCATAACTAATTGTATAAATCTCTTGTTCTGTTTGCAATTCCAATGAATTCATTGTTAAGAGGAGGTACTATTTTATTGATTAATAGCTTCTCTATCTCTATTATTTCTTCGTCTGTTTTATCATCGAGACAATAAAAATATACATATGTATAGTCTGGCCATAGATTAGTCAGAAATTGCCTGTTTCTCGCAGCATTTCGATTTCCTATATCCTTAACATAATGATATAGTCTCTTAAAAAAATTAAAGCCGGTTCTTCCTGATAGAACTCTACCAACATACATCAAATGTTTAATTTCAGGAATAAAAGGATGATTGGGTTCTATAAAAAACATATATATCCCTTTATGAGTTTTAACTGACGGTGGCATTCTATCTCTAATTGTTTCATTGAATTCCATACGGATAGGAGCAGGAAAATCAGGTAATATAATTTCTTCCCACCAATCTTTGTGATGAACAACCTGTAATTTTAATACAGATTCAGGAAAAAGAGTATTAATTTCATTTAAAGTTAAACACGGCATAACTATTATCTATCTTTAAATTGCTTAATCCAAAACAAATCTCCCTTATTATATTCTTTGATGTTGCTTATGGCTTGTCCGGTTTGAATCTTCTCCATGCTACGAGCAATTTTCTTACTTCCGTCTCCAGACATTCCAAGAAATTTTTCCATTGATTTTATATTCTTGTCTTTGATGTCCAACAAGAAAGCAATCTCACACATACTGGAAAAATCGAAATTAGGCTGATTGTATTCATCAATGCCTTGTGAAAGCAAAACGACAGAAACCCCTTTTGAACGAATCTCCCTCAACAGTTTCTCCAAAATATCCTGATACTTCTTTTCCTTAAAGAGAACATGGGCTTCGTCAATAAGGAGTACATAACGAAGTGCCTTAACATTGTTCTCTACCGGACTGTTATCCATATTCATAAATGTATTATACAGATAATTTATGATAAGGAACAGAGATGTAAAGCGCACAGAATTAGATAAGTCACCGGAAAGGGACAAATATAAGTTTGAATTCAGGAAGTTCGATTCATTTTTAGGGTCATCAACAAAAATCTTATACCGGCTCAATTCGTCCATAATCTCCGTCAAAGTATCTTTTTTGTCGCCAACAATATCCTGCAACCGTTCATTTATTTGTTCTAAAGTAGGATACAGACCGCCTTTTTGCTCAATAAAAGTATTGTAGGTAGCTTCCCGTAGTTTCCCTTTTTGCTTGATTCCGAGATTTGAATATTTGCAGACAATATCTACAAATTTATCAATCCCCATCGTTTTATTAACCTCGTTGATATTATCTATGAATGTCAGAGGGTTTACGGGGAATGGAGTTTGTGGAACATCTACGAAATTTGTTCTCGTATTCTGAAAGAACTTATCCATTCGCTTCACATCATCCTGTTTCAATCCTTTGAAGTCAAGATATATAAAATTGACGTGTCCATTCGATTGCTCATAAATCTGCGATAGAAACTCCAATGCAAACTGAGTTTTTCCGGTTCCGGAGTTTCCGGCTACCGCGATATGGCAGTTATTATATAATTTAGTGTCATTCAGATTCAGATGTAATGGCTCATCATCGTTCAGATTCTTTCCAACTTGAATTTTGATAGGATTAGCATAGAAGGATTTCTCTATATGCTGTTGATTATTTCGCACCGCATCCAGTGAAACATTGAGATCAGTCAAAGCTAAAGTTCCTTTTTCGATATACTCCACCAAGAAATCAAAAAACGTATAGTTATAATTATCTTGGAAGATTGTGTCCATTAACTCCAGACCGTGGTCGATATGAAGTTTGATATATTTAGGTATATTATCGTCTGTCTTATAAAGTCCGTAATATTGACAAATCAAAGCGATAAAGAAGTCTCTATATTTCGCATCAAATAAGATATGATCTTTATACTCTTTCCCTTTGGAATCATAGAGGTTGAAATCTGCTGTTTGAAACTTCTTGCCGGTTTGCAACGAATAACCCAATGCAATTCTGGCAATAACGTTTTCCTTTGTACCATAGGGCAATTTAGTTGTCAGCCTCCGTACAACGTCCTGATTTCTCTCAGATGTTCTTATGTTAATTTGCATTGTATAAATCGTTGTAAGTGGTTATAAACTGTTCGGGTGTGGTTTCTTGAAACTCAGAACTGTCGGTAGATGTATTCTTTATTAAGAATGCTTTGCACACTTTTGGTTGAAGAATATTATACTCTTTCGCTGTAAGTTCCTTATTTATAAGAGGGAAGATAACCACCTGCTTGGAAACATTCGGATAGAAATGTCGAATAATATTTTCAGCGTGTTCCTCATCAAATTTCTGCATCGGGCTATCAATGAAAACAGGAAATTCAATTTCCGATTCATCCACTAACGAACTTAACAAAGCGGATGCGTACATTTGGCGCTCCCCCATAGACAATGAACTTTTATCTATGATTCTATTGTTTCCATTATAAAGGACAATATCAATATCATCACCGGATATACTGATGTCCACATCTACCTTTTTAATGAAGTTTTTCTTATGCAGAAGAGTATCAAGAGATACAAGCATTTTCTCGCCTAATGACTTCTTCTTCTCTTCCTTAAACAGATTAATGAACTTTTGTAAGCGATTAATAAGCTGTTTTGTTTTCTGCTCTTTTTCCGAATAAACACTGGACTCATCAATCTTTTTCCGAAGAATTTCCTGACGTTGTTTGTAGGTTTTATTCTGGTTGCCTAATTCTCCAATTTTAAGAACAATAGACTCAATTTCGTTCTCTATGGATATAATACGTTTATCTAAACGTTCTTTCGTGTCGCGTAATGCAGCAATATATTCATCTTCCGCACTTTTTTCTGCATCACGTATTTTTCTCGTGATAGAATCGAGTTGGTTCTTCACAAAAGAATATTCTGTATTCATTTGTGAAAAAGAGTCTTTGAAGCTATGCTTAACGGTATTTACCAACTGATTAAATTCATTTGTCTCAACACTTGAAAAATCATGTAAGACGCTTAAATTTTCGGGGATTTCTTTCAAGTCAGAATAGAAATACTTTCTCACAAGTTTCTTAATCTGCGCTTCGTAGAAATCACGGATATTTACGTCAATCACATAACGAGTTTTTATGCGTTCTGCTTCGATGTCTTGTCGGATCTGGTCTATCTTTTCATTAACATCATCTTGACGATATTTCTGTTCGGACAAATCCCGTTCGTTATTTAATTGTTCGGAGATACCTGCTAATGTTTCACCGGCCAAAGCAAAGGGGATAATATCCAACAAATCTTTCAGTTTCTCTTGAATTTCGTTTTTTTGTTGTTCCAGCTTTGCCTGTTCTTCTTTCAAGGAATTTAATTCTTCCAAAGTCATTTTGTCTCCTTCGCGAATTAACTTCCGCTGAATGTCTTCGGCCTCTTTCTCTTTCTGATTTCGTTCATGTTTCAGATCGTCAATCTGATCCTGATATTTTTCAATCTCGATATTTGTATTGGCTATATCCGCATGAAGTTGGTTCAGTTCCTCTTGTTCCTCCGGTTTTGCTGATCGGCGACGATACTCATCCTGCTTTTCTTCGAGGTTAGCCTTTAGGTCTTCATACTTCTGGATACCAAGCACTTCTGAATATGCCTTACTAAGTTGCCTACGTTGGCTATTGGAGTTGACTTCCGCTAAAGAGACTATCTTTTCTGCATCGAAGAAAAAGAATTTGGCAATTTCGATAGGCAATATAAAATCACGGATGAAGATTTCTTCCCCTTTCTGATTCTCTTTTGTCAGGTCTTCTATTAATTCATTCGGATAACCGTCGATTAAAACCTCTACCTTATCCGAAGTGCTCGACACAACATTGTAGGAGCGTTTTATAGTTACCTCATTACAGGTAATATCTGGAATTTTCACTCCTGAGAACGTGATAGAAACGGAAAACTCTGTTTCACCTTCTTCGTATGCCTTTCGATTGAGACTGTTGGCTATATATTTGGTATAGTTCCCTTTATCTCGTATTTCTTTTTCATACAATTCATCTACTTTCTCCATTTGTTTGCCGTATAAACACCAAACCAACGACATGAGAAAAGTAGTCTTCCCATATCCGTTCTTCCCACTGACAACTATAATATTCTTGTCCTCAGAAGGGAGCAAAGAGATTGAATTCAACCCTTTGTATATTCTGAAATTATTCAGTTGTATTTCCTTAATATACATTATGCGGTTTCTTTATCTAAATATTTTTCAATAACTCTCTCCATGTCATCTTTTAACCCTCGTTTCCGGTTTAATAATGCTTTGTTTTTTTGCATTATCAAAAGCTCCTGAATCAAGTCAAAGTCCGATGGTTGGTCATCACAAACAGATTTAAGCAAATCAATCTCTCTTTGGATTTTTTCGGTATCTCTCTTCATATCTAATGTCTTATCATAAACCTTATTATAAATCTCTGAAACCCGATTTGAGAAAATCAAATCTTTATGCCAAATCACCTGAACCGCTATTAATTCCTGATTGGTAATTAGTTCTATCTCTGGTTTCTCTGCTTGCATTTCGCGTTGAGCCATAAGTAGCTGTTCTAATAATTTGGCTCGATATTCAGGAGTATAGTTACCCTGATTCATTCCTTCGTCATTTACGGCAGCTTGTCCGTTTCTTCGCGTTGGAAGTCTATTTTCTGATACATTCCGCTCATCAAACATACTTGTCCGCAGAGTAAGTAGAGGCTGTAGCCATGTTTGTCCTTTCGTAACTTGCGCTGTCAGTGATTTATCCTCTTTGACAACCGTACATGTCCAGCATCCGAACCGACTTTGACCACAAGAGCTATGATTTTTATCTGTTACCATCGTAGGACATTCATAATCGTCGGCACTTGCATCAAAGTATATCTGAAATAATTTAGAATTATCTGCTCCCCAAGGAGAACTCATGGTGTTAATGATATACCAGACTTCTTCTAAAAACAGTTCTTTTATTGGAGAATAAACAAAGGTATTGGGGTGATGAGGGTGTTTTGTTAAACGCTTACCTCTTATCTCATGCTTTTTTATAGACCTTGCCCTTGTTGCGCTTTCGGAGCTTCTTGTACCAATTAGGATTATAGCTTCTCCATTTTCAGCTACTTGTTCAATTATAAACCTTGAAGTAGGCTTAATCTTCATTTTATCAGTACACCAGCGAAATGCGTTATTCGGAACCGGATACCCACGCCCAATAACGTTCACCCAAAAAGTATCCTCCAAGCGCGGTATTGTATTTTCAACAAAAACGGGTAAACCTTGCTCCACTGCGGAATCTGCAATTTTTTTCAATACTCCACCCACGTACTCCTGAATAATAGGATTTTCGACTAAAGTATCGTTACAGACCACATGAATGGGGCGTTTCCTCTTATCAGCAGGTATTTCTGTTAGTGCATACCAAACTAATTGTAACAATACAGTTGAGTCTTTTCCCCCGCTGAAACCAATTATCCAAGGTCGTAGCGAATCCTCAATCAAGTATTGATCCTTTAATTCCGATATTATATGTTTTATCCGTTGAGACATATTATTTTTTTGAATCCCTTTGTTTGAGTTGGTTATCTTGCTTTTTTGATTTCATTTTCATCAAGTTAGCAATCCTCAGTTTATCTGCAAAAATAATATAAAAAAACGAGCTGGGAATAAAAAGGTAGAATCATTTGTAATTATCATATTTTGTTCCTTTCAAAATATGTTGATTTCAACGCCACTTACTGCCATTTCAGCGCCACAAGCTGCCACAGATTTAGGAACCAATCAATTAGCCGGTTTTACAGCATAATTTCGCTACTCAAACTTTAATAGCGAATAATTATGCAACAGGAAGACGATTTGAGGGGCTTGGCCAAAGTAATGGACTTTATGCGTGCCCTCAGTATTTTATTTGTGGTAATCAATATCTATTGGTTCTGTTATGGGCAAGTAGTGGCGTGGGGCATCAACATAGGTGTAATTGATAAGATACTCCTGAATTTCGACCGTACGGCGGGACTATTCCGGAATATTCTTTGGACGAAACTTTTCGCCGTTGTGTTTCTGGCTCTCTCCTGCCTCGGCACGAAAGGAGTGAAAGAGGAAAAAATCACTTGGAACAAAATCATCGTTTCCCTCTCTGCCGGAACGGTTTTGTTCTTTTTTAATTGGTGGCTGCTCCATCTGCCCCTGCCATTGGAAGCCAATACAGGATTTTATATCCTTACGATGTCAGTCGGTTATATTTGTCTTTTGATGGGTGGGGTATGGATGTCACGTTTATTGAAGAACAACCTGATGGATGATGTTTTCAACGTGGAGAACGAGAGCTTTGCCCAAGAAACCCGCCTACTCACAAACGAGTATTCGGTAAATCTGTCTACACGGTTTTATTATCAGAAGAAATGGAATAACGGCTGGGTAAATGTGGTAAACCCGTTCCGTGCGGCGATAGTCCTCGGCACACCGGGTTCAGGCAAGTCTTATGCCGTCGTAAATCAATTCATTAAACAGCAGATAGAGAAGGGCTTTAGTGCTTATATTTACGACTTCAAATTTCCCGACCTGTCCACTATTGCTTACAACCACTTGCTTAATAATCAGGGTGGTTATAAGAAAGTCCCGACTTTCTATGTCATCAATTTTGATGATCCGTCGCGCTCGCACCGTTGCAATCCCATCAATCCCTCATTTATGACCGATATATCTGATGCTTACGAGTCGGCTTATACAATTATGCTTAATCTTAACCGGACGTGGGTGCAAAAGCAAGGCGACTTTTTCGTGGAATCCCCCATAATTCTGTTTGCTGCCATTATCTGGTATTTGCGGATTTACGAGGATGGAAAGTATTGCACCTTTCCTCATGCGATAGAGTTTCTGAATAAGCGGTATGAAGATATATTCCCCATTCTGACCTCCAAACCGGAACTGGAAAACTACCTGTCGCCTTTCATGGATGCGTGGATGTCAGGAGCGCAAGATCAGTTGCAAGGCCAGATAGCGAGCGCCAAAATTCCGCTTTCCCGTATGATTTCCCCGCAACTGTATTGGGTTATGTCGGGCGATGAGTTCACGCTGGATATAAACAATCCCGACGACCCGAAAGTGTTGGTGGTGGGCAATAACCCCGACCGCCAGAATATTTACGGTGCGGCACTGGGGCTGTATAACAGCCGTATCGTAAAACTCATCAACAAGAAAGGACAACTCAAATCTTCGGTTATCATCGACGAGTTACCTACTATCTACTTCAAAGGACTCGACAATCTTATTGCCACCGCCCGAAGCAACAAGGTGGCTGTATTGCTCGGCTTTCAGGACTTTTCGCAATTAAAACGCGACTATGGAGACAAGGAAGCCGCCGTGGTGATGAACACCGTTGGCAACATCTTCTCCGGTCAGGTGGTCGGCGATACCGCCAAAAACCTTTCGGAGCGGTTCGGTAAAGTGTTGCAGAAACGGCAATCATTAACCATTAACCGCAATGACAAATCGACCTCCATATCGACCCAGCTCGACAGCCTGATACCCGCCAGCAAGATAAGTACGCTCACGCAGGGTATGTTCGTCGGAGCCGTCGCCGACAATTTCGATGAACGTATCGAACAAAAGATTTTTCATGCGGAAATTGTGGTGGACAATGAAAAGGTAAAGTGCGAAACGGCCAATTATCAAAAGATACCCGTGATTACCAACTTTGTGGACGAGGACGGTGTGGACAGGATGAAAGAGATGATTCAGGAGAATTACGACCGTATCAAAACCGAAACCCGTCAGATCGTCGATGATGAACTCGAACGCATAAAGAAAGACCCGATTTTGTGTAAACTATTACCTAAATAGGGATAAAAAGAATGCAGATTATGAGTTACTTGACTAATAATCTGCATTTTGAATTATAATAACTCAATGTTGGCTTTCTTAAAATCATATAAAGGTGATTTGATAACTCGGGACATCGGATAACCGTGTTTACTTATCATCCTCATAGTATCTTGCATAAAAGTATCATCAGCACGTGGATCAAAAGCGATTTCCTCTAAAAAATCATCTGTATCAATCGAATAAAACTTAAGTCTACTACTACAATCGGGAGATGCTGAATCTGGTTGATAAATAACTCTAATTTCCTGCTCATGGCTAAAGTTATTTCTTTTCATGAAAAGGGAATCTACTGTTACTTTCGTCAGATCAGAAGTACTTACTGGATTTATACTGTCAATCCATTCATTTAATGCTTTTTGACTCTTATAGTCTATGGCTCCAATATAAGTTGTAGCCATACAATGGTCACTCAGATAAACAGCATCGAATAGTTTTCTAATAGTTGTTTTTATCCTTACGCTTTTTTTGTCGTAAGAATATATCCTCCACATAGCATCAGAGTCTTTAAAAGTACTCCAACATTGACCAAATATGTTGTCTGCGAGATGTTCCATTGTTACTTTATCTCCGTGGACAAAGAAATTTTCTTTAAAAAAGAAATTCTCATATACGTCTTCCCAAGAACTTGTTTTTGCTAAAGCAAGTGTTTTATTTTCCAGCATCAAATCTAAATTATTCTTTACTGGTACAATCCTGTAAATACTTTTATCAAGATCTGCAGGAGTCATATTTCTCAAATTACCGTTTTTGCAAATAAGATTTATAGGCATAGTTGAATATTTAATAGTTATCTACTTCATTTTTGTAGCGAAACCAGCCGCGACACATTCCTAACCGTCTGTATCGGCAGCATAACGATTCCGAGGAAAAATGCCAAAACCAACTTAACGATAAAATACAGCAGCCAGCCGATAATCGGCAGGAACAGAAATACTGTCGGAGTTATTCTTGTCAATGTTTGCCATCCGGGTATGATACCGGAGAAAACATAAAAGGGTATTACAAATGATATGATATTATATAGTAACGGATAAGAATGTCCTCCGTTTGTCCATTGATAGAAGAAATATGCCAGTAAAGCACCCATGCCGAACGTCAGCAGCATTTCTTTGATGATCTGCGCTCGTTCCGAAGCAATCCGCTTTTTATTACACGTTGTGCATATCGGCATCGAATAAGCGGATACGCACTCATTGCACAGCCCTCTGGAGCAATCCATACATTGCGCCACGGCTGATTGTTCGGTATGTTTATGGCAATTCATTCTATTTATATATTTTACTTTAAATCAATATGTTGATGCAAATATAATCATTTTTCGTATCCGAATGAGCCTTAGCCGCATTCATATCGAATATATCTTTCAACCCTTTGATGTACCATCGGGTAAAGACAGTTTTCTGATTCCCTTATTCGTCCTCTCTTTTTTAAGGGTTGAGCGCCACTTACTGCCACTTCGACGCCACAAGCTGCCGCAGACCCTCAAAGCCTTTGCCAACCAGACAGTTGCCCCTAATTTCGTCCACGCACCGCCGTTGGTGCTAACTAAAATTCGTGAAGTATGGACGAAAAATTATCGAACGACAAAAAACAGATTATGGTCGTTCAAGACAAAGACGGGAAATTAAGACCCGTAACCGGCATAGATAAAGACGGTAATGTACAAACTACCGATGCCACAGACCCCAAAGCGCAGAATCTGGCGAATATGCTGGATGTAAACACCCATGATTCTTTTTTGGAAGCCTTTCTGAAAAAGATGGTTAAAGAATCCGAGAACCCTTCTTATAAGGGTATTTTCATTTTTGGGGAAGATGTTTATAAGAAAATCTTCAAAGGCAAAAACCCTGACCTTAAAGAGTTGGAGAAGTACCGCATCGACCCTGCCGAAGAACTCCAAAAGCGTCAGCAAGCCCGTCAGACGCAAGAAGCGTCAGGGCAAACTACCCGCAAACAGGACGTATCAAGTGATGCCGCTCAAACTTTCCAACCCTATGACACCTCTAAGATCGACCTGAAAGACCTCGAAAAGAAAGGTATCCGTATGGAGGATTTGGAACCGCACCTGAAAGCCATGTCCTACCAGCACAAGTCGCCCGGACTTATCGAAATGAATCCCGAAGTTTCTCCCGGCGTTCGTATCCCCACCAAAGGACGTGCCTCGCTGGAAGAACAACAGGACGGTTCGCTCAAAGTGATCCCTCACTACTGGCAGGAAAAACCCAATCTGGATGCACCATTGTATGGGGTGGTATTGCCGGACGATGTAAAAAAGAATATTGAGCAAACACGCCATGCCGGAAAAATCCTTGACCTCGAACTCACCCCCGGACAGAAAATACCTTGTTTCGTTTCCCGCGACCAATATACCAATACGTTGGAGGTGTTGCCTGTTTCGGAATTTCAGCGACAGGCAAAAATCAAAGGAACGGAACTCTCTCCCGGCGGCGAAATGGATGTTTACAGCGGTAAGAAAGGATTGCTTGAAGGATTTATCACCCGCGCCGGATATAAACGGGACGCTTATATACAGGTGGATGCCGCCAATCGCAATTTCCATTTCACTTACGACGGGTTAGACCGTAACCGTTACGCCGAAGATAATAAGCATATCCGACGTGAGAAGTTGACCGAAAAGAAAGCTGAGGGCAAAGAAGTCAAGACGGCGACGGGCGAAACCCGTCGGGAAATTACCTCTATCCCCAAAACCATGTACGGTGCGGAAATTCCCAAATGGGCGCATGACCAATGGAAAGACGCGCACGACGACCCATCGAAAAGAGCGAATGTGAAGGCATGTTATGTAAAAGATATGCAGGTGGACGGTAAAGGCGAACTTATCAGCCGTTGGGTAAAACCGAATTGGGAGAAAGGTAAATTCGATTTTTTCAAATGGAATCCCGACTACTCCAAAAAGCAGGCGACGGACGTGAAGCCTACCAATGAGAGCCGCACACAGGAGGCAGTCAACACCAAAGGTAAAACCGTCGAAGCGACCAAAGGGGTAAATGAACCGCTCAAACCCGGACAACAGCAGGCTACTCCCGAACAGAAGAACCGCCAGCAACAACGCCAAAGTCCGCCCGCCGCACGGCAATCCCCACCAAAGACAGGTCAGAAAAGCAGCCGCCCCAAAGTGGGTTAATCATCATATTCACATTTAATAAAGTAATTACAATGAAAATCATTATAGCAGAAAAACCCAGCGTAGCGCGTGAGATAGCGGCTATTGTGGGAGCAAAGAGCCGTCAGGACGGCTTTATCGAAGGTAACGGTTATTGCGTTACGTGGGCATTCGGACATCTGATAGGACTTGCCATGCCGGAACAATACGGCATAGAGGGGTTTAAGCGGGAGAACCTGCCCATCATGCCCAAATCATTCATCCTGAAACCCCGGCAAACCCGCGAGGGTAAAACCTACAAGGACGATCCCGGAGCAGTCAAACAACTGCAAATCATCGGCAGGTTATTCTCCAAAGCCGACCGTATCATCGTGGCTACGGATGCCGGACGCGAGGGCGAGCTTATACACAGATATATATACAACTATCTGCAATGCGACAAACCGTGCGACCGCCTTTGGATCAGCAGCCTGACCGATAAAGCTATCCGAGATGGCTTGCAGAACTTACGTCCCGGAAGCGACTACGACAACTTATATCTTGCCGCCGATGCACGGGCAAAGGCAGACTGGCTCGTAGGGATCAACAGTTCACAGTCGCTTGCCATTGCCGCCGGGCGCGGCGTATGGTCGCTCGGCAGGGTACAAACGCCCACATTGGCGATTATCTGTTCCCGTTATCTGGAAAACAAAGCGTTTACACCTCAAACCTACTTCCAACTTAAACTCCATACGGCAAAAGAAGCGACAATGTTTTCTGCCTTATCCGCCGCCAAGTTCGGGGATAAGAACACGGTGAACGCCGCCTTCGCCGCCGTTACGGATGCCGGGACGATGGAGGTCGTAAAGGTAGAGCGCAAGGAAGTCAGCCAACAGCCGCCCCTGCCGTATGACCTGACCACATTACAGAAAGAAGCCAACAGTAAACACAGTTTCTCGGCGGATAAAACCCTCACCATAGCGCAAGGGCTTTATGAAGCAGGGTTGATAACCTATCCCCGCACCGGATCGCGCTATATATCCTCGGACATCCTGCCCGAAATCCCTGCCCTCATCGGAAATCTGAAACGATATGACCGTTTTGCACAGTATGCCGCCGACATGGGCACGGCTGACTTAAACACCCGCGCGGTGGACGAGAACAAGATTACCGACCACCACGCCATTATCCCTACGGAAAATCTGCCCGGCAAACTCTCTGCCGACGAGTGTACCGTTTATGAAATGGTAGCGGGACGCCTGCTGGAAGCCTTTTCCCCCGTCTGCCGCAAGGAAACGACAGTCGCCGCTCTGCGGTGCGCCGAAATGGATTTTACGGCTCGCGGCACGCTGATACTTTCCCCCGGCTGGATGAAAGTATTCGGGGCGCAAGCGGAAGACAAAGAGGAAGACGCGACCATTCTGCCCGAACTGGCCGGGGGCGACGCGCTTCCCGTCAAAGGATGCGATGTGTTGGAAAAGCAGACCAAGCCCCGCCCGATACATACGGAAAGTTCCTTACTGGCGGCGATGGAGAGCGCGGGAAAAGAGGTGGAAAACGAAGAGGAACGTGAAGCTATGAAAGAATCCGGTATCGGAACTCCTGCAACACGCGCCGCCATCATCGAAATGCTCTTTGCCCGTGAATATATTCGCCGTGAGAAAAAATCGCTTGTGCCGACAGAAAAAGGTTTAGCGGTTTACGAAGTGGTAAAAGACAAGAAAATAGCCGATGTTGCCATGACGGGCGGCTGGGAACTGGCATTGTCGAAAATCGTTTCGGGAGAAATGGATGCCGCAACATTCCATCAGGGGATTGAGGTTTACACCTCACAAATTACCGCAGAATTGCTGTCGGCAAAGATTGAGGGCGGCGGTAGCCGTACCGGGGCAAATTGTCCGCGATGCGGGCAACCTGTGGTGTTCTATCCCAAAGTCGCCAAGTGTCAAAATCCCGATTGCGCACTTATGGTATTCCGCACGATTGCCGGAAAGGAACTCTCGGACACACAACTGACCGATCTGTTCGGCAAGGGCAAAACCGCTCTGATAAGAGGTTTCAAAAAATCCGCAGGAGGCACTTTTGATGCTGCCGTAGCCTTTGACAGCGAGTTTAAAACCAAGTTTGATTTTCCAAATAACAAAGCGGGGAAAGCAGGAAAGGGGAACAAGCGGAAATAATACATATCTTTGCCACTAAGGATTCCGAATTTTCTTGTCTGCTTTTTTAAGGGTGGACTTGTTTATAAGGAATTTTTAGTGGTGGCGCTCCGGGTGGGAATCCGGAGCGCCTTTTTCTCTTTCCCGCCTTTCATCAACCACTAAAAATTCCGACATCATGACAAAGAATAATAATCCTTCGCCACGCGGCGAACTGTCCTATTACGGCTTATCGCTCCTTTCGTTCCTGAAAGACAGCCATCCTGACCGAACCGCAGATACCGCTTTTATCTCAGGCCGCGCCGACCGTGCGGCTGAAAGTTACAGTAATGCCATCCGTAACGGGCTGACCCATATCGAAGCGGAAGAAGTGGCCGCCGAAGAACTCTACCGGGGGCTGCATTTCTCCGTCTATAATACTGTCGTAAATATTCTTTGGGACGAGTTTACTTCCGAAGTTCCCGAAGAAAATGCCCGCGCAGTCGCTCTGCAGGTGCTACCGCTGTGCGGCAGCGTGCTGGCAAAGTACGCGCTTGCCGACGATTTTGCCGACACTCCTGCATACGACGCCTTATATACCGAACTCACGGGAACCATTCAAATACTGCTTGAAGATGGCACGGTTTAACAAGACGGCGCATCTTCGCCAAAATATCGACGCGATAAAGGTAGCCTTTACGCTCGACCGGGAGAGACGCGAAGCCACTGCGGACGAAAAAGAGGTTTTGCGGTCGTACAGCGGTTTCGGAGGCATTAAGGAGGTGATAGACCCGCTGCCTAAAGACGGTGGGAAACAAACCGTCCTGACACCTCTCATAGAAGAACTGCATGCCGTTCTCAAAGAAAATACCGCCGGTGAGCGGGAATATAAACGCTATTTCGACGGAATCAAAGATTCCGTGCTGTCGGCTTTCTATACCCCGCCCGTGGTCGCCGATGTTATCGCTTCGGCGTTACAGCGCAACGGCATTGAGCCGCAGCGGGTACTTGAACCCAGCGCCGGGAACGGCATCTTCGCCGATTCCGTCAGGCGGTTTGCACCCGGTGCGGAAATAACCTGTTTTGAAAAAGACCCCGCTACGGGCATCATCTTAAAGCATCTTCACCCGAAAGATAAGGTAAGAATACAAGGGTATGAAACCATTGAGCCGAAGTATAACGGTTATTATGACTTGGCTCTGAGCAATATCCCGTTCGGTGATGTTGCATTATTCGATCCTGCATTCTCCACACATAAAGACCCCGCACGGCGGCAGGCTACACGGAAGCTGCATAACTATTTCTTTCTGAAATCGACCGATAGTGTCCGCGATGGCGGTATTATCGCCTTTATCACCTCTCAGGGCATTCTCAATTCTCCCCAGAACCGCTATGCCCGCGAGTTCCTGATGAACAACTGCGATCTGGTATCGGCAGTACGCCTACCCAACGACCTCTTTACCACAACGGCCGGAACCGAAGTCGGCAGCGACCTGATCGTATTACAACGAAACACTAATAAGAATACCCTTTCACAGCAAGAGCAGAGTTTTATAGAAACCGATAAACTGTACCGGGAGCAGATAAACGTCAACCGCCTTTTTAATGAAGCAACGCAGGAAAGGCAAGCTCCGGTTATCGCGACCACTATGCGGCTGGATACCGACCCCTACGGTAAACCTGCGGTGGTATATACTCATTCAGGCGGTGTGGATGGTATCGCCAAAGACCTCGATGAGAAACTGTCTGAGGATTTATCCCGCCACCTCGATGTGGAGCGTTACCTGTCCAATGCACCCGATGCCCCGCAGCAAAGAGAGGCAGCCGGAGAAATAACGACTGAGCAGGTACAGCAACCTGAACGGTCTTGGACTAACTATCCCGAAACGAACGATTATGACGATGTTTTCAGCCGTGACCGTACCGATGACCTCGACCCGTTCTGGCAGGCTATTGAAGAACATTTTGAGGAAATCGACAGAAAGTCCCGGCTTGAGCAGGCTATCCCGGTGGAGGAACAGGTCAGCGGGGTTACGGAGCAACAACCCGATTACCTTGACCCCGACTGGAAAGCAACACCGGAAGATTGGCAAAGGTTTAACAGTTGGGCAGAGGGGCAAGATGCCGTCCGCAAAGCAGAGGCAGAGGGTTTTCATTTGGATGTGGAAACGGGAGAACTGACGCCTTTGGCTACGATGGAGCCACCCACCGAAACTTTGGAAATAAACCGGGCGGAAGATACTTTCTATAAACCGACTCCGGAAGATATGGCGGAGTTCGGGGCATGGGCTGATGAAAGAGATCGCCAGTTTATGGAAGAACACCCGCCTCAGCCTGAAGATTACGGGATTACGGATGAAGCAGCATCGGTTCAGGCGACTACGAAGCCGGAACAATCACACCAAAATACATCATCGGTATTTTCGGGCAGCACTCTTTTCGATATGGACGACCCTTCCATCCTGAAAAAGACGAAAGCGGAAGCTACGCCACAGATTAACGTCCAACAAGAGCCGCTGATAACGCTCTACGACCTGTTTGGTTTTTCCGAAGAGGAACGCAGCCAAATCAGTCGCCCGCGCCGCAAACGGAAAGCCAAACCGAAACCTAAATCTGAACCGAAGTTGCAGTTTATGGACTGGCGAGAGGAATTACAACATAATACCCGCCAGAAAGAACTTGAACAGCAGGAGAAAGAAAACGGTGAACGGCATAATCCGGCCGGTACACAATCCGCTTACCCTGTCGAAGATGCCCGGCTGGCAGAGCAGCAGGAACGACTTCAGCAGGAGGAAGAACGTCAGCGGACAGAGTACCTTAAACCGATACCGTTCAAAGCGGAAATGCTGCCGCACTACCGCGAAGGGTCGATTGTATGCGATGCCGATAATCGGATAGGCTACCTGCGCAATATCGACGGTTTACAGCCCATGTTCCATCCGCTGGATATAAGTGAAACGCAGCAGCGGAAAGCCTCTATCTATGTGGAGATACGTGACACCTATTATCATCTCTATCAGAACGAAGCCGAGCGATTGGAAGCCAATCCCGCTTTACGTGAGATGCTCAACCGCCTTTACGACAACTTTACAGACCGTTTCGGCAGGCTCAACGACAAAAAGAATCTTGACCTTATTAAAATGGACGCGCGGGGTACGGAAATACTTTCGCTCGAACGCTACATCGACGGTGTAGCACAAAAAGCGGATATTTTCAACCATCCCGTAGCTTTCAATCCCAACGAGATTACCGAAGTTGCCGATGCCCATGAAGCTCTCGTAGCCAGCCTGAACAAGTACGCCGGGGTGAACCTTGAATACATGGCATCCCTTACCGGGGGAACGAGGGACGGGATGCTGGAAGAACTGCACGGGCGCATCTATTACAACCCCGACATCGGCGGTTATGAGGTGGCGGACAAATACATTGCCGGGAACGTCATCGAAAAAGCTGAAAGCGTTGAACGTTTTCTGAAAGATAATCCCGGACATTCGGAAGCGGAAGAATCCTTTCGCGCCTTACGGGAAGCAGTGCCGAAGCCCATCGCTTTCGACGATCTCGATTTTAATTTCGGTGAGAGGTGGATTCCCAAAGGTATTTATGAGAAATACGCATCGTATCTGTTCGACACCGAGGTTACGATAGGTTTTGCCGCCAACATCGACGAGTACAGCATAAAGGCGGACAGGGCGGGCAGCAATGTGAAGATACAGAATCAATATGCCGTCGATAGCCAGAGCCGCCGGTTCAATGGCCTGCATTTGATGAAACATGCTCTTCAGAACACCTCCCCCGACATCACCAAAAAGATACGCAGGCTCATCGACGGGGAGATGAAAGAAGTAAAGGTACGAGACAGCGAGTCCATACAACTGGCAAACTCTAAAATAGACGAAATCCGCAACGGTTTTTCCGACTGGCTCCGCGACCAGTCGCCGGAGTTCAAAGACCGCCTGTCCAATCTCTACAACCGTACATTTAACTGCTTTGTGCGTCCCGACTATGACGGATCGCACCAGAATTTCCCCGGCCTTGACCTCAAGGGGTTGGGTATTCAAGACCTCTATAAGAGCCAAAAGGATGCCATCTGGATGGATAAAATGCTGGGCGGCGGGATTTGCGACCATGAGGTCGGCGGAGGTAAAACACTTATTATGTGTGTCGGTGCGATGGAGAAAAAGCGGCTCGGACTGGCGAACAAACCGATGATAACGGGACTGAAAGCCAATATCCATGAGATAGCCAAGACTTTCTGCACCGCTTACCCTAACGCCCGCGTGCTTTATCCCGGCAAGGAAGATTTTACTCCCAAGAATCGGGAGAGGATCTTCCGCGAGATAAAGAACAACGATTGGGATGCCGTTATCCTTACCCATGAACAGTTCGGGAAGATACCGCAGTCGCCCGAACTGCAACAGCAGATTTTACAGACGGAACTCGACAGCGTGGAGGAAAATCTGGAAGTGTTCAAGGCACAAGGTAACAGTGTTTCCCGCTCCATGCTCAAAGGGTGCATCCGCCGGAAGCTCAATCTCGAAGCCAAGCTGCAAACCATTATGCACACCATCGAAAACCGTAAGGACAATGCGGTGGACTTCAAATTGATGGGAATCGACCACCTCTACGTGGACGAATCGCACAAATTCAAAAACCTCACATTCAATACCCGGCACGACCGGGTAGCGGGCATGGGCAATCCCGAAGGCTCACAAAGGGCGCTGAATATGCTCTTTGCCATCCGCACCATTCAGGAACGCACGGGCAGGGATTTGGGTGCTACATTCCTGTCGGGTACGACCATATCCAATTCACTCACGGAACTGTACCTGCTCTTTAAGTACCTCCGACCGCAGGAACTCGAACGGCAGAACCTTAAAACATTCGACGCATGGGCGGCGGTATTCGCCAAGAAAACCATTGATTATGAGTTTTCGGTAACGAACGAAATCGTACAGAAAGAGCGTTTCCGCTACTTTATCAAAGTGCCGGAACTGGCGCAGTTCTACGCCGAGATAACCGACTTTCGCACCGCCAAAGACATCGGCATCGACCGACCGGAAAAGAATGAGATACTCTATACCATTCCGCCCACCGCCGACCAGCGGGAGTTTATCGACCGTCTGGTGCAGTTTGCCAAGACCGGCGACGGAGAACTGCTTTACCGGGGAAAACTGACCGATAACGAGCAAAACGCCAAGATGCTGTTGGCGACCAATTACTCCCGCAAAATGTCGCTCGATATGCGTATGGTTGACCCGGATCGCTTTGAGGACAGCGTGGATAATAAAGCCAGTCATGCCGCCCGCAACATCGCTTCTTACTACAAAAAGTTCGATGAACACAAGGGTACGCAGTTCGTCTTTTCCGATTTGGGGACTTACAAGCCGAACGAGTGGAATATATATAGTGAGATAAAGCGCAAGCTGGTGGAAGACCACGGCATCCCTTCACATGAGGTACGCTTTATTCAGGAGGCATCGGGTAGCGAGAACCAGCGTAAAAAGATGATAGAAGATATGCGGGAAGGTAAAATCCGTGTGCTGTTCGGTTCTACCGAAATGCTCGGAACCGGCGTGAACGCTCAGAAAAGAGCCGTCGCCGCCCATCACCTCGACCAACCGTGGCGACCTTCTGACCTTGACCAGCGCAACGGCAGGGCAGTACGCACGGGTAATGAAGTCGCCAAATACTACGGGGACAATAAAGTAGATATTGTTATGTACGCCGTTGAAAAGACGTTGGATGCTTATATCTTCAACCTGTTGCATAATAAGCAGTTGTTTATCCAGCAGCTTAAAACCAACAACCTCGGCACACGCACCATTGACGAGGGAGCGATTGATGAAAAATCGGGTATGAACTTCTCCGAGTACGTCGCCATCCTGTCGGGTAATACCGAACTACTGGAGCGGGCAAGGTTGGAAAAGAAAATCACCACCCTTGAAAGTGAACGGCAGGCATTCGTGCGCGGTAAGTCATCGAGCCGCTATAAGCTGGACGATATTACTGAGAAGATAAAGAAGAGTGACGGGTTGATTGAACGCATCGGGAAGGATTTGGAGAATTTCAAAACCCGTGTGCAACTGAACGGAGATGGCTCTTACAAAAATCCTATCCAACTGGACGGCATTCAGGGTGGCGGTATGGAATTAATAGGCAAGCACCTGAACCATATCGACAAAACCGTTCGCACGGATACGGAACCGCAGAAAATCGGCAGCCTGTATGGTTTCGACCTGTTGGTGCAAAGCGAGAAATCCCAGAAAGACGGTTTGGATTTTGTTCAAAACCGCTTTTATGTACGGGGAGAGGGAGATTATCTCTATTCGTACAATCACGGTCGTATCGCCACCGATCCGCGACTGGCGGCACAGAATTTCATCAATGCGCTGGGAACTATTGAGCCGGTGCTTGAAAAATTCCAGAAAGAAAACGAACGCTTGGCAAAGGATATTCCCACGCTTCAGGAGGTAGTAAGCGGCACATGGCGCAAAGAGCCGGAATTGGCAGCGTTGAAAGCGGAATTTACCGAGTTAGACCGTAAGATACAGCTATTCCTCAAACCGATTGAAGATAGCGAAGGAGAGCCTGTAAACGAGGTCAGACAGGAAACAACACAATCTGCCACCGATAACCAACGACCAATGTCTAATAACAGCAGCCAACCTTATATTCCGGAACGGTTGCGCAATATAGCGGAGGGATCAGGCGGGCGAATTGTCATCGGATCACCGGGAGCGACCCCACAAAAGCCGGAGTACCCGCCGCAGGGCAAGACGATGAAACTATAAAAGAGCAAGAGCCGCTAACGTCATCACGACGGGGCGGCTCTTTTCAGCAAATGGATTCAAAAACAAATAAAAACGAAGCGTCAAAATCACAAAGGTCATTCTTTCTTGTTCATTTTGCGGAATTTATCAAAGTTTCGTTCGATAAACTCCAGTACATCCGACTCCTTATAATAGGTCTTATGCTTGTTCATCTGATAGGGCAGGTCGCCCGTTGAACGGTAGCGTTGCAGGGTGCGTTTACTGATGTTCAGCATTTTGCACAAATCGTAATTATCGAGCATCTTTTCTCCTTCCATCTGAAATACGGGATTGGGTTTGTAGGCAGGGTCGCACAGTTTTTCGATACGGTCTAACCGTACCGAGATGCGCTGCATCCAACTGTCGAAATATTCCCTGTCTAAAAACATATTATTTATTGATTCTTTGTATGTTACAAAGGTCGGGAGTATTTCAATCGCTGCTCTCGTACTCGGTCGCACTTTTTTAGTGCGGGAGAAAAATAAGCTGATAATCAGCGAATTAGAAATGAAAATTTAGGCGGTTATATTGCTGTCGGACAACGTAAAATACGGTGTTATTTTGGGGTTAAAGCGGTGCAATCGACTATGAAACAGCAGCTTGGGAAATGGCTGAAATGCCTTGAAATTACCGCTTATCATACATGGCTATGAAAAAAATATCCGGCTTACCATTTTCGGGGTAAACCGGACATCTTCGTATTTTCAATTATAGTAACTATTTTTTCTTTCGCCGCCAATGTTGTATGCGTTTAAGCAGTTCTTCTTTCAGGCTGTCCAAGCCCTGTGTCGGGTTCTGCCGTGTTTTCATATCCGAGAATGCACGGGACAGATTACTGTCAAGACGGATATTAAACACGTTCTCGAAATAACTCGCCACCTGTGTCAGCGGTACGTTGCCAAAGCAACTTTTGCTGTCGAAAGCATAGATCATCTCGATTAGATCACTTTTGGATGCCTGCCATGTCAGACGTGCTTCCGGGAACGGTTCGATACCGCATCGGCGGGTTTCATACTGCAAACTTTCCAATTCTCCCATAAGGTAAGCCGACAGCATATCATTTGCCATAATACGGGCTATCTTGAAATCACCGTTGGTTGAGAACTTTGGGTCGAGATAGGAATGAAACGATTCCAGATATTGCTCCGTATCCATCTGTCCACGCAGAAAATATTGCCTGTCCAGATACGTTGCTCCGCTGCGATAGTAGCGTATGAAGTCCAACCTTTTGTTGGTGTATTTATTGATTGCCACCAATTCATTCTCCAAATGCTCTTTCTGTGCGTCAATACTGCCCGGAGGACGCCCCATCTCTATATTGTATATCTTCCGGTAATATATCTGCTTACAGAAAATCCGGGGCTTGATCTCCTTAAAAAACTCTATTTCCTCGTCCTCGTTCGGAAAATCATAGGAAATAAGAAACTCTCTCAACCTGTCTGAAGCATCATCAAGGATACGCGATGCTTCCAACGACTTTTTGATGATATTGAGATCGGAGCGCTCTAAACTGTCGATATTTCCTTGAATCTCAGTTTGAAGTTTTTTTATAAAATTAATCATAAGCTCTTATTTTATTATTTCTCCATCTACTAAGTGAATGATGCGATCCGATTGCCGGGCAAAATCGTCGTCATGGGTAACGGTCAGTATCGTATATCCCTTTTCAGTTGTCAGTTCCCGGAACAGGTCTAAGACAATACGGGTGTTGTTCGTATCTAAGTTTCCGGTCGGTTCGTCGCCGATAATAATTGCAGGCTCATTAATCAATGCCCTTGCAATAGCGACACGCTGTTGCTGTCCACCCGAAAGAAGCGAAGCCCGTTTTTGTGCCTGTTCCCGCACATCCAACAACCCAAGCAAGTCCATAGCCTTGCTTTCGATTTCCTCTTTGGAATACTTACCCTGTTTCAACGCCGGGAGCATTACATTTTGAAGCACCGTAAAATCAGGCAGCAGGTAATGAAACTGAAAAATGAATCCGATATTATTGTTCCTGAAACCGGACAGCCATTTGTTACCCTTGCTTTTTATCTCGTTTCCGTTTATTTTTATACTCCCTTCAAAATCGCTATCCATTGTCGAGAGCAGGTACAATAGGGTCGATTTTCCGCTTCCCGACTTACCTGTTATCGAGGTCAGTTTCCCCTTTTCGATGCTGAAATACAGATTTTTCAGCACCCAAAAATCCGTAGGGGTGTAAAAATGCTTGTTCAGATTTTCTACTTTCAGTATTTCCATATTCTTATCCTCTTATGATGTAAACAGGGTCTATGCGGGCAGCCTTCCGAGCCGGGATATAGCCCGACAGGAAAGCAGTCAGAATCCCGAATGACAAGCCCGATATATAAAATGCTTTATTAAAGCTGATAGGCAGATGATTGATTGAAGAAAACAGTTCGCTTTCATAAGGGATAAGAGATACCCCGTATGAAATAAGGAATCCGAACAACAGTCCCAGCAACGACCCGACAATGCCGATTACAAAGGATTGGATAAGGATAATTCCCCGTACATCATCGTTGGAGAACCCCATAGCTTTCAATATGGCTATCTCTTTCATTTTCTCGTATATCATCATATTGAGTATGTTGTATATACCGAATCCGGCAACCAACAACAGGCAGATAGCGACACAATAGACGACCATATTTTGCATGGCTTCGTTCTCAAAAGCAAGGGCGTTGTCTTTCATCCAGTCGGACGTACTGCACCCGTATTTTGCCCTGTATTCATCCGACACGGCAAAAGCCATATCCTTATCGTGCAGTTTGATTTTAATATCGGTTATATACGAAAAGGGAACGGACAGTATCTTCTGAACGGTCGCCAGACTTGCGTAGCATTGTTCTATATCAATTTCGGGAATACCTGTTTTGAAAATCCCGATAACCGTCATGGTCATGTATTCTCCCTTTTGTGTGGTAACGGTAATTTTATCGCCGGAACGGACATTGATTTTCTTTGCCAATCCCGAAGCCATTACCAGACTGTTAGGTGTAGTATTCAGTTCGGCAAAGCTGCCTTCCTTCAGTTTGTTAGCCAGATTGAGCAGGACGTTTTCATCATCGTAATTAATCCCGGTAATCTGCCCATTGAATAGGGACAGCCCGACTTCGTAAAATACCTGCGTTTTGACCGAACCCGAAACTGCCGAAACCCGGCTGTCCTGCCGAATTTCCTGTATAACCTGCAAGCCGTCTTTTATATTCGGTAATACCGCTTTGGGTTTTACATGGTGTGTATAATTTTGTGTGTTCGGGCTGATTTTATCCAAGATTGTATGCTGGGCGATTTCCGGTTCGTTATACAGGCGCACATGGGGCGTTTGTTCCAACGTAATTTCCTGCACATATCCGTTCAATCCTTTCACGTATGCCAACAGGAATATAAATACCGTAACCCCGAAAACAACGCCTGCCGTTGCTATTATGGACTGCTTCTGCCTTGTTCTCATTTGGGAGAAGGCTACGGAAGCGGCTAACCGTATATCTTTTATTACGTTCATTGTCCGACAGGTTTTATAATCATATCCCCGGTAACAACGCCCGACTTAACTTCAACCAAATCGTTTATCCTTATTCCTGTTTTTACCGGAATCATTTTATCATCGGCTTGCTGTACGCTATCCCCTTTGAACAGGTAATCGGAAAGGATCATCGCCGCTTTGACATTCTCCCGTATGATAATACAGGCTTCGACCGAAGATTGGGGATAGAAGAAGCCGGAATCGGATATAACGGCTTCGACTTTGAAATACCTCGATTCTTTCCGCATCACCGGATCAATCTTTGAAATGCAGGCTTCAAACTGCCTGTCGGGATAGGTATTCGATTCAAAATATACTTTTTGACCGATAGTGATTTTACTTATATCCCGTTCGTCAATGGATAATTCCAGTTTGAAAGTGTTATCCACTCCGACCATTAACAGAGGGGCTTCGCTTTCCGCTATTTCTCCCTGCTCTTTCAGAATGGAATAAACCTTGCCCGATATATTGCTTCTTATCGCATTGTCATTGTATTGCCGGGAAATATCCGCCAGTTGCAGTTCGCTTGCCAGTAAGTGGTCGTTCAGCCTGCTTTTTGTAGCTGTAAATTGCTCCTGCAAAGCGTTCACTTCTGCCAAACTCCTTTCTGCCGCAAGCTGTCTGTCTTCCGCTTCCTTTGGCGACACGGCTTTATCGACGGCTAATTTGCGGTAGCGTTCCGCATTCGTCTTATCCTGCCTGTATTGCTGCTCGGCTATATCTATTTTAGCCTGAATCTCGTTCAGTACCGCAGAATTTTCGTTTGCGTTCTCTCTGGCAATGGCGACCTGTCCCGTCGCCAACCGGATTTTTTCTGTTTCGTCCGTACTTCCCATGATAACCAATACGTCGCCTGCCGACACCTTGTCGCCCTCTTTTACCAATATTTGCAGGATAGGTGCTGTCTTAGACGATCTAAGGAAATAGTATTGCATCGGATAGACCTCTCCCGAAGCATATACAGCCTCGTTTATCGTATGTTCGGCTACCGTATATGGTTCTCCGTTCTGTTTGCAGGCGCAAAGGAGGAGTGCAAGTATGAAGATTGGAATACTGTTTTTCATGCTCTTAGTTGCTTTGTAAATAGATGATTTCGACATAGTGTTTCAAATAGTTGGTTATTGCCTGATTGTATTTATTTTGTTCGTCCATTAAATCCTGTTGAATCTGCTTGAGTTGCAGCATATCAATAATCCCACTCTCTATTTTCTGAATACTCAACCGTTCGTTTTCTTCGGCAAGGCGTAATTTTTCTTCCTGTATATGGAGAGTTTCCCAGCCGCTTTGAAGATTTATAGCGTGTTGCATATAGCCTCTGCGCTGACTATCCTCATAGTGCTGAAAATCTTGTTTTGCTTGTGCAACGATTATTTTCCCCTTTTGTGATTGCCGGACATTCGACATGGAGAATAACGGTATGCTTAACCGTACTCCGACGAATGATGAAGTATGCCATGCGGAGGATTGAGTAATATATTTGCTCTTTTCTCCGAAACCGAGTTGCCCGTAACTTCCGACAAGTTCCAGTTTGGGATAAAAAGCGGATAAGCGGGCTTTGTTATCCCTTTCTGCAATATCTATTTTCAACCGTTCGGCTTCATAGTTCGGCAGGCGGGAACTCTCAAAATAAGGTATTTCGAGGGTGGGAATATGATTATTCTGCTGAACGGTTAAAACCGAATCCAAAGGGTAGCCCATCCAAAATTTCAAATCCGCAAGACCGCTTTCTACTTTATAGCCTGCCTGTAAATAGATTTCTTCCTGATTTTTTAATAGACCTAAAGACTGGTTGAAAGAAATTTGATCCAACAGACCTTCATTAAACATCTTTTCGACCAATTCATGTACTTGCTTTTGGTTGTCATAGCGGTGTCGGGATGTAGCAAATTCATTGCTGTATTGTTGAACCAAATAGAACGATATAGATACATTCCTCGATAAGAGTTTTTCAACCGAAGCGTGTTCGTGTCGCTTTGCCTGTTCCTTTAGAGCCGACAATTTGATTTCCGACCATATTTCGGGATTGATAAGGTTTAGTTTCACATCTATTCCATAGCACCCTGCATGGGTGGTTGTGGTCGGTACTGTAATGAATGTTCCGGGAGATTGCCCTACCAACTCTCCGGGCAGGGTTTGTACGGGGACTTTCCAATAATAATCTAAATTGGCATTGGCAGATATTTCGGGAAACAGTCTGCCTTGAACGGATTTGCGTTCCATGCTCTGTATCTCCGTCCCGTACCGGCTTGACAATAATTGCTTATTATTTTCCAGCGCATAAGACAAACATTTATCTAAATTCCAGTCTTGCGCCATGCAAGATAAAGCCGGGAAAAGCGTTAATATTAAAAGTGCAGCTTTCATGTATTTTCTTTTGTTATTTCTACTGCAAAATAAAGGTAGGCTGACGGGAACAGGAAAAGTATTTGACCATTGGTAGAAACCAACTGACAACTGGTAGCTAATCAATTAGGAGAATACTTTATCTTTGTACTGAAGAATTAAAGAGGGTAAAAGATATGAAGCTAAGTTTCTTAAAACATTATAATTTCTACGTTGGCATAATATGGGTAATACTATTTATAGCCCTTTGGATGCAATTCTCATCGAGAGCCCCCATCGGGGAATCCCTCTTGTTTACTTTCTGCTTTACGGTTTGCTCTTTTGCGGTAAGTACCTATATCAGCCGTAAAATCGTTCCGAAAGCCCTTGCCAACAAAAAACTGAACCCGTTTATTTTTCAGTTTATTTTGGGTGTCCTATTTTTGGCTTTTCTACTGGCGTTAATCGTAGAACTGTTTTATACGCTTGAAAGCAACGGGGTGTTTAGTGTTTCTCCGTTGATTTCCGACATTCACGACCCGTTCATTATCGGGATTTTAGGTATGCTTCCAACGTCTATTATGGTTATTGCCGGATTCTGCGGACTTGAACTGTTCCGCGCCCATGCCGTACAGGAAAAGGAGCGGTTGGAAGACCAGTTGAACTTTCTGAAAAGTCAGGTAAACCCGCATCTTACGTTCAATGTATTGAATCATATTCATATCCTTATTTATAAAGACGTGGAACTGGCGGACGAACTTCTTTTGCGCTTTTCAGACGTTTTGCGTTACCAACTGTATGAATGCAATAACGATGTTGTCCTGTTGGAATCCGATCTAAAGTATGTAAAGGATATTGTGGAGATTGAAAAAATGAGGTGGGGCAATGAATTGGACGTTAATGCCAAATTCGAGATTGAAGATAGTGCCGCAGCTATACGACCTTTAATGCTTATCCCTTTCATCGAGAACGCATTTAAGCATGTTTCCCGCTTACCCGATAAGAAAGGATATGTAAATATAGATTTCTCCCAAAAGGGCAAATCAGTTCGCCTGATCGTGGAGAACTCAAAGTCGGCGACACCGCCCCGGAAAAACGAACATTCGGGCTTGGGATTAGTGAATACACGGAAACGGTTGGAAATATCTTATCCCGAAAAGCATCGGTTGGATATTCGGGAAACAGATAATATATACAAAATAGACCTCCAAATTACTTTAGAATAATATTTATGGCAGAAATAATTTCACAACAGACCGATAGTATTCCTCTAAAATGCCTTGTGGTTGATGATGAACCAATGGCGCGGGAGGGAATGGCTGACTTAATATCTAAAGTCGATTTTCTGAATCTGGCAGGTACTTGTGCCTCTGCTATGGAGGCAAGGGAGTTTATAGACCGCAACCCCGTCGATCTCCTTTTCCTCGATATAAATATGCCTTACCTCTCCGGGTTGGAATTTCTCGAATCACTTGATAATGCACCACTAACAGTCCTGACAACGGCATATCCGCAGTACGCAATGGACGGCTACCGTTTTCAGGTAGTGGATTACCTGCTGAAACCTATCGCGTTTAAGCGTTTTTATCAGTCAGCCATAAACGCACAACAAACTTATCGTTTGCACGAACTGGCGAAGAAAGAGGGCAAGAGTAAGAAGCAATCCGTTTTATATGTCAAACAGGGCGATGCTTACCAACGAATTGTATGGGAAGATATTTTGTATATCGAGGGGATGCAGAACTATGTAAAAATCCACTTTCCGGGAGAAACCAAAATCATTCTCCAAACGATTACATCATTGGAAGAAATGCTGCCCAAAGAGGAATTTTTCAGAATACATAAATCCTACTTGGTAAACGTCAATCATATAGATTCTATCGAGGGCGGGCGGATTTTCATGGGTAAAAACGAACTGCCTATTTCACGGCATCGGAAAAACGAATTGCTCAATACGGTGGTTTTCCAAAACTTATTAAATAAGAATAGATAAATTGAGATTAGTATATGGAAGAGATAAAACTGGCAAAAGAAACTGATTTACCTGAAATATTGGATTTGCAAAAGAAAGCTTTTGGGGAAGTTGCCAAACTTATGAACAGGTATGATTTACCTCCCTTGTTACAGTCTATTGAGGAACTCCGCAATGAATATCAAAACGGTACGATTTTGATATGTGTTTCAGAGGATAATAAGATTATAGGCTCGGTCAGAGGACGTATGGATAATGAAAACGTCTGTCATATAGGAAAACTCATCGTTGATCCTGATGCACAAAATAAAGGAATAGGAAAAACACTTATGGATCGGATGGAGAGATATTTCTTCTCCTGTAGAAAATTCAGCCTTTTCACAGGAGAAGAAACACCCAACACAGTATATCTCTATAAAAAGATTGGCTACCAGATTGTAGGAATGCAGAATATGGGTGGGATTGGCATGTATTTGATGGAAAAAGAAATGATTTAGAATCCGTACTTATATCCGAGTGAGAAATAGCCGGAAGTCTTAAATGAGGGGTCAAACTCACGTCCGAACCAACGGAAATAGTCTTTTATGGAGCGATTCACAACAACGGCATCCCGATACCAGTTTCCACCCCCGGTTATTTGTATAGACGATTGTTTTCCTATTCGAAAATCAGCCTGCAAGCCGGATTTCATCGACATAGTACCGAACAGCTTTGATTTGCCGTTTACATCCATTACAGCCGACATACCGTCCAATTCAAAACCTATAAGCCTTATTTTCAGACGGTCATTCAGTTGCATAGCCCCGGATATTTCCATATTTTCGAGCATACTTATTTTAACCTCGTACTTGCCGTCGAGTTGCCAGTTTACATACCCCATTGGCAACGCCATAGGCGTACCGTAGCTATTGGTAACACCGACCCCCACACCAATATCGAGATTATCCAATACATGATATACAAAGACCGCCCCGCCACTTCCTAATATGCTCTTAGCGGTTATCTGCGAAGGGTTGGAGTAAATACCCCCGCCCAGAACAGCCAACAAAGACCACTTTGGGCTGATAGGCGTTAAATAGGTCAGATTGATTGATGTATTGAGAATCTTGTCAGGGTGCAGGTCGGTTGAAATGCTTTTGTTGTTGAACAGCGCATAGGCAGCATCGACAGACACGGCAAGCATCTTAATCCGACCGTTATCGTACTGTTTATACGTCAACGGGAGCGAGAAACCGCCCTGCATTTTCAGCATATCGCCGGAACCTCCGGTCTTTACATTATTCTCGTCTTTGAACGATGAAGGGGTAGCATATTCCGTCTTAAAATATACTTGTGCATGAGATTTCAACGAACATCCCAGCACGAACACCAATAGCATGGAGCAACTTAACAAGGTTTTCATTTGCATACTTTTTATATTGTTTGTGATGCAAAGATCAGGTTGCTTTGCCACTCTATAAAAAGTATTTGACCACTGGTAGAAACTAAATGACTATTGGTATTTTAGAGTGTTTATAACGCCTCCTGCGCAAAAGAAATATTTGATCCCTATTCTTCTGAGAACCGAATTAGTCTGATATAGTCAGTAATATTTGTATGGTGAAATAGACTATCTCTCTCATTCTCATCATAAGTGCTGTCTATCTCCCAACCGTGTGAAGTCGCTAACTGAATAATAAAATTCTTCTTTTGCTCAAATGTTAGACTATCTAATACACTCCCATTCATTATCTCGACCATTTCATCTACTGATATGCTGTCGTTTATTAATCTATTCATTAGAGCCTGCGCTTCATCTGTATGGGTAGTTTTATTAGTTTCCCCACCACAACTTAACAAGGCAAAAGCAATAATACTGATTATAAGGGATTCTACCCCAAAAAGTTTCTTCATCATAAAAACTCCTTTCTTTTTGCAAATTTATAATTAAAATACTACTCACCAACTATTTACTCCTATGGATCATCTCTATCCATACTCTATATTGCAAAGATGATGTTGCTTGGGCGTAGTATGAAAATTATTTGACCAGTGGTTGAAACTAAATGACTGCTGGTAGTGAATCTGGTTTTTCTTGCTTTGACAATTAGAAAAGGAAAACGAACAAAAAGAGGATTATTCTATTTGCAATTATCAGATAATTATTACCTTTGTGGATAGATAACAGAGTTATTTGAAAGCATGAAAAACTAAGTGTATCTAAGGCACTTGCGCACTAACTTATCTACTGCCGATTTTCATGCGGATTCTTTTAGAAGTCTTTTAATCAGCGAATTACTTGCTGACTCCATCAAAGATAGTGAAAGTCGAGCATAGAGCCAAGATTGCTTTAGCTATGTTAAGATGCATCCTATTTAATAAAAAGATACAGAAAATAAGCATGAATAATAAATGAACTTTCTCTATTACTATTTGTTAAATAAGTAATGTATCAGCTTTAATATCACTTTGATATAACAAAAAGGAACATGGGGCATAAAAAAACTACAGCGGTAATCACGCACGCTCGGCATAGAAGGCATAAACGGGTAAATAATCGTCATTTATCAGATAAATATTATTATTCAGGAGTACACGAAACTGAAACTAATATTGTTCTTACTCAATATGATGAAACGAAAATAACTTCTCATGCCGTAAAGACTACTGAGCCTGACTTTAGTAAATTAACGAATGAGAAGCAAATCAATTGGTTTCAAGTTAGCGGCTTGATGGATTCGGATGTCATAACGCGTTTGGTAAAAGAATGCGGGCTGCATAATCTGGATGCAAAGGACGTATTGACACCTCAACACGTGATTAAGATTGAAGAATATAAAGAACGTTTATTGATTATAATGAATTCTTGTTATTATAATGATAATAATGAATTACGTTCAGAACATATCAGTATTGTAGTCGCCGGTAATGTTATTATTTCTTTTACGGAAAGTAATAATCCTGTTTTTGAGGCAGTTATGCAAGCGTTAAAGACCAACCTTTTAAACATAAGAAAGAAAGGATGTGGCATGTTACTGGCATTTCTATTAAATACAATTGTAGCAAATCTGGCCGAATCAGCAGCAAAAGTAGAAGATTTACTGGAGGATATTGAAGAAATACTACTTGATCCTGGAAATGATGTAAAAGATATAGGCTTACAGATTCAACAGCGGAGGCATGATTATATGCTCATACGAAAAAATGGTCAACCACTGAAAGAACAGTTTCCGAAACTGATGCGTTCAGAATTAGGGATAATAACAGATGATATGTTACCTGTTTATGGAGATATTTCTGATCAGATACAGTTTGTTATTCAAACAAATGAAAGTTGTCGGGATATAATTTCTTCTTTGGTAGACCTCTATATTTCAAATAACGATTTGCGAATGAACGCAATTATGAAGCGTTTAACAGTAGTGTCTACTATCTTTATACCACTTACTTTTCTGGTTGGAGTATGGGGTATGAATTTCACATTTATGCCTGAGTTAGACTGGCGATATGGCTACACTATAGCCTGGATAATTATGATTGCAGTAGGCGTCCTTACATGGCTTTTCCTTAAAAAGAAAGATTGGTATTGAAATAGTGATGAGCGGTAAGTGATGAGTGATGAGTATTAAGGTTATCACTCATCACTTACCGCTCATCGCTACTATAAGTTTCTTTCCGGATACATATCTTCCCACCATTCCGGCTGATCTTTTAACCATTTGGCGAACCAGGCAAAGATTGAGTTTTGCCAGCCAATACGTTTGTTATAGCCAACAATACCATGATTTTCTCCATCTACTTGTACGAATTCAACTGTTTTGCCTAATAGTTTGAGTGCAGCAAACATTTGAATACTTTCACCGACAGGAACATTGGTGTCAGCATTACCATGGATCAATAGGAGAGGAGTATTAATTTTATCGGCATGAAATAACGGGCTTTGTTCTGTATAGAATTGAGGATTATTCCATGGGTATGTTCCTGCGTTAGCAACTGAACAATAGCCATATCCCCAATAACCTTCACCCCAATAGCTACTAAGTGCACTGATACCCGCATGACTGACAGCGGCAGCAAACAAGTCTGTTTTTGTCTGAAGATATTGTGTCATGAAACCACCATAACTGGCGCCAATACAACCGATTTTCTTTTTATCCACAAAAGTATGCTTATCACAGAATTCTTCTGTTCCCTGGATAATCTCTTCAGCCGTACGAATACCCCAGGCATTCACATGACGGGCAGAAAACTCCTGGCCGAAACCTGTTGTCCCACTCGGATTTAGTGTATATACTACATAGCCTTGTGCTGCGTACATGTGAGGAGAATAACGAGATTCTAACATTCGATTTGTAGGACTTGTTCCTCCATAATAATAAACGATCATTGGATATTTTTTATTCGGATCGAATGCAGGAGGTAGATAATAACGTCCTTGTACGGTAGTTCCTTCTGTAGAAACAAAACTCCAGTCTTTTACTTCACCAAATTGAATATCTTTTAGTTTGTTCGCTGAAATATCATACATCAATCGATTTTTCCCACTTTTAAGATCGTATGCATACAAACGATTGGCATTTGAAACACTTTGTCCGTAATAGAATAGCTGCGGAGCTGTTTCTGCAAGCGAATAAGAAATAACTACATCTTCACTTGTAGCCAGTTGCTTGATCTGCCCGTTTACAGGGTTACAACTAAATAAGCGTTGATAATCTTCATCTTCTGCCAGAATATAAATTTGTTTATCGTTTTTACTCCATACAGCATTGGAAATACTTGGATTAAAGTTTTTTGTTAAAGCTTTAGCCTTTTTACTTTCAAGGTCATATACAAATAATTGAGTATCATATGTATTGGATATTTGTCCTTCCAATATATTTAGTCCGATTCCATCGAAAGCATCCCCTGAACCAAACACCATCAGTTGTTTTGCATCCGGTGAAAAAGCCGCAGAACTTATATATTTAGCTCCTTCCCATATAGTATCAATTTCCATGGTTAATAAGTCCAGTTTATAAAGGTTATTACGTCCATGAGGAAGTGAAGTATATACTTGTTCTCCGGTGCTGAAAAGGAGATAACGGCTATCGTAGCTAACATCATTCAAACGAGTAGAAGTATGTCCATAAGTCATTTGCTCATATATTCCTGTATTCAGGTCATAACGCCATATAAATGAACGGTTTCTATATCCAGGAACGCGATCATTGGGATTTAATACACGTATCAGGTCTTTATCTTCTTTTGGGCCTTCTTCCTGTACAGTATAAAGTAGGAATGTCTCATTGGGATCAAAACGAAAATAGCCTTTCGGTAATTCTTCAATAAGAACTATCTCCTGGAAAGATACAGGATCAACTGTAATCAATTCTGTTCCTTTTAATCCTGTTCGAGTATAATAAAGCCGGTTACTTTTGGGCATCCAACGGGCATCGTTAAGGAAACCTTTATCATGTAGTAATACTCGTCCGGTGGTGGTATCCCAAAGTTGAGCATAAGATTCGCTTTTTCCTTCAGTTAGGCGATCTATGAATTTGACAAGTGCAAATTTACCATTTGGAGATAAGCTGACACTACTGAAATCCTTCCCTTCTGTGAAGCTTTGCATTGTAAAACGTTTATCTACGTTTATAGAAGCAATAACTTTAGCTTCGTTCTTTGGTTTGTATAACGCTTTTAAGGTAGGAGGACATGTGTCTGTTTCTGCGGTAAGATATTTGATGACTATCTCATAGCGCTGAGGCTCCATATTTAGCTCAGCTGATTTTCCGACTGATTTGTTGTTAACATACACCTCAAATTCTCCGGATCCCGATATATCCAGATTTCCTTTTGTATATCTGTCGCTATTTAAATAGAAAGAAAAGAGATGGAGTGCGTATCCTTTTTCAGGAGAGGTGAAAGATATTGTTCCTGCAGTGTCTGCTTCGATAGTTACAGCATTTTTAAGCGCTTTTTCAAATGGTAAAGATGTCTTTAGTAGGTTTTTTACTTCAAAAGGTTTCCCATTTACATTTAAACTATCAGCAAGTATGGGTTTGTTTACAGTGAAAGGTCCGCTGTGGCGATACTGCATTACTTTTACGTCCTCAGCAGCAAACAAAGTGCATACGGAAAGAATTAATGTGGCGATAAAAGTTGTTTTTCGGTACATATTATTTAGATTTAATTAGAATTAATAATTGCGCCGATAGTAGAGACAAGGCTTGCCTTGTCTCCGAATTGGCATCTTAATCTGTATCACAGATATGGAGACAAGACAAGCCTTGTCTCTATCCTGGATTTAATTTATTGAACCTTCCCATACAAAACAATCCGGGAAGGATTCCTGCAATTGTGTCGGTTCCGTAAATATACCAAATACAGAAGAACCCGACCCTGACATAGAAGCATATACTGCTCCAGCGTTATAAAGATTCTCTTTTATCTCTCCAATAACAGGAAAAATATTGAATACACTTTCTTCAAAGTCATTTATCATAAATTCCTTCCATTGATCAACCGGCTTTTGAATTATGTTCTTCAAAGAGATAGCCGGAATAGAAGGGATCACTTTTGAATAAGCCATCGGAGTGGATACAGCTACCTCAGGTTTAACAAGGGCAAGATAATATCCTTTTAAAGATAGTTCAATAGGAGTGAAGATATTTCCGGTACCGGAAGCAAATACAGGTTTGTTGTGTATGAAGAAAGGACAGTCTGCTCCTAACGTAGATGCAATTTCCTCCAATTCATCGGAAGATACTCCCAACTCGCAATAATCATTTACTAACTTCAGCATATTTGCAGCATCTGAAGAGCCACCTCCCAACCCTGCACCAAAAGGAATACCTTTCATCAGATGTATTTCTAACGGTGGAATGGTATATTTTTTACGAAGTAAGTGTAATGCTTTTATTACAAGATTATCGCAAGGTTCTGCCTCTATTGATATTCCTGATTGATGAAACAAATCATTATCATTTGCCGAGACAATTTCCAGCGCATCCTTTATTGGAATAGGATAGAAAATTGTCTCGATATTATGATAACCGTCAGGACGTTTATTTATAATATTAAGTCCCAGATTGATTTTTGCGTTAGGGAAGCAAATCATCCAATTAGTTTTTCTTAATATTAGGAAGTTCCAATCCGTAACCTTTCTTTTTATCTTCAGCTTTCAACCAGATACCTAATATGAAAGCAAAGATACCTAAGCTGGCAAATATTAACATAGGAAGAGTGTAGTCATAGGCTGCTTCCTGTCCTGCCTGGATAGCTTCTGCTACTCCCGGATTAGCAAATGATAAAGCTTTTCCTATGATAACAGGGAATAACATAAGTCCTATGTTTTGAATCCAAAAGATTACAGAATATGCAGAACCTAGATAGCGGTTTTCCACTAGTTTAGGTACAGATGGCCATAAGGCAGCAGGAACCAGTGAGAAAGATATACCTAATACAATAATTGCAATATAAGCCACAACTTTAGTGTCTCCACTCAATGGGAAAAGTGCAAATGTGAGATGACATACGGTCATCAGAATAGCTCCTAACATTAACATGGAAGCCCCCTTGCCTTTATGATCGAGAAACCAACCCAATAATGGTGTCAGAACCATTGCACCAATAGGAAACCAAGAAAATATTCCGGCAGCATCAGCAGAAGGAATATCTAAACGATTCTCTAACATATTAGTGGCAAATTTCTGAAATGGAAAAATTGCAGAATAATAAAGGACGCACAAAAATGCAACGATAAGGAAGGTTTTGCTAGTGAAGAGCTTGCCAATATCACTAACTTTAAAAGGTTCTTCCGGTTCTTCATTCATTTCTCCAATCTGTCTGTCCAGCTTTCTATCCATAAAGAAATAGAGAATGAAATTGATCAAACCGATACATAATAAAAGGCAACATATAGCAACCGGAGTAGTGACCGATCCGTTTTCAGCCAATATAGGAGAAATACGGAATACCGCAAATACCCCCAGACGTGCGATTGCCATTTCAAGCCCCATTGCTAAGGCTAGTTCTTTTCCTGTAAACCATTTTACAATAGCTTTTGAAACTGTAATACCCGCCATTTCTACTCCGCATCCAAATATCATAAATCCGACTGAAGCTAATTTAGCAGTTGCAGGAAAAGAGGTCCAGAATGAATTTAAAAAAGTATATAATGCGTTATTGCTTTCTGCGAATAAAGGGCTGATTGCATATAATTTTATAGAAGCACCAACTACCATAACAGCGGCAGATAATATTCCTGTGAAACGTACTCCCATTTTATCAAGAATAATACCTGCAAAAATGAGGAAGAAAACGAATACGTTCAGAAAATATTCCGAACCGGCAAAAGTACCGTATGTTTCTGCTGTCCAATTTAACGGAGCTTTTTCTAACATTGTTTGAAGAGGAGAAAGAACATCTACAAACATATACGCAAAGAACATAACGGATGAGATGAGTATTAAAGCGGTCCATCGGACAGCTGCTGAATCATTCAGCTTCTTTTTCATTTGTTCTGTCATGATATAATTTAGTTTAATGAATAATTTGTTTCTTCTTTTTCCTGAAAGAGTGGGAGGGCTTCTGCAACAATAAAGTTACTTCCTCCAATAAACACCATTGCATCATCGGAAGCAGTAGTCATTACCTTAAGCACAGCATCTGTAACTGTAGGATATACTTCTCCTTCAAGTCCTGCTAGTTGAGCACGTAATGCCAGATCTTTGGCAGGCATAGCTCTGTCAATAGCAGCTTGGGTGAAAAGATAAATAGCCTTTTTAGGCATCATTTGCAGAATATCATCAATGTCTTTATCGTTTGAAAAGCCAATGATCATATAAAGTGCGGGGCGTGTTTCTGCTTCTGATTCAATATGGTAAGTAAGATATTTCCACGCACCCACATTATGACCGGTATCCATTACTGTATAAGGAGTAAACAAAACTTCCTGCCATCGGCCTTGTAATCCGGTAAGTTCTACTACTTGCTCAAAGCCTTCTCTGACAGCTTCTTGTGGAATGATAATCCTTTGCCGGGATAAGACACGTAGTACACAAAGTACAGTTTGGGTATTCATAAACTGTGTCAATCCAATCAGTTTTCCAAAGACCATACCATAATCGGCTGTATCATAAATCCATTCTCCATCTTCCGAAAGATGAGCATCCGTATTGAGGACTTCTTCTTCTTGCGGAGTATATAAAGGGGAGTTTAGCTCTTTTGCTTTCTTTCGGAATACATTTTCAACTACAGAATCTCCCATTTCACCGATCACGACTGGAACTCCGGGTTTAATAATTCCTGCTTTTTCATAAGCGATTTCTCCAAGTGTATCACCTAGAAATTGAGTATGGTCTTTACTGATATTTGTTATTATGCTAACAATGGGAGTAATAATGTTAGTACTGTCCAGCCGACCACCTAAACCTACTTCGATAATTGCAAAATCTACAGTCATATCACGGAAATATGCAAAAGCCATTGTAGATGTCAGTTCAAAAAAAGAAGGATGGAGTGGCTCAAAGAATTCTTTGTGTTGCTTTACAAAGTCAATAACATATTCTTTGGAAATCATTTCACCATTTACACGAATACGTTCCCGAAAATCCACTAAATGCGGAGAGGTATATAAACCTACTTTGTAGCCTGATTTTTGAAGTATAGCTGCAAGCAGATGACAAACAGAACCTTTACCATTAGTACCTCCTACATGTATTGTTTTATATGCTTTATGCGGATTTTCCAGCTGATTATCCAAAGCAATTGAAGTATCCAGTCCGGGTTTATAGGCCGCTGCGCCGCTGTGTTGATATACCGGTGTGCTAGTGTAAAGATAGTGAAGCGTTTCTTCGTATGTCATTTTCTCGTATTTAGCCAAAGACAAAAGTAGTCAAATAATTTATACCTTTGTAACGTGAAGTAAAAAAGCGATATAAGAATAAATGGATAAACAACAGATAATATATATTCCTCAAGGAGGAGTATGCTCCCGCCAAATGATTATTGATCTTGAGGATCATACAATTACCCGTCTTCAGGTATTAAAAGGTTGCCAAGGTAATTCGCTAGGAGTTGCGGCATTGATTAAGGGGATGACAGTTGAAGAGGCTATTTCGCGTCTGGAAGGAATTACCTGTGGAAGTAAAAGTTCATCCTGTCCTGATCAGTTAGCGAAGGCGTTGAAGGAATGGTTGGCTGGGAGAGTTTGATTTTAGGAGGCTTAGGAATGCTTAGGAGCTTTAGGAGCTCTAGGCAGTCTTCGGTTCCTAAGTTTTCCTAGAGCTCCTAAGCATTCCCAGGTTTCGGTCTCCTAAATAGAATATATTCATATCCCGGGACGATTAGTGTATCCTTCTTCATTATATACTTCCCGTTGCTCTTCTCTCGTTTCATTTATTGCTTGTGGAAGAATATCCGATTCCGGTATTTCTGTATCTATCAGATCTTGTGCTACAAGTTGTTCATCACGTACGCCTTCAGCATATCCATTGTTCTCGGTTGAATTGATCTTACGATCGGCTCTGTATTGTACTTTTTTCATGATTGGGATGTTTTAGTTTATATATTGTATAACAAAACGTAATCAAGAATGGTTTTAATCCTCAACTATCATTTTGTAGCCGATTCCACGAACGTTTAATATCTTAATAGAGGGGTCACTCTCCAATTTATGTCTTAGTTTGGTTATAAAGACATGGAGGCTACGTGCATTAAAGAAAGAATCATCACCCCATAATTCAAGCAAGACGTCTTTCATAGGCATAACCTGATCTTTGTTTTCGCAAAGTCGCTTAAGAATCTCAGATTCTCTGTTGCTTAGAAGTTGTTTTTTACCCTGAAAAATAAGTGTCTGGGTGATGGTGTCAAGGGTATATTGGCCTAGGATAAATGTCGATGTTTCGGGTTTTTTATACTCTATCTTATGGAGTAATGCTTTGATGCGAACTATTAATTCAGCCATTCCGAATGGCTTTTTAAGATAGTCATTACCTCCTAGTTCAAAACCTTCAACTACATCATTTGCCGCAGAGCGGGCAGAAAGAAAAAGCACAGGTATTTGATTATCCATTTTGCGGATCTCTTTTATCATACTGAAGCCATCCATTGAAGGCATCATAACATCGGAAACTATAATATCAGGCTGGATTTCTTTGTATTTAGAAATACCTTCTTCGCCATCTGCAGCCAGATGAATCTCAAATTCCTTACCATCAAGAGTATCTTTAATGATCATAGCCAATGTAGACTCATCTTCTACTAATAGAACTTTAATCTTTTCCATCTTTATTATGCCTTAAAGTGAAGGGTGAAGGTGGAACCTTTCCCTATGACACTGTTAATAGTTACGATTCCATCGTGTTTTGCCATCATATCTTTTACATAATATAATCCAAGTCCATGTCCCTTCACATTATGCAGATTGCCGCTGGGGATACGGTAGAACTTATCAAAAATGCGATTCTGATGTGCCATACTTATCCCCGAGCCGTTATCATTTACTGATAAGCAAATATCTTGATTATTCTTTTCAGCTTTTATTCCGATTATAATAGGTTTCTTATTTGCATACTTGATGGCATTATCGATAAGGTTACTCAATATGTTATATAAATGAGTGCGATCAGCAATAATCTCCAATCCATCGGGTATTTCCACTTCAAATTGAATATCTCGGCCCGATTTTACTTTAGATTGCTCTATTAGATTAGTAACAATCTCTGAAATCCTTATCGGTTCCGGACGTAAACGGAATGTGTTGCGGTTTTCTACCGATAAAGTGAGGATCTGTTCCACTAATCCGGTCAAATGAGTCAATTGTTCTTTTACTATCGTAAGATATTTTTCTTGCTTTTCACTGACCGGCTCACCATAATTGAGCAACGAATCAACTGCAGCATAACTTACAGATATTGGCGTTTTCAACTCATGTGTCATGTTGTTTGTGAAATCGGTTTTCAGTTCTTCCTCCGTTTTCTGTCGTAGAATGGTTCGTAATAGATAGACGAAAGTAATTACAATAATGATAAATACCAGAAAAGATGATAGCAATATACCTGTCATTTGCATAAGCACTATACGTTCCGGATTTTTCAGGTACAAACGATAATACCTCGGATCGGAGATGGTATTGTTAGATGATATGTTTTCTTCAAAATAAGTAGCATTAATGGCAACAGGATAATCAAAATATGTGGCATTTTTCCAGTCCAGTGCAGCAGCTGTAGTATCTTTTTCCATACCCGGATGATTCTTACTTAATGTTTGAAATACGGTATGTTTATCTTCCATTTCATGTACCAGATTCAATTGGTAACGGGCTTCGATATTTCTGTTTTTTAATTCACTGACAAGCACACTGTCATAAATATGGAAGCGGATTGGCATTAATGTATCTACCTGATGATGCATTCCCTGGAGAATTACTTCTTCAAAACTATTAATAGTTGAAAGTAGCTGTTCAATTGCTTTATCTACATCATTTCCTCTCAGATCAATGTTATTGCCTATTCCATCTTTGTCACTATCCGATGAATGGATTGTATCTTTCTCACTCCCTATTTCATCATTTATACTTATTTGTCCCGCATATTCCTCAAGCCCTTCTTTTTCTTTATATTCTTCCAGACGGAGGAACATTTCTTTAAAATCGGCCAGACGCATCGATTCCTGTATATTGGCTTCCATCTGATTATATAATGTATCATATAACCCTCTCAGCCAATAACCCTGGAAAGCAATCAATCCTGCTAAAGCGATAGCAATGAGGACTGCTATCATTTTAAATCGAAGACGTTTTTTCATTCTCTATTATCTGATATTGAACACAAAAATAGTATAGGAATAATAGGACGCCTAATAAAAAAGAAGAAAAAAACACCATGATAAGACTAGATAACACTTCATAAGTGAGTGGTAACATAGTTTCTCCTCAAAAGCCTATTTCTTTGTTGTATGAATCATAAATAACTCAATAAAATGAAACAAATAATCTACTCTTTACTTTTTTTACTGGCAATTAGCCCGGGTGTTATGAAAGGACAAACGATCAAAGGTACTGTTATAGATAACGAACAATATCCTATCGAAGGAGCCGCAGTAATAATGCAATCAATGGATTCTGTATTTATAGAAGCTGTAGTTACGGATAGTGTAGGGGCATTTTTAATAAATCGATTAACTCAGGAACCTTGCCGCTTACTATTTCAGCATTTAATGTATGAAACATTAGAAAAAGAGATAACAGATGGTGATTTAGGAATAGTCCAATTAGTTTCCAAAGAATTTACTTTAGGAGAGATTGTTGTTAAGGGTGAACGCCCTACAGTTCGCGTAGAAGGAGGGACTCTTTCCTATGATGTTGCTCAATTGATTAAAGACAAAACTGCAACAACAGCTTTTGAAGCGATCAAGGAGTTACCGGGTGTAACAGGTACGGACGAATCAATTGAATTGGTGGGTGCCCGTTCTTTACAGATCATTTTGAACGGACAGTTAACTACCATGTCGCTCCCTCAACTTATTCAATTATTGAAAAGTATGCCGGCATCACGTGTGCAAAAAGCAGAAGTAATGTATAATGCTCCGGCACGGTACAATGTCAAAGGAGCCCTTATCAATGTAGTAATAGAGAATATGGCAAGTGAAGGTAATTCATTTCAGGGAGAAGCAGGAACTAGCTATGAACAAAAACATTACGGAGTAGGTGGAGCACATGCAAACCTCCTGTATTCTACAGAGAAATTCTCCCTTGATTTTCTGTTGAACGGTAGATTAGGGCGTTCTTATGTTGGTGAGGATATGATCGCACGACATACATTAGATAATACTGTGACTGAGATAGAACAGACAGGGCGCAGCTCTAATAAAGGCCGTAATGGTGATGTTCGCATAGGTATGGATTATACGTTTAATAATAATGATAAGCTTTCTGCAGCTTATTATCTTTCTGCAGATAAATCAAAATCAAAAAGGAATTCTACCACATGGTTTACTCCCCTGGGAGAAGAAACAACAGAAAGTATAAGTAAAAGTAATGACGACGGGCATTCAACGATGCAGAATGTGCGTATTCAATATGATGGACATGCGGGTTTGATGGCAGGGGCAGATTATACACGCTATGATTCTCCATCGGAACTCTATTTTACGGATAATAGTAGTGCTGGAACTGAAGTGAATATGAAGAACACCAAAGAGCAGACCATATCCCGTTATTCTGTGTTTCTAAATCAATCTCATACACTTGACAAATGGCAACTTAATTATGGGGTACAAGGTGGCTATGCTACATCCGATAATCATATTGAATATTTATATGATACAGGTAATGGTTATATATTAGATCCTACAACACTTGAAGATAACATACAAAAGGATTATACCGGAAATATATTTGCTGAAACATCAACTTCCTTTGGTCCTCGCTTTACAGCTACAATAGGCTTAAAAGGAGAATATTTCAAATCGGATTATAAAACAAAGGAAGAAAAGGTGACATTATGGGATGAATGGACTCTTTTCCCAACAGTATCATTAAGCTATACCTTTTCGGCCATGCATATTTTGCAATTGAATGTAAGCAGTGACAAGACATATCCAACCTACTGGAATTTGAGCCCGCAACGTTATCCGTTGAATTCTTATTCGGAGGTAGTGGGAAATCCAGAACTGAAGCCTTATCGTTCGTATGATATGCAATTGCTTTATATCCTTAAGCAAAAATATATGTTTATGGCTTTCTGTAATTATGAGCCGGATTATTTTACACAAGTTCCCTATCAGAGTGATGAGGAAATGAAGAATGTTTTTCGGTATGAAAACTTTGATTATGGAATGAAAGTAGGCTTAGTAGCAATAATCCCTTTCCGTGTAGGTTCTTTCTGGAATAGCCGTGCTTCTATACAAGGGTTCAGAATGCAGGAAAAAAGTGATTATTTCCATGGAATGTCTTTTAACCGTAATAGTTATGTAGGTGTTTTAGCTTCTAATAATACATTTAATATTTCTCAAAGCCCGAATCTGAAACTGACAATAGATGCTCAGTACGTGACAAAAGGAGCCATTCAGGGAATTTATGATCTGGGATATATTGTTCCGGTATCAGCCGGTTTGAAATGGACATTTGCCGAAGAACGTGCTTCTTTGACTTTGAAGGCTAATGATATTTTCCGTTCTGGCTACCCCAATAAGATAGAAATAAATCAAGGAAAACAATGGAGCCGACTGGAGAAACTAAATGACCTACAATCCGTAAGTCTCACATTTGTCTACAAGTTTGGCGGCTATAAAGCAAAAGAACACCAGAAAATAGATACTTCAAGATTCGGGCAGTAAGTTGATATGTGATATAGAAGTTTAAGGTTTGAATATTTTCCACTATGATGAGAATTGTGTGTCTTCTGCATGATAACAAAATGATATCCAACCAAAATGATTCATAAATACACCAAACCTGATTTAACCAAAAGGGCGGATGTTGATTTATCCGCCCTACCTTATTTGTGATCTTTCAATATGATATATAGAGTTGAAATGGTGCTAAACCGGAATTCTTTTGTCTTAATAACGATATTTAAGCGATGGAAAGGATAATGTATTGGAATTGTCCTTATCTTAGAAGCGATAATTATAAAGATGAAATGCCATGGGAAAGAAGAATTTTGTGTTAGATACAAATGTTATATTACACGATTATAAGTGTATAGAGAACTTTGAAGAAAATGATATCTATCTTCCGATAGTAGTTTTGGAAGAAGTTGATAAGTTTAAACGAGGAGGGGATCAGATAAATTATAATGCACGCGAGTTTGTTCGTGAATTAGATTTACTAACCAGTAACGACTTGTTTCTTAAAGGAGCTTCACTTGGTGCAGGAAAAGGTAATTTATATGTTGTAACCGGTGATAAACATCAGGAGAATGTATCACAATCGTTTCCTGAAAAGACTGCAGATAATCGTATTTTAGCATGTGCATCCTGGATTGCAGAAACGAAGCCCAAGATGAAAACCATCCTTGTAACAAAGGATATTAATCTTCGAATGAAAGCCCGTGCACTTGGTATTGCGGTGGAAGATTATATTACTGATAAAGTTGTCAATGTAGATATCTTCGAACGTGCACAGGATACGTATGATAATATCGATCCGGACTTGATTGATAAGATCTATGCATCGCCAGAAGGTATAGATGCTGATTTGTTGGATATTAAATCCAAACTAGAGCCTAATGAGTGTTTTATTCTGAAAAGTTCCCGTAATTCGGCTTTAGCCCGATACAACCCTTTTACCGATAAGATCAAGAAAGTAGAAAAAGGAAACAACTATGGTATACAACCACGGAATGCAGAACAGAGTTTTGCTTTCGAAGTATTGAATGATCCGGAAGTAACACTTGTAGGTATTACCGGAAAAGCAGGTACAGGGAAAACTTTATTAGCTTTGGCTTCTGCGCTGAAACAAGCCGGATTGTATAAACAGATATTATTGGCACGCCCAATAGTTTCTTTAGCAAATAAAGATATCGGTTTTCTCCCTGGGGATGAAAAGCAAAAGGTGGCTCCCTATATGCAACCATTATTTGATAACCTGAATGTGATCAAAGGACAATTCTCATCCACAAGTGCAGATGTGAAGAAGATCGATGAGATGCAGAAAGAAAATAAACTGGTGGTTGAGGCTTTAGCTTTTATACGTGGACGTAGCCTATCGGAAACTTTCTGTATCATTGATGAGGCGCAGAATCTGACTCCGCATGAGATCAAAACGATTATCACGCGTGCTGGTGAAGGAACAAAGATGGTCTTTACCGGTGATATTCAGCAGATCGACTCACCTTATCTGGATGCACAAAGCAATGGACTAGCGTATATGGTGGATAAGATGAAAGGGCAAGACTTTTTCGCACATGTGAACCTTATAAAAGGTGAACGTAGCAAGTTGGCAGAGATGGCAGCGAATTTATTGTAAGATAGATATCATTAAAACTCTTCTCCTTGAATGAGGAAGAGAGTTTAAATAGAAACTATTACTTTCTTTACAGTTGTATGGGAGGTCTTATCGAGTTTTTGAGCATACTATGCAATGTTTTGTATAAGTAAACATGCAACAATTAGATATTTGTGTTTCATAGCTAAATAAATTTGATGCAAAGAAAGGAAAATGTAGCGCGGATCAAACTTTTTTTTACATTTGTGGCATGATACGTGCTATATAAATAAACAATAACAAATAGTGGGCTTTCCTGAAAATACAATACTCTTAGACCTGAAAAATAATAATCGGGAGGCTTTTAATCAACTCTTTCGTCATTATTATCCACGGTTGACAGCCTATGTGTCTTCAATGATGAATGAAGATATTGCAGCAGATATTACACAGGATGTTTTCTTATATATCTGGGAGAATCGCCATAGATTGGAAATAGGTAAAGGATTCCACTCTTATCTCTTCCAATCGGCTTACACACGTTGTCTGGATTATATAAAGAAAAATAGATTATCAGAAAAATATTCAATTAAGACATATCAGGATTATCTTGAACAATATGGCAAATTGTTGAATGATCATAATAAAGTCCTGGAGGAATTATATATAAAAGATTTCTATCGCCATCTATATGAGTTACTCAATGAAATCCCTCCTCAACGACGTGATGCTTTTTTATTGACCTATATAAAAGGAATGAGAGTAAAAGAAGTTGCTGATATCATGAGTATCCCTCAACGTACTGTTGAAAGCCATCTTTATCTGGCGGTTAAATATCTAAAGACTCGTATGTCTAAAAAAGAATTCTTCTTCTTTTGTGTCATGTTTGGTATTTCAATGCCTTTATTTTCCTCTGTATTCAATTATTCTTAACGTCCTTTCCAGCCCTTTATTTATCCTTACAATATCTTATTCTCAAAAAAATAAGTTTTAGCTCCGTAGTTTTCTTTATCTGATCGTTTAGCTTGTAAATAATGCAAGAAACGATGGAATTCGATACTTCTTTACTTATAAAGTATTTGATAGAAGAGCTAACTCAGGACGAGTTGGAACAGTTAATGAATTGGTGTAATCAATCTGAAGAAAATAAAGAACTTTTCTCTTACGTGATGAAGTTAAAGATCAGTCATCAATATATAAATTTTAACACCCCTGATAAGGTAGAAAAGGCTTTGGAAGCTTTAAACAATAAGATTGATAAAAAGTCTGTACGTTATAAGTTAAGAAAAATAATTCCTTATGCAGCCCTCTTTTTCTTACTGTTGTCCTTAGGTTATGGTGGATGGAGATATAGCCAAAAACCGGAATCTTATCTTAGTATAGTTGTGAAAGAGGGAGAGGAGATCAAGAAAATATCTTTGGATGATGGAACTATTGTATGGTTGAATAGCTCCTCAAGTATCCGCATCCCTGAATCCTTTTCTTTAAAAAACCGAAAAGTAGAAGTTAAGGGTGAGGTTTATTTCGATGTAAAGAAGAATCTTCCTTCACCCTTTCTTGTGTCTACTGACCAGATGAATGTACGTGTAATGGGTACATCCTTCAATATCAATACAGGAGCAGATGATAAAACTATTGCAACCACCCTGGTAAGTGGTAAAGTTGCTTTGCTGGATAAAAAAAATCATCTTGTATTAGAGATGTCACCCGGCGAAAAGGTGACCTATACGAAGGAGCGAAAAGAATATTATGTAGAAAAAGTGGATGTTAATATAAGTACAGCCTGGCATCTGGATCAATTGACATTTGAAAGTGTTACTCTACGTGAAATAGTGAACAAACTCTCTATCATATATGATGTGAATGTAAATCTGGAATCGAAGAAACTGGCCGAACGTCGGTTCCGCTGCGTGATCAACCGGGATGAAAGCTTGAAGGAAGTACTTGACATCTTGAAATATCTGGCCCATATCCAATACCGGATAGAAGGGGATGAAGTCTTTATTAGTGCAATCTAAAAGAAAAAAGCCTATGGTGCAAAATAAATGAATGTAACGGAAAATCATTATAGAAAAAATCATTTGTATTACAAAAAAATCTAAGACATGTATGAATAAACAAGTAAAATGGTTGGAAAATACCAGTGCTTACCTTAATAACAGGTTAAAGAAAATAGTGAATGTATTGTTAACCTTAACACTGGTTGCAACCCCGATAATGGCAAACGATGCTCATTCGCAATCGGTAAGTATAAAGTTTTCTTTGAAAAAAACAACAGTAGCAACCGTTATCCAGTTGATAACAGAACAGACAGGGTATGAGTTTTCATATGATGCTGAATTATTGGATCGCGAAATGAATTCTGTGACAATAGATGCAAAAAACGAACACATCGAAAGAGTTCTGGATAAGGTTTTTGAAAATACGGGTATCCATTATCAGATCAGAAATAACCGAGTATTTCTGAAAGACGAAAATACGTTGGCAGTCAGACCGGTAATCATAGAATATGTACAACAATCGAAAACTATAAGCGGAACGGTGATTGACTCGGAAGATATACCGGTTATTGGTGCAAACATAATGGTAAAAGGTACATCCAATGGAACTATAACCAATATTGACGGTCAATTTTCATTGACGAATGTTCCAGAAGGAAGCACATTAGTCATTACTTATATAGGCTACCTACCCCAGGAAATCCCTGTAACTGGATCTTCGGACTATCGTATCTCTCTACAGGAGGATACTCAGAAGTTAGAAGAGATCGTAGTCGTAGGGTATGGTGTGCAAAAGAAAGTAAATATGACGGGTTCAATTACAGCTATAAAATCGTCAGATTTAAGTACAATTTCAACATCAAACCTTTCTAATACCCTGGCAGGGCGTGCACCCGGTGTAAATATAACCGGTAATTCTGGATTAATGGGGGCATCGTCGGAAGTGCGTATCCGGGGTGGCTTTGGAGACCCTTTATTTGTTATTGATGGGGTAGTTCGTGATAAAGCGGCTTTCGATGCATTGGAGGCAAATGAGGTTGACCAACTCAGTTTTTTGAAAGATGCTGCAACAGCTTCCATTTACGGATCACAAGCAGGTAATGGCGTTGTTCTGGTAACTACTAAAACCGGTGATGGTTCTTCTAAGCCGATATTTAATTATCAAGGTTCCTATACATTTATGAATCCGACAATGGAATTATTTGCTGATAAATTTACAGCTACGGATGAGTTGATCTATCAGAATCGGGTTGCTGAATATCGGGGGCTGGCTATACCAAACGGAGAAAAGGAGTTTGAGTATTTTAAGGACAAGAATTATAATGTAAATGATTATATATGGCAGAACCCATGGAATACAAAACATTCTTTAAGTGTTTCTGGTGCCAGTGAAAAGATATCATATTATGCCCTGGCAAGTTATATCGGAGAAGAAGGCTCATATAAAAGCTTAGAAAACAGTAAATTCAACCTGAGATCAAATGTGACGGCCAAAATTACCCGTTGGATGAAAATGAATTTGAATGTTTCTGCTAACCAGCAAAATCAGCAACGGTTCTATTGGCCGTTTTCCAATGATGATGAGCAGACAATCTCTGACCTTTACCGTTGTACCTTCAATTGGCCTAAAACTTACCCCTTCTATCTGGAAGCCGATGGAACACCTGCTAATTATATTACGGACTATCCGGTACAGACTCCTATGGGAAGCTGGCAGGCATGGAGTGTAATCGATCAGGTTGTTGGCGATCGGTATATCAAAACCAGAAAACGCGAAATGAATGCGATTTTATCTTTGGATATAGATTTGAGATCGGTGATCCCGGGATTGTCCACAAAGTTTACAGCAAACTATATCGGAAATGATTATATGCGTAAAAGATTCCTGACATATCAGACAAATTATGTTTGGTCACCTTTAAATGCAGATAATAATCGTTTTATACCTGCTCCTCCTGATCCTAATAAAATCAATATTTTTACATTCTCTAAAAATCAGGAATATTTGAATTATGATGTACATTCTTTATGGAGTGAACAATTAAACTGGTTCCTGAATTATAATAACTCATTCGGTAAACATGATGTAGCGGCTACAATTGTATGGGAGCAGGCCTCTAATGGCGGGGAGAAAATACATGCCCAGGCTGAAGATCCATTAACAAACTTCGACCAAATGTTTGTTTATTCTAAAGATGCAGAACGCAGATGGGGAGATGGTAGTGAAGTAACTGGTGGACGTTTGTCATGGATCGGGCGTTTCAACTATAGTTTTGCACAAAAATATATAGCTGAATTCTCCTTCCGTTATGATGGAAATACACTTTTCCCGAAGGCAAAACGTTGGGGTTTTTTCCCTTCTGTATCTGCAGCATGGCGTATCAGCGAAGAGCCATTTATGGTAGTGACATCTTCCTGGTTGGATAATCTTAAGATACGCGCTTCTTATGGAACGACGGGTAATGACCTGGATTGGGATAAGTCAACAGCAAAGAAGAGTGAGAGAATCGACCCATTCTCTTATATTTATTCGTATGTATCCGGTAGTTCCTATATTTGGGGAGATAAACAAAATCTGGGAATTAAACCGGGTGTTACACCGAATATAAACCTTACCTGGTCTACCTCAACTACCTACAATGGAGGTTTTGATTTCGGGGTGCTAAACAATCGCCTATCCGGATCTTTTGATGCTTTCTACAGGAAGGAATCAGATATTCTTCGTTCTCGTATTGTAACTATACCGGATACCTATGGCCAAAAACTTGCTCCGGAAAACTATGCGGAAAGATCATGGCGCGGGGTTGAATTTAATGCACTATGGAGAGACAGGGGTTTTGGTGGCAAAGTTGATTATTCGGTTTATGGAAATATTGGCTACTCAAGAGACCAATGGGATGTATTGGATCAAACTGCTCTGTATTCATCCGGAGGAAACCTGGAAGAGTTGTCGGCAGTAGGACACCCTTTGAACCGTATAACAGGATATAAAACAATAGGAATTATTCGGACGCAGGATCAGCTGGATGAATTACTGGCAAAAGGATTCAAACAATTCGGACGTGATCCTTACATGGGTGGACTTTTACTGGAAGATGTTCGTGGCGATGGTTATACTGCCGGACCGGATAATAAAGTTGATGGGAATGATATTCAACTATTGACAGACAATAATGCACCTCGTATCAATTATGGGTTTGGAGGAAGCATAACCTGGAAAGGTCTTACACTGGATGCCCATTTCCAGGGAGTAGGAATGTTTGACCGTATTATCAGTAATTCAGATGGTGGTGGTATTCGTCAACATGGAGGGACTATCCGTCCGTATTATCCAATCTGGACGGATGATGTGTGGACACCAGAAAATCCGGATGCTAAATATCCACGCGTAATCGGGAATAACTGGTATGAATCGGGAACAGGTGATCAATCTTTCTGGATGCGTAATGGAGCTTACCTCCGTTTGAAAAATTTAAATTTAGGTTATGCTTTACCAAAGAAAATAACTAATCTTTTCGGATTAATATCGGCACAGCTCTTTTTCAATGGAACAAACTTGTTCGTTATTTCTCCAATGACTGAATTTCATGATCCTGAACAGTCATGTTATGACTCCTATCCTCTGATGAAATCGTTCACCTTTGGTATTGATGTTAAATTCTAATATAATATAAGATGAAAAAAATAATTAATATAATATCCCTCCTGATAGTTGTTATCTCCATGAATAGCTGTGATACACTGGATATAGAAAATATTTACAATTATGATGCAGATCTGGTCTGGAATGATGAAAAACTGGCCAATGCTTATTTAGCTAATTTGTATGCAACCACATTCGATAATGATCCTGATAATACAATTAACGGACATAATTGGAATGTATCTCGCGAACAACGTACACAACAAGGTACCGGTATTCATTTCTATCCCGACCGCGTAACCATGACGAATGCGGAATATAAGCTGTGGCAATATGAATATCCGAAAATACGTTTGATAAATGAAGCCATTCAAAGTGTTACGAACGGTAACCTTACTCAGGATGTAAAAGACGATATTGTAGGACAGGCTTTATTTTTAAGAGCTTTTATCTATTTTAAAATGGTAATCTATCATGGAGGGGTACCTTACCTTACTGTACCACAGGATAAAGATAAAGATGATCTGTATGTCAGAAGGAATTCAACAAAAGAGTGTTTTGACTTTTTAATCGCAGACATTAATGAAGCAATTCGCCTATTGCCGGATAAAATAGAAAGTAGTTCTCCAAATTATGGAAAAGTGGATGCTTCTTTTGCGTTAGCTTTTAAAGCAAAAGTCTTATTATTTAAAGCCTCTCCACAGTTTAATCCGAAAAATCCATGGGATAATGCTTATTGGCAGGAAGCACATGCTACGAATGAAGAAGCCTATACTCAATTAAAGAACAGGGACTATAAGTTAACAGAGGATTATGGTAATATATTTATTGTGGAAAGAGGGCCTGAAGTAGTTTTTGCCAATATTAATACTTATCCGAATAAGATGGCAAACTGGGATAATGGCGTACGGCCCGGATCAGAGAGCCGCGGAAATGCATCAGTTTGTCCTACCTGGGATTTTATAAAAGAATTTCCGATGAAAGATGGAAAAACCTATAATGATCCGACAGGGAAATACCATGTAAGTGAAGAACAATTATTACAAAGTTACTGGGAAAACCGAGATCCGAGAATGGGAAAATCTATCGTATGGAACGGAGCTGTATATGAGGTCTCGGGAAAAGTAGGGAACCGTCAATATACGGCTTTGGGTATTGCTCATGAATTGGATGATTTTGGTGTTAATCCTAAAGCTGGGATAAATTCTACGAATCTTGATCGGTATAGCGGTTTCTTTATAAAGAAAGGTAGCGATTTGTCACTAAAACAGTCAGAGGTACAGCAATATGATATTGATTTTATCGTAATGCGCTTTGCCGAGGTCATGTTGAATTATGCCGAAACAGCCAATGAAACGGGCAAATCCGATATAGCATTGGCTATATTAAAGGAAATTCGTCAACGGGCAGGTATCGAACCCGGAGAAAATGGTAATTATGGTCTCCCGACAACTTCCCGTGAAGTAATTCGCGAAGCAATTTTACAGGAGCGTAATATTGAATTTTGTTTTGAAGATCATTATTTTTGGGCACTACGCAGAATGCGTCTATTGAACCGCCTGGACGGACAGACCAAACACGGGGTGGAAGCTATTGCAATCAATCCTGATGGTTCGGAAATGTCAATAGAAGAGGCTATTCAGAAAGCAGGAAGAAATGAACTGACTGAAAAAGATTTCAAATATAGTGTTTTGCAGATACCATTCACAGGAGTAAAAATAACTTCGGTTCCCGATAAATATTACTTTTTCCCTATCAGACAGGAAGCTATTGATAAAAATAGCAATATTGAACAAAACAATAACTGGGGCGGAACTTTTAATCCGACTCTGGATTAATGTAATTATACTTTGTGTAGTAAGAGAGGTTGTCCAAAAAGCTGGACAACCTCCTAAAAGTAACAAAGCCTGGTATCTAAGTGTCCTCGTCTGGTTAGGCGAGGACACTTAGATACTAGATTTATACTTTTTAGTCATCCTCTTATTTTATAGCTGATCTGGTTTATTATATATAACTTTGCTATCAATCGGGCAGGTGTTTCAACAAATATTTAATATATTTGTCAGCTTATAACCATGAAAACTATCAATTAAATCTATATTATAAATTTGCTATGAGAACAAACAGAAGAAATTTCCTGAAAACACTAGGGGGAATTGCAGCATTAACCGTAGTGCCCCGGCACGTATTGGGTAATGGATTCATCGCTCCAAGTGATCAATTAACAAAAGGTATTATCGGTACCGGTGGTATGGGACGTGGACACGTGAACTATGCCGGAACACGTTTAGTGGCTGTCTGCGATGTGGACAAGAAACATCTTGAATTAGGTAAACAACTGGTTAAAGATAAGATTGCAGCTTATCATGACTATCGTGACCTGATACTTGATTCTAATGTGGATATTGTACATATTGCAACTCCTCCTCATTGGCATGGAATTATGTCGGTAGAAGCAGCTAAAGCCGGAAAAGATGTTTGGTGTGAGAAACCAATGACACGTACTATCGGAGAAGGAAAACGTGTAATGGAAGCTATGAAGCAATATGAACGTATGTTCCGTCTTAACACATGGTTCCGCTTTACGGATACATTCTACGGATTAGGAACTCCGGTGAAACCTTTGAAAAAATTGGTTCAAAGTGGTATGTTGGGATGGCCTTTGAAAGTGACTATCAGTAAACATACCGGTTTTGACTGGAAATTCTACTGGGTAGGAAAAGAATATCTGGAGCCACAATCTGTTCCTGCTGAACTGGATTATAATATGTGGCTAGGTCCGGCACCTTATAAACCTTATAATGCACACCGTACGCATGGAACATTCCGTGGTTACTGGGATTATGATGGTGGCGGTCTGGGTGATATGGGACAACATTATATCGACCCTGTGCAATACTTCCTGGGTAAAGACCATACCAGCCCTGTGAAGGTGGAAGTAGATGCACCACAACAACATCCGGATGCTGTAGGTACTTGGCGTTCTATTACCTACACATACGAAGATGGTTGTCAGATTGTTCTTTGGGGTGGTGATTATGGTGATCCTAATACCCCTTATATCTCCGGCCCAAATGGTAATGTATATAAAAACTTTGTTTGTGATATTCCTGACTGGGAAAAGAAATTAGCTGCTTATCCGGAGCCTGCTCCTCAAGTGACCGATTTCCTCGAAAGTATCCGTACCCGTCAGCCATTTGCTTTAAATGAGCAAAATGGTTTCCGTTCGGCTACTATCGTAAATATGGGAGCAGTGGCTCTTCGTTTGAACCGAACATTGCACTTTGATCCGGTGAAGTTGGAGTTCATTAACGATGAAGCTGCCAATCGCTTGATTGATCAACCGATGCGTGCACCCTGGAATATCTGAAAATTGAAAGAGGAAAATTGAATGTAAAAACAAACAAAGGAATTATGAATAAGAAAATATATTTATCATTTGTCGGATTACTGCTATGTGTCGGTATGGTATTTGCGCAAGGAGGCCGGACAAATAAAACAATAGTAGCTGATGTACTGGCACAGATGCCGGCGGAAAAACAAGCTAACTATAATAAACAGATAGGTGATCTGGCTTCAACAGGTGAAGAAGGCATAGCAATGCTTGTCGATATGATGAATGCTCCCGGAAAAGGAAGCAATTCGCAAGTAGAATATGCTTTGAGTGGCCTGACTCATTATGTTGGTGCACAGGGACAAGAGAGTGCCCGTACTACTACTGTTAATGGTTATTTGAAAGCATTAGAAAAAGTACAGGAAAGAGAAACTAAAGCATTTATTATCCGTCAACTTCAGCTTATTGGTGGGGATGAAAGTGTAGATGCACTAGGGCGTTATTTAAATCATGAAGAATTAAGTGGCCCTGCTGCCCGTGCTTTGGCAAACATCGGTACAGATAAAGCCAAGCAAGCATTACAAGCCTCTTTGATGCGTCGTATGGGTACACCAAAGACACAACAAGATGTAATTCTGGCTGTAGGTGAAGCCCGTTTACCAATAGCAGAAGACCTTTTGACCGGAATGATAGGTAGTGGAGATATAGAAATGCAACGTATTGTATTATATGCTTTGAGCCGTATTGGTACATCTGCTTCTCTGAAACCATTAGCAGAAGCTGCAGCAAAAGTTGGCTATCGTTATGAAAAGTCCCAAGCAAATGAAGCTTATATTATGCTAATCAAACATCTTGCGGAACAAGGAGATGTGAAAAATGCAGAGAAAGCAGCTAATGATTTGCTGAAACAAGCCACCAAAGCCGGACAAACTCATACACGTACGGCAACATTAGAGATCCTTTTCTCATTAAACAAAGCGAATGTAACAAAACAGTTACTAACTGCTTTAAAGGATTCAAACAAAGAATATCGTAATGCTGCTCTTTGGTTTGCTTCTGAATATGCAGATACCCCTATGTATGTTGAGGTCGTAAAAGCTATGGCAAAAGCAAAACCTGAAGTAAAGATAGATGTATTAAACTGGATTGGCCTTGAAGCAGCATGTCCTGAAAAGAATTCAAAACTTAAAGCTTTAGATATTCGCTTCGATCTTCCGGCACGTCAGGTATTATCAGATCAATTGAAAGATCAGAATCTGGAAGTAAAGCAAGCAGCTGTGAATGCATTAACACGAATTGGTGATACTGCATCTATTCCTGTTTTGGCAGGACTATTGACGAATGCAGATAAAAAAGTGGTACTTATTGCTCAAAATGCATTGGCAGCTTTCCCTGGTGATATTGATCAAGCTGTTGCACGTAGTATATCTCAGGCAACAGATGATGGTAAGATCGCCGCGCTTCAATTATTAGCTCTGCGTAAAGCTGATGGCAATATGAATACTGTATTAGACCAGACTAAATCAGGATCAGCCGAAGTGAAAGCAGCTGCTTATAAAGCATTAAAAGATGTTGTTTCTGAAAGGGACTTTACGATGGTTGCTGGTTTATTGGAATCAGCTGATGCCTCTGCTGTAGAACCGCTTCAACAGGCAGTTATTTCAACACTGGCTTCTCAAGCGGCTGCGACACGCGTTAACACGCTTAATCGTCGTATGATTCAGGCGGGAGAAAGCAAAAAACATCTTTATTATACAGCATTAGCTACTACAGGTGAACCACAAGCATTAGAAGCAATTGTTTCCGGATTTAAAAAAGGAGAAGGAGCTGCTAAAGATGCAGCCTTTGAGGCATTGTTACAATGGAAAGGTCCGGAAGCTGCAGATGAACTATATGTTGTAGCTGCTGATCCTGCAGCAACTTATTATTTTGACAGAGCATTAACAGCGTATATTCGTTTGGTTTCTAATCCAGCAATCACCGGTGAAAACCGTGTGTTGAGTTTACGTAAAGCTATGGCTATTGCCAAAACAAATGAACAAAAGAATAGTATTTTACGCCAGATCCAACGTACAGGAACATTCCAGGGAATGATCTTTGCCGGACAATTCCTGGATGAAAAACCATTGCAGGAAGCAGCGGCGCAAGCTGTGATGAATATTGCAAATGGCAATACTTCTTTTACCGGACAGAAAGTAAGAGATCTGCTGAACAAAGTAATGCAGGTATTGAACAATCCGGATGCAGATTATCAACGTCAGGCTATACGTAAGCATTTGGATGAAATGCCAAATGAAGAAGGTTATGTTTCTTTATTTAATGGAAAAGACTTGACCGGATGGAAAGGCCTAGTCGGTAATCCTATCACCCGTGCAAAAATGACTCCTGCGCAATTGGCTAAAGCTCAAGAAAAGTCAGATGAGCAAATGCGCAATGATTGGAAAGTTGAAAATGGTTTATTGGTATTCGATGGAACAGGTTATGATAACCTTTGTACTGAAAAGCAATATGGTGATTTTGAAATGTATGTTGACTGGATGCTTGATCCTGCAGGTCCTGAAGCTGATGCCGGTATATACCTCCGCGGAACTCCACAGGTACAGATTTGGGATACGGCTCGTGTAAATGTTGGAGCTCAGGTTGGTTCTGGTGGATTATATAATAATCGGACACATGAAAGTAAACCATTGAAAGTTGCAGATAATAAAATGGGAGAATGGAATTCATTCTATATTAAGATGGTTGGTGACCGTGTTACTGTTTATCTGAACGGTGAACTTGTAACGGATGATGTGATCCTTGAAAACTATTGGGATCGTAAACAACCAATCTTCCCGATCGAACAACTGGAGCTACAAGCTCATGGTAGCAAGGTTTATTACCGTGATATTTATGTAAAAGAATTACCTCGTAAAGAAGCATTTCAGCTTTCTGCAGAAGAGAAGAAAGAAGGATATAATATCCTTTTTGACGGAACTAATATGCATGCATGGACGGGTAATACTGTAGACTATACTACACAAGATGGTACAATTTCATTAGTTCCGAGTAAAGGTTCCGGTGGTAATCTATATACGAAAGATGAATATGGAAACTTTATTATCCGTTTTGATTTTCAGTTGACACCTGCTGCTAATAATGGTTTAGGTATTCGTACCCCAATGGAAGGCGACGCTGCTTATGTTGGTATGGAATTACAGATTTTGGATAGTGAACATCCGGTTTATAAAGATTTGGAGATATATCAGTATCATGGTTCTGTTTATGGCATCATTCCTGCTGAACGTGGTTATTTGAAACCAACTGGCGAATGGAATACACAAGAAGTGATCGCTAACGGTGACAATATCAAAATTACATTAAACGGCCATGTTATCCTTGATGGTAACATCCGCGAAGCAACCAAGAACGGAACAATGGATAAGAAAGAACATCCCGGACTTTTCAATAAGAAAGGCCATATCGCTTTCTTAGGACATGGTTCTCCTGTTAAATTCAGGAATATTAGAATTAAGGAGTTGAAGTAATAAATCTTTATAGATTATATAAAATAAAGGTCATTCTGGTTGCCAGAATGACCTTTTATTTTGAAGCCTATTATCCTTCTTCCTTATTTATAGATCATGACTAACGATATGTGAGGTATAGCTTACGGCACTCGGCTATGCCTCGCTTTTGTAGTAAAAATTAAAACTATTAGTTGATTTATAAAAAAGCCGCTATAGTTATGAAGCGGCTTTCTTAATATTTTGAAATTTGATTTATTTCAAATAGTCTACCAAACTTTCCGGCAAATAGAATGTGTCATTTGCATCTACATATACAATTACCGAGTTGAGGAGAATTTCTTGTTCTCCTTTACGTCCGGCTTTCACAATATTGGTGTATGGGCTGATTGTTAGTTGTTTCTTGCGATCCTTTTTGTTTTTTACAATCAGGGTAGGAGAGCCTTTCTCTTCTTTTGAAGGAATCATTTCGCATGTGTAATCTTTGAATACATCTGTATGACGCGCAAAAACCTGATTTGAAAGATCTTCAAGTGAAGTTGACAGGCCAGCAGCAGCACACAGATATTCATTTAATTCAACATTTGTACGTCTTCCCATAGGAGGTGTTCCTTTAGGATGATATGAAGCGATAAATACTTCTTCACCGGTATGTCCACCTGTTGTGAAACCGAAACATGTTTTTGAAGTAAGCAGTTTAGACATAAAAGAAGTAAGAGAGCCGCTATAAAGGGATGCTTCCAATCCTTCGGAAGAACGTTCCTCTGCCGGTATCGGGCTGTTTTTGTAGTCTTTTATATGGGTTAAGACGTTTAATTCATCTTCGGAAAGCTCAAAACCTGCATACGTACGGAAAATATTCTGTACTTCAGAATAAGGTTCGCTATTGATTTTTTTTGCAAAACCTTCTGCAGTAAGCTTGTATTGAGCAAATTGGTGGAAAAGTTGGTCTTTGGTCAGTTTGTCATAACCGGTACATGCATATTTACCTAAACTGAATCCGCTATTACCATGGTCAGGAACGATGACGACTACTGTTTCTCCATCTTTCTTTGCGAACTCTAAGGCAGCTCCACATGCTTTATCAAAAGCCAGGAAGTCTGTACACATTCCAACAGGGTCGTTAGCGTGTGCGGCCCAGTCCACTTTACTACCTTCTACCATCAGGAAGAAACCATTTTCATTACGGGATAGTTTGTCGATCGCTTTACGGGTCATTTCTTCAATAGAAGGTTGTTCGTTGGGATTACGGTCGATGTCATAAGCCATTTCGCGGTCACCGTATAAAGCCCACATTTTATCATTATTATCTGCACGCATACCTTGCAGGTTGTTTCTATATACATTGTAGCCATTACCCGTAAGATAGTTTTCCATCTCTTCATTCAGGATAGAAACTCCACCACCAATCACCACATCCAGGTTGTTATGAACCATTTGAGGCGCAATCCAATGGTAGTTTCCACGCTTATAGCTGTGCGCTGAACAGTCGGCTGGAGTTGCATGAGGAAACTCACAGGTGAATACAAGTCCTGTTGCTTTGTTTTGTGTCATTTTCATGGCTTCTAGGACGGTTACAAGCGGTTGGTATGCGCGGTTAGGATCCATAGGGAAGATATCATTGTCTCCGTCTGGTACAGGATAAGTGGATACGTGACCTGTTCGACTGGGAACTCCTGTCATATAGCAAGATGTAGTAGGAGCAGAGTCACCGATAGGTGCATTTGAAGAGAATGTAGTAACTGTGCCACAGAGATACGGGTCAATATTCAAGTTTGGCATATCAGGATTAGTATACCATTGTAACCAACGAGATACAGAAACAACAGGGAGTGAACAACCATCGGGTATCATCACAATAACATTCTTAACCGGTTTTACATCTTCCGGTTTTGTTGCATGTAATGGCAGGATAATAATTGCCAATAACAGTAAAAAAGATACAGTTTTTTTCATGATATATTTATAATTAGGACTTAATAATATACTACATAGACAAATAAAAAAGTATTACCGGGTAGTCTTTCAATAAAGTTTAATCAAGTCGGATTATTTCTTCTTCAAAAAGAGTCAGTTTTTCTAATCCTGTTTCAGTAACTAAAAAACTGTTTTCAATTCCAACAGCACCCACCCCAGGTATAACAAATTTGGGTTCCAGGGCAAACACCATATTTGTCTCAAGAATCTCTTTAGAGCGAGGTGTTAATACTGGTAGTTCATTGATCTGAATACCGATACCATGTCCCACGAACTTTGCTTGTTGTTTTGTGCCCATAAAGTTAGCGGCTAATCCTTCTTTCTGCGCAATATCCAAAGATATATTATATAAATCAGCGCAAGGCTTACCTGGTCGTGCAGCTTCCTCTACAGCTTGCTGAATATTAATCGATACCTGGTGAGCGCGGTATGCAGCATCTGTAAGCTTACCTACAGAGAATACACGCGTCATATCCGTCATATAAGGTGTATAGTTTCCTGCCATATCAACCATAATAGCAGTGCCTTCTTTTAAAAGTGTACCGTTAGCACCTATCGGTAGAGATGCGTCACATCCACCTCCTCCAAGAGCAAAATCGAAAGGAGAGGGTTCTTCCGCATTCTCTCCGGCTAATATACTACCCATATAGATATCCATATTAGCTCCGAAAGTGCGAAATAGACCCATAGATCCGTTTTTGCGCATCCTTTTTTCAATCTCATATTGAAATTCAAGATCAGTCATGCCTTGATGGTAACAATCGTGTATTTCTGAATAGGTAAGTGCATGTTGTTTCGCAGAAATGCGGAATTGTTCAATCTCCCATGGTGTTTTTATGCATCGTACCGCACGCATCAAGGATGTAGCATTCCCAACTGTCTTAGGTTGAAAGATGTTTTGTAAACGTATATAGTTGTTATAGGTAAGTTCATCGGCTTCAAGGAGAAGTTTTTCCGGCATAGGAATACCAAATTCGGCAAAAAGTTCCGGAATCTGTTCGGGCTTACGTATATATTTCACTCTATTTCCATCGAGACCATTAGGACGTATAATGAAAAAATATGGACTTCCTTCCACTGGAATATAAAAATATCCGTTATAGATTTTTCCAGTAGTATAATAAAGATTTACATCTACATTTAACAGACATCCGTCTGCATTTACCTGCGCCATGGCTTTTTGTATACGATCCCATTTGATTTGGAGATCAGCAGCCAATTTCGTATTAATCATTCTCTGAATTACTCTTTGGTTACAAGTCACCAAAGGTATTAAATATTTATGGGTGAAGGACCTTCGAAATATTAATTAATTTAAATACCTCTCCTTTCCTTATAGAGAAAGGAGAGGTATAAATGTATGGATAAAGGTTAAATGCCAGTCTGTGATATGATTAAGGGTTGTAAGATGGATTTTTCGACTTTGTTCCGAACATAGATTATACCTTTACGTGCCTCACTTCCATTTGCTCCTATAGTTAATGTAAATTCACTTCCGACTTCAGTGGCAGGGATGCTACCATCATTGGACGTAATCCAATTTTCATTTCCATTCAGGTCGACATACCATTTACTTGTTGCAATTACTCTCAGGTCGATAGTACCGCCGCTGGCGTCGGGGGTAAGAGTGTTGTTGGGGATGTCTTGTCCCTGGTCATCGACTACTTTGATAGTGCCGACGTTAATGTCTTGCGGGATGTCTTCGCCGGGTTTCCAGTCTTCTACTTCGAGAGTTACTTCGAGGTCGGCCATTCCGAGGTTTTCAACCAGTACGGTGTAGCGGCGGTTGGCCAGTATCTGTACGTTGATTGGCGTATCGGGGTCGGCATCGTCGTAGGTGACGAATTTGACGGGATATATCTGTGTAACACCTTTGTTGGTTTCTCCGAGCAGGGAGAGTGTGGTGGTACTGAGGCTTCCGTCGTCGTTCATGGTGGGGTAGATGTAGAATACGCTTCCGGTTGTTCCTTTATTCGGATCGTCGGGTGCTGCGGAAATCTGTGTGAAATCTATCTCGCTCATGTTCACAGGTAAATCCTGCAAGGCATCGGTTGCGGCATCGAATACGTGTGCCGTAGAGTTGGTGCTGAAGATAAGGATTTTTTTAATGCTGAAACTGGATTTTCCGGCATCGTTGACGAAGTCGAACCGTGCTACGCGGCGTGCCAGGGTGATTTCTTTGCTGGTTTCGGTAGCGAGGTCGATTGCTTGATAGTCGGTCATCAATAGGGGTGTTGCCAGGTGTTTGTCGGTTGTGACGGGGTCGACCAAGCTGTTGCGAAATTCTGACAGTAGTGTTTCTCCTTCTTTCACTTTGTTGAGTGAGATGAGGTTGCGTCCGTTGGCTACGAAAAAGAATCCTTTGCTGGCGGTGCTGGCGGGTATCTTGAGCGTTGCCGTTTTGTCGTCTCCGCTGCTTCCGACAGTGAATTCATAGTCGTCGTCGTTGGCCACACCGCTGTGGTAGATGCGTTCGAGCCGGGAGTTGTCGACTGTCCCGTCGAAGAGGTAGATGTCCATTGTGGAGAGTTCGCTTTCTCCGGGATTTGCTGCTACGTCGGCTTTTGTGATGTAGGGCACTGAGCCTCCTTTGGCGAGTCCGGGGAATACGAAGGTTACGGCTCTTTCTTCTCCGGTTTCGCGGCGTTCGTCGTCGTCATTGCTACAGGTGGCGAATAGGGTTACTATTCCTGTGAGCATCATTAAAATCAATACTTTTTTCATGTCTTTATTTTTTTATTAACGTTAGTAATTGATGTTGTTATTTATAAATCTCCTCCGATTACACCACCGTTTTCCCAATCGGATTGTATGGCGGGGTATACGAGTATCTGGTCTGTTTGTACTTCCACTACAATGTGGAATTCCTGACGTAGATTTCTGTCGCGGTCAATATTCATGGTCTGAAAATATTTTTGGAGATCTATTTCCTTTGTTAGCTGTTCTTCTGCGGCATAGACGGAGAAGAGTATTTGAGAGTTGTTGCGGTAGCGGTGGGTGATGATTTGTCCTTTGAGGGTGCGGGTGATGTCCATCCGTGCTTCCGCCTGGTGTCGTTGCAATTCTTTACTTTCCTCTATGGTTGGTATGTAGTATATGGCGTTCCGGTTGCTTACGGGGTAGTCGGTCACGGGTATTTTGACGGGGCCGTTTATGCTGCTTCCGTAGGCGGGGTCCATATGGTATACTCCGGGTACTTCCCTGAGTTGCAGGCGGAAGTTCCGGGTGTTAGGGGGTGTATTGGCTTTCCATTTTACGGTTATGTCCAACAGGCAGTGTGCGTGTGTCATTCCCATGCGTATGCGGCTTATGCTTTTATCCTGTACGGTGAAGGCGGAGAAGGCATAATAAATCCGTCCTATGTTTTGCCGGATTTCGCCGGGTTGGGGCGTTTCGTTTGCTGCGTTGTCGGGTATGCCGAGGCGGATTACCATTGTTTCTTTTGTTGTTTGTCCTATCGTCGGGTTGAATTCGGGGGTATTGCCGGAAAGGTTGCCCCATGCCACTGCGGTGTAGCGTCCCGGCGGGAGTGTCATTTCGGAGTAGTATTTTCCGCGTTCCGATGTTCCGGGCAGTTTCTGAATGGCATAGAGGATGTTATCTTCGTCGAAGATATATTCTATGATATCGTATATATAGTTGTTTATCATATTCTGCTGTTTTGTTCCTTCCTGTGAATACCAATATTCAAGTTGTACATTGTAGGGGCAAGTCATTAACTCATCATCCATAGAGCAGGACACCACCAAGAGTATAGCGGATACTAACAGGCTGTCACATAGCCTCTTTATGTGTGTGCATTGCTTCATATCAGACGGGTTCTGGTCTCTAACTGATGAAGAAAATGATTGCTATTGCTGCTTTTGTTATTCCGAAATAGTGTTTTGTTTTATGATTTAACTTGTCTTCGCATTCGATGCAAAGGTATTTGTCGTAGTCGCGGTACAGGTAGCCTGCGCCGATGCTGAATTCGAGGTTCCAGCGGCCGGAGATTTTCATCTGGTAGCCGTAGGTTATTCCACCGCCGTAGTCGTTGCCTTTATAGATGTGTTCTTCGAGCGGGGGTATGAACTTGACTCTGCCGATGTTGTATCGGGAGTAGACGGCGTGTATCCCGAGGAAGTGGCGGCTGAAGGGCCGGTCGAACCAGTAGCGGGCTTCGGGTAAAACCTGGTAGTGCCGGAGGCTCATATAGTCGGGCAGGAAGGTCCAGGGGTTGTAGCCGCCGGATAGCTCGAGGGTTACCCGGTTGCTGACGGCCCATTCCACTCCGATGTTGGGGGTAGTGGTGAGCCAGTAGGGGAGGTTGGTTTTCAGTGCAAACTGTTGGGCTTGCACTGTAATTGTTGCTATCAGCATGAGGGATAGCATCCATCCTTTTATATTTGGTCCGGCGGTGTTCATCGTGTGCCTGGGGTTTAGTATTGTACGCACCGGACGGCGAAGCCGTAGGTGGGGGGACTGTAAATTCCTCTGCTGTTATCAATCCTGTAGGCTCGTTGATTACTGTTTGCGGACGATGACCATAGTTGTTGATATACGCCTCTGCTTCTGTGATTTCCGGTATTGTAATCTCTCCATCCTGTCATGCCGACATATAGTATGTCTGTTCCGTTGTCGCCTACATAGCTAACGCGGTATTTTGTAGCCTCGAATGTTGCCGTTTTATCTATTATTTGCTTTAATAGTATATCTAGTTCATCTTTGCGAGGTACACGCCATCCTTTTGGACAGGGACTGTCGTTTACGTTTTTTGTCCACCGCAGGTTACGGGTTGTCTGGTCGGGGTCTTGAGGGGATATCCAATCGGATATGGAAGTGTCGTATTGTACTATAAAATTATTTTTATATGTGGTGGATGCTTCTGCGTATCTGATGGGACCGGTTATAATATCTGTCGGTGGTGTCTGGTCATCGCCTACCTGGAAGGGTTCGTTGCGTCCCCATTGGTATATGTTGCCGATGTCGGAGACTGCGTCGGTTCCGTTGATGGTGGTGGCTCCTACGTTGACGGGTGCCCAGTAGATGCCGCCTACGAGCACGGGTTTAAGCAGGGTGCCCTGATAGTCGGGACGGGAACGGAAGACGATGGAGTCGATGTTGTTGTCGTTGGCTTCATCGTGGATATAGACTACGACATCGAGGGGGACGCGCTGGTCGGTGAGTTGTTTGGGCAGGGTGATGGTGTAGTCTTGTTTGTAGCTGACGATTCCTGTTTCGGGGTCGGTCACTTCTTCGGCCGGGGATTGTTGTATGATGCTTTCCACGGGGTTCGTTTCGGGGTCGAAGCCGAGGGAGGTGGCGCCTTTATCGTAGCGGGTGACGACGTGGTAGCGGGTGGCACTGTTGCCGGTGGCGTTGAAGGTGACGTCGGTCATGTCGGCTGTTATGTTGGTGATGTCGAGTGTGCGTGTTGCTTCATCCCATGCGTTTCCGGCCGGGGCAGGGGTGATGGTGATGTCGTTGAGTACGAGTGGTTCCTGGGTGGGGCCTACGGGGAATTCCTGGGCGTCGGTCCAGTCGTCGATATTGATGGTGAACTCGAGTTCGAGGTTTTCGCCGGGTGGGTTGAGCAGTACTTTATAGTAGTGGTTGTTGGCCAGGGGTACTACTTCTGCGTCGGCGGACAGGAATGGTATGGTTTTGTCGATGGGGGAGGTGTCGTTGTAGGTTCCTTTTATGCGGAGCATGGTGGGGGCTGTGATGCCTCCGGAGCCGGGTTCGGTGTTGGTAGCGGGGTAGGTGTAGATGCACCTTATTTCATGGGGTTTGTCGACAGTGGGGCTTACCGTGGGGAAGGTGGCCACTACGGGGATGTTGTCTGTTTCGGCTACGTCTTCTTCCGAATGCAGGGTTGCCTGGGATTTGGGGTTTATGAGTTGTACGGTTTCGAGCTTGAATTTTTTGCTTCCGTCGGCGGATTCTTTTTCTTGTTGGTAGATGACGTCGAGACGGGAGACGATGCGGGTGATTTTAATGGGTTGTGTCGTTGTTGTTTCGCCTTCGGAGAGGACTACTGTGAGGTAGACGGACATCAGAAGGGGTGTCGCGGGGGAATCGGTCACGGCTTTGCTTTTGAGCTTGACGAGGTCGTCCCACGTGGCAATGGCTGTGAGTTCGGCTTCGGTGAACCCGTTTTCGGCGTAGTTGGCAAGGAAGAATACTTTGGTGTTGCCTACGAAGCTTTCGCTATGTATGCGGATGGTGGCTGTGTAGGTGCCTTTTACGTCGGTTTCGGTAAGGGGCTCCTGGAATTTGGTGTCTTCGTCGTTGCTGTTGCTGAAGTATTTGCCGAAGACTCCTTCTTTGTAGTCGGGGTAGCCTTCGGTGCCGTCGCCGTTGGTCTGCACGAAGCAGGCGAGGGAACGGATTTCTTTTTCGGCGTCGGTGGCGATTTCTACGGGGTCGCCGTCGGCTTTGGTCTGGACTGAACCGAAGCGGAGTGTTAGGTCGGCTGCGCCACTTTGGATGGGCGTCGGCAGGTCGGTGTTCTTATCTTCCGAGCAGCTTCCGAAGAGGAAGACTGCGATAAGGGTCGGGATTAATAGGGTGTTGGGTTTCATAGTTTTATATTTTTGTTTGTTGTTTATCGTTTATCGTTGTCACATTCGTATGCAGCGTACAAAGAAGGAGTAGCCGGGATTAAAGCGGTTGACAAAGCAGCCGCTTTCGCTGTATTCCAGGTTGAATATTCTTCCGAGGACATCTGTTTTTGGATAATCGGATGCCCATATTAGGCTACGTACACGGACATGGCGGGAGCCTCCGTCGCGGTATTCCCTCCATCCGGAAAGGGGGAGGTAGAGTGTTTGCCCGTCCTGGCCGGAGAAGGATACTTCGCTGATATCTAATCTGAGATTTTCAGGGGAGTATACTTTGGATATTTCTGTTAGTTGTGCGCTGTCGGGCAATTGCCATCCGGCAGGGCAGGGGGTGTTGAGTGGGTTGGTCCAGAGGGCGTCGCGGGTTGCTTTCTGGGGGTCGTCGGGTGTGAGCCAGTCGGTGGTACTGGTGTAGATGAAGTTGTTGCGGTAGACTCCGGTGGCCTCGGCATAGGTGACGGGGCCCAATACTTCGTCTCCGGTCGGCAGGTTGTTTTCTGTTTTCATCACCGTCGGGTGGTAGGTGCGTCCCCATTGGTAGACGTATCCCATTGTTTCGAGGGTAAGGGTTCCGTCGTGGCGGATTTCGGTTGCTCCTACATGAACGGGTGCCCAATAGATATTACCGAGCAGCACGGGTTTGAGGTCGGTGCCGGGGTAGTTGAGCAGGTTGGTGATGTGTATTGTTTCGTTGTAACTGGGTTTAACGGCGTTGTAGATTTGTATGCTAAGGTCAATGGGTTCTTTGTTTTGGATTATGCCGGAGGTGGCAATGTTGATGGTGACGGTTTGTGTCAGGGTGCCGTCGTTGTTGAATATGGGATCGCTGACATGGATGCCGGCCATGTTTTCAACGTTTGACGTGCTTTGGTCGGCATGGCTGCGTGCTTCTGTTATACGGGCGGATATTTGTTGTTTTCCGGTGACGGTGAACGTAATGGTGCCGGATGGCTGGTTTTCCATGTTATAGAGGGTTTCTGCGGCGTTCCAGCGTCCGTTGTCGAATCCGTTGCTGAATGTGAGTTCGTTCAGTACGGGTTTGTCGTGCTCGGGTTGTACGGGGAATGTGGCTCCGTCTTCCCAGTCGGCTACCTTGAATGTGAAGGTTATTTCCTGGCTGCTGCCGGTTTTGGTGAGGGTTACGAGGTAGCGTTTGTTGCGTCCGAGGGGCACGGGTTGTCCGGCGGCTTGCATGTCGATGCGTTTGGTGTAGGGTTCTCCGTTGAGTGTGCCGCGCAGGAGGATGGCGGTATGTTCTACGGTGCCGTCGTTGGCGGTTTCATAGGTGTAAAGCCCTTCGATAAGGTCCGGGTCGGTTGCTCCGGGCTGGGCTGCTGTGAAGCCATCGGGGAGGACAGGGATGTTGTAGCTGTCGTCGTTGCCCTCCATAAGATAGGAATAGAGCTTGGGATTGATGACCTGGGCAGACTCCATAACGAAGGGTTTGTCTCCGGTGTTGGCGTTGTTCTGTATGTCGATGCGTGTCATAATGCGTGTGAGTGTGACTTCAAGAGGCGTCGGGCCGGTTTGTCCTGCGGAAAGGGCTGCCTGTGCGTTGCCTGTCATAAGCAGAGGGTATCTGATGCCTTGCGTGGTGACTCCGGGGGTGCGGATGGCAGCGAGGTCTTCCATGCGGTTGACGTTGGTGAGGGCGTCTTTGAGGCCGTTTTGTTCGTAGTTGGCGATAAAGACGAGCTGGGTGAGGTCTTTGAAGCCTTCGCTGTATATCCGTATTTTAACGGTGGGCGGTTCGGTGCCGAAATCGTAGTCGGTGAATCCGTTAGGGCTTCCTTTGTCTTCGTGGGTGAAGTACTTGAGGAATGCGCCGGGTTTGTAACCGTCCTGACCGATAACTCCTTCGTCGAAGGTTTGTACGAAGCAGGCGAGGGATTCTATTTTTTTCTCCTGCTCGGTAGCCGGTATGTCGCCGTTGGCCTTAGTAGAGGCTTCTTTGCCCAGTCGGATGGATAGTTCGGCGTAGTCCTTATCCGAGTCGATGCGGATGGGGTCGTCGTCGTTGTCGGTGCTGCATTTTATGAGGAGCAGGATGACAATCAGCGTGGATAATATGTATATTGTTTTGGGTTTCATAGGGGTATATACTTTTTTGGTTATTGTATGTCGTGGACACAGCGGATGCTAAACGCGTAAGAAGTGGCCCAATTATGAAAAAAGGCTGACTTGCCTTTTGTAATATCCATAGTAAAAGGTATGCCTGTAGCATCCAGCGTTGTAGTCCAGACTAATGTTCTCTCATAGGGTGCCGGACAGGTACCATTCCATCCGATATATGCCATATAAGGGAAATATAATATTTGTCCGTCATCTCCATCTACCGGAAAACGTTTGCTTGTTTCTTCCACTTTCATATTGTTATTATATTTGTCGATAACGTTTTGAAGTTCTGTCTGTGTAGGCATACGCCATCCGGCCGGACAAGGGGTTGTGACCGGGTTGAGCCAGTAATTATTTCGTGTCTGTGTATTAGCTGGGGTATCGCTCAACCAGTCTGCATAAGCTGCCGGAGCAATATAGTGATTCACGTATGTGCCATTTGCTTCATTTAATGTCCGGGGACCTACTATGCTCGGACTGATGGGTACTGCCGGTGTGAGAATAAATGCTTTATTCCGCCCCCATTGATAATAATAACCCATGGATGCATTTGAAGGCGTAGGTGTCTCCAATATGGATGCTCCTACATTTAGCGGAGCCCAGTAAACACTTCCTATTTTAACGGGACTGAACTGTGTGCCGGGGTAATACCAGCAACTGAGGTGTATGGTTTCTTTATGGGTTGGTTTGGCGGCGTTTTCTATGGGTATGTTTATGTGAATGTCTTTGGTTGGGCGTTGACGGAAACGGATTTCAAAGGTTTGTTTTACGGTTTCGCCGTTTACTTCTTTGGGCAGGGCTGTAATCCAGTCTCTGAGGTCTTCGCCGGGGTTGAGGCCGATGGAGGTACCGTCGTCTTTCGACAGGGTGATATTGCCTATCCGAATATCTTGTTTTCCGGTGTAGGTGAAACGGAGGATGTCGTTGGTTTGCACGTAGGCCAGGTTATAGGTATGGGTGGTGGCATCCCAGTAGCGTGTGTCGGCGAGGCCGTTGGGGGCTTTCTGGGCTGTGAATTCCGCTAGAGATGGTTTTTCGTGTTCGGGTTTGACAGGGAATGTTGTGCCATCTTCCCAATCGTCTACCTTGAAGGTGAATGTTATTTCCTGGCTGCTGCTGGTTTTATTAAGTGTTATGAGGTAGCGTTTGTTGCGTCCGAGGGGGACGGGTTGTCCGGCGGTTTGCATGTCGATGCGTTTGGTATAGGGTTCTCCGTTGAGTGTGCCACGCAGGAGCATGGCGGTGTGTTCTACGGTGCCGTCGTTGGCGGTTTCATAGGTGTAGAGGCCCTGGATAAGGTCGGGGTCGGTTGCGCCGGGTTGGGCTGCTGTGAATCCATCGGAGAGCACAGGGATGTTGTAGCTGTCGTCGTTGCCTTCCATAAGGTAGGAGTATAGCTTGGGGTTGATGACCTGGGCAGATTCCATAACGAAGGGTTTGTCTCCGGTGTTGGCATTGTTTTGTATGTCGATGCGTGCCATAATGCGGGTGAGGGGGACTTTGAGGTCGTTCACTACTATTCCATTGGAAAGGGCTACCTGTGCGGTTCCGGTCATCAGCAAGGGGTATTTTATGCCTTGGGTGGTGACTTCGGTCGTGCGAATGGCGGCGAGGTCTTCCATACGGGTGACATCAACGAGGGCGTCTTTAAGGCCGTTTTGTTCATAGTTGGCAATAAAGACGAGCTGTGTGAGGTCTTTGAAGCCTTCACTGTATATCCGTATCTTAACGGTAGGCGGGTCGCTATTGAAATCGTAGTCGGTGAATCCGTTTGGGCTTTCTTTGGCTACGTGGGTGAAGTATTTGAGGAATGCGCCGGGACGGTATCCTTCTTGTCCGATGGTTCCTTCATCGAAGGTCTGCACGAAGCAGGCGAGGGATTCTATTTTTTTCTCCTGGTCGGTGGCGGGTATGTCACCGTCGGCTTTAGTCGGGATTTCTTTGCCGAGACGGATGGATAGTTCGGCGTAGTTCTTTCCGGGAATGGGGATATTGGGGTTGTCCGTCTTGTCGTCGGCACATCTGATGATAAGAATGACGACGATGATAATATATATATATGTATTGAAACGTTTCATGTTAATTATCTGGATTTAGTTTATTCTGACACACCGTATATGGAAGGCATATCCTTTATGAAATGTGGTTACGAAACATCCCCTGTAGTCGGCTGAACTGAATTCCAGATTGTATGCTCTACCGGCTAAAGAAGGAGAATCAGGAAGGTCGGTTGCCCATAGGAGACTTCGGATTCTTATATCTGAAGAGGCTCCTGTTGAAAAGCTTCTCCAACCGGCTATCGGGAGGTAGAGATATTGGCCGTCATCTCCGGGAAATATAACACGGCTGTAGGTTAAATCTACATTTTCACCTTTATAAGCTTTGCTTATTTCTTCTAAATCAGTACTAGCCGGCATTCTCCAACCGGTAGGACAGGGTGTTGTTGCCGGATTACTCCATAGTGCATCACGAGCGGCTATTCCTGCAATGTCAGTAACGTCCAACCAATCAGAAGTACTGGTTTTTATATAGTTGTTTTTAAATGTAGTAGTAGCTTGGGCATAGGTTTTAGGACCTTGTATTTCATCTCCGTAAGTAGCACCGCTTGTCATAATAAGGACTGTCGCGTTCGTGTTGCGTCCCCATTGATAAACATAGCCCATAGTGGATAAATCCATTACCCCGTCGTGCCGGATTGTGGTTGCCCCTACATTAACGGGGGACCAGTAACGGCCTCCGAGCCATACGGGTTTGAAATTGGTTCCGGGATAGGGAAGCAGGTTGGTTATATGTATTGTTTCGTTGTAACTGGGCTTTAGAATATTATATACCTGGATGGAAATGTCTACGGGTTCTTTGTTGCGGAGTATGTTTGCTGTGGCGAAATCGAGGGTGACACGTTGGGTGATAGTGCCGTCACCATTGAAGGCAGGGTCGGAAACCTGAATGTTTACAAGGCTTTCTATGTTGGAAGTACTTCCTTCTGCATAGGATTTTGTTTCTGAAACCCTGGCGGCTATTTGCTGGCGTCCTGTGACGGTGAAAGTTATTCGTCCGGTAGGCTGATTCTCCATATTATAGAGTGCTTCAACCTCATTCCAGTAGCTCCGGTCGAATCCGTTACTGAATTCGAGTTCATCCAATACGGGCTTGTCATGTTCGGGCTGTACGGGGAATGTGCTGCCGTCTTCCCAGTCGTCAACTTTGAAAGTAAAGGTGATTTCCTGGCTGCTTCCGGTTTTGTTGAGGATGACGAGGTAGCGTTTGTTACGGCCGAGTGGGACAGGCAGCCCGGCGGTCTGCATGTCGATACGTTTAGCGTAGGATTCTCCGTTGAGTGTGCCGCGAATAAGGATTGCGGTGTGCTCTACGGTGCCGTCGTTGGCAGTTTCATAGGTGTAAAGTCCCTCAATAACATCACTGCTACCGGCTTGTGCTGCCGTAAAACCACCGTCGAGAACGGGGATGTTGTAACTGTCGTCATTTCCTTCCATCAGGTAGGAGTATAGTTTGGGACTGATTACTTCGGCGGATTGCAGGACAAAAGGTTTTTCGCCGGTATTGGCGTTATTTTTAATGTCTATGCGTGCCATAATGCGTGTGAGAGTGACCTCCTGGCCGGTTACAACAGAATTATTGGAAAGTGCTACTCCGAGGGTTCCTGTCATCAGTAACGGGTATTTAATGCCCTGGGTAGTTACATCGGGAGTACGTACCACAGCAAGGTCTTCCATTCGCTTGATATTCAAAAGGGCATCTTTCAATCCGTTTTCTTCATAGTTGGCGATAAATACAAGTTGTGTCTCGCCTTTGAACCCCTGGCTTTGTATTTTCAGCTTAACGGTGGGAGGGGTGTTGTCAAAATCATAGTCGGTAAATCCGTTCGTTGTTCCTTTGGCTTCATGCGTGAAGAATTTAAGGAATGTGCCGGGCTTGTAACCTTCCTGCCCGATGATACCTTCATCAAATGTCTGTACAAAACAGGCAAGGGATTCTATCTTCTTTTCATCGTCGGTGGCCGGAATTTCTTCGTCGTCGGCTTTGGTGGAAGGGGAGTTCTTGGTATTATTAGTGCGTATATCACCTGCTTTCGTAGGTGTTTTACCGAATTGAATGGTTAATTCGGCGTAATCTTTTTCAGGGATAGGAACCGGTTCAATAACTTTTTCGTCAGCACATTTTGTGAGAAAAAATATTACGAAAATAAGGACAGTTACAGTGCTTAATCCTAAAGCAAAATGATTCTTTTTTACCGGATTTGGTTTTGCAACCTTTTTCTCATTCACTGTACCAGATGAAGTCAAGGCGGTTATTATTTCGTAAATATTTTTCTTCATTGTTCTGATATTTGGTCTTACGTTCCATGTTTATTTTTCACTTTTTAACCGGCCAAATAGAAGGCCTGGTTAAAATACCAAATATGAACTTCTATCAAATATTTTCTTGTCTGATGAAGCTTATTGTCTCAGTTATCTATGTCAAATATAGCAATTTAACAAAATAGTTTAAGATATTTAAAGAACTTTGTTTTTATGAAACTATAATTTGTAATTTGCTGTTTACTAGTTGTGTATAGGCTGATTTTGTTTTTTTTAACGTCGTTTTTTGATATTCAAAAGTTAAGTGATAAAGATTTTTTTAGAAATATAAAATTATAGATATTAAAGAAGTAAACAAGAACTGTTTCTTTTTGTTAAAGGAGTGACAGGTTTTTATACAGGAATCCCGTAGATATGTCTTTTTTTCATACCAACGTTATTTTTTTCTCATTGCAGTGAGAAACTATTCTCATCAGCATGAGAAAAAGTTCTCATGCCCGTGAGAAAAAATTCTCATCGTGATGAGAAAAAATTCTCATGCTTATGAAAAAGTTGAGAATATTTACAAAGATTGAGGAATTTTAAGCCTTACCAATCGTACTGATCCACATATTCATCAAAGACAGGTTCTTCTTCGATTCCTTCCTTATGGAAGACTCTCTTGATAAAGGCTTGTTCTTTCGGGGTTATAAGACGTGCTTTATTACGGATGCGGTAGTACATACTCCGCTCAAAGTGCTGATAAAGAGTGTTCCGTATTTTAAGGGCTTTCGCGTAAGGTATATTGTCGAATAGATGTTTCATCCCCAAAGCAAAATGGGTTAAACGGTTTGGACGGTAAAACGGACATTCCTGGTGGGTGGCCACATATGCGGGGTTGACTATTGAAAAAGCAGGAGTGTCGTGCTTAATATGAAGTGCTACCTGAAAGCGTAAGCAACCGGAAGAACGTGGGCACTCAGAACTTAAACAATGAAGATAATTTACGGGAATGTCCTTGTAATTAAAGTCTTCTTTCATAATTATGTTGTATTTGATTGTAATACAAATATAACTATTTTCAGATATAACAAGGGAATTTCGTTGCTATTATAAACATTTAAAGCATGAATCTGAAGTAAGAATAATTCCGACTCTGTAATAAATATCAGCCGTTAATTTTCAAAGACATAATATAATCATTCATATAATATCCGTTACCGATGTGATTGTCGCGTGTGTCGGCAACTTCAAATCCGAGGTGTTTATAAAAGCCGACTGCCGGGTTTTCACGGTTTACATATAATATAATATGTAATGGTGTATTAGGGTGGGTGCTTTTTAAATAAGATATACCCTGTTCAATAATGTATCTTCCCATTCCTGTACCTTGCATAGCGGGCAGTGCGTATATCTTTTGAAAGATGTAGGTATTGTCGTCTTTTTTTTCAATAGATAAATAGCCGGATGGTACATTATCGGCAGATATGATAAAGTATTGATGTTGTAGTTCGTTTATTTGCTTTATAATGTTTTCCGGAGCATACATCATTTCGAACATATAGTCCAATTGTTCTTTTGTAAGGATTTCACCATAAGTGTTTTCCCATACCTGAGAGGCTAATTCATTAATAAGATAGCAATCATTTGTGCTTGCAGTATGGATTGAGAACATATTTGCTGTGTTTTTGACCAACAAAAGTATCTAATTTTTAACGATAATCCATCAAAACGTATAACTTTGTAGGCGTTTCCTTTTATATTATAGTAGAATAACACAATTAAAAAACATATATTCGAGATGGATACAAAGATTCAGGAACTGACCGACAAGATTTATCGTGAAGGTGTTGAAAAAGGTAACGAAGAAGCTACGCGTATCATAGCCGAAGCCAATTCAAAGAAAGAAACAATCATTGCAGATGCAGAAGTAGAGGCAAAACGTATTATTGCTGCCGCAGAAAAACAAGCTGCCGAATTGAAAAAGAATACGGAGGCTGAGTTGAAACTATTTGCAACTCAATCAGTAGAAGCGCTTAAGAGTGAAGTTACAAATCTAATTACCGGAGAAATTGCATCCGGGAGCGTTAAAGCAGCTGTTACCGATAAAGACTTTATGCAAAAGGTTATACTTGCCATGGCACAGGAATGGGCTAAAACCGGTGCGCTTACCGTTCAAACAGCTGACGCTAAGGAATTGACAGCTTATTTTGAATCGAATGCAAAAGAATTGCTTAATAAAGGTATCAAGATTGAAAAGGTGAGTGGTAAAGATACTTCTTTTACAGTAGTGCCTGCCGATGGATCCTACAAAGTTACTTTTGGTGAAGAAGAGTTTGTTACATTCTTTAAAGAATTCTTACGTCCTCAATTGATTGAAATGCTATTCTGATATGGGTAAGTATTATTGCTTAATAGCGGGACTTCCCAATATCGCCTTAGACGACAGTAAAATTCCATTTACTATCACTGAATTCAGAGAAGAGCTGGAAGGTATTCTGACGTCTCAGGATAAGAAACTGATCGATTTGTTCTTTTTGAAGTTCGACAACAAGAATCTCATCGAGCAATCACGTTTCCCGGATTCCGATCCAGACCCGAGAGGAAGTATAACATACAGTGAGTTCAATGACTTGATGAGGGCGTTGAAGGAAGAGGAAAAGCCCCCCAAGAATGATCATATTCCTCCTTATTTTGAAGAGTTTTTTAAAATATATATTGAAGAGGAGGGAAAACCCGAGAATTCAAATATTCATTGGGAAGATCGCTTAGCAGCTCTCTACTATAACTATGCCATGAAGGTTAAAAATAAATTTGTGGCCGAATGGTTTGAATTGAATTTGAATATCAATAATCTTCTTACTGCATTTACAGCCCGGAAATATGAATGGGATAAAGCCCGTTACATTGTAGGGGATAATGAAATTGCACGTATTTTACGTACTTCTAATGCACGTGATTTTGGCTTAGGCGATTCGGTAGAATATCTCCCTGCATTACAAAGAATAGCAGAAGAAACCGATTTATTTGTACGGGAAAAGAAGATTGACCAATTGAAATGGGAATGGTTGGATGAGAACACCTTCTTTAAAACCTTCGATATCGAAAGTGTATTTGCATATATGCTGAAGCTGGAAATGCTGGAACGCTGGGTAACCTTGGATAAGGTTACGGGAGAGAAGACATTCCGCGAATTAGTAGGTGCCATGAAGAAAGGTAGTGATAGCGCATTGGAAGAATTTAAAAGAAACAATACTAAATAATAATAAGGAGTCAAAGAAGTCAAAGAAGTAAAGTAGTTAAGAATGGCAACACAATCTTTTGAACAATTAGTAGTTTGGCAGAGAGCACACCGGTATGTACTTTCTATCTATCGGATAACTAAAAAATATCCGAAAGAAGAGGTCTTTTGTCTGGTGAACCAAATGAGACGAGCAGCCGCTTCTATCACAGCCAATATTGCTGAAGGTTATATTCGTGTGACAGCAAAAGAGAAGTTGCGTTTTTTTAATGTTTCTCAGGGATCTTTAGAAGAAACCCGTAATTTTATTATCTTATCCAAGGATTTAGAATATATTTCTCAGGATGATAAAGAATTATTAATGACACAGGCATCTGAGGTTAGCCGGATGTTGAATGCCTATTGTAAAGGGATTCTTTCAAACCAGCAAATACTTAACTCCTCTGACTCCATTAACTCCTCTAACTCCTAAATTAAATGGCTACGAAAGGAATAGTAAAAGGAATCGTATCCAACCTTGTAACCGTAGAGGTGGATGGACCGGTTTCTCAGAATGAGATTTGTTACATTTCCGTCGGGGGCGTAAAGCTGATGTCGGAGGTAATTAAAGTTATCGGGAAGAATGCCTACGTACAGGTTTTCGAAAGCACGCGTGGTATGCGTGTAGGCGACGAAGCCGAATTCGAAGGTCATATGTTGGAAGTTACATTGGGGCCTGGGATGCTCTCACGCAATTATGATGGTTTGCAGAACGACCTTGATAAAATGGACGGTGTTTTCCTGAAACGCGGTGATTACACGTATGCATTGGATAATGATAAAAAATGGGACTTCAAGCCTATCGCTAAAGAAGGTGATAAAGTAGTTGCCGGTGATTGGTTGGGTGAAGTGGATGAGAATTTCCAACCTCATAAGATTATGGTACCTTTTACTTTTGAAGGAACTTATACTGTTAAAAGTGTGGTTAAGGAAGGACAATACACTATTATAGATAAAGTAGCTGTACTGACCGACACGGAGGGAAAAGATATTGAACTGGATATGATACAGAGATGGCCGGTGAAAAGGGCTATTACTTGTTATAAAGAAAAACCCCGTCCTTACAAATTATTGGAAACAGGAGTTCGCACAATGGACACAATGAATCCGATCGTGGAAGGTGGTACAGGCTTTATTCCGGGACCATTCGGTACGGGTAAAACAGTATTACAGCACTCAATCTCCAAGCAAGCAGAAGCTGATATCGTAATTATTGCTGCTTGTGGTGAGCGTGCAAATGAGGTTGTGGAAATCTTTGCTGAATTTCCCCACCTTACAGATCCACATACAGGACGTAAACTGATGGAACGTACCATTATTATTGCAAATACATCAAACATGCCGGTAGCTTCCCGTGAAGCTTCCGTATATACTGCTATGACGATTGCAGAATATTATCGTAGCATGGGATTAAAAGTTTTGTTGATGGCTGACTCCACTTCCCGTTGGGCACAGGCCTTGCGTGAAATGTCAAACCGTTTGGAAGAGCTTCCCGGTCCGGATGCATTCCCGATGGACTTGTCGGCAATTATCGCAAACTTCTATGCGCGTGCCGGTTATGTAGAATTGAATAATGGTAAATCAGGATCAGTAACCTTTATAGGTACTGTATCACCTGCCGGTGGTAACCTGAAAGAACCGGTAACAGAAAATACAAAGAAGGTAGCTCGTTGTTTCTATGCGTTGGAACAAGATCGTGCCGACCGTAAACGTTACCCGGCTATCAATCCGATTGATAGTTATTCTAAATACCTTGAATATCCTGAATTCGAAGAATATATCGCAGAACATATCTCTCCGACATGGATTGAAAAGGTAAATGAAATAAAGACACGTATGTTACGTGGTAAAGAGATCTCTGAACAGATCAATATTCTTGGAGATGATGGTGTGCCGGTTGAGTACCACCAAATCTATTGGAAATCGGAATTGATAGACTTTGTGATCCTGCAACAGGATGCATTTGACGCAATTGACTCGGTTACTCCATTAGAACGTCAGGAATACATGTTGGATCTGGTGATTGGTATTTGCCATGCTAATTTTGAATTTGGACACTTCAATGAAGTTGCTGATTACTTCAAGAAGATTATTAATATCCTGAAGCAGATGAATTACTCAGAGTTCAAGAGCGATAAGTTTGAGAAGTTTAACAGTGAGTTGGAAGATGTGTTGAAGGAGAGACGTAATAGCAATGATTAATGATTAATGTTTAATGATGAATTGAGGGATTGCCTTAATTATCAACCATTAAACATTAGCATTAGTCATTAATCATTAATCATTAATCATTAATAACGTGGCAACAAAAGCATTTCAAAAGATATTTACAAAGATTACCCAGATTACAAAAGCAACCTGTTCGCTGAGGGCAACGGGAATTGGGTATGATGAGTTGGCTTCGGTTGATGGAAAACTGGCACAGGTGGTGAAAATCATTGGTGACGAAGTTACTTTACAGGTATTCTCCGGAACCGAAGGTATCCGTACGAACGCAGAAGTGGTGTTTATGGGTAAAGCCCCTACATTGAAAGTCGGTGAACAATTGGCAGGACGCTTCTTTAATGCCTATGGCGATCCTATCGATGGTGGCCCCATACCGGAAGGTAGTGAAGTTGAGATTGGTGGCCCATCGGTAAACCCGGTACGCCGTGAACAACCTTCGGAATTAATTGCAACCGGTATCGCTGGTATTGACTTGAACAATACACTGGTTACCGGACAAAAGATTCCTTTCTTTGCTGATCCCGATCAACCTTTTAATCAGGTAATGGCTATGGTTGCTCTGCGTGCCCAATCGGATAAGATTATCCTGGGAGGTATGGGGATGACCAATGACGACTACCTGTTCTTTAAAAATACATTTAGCAACGCCGGGGCACTTGACCGCATCGTTAGCTTTATTAATACAACAGAAGACCCTTCGGTTGAACGCATTCTGGTACCGGATATGGCTTTGTCGGCTGCTGAGTATTTTGCAGTTCAAAAAAATGAAAAAGTATTGGTGCTGTTGACCGATATGACCAACTATGCGGATGCATTAGCTATTGTATCCAATCGTATGGACCAGATTCCGTCCAAAGATTCAATGCCGGGTTCTCTCTATTCGGATTTGGCTAAAATCTATGAGAAAGCAGTACAATTCCCGGATGGTGGTTCCATTACGATTATTGCAGTAACAACTCTTTCGGGTGGTGATATTACACATGCTGTGCCCGATAACACAGGTTATATAACGGAAGGTCAGTTGTATTTACGTCGTGATAGTGATATCGGTAAGGTTATTGTTGACCCATTCCGGAGCTTATCTCGTTTGAAACAGTTGGTAACAGGAAAGAAGACACGCGAAGACCATCCACAAGTTATGAATGCGGCAGTGCGTCTATATGCCGATGCTGCCAATGCAAAAACTAAGATGGAAAATGGTTTCGACCTTTCAGATTATGACAACCGTACCTTGTCTTTTGCCAAAGACTATTCAGATAAGTTACTGGCTATCGACGTCAACCTGGATACAACTGAAATGTTAGATGTAGCATGGACTCTTTTCGGTGAGTACTTTACTCCGGCCGAGGTGAACATTAAACAGGAACTTGTGGATAAATACTGGAAGAAGTAACTATTAACGATTAATGATTAACGATTAATTAAGAATACGTTAATCCTTGGTTGTTAATCGTTAAACGTTAATCGTTAAACGTTAATAATATGGCAATAAAGTTTCAATATAATAAAACATCACTTCAGCAACTGGATAAGCAACTGAAGGTACGTGAGCGTTCTCTGCCTACGATAAAAAGTAAGGAGAGTGCATTGCGCCTGGAGGTGAAGCGAACCAAGGATGAGGTGCAGAAATTGGAACTTCAGCTGGAAAATGAGATTATGGGCTACCAGAGTATGGTAGCTTTATGGAACGAGTTTACACCGAGTTTGATAAGTGTAAAGGATGTATTCCTTTCTACGAAGAAATTTGCCGGTGTAGTGGTTCCTGTATTAGATGATATAGAATTCGAGATTGGACAATATAGTCTCTTCAATACTCCATCGTGGTATACGGAAGGTATCGAACTGTTGAAACAGTTGGCGCGTACAGGTATTGAAGCCGAATTCTCAGGAATGAAGCTGGAGTTATTGGAGCATTCCCGGAAGAAGACTACTCAGAAAGTAAACCTTTTTGAAAAGGTGCAAATTCCAGGCTATAAAGATGCGATCCGGAAAGTGAAACGTTATATGGAGGACGAAGAGTCTCTCTCTAAAGCTTCACAGAAGATCATGAGAACGAATCTGGAGAAACGTAAAGAAAAGGAGGAGGAAGACGTATGATAATACCGATGAGAAAATATGCCTTTATGGTGTATCATAAGGAATACGACCAATTCCTTCAGACACTTCGTGACCTCGGTGTGGTACATATTAAGGAAACGAAATCGATTTCTGACCATGCCGATCTTCAGCAGATGATAAATGAGCGTAAACGTGTAACAGCTTTATTGCGCAAGTTTAAACATGTAAATGAACAAGATAAAAGTATAACATTGGCTCCTGTCCGTGAGCTGACAAAAGAAGAAGGTCTAAAACTTGTCGATTCCATCGAAACAATGGAAGACCAAAAGACTCAATTACAATCTGTCCGCCAATCTCTTTTGAAGGATATTGACTATATGGGATTTTGGGGTGATTTTAGTTATACCAATATCAATCATTTGAAAAAGGCTGGTTTTGATGTGACTTTCTTCTCCTGTCCGACTTCAAAGTTTGATCCGAAATGGGTAGAAGAATACAATGCTATCCTGATTAATAACGTTCAATCGGTTACCTATTTTGTAACGATAACGAAAGAAGGTACTCCAATTGATATTGATGCGGAACGTCCTAAGATGCCAGATCGTGGATTATCAAAATTGCAGAAACGATATGAATTGTTGAAGCATGATATTAAGGCGTTAGATGACAAGATAAAAGAAACAGCAGCATCTGAATACAATACTTTGCAAGAGTTCGATAAGAATCTGGAGAATGAATTTAACCTGGCAAATGCTATTATACAAACTGATAAACATGCGGGTGATAAATTGATGTTCCTGGAAGGATGGACAACTGCAGATCAGGTTCCGGCTTTGGAACAGGCATTGGAAAAGGATGGTTATTTTTTCCAGCAGCTGGAAATTCAGGAGGACGATAAGGTGCCTATTAAACTTAAAAATAATAGTTACAGTCGACTTTTCGAACCGATAACAAGGATGTATTCATTGCCAAATTACAGTGAGCTTGATCCTACTCCGTTTTTAGCTCCTTTCTTTATGTTGTTCTTCGGATTATGTTTTGGGGATGGAGGTTATGGATTGATCATACTTTTATTGTGTACTATTTTAAAGAGTAAGGTCAGTGAATCTATAAAGCCATACTTAACATTGTTCCAATGGCTTGGAGGCATGACCGTGGTAGTTGGAACATTAACCGGTTCATTCTTTGGTATAGCATTGGTTGATCTACCCCAATTCCATGCAGTAAAGGATTATTTCCTAAGCAGTGATAACCTGATGACTTTATCGATAGTGATAGGTATAATACACATTCTTTATGCCAAAATAATCGGAGCCTATAAGGTGAAGATGCAGAGAGGGGTTAAATATAGTATAGCCTCATTTGCCTGGGTATTTATAATTGCAGCTTTGGCTTGTGTTTTCGGACTACCTATGCTAGATGTACATTTACCGGATGTCCTGGTTTATGTATTATATGGAATAGCAGCTGTAGGCGGATTAATTATTCTATTTTATAATTCGCCGGGAAAGAACCTGTTTATGAATTTTGGTTCGGGATTGTGGAATACATACAATACAGTATTTGGCTTATTGGGCGACGTGCTTTCTTATATCCGTCTATTTGCCGTTGGTTTGACCGGATCTATTTTGGGAGGAGTATTTAACTCTCTTGCAGATTCAATGACAGAAGGTTTGCCAGGTGTTGCCCGTTTTGTGTGTATGTTACTCATACTTCTGGTTGGACACAGCTTGAACTTTGGACTTTGTATGATAAGTTCCTTAGTACACCCTGTACGTTTGATCTTTGTCGAATATTATAAAAACTCTGAATTCGAAGGAGGCGGTAAAGAATATTTGCCTTTCAAGAAAGCTTAATTAGTATAAGAAATCAATAAATAAAATATTTTAAATTAATTAGTTATGGAACCAATTTTATTAGCTTACATCGGAATAGGTCTGATGACTGGACTATCTTTTATTGGTAGTGCTTATGGGGTAACAATTTGTGGTAATGCAGTAGTGGGAGCGATGAAAAAGAATCCCGATGCTATGGGTACTTATATTGCTTTAAGTGCACTCCCAAGTTCACAAGGGTTATATGGTTTTGTTGCATATTTTATGCTACAGAAGTTTCTTATACCTGAAATTAGCTTATTTAATGCATGTGCCATTTTAGGCGTAGGTGCTATGATGGGATTCTCGGGTTTCTACTCTTCCATCCGTCAGGCACAAGTTTGTGCAAATGGTATTGCTGCAGTAGGAGCAGGTCACAATGTATTTAGTGCAACTATGGTAATGGCTGTATTTCCTGAGTTGTATGCTATTCTTGCGTTATTGGTCGTGATTCTGGTAGGCGGAACACTTCCACTATAATTAAGAAAAATCTTACGAAAAGTAGCAAACAAAAAAAAAGAGAGTCTCCATTGAGGACTCTCTTTTTTGTTTTGTAGATTTTAATTCTTTACTCCATAATAATGTATGCAGGCCAGGATGTCTTATTGGGTAGATCAAACTCTTCATCGAAGGGTTGTATTCCCGGGCCATTATTATATGAAGCAACACGTTTTACTCCGCTTGCTGTGCTGCCGCCTGTGCTATTGATTACATCTAGTATATTCCCGGGGCCGGCGAATTTTGTTATACACATCTTCTCCATTTTGACATTGGGAGTATTAGGTGCTTCAAATGCATTTTTCTTGTTAACGTTACCATCAGTTCCGGTGAAAACCGCATAAGAGCCCAAGCCTATACTGTGATGTTCTTTTACAGTATTGGCAACTTTGAATGCTGCATAGCCATCAATTCTGCCTCCTTGACTTCTCCAGTCTGCTTGAGTCGGCGGATCGTACGGTGGTTCGTTTTGAAAGAAATAAGTTCTGCCGCGTTCACCCAGCCATAACACCTCATATTCCTGATAGTGTTCTGCAAATAAGGCATAGAGAGTAACATTATTACCCGTAACTATAAGTCCGTTTTTACATCTGTCTCTTGTCCATCGAGCAGCGCCACCGCGCTGAGTGCCATGGTCGGCACGCCACAACCAGAAGTGGTCGCCTACGGTATTGTTGCTGTTTATTTGCATAGAAGCATGTATCTGTATGTTTTTAGATTGAACTCCGCCCACTCTGCAGGTAATGTCTGTAAGCAATATGGGATTAGCGGAATGGTCAGCGGTTACGCCCTCTTCTCCGATACGTATTTGATATGTTGTGCTGTTGAAGGAGTCCATAAGGAGTCCGGCAACGATGATACCATCCTTATCATCAGCATAGATGCAACCCCAGGTGTTATTTTCTGTAGGTTCAAGTGTAACCGAAGCTATACCGGCGCCAAGAAGTATTGCGTTTTTTCTATTTACCTGAATAGGAGCGTTCAAAGCGTAATGGCCGGGTGTGAAAAATACGTTTTTACCCGATTTAAGAGCAGCGTTGATTTCAACGTCTGTGTCACCTTCTTTTGCTACGTACCAACTGGTGAGCAAGTCTTGTACTTCACCTTTACCCATATTGGTGTTTGACCAGGAAGTTCCAATTCTGTCCTTTTGCCATGCAGGAACAAATACTTTATATTCGCCATCATCATCTATAAAAAGAAAAGGTTTTTCTCTGATGATAGGAGTGTTGGGAACAGGAGAATTGGCTTCATCGGCATTGGGAGCGTTGACGCATCCTTGCCAAACCATATTATATGAACCTCCCATGGAACCGGAACCCGAAGGGAAGATGGTATTTCGCGTATACCATTGTTGTTGCCCTCCCCAGTTGGGCCTAACTGACGATGTATAGTGACTATCTGCAATAAATCCACCGCTTCCCCAGAAATTAGATGAACCGACATCGGATATATATTTCGATGTACTTTCAATCAGCATCCTTCTTGCGCTGGTCGATTGAGAAACAGTCCATGCGAAATCTCTCATCACCATTACGTTTTCCATAGAACGCCAGAAAGTACATGTTGCGTTTGCTCCACCGGAAAGGTGAGGCCTAGTAAAGATCGAACCTAATTTTACATCCGAAGGCACTTTACCCAGCCCGCCAATGTGAGAGTAGCATCCCAATTCTATTGAATTTGCCTCCGGAGATGAGGCAGACCCCGAACCGCCCGGATCATAAGTTTGTGTACCAATATTCGGTTTGAAATAGTACGCTTGACGTTTTGTCGACCATTCGCCGTTAGCTCCACCCTGGCCCGTCGTTAGAAAATGAGTGTTTATTTCAGTTCTTGCCGTCTCTGCTTCTTCATGTTTTCTGTCGTAGAAATACATGTTGTCGCCGAAAATCTGGTTCTCCAACGAAAGTGTTATTGTTGTTGAACCACGGGTAATTTTATAATAATTTTCATACTTATCCGTGTTTGGATTAGTATCCGTAAAGGTGCTCTCAGACGTTGAACCGATTGAAATGAAATTCGTCGCCAAACGGCTACCACCTCTTGTGATTGTATAATCCCCTGAAGAACCGAATGGAGCCCATGTCAGTGTTATACTGTGATTTCCTTTGTTGTAGATGATGTTATTGTCTACAGGAGTCGCTTGCTCCTTTTCTTTGGGTGAATACGATGCAGCAAAACTGCATATATTCAGCATAATTGTAAATGCAATGAGAATAGTGATTTTCTTTTTACTCATAAGAATCTTCCTCCTTTTAATGTTTTTACTGTTTGTTACTATTACGAATCTAAATAAAGCCAAATTGCATGTTTTCAAAACATTGACAATTGGATCGCTAGTGGATTTTCTATGTATCTCTTGTTTGTTATAATGTCAAAGAGCGCTTTTTACTCAAAATCTTACCGTCTATTAAAATATTAATTTGCCTTCAAAGATAGAAAATATTTTATTCGCCACACAACAATGAATACTTATAAAGACATATATGGATGTGGTATTATGCTGTTTTATTCCTCTTTTGTTTTATTAACTAAAGAGTTTAGTTTGCAAACTAAAAGATTTAGTTTATTTGCATCAAATAAAATGCTAACATGAAACGATTGACTGCAAAAGAAGAAGAGATTATGGGTTGGTTCTGGAAAGAAGGTCCAATGTTTGTAAAGCAATTGCTTGAATATTATGAAGAACCTAAGCCACATTTCAATACACTTTCTACTATTGTACGAGGATTGGAAGAGAAGGGTTTTCTATCTCATTATACATATGGAAACACATATCAATATTATGCCGCAATTACAGAAGAAGAATATAGCAAAGGCACATTGAAAAATGTTATTGCTAAGTATTTCAATAATTCATACTTGGGTGTGGTGTCATCTCTTATCAAGGAAGAAGATATTTCTGTTGATGAGTTACGGAAATTATTGGATGATGTAGAAGAAGCTAACAAGTAAAATTATGGGAGCATTATTTGTTTATATAATTAAATCATCTTTCTGTCTGGCGTTTTTTTATTTGTTCTACCGGCTTTTGTTGAGCAAGGACACCTTTCATCGTTTCAACCGCATTGCGTTGCTAGGACTGATTCTTTTATCTGTGGTGATTCCTTTTATTCAGTTTTCGGTAAAAGAACCGGTGATTATGCAACAATCATTGCTGGATATCGAACAACTTCTTCTGTTGGCAACAATGACCAGTGAGCAGGTAACTGTTACTACACCGTTATGGATAAGTATGGTTTTATGGTTATATTTTCTGGGTGCATTATTCTTTGCAGGACAGTTCATCTATTCCTGTTATAATATATACCGAATTATCCACAAAGCAAAAATGATACGTTTGGAAAAAGGTATACGATTGTTTGTTACACAGCAAACCGTAGCGCCCTTTAGCTGGATGAAGTTTATTGTTATTTCTCAAAAAGACATGGATGAAAACGGAGAAGAAATACTGACACATGAAAAGGCTCATATTAAGGCGCATCATTCAATTGACCTGTTGATTGCCGAATTCTGTATCCTTTTCCATTGGTTCAACCCTGCTGCATGGCTAATCAAACAAGAAATGCAGAATATCCATGAATATCAGGCAGATGAATCCGTTATTAAACAAGGCATCGATGCAAAAAAATATCAATTATTATTAATCAAAAAAGCTGTCGGCTCACAGCGCTTCACTTCTATGGCCAACAGCTTTAATCACAGTACACTTAAAAAGCGAATCACTATGATGTTAAAACGAAAATCAAGTCCATGGGCGCGGTTGAAGTATCTTTTTGTACTCCCGCTGGCAGTAGTCACTATTACTGTCTTTGCCCGTCCGGAGATCTCACAGGAATTAGGGAAGATCTCCAGTGTCAAAATTAATCAAATAGTTCCGATATCAGAAACTATTGAAGTCGAAACTTTACATTCTGTCACAGAACCTATTGATTCTGAATTAGTTGCTAATGATACAGTTGTTATAACTCTTTCTCCGGAATGGAAAAAAAATCAACCGGAAGAAAAGAACAAAATAGTAAAAAAAATAGTAGAGGAGATAAAGATAGTAACCGAAGATGAAATTGTTATCAAAACTGCTGAACCTGATAAACCTTCGGATAATGAAATAAAGGTAATGGGCTACGGCCTAAGAGGTAGCAAGGATAAGGAAGATCTGGATAAAGCAACCGTGAGTAATAAAGACTTAGATATTCCTGGAAGTCCATTGTTTATTGTTGATGGAAGAGAATTAAAGGTAGGTGAATCACTTAAAGTAGACCCAGATATGATCAAGTCCATTTCTGTATTAAAAGATGCATCAAATCTTGCACACTATGGAGAAAAAGGAAAAGATGGAGTAATTATAATTAAGACAAAAGAAGCCCAAAATAAGCCTTTGATAGTAATTGATGGTGAAGTAAAGAGGGGAATGGGAGTACAGAATCTTGATCCTCATAAAGTTCAATCTATTAGTGTATTGAAAGATGGTAGCTCTCTGGAACTATACGGAGATGAAGGAGCAAATGGAGTCATATTAATTACAACAAAAAGTGATGAAAAGTAAAATTCTCTTCCTGGGGAGTTGGATTATAGGTGTGTGTGTATTGCTTTCTTGTAGTTCATCCATAAAAGAAAAAAGCAATGTGATAGATGTTGCGTCAGCCATGTCTAATCCAACAGAACTTAAAGCGTCTGATTATTTTACTAAAGTAAAATATATCCCTTTAGAAACGACAGATGAAAGCATTATAGGAACGGGTGCAAAAGTAAATATCTTCGGAGATAAGATAATGGTGACAACCTCTCAAAATCAATGTCTCTTGTTTGATAAAGAAACCGGACGGTTCCTTACTACTGTTGGCCACTATGGTGAAGATCCGGAAGGTTATCGTGCTTCCTCCGGATGGATAAATAATCAAACAAAAACAATCCTTTTAAATAGCTGGAACACATCGTGGGTTACGTATAATGAAAGCGGTGAGTTTAAGGAGAGAATATCTCCTCCTGAAGGTATTTCAACACAAGGATCGTTTGTACCCTTAGATAAAGAAAGAATAGTAGCACATACAATGGACTTTTTCAGTGATGGTATTGAAAGTCTACGTTTCTTCAATAAAGACAGTATTCTAAAAACGATTACACTTCATGAACAGGATGGAAATTATAATGTCAATAACATAGAATCCATTTCTGTATTGAAAGGTGAACACAATCAGGAAGTATATGGTGGAACAGCGGGTGTGATGGTTATTAACTTTAAAGATGCACCCGGTAAAGCATATATAGGAATGGTGGGGCTTGATCGTTTATGGACTTCGGATAATGAAATCTATTTCAAAGAAGATTATAATGATACAATCTACCATGTAAAAGACTATACCTTAGAGGCCGCTTATATATTAAATATGGGAGAGTATCACTGGCCTTATGAGGAAAGATTCAATATGGAGCATGATCGCTCTTTGTTTGTTACACGGATACTCGATAGTAAGGAGCTTATGCTTTTCCGCCTTGTGCATCGTCTGTTTACAAATGATAAAAGAAAATCATATAATGCTATCTATAATAAATCCAATGGAGAGTTAACAATTAGTCCGATTGAAGATGGAATAAAAGATGATCTTACTAATTTTTTCCCATTCCGTCCTTATACAGTTTCTTCAACAGGTGAATATACCGGGTTTATTCAAGCATTTGATGTTGTTGAATGGTTTGAAGAGCATGGAACAAACATCTCTGATCTACCTAAAGAAATTCAATCATTAAAAGCTGTTGAGGAAGAGGATAATCCGGTGGTTGTTATACTTGAGTGATTTATGTTTTAATTGATAGGCTTAATTGCTCAAGACTTTTAACGCCCTTAATGCCATTAAAGGCATTAAGGGCGTTATATAAAAATTTCAGCATAGATCAAATTTTAGCCAATCCTCCTTCGGAGGTTTCTTTATAGAGACTTGGTAGATCGTTTCCTGTCTGTCGCATCACTTCCACTACCTGATCAAAACTTACCCGGTGTTTTCCATCGGAAAAGTTTGAGAAAGTATTTGCATCCAAAGCCCGTGCAGCTGCAAATGCATTACGTTCAATGCAGGGTATTTGTACCAGTCCGCAGACTGGATCGCAAGTGAGCCCAAGATGATGTTCTAATCCCATTTCTGCCGCATATTCAATTTGAGCCGGTGTACCACCAAATAGCTGACTAGCCGCCGCCGCTGCCATAGCACAGGCAACACCTACTTCACCTTGACATCCCACTTCTGCACCCGATACCGATGCATTCGTACGAACAACATTTCCAAATAATCCGGCTGTAGCCAAAGCACGTAAAATTCGTGAATCACGGAAATCACGCGTTTTTTTCAGGTGGTATAATACCGAAGGAAGCACACCACAAGAACCACATGTAGGTGCTGTCACTATTCTACCTCCACAAGCGTTCTCTTCGGATACGGCAAGTGCATAGGCATATACTTTTCCCCTGCTTTTTATGCTACCGCCATATCCCTTGGCTCGGATAAGATAATCAGATGCTTTTCGTCGAATACCGAGTCCACCAGGAAGAATACCTTCTGCTTCCAGGCCCCTGTGTATAGCATCCTGCATAATTTCCCATGCTTCAGCAAGATAATCCCAAATTTGAGGGCCTTCACATAGTTCTACATATTCCCAATAAGAGTGTCCTGTTTTTTCACACCATTGCTGGATATCACGGATGGTATGTAATTCGTATATTTCTTCGGTTTTCTGTTCATTAAAGGTTTCGTTAGCTAGCGTTCCGCCACCAATACTGAAAACAGTCCAGGAATCCAATAATTCTTTTTTGCTGTTAAATGCTTCAAATTTCATTCCGTTCGGATGAAATGAAAGGAATGTTTTTTGTTCCCAATGAATAGTAGTTGGAGCTTGTGGTTTAAGTATGTCCAAAATTGCTACATCAGTCATGTGGCCTTTACCAGTAGCAGCGAGACTTCCATAAAGTGTTACTTCAAAACTTACCGCATCCCGGTGACGATCCAGAAACATTTGAGCGGCACGTCTTGGACCCATGGTATGGCTACTGGAAGGGCCGTTCCCAATACGAAAGATTTGTTTAATAGATTCCATAATTGGCTGTTTATCTTACTTGTGTTTAAAATTGGCGCAAATATACTCATATTATATCTCAGACCTTGCTTGTTTTCATTAGTTTTGCATGCAATTAGCAAATAGAAAGAAAATGAAGCGATTTCTAAAGCCTATAATGATAGTAGGTACATGTTCAGATGCAGGAAAAAGTGTTATCAATGCGGCTCTTTGCCGTATCTTTAAGCAGGATGGGTATAATCCGGCGCCTTTTAAAGCACAGAACATGTCGCTTAACTCTTATCCGACAGCTGAAGGAGGAGAAATGGGCCGTGCGCAGGTAGTCCAGGCAGAAGCATGTGGTATAACACCGCATACGGATATGAATCCGGTTTTACTCAAACCAACCAATGATAAGAGTTCACAGGTTATACTCAATGGTAAACCAATGGGGAATATGTCGGCTCGGGATTATTTTGGAGAAAATAAAGACAAAGAGGGATTGTTTCGAGAAGCTATAAAGGCCTTTAATCGTCTATCAGAACGTTATAATCCGATAGTGTTGGAAGGAGCAGGAAGTATTTCAGAATTGAATCTTCGTGATCGGGATATCACTAATATGCGTATGGCTTTACAAGCAGGCGCTTCTACGTACTTAGTGGCAGATATTGACAGGGGAGGGGTTTTTGGCTCTGTTTACGGAACAATTGCCTTATTGAAGCCAGAAGAACGTACTCTTATTAAGGGTATTATTATAAATAAATTTCGTGGAGATGCTTCTTTGTTTGAAGAAGGACGAAATATTATCAAAGAATTAACAGGTGTTCCTGTAGTAGGAGTGATTCCCTGGTTTCGTGATATTCGTATTGAAGAAGAAGATTCAGTAGCTTTGGATATGAAAACGAATACTTTCCGTGAAGGAAAGATTAACGTTGCTATTGTACTGCTAAAGCGAATGTCAAATTTTACCGATTTCGATGTCCTGGATATGGATCCCCGTTTTAATCCTTATTATACACATTCGGTAGATGAAATAGAACGGGCTGATATAATTGTTTTGCCTGGTTCTAAAAATACTCTGGCGGATTTGCAGGGCATTCGTGCTAATGGTATCGCAGAAGCTATTGTAAGAGGATACAAAGACGGTAAAAAAGTGATAGGAATTTGTGGTGGATATCAAATGCTGGGAATTCGTTTGGAAGATCCTCAAGGGTTAGAGGGAAATATACCTTTTGTTCCGGGTTTGGGATTACTCCCGCTCAATACAATAATAACAAAGGAAAAAGTAACAGAACAAAGTCATTTTACATTTCTTCCGGCAAAAAAAGAAAATAGATGTAAAGGGTATGAAATCCACATGGGGCGGACTACTGTGTTAGGAAATGCACCACATAGCCCTGTTATACAATGGGAAAATGGAAATACCGATGGTTATTGGTTAAATGATCGTTGTTGGGGTAGCTATATGCATGGCATATTAGATAATCCGGTAGTTTTGGATTCCTTAGCCGATGGTTTTGAACAAAAACAGGATAAATCTTCTTTTGATTATGTCGCTTTCAAGGAAGAGCAATATAATAAGTTGGCAGATTTGGTCAGAAGAAATTTGGATATGGAATATATTTATAATTCACTTTTATAAAACCAGAATGCAAAGCAGATAAATCTGTTCACGACAATTGTCAAGAAGCTTCACGATAATTGTCGTGAAATATCTTGATAATTATCGGGAAGCTTCTTGACAATTGTCGTGAACAGAATATATCAATCAAACATGTGTCTGAACTTACTGAAGATTTTTTCTTTCATTGACTTATTCGGCTGAAAACTGGGAGAATTCTCCCATCCTGTCATCGTCTCTTTCTCCGAAGGAGATAACTTTTCAGGGATATATACACTTACATTTACCAGCAAGTCTCCAGTTCCATAGCTATTAATGGAGGGCAGTCCTTTGTTGCGCAAGCGAAGTACTTTGCCAGGTTGAGTTCCCGGTTCAATCTTCAGTTTTGCTTTTCCGTCTACTGTTGGAACTTCTACAGTAGTTCCCAGGGAGGCTTGCGGTATACTCAATAACAAGTTATACAATAAATCATTTTCATCGCGAATCAATTCCGGATGTGCTTCTTCTTCAACAAGAATCAGTAAGTCACCATTCACACCACCATGGCGGGCAGCATTTCCTTTTCCACTCAAGGAAAGTTGCATGCCTTCTGCTACACCAGCAGGAATATTGATTGAAATAATATCATCATCTTTTACAATACCTTCTCCGGCACAAACCGAGCACTTTTTAGTTATAATCTTACCCTCTCCATTACAAGTCGGACAGGTCGATTGTGTTTGCATCTGTCCAAGGAAAGTATTCGTCACACGAGTTACAACGCCACTTCCGTGACAAGTATCACATGTTTTTACGCTCTGGTCATCTTCAGCACCACTTCCATGACATTTTGTACAGGATATATATTTCTTGACTTTAATCTTCTTTTCAACGCCGTTGGCAATTTCTTTCAGGTTCAGTTTCACTTTTACACGCAGATCAGAACCCCGGTTTACACGGCGTCCGCCACGTGAGCTTCCTCCAAATCCACCGAAACCTCCAAATCCACCAAAGTGTCCCCCAAAAATGTCTCCAAATTGCGAGAAGATATCTTCCATACTCATACCCCCTCCAAATCCGCCTCCGGAAGCAGCACCGCCTACACCCGCATGGCCAAACTGGTCATAACGTTGACGTTTTTGAGGATCACTCAATACATCATACGCTTCAGCAGCTTCTTTAAATTTTTCCTCGGCTTCCTTATCATCCGGATTTTTATCCGGATGATATTCAATCGCTTTTTTGCGATATGCCTTTTTTATCTCTTCTACTGTAGCCGTTTTAGTTACACTCAGTATCTCGTAATAATCCCTTTTCGCCATCTTCGTATTTGTTATTTTCTTTCCGATTCAATTATTCGCCAACTACAACTTTCGCATGTCGAATGACCTTGTCATTCATTATGTAGCCGGTTTGTACACAATCCAACACCTTACCCTTTAAATCTTTTTCAGGAGCTGGAATAATTGCGACAGCTTCCGATGTCTCCATATCAAATGGTTTATTGATAGTTTCAATAGGTTTTACGCCCTGTTGCCCAAGGTAAGCAATGAACTTATTGTAAATCAACTCAACACCTTCTCTTACCGCATCCACATCTTCCGCTTTACGCACGTTTTCCATCGCACGTTCGAAATCATCAATAATAGGAAGCAGATTAGTAAGCGTCGATTCCCCACCGGTTTTGATAAGGTCGGCCTTTTCGCGTAAGGTACGTTTACGGTAGTTGTCAAACTCAGCCATAAGCCTGAGATGTGAGTCATTCAAATCGTTATATTTCTTTTGCAATGTTGCGCACTCGTCCGACACATTGTCAGCACACTCCAGGTCATCTGACGGAAATTCCTCTTCTCCCTGCAAATTTGTCTTGCCTTCACTATTCAATTCATCTTCCTGAAAAGCATTTTCCTTTTCGTTCATTTCATTCATGTTATTCATATCATTTATTTCTTATATATTACTCTCTTATAGTCAGTCATATACGGTCATTGTTGACCTTTCAGTTTGACGGGGCAACATGTCTATATGTCTGTTTGTACAGTATAATAACATCAAATATGCTGCCAACTGTTCATGAACATGAAAAATATCTTTACCTTTGCCTTAATATAATGAGAAGGTTAGAGTAATTGCTTTCGTGTCAAATAGCTCCGCCATAACAAAAGTATGATTATGAAGAAAATAATAGTATCATTTTTATATCTCTGTTTGTCCATTGTTTGTTTGGGCCAGGGAGCGAATAATTATATATGCCGTTTAGGATTTACTTATGAAAAAAGCATAAGTAATAACTGGGGAAAAGATCGTCTGGTTATAACGAGTATTGTACCTTATTCTTCAGCAGAATCGGCAGGTATACAACAGAATGATATCATCGAATCTATCGATGCTGTTCCTGTAACAGGTTTGAGTGATCAGGATATTCAACAGTTACTGAATCCTGCAGATAAGGATGAAATAACATTAATGCTTCGTACATTGAGTGATCCGGCTAAACAGGTACGTATCCGTAAAGACTGTAAACGCTCTAATACAATTACCGAAGAACAATTAGCTATTGCTTTTGGAATGTATAGTATTGAAACTACAAGCGAACGTAAGTTTATATGCCCTTTTAAGATTACTCCAACGAACGATCCGGTAGATTTTGCCGATTTCAAAAGTTATGCTTTCATGGGTATTAATGAGAGTAACAGAGCTTTAGAATCTATAATCAATGAGTTGATAGGCAAAGAACTTTCTAAGAAAGGGCTTATACCGGATGCTGAACAGCCGGATATATTGGTTGAGACGTTTTATTTCTTTGATCGTAACCCGAATTTCAGGGGAGTCAATCGTATGGTTGTTGAAAAAGAAACATTCTATCGTTATGATATGGGTTATAACCGGATGGTTAGTGTGCCTTTCCTGAGTCACATGACTGCCGAATCAGAAGCCGAGTACTTATTACAGTTTGGTTTCAGACTAATTGATCAACGTGATGTCCCTGGCCGTATCCTGTGGGAATGCGAAGCAAATGAAATGCTCGAGAATTCTTATCGACTGGAAGATTATGCCCGTATTCATGTGCCTTTGATGTGTACCCAATATCCTTACGTGCAATATCGGCGAAATATACCTTTTACCGTAAGTAGTAAGGCATATAATTATACCGGCATTCAGTACAATATAGACCGTCTGGAGCAAGTTGTAGATGTCGATCGCAATTCTCCCGCTTATGCGGCAGGCGTGCGTCCACAGGATATAATCGAGCGTATAGGCCCTCATAAAATGAATCGTACAGCTGAAGACTATTCTGCGGCCTACCGACAGTTTATTTCAAATACAATGTCTTTGCGAGATCAGAAGACACAGTTTACCGATGCTAATGGATTCCAGTATTGTATGTTCTGGGATACGTTTAAATATACACAAGTAGCTAATGCTTTGCAAAAAAGTAATGCAAATGCACCTTTTTCGTACCTGTATTATTTTGCACCCTATATAAATCCATCCGGTAACAACTCCTGTGTTTTCCATATCAAACGAGGAAAAGATAAGAAAGAAATTACAATCCGTCCTACGATGCGTACGGACGTGACTATAGAGATTAAATAAAAGAGAGATTTTACACAAGTGATATATCCAAATAATTTCGAGCAAAAGACGGGGTTTGATACCATTCGTCGTTTGCTCTTAGATAAGTGTTTAAGCCCGTTAGGTGAAGAGCGGGTCGCGGAGATGGACTTTGTTGCTGATTATAAAGTGATCGTCCGCCGATTAGAGCAAACAGATGAATTCTTGCGTATAATACGCGGAGATGTGGCTTTCCCAGATAACTATTTCTTTGATGTACGTTATTCGTTGCAGCGAATCAGACCCGAAGGTACCTGGCTGGACGAAAAAGAACTATTTGATCTAAAGCGTTCTCTACAGACAATTAATGAAATAGTTGCTTTCTTCCATAAACCGGAAGATGCAGATATACTCTATCCCTCACTCACTGAACTGGCCGGTGATGTAATGGTGTTTCCCCAGCTTATAGGAAAGATCGATATTATATTAGATAAATATGGCCGGGTTAAGGATAATGCTTCTTCTGAGCTTTTGCATATACGGAAAGAAATGACGTCTGTTACAAATAGCATTTCCCGTAGTTTGCAGTCGATTCTACGGTCAGCTCAGGCAGAAGGTTTAGTAGATAAAGATGTAACCCCAACTATGCGTGACGGACGCCTGATGATTCCTGTTGCACCTGCTTATAAACGAAAGATCAAAGGAATTGTACATGATGAATCGGCAAGCGGTAAAACTGTATTTATAGAACCGGAGGTTGTCGTTGAAGCCAACAATCGTATTCGTGAACTGGAAGGCGAGGAGAGAAGAGAGATTATTAAGATACTTACATCTTTTACTAATACTGTTCGTCCATTTGTACCCGATATCCTTCATTCATATACTTTTATGGGAGAGATTGACTTTATCCGGGCTAAAGCTCTTTTTGCCGATCAGATAGAAGGTATAAAACCCACAATAGAAGATAAACAGGAAATAGAATGGTATCATGCTGTTCATCCTATATTATTTCTTTCCCTGCAAAAACAAGGAAAGAAAGTAGTTCCTCTTGATATTACATTGAACCATAAGAACCGGCTGCTAATCATATCCGGCCCTAATGCAGGAGGTAAATCAGTGTGCCTCAAAACAGTTGGCCTCCTTCAGTATATGCTCCAATGTGGATTATTAATACCTGTTTATGAAAACTCACACACAGGTGTTTTCAGCAAGCTGTTTATTGATATTGGTGATGAACAAAGCATAGAGAACGATCTTAGTACTTACAGTTCGCATTTGACCAATATGAAATTCTTTGTACGCAACTGTAACGAACAAACCCTTTTGCTTATAGATGAGTTTGGTAGTGGTACGGAACCCCAGATTGGCGGAGCAATAGCAGAGGCATTACTGGATCGTTTCAATCACAAACAGAGCTTTGGCGTAATCACGACACATTATCAGAATCTGAAACATTTTGCCGAAGAGACCGAAGGAGTTATAAATGGAGCTATGCTTTACGACCGACATCTGATGCAGCCTCTTTTTAAGCTATCAATCGGTAATCCCGGCAGTTCTTTTGCTATCGAGATTGCGCGCAAGATAGGATTGCCCGAAGATGTAATAGCAGATGCATCCGAGAAAGTAGGTTCCGACTATGTCGATATGGATAAATACCTGCAGGACATCGTCCGTGACAAACGCTATTGGGAGAATAAACGACAGAATATCCGACAGCAGGAAAAGAAACTGGAAGATGTAACTGCCCGTTATGAACACGATCTGGAGGAGGTAAACAAACAACGTAAAGAAATCTTACGAGAAGCAAAATCCGAAGCGCAAAAGATACTGTCCGAAGCAAACGCAAAGATTGAAAATACAATCCGGGAAATCAAAGAATCGCAAGCTGAAAAAGAACAAACCCGTCTGGTACGTAAAACGCTCGACGACTTCAAAGCTTCTATCCAGTCATCAGAGGAAGAAGACGATAAGATTGCCCGTAAAATGGCAAAGATAAAAGAAAGGAACGACCGTAAAAAAGTAAAACCCAAAGCTGCTGTCCAGCAACAATTCAATAAAGACATAATTGGGGTAGGGGATTCTGTACGTCTGAAAGGACAGACATCTGCCGGTACGGTTATGGAACTGCAAGGCAAGCAAGCCCTTGTTGCTTTCGGAATGATAAAAAGCACCGTGAAACTGGAACAACTTGAGAAAGTCAGCAAAGGACAAATCAAGAAGGAAACCCGGAAAAGCACTTTTGTCAGTACCCAAACAACGGATAGCATGCATGAAAAACGACTCAACTTCAAACAGGAAATAGATGTTCGTGGCATGCGTGGTGATGAAGCCCTGCAAGCAGTCACTTATTTTGTAGACGACGCTATCCAGATAGGTGCCGGAAAAGTACGCATCCTACATGGTACGGGTACCGGAATCCTTCGTCAACTAATCCGTGACTATCTACGTTCAGTTCCCGGCATAGCCCAATACAAAGACGAACACGTACAATTTGGTGGAGCAGGAATTACGGTGGTGGAGTTTGAATAAAATTATCACTATCTTTGTATAATGGACGTATTTCAATATATAGAGCCTTCCCCTCTTTTGGCTTCCTATGTAAAACATTACTGGATTCTGGAAGGTGATTTTCCCGAAGGAATGTCCGAACGGATTATCCCTACCGGAAATATCCAACTCATTTTTTATAAAGGAAGCCATCGTATGACTGCCCCGGAAGATAATCAGGGAAAAATATTACCGCCTTCCCTCTTAAGTGGGCAGACCACTGGTTATTCTGATATATTCCCTACGGGAACAATACGTATCATTTGTGTCGTTTTTCAACCTTTGGGGGCGAATGCCTTTTTCCGTCTCCCTATGCAGGAGCTATCCAATCAGAAAGTATCCGCACAAGACCTCTCAGATCCTTTTCTGGAGATTTTGGAAGAAAAGGTAATGATAACAAAATCCGTAACAGCATGTATCCGTCATATAGAAACTTTTCTTATAAACCGTCTTGTTGTTTCCCGTGATCAACAACGGATCCTCGCTGCAATCCGGCTTATAAATCAACGCCCTACAGATATCCGCCTAAATGACCTGTCGAATGAAACCTGTTTGAGTGACAAACAGTTCCGCCGTCTCTTTGCATCGCATGTAGGCCTTAACCCCAAAGACTTTATTCGAACTGTTCGTTTTCAATACGCATTATCAATTGCCCAGCATCACCCCGGTATAAGCTTGGCACAACTAGCCGTTGATGCCGGCTTTTACGACCAACCCCATCTAATCAACGAATTTCGCCAGTTCTCCGGATTAACCCCTAAAGAATATTTCAGGCAATGTGATCCTCTTTCCGATTATTTCAGCTGATAATCTGTTGACAGACGTTTGATAAGTGAATATCTTATTGTAGATTTGCATAATATGGAATAGGAGTAAACCCACACAAATAGCAAAAAAAAGAAATGAGACAATCACTATTCAATCTTAAATGGATGTATAGAATCTATTATTCTGTGCTACTTGTAAGCCTTTTTGCTATTTCTCTTTCCGCACAACAAGAGATTCCCTTTGCCAAAGGAATTACTACCATACAAGACATCAAGCTAAGTTCTATAGCTGAAAAAATAGAATACATTCCCCTGGAAACAACGGAAGAATGCCTGCTAAGAGCAGATATAATGGATATTACATTGACCGATGACTATCTCTTTGTGTGTGACCACGATTATGTATACCAGTTTACCCCCCAGGGTAAATTTCTCCGCCGAATAGGCAAAAAAGGACAAGGCCCCGGCGAATACACACAAAGCATACTGGGAGTAGTATATAACGACGCAAAAAAAGAAATCATCATGACCGACTTCCGCACTGCTAAAGCCTTAATCTATTCATATAATGGTGAGTATCTACGCAGCTTTAAAACGGCCAATGAGTTGTTTCTTACCTATTTCAAACAGCCCGATCTGATATATGGATATAGCAGCGCATTTCTTATCTCAAGAGACCAGAGCGGAAAAGACCTCTTTGTCTATAATGACAAAGGTAAAGTAATAAACGATTTCCGTTTTAACTACCAAAAAGGTAAACGCTATCCCGGCTTAATCTTTTCTCTGGGTTTATTTTACGGGTATAAAGGAGATGTTTTTTATAAAAACCCTCTCGAAGACATTGTCTTTAAGATAGACGGTAAAAAGAAAATACCAACTTATCGGTTTAACCTTGAACAGTTTGAAAAATTGAATGAAGAAGAAGATGCTATTTTGGCCTTTGATAAGAAGAAAAACATAGGAACAAACTTACCTAATCCGGCAGCAGAAAAGAAAATCAACTTTATTAAATTGTTTGAAACCAACCCTTTCCTTTTTATAGCTTTTGGACAAGAAAATGAATATCGTACAGCGCTCTATGATAAAGCAAAAGATAAAGTCTATCGTGTTCATTCTAAAAAGACAAACAAACCAGGCTTTACGGACGACCTGGAAGGTGGCTTCCCTTTCTGGCCTGTTAATCATTCCGGCAATGTGATGATTTCTTGCATTGGGGTGGATACCATTCAGGAATTTGTAAAACCTTCCGAAGTAAAAGGTTCTCTAAAGAAAATTCTTCCAACATTACAGGAAGATGATAATCCGGTGATTCAAATTGTATATTTAAAAGAAAACTAATACTAGTAAAGACCATGTCATTCCTAATAATCATTCTTTGTTTAGCCCTACTGATTGTTCTTATATCCTACTTCAAGGTAGACGCATTCCTTTCTTTTATCTTGGTATCAATCCTTGCAGCTGTAGGATTGGGTATTCCACTCGAAAAGATACCAGCAACTGTTGATAATGGAATCGGGAATATTCTGGGTAGCCTTACGTTGATTATAGTTCTGGGGGCCATGTTGGGTAAGCTGGTTGCCGAAAGTGGAGCTGCACAGAAGATAGCAGATGTTATGGTGGATACCTTTGGTACCCGTTATATTCAGTGGGGATTAATGATAACAGGATTTGTTGTTGGTATCCCTCTGTTCTACGGAATAGGCTTTGTATTGCTGGTTCCACTTATCTTTTCCATAGTCAATCAATACAAATTACCTGCTGTCTACATGGGAATATCCATGCTGGCAGCTCTGTCTGTAACTCATGGCTTCCTGCCTCCCCATCCGTCGCCTGTAGCACTTGTAGCCTTGTTTGATGCCAATATAGGCATGACATTAATCTATGGTATATGCATTGCTATCCCTGCAATCCTATTAGCAGGCCCGTTATTCGGACGAACATTGCGCAATATAAAGACCGGCCCTCTCAGATTATTCGAAAAGAAAGAAATCACAACCAATTTTAGTACTCCTGGTAAAGCAAATAGCTTTCTAAGTGCAACCCTTCCTGTCTTTCTACTCATATTGGCTACGGTAATTCCGTTGGTATTTACTGGTATGACTGAGAAAGGAAAAGAAATAGTCGCTTTTATCGGTGCCCCTTCAATAGTTATGTTGATCGCACTCATCTTTGCTACTTATACACTGGGCATCCGCCAGGGGCGATCCATCAAAGAAGTGATGAATGTCTATGTAGATGCCATCAAAGACATAGCCCCAATCCTACTTATTATTGCCGGTTCCGGTATATTCAAACAAGTAATGGAAGACAGTGGTGTAAGTATGGAACTGGCTAAAGCCCTTCAGAAATTACCTGTACACCCCTTAATCCTCGGCTGGTTGATAGCCGCAGTAATTCGTGTATGTATCGGTTCCGCAACCGTAGCAGCCCTCACAGCGGCAGGTGTTCTAATGCCCTTAATCATACAAGCCAATGTCAATCCCAACCTGATGGTATTATCCCTCGGAGCGGGTAGCCTGATGATGTCCCACGTGAACGATTCCGGCTTCTGGATGTTTAAAGAATACTTCAACCTCAGTATGAAAGATACTTTCCGGTCATGGACGGTGATGGAGTCCCTTGTGTCCGTTATCGGACTGATAGGAGTAATGGTATTGAATATGTTTGTAGGATGAGGGGGTAGCGATATAGGTAGAGACAAGGCTTGCCTTGTCTCCGGATTGGGGACATTACGCAACATTTGAGATACGGAGACAAGGCAAGCCTTGTCTCTACCAACGTCAGGAAATTTGAGTATTAATTAATTACATAAAAATGATCAAATTATGTACAACGCAGACGAACAATTTGAGAAACTAGGCCTAAGCCTGCCACCTGCACCGACTCCGTTAGGAGTCTATAAACCTTGTCTGGTAGTAGACGGAAAATATCTATACCTTTCCGGTCATGGTCCTGTTCAGGATGATAAATCATTAATCATAGGCCGTATCGGCAGTGACATGACAATGGAAGAAGGCAAACAAGCCGCCCAACAGGTAGGGCTTACGATGCTTTCCACCATCAAAACAAACCTAGGAAGCCTGAACAAGGTAAAACGTGTAATCAAAGTCCTGGGTATGGTAAACTGCACACCAGACTTTGAAAAGCACCCCTATATTATTAATGGCTGTAGCGAATTATTCGCCAATGTATGGGGCACAGAAAATGGCGTCGGAACACGTAGTGCAGTAGGCTTTGGATCATTGCCTGATAATATACCGGTAGAGATCGAGGCTATTTTTGAACTTTATTGAGAGGAGAAGATAATATCAACCTGTAGGGGCAGCCCTATGTGGCTGCCCAATACCTGCAAAATCAACAAATCCGGGCGGCCACATAAGGCCGCCTCTATGCGATGAACACATTCAAATCTCTTTTTATATATTCAAATTAAAACAAAATGCAACACTGGTACCAGATTGATAATGTTGAGCAAATAGATTCTCCTGCTCTTTTACTCTATAAAGAGCGCATTAGTGAGAATATAGAACTTGTCAAACGTATTGCTAATGGACGTACAGACAAGCTCCGCCCGCATGTGAAAACCAATAAGATATGGGAAGTCTGTGCCCTGATGATGGAAGCAGGTATCCATAAATTCAAATGCGCCACAGTTGCAGAAGCCGAAATGCTGGCTATGGCAGGGGCTCCCGATGTTCTGCTGGCCTATCAACCTGTTGGCCCTAAGATAGGCCGTTTTTTCAAACTTGTAGAAACACATCCTGCAACCCGCTTCTCTTGTTTGGTAGATAATGAAGAAAATGCCCGTATATTATCCAATCTCTGCATGGCCACTTCTTTTAAAACGGATGTCTATATCGATCTGAATGTCGGTATGAACCGAACCGGTGTCCAACCTGAAAAGGCAGTGGCATTAGTGAAGGCAATCCTTACCATGTCGCACCTTAGGTTGCTTGGGCTGCATGGCTACGACGGTCATATCCATGATACGGATCTTATACTCCGCCAGCAAGCAGCGGATATATCTTTCGATATAGCTAGTCGTATTTATCGGGAAATTCAACCCTGGTTTTCTTATCCCCTGATCATGATAATGGGTGGAACCCCTACTTTCTCCATGCATATCGATCGTGAAAACTGTGAATGTAGTCCGGGTACATTTGTATTCTGGGATTGGGGATATGCACACATGTTATCCGATCTCCAGTTTCAATACGCAGCTCTTGTCCTGACACGCATCATTTCTATTGTCGATACCCATCATATCTGTGTCGACTTGGGATATAAAGCCGTAGCAGCGGAATCACCCTTACCCCGTGTTCATTTCCTGAATGCTCCCGAAGCTATTCCTGAAGCCCATAGTGAAGAACACCTCATACTAAGAGTTCCGGACAGCACCCACTATGCCATAGGAGATGTGCTTTATGGCGTACCCGTACATATTTGCCCGACAGTGGCACTCTATGACACCGCCCGGATCATCGAATCCGGTAATTATACTACCACGTGGAAAGTTATCGCCCGTGACCGAACGATTACTATATGAAAGACCAATAAGATTTGTATTATAATATCAATAAAAAGAGTAAAACACACTAAGTATCATGTTAAACAGAAGAAATTTTATCCGCAGCATTTCTATTGCTGCCCCGGTTATCGCATTGGGTGGATATATGCCACTGGCTGCTCAGACAGAGCAAAAAACTACTTATGATTCAATGCTGCAGAAAGCCCGGAATGCCATGTTGGCTATGCAACGGGCATCCTGGGAACAGGGAACAGCTATACAAGCTATGGTCGAATGCGACGACCGCGATATGTTGCGCCTCATGGTCAATGAAGCCATCCTGCGGCAGACACCCGACGGGCGTACCTGTATGCTCGGTTCAGGCCATAACGTTACCGACCCTGTTGCGGCTGGATACGGAATACTCAAAGCCTGGGAATATTTTAAGGAAGAAAAGTATAAAAAAGCAGCAGACCTCCTGTATGACTATTGTAAGAACCAGGCGCCCCGCGATAGTGCCGGAACCCTATACCATCTGAATGACAGCAAACAACTCTGGAGTGATTCCATCTATATGGTGCCTCCATTCCTGGCTGCCTATAAAGATTATGATGAATGCATGAAACAGTTCAGAGGCTACCATGCCCGTCTGTGGCAACCCGAAAAGAAGCTCTATTCCCATCGCTGGAGCGATGACGACAACCTTTTCCTCACCGAAAGATGCTGGGGAGGGGGTAACGGCTGGGCAGCAGCCTCGTTTGCCATTGTCTACGACCTTTTACCCGCTAGTGAGCAATCCTATAAGAAAGAGGTTGCTTCCCTTCTGACGGAATTACTGGAAGGATTACTCGCCCATATCCGTCCCGACGGACTTTTCCATGATATTGTGGATAATCCCCAATCCTTTGTTGAAACAAATCTTTCGCTGATGGTTGCTTTTGCTATCTATAAAGCCGTTAAATCCGGAGCAATAGACAAAAAATATCTTCAGGCTGCCGAACAGATGAAGCAGGGTGCATTATCCAAAGTCGACACATTTGGATATGTACAGGACGCCTCGGGTTCACCCACCTTCAGTGGCCCTGGAACTTCCACCGAAGCGCAAGCCTTTCTCCTGATGATGATGGCTGCCCGGGAAAAGGTAATGGTTGACTAAAAAGTCAACCAACCTAAGTTCATAGCGACAAATTTCTCCTCCTTAGCAAAGGATGAGGGGACTGCCGCTTGCGGTGGTGAGGTGGTTGGTATAACCTAAAAGTGTTATTTTATATATATAAATATAATTTACCTCAAACCACCTCCCCCTCTCTTCGTTCGGGTACTCCTCCTTTGCTAAGGAGGAGAAATTTGATACTACTTTTTAGGTAGCTCCAGCTAGATTGTCTTCTTTCATAAATTTATTAGTATATTTTGTATATGAACCACCATTCCACCATCGCAAGCGATGGTCCCCCCTCCTCTGGCCACTAAGATAGTAGCTTGATATTTTTAACTAGCCTTGAAATGTAAACCTTTTAGTCTTTTTTAAGCCTATTCCATAGTCAAAATCTATCTTTTATTGTTCTACTACTGATTAATCGTAGTAGCAGTAACTTTTGTGCGCTTAAAATATGAAAATTAAGCTATCTATTAAGAAATTATATTTATCTTTGTATTTGTAATTAAACGTAAGTGTGATATTGTAATCCGTTTTCAATAGACAAGCATATAACTGTAGTTTTTATAGATTTTTTGAGATTTTACCGTTTTCAGTATGGCATTAAGTAGTTGGTGTGTATATAAAGTAAAGATAAAGTATGAAACCGTTTATATTAATCCAAGAAGAAGAATTGTCGACTTCTTCTTCCCAATCGCAAAGAAAATCCCTTATATGGTTGATACTCCTTTTTTTTATTTGTGGAGCATCCGGTTCAACAGTTAAAGCGATAGGACAGGGCGGAAAGGCCGGAGTTATAGTTGAGGCTGATGGTCAGGTAAGAGGGCCTATGCCTTTTACTCTTTCTTGGAATTTGGGCTTTATAGAGCCTCTTCCAATTATTAACCCTTTAGCACAGCACACTCTGTATGCATATTTCCCTTATGAAGTCAATCAATCGACAGACCCCGAGAATGTCCGGGTAACTCCTATACCAACCCTACAGCTTCAACAGGGCGCTGCGAATAATACATCTAACTATGAATTTTATGTGAGTGAACCTGTAAATTATGAAGTCGGAAATAACCCCAAAGTATTATTTGCAAGTGCCTTTTCCGATTTTCAGTTTCAAATAAACACGAATGCTACCGACCTTATTGTAAAGGAAATATCGGTAAGGGGGCCTGACGGTGCTCATATGGCTTTTACTGATGCAACTACAAATATTACGCTCAAACTAAGTGACCCCAATTTTGGAAAGATAACCATCAACAACGGCTCACCATCCATTCATCTGGAGATAACAGACGGTGGTTTGCCGATACCGAATTCAACAACTTCCTATTCTTCCGCATATATGACATTCGCCCCTTTCGATGGTGTGGGACAAAAATTAGTGATTACGGTTAAAACAAACAAAATCGATTATACATTTGAAACTGATGCCCTTGATTATAGGATGGGAACCACCTATATGATACCCCTCCGCATAGAAGTAGCACAGCCAGTAGTTAATCTGCAATGGTCAGTGTCAACAACAACCAATGACGCATCTTCTTTTACCGACATCGATAATGACGAAACAACCCTCGTTACAGCCCCTGAACCTGTCTATCTGCAGATACGCCCCGAAGTCAGGAATGTGGACTATGATAGCTGGGAAATTGATTATACGGCTGTGCCCGTCGACTATATGTACCCCATCACGACTCCCGTTGCCGAAACCGAACGTTTCGACTTCAACCAGGGCAATGCTCATTCTCTGCCCGGCACATATACCTACACTGTAACCGATGTAAGATTCTACAACTCCGGAGCACTCGTTCACTCCGTATCCTATGAGGACGATCCTTATAAGCACACAATCCGGATAGAAGACGAAGAAGAACCTGAGACAACCGTCACTTTCCAATGGTCGGTATCGACGACTACGGCAGATGCCTTCTTCGATGTAGGTAACTTCACCCGTACAGACGTCACCGAACCTACTCCTGTCTACCTCCGCATAAACCCTGTGGTGGAAGGGCCATTGGAGTTCGATAGTTGGCAAATGACCTATACGGCCGATCCCGCCGACTATGAATACCCGATGACACCCCTTCCCGGCTCAAGCCCTTACGACTTCAATCAAGGCAATGCACACGTATCGCCGGGTGTATATATTTATACCGTAAATTCCTTTGTCTTGTATAAAGAGGGAAGAATCGCATATGAGGACTGGGGAAACTATCGTCATACAATCAATATTGAAAAGAAAGATGATCCGGGTCCACCCGACCCACCAGATCCACCCGATCCGGGACCATATCCCGAACCGGAAATACCTCCATTACCACCCGACCCCGAGCCCGATCCTAACCCGGGAGGCTGGATATACCTCGAGCATATTGCCCCGTTGTGCTATGCCGAAGGTGAATTTCTTATCGGCTTCGTACGGCAAAACAAAAACGACTCCCTGTTTTACGCCATCGCATTCACCGATGCCGCCATTGCAGTAGGATTTGAGAATGATACTGTCTATAAAGCCTTGTCCGAAAACGGTGTTATCCCCGTATCGGTAGAAGCAGCCGTACCAAAAGGCATATACTTCGGATACGTTATACTCTGGTCGAAAGAAGCCCAGGATATGGACTTATTCCCGTTCCGTATCGAAGTAAAGGATTATATTGCCATAACAGAACAACCTGTCGATGTAACCGCGCATTGCGAAGGCGACGGATTCATGCTTTGGACAGAAGCATCAGGCGAAGTATTGTCTTACCAATGGTACCATAACGGCAATCTGATCCCCGGAGCAACCGATAACTTTTACGAAGGCATTCTTTCCGGCGAAACAACAGGCCGCTATCATGTCGAACTCAGAGGCTACTGTAATACGGAAATAAGCGACACGGTAAATGTCACTATGAGCACACTCCACGTTCTGATCAAATGGACGGACGTACTCTACATCACAAACACCGATAACCGCTACGCCTCCTTCCAGTGGTATAAAAACGGACTACCTATAACACAATATGGAACATCCATCTATTATACCGATCCCAACGGTCTCCAGGGTAGCTATTCCGTCTGTGCCTACTATGCAAATGGAAGCTATGACAAAAGTTGCCCACTATCATTCGACGGAAGTACACCTTCTTCAAAAGTCAGTGTATATCCTACAATAGTAACCCGCAACAATTACATTACGGTTGAAGGGTATGGGGTAGGAGAAGGTTATCTGGGAGCCTTAGTGGAAATATTCAATTTGAAAGGACAGAGGGTATATACGGAGAAAATAAACAGCACTAAGATGGAACTTCCGATGAGTCAACCTACCGGTGTTTATATGATTCAGATAACTGCTGAGAACGGACGAAAGACTTTGGAAAAGGTGATAGTTAAGTAAAAGTATCTTCTAAATATAAATAAGACATACCGAAAGGATATGTTCCTTTTTGATTATAATAGAGAGAATCCCAACGGGATTCAATCGTGAAAGATTAATAGATCATTAACTCATTTTATAGAAGAGGCTGTTCCAAAAGTATATGGAATAGCCTTTTTCTTTTTGGGGGCATCTCCTTTTGTTATCTCTTCCGGTAAAGAAGAAGAATAAAACTCCCATTTGTGGGGTATTGCCGGAAAAGAGGAGATTATATATTTGCACAAGCATGCTAATCTGGGACTGCCTAAAAAGTAGTATCAAATTTCTTCTCCTTAGCAAAGAAGGAGTACCCGAACGAAGAGAGGGGGAGGTGGTTTTGAGCAACTTATATTTATATATACTTTAAAATAAAACTTTCAGGTTACCTAAACCACCTTACTACTGCTATTAACTTAGGTAGGTTGACTTTTTAGTCAGCCCCAGATGGGATAGTACATGTGCTACTTTTTAATCAGTTCCATAAGTCTGTGCAAATGTTAATCTTTAAAAATAAAGTTATGAAATGGTATCTGAAAGTCTTGAGGCAGTATGCCGATTTTGAAGGACGGGCCCGCCGTCAGGAGTATTGGAACTTTGTACTGTTTAATGTTTTTTTTGCGTTTGTAGCCGGAATCCTGATTGCTATCGTGGCCGCAGCATACGGAAGAGCGCCGATTCTGGTGTATTATTATTTCTACATGTTTGCAGTGATGCTTCCGGGATTGGCTGTTACTGTCAGACGGTTGCATGATACGGGTAGGAGCGGATGGTTTATCCTTGTCAACCTGATACCACTCATAGGAGCTATCTGGTTGCTTGTTCTCCTGGCAACGGATGGCGAAGCAGGCAGTAACCGATACGGGTTGAATCCGAAAGAATCAGACGAAACCAATACCTTCAACCGGCAAAAATCGGTGGCAGTGACGCTTGTTGTAACCTGCGCTATCTGGTTCTTTACAACGTTTTTGGAACATATTACTATCTTTGGAGTGATGCGGAATTTATCCGATTATCTGACTTCAGTCTTTCCTTTGTATCTTATGCTTCCTATAGGATTGATAATTGCCGGTTCGTTGTGGTTGAAAAACGGACGGCTTGAGAAAAAAGGGGCTTACGCTTTGATTTCTTCATCGGCCCTCTGGATTATCCTTCTGCTGTTCACGCTGAATTCACCCTATAAGAATTATTTGAATATTGCTTATCAGTTGCTGTTGGCAGCCGGCCTTATGATGCTGGGAGTGTCTGTTATCCAACAAAAAGAAAACCGGAAGGTAATTTCAGGATTGTTAACATTGGGCGCTGCTCTCTTCGTAATTAGCCTGATTCACCGTGCATGGATTATGCCGTTATCATTCTCAATGAATGATTACACTGCCATTCTTCGTTTTTACACTTTTGCATCTGTTATGATATCGCCTGTATGCTTCTATTACCTGGGTATGTGGGTCAATAACCCTGAGGTTTATCAGTCTTCTACGCAAGCGGCTGAAGCGCCTTACGGATCCGCACAGCCTTTATCCGGGCAGACAGCGCAGAAACAGATGGCACAACCATCAGGCCCGAAGCGATATAACGAACGTGATAACAAAGGAATGCGCGTAAATACGTTCAGCGAGTCCATGTCCTACTGGATGGTGGAGCGTCTGCAGAGTCCACGAAAAGACCCGTTTGTATATTATGTCTTTCAGAGTCCCGACGACCCGCATGCAGCCATGCTCGAATTGCCGTTTATCCATCTGGCGGCGGATACGGGCAAACTTATATCCGACGAATTGTTTTGCTTCGGCTATTTTGCCATAACCAACGACGGGGTGCTGACCGGAGAATATGATGCATTTATAGCAGGTGCCGATATGACCTACGACCAGTGGGAAAAGATACACGAAGTATTTGCCCGGCACAATGGGGTGAAGAAAAATGACCAGGAACCCGAAAAGACGGCGAAGTCGGTTTCCTCGGCTGGAGGTAATGCAGGAAATGTCTCTTTTGTGCGTGAAGACAGAGACGCTACGTCTACATGGAGAGTCTACAAAGCATCATCGAAAGCAGATGCGATGGCTTTCCTGTCCGGGCAACAGGTGACAAAGCCTCTCTATTATATTGTGGTCGAAACTCCCGAGGGCAACTTCGGCCGGGATATCAGCGGATTTTATCAGGAATAGGCATCTGTACAACATCTCTTGTACATTTGGTGTTGTGTGTGGCATTGATTCAAATAGCTGATGGTTTTAAATTTTCAAGGTAGGATAGTAGGTTTTGTTTATCCGGATGAATACTTTACTTTTACGGCCGAAAATCTGTAGACGTGTGAAAGTGAAGTATTTCTTTTTCTTGTTGCTTGTGTGGATTCCAATGGTTTCTGTAGCTCAGACGGATAGCGTTTATATCGGACGGTATCCGCAGAAGGTTATGCTGCTGGGATTTATGGCTTATGATTTTCTGAATCTATCGGTAGAGGCCAATAACCGTGATTTGATGTATATGCCGAATAACCCTCCAAAATTCGGGCTGGGACTGGCTCTGAATAATACGATTCTGAGTTTTGGCTATGGGTATGGTTTCAATTTCATGACGGATAAGAAGTATGGAGAGACGAAGTCGTTCGATTTCCAGCTACATAGTTATGCCCGGCAGTTTGCATTCGATATATTCGTGCAGAAATATAAGGGTTTCTACATGGAAGAGAAAGGTATACCGGATTATGTGCTTTGTCCGGATTTGGATATTCGGCAGTATGGGGGAAATATGCAATATGCATTCAATAACAAGAAGTTTTCCTACAAGGCAGCTTTTTCGCAAAGTGAGAAGCAGCTACGTTCGGCAGGTAGTTTCCTGGTAGGTGCGGGGATTTATCTGACGCATATAAAGGCCGATAGTTCGTTTGTTCACAAGGAAAAGACGAGCCTGGATAATTTTCAGTTTGGGGTGAGTGCGGGGTATACGTATACATGGGTGCTAGGGAGACGATGGTTTATAAACGGTTCGGTGACGACGGGTATAAATTTTGGTAGTGAGAAGATAAGCACCTTCGGCAAACAACGGTTGGAGGTTTATCCTACGGTCTTTCCACGCCTAGCGGTAGGGTATAACCGGGAGAACTGGGCGTTGCGGTTTTCGTATGTGAATAATATTACTTTTCCATTTTCTTCGGATGAGGAGACGTTGGGCGTGTTTTCCGGTAGTTTCCAGTTGACCTATATTCACAGGGTACAGGATATACCATTCCTCACACGGTTGGTAGGGTGGCTTCCATTGTAATCTTTTCATTGTTTTGTCTACTAAATATGCACTTTTGTCTACTATTTAACATCGGTATGTTTTATTCGATATACTTTTGCGGTGTAAAACAAATATAGAATAACAAATGATGATGATGATGAAAAAAGTAATCCTTCTATGTCTGCTGGTATGTGTGCCGGCGGGAATGATTTTCTCTCAAACAAATGAATCTAAGAAAGCGGCGGTACAGGTGAGTTTTATACCTCCTTTAAGTACACAGGGTATGCAGGCTTCACAGTATACGAATGCTACGGCTTTTAATATGCTGGCGGGTGTGTCGAAGAATGTGACGGCCTTTTCGTTGAGCGGTTTGGGGAATGTGGTGTTGAATGACATAGAAGGGTTTCATATATCGGGGTTGGGAACTTATGCAGGTAATGATGGCAAAGGGGTGATGATTGGAGGTTTGTTTAATGCTACGAAAGGAAATTTTAGCGGTTTCCAGATGGGAGGTATAGTAAACTGGGCGAAAGAGATGAAAGGTTTCCAGATGGGTGGCATTGCGAATCTGGCTGAAGATGTCCATGGTTTCCAGTTTGCCGGCGTTGTAAATATAGCAAAGAGGGTAAGGGGAGTACAGTTTGCAGGGGTATTGAATGTGGCGGAGCATAGTGATTATCCAATTGGTATAGTGAATATCATCAAGGATGGGGAAATGAGTATAGGAGTTGCCTATAATGAAATTGGTTCGACAGTGCTGTCTTTTCGCTCGGGAGGCCGTGTGTTGTATGGTATTGTAGGGGTTGGTTACAATCATAAACTGGTGGATGAGGACTTTGTCATGGAAGCGGGATTTGGAGGGCATATAAATATTTCATCACGTTTTCGTATAAATAATGAATTGAAGTCGGTTTTTACTACCTTTACTGGCGATGAAAACACGATGCATGCCAGTTTCAGTATAATGCCGGCCTTTAAAGTGATGCCGCGATGGGAAATTTTTGCAGGTCCAAGCGTTAATTATCTTAATACGGACAATGTGGGTAATGAAAAAATGTTTACCAGTCATAATATCTGGAGGAAGTTTAGCGTTAGTAGGTTGCAGCAAGTGAATTTGGGCTTTTCTGTAGGAACACATTTCCTTTTTTAAGGGAATGACTCTCTTTTTTCTTTTGGGACGATATATATAAGGTTTTTTTAACTTTCTCTACTTAGTCATAATTATGAACAAATATCTTAGTGATATTTCATTTAGCTTTTTGTATGCAAGTGTTTATATGGTGAGCTTGATTCCGATGCGGATATTATATGGTATATCTGCGTTCTCTTCACTTATGATGTTGTATGTGCTGCCTTATCGCAGGAGTACTGTGAGGCAAAACCTTTGTCGTTCTTTTCCCGAAAAAGACAGCAGAGAGATTGATTTGGTGATGAGAGCTTTTTACCGCTCTTTCACGGATAATGTGGCTGAGATACTGAAGTCGTTGACTATTTCGCGCGAACAGCAAATGGGAAAGTTAACGGTTATCGGTATGGGTATGATTGAAGAACAGCTCAATGAAGGAAAAAATGTGATTGTATGTATGGGACATTGCGGAAACTGGGAGATACTGAATACGCTCCCGATACATGTATCCAATAATATGTTTGCAATATATAAGCCACTTCGTAGCAAGGCCTTGGATCGGTTGTTTCTGACGTTGCGCAGTCGTTTCGGTATGGGGCTTGTTCCAGCTAAGTCGATAGTGCGTCATATTCTTTCGAATAAAGGAACTCCTTCGGTTTATTTCTTTATTGCAGATCAATGTCCCAAGATGGTGGAAGAGAAATATCGTGTGAATCTTTTGAATCAGAAGACAAGCATGTTCTCGGGAGTTGAGAAGCTGGCACATTCGACTAATTCGGCTGTGATGTACATGAATGTGATACGGACGACACGGGGAAAATATGTGGCGGAATGCAAGCTGATCTGTGTTGAGCCTAAAGAAACGGTTCCGGTGGAAATTATCCAGCGTTATTCGGTTTTATTGGAACAAAATATTCAGGAACGGCCTAGTGACTGGCTGTGGACACATAAGAGGTGGAAGCGGTAGGCGATAATTCATTGAGTAGATATTCTGTTTGGTTCTATAACTTTCTTCTTGCTCCAAAATGTAGGATTCTCAGACATTTTTGTCTTTGTCTGGCAGTAGGTATTATTGCCGTAAATCAGGCCTTTATGGGGTTTGAGGATAGTTTGGATAAAATTGGAAATGCGGTCGTTATTCTTAGTTTTTTTAATCTGGCCTCTTATTTATTAGTTGGATACTTTAACCTATACATTCTTATTCCATGCCTTCTATTCAGAAAACGATATGCGTTATATTTTATCTGCTTCGTTATTTCAATTCTTATTATGCTATCCCTTTCTTATGGCATGGAGTATTATATGCATATTTATTATAATATCACTCCCGGTTTACATTCTTTAGATAATCCTGATTTTATTCTATCTGTAGACTTTATAAGTGCTTTTGTCGCAGATACATTAAGTATCGGTGGCTGTACTATGATTATTGTTTTTGTAAAACGCTGGATGACTGATAGTGAATATGTGGGGCAATTGGAGAAAAAACAACTACAGTCGGAAATTGATCAGATGAAAGAACAGGTTAATCCTTTATTTTTATTTGAAACGCTTCACCGTATGGGGGAACTGACCTCCCATGATCAGCAAAAGGCTTCGGATATGTTGATGGAAACGAGTGAATTGCTGAGATACCAGCTTTATGATTGTAGCCGTGAAAAAGTGCTGCTAGATGCAGAAATAGCATTTCTGACCAATTATCTGTTACTTCAAAAGGCATGTCACAGCGATCTGGATTACAGAATCAGTACGGCTGGAAAGATCACAGGTATCTTTATTCCTCCTTTATTGTTTTTGCCATTTATACAAGAAGCTGTAACAGATTTGAGAAAGGAAGTAAGCGATATCATGCTTTCGGTTGTTTTTGAATCAGTAGATCAGTCGGTTTTATTCTCGTGTAACTGTAAAAGTGCGGAGTTGCTTGAGTGTTCTTCTTTATTGAATCTTCGCAATCGTCTTGAACGCCTGTTTCCCGGTAGATATGATTTGAAAATAGAGGGAGAGGGGAAAGGAAGTAATCATGTCATCCATCTGCAATTAGATATGTAATGAAACAGAGCAGCAGAAATCTAATTACAAATTGTCTGATAAATCCAAAGTATAGGGTCTATCAGCACATTTTGTTTACAGTAGCTATAGTTCTGTTGATGACAAACAATGTGTATTATAATTATAAATTCCTGCAAATGGGTGAAGGGTCGGTAATAAGCCTATGGAGTGTATATATTGGAGCTTCTTTGGTGGCTTTTTATCTGAATACTTTTGTCCTCGTTCCCATGTTTCTCTTTAAGAATCAGCTTTTAAGCTATTTCCTGTTGTTGTCAATAGTTGTTTTATTGGCTCTTTTTGCTTTGGGAACTCATCAGATATGCCTGCTTGGATTTGATTTTCTGCTTGAGCGTGTCGGTATTTTTTCTATATTTATTAATCTGATATCGTCGTTTTTAAGCCTTGCATTTATGTTGGCCGGAAGCACAACTATACAGCTAATAAAGCGATGGATCAAGCATAATCAACGTATCAATGAGTTGGAATCGGCAACTCTGCATTCTGAATTGAAGCTTCTGAAGAATCAAATCAATCCGCATTTTCTGTTCAACATGCTTAACAATGCCAATGTACTTATTTGGAAAAACAAGGAAGAGGCAGCACGTGTGATATTTAAGTTGGAGGATTTACTACGTTATCAATTGACTGTCTCTCATAAAGAAAAAGTATTACTGCCCTTTGATATACGCTTTCTTACTGACTTTCTTAATCTGGAAAAGATACGGAGGGATAAATTTGAATGTACGGTCACTCAGGAAGGAGATATTGATAGCGCATGGGTACCATCTTTGTTGTTTATTACTTTCGTTGAGAATGCAGTGAAACATAATCCCGATAATCTTCATTTATCGTACGTATACCTATCATTTAAGGTGTATAACAATGAATTGGAGTTTATCTGTAAGAACTCAAAACCTATTGTGAAAATTCCTTCTAAAAGACCCGGTGGTTTAGGATTGAAAAATATAAAGCGTCGTTTGGCGTTATTATATCCGGAGGCTTACGGCCTGGATATTATGGATGATGAAACAACCTATACAGTAAAATTGCAAATAACGTTATGAAATGCATCATTGTAGATGACGAGCCATTAGCACGTGAAGCGGTAGAGATACTTATAAGGAAAAGCGGTAAGCTGGAGTTGATCGAATCTTTTAATAGCGCAGAATCGGCTTTGGAGTTTATGGCTTCGAATAATGTGGATCTGATTTTTCTCGATATTCAGATGCCGTATCTGAACGGATTAGAATTTGCACGGATGCTTCCGCAGAATACGTTGATAATATTTACAACAGCGTATACTGAATTTGCACTGGATAGTTATGAAGTCGAAGCTATTGATTATCTGATAAAGCCTATTAAGTTTGAACGGTTCCAAAAGGCGGTAAATAAAGCTATTTCGTATCAATCTTTGTTGGTGACGGGAGAAAAAGAGAAGATTGAAGAGGTGGAAGGAGATTTTATCTTTGTCAAATCTGAACGTAAGTTTTATAAAGTGGAACTGTCGGATATTCTTTTTATTGAAGGGTTGAAGGATTATGTCATTATTCATTTAGCCGGTAGCCGTATTATTACGAAGATGAACCTGAAGGCTATTAATGAGAAATTACCTCGAAGCCTCTTTTTACGTATTAATAAATCCTTTATTATTAATGTAAAGCATATTGACTCATTTGATAATAATGATGTTTATATCCAATCTCACACAGTGGCAATAGGAAATGCTTACCGGGAAGCTTTCTTTGATGCGTTTGTGATGAAGAAGTTGTAAATAACCGGAACGGTTGTAATATTGATAGCCCTTCGGAACATAACCAATATTCACATTCTCTTCTATTTATAAATATACCTATAGAACTGGCATGAGTATGGTGGTTTCGTTACATTTATCACCTATTATTCTATTGTCGATGGGCATGGACAGTTCTGCTGATGCGCTTCGACAGTTCTGTCCATGGGCATCGACAGTACTGACGATGCCCATCGACAATACTGACGATGCCCATCGACAATAGAATTTGTCTGGTATTTATCTCTTTATTGAACGCCTTTTTTATTCGTGAATTATAGAGAATGTGCGTTTATTTAGAAGAAGCTATTGAAAAAATCTTAACTTTATCCGCTATTGGAGGGTTATATATGTACTCCTTTTAAGGATGTTATTAACAAAATCATTTTTATATGACACAACCATTTATAGTAGATGTTCATCTAGACCTAAGCATGAATGCTTTGGAGTGGAATCGCGACTTACGTGAATCTGTAACCGAGATAAATCGCCGGGAAATGGGCATGACTGATAAACCGGATAGAGGAAATGCAACAATTTCTTTTGAGGAATTGCGTAAAGGGAATATAGGTTTGGTAGTTGCTACGCAGATTGGACGGTATGTGGCACCTGAAAATCCATTACCCGGATGGCATTCTCCGGAACAGGCATGGGCACAGACTCAGGGACAGTTGGCGTGGTATAAAGTGATGGAAGAGGAAGGACAAATGCGCATGATTCGTACACGGGAAGAGTTGGATGAACATCTGAATTTATGGAATAACAATGATCCCGTAGAGACAAAGCCAATTGGTTACGTATTGAGTATTGAAGGGGCTGATTCTATTGTTCGTGTAGAGTTTCTGGAGAGAGCTTATAATTACGGATTGCGTGCGGTTGGACCGGCTCATTATGGTCCGGGACGTTACGCAAACGGAACAGATTCTTCGGGACGATTGAATGATATGGGTGTGGACCTTTTGAAAGAAATGGATCGTCTAGGGATAATACTGGATGTTACACATTTGAATGATGATGCCTTCTGGCATGCTTTGGAAATCTATAAAGGACCCATATGGGCCAGTCATAATAATTGTCGTGTATTTGTCAATCATAACCGTCAGTTTAGTGATGATATGATTAAAGCTTTAATAGAAAGAGATGCTGTAATCGGTATTGCTTTGGATGCCTGGATGATGGTTCCTAATTGGGTAAGAGGGGTTTCTACACCGAAAGGAATGAATTGTAATCTGGAGATTATGGCCAACAACATCGACCATATTTGCCAGTTAGCAGGAAATGCAAACCATGTTGGGGTAGGAAGTGATTTGGATGGTGCATTTGGCAGAGAGCAATGTCCGTATGATCTTGTCACTATAGCTGATTTACAAAAGGTTCCTGTCATTCTTAAGAACAGGGGATATACCGACGAAATGATTCATAAATTTGCTTCGGGGAATTTTATTGAGTTTATGCGTTCGGCATTGGGGTGATCAATTGCCATCTGCTTTAGCAGACGGCAATTGATATCCGACTTAAGTCGGGTGGGAAGTTAAGGTATGTATCATGTTATACAGCATACTTAACGTCTTTTTACATTCTAAGATACAAAGGTTAGCGGGAGTACATTATATTTGATTCAAATCTGAAACAATATTTCAAATATGGAAACTCTGCTTCCAAATATGGAAAAAACAGAAGAAAATTATAAGGTGCCAAATCTTGAGAAAGGGATTGCTGTACTGGAATATCTCTCTGTTCATCCGGAAGGAAAATCGTTGCAGGAAATCAAGACTTCTCTTGATATCTCGCAGACAACGGCTTACCGTATTTTGAATACTCTTGTGCGTTTGGACTACTTATTATATAATGAGAGTGCTAAACGTTATAAACTTTCCATGAAAATATTAAACCTGGGTTTCCGTTCATTGAACGAACATAACCTTATAGAAACTGTAGTTCCCCGTTTGCGTGATTTACGTGACCGTGTGAAGGAAACGGCCTGTTTTGGTGTGTTAGGTGATGAAAAAGGGATATTTATTGAACAAGCTCAGGGGCATCATACATTCCGTTTTGTTCTTTCGCCCGGAAAACCTTTTGATCTTCACTGCTCCGCACCTGGAAAAGCGATAATGGCTTATTTGCCTAATACGGTGAGAGAGCGTTATCTTTCTTATATGAAGTTCACCCGTTACAATGCAAGGACTATTACATCTTTGGACGTGTATCTGGAGGAATTGGAAAAAGTACGGAGTCTAGGCTATGCAATGGACGATGAAGAGGAGATGAGCGGAGTAATCTGTATCGGAGCTCCCATATTTAATTTTACGGGATATCCTTGTGGTGCTATTTGGATATCAGGCCCGAAAGACCGTTTGACAAAGACGGTTGTACGGTCATCGGCTGAATGTATAAAGGATATTGCCAGGCATATATCCCAGGAACTGGGGTATAGCAAAACACAAAAGAATATATAATTATCTTATGATGAAGACACTAAAATACCTATTAAAAAACTCAATTGTTATCTGTTTGATTTGCTGTTGCCTGGGGATGACAACAGCCGAAACGCCACCTTTTTTCTCTACTGATATTGTATTGAATGAACAGGGAGAGATGTATCTGACGCAAAAAGTATTGAAACGGGTAGATAAGTTCTCGCCCGATGGAAAAACATTGCTTCGCTCTTATCCGTTGGATGATGAACCTACGGGTATTGTTTTGAAAGATGGTAAAGCGTATGTAACTACTTTTTCTTCTGTAGGTCGGTTGCAAATCCTTAACTTGGAATCGGGTAGGATAGAGGCCGCTATTCCAACAGGTTCGGGTGCTTGTTATCCTATGTTTGGGCCTGATGGGAAAATGCTTTATGTATTCAATCAGTTCCAGAATACTGTAAGTGAAATAGATCCACAAGCACATAAAATCATGCGGACTGTAAAGGTTTTGCGTGAACCGGTATCTGCAGTGTTTAGTAAGGATGGACGTTATATGTATGTCACTAATTATCTCCCGGCTATGCGGGCGGACCTTGATTATGTGGCTTGTGAACTGTCGGTTATCGATATGGCAACTTTCACAAAGGTGAAAGATATCATGTTGGCGAATGGCAGTAATGCTGTAAGAGGTATCACTATTACTCCCGATGGAAAGTTTGTATATGTTGCACATAACCTTGGGCGTTATACAGTACCAACATCACAATTGCAACAAGGTTGGATGAATACAAGTGCTTTCAGTGTAATAGATACGGAAAAACAAGAATTCATGGGCGCCATTGTGGTAGATGAACCTGAACGTGGAGCAGCAGGTATTTGGAATATAGCCTGTAATGAAGAGAATGTATTTGTATTACATTCCGGTACACATGAAGTGAGTGTAATTGACCATCCGACTATGATTGATAAGTTCGTAAAGTATCCGAATAAAGAATTACTTGATTATGATTTACGTTTCTTATATGGTATGCGTGAACGTGTTGCTTTAGGGGGTAATGGGCCAAGAAGCATGGTTCTGACAGATAATAAATTAATAATCCCGACTTATTTCGCTGATATATTAAATTTTGTGGATTTGGAAACAAACGCTGTTACATCAGTAGATATGAATCCAGGGCGCACAGAAACGGCTGAAAATAAAGGAGAAAAATACTTTAATGATGCGGCCAACTGTTTCCAGAACTGGCAGAGTTGTAATGGCTGCCATCCCGGAGATGCACGTATGGATGCAATGAACTGGGATTTAATGAATGATGGTGTTGGTAACTCTAAGAATTGTAAAAGTTTACTTTATAGCCACGTAACTCCTCCTTGTATGATATCGGGTATTCGTGCAAGTGCAGAAATAGCAGTGGAGAAAGGTTTTACTCACATCCAGTTCTATGAGCTTGACCGTGAGTCTTTAGATTGTGTTGATGCTTACTTGAAAGGCTTGGAAGCCGTACCTAGCCCATACCTTATAAATGGAGAACTTTCAGATAAAGCAAAAGAAGGGCGCAAGGTATTTGATAAGTTAAAATGTGGACAATGCCATAGCGGCCCTTATTATACTGACGGTAAACTTTATCGTATCGGTGAGGATATTGAATTTGAAGGCGGATGGGATACTCCGACGCTTCGCGAAGTATGGCGCACCGCTCCTTATCTGTTTGACGGACGGGCGGCAACTATGGAAGATGTATTCGAAATACATAAACATGGTATTGATAAGAAGATTTCCAAAAAGGAAATTGAGGCTTTATCTGAATATGTGAATTCGCTTTAAGCGGAATCATATATTAATGATAGCTCAAAAATTATAGGTGAATAAGGAATAGATGAATATAAACTCTCATTAAAGAGATGATTATTACAGTCAATTTAATGAGCGAAACGAGTAACGATGAATTATTGCGATAAAATAAGATATCATATATTTACAGCTACAAAAGCTGAATTTTCAGTGATGGTGGACGAGTTGCTGACGAAGTTACCTTCAAAAGAGACGGTATTACGCCTGGCATTTTTCGGAACACCGAGTTCAAACACCGAGTATTTGCTGAGACGTGATATGCTGGGTGAAAAGGTGAAAGAGAAGTTCGGTGCAAAAAGGCCGACTGTCAGTTATGTTTCTCAACCGCCTTTGGATGCTCCTCTGATTGTTGAGGTACATAGCTTTTGCCCCGATCCGGACGACCGAATATTATTCCGTACTCTTGAAGGGTGGCCTTATGCTGTGATAGAAAACTCAACAGGTCGTTTCCTATTCGCTGGAGGTTTTCAGGGAGATGTAGTAAATGAAAGCATACAGGGGCAATCTAATGAAGTGTTTCGCCAGATAGGAACATTGCTGGAAACAGAATCTTTCCCAATAAACCAGATTATTCGTCAATGGAATTACATTGAGCAGATTACGGGGTTTGAAGGAGAAGACCAGCATTATCAGGCATTTAATAACGCGCGGAGTGTCTTTTATGGTAAGACTAAATGGGCGAATGGTTATCCGGCAGCAACAGGGATTGGAGCTAATCTGGGTGGTATCCTGGTCGATTTAGATGCAGCAGTATTTAAAACAGCAGATACTTTTGCTACTCCTATAGATAATAAATTGCAGATAGCTGCACATGCATATTCCGATAAAGTTCTGGAAGAAGCATGCAGTACAAAGACTACTCCGAAGTTTGAACGGGCTAAGAGCATGACATTTGGCGAACGCCGTTTAGTCTATATCTCAGGTACGGCGGCCATACGGGGTGAGGATAGTTTGAAAGGTGTAGGTTTGGAAAAGCAACTGCAGATTACAATGGAAAACATTGCAGAGCTCATTGATGATGCACGTCCGGTTCTTCTTCGTGTATATCTGAAATATCCGGAAGATTACGAGGAAGCAGCACGATTGATGCAAACTTATGAATTGAATATACCTATCTCTTTTATGTGGGCTGATGTATGCAGGGATGAGTTGTTGATTGAGATTGAGGGAATTGCTATTCAATGACGAATTAAAAATTACGAGTTAAGGATTTTAAAACACATAAAAACGAAAGAGAATGAAACGGATTTACTTAAATGTATTGGCCATGGGAATGATAATCTTCTCACTGGCTTCTTGTACCGGAAAGAACACTGCTTCTAAAGAGGCAGATTGTTGTGAAACAACTAATTGTAAAGATAAAAAAGAAATGAAGTATCAGAAAAAGTACACAAATGCCGATTTCTATACAGACGGCAAATTTAATGAAGCTGTGGCTACAGAAGCCTTTAAAGACATGTTGAAATTCTATGACGTTCCATGGACATCATTTATGGATGCTGAGTTCTGGGCCGTAGATTTTGGTTTGGGAGATTTCGAAAATGTAGGTATGGGCGGTATCTTTTGGGTGAACGACCAGGAACATGGTTATTTTGCTCATGCTATCTACCTGTTACCAGGACAGATGATTCCGGAACATGCACACGTGAAGACAGAATTTCCTGCTAAATTCGAATCATGGATGGTAACAAAAGGATGGACATATAATTTCTCTGAAATTGGTGATGCTACACCTAATATGCCTGCTATCCCTGCCTCACACGGACCAATTAAGAGCAAGAACTTTGTTGTTCAGAATGTAGGAGATATTGTTCATTTAAAGAAAGAAGAATCATTCCATTTCCTTATGGCTGGACCGGAAGGTGCAATCGTAGACGAATGGGCATGTTATCATGATGGAGCTGGCTTACGCTTTTCAAACCCTAAAGCCTCTTTGTAATCAGTCTTATTTAATTCTAAAATACGAAAAAAACACATGAAGTATTCATTTATCGTATCTGTTCTTTTATCCTTCTCTCTTTTGGCTTCTGCACAGACAAAGCAAAAGAAAGCGGATACTTGGATTGATGCTGTTGTTAAACAAAAAAAGGAACTGCGTGTCTCGCTAGAGAAAGCAAAAATGCCGGTTGAATCGGTATGGATGAAGGCGAAGCAGAAAGCAGCTCCCATGACTGCCGACCTTACCGGTCAGGATAAGCTGGTATTGATTACCGCAGCCGGTCCAGATGGTAATGATTGGGACTGGGGTACCTGGGCGAATGCCCGTCTATTCAAAGCTGATGGTAGCTTTACCTGGCTGGATGAACTTGACCCTTCTTTCTGGAAAAGTGGTTCGGGCAATATCCGTAAGAATCAGGATTTATATGGAAGACCTATGACTATCGGTGGCACGAAGTACGACCATAGTGTGCTTTGTCATGCAGACGGCGTGATGGTCTTTGATATAAACAAAGAATACGTACGTTTTGAGGCAGAAGTAGGATTGGCTGACCAATCTACAGTAGGTAGTGTCTATTTCCGTATCACAAATATCTATCCTCGTGAACAGGCAGCTCAATTATTAACTGCTTATCCAACCGAACTTGGTGCCTTTGGCTTGAGTGTGAATGGATTGGAAAACTGGTTGACAGGTAGTGGTTCCGCTGTTGAGAAAGAGGCTCTTATCTTCTTGGCAGATAAGCTGAAAGATGATACCTACTATCAACAGGCGATCAAGAATGTCGCGAATGAGAAAGATGTGGACGCTCAAATCCGTGGGTATCTTAAACTCTACGAAGAGATGTATCGTGTTTACACTGTACAGAACGAATTGGAGTGGTTAAACCTTGAGTCTGTTCGTCTGGCATTTGCAGATATGAAAAAGATAAAAGGTTTTGATGTTGCTACCAACCAGCCATTAATGGATGAGTTGGAAAGCCTTTCAAAAGCTGGATTTAACAATATCTATAAGGGAGATGCTTCAGCTGTTGCTGCTGCTGAAAAAGCTGTTGCCAATAAGCGTGCAATTCTTCTCGCTAATCCATTTCTTGATGGTGATAAAGTAGTAGCAACCCGTTATAAACTGGGTTCTAATGCCCGTAAAGCAATGGCGCCGGAACTTGGGACGCAGGCAAACAACTGGAGTAACCAGGAATCTGCACGTCGTCAAGGTTTTGATGCAGAAATAGTAGAGCTTACAAACCTACGTGGTGATATAAATGTTCGTTCGGTATATAAAGCAGAGAATACGGCTTCTATCGCTGACCTTAAACTCCATTGGGATGGTGATAAAGTGATGTTTACAACGCTTATGCCTGACAAACGCTGGAACCTGTTCCAGGCCGATCTGGAAGATGGCAAAGCTGAACCAATGATGGATATGTTGGAAGATGACCTGGAGTTCTATGACGGTACATGGTTGCCTGACGGGCGTATTATTGCAAACTCCAATATCGGTTATCATGGTGTCCCATGTGTTAGTGGTTCCGACCCTGTAGGTAATATGGTTCTCTATAACCCTGCGGATAAGAATATGCGTCGTCTGACATTCGACCAGGATGCCAACTGGAATCCGGTTATCATGCACAATGGCCGCGTGATGTATACCCGTTGGGAATATACCGACCTTACACACTACTATTCCCGTATCGTGATGCACATGAATCCGGATGGAACGGAAAACAAAGCATTATGGGGTAGTGGAAATATGTTCCCTAACTCAACTTTCGATATTCAACCTTTACCCGGACATTCTTCCGCATTCGTAGGGATTATTTCAGGCCACCACGGTATAGCCCGTTCAGGTCGTCTGATTATTTTCGATCCATTGAAGGCTCGTAAAGGTGCAGCGGGTATGGTACAGGAAATACCTCACCGTAACCGTCCTATCGTAGAATTGGTAAAAGATGAATTGGTAAATGGAGTATGGCCTCAGTTCATCAAACCGACTCCGTTGAATGACAAATATTTCCTTGTTTCGGCTAAGCTGAACGAACAGGATTTGTGGGGACTTTACCTTGTTGATGTATATGATAATGTAACCTGTCTGCGTAAAGTAGAAGGTGAAGGCTATATCAGTCCGATTGCTGTACGTAAGACGGTGACTCCTCCTTCCATACCTGACCGTGTGAAGCTGAATGAAAAGGAAGCGACTATCTTTATTCAAGACATCTATGAAGGTGAAGGTTTGCGCGATGTGCCTAAAGGTACTATTAAAGAACTGCGTTTGCATGGTTATGAATATGCATACGTGAAAACTACTTCCGACCACAACTGGCATGGTATTCAGAGTGGATGGGATATCAAACGTTTCCTGGGAACTGTACCTGTTGAAGAAGACGGTTCTGTTATTTTTAAGGTGCCGGCCAACACTCCAATCTCTATTCAGCCGGTAGATGAAAACGGTGCTGCAGTGCAATGGATGCGTAGCTGGTTTACCGGACAACCCGGAGAGATTGTTTCTTGTGTAGGTTGCCATGAAGACCAGAATCAGATACCTATTCCTAAACGTGTGATTGCTTCACAGAAAGCTCCTGTTCCATTGACAGTTCCCGAAGGTGGTGTGCGTTCATTCACGTTCGACCTTGAAATGCAGCCGATACTCGACCGTGCATGTATTGCCTGTCATACGGGAGAAAGAAAAGCCTTCGACCTGCGTGGTGGTAAGAAAGACCAACGTGGTTATGGTACGGCTTACCTGAATCTGCATCCTTATGTACATCGTCAAGGTCCTGAAGCCGATATCATCGTGCTGCAACCTTACGAATACCATGCAAATACAAGTGAACTGGTTCGTATACTGAAAAAAGGTCATTACAACGTAGAATTAACTGACGCAGAATGGCGTAAAATTTATCAGTGGATTGACTACAATGCACCTGATAAGGGTTATTTCAATGCAGATACAATTACTGAATTCCCTTATAAAGGTTATCCTCAAATCGACCGTCGTATTGAGTTGATGAATAAGTATGCCTGCGACATGGGTGTTGACTGGAAGAAGGAAATAGCTGATTATGCTGACTATCTGAAAGCGCAAGGTGAAATTACTCCAGTAAGACCTAAACCAATGGTTGCCGTTAAAGAGAAAGAAGTTAAAGTAAAGGGTTGGCCATTTGATGTTGCTGCAGCAAAAGCTATGTTGGCAAACGAAAAAGAAACACGCAAAGAAGTTGAATTGGCACCCGGTGTTAAGTTGACTTTTGTACGTATTCCAGCGGGAGAATTTGTGATGGGAAGCTATCAGGGAGAATCAGATGCTTATCCGACCTCAAAGGTGAAAATCGGCAAATCTTTTTGGATGGCTGAAGTAGAAGTGACTAATGCACAATACAACGTTATCTATCCCGACCATGACAGTCGTTATGTAGACCAGTTGTGGAAAGACCACGTGAATGCAGGTTATCCGGCAAATCTGCCGCATCAACCGGTTATCCGCGTGAGCTACGAAGATGCAATGGAATACTGCCGTAAGTTAAGCGAAAAGACAGGTCTGAATATCACATTGCCAACCGAGGCACAGTGGGAATGGGCTTGTCGTGCTGGTAGCGATACCGATTTCTGGTATGGTAATCTGAATACCGATTTCGGTAAGAAAGAAAACCTGGCAGATAAATCAACCAATGCATTTGCAGTGAGTGGAGTAGACCCGCAACCTATGTCTGAGAAATCTTTCTGGTATCCTTATTACACTTATCTTCCTAAAGCTAAAGACGTGGATGATGGTAATATGATTCAGAGTGATTCCAAGGAATACGAAGCGAATCCATTCGGATTATATAGTATGCATGGAAACATCGGCGAGTGGACACGTTCGGATTATCTTCCTTATCCTTATACGGAAAAGGCAAAGGTAGCATCTGAATTCAAAGTTGCCCGTGGTGGTTCTTATGTTGAACGTCATAAGTTCTCTACTGCTTATGCCCGTAAGGCCTATTATCCTTGGCAACGTGTGCATAATGTAGGGTTTAGGGTTATTATAGAAGAATAAATTATTAGATGGAAGTAAGAAGTAAGGAGTAAGAAGTAGGTAGTAAGGAAAAATTCTTACTTCTTACTTCATACTTCTCACTTCATACTCCTTACTTCACAAGTAAATGAAAAAGATTGAACAGTTCCTTTCTTCCTACAAGACCACTATTGTCTTACTGATTGTTTATGCAATCGGCCTGGCTGTTGCTACTTTTATTGAAAAGTACCACGGTACGCTGGCTGCAAAGACAATGGTCTATTACTCTCCGCTGTTCTTTTTTCTTCAATTCCTTCTGGTAGTTAATTTTGTGGCGGTTCTTATTCGTTATCAACTTCTGAAACAAAAGAAGTGGGGTATGTTGTTCATTCACTTTTCATTTGTTATTATCCTTATGGGTGCCCTTATTTCACATGTATTTGGAGAAGAAGGAATATTGCATCTCCGCGAAGGTGAATCGAGTAACCGTATAGCTGTCAGAACTTCTGAAGGAACCTCTTTCCACATCTTACCTTTCGAGGTAGAGTTAATAAAATTTACCCTCACCCGTTATCCCGGCTCGGCAAGCCCTTCCTCCTATGAAAGCGAATTGCTGGTACATGTCGACGGAACAACGCGTCATGAACGGGTATATATGAATAATGTAATGGATGTGAAAGGATACCGTTTCTTTCAGGCTTCTTTTGATAAAGATGAAAGAGGAACCGTTCTTTCCGTCAACAAAGACGTGGCAGGTAGGAATGTCACCTATACCGGTTATTTGCTCCTGTTAATCGGTTTCGTTTTAAGTCTTACAGGCAAAAACTCCCGTTTCCGCACATTAAACCGGAGATTAAAAGAAATGCGTAATGGCTCGAAAGCCCTTCTATTAATAGGTTTCATCGGGTTAAGTTTATTCTCTGCCCATGCAAAAGATAAACCTAATCCCATGCTTAATGCTATACAGAAATATCAGATAGATGCCACACACGCAGCGAAGTTCGGTGCATTACCCATTCAGTCCAATAGTGGGCGTATGTTGCCCGTTAATACTTTTTCATCGGAGATACTCCGCAAGATACACAAGGCGGACAAGATAGGTAATATGAATTCCGACCAGTTTCTGATTAGTTTTCTTGCACTATCGGATATGTGGATACGTGTTCCGTTTATTGTGGTTCCCAATGATGAGCTGGCTTCTGCTTTTGAACTTACGCCTGACGAATGCGCTTATCTGGAAGTATTTGACGCACAGGGAAATTACAAATTGCAACAACGTCTGGAGGAAGCATACAATAAAATGCCTGCCGAACGCACTTCTTTTGATAAAGACCTGATGAAGCTAGATGAAAAGGTGAATATCGTTAATCAGCTAATCAACCATCAGCTAATCAATCTTTTCCCCAAAGAAGACGAGCCTAATCATACCTGGTTTGCACCGGGTGATGACCTTTCTTCTTTTACGGGAAAAGACTCTATGTTTGTTGCTCAGATTATACCCTGGTATATTGGTGAAGTACAGCAAGCTCTGCAAAGTGGTAACTGGTCGGAACCCAATGAGATACTGGGAATGATTCATACTTATCAACAAGCAAAGAATACCACATTGGATATCAGCGAAACGCGTATAAAAGCTGAAATAAAGTATAACAAGCTGAATCTTTTCCGCCATGTAAAAGTAGGATATCTTATTCTGGGTGGAATTATGCTTGTATTGTCTTTCATGGCCATGTTTAAAAAAGAGAAATGGTTGAAGTATACCATTCGTGGAATTGCTATAGCCATTCTGATAATATTCCATGTCCACATGATAGGTATCACCATGCGTGGTTATATCGCAGGATATGCGCCGTGGAGTAATTCCTATGAAACAATGGTTTATGTGGCATGGGCAACCGTAATGGCCGGTATTTTATTTGCCCGCCGTAGTCCGTTGACATGTGCACTGGCTACTCTATTCGGAGGAATTATTCTCTTTGTTTCCGGCCTTAACTGGATGGACCCCGAAATCAATCCGCTTGTTCCGGTATTGAAATCACCTTGGCTTATGTTCCACGTTGCTGTGATTGTGGCAGCTTATGGATTCTTTGGTATAAGCTGTCTAATCGGTTTCACCAATCTGGTAATGATGACTCTTGTAAAGGCAAAGAATAAAGTAATGTTATTAGGCCGTATCCGTGAATTGAGCATGATAAATGAAATGTCATTACTCATTGGATTGGCACTCATGACTATCGGTACTTTTCTCGGTGCAGTCTGGGCGAATGAATCATGGGGACGTTACTGGGGATGGGACCCAAAAGAAACGTGGGCTCTCATCACTATGATTATCTATGCTATCACTCTGCATCTACGTTTAGTGAAGAAATGGAATAACCCTTGGCTATTTAATGTCGCTGCTGTTTTGTCGTTTGCTTCTGTGTTGATGACCTATTTCGGAGTGAACTATTTCTTGAGCGGAATGCATTCCTACGGACAGAACGACAGCGTGAACGGTATATTTATCTATCTCTATATGGCTGTAATAGTTGTTGCAATACTGGCTGTTTTCTCCGGCCTGAAATACAGGAAAGAACTGGCTTTAAAAGACACAGAAACGGATAAGGTTTGAAGGCAATCTGTCTACAGCTTGACAGAAAAACGAGATAGGCTTCAGATTAGAAATATAAAAACTATCAATAATAACGATTATTAATCTTTAATTCGAAAACATCATGAGAACATTTAATCATGTAGGTATTGTTACCACCGAGAAAAAAGAAGGCGCTGTTTACAATGAAGTATTGAGCGTATGGTTGACAGACTTTAGTAAAAGTACAAACAAAATTGAGTGGCTGCGTTTTGAAGAAGGCAGTATTTTGCCTGAATTAGTTCAAAAAGAAACTCATATGGCTTATACTGTTCCTGATATGGCAGCTGAACTTGAAGGAAAGAATGTAATCTTTGGCCCTATGGTATGCGATGAACACCTTACTATTGCTTTTATCGAAGAAGAAGGTATTTCAGTAGAGATAATGGAAATTAAATAATAAACTTCACATAAAAACGACATTATGAAAACAAAGTTTATCAATGACCCGATGCAGGTAACTCCTGAATGTTTGGAAGGATATGTATTAGCTTATGGTGATAAAGTGAAATTAGCCGCAGAGGGTATTGTTGTTCGGGCTAATCCTAAAAGTGAAGACCAGGTTGCTATTGTTACGCTGGGTGGTTCCGGCCACGAACCTGCACTGAGCGGATTCGTAGGACAAGGTATGCTGGATTGTTCGGTTGTTGGAGATGTATTTGCTGCACCTGGCGCACAACGTCTTTTCCAGGCTTTACAATTAATGAAACGTGAAGCAGGTATCCTATTGGTTGTTCTTAACCATGCCGGTGATATCATGAGTGCAAATATGGCTTGCCAGTTGGCAGAACGTGCAGGTATCAAAGTAAAACAAATCATGACACACGATGATATCAGTTCGGGAATCGACACTCCGAATGATGACCGTCGCGGTCTGGCCGGATGTGTGCCTTTGTATAAGATACTGGGAGCTGCTTCTGAAGAAGGTAAATCAATAGATGAACTGATTGAAATAGGCGAACGCTATAACGATAATGTAGCAACATTGGCTGTAGCAATGCGCTCTTGTACCCATCCTCAAAACAATGCAACTATTTCTTCTCTGCCTGACGGTATCATGGAAATAGGTATGGGACAACACGGTGAAGGCGGTGGCGGTCAATCTCCGCTAGTATCAGCCGACGATACTGCTGTTATCATGGTTGAACAACTTTGCAAAAAGATACAACCTAAAGCCGGTGATAAATTAATGCTAATCATCAATGGAGTAGGAGCTACCACTCAGATGGAACTTAACATTGTTTTCCGCAGAGCATATAAAGAACTGGTAGCACGAGGTATGGAAATAGCAGAATCTCGTATTCAGGAAATCTTAACAGTGCAGGAACAAGCCGGTTTCCAAATGATTATTGGTATCCTTAGTGACGACCATATCAAATACTTCAAAAAACAATCAGATGCTCCTTACTGGACAACGATTGGGAAGTAATTAACTAATTGTAAATTATCAATTATAAATTGTAAAGGAATATATCAAGTGGATTCTCTTGATGTATTCCTTCAATAAATAAACAATGAAAGAATTAACGATTGATGGCTTCAAAGCCATGTTGGATAACGCTCTCGTACGCATCAAAGCCCGCGAAGACGAATTCTCACAACTTGACGCGGTCCTTGGCGACGGTGACCACGGTACAGCTATCGTTACTGCTTTTACTTGTATCACAAATATAGCAAAGAACGGAACGGAATATAAAGCTATGTTAGGTGATATGGGTATGGGAGTGATGATGGAAGTCAGCGGTTCAACCAGCACGTTGCTTGGTGCCTTTTTCCTTGGAATGAGCGACTATGCCGAAGGAACCGTTATAGACGCTGCCGGTGTAAAAAAGATGTGTGCCGGAGGTTTGGCTAATGTAATGCAACAAACCAAAGCAAAAGTAGGTGACAAAACAATGATGGATGCATTGATTCCGGCAATAGAGGCTATGCAAGCCTGCGATTCGGATGACATCAAAACAATCCTGACTGCCGGAGCTGAAGCAGCCCAAAAAGGAGCCGACGCAACCGTCGATATGCAAGCAAACTTTGGCCGCGCCCGCAACTACGGCGAACGCTCCAAAGGCTCAATGGATAGCGGAGCTGCTTCCTGGAGTACAATGTTTGCAGCATTCGCTGAAGCATTATAATCACTATATTACGTAGAGACAAGGCTTGTCTTGTCTCCTTTTGAAAAGAAAATATTAACTATCAAATAGAGACAAGGCAAGCCTTGTCTCTACCAACTACTAACAAAATAAGAATGGCTGATTTAGATGATTTAAGAGAAGGTGCCAACTTCGGTATTGGTGTTGCATCTTCTTCGCAAAGCTTCCACGTAAAAGGAGCAGCAAACCTGTCATGGGGAATGAAAGACCGTTTATCGCGTATCTTCAATCCGAAAACAGGTAAAACCGTAATGTTGGCATTTGACCACGGCTTTATTATGGGGCCGACATCGGGACTTGAAAGGATTGACCTTACTATTCTTCCTTTGGTTGAATATGCGGATTGTATCATGTGTACACGTGGTATCTTGCAATCGGTTATCCCACCGACTGTAAACAAACCAATCTGTCTTCGTTCAGATGCAGGAACTTCAATTTTAACGGAATTGAATGACAACGTACTTATCGATATAGAAGACGCAATCCGCATGAACGTCTCGGCAATGGCCGTAATGTTGTCAATCGGCGACCCAAACTACGAAGCTAAGACAATTGCAAATCTTTATAAAGCAGTTGACCTGGGAACACGTTACAATATCCCGATAATGGGAGTAACTGCAGTTGGTAAAGATATGGCCCGCGATGCACGCTATTTTGGTTTGGCTACACGTATATGTGCTGAAAATGGTTCTACAATTGTTAAGTCATACTACTGCGAAGGCTTCGAAAAAGTAGCCGCAGCCTGTCCGGTACCTATCGTGATAGCCGGAGGTAAGAAACTCCCCGAAAAAGAAGCCCTCGAAATGTGCTACAATGCTATTAATGATGGAGCTGCAGGTGTAGATATGGGACGCAATGTATTCCAAAGCGAATCCCCGGCTGCTATGATTCAGGCTGTTCATGCAGTGGTTCATGATGGACTTACTCCTGACCAGGGAATGGAAATGTTTGAAGACTTATCCAGATAAGAGTAACGTTTCCCTAGCTGTCTGTTTAGTACATCTATTGTATAAACATTCTATTGTAGGGTAAACTATAAAATGAGCCAGGATGGAAAGTTTCCGCTTTTGATCCTGGTTTAGTTTATATTGTAAATATCAAGTGGACTAACACGGCTCTTCTTCTTTGAAAAGGCGGGGTGGAGCACCACTTGCGGTGGTGGAGCGGTTTGATTCTTATTACTTATATATATATATCAACTCTATCGTTGCTTGTATCGTATTACCCTCAGATATTTTTTTCGTATCTATTATTACAGAAAAAAAGGACATATCCTTTCGGTATGTTCCTTTATACATTTAGAAGATTCATTTATTTAATGATCATCTTTTCCAGCATCTTTCTCCCTTTTTCAGTAGTTATCTGGATCAGATAAACCCCTGTGGTTGATTCATCGTAAGCTCCATCTTCGCACTGTTCATTTTTCCAGCATATTTGTGAAACAATATACAGAAAACATGTACGTGCAATATGAACTATAAGTATATCTTAGCAGAGGAAATCAGTAATTATTCTACACTTTTTGTCACTTAAGAAATGATAAAGGTTCTGTCTCTCAATCTGTTTTCTTCACAAAATTAGTAAATTGCTAGAAGTTGACAAAATCTATAGCGAGAATTCAAAGGGTTAATAGCATTATACAATAAAAAATGGGACATACCAATTAAGGTATGCCCCATTAGTTTCAAAAAATCTACTTTATTTTACAATAATCTTTTCTATGCTCTTACGTCCACTTTCCGGTGTGATATGAAGTATGTATACCCCAGTCGGCTGATTCATAGGAAGTTCCAATTTTACGCTATTCATATGACGTGAATATACTTTCTGTCCCGTTATGCTGAATATCTCAACAAGTGCTCCCAGATAACTTTCACCCATTTCATCGCTTTCAATATTTATATTATTGTTTTGATGAATAACAGTTGGATAAACTGATACAGAAGAAGCACGGGTTGGAGTATCGAACTGAAGAGAACAACTTTGATCATAACTTCCATCTTTTTTGTAAGCCCGGACAAAATAACTTCCGAATAATCCATCCGGATCTGTATAATATATAGAAGCACCGTAAGTTGTTATTGCCTGTCCATCTTTATACCATTGGAAGCGGTCGTAACGACCATCCAAATTCTGTACATACATTACGTCTTTCCATTTCAATAGGACGGTGAAACAGCTGGATATAGTAGCTTCTTCACTTTGATCCCAACCACAATCACCATATACTTCCGCATAATAGATTCCTTCATGATCGGCATCCATAGCTGCTTTGTATTCTTTAGATGTAGCACCTTCTACCTTCTGTCCATTATGGAACCATTGATATTTCAGGTTATCACCCTCGGCTTCTACCGATAGTGTGAATGTACCTCCTGAGTTTTGTCCGGTAACAGATTCAGGTTGACGGGTAATCTTCACTCCATCACGGATCACGATACGGAATGGATACATATCCAAATCTTGTGAGCCTTTTTCACGAAGAACAATATATCCATTATAAGTTCCCGGTTTGATGCCTTTAGGAATAGCAATAGATACTACATTATCTTTGGGTAATTCTTTATAAGTCTTTACATCTTCAAAACCAGCTGCTTTTGAGGCATCGGTAAAGGCGACTGCATATAGAAGCGGTTTATCTTTATATAAAAGATCAAATGCTACGTTAAAGAATTCATCAGTATAGCATAATGGCGCTATTGGACGAACAATGATCCATGCATTGGGGTTTGGATCCGGGTCGGGATCTGGTTCAGGCACAACCGGTGGCCATGGGTCCGGATCGGGATCAGGATCTACTGGATCTGGGTCTTCTGGGTCGGGTTCTTCTGTTCCCTTTGTTTTAATAGTAATCGTATGTGTTTTAATAGTTTCACAATTTGTAGGAGCGGCTCCGATTACGGCATACCAGATATCCACTGTTCCGGCTAGTATTCCGGTTACACGGCCAGTTTGATCGACTGTTGCATAAGCTTCATCTTCACTATACCAGTAGCCATCAGGTGTTAAATTGCTTAATTTAATATTTTCACCAACATATACTTCAGAAGGACCAGAGATAGCGGCAACAGAAGGATTACCAACTACGTTTATTTTAGCAGTAGTTTGGTTGATCACAAGACCATTTACTTCGCTATCAGTATCTCCCTGACTCACTGCTACTAATAGATATTCAGTAATATCAACATCCTCTGATAAAGGCATATCATCAATCATAGCAAATCCGTCGTCATCGGTAGCTGTGATTGTTGTTTTCCTTTCTATTAACGGGCTAGATCCTACTACCTGGTAAGTTATATGCCAGGGAGCGGTTCCTGTTAATCTGACTTTTAAAGCAGCATTACTACCATCACATATAGTGTTATCTTCGATAAATTCTACGGTTGGAAGGGTAGGATATTCATATACTCCCAGATCAATTTTTCCGTTATTTTCCAGGTTATAAATACGATCGTTGTCAGCAAGATCATATTTAGTATGGGTTTCAAAGTAGGGTAGAAAATAATTATTTTCTCCTTTGTCTATTGCCGCACTTCCGGGAAGGAGTCCGTAACGAAGAGGCCCCGTCATTGTTGGTTCAACTGAATAAGCAAAACGGGGGTTCAATGTTCCATCAAAATTTGTTCCTCCTATATTTTGTCCTTCTATTAAACAATATTCGTATTTACCTCCATAGATATTTGGATAAGTAGCCGTGTTTTTCCAGATTATGGAATTATAAGTTATAGCAACTCCATTTTCATACGTCATCAAACCACCACCATAAGCTGCTTCATTCTCTGAAATAGTACAATTTATAAGAGTGGCTTTAGAATCTGTACCTGAATTGTATATGCCCCCTCCATAACCTTTGGCTGTGTTTTTAGCGAGCAGACAATTCAGAAGAGTAAGTTGGGATTTTTGATTATCTATTCCTCCTCCGTTGTTCCCATTTACGATGTTTTCCATCATTATTACATGCGTAAACATAGCCTCTGAACCGGAATTATGAATTGTACCAGATATACTGGTTATATTTTCAAAAAAAGAAACTTTATTCAGGATTAGTTTACTATTGACATCACAAATAGCACCTCCCCAACCCCTTGCCTTATTTCCTACGAATTTGCCGCCATTAATAGTGGCGGTGCTTCCATTATTAATATACATTCCACCACCGGAATAAGCATCATTATCCTTAAATATAACATCCTGGAGCTCAATAACAGCATCATCAGTTCCGGCAATTCCACCACCATCTTGCTGAGTGACTGTATTATTACTGATAATGACATCTGTAAGCATAATTTTTCCACCACCGGAAACGGAAATACCACCTCCTGCCTTTAATGCGTGGTTGTTTCGTAGTTCACCTTTTTTCATAGTGAGCGAACCACCTTCCACACGGATAGCTCCTCCATATCCCCAACTTCCGCTATCAGAGAATTTTAGTTTTTCTATGAATACATTGTTTAGTGTCAGATCATGTGAGGCAGTAAAAATACCCGCTCCATTACCTCCTCCACTACCATGTGTGATAGCTGGGTCTTGCGAAGTGAATAAAACATTTGATATGGATGATGTACCTAATGCTCCTCCTCCATTTATATAGACACTTCCTCCATTTCTATTACCTACACGATTATCTATAAATTTTATACTCCAATCATCGAATGTAGGTTCATTAGAAGTAACTTCTTTTCCTTCAATAATAAGAGGTTGCCAGCCTTTCAAAAGAATGGCTCCACCATCCCAACCTCCATAGTTATTGGAAAAGAGGGTTTTCCCTTTAACGGTTACTGCAGAATATTCGGAATATATAGCTCCGCCATTCTCAATCCCGGTATTTTTATCGAAAGTACAATCATTAATTATCAGTTCTTTCCCTGATGTATATATTGCACCTCCTTCGATTGCTTCATTATTATTCAAAGAAACATTGGTAAATGTTATATCTGTATCACGGTTTCCAAAGAATATAAAAGCACCCCCTCTACCATGAGCATAAGTTCCTTTATGTGCTTTATTTTCAGTAAATGAAACTTTACTATTAGCAGAGCCTATTTGAATGGCTGATGGTAAATGGGAATAAATGGCAATAGCTCCTCCCTCTCCACTGAAAAAATCAGTTCTCATACCGGCTAATGCCTGATTCCCAGTAAAGGTGATATCACTCCCAGGCTGTACACCAATATTGGCTTCAACCGTTTTTGAACGTAATCTTACTGCCGCTCCAATATGGGATTTATTATCTTTAAATGTACAATTACCTTCTACATTTAGGGTAGCTTTGATATCTTGGTCATCATCCGTCGCTCCATACATAAATATAGTTCCGGCCGAACTCATACTGTTATCCGGTTCAAGATCCAATTTGTTTGAAAAGTTGCCCTCAAAATGACTATCTTTAATATTGAGCCTCATTTCAGAATTCGGTACATTAGAATACATATATATTGTTCCACCTTCATCCAGTGACTTATTCTTATAGAAGTAAGATCCTTCAATTGTTAATACAGGATTTTCCGTATTGTTCAGGCATATTGCTCCTCCACGTCCTGCAGAGTTCGAGTAGTCATCGGGATTATTTTCTTCTCCGAAATAACAATCTTTAATTGTTACAGATCCCCCAAAGGAGAAATAGGCTCCTCCCCAACCTCCGGCTTCATTTTTATGGAAGGAAGTGGATGTTATCTGAGTCTCATTACCATTGCTAAAGATCGCTCCTCCAATAGCAAATGCAAAGTTGTTTTCAAAGGTAGAGTTATCAATAATAAGTATTCCCTTAGTATATATTGCACCTCCATGTCCACTTGGATTGTTTGGTTCTTTATTTGCAATATTACCAATAAAATCAGTATGAGATATAACAGTCTTACCTATAGTATATATAGCACCTCCATAAGCGATATGGGCTCCCCCGGATTCTGCTACGTTATTTTTAAATGTAACTTTATTATTACTACTGCCATTGATTGTTAAATCACCAGCCACATAGATTGCACCTCCATAAACTGAGCCACTTACCTGATCATCTGTTCGATATATCGAATTTCTTTCAAAATGAGCCCCCTCATGAATAGTAAGATTTCCCTGGCAATAGATCGCTCCTCCAAATGCTTCGTCTTTTGACTGATATTCGGTTTTTTCGATATGATTATCTTCAAAAGAAGTTTCACCGCTAATAGTTATATTACCTCCGGCATAAAGAGCACCTCCTTTGTATTCAGAACCGTCCATAGTAGTAAAGCTATACTGATTACCTTTAAAGGTTGAACTGATAATCTCAATATCTCCTTCTGTGTAAATACCACCACCATAGGCTGCCGAAGAGTTTTGAATAGTTACATTCTCTAATCTGAGCTTAGCTCCATTATGAGCATAGATAGCTCCTCCCTGATCCTGTTGATCTGTAAGTGTACCTCCTTCCAGATCGATGTTTTTTAGTGTTAAACTTCCGCTGCTTATATTGAACATACGGAAATTCTCTGCATTATGTACTTTAAGTAAAGGATTACCTTCTCCTTCAATAATCAGTTTTTTATTGCTGATCTCAATTTCTTGTGTAACATCAAAAGAAGAAGTCACAATAATTGTTCCTGTTCCATTTTCCGGAATAGTACCAATTGCTGTCACGAATGCATTTTCATCTGCTACAGAAGTTTGTCCCCTTAAATACCCAATTGATCCTACTATACATAGGATAAGAAGTAATTTTAGTCTATTACTTTTCATTTTTAATAATTTATACGGTTAATCTTATCTCTAAATATTATTGAAAACATTTTTAGCCCTTATTTTTACGGCTATAAACCCTCGGTTAATTACTTTTGTGAAAGTCATAAAAAACAGAACCCTTTTCTACAGGTGGTTTTTGAGAGATTCACTAAAAATTTAACATATTCTTTTTGTTAATAACAAAATAGCTCACAAATTGTTTTTCAAGCTTTCTGTTCGCAAAAGTAATAAATTATTAATTAGTTCACAAAAAATATCGTAATATACTTTTGCCGGTACCTTATTAAGCTAATTTTGCTCTTTCTCTAATTTATCTTATCTTTGCCGGCAAATTTCTTGAACTATTACTCATAAAAAACTATTGCTATTACCATGAAACTCCAATTAATTGATGTGCTCATTATAGCACTTTATTTGGTGGCTATTGTTGTCGTCGGTTTGATGCTGAAAAAGAAAGCATCGAAGAATATGGACTCCTATTTCCTTGGGGGTAAAAAACTTCCTTTTTATATGTTAGGATTATCAAATGCCTCAGGGCAATTTGATATCTCAGGTACTATGTGGATGGTAACTCTTGCTTTTATATATGGAGTTAAGAGTGCCTGGATTCCTTGGCTTTGGCCTGTGTTCAATCAGATATTCCTGATGGTTTACCTATCCATGTGGTTGCGCCGTTCCAATGTATTAACCGGAGCTGAATGGATTCAGACCCGTTTCGGGAAAGACAAGGGGTCGAAAATGTCTCATACAATTGTTGTTATTTATGCTCTTATTGGTGTACTCGGCTTTTTAAGTTATGGTTTCATTGGAGTGGGTAAATTTATGGAAATATTTTTCCCGTGGGATGTTATTTCTCAATTTGTGCCATTCGATATTCCGGCTCAATATGTACCACATGCTTATGGTATATTTTTTACAGTCATTGCTACAATTTATGTAATGTTTGGGGGGATGTTGAGTATTGTATGGACAGATGTCATCCAATTTGCCATTATGACAGTCGCGGGTATTACTATTGCTGTTATAGCTATGATGAAAGTGAGCCCGGAAATGTTGTCGGCACTTGTACCTGAAGGATGGGGTAGTTTGATGCCGACCTGGACTCTTGATATGAATTGGACCGGTATATTTAGTGAAGTCAACGAAAAAATAGTGAATGACCAATATTCTCTTTTTGGAATCTTCCTGATGATGATGTTATTCAAAGGAATCTTTAATAGTATGGCCGGTCCGGCACCTAATTATGATATGCAGAAGATTCTTTCCTGCCGTACAGGTAAAGAGGCTGCCCTGATGAGTGGTTCTGTTCCTGTGATCTTATTGATACCACGTTATCTGATGATTATGGGTTTCACGATTTTAGCTTTAGCATTCTTTCAGGAATTAGACCTAACGACAAAGACCGGCAATATTGATTTTGAATTAATTTTACCTAATGCTATTAATCAATTCGTTCCAGCAGGTATTGCCGGACTATTGCTTGCAGGATTGTTAGCTGCTTTTATGTCTACGTTTGCCTCTACAGCAAATGCTGCACCGGCTTATATTGTAAATGATATCTATAAGAAATATATTAATCCAAAAGCGAGTGACAAAACAACTATTCGTGCAAGTTATCTTGTTACTATCGGTGTTGTTGCTGTTAGTGTAGTCATAGGTTTCTTTGTTGAAAGTGTTAATTCTGTATTGCAATGGATTACTTCAGCTTTGTATGGTGGATATATTGCTGCGAATGTCTTGAAATGGCACTGGTGGCGTTTTAATGGAAACGGTTATTTCTGGGGAATGATTTCAGGTATTATTGCTGCAATGATCTGTCCGTTTATTTTTGATAATTATACAATGGTAGATGGCCATTTTGTAGAAAGAGTAGGGGAGTTTGCTAATAATGCTCCAATGTTACCATTATTCTACTTCCCTGTATTACTGGTGGTGTCATTAATTGGATGTATTGTAGGAACATATTCGGCTCCGGCTGTTGAAGATGAAACATTAGAGAGATTTTATATTACAGTACGCCCGTGGGGATTCTGGAAACCTGTACATGATAAAGTTGTGGCAAAATATCCGCAGGTTACAGCCAATAAGAACTTTAAAAGAGATATGTTTAATGTTACGATTGGTATTATATGGCAGATGTGTCTGACTATTATACCTATGTATATTGTAATTCGCGAAGGCTTGCCGCTCGTTACTTCAATCACAATCCTGGCTATCACGACACTGATACTGAAGAAGAACTGGTATGATAAGATGAGTAAGGATGAAATAGAATATAATGCTTTAATGAAAGAAATTAATTTATCTGAAGAAACAAAATAATGAGTGAATTGAAAATAATGGGTGCTCCGCTACCCGATATGCCGTGGGAGGAACGTCCTTCCGATTCTAAAGATGTTATTTGGAGATATTCCGCTAATCCTGTTATACCGAGGAATATTATACCAACATCCAACAGTGTATTTAACAGTGCAGTAGTTCCTTTTAAAGGTGGTTATGCAGGTGTTTTCCGTTGCGATGATACGAGCCGTCGTATGCGTTTGCATGTTGGTTTCAGTGTAGATGCAATTAATTGGAATATATCGGAGACAAAGATTGAATTTGAGTGTGATGATGAAGAGATTGGTAAATTTGTTTATGCCTACGATCCACGCGTAGTTTTTATTGAAGATAGATATTATATTACTTGGTGCAACGGATATCATGGCCCGACTATTGGCGTAGCATATACTTTTGATTTTGAGACTTTTCATCAATTAGAAAATGCTTATTTGCCATTTAACAGGAATGGTGTTATGTTTCCACGAAAGATAAATGGAAACTTCGCTATGTTGAGTCGTCCAAGTGATAACGGGCATACTCCGTTTGGAGATATATTTTATAGTGAATCACCGGATATGTGTTTCTGGGGTAAACACCGTCATGTTATGGCTCCAGCTGCATTTGAGGAAAGTGCATGGCAATGTCTGAAAGTCGGTGCGGGTCCAATTCCTATTGAAACATCAGAAGGTTGGTTGCTTATCTATCACGGAGTATTACAATCCTGTAACGGTTATGTTTATAGTTTTGGTGCGGCTTTATTAGATTTGGAACAACCCTGGAAAATAAAGTATCGTTCACGTCCTTATCTTATATCTCCACAGAAAGATTATGAATGTGTAGGAGATGTACCTAATGTGACTTTTCCATGTGCAGCATTGCATGATCCCGAAAGTCGCCGTATAGCTATATATTACGGATGCGCCGATACGGTAACCGGATTATGTTTTGGTTATATCGATGAAATTATAGAATTCACAAAGAAGAATTCTTTATAACAGAAGACTTTTTAATTGCAGTACTCTCTGATATAGTGAGTAAGAATATTAATGGCGACCTGATTTTTCCCTCCTTGAGGAATAATCAGGTCGGCATAGCGTTTAGTGGGTTCGATAAATTGTAGATGCATTGGTTTTAATACTTCAATATAGCGTTTCATCACAGCTTCTACGGTACGTCCACGTTTAATTATATCACGTTTTATAACCCGTAGTAACCGTTCATCCGGATCGGCATCCACATATACTTTTAGTGTCATTTGTTCGCGTAATTTATCATTGTATAGGGCAAGTATACCTTCAATGAGAATCACTTTTTTAGGCTCTATATGGATTGTTTCCTGTTGGCGGGTACTACTTAAGTAGTCATAAACCGGCTGTTCCACAGATTTTCCTTCCATTAATAAGGTAAGATGTTCACATAGAAGTGCCCAATCAAATGCATCAGGGTGATCATAATTTATGCTTTGCCGATCTTGCAGAGGTACATCACTACTGTCATTATAGTAGGAATCCAAAGGTAATTTAATAACCTCGTCATGTGGAAGGCTTTCCATTAGTTTTTTTACAACTGTTGTTTTTCCTGAACCGGTACCACCGGCTATTCCTATAATTAGCATCGGATAATCAATATAAATTATTACTACAAAGACTAATTGTCAATTGAGATATCTTCCCATTGGCCATTTATTAATTCACGCGTGTGTGTAAATCCGGCTTCTTTGAGAAAGGTGAAGGCTTTGGCACGTCCGTCATTGACAAGATCCGGAAAATGGCAATCTGAATTGACCATTACCGGAATATTCATTTCTTTAAGTATAGAAAGGAATTGTTTATTGGGAAATATTTGGTCTTTCCTTGTTTGATTTTTTGTATTTATCTCTACCATTAGGCCTTTATCAGCAATTCTTTTGAGGCACGCAAAGAAAGGATCGCGATACCAGGATGCTTCAAATGAAAAACCCGGATACCGATGCCCGTTTTGATAAATTTTATCGATGTGGCCTACGATGTCAATTCCTCCTGCTTCAATCATTTTCATTGTCGAATCATAATAATGTTCCACCATTTTCCGGATATTCCCCGCATAATGTTTATCTACAGAAGCGGCAAAATCGGCATAAGGCCCATCTATACAGACCATATTTTCTTCACGAAGCTTATCTGAAAAGGGGAGAAAGTGTACGGAGCCAATACGGTAATCTAAAGGCATTTCCTGGAAATAGGGAATTGAAGGATTAAAAGTCTCATCAAGGTAATCAATTTCCAAACTGGTATATATTTCTAGTATATGTCCGTATTTTTTCTTTAGTCGATCAATCTCTGCCAAATATTCGGGTAAATCAACTTTAGACATATTCCAGAATGTCTCAAAGGGCAGAGGTGAATGAGATGAAAAACCATACGCCCGAAAATTATTGGAAATGGCAAACTTCAGAAAATCTTCCGGTGCACTTCTTCCATCACAGAAAGTAGAATGGCTATGATAATTACTTAGTACCATGTGTAACATTTCTTTTGTAAAAAAAATAAGGGTTGCCTTTAGCCAACCCTTACAAAATTAATATATTTTCAGAAACAAAAATCTAATAACCTCTTACTTTATAACATTTAACTCTTTACCAACTTTGATAAATGCATTTATCGCCTTGTCTAAATGCTCACGTTCGTGACCGGCAGATAGCTGAACGCGTATGCGTGCTTGTTCTTTCGGTACAACCGGATAATAAAAACCTGTTACATAAATACCCTCTTCCTGCATACGGGCCGCAAAATCTTGTGATAATTTTGCATCGTACAGCATAACTGCACAAATCGCAGATTGAGTAGGCTTAATATCGAAACCGGCTGCCATCATCTTATCACAGAAATAACTGACGTTGTCCATTAATTTAGTATGTAGAGCATTACTTTCCTTGAGAATCTTAAACATTTCCAAGCTTGCACCTACAATAGCCGGAGCAACAGAATTAGAGAACAGGTAAGGACGTGAACGTTGACGCAATATGTCAATGATTTCTTTTTTCCCTGTAGTGAATCCACCCATTGCGCCGCCAAAAGCTTTTCCTAATGTTCCGGTGAAGATATCTATGCGTCCGTAACAATCAAATTGCTCGGCAACGCCGTGTCCTGTAGCTCCCACAACTCCTGCAGAATGTGATTCGTCTACCATTACTAAAGCATTGTATTTTTCTGCCAGGTCACAAATCTTATCTAATGGAGCTACGTTTCCATCCATTGAAAACACACCATCTGTAGCAATTACACGAAAGCGTTGTTCTTGTGCTTCCTGCAGACAACGTTCCAGATCCGCCATGTCGGCATTGTTATAGCGGTAGCGTTTTGCTTTACACAGACGAACTCCATCGATAATTGAAGCATGGTTTAATGCGTCGGAAATAATAGCATCTTCAGCACCGAATAAGGGTTCGAACAAACCGCCGTTAGCATCAAAACAGGCAGCATATAATATTGTATCCTCGGTTTTAAAATAATCAGCAATAGACGCTTCCAGTTCCTTATGTAAATCCTGTGTGCCACAGATGAAGCGCACAGATGACATTCCGAATCCATGGGAATCCATAGTACGTTTCGCAGCATCAATCAAACGTGAATTGTCAGACAATCCAAGATAGTTATTGGCACAGAAGTTTAAGACATGATTTCCGCCGTTCACCTCGATATCGGCACGTTGCGGTGTAGTAATAATGCGTTCGTTTTTGTACAATCCTGCAGCTTGTATACCGTCCAATTCTGCTGTCAGGAATTCTTTCATCTTTCCGTACATAGTATTTTTTATTTAGTAGTAAGAAATTGGTTGGAAGTAGCGACTTACTACTTCTTTCTCTTCTTTGCAAAGGTCTTACTTTTTTCTTATAGTTGTATGAAAAAAGAGAATAAAAAAGATACAAGCAATGGAATTCTCTCTACCTTTGTCGCGGAAAAAAACTTAAACTACATTTTAAACGCATGAAGAATGTTTTAGTGATTGGTTCCACCGGTCAGATAGGCTCAGAACTAACTATGAAGTTAAGAAGCCTATATAGTGGAAATATCGTAGCCGGATATATTGCCGGTGCAGAACCTAAAGGAGAACTCTTAGAAACAGGACCCTCTGCAATTGTCGACATCACAAATGAACAGCAAATCGCCGAAACTGTATCGAAATACAATATCGATACGATCTACAACTTAGCTGCTTTACTATCTGCTGTTGCTGAAGCAAAGCCACAGTTAGCCTGGAAGATTGGAATGGACGGTTTGTTTAATGTGCTGGAAGTGGCACGTGAAATGAACTGTGCTGTATTTACCCCAAGCTCTATTGGAGTATTTGGAGAAAACTCGCCAAAAGACAAAACGCCTCAGGACACAATTCGTAACCCTCGTACTATGTATGGCGTAACAAAGGTATCCGGAGAATTATTAAGCGATTATTATTTTACTCGCTTTGGTGTAGATACCCGTTCGGTACGTTTCCCTGGTTTAATCTCTTATGTGACACCTCCTGGTGGTGGTACTACCGATTATGCCGTGGATATTTATTATTCTGCTGTGAAAGGTGAAACTTTTACCTGCCCTATTGCTGCCGGTACTTTTATGGATATGATGTATATGCCTGACGGTTTACGTGCTGCTATAGAGATCATGGAAGCTGACGCATCAAAATTTGTGCATCGTAATTCATTTAATGTAACAGCTATGAGCTTTGACCCGGAAATTATTGCAACTAATATTCGTAAGTATATCCCTGACTTTAAGATGGAATATAAAATTGATCCGTTGCGCCAGGCAATTGCTAATTCATGGCCGAATTCTTTAGATGATACCTGTGCTCGTCAGGAGTGGGGATGGAAACCCGAATATGATCTGGATAGTATGACCCAGGACATGATCGCCAAATTGAGAGAGAAAGGAATTTAAGTATAAAAGGGTGGGGGTGTTCAAAAAATAAACACCCTCACTTCTTATCTTTTTATAATCTGTTTTTTATAAAAATAAAAAAGAACCAATACAGCCAAAATACTCCAAGGAACCAAGCCACCAAATCTGATTTTTCTTTTTTTGTTTTCGTTTTTTTCTTCTACCCGATGTGTTTTCGCTTCTTGTTTTATCACTATTGCTTGTTCTTTTTCTATTGTTTCTTCTCGTTTATCAGCCAAAAATATCGTTGTTACTGATTGAGGAATTAACTCTACCCCGGTACTGTCTCTAACTTGCCATTCAATATGTTCAATTTTAACTGTCCTGTTTTCCAATACCTTCGCTTGTTTTCGTAAGCGCGAGCTATCTTTTAATTGCTCCATAACCTTTAGATTATGCTTACTTTTTGTCGAACGATAGTCACTGGTTTTGCATCCTGTAAAACAGATCACAATGGTCAATAAATGCAATTTAATATTCATGTGTATACGTCTTTTTATAAATTGAATAATGAAATTTTAAACTGTTCCTTATCTGTGAAGTATCTGAAACCGGTTTTTCCCATCTGTCTTGATTGATAAATGTATAAAGCCTCTTTTCCGATAGAAAATAGCCTAGTCAAACGGGATGCGGCTTTCCAATAATATTTGGATTAACCGGATTGGGTCACTCACGATAATATCCGCCGCCTCCCCTTTTATATGCTGACTCGATGCAACGCCTCCCACTATTTTGTTTAATTCCTTACAACGGTATCCACTGCTAACACGGATAGCTTCCCCATAACTTAGCCGTAGCGGTTGTAATAAACGCTTTACGAGTTCCCGGATTGCATTCTTTATTTCTCTGTCTTGCGGATAATTATTGATGCCCAATCGATCCGCTGTTTCGCTTCTCAGCATTTCTTCCCATGTAAAATGCATACTTATTCTTTCCTGATCCATCTTTTTTAATTGTAAATTATCAATTATCAATTTTACTGCGCTTTACGCGATAGCTATAGTCAACTCCAAAGAGGGCTCCGGCAAAAGTGGATGTTTCACCAAAGGCGATCAGAACACTGGTGTCTATTTTCCCTTCCGGGTCAACCCAGAAGCCGAAGAAAAGAAGTGCAATCCCACTCAGTGTGAGTAGGATTGCGATTATTAACTGAATATTAGAACGTGCCGGAATCTTCATCTTCCTTTTTTTCCACATAAGGTTCTTCATATTCGAAATCGACATTCCGGTTGGTTTCCCGCAGGCTGGCACCCGGAGAGAATACTATACGGCTACGGCGGATATTGTGTGCCGTAAAATCATCCTTATTTTCTACTCCTTCCGATTTGATCGATAGGCGGAAATTACCCAATTCGCCTACCTGTACAATATTACCCGACTGCAACTCCACATCCATCACCCAATTGAGTGAATCCAATACTGCTTTTACATCTGCACTCGACATCGCACATCGTGCCGATATCAGTTTGCATAATTTCTTCATATCACAATGTCCATTTGCCTTTGCCATTGCGTATGTTTTCACCTTACCGGCGTCGTCGCCGATCAATACTTTTCGCTGAACTTTTCTGAATTTTAATGCCATGATTTTAATGTTTAATTAATTGTTGTAGTAAGTAGGAAGTTATAAGTAGTAAGTAGGAAATTTACTCATCACTCATCTCTCACCGCTATTTTGTGATCACAGAGCAAAAATATATTAGCTGTTTTTGGTCGAATCGGAGAAATATGTACGGCCGGATACGTACTTCTCCTTTTCCTGCTTATTACTCAAAATAAATCCGTACATATTCTGCCAGTTCAAAAAATGTTTCCGGCACAAATTTATAGCGACGTATATACTCTGATAAAGTTTTGATTTTCAGATCTGTTTTGAATCCTATTTTAATACAAAAGGATAAATGATCAAATGAAGATTTAACATTTCCTTCTTTGGCAGTAAGCATATTGAATACTTTCACAAGAAGTACAGGATTTTCTATTTTACATTGTATTTCAGGCAAACCCGACACAGAGAGAAGATAATGGAGAAATTCATCCGGTTTTCGTTTAACTACATTCAGCAGAAAAATCCGGTACCTTTCCGTAACGGTATTATACTCATTCATAAACAAGAAGAAAGCATATCCATAATAGACACCTCTCTCATCCGTAGGATAAAAAAGCAATAGTTCATCGAATAGTGCTACGGAAGGACGTCGCCCTCCAAAAACTTTTTTAAGCTTATAATATGGCATGTTTTGGTCGAGAGCAGGCTCTGGTTTTCTTCTGACTCTCACTGTGACGACCCGTAGACTACACTGAGCTGAGCTATAGGCCAGGATAATCAAACGGGCGCAGCCTATCCGGGATTTAATCCCGGATAGATCGGCGCACCAATGAATACACACTATTTAGATAATAAAAATTAGGTGAAAATGACATGTAGGGGCGATCCTATGTGATCGCCCAAGTACATAAAAGGGTGATTATCGGGCGACCACATAGGATCGCCCCTACATGTTGATATTATCCGGATTTCATCTCTTAAATGAAAAATGTGCTGAAGAAAGTAGAGTATCAAAAGATACGTCTGCTCTCTTTCAGCACACACTTGTTTTACAGAATCAAGGGAACGGAACAGGCCGTTCCCCTTAATATCCCGGAGTATCCCGGTATTTATCTCACAATTATCTTGGTGACATTGTTATCTACTTTCACCATATAGATACCTTTGGTCAGTGAAATAGAGGCCTCTCCGGCGGATATCTTTTGACTGGTAACTATACGTCCTGCCATTGATACTACAGAAACATTAGCTGCCCCACTTATTTGTATATATAAGTATCCATCAGCAGTCCACAGTTGAGCGCCACCCTCAATTGTTACATTGTCGACCGGATCCGGGTTAGGATCAGGAGATTGGGATATATGAATGCCAATGGTCATATTCTCCCGGATATTTTCAATCGTATATGTATATACAGAACTGCGAAGCACCGGTTCAAGCGGTATATATTCGTCATTAATCTTAAGAAATACATACATACCGTCATACTGGTCACCCAGGTTGATTGTCAGGGTTAGTGATTGCCCTTCTCTCACGGTATGCTCTCCTAATCCCGGTTCGATTGTAACTCCTTCGGGTAGCTGTCCGGTAATTGTTACGACAGGCTGTACGGGAACAGGGTCGGGATCGGATGGAGAAGAATCTTCCACTTTTATGATTACCGTATAGCTGACCTCCGTTCCGTCTTCTGCCATTACACGAATGGTGAAGGTGTTTTCACCCGTTTTTACAGTCTTAATACCTTCTCCGCTTACTGTAGCATTTGCATCATTCGGGGTTACTACTATTTCCGTTGTTGTAGTTCCCAGGGGAAGTGTGACGGTATACGTATTGGTGCCCGAATTAAAGGTGGCCGGCCGGCCTCCTACGAGTACGCTATTCAGCGAAGCATCATTTTTACTTACATAGACTGTTAATGTATAGGTGTTTTCTACCTCTCCGTCTTCCGATGTTACTGTATAGGTGAAGGTATTATTACCCGGATTTACTGTCTGGACTCTTTGTTGGCCATTTACCATAGCATTGGGGTCCAGAGGCGTGACAACGATATCAGTAGATGTCGTATTTGTAAGGGTGATGGAGTAATTCATTCCATCTTCGTTTGCAGCTGTACCATCCACAGTAATTCCGCTCATGTAAGCATTGTTGTTCAGTACATTTATAGTCAGTTGATAAGTGGCTTTTGTTCCGTCCTCGGCGGTGATGGTGAAGTCCTGGATATTTTCTCCTTTACGTACTGCCAGTTGAGTGGTGGTAATACCTCCTACTGTAGCCAGATCATCTGTCGGGGTTACTACTACGGTGGCTTCTGTTGTATAGGTTACAGAGATAGTGTAAATGCCAGGGCTTTCTTCAGTGGCCTGCTTGCCGTTAACAGTCAGGGCAGCTACTGAGGCATCTCCGTTCTGTACATACACGTGCAATTTATACTCTGCGGCAGAACCGGTCTGGGGAGTAACACTGATTGTAAATTCATTTTCTCCGGGCAGTACGCTTTGGGTATTTATATCTCCATCGGTGGTCGCCAGGGAACTGGAGGCGATTGCTTCAATGTTCACACTCGTTACACTGGATGCCACATTGATCACATAATCTCCATTCTCATTTTTTACCGCATCTTTTCCGTCTACACGGATACCGAGAAGGGTGGCATCTGCGACTTCCGGGCCTTGTACATGCACGTTTCTTACAACAGGAGTAGCATAGTAGTTCCTGTCGTCCGAGGCCAGACGGACGGTGATCTCTGCTGTTCCGACACCCTCTGCCGTAAGGCTACTTCCTGATACGGATGCTACCGACGGGTCTGAACTTTCATATTCCAGGGTGAGACCTGCGGTGTTGGTAGCTGACAGGGTTTGAGGCGGCGTAACGCTTGCGATCATATCCGAAATAGCGTCGAATGTGATAGGGAGTTCCGCTTTGCTGATTTTAATTTCTGTTTGGGCTACTGCTCCTGGATAAGTGCCATCTGCTAATTTTGCTGTAATGGTATATTCTCCGGCTTCAGTGGGTAATCCGGATGTTCCGGTCTCACCGGTTCCCGATGTTTCTGTCCATGTATAGTCGGCTGTGGTTGCTCCTGTATTTGCATGGAATGTGAGGGCTACAGGACTACCTGTATAGGTGAATTCTCTTTCTCCGGCTTCGTTTATGGTTCCGCCTGTAAAGGGGTTATAGACGTTCTGGGCTTCATAGGCGCCGAGGTCTACTGTGCCTTCGAAGCGGCTGTTGCCGGAGATGTCTTTCACCATATCTGTGATAAAAGAGTTATCACCTGCGTCAACTACGGGGTTGCTTTTCCATGGTAACAGTTTATAGTTTTCATTCTCATAATCAATAAATACTTGTTTGGCATCAATTAAGGAAGCATCTAGACCATTCATTGAGGTCAAATCATATCCTTCTATTAAGGAATGGTTTATTGTTGATAAAGTTGTAGCATTGATGTTTGAAGGTGTATTACTACCATTTGTATTCCCCCAGATTATACTATTTTGAATCGTAGTGTTTGCGTGATCCTCTATACCTCCGACACCATTCGATACAACAGTTGTATTATTTGCTATGGTTACATTTGTTAATACCAGTTCGAGCAGGTCTGATTTTGCAGGCCTATAAATTGCAGACGAGAATTTACTTGTACCCTCTATTATCTGATTACCTTCTATCAATGTATTGATAATGGATATTTGACTATTTGGAGCGGCATTTCCACTTATTCCTATTCCGGCAGCATAGGTTTTTGCGGTATTCCCTTTTATAATGGAATTAATTATTTTAAGATTCGTATTTCGGTTTACTATCTCAATACCACCAGAGTTTTTCTCTGACTCATTTTCTTCTACGATTATATTTTCAAACCGTATTAACGTTGCAATATTCACCATAAAGCCTCCTCCGGCTTTCTCTGCTTTATTAAGTCGAAAAGATGCGTTCTTAACGAGAGTGCCGCCTGCGTCGGCATTATTCACATTCATGAAATAGGCGCCGCCAGCGCTGCCACCGGCTTTGTTACCAGTTACTGTTAAACCGTTAATTTGAATAGATTTAGTACTACCAAAAGCAACACCTCCACCTATTCCACCGGCAATATTATTTTCTACTGTCAGATTTTTAATTTGTTGATTTTCTCCACCAAAATATCCGCCACCATAGTTTGCTGTAGCAGAATTATCACGAATTATCATATCTGTTACTTCAGTTGCTCCCCAGTTACTATAGAAACCTCCTGTTTGCCCGGCAAGTACATGATTATTTTCAACAATGATATTTGTCAATTTACTTGGTACTGAGTAAGCTCCTAAAACTCCTCCTCCATTGGTTACAGCGACATTGTCTTTGATAATCAAATTTGCTAAAGTGATGGGGTACACATCCCAATAGTATAATCCGGCTCCATTTGAATGAGGTACTTTGAATTCTTTATTATTCCAAGTTCCATATATCATAACCGATTTATTAAAAGGATGATTTTCATCGGTCGGAACAGGCTCCTGATAACTGTTTATTGCTCGTCCATTACGAATAGTAAAACCATCCAATGTAATATTTTCCGACTTTACGGCTATAACAACGTGGTAAACAGAATCTGTTTCGTTAAGTGCACCATCCAGTATTGTTTCATTTAATTCCCAATCACGTTCTGAGCGATTTGCTTCATTCCCAGCGAAACCTCCGTAGAGTTTAACATTTGTCCGGAGTATAAAGGCCTTATCTCTTTCTGTTGTTGGAGTTTCATCTGTGTATTGTTCTGCTGCTTTGTGCATAGGCTTATAAATACCTTTTTTTACCCATACTTCACCTCCTCCGGATTCGGTCAATTCATTCATCATTAACTGAATATCATTAGAGGCGGCTTCCCATGATGTCCCATCACCTTCACCATTTTCGGTAACATACCGTACCTGTGCCTGTATAGCA
>DAMANX010000011.1:0-154326 GCA_032073245.1 Tannerellaceae bacterium
AGAATGAAGGTACTTTTTACAGCGCTTTTTTGAGTTTATGAATAATACAGGTTAAATGTCTTTTGAAAAAGTATTAGATATCTTTTGAAAAAGATCATTATGTTTTTGAAGGAAGATAGTTGCATTTTTTGGAAAAGACAGTTATGTTTTTTTGAGGATATATGCTCACTCTTCTGAGATGCCTTACTCACTGAAGCGGGTAAGGCTTCTCAGATTTATGTCAGGCCTTATCGGATAAGTCGTCTAACGCTTGACGATTTAAAAGTTTGATCTGTCTATGGAGGATAATTTTACGAAAATAGGCTTCAGCCTATTATCAATTGACTAAGGTCGATCTTCGATTGCCGTTTGCTTTAGCTGACGGTAAGCTAAGAAATGATAAAAGGGCTTTAACCCAATAAAATTCTTTGGCTAAAGCCATTCCTTCCTATACTGTAAACCGTCAGCTAAAGCAGACGGCAAATAATAACCGACTAAAGCCGGGTTTTTTTGTAATTTTGAAAGTTGAATAAAACGTATATAAATAACAAAAGGGGAACCGACATCACGTCGCTACCCCTCCCTTAACTTAAACGCCAAAACTAAATCTAAACAAAAAACACAAATAATGATAATATCTTATTATTTCTTATTTCTCTTCTGGTTATCCTCTTTCCTATGTTCCATGTTTTCTGGATTTCTCATGAAGTGACGGGCAAACTTTAATTCAGCATTTCTGTATTTATAAAGTTTCTCCGGTGAGAGGATTTCCTTAAATTTTTTGTAATATTCCTTTTCTAATTCAGCTTCTTTGATACTAGCATCCAAATACATATCAATCGCTTTATTATACTCTTCAGAAGTCGCCCCTTTTTTTCTGCCTATTTCTCTGGATAACCGTCGAGACTCTTTACCTACTTCAAATCTCTTTTGTCGTAATTGGTCACATAGAGGAATAAATTCAGATGCTTCTTCCGGCGTTAGTCCTACTTCAGCTGTGATAAATGCATTTCGCTTTGCTTCAAAAGCTTCCCGGTCAAAATGGCCCTCTCTTTTAAACTCATGATTATCTTGTTGCGCACTCAGGTTAAAAGAGAACAACATTGTGACCGCGACAAATGTAACAATAAATATTTTATTCATACAATTATAATTACAAAAATATGTAAAATGCTTCGATTTCTTTTCATTTTATTCGGAAAACCCCAATTCTTCTGCTAAAATATAGTTTGTATAGGTATTTTCCAGATATTCTAAGTATTCTTCATCTTCATCATAAAGCTCATCTCCATACATTAATTGCTGAGCATCCTGAGGAATATCAGTATGAACCAATAGAGAGTCGTTAGAAGTGTCTTCCTTTCCTGTTATTCCTACAATACCTTTGAAAAACAGAAGGAGTCCAACAAATACGGCAGCCATATATAACCATGGACGCATACGCGTCATCATGTTTATTTTTGTAGCTTCTTTCGGTTGTATTTCTTTTTCAGGAAGCTGGCTCATGATTTGTGTCGTAAGGTTTTCCATATACCCTTCGGGTACAGTAAAAGGATTTTTCCCTTTTAGTTGATCTAGTTTTTTTTCTTCATTTTTCATAAGGACTCACTTTTATGTAACTTTGACAATCGGTATATGAAATGGTTTAAATGTCTTTTGTTAAAAACGCCTCTACTTTTTTTACCGCATGATGATAGGAGGCTTTTAATGCTCCTACAGATGTTCCTAATATTTCCGACATGTCATCATATTTCATTTCATCGAAGTATTTCATCTGAAATACAAGCCGTTGCTTTTCCGGTAATAATAAGAGTGCTTCCTGTAGTTTCATTTCTGCTGCATCTCCATCGAAGAAGTTATCTCCTTTCAATTTCTCAAGCAGGAACACATCCGTATCATCAATTGAGACGTTGTTCATTGACCGTTGTTTATTCAGGAAAGTAATGCATTCATTGATTGCAATCTTGTAGAGCCAGGTTGAAAGTTTAGCATCACCACGGAAATAGTCTATATTGGTCCATGCTTTCAGAAAGGTATTCTGGAGTAGATCATTTGCGTCATCATGATCCAGTACCATCTTACGTATTTGCCAATATAGCTTTTCTCCATAGAGGCTAACCACCTTAGCAAAGGCATCTCTTTGCTGCTCGGGATCGCGCAATTGCATCACAATTTCATCTTCTGTATATTGCTGCATCTTCTCTAATTTGTCATAAATATAATAAATAACGATTAACTGTTGACGATTAACGATTAATAAAAGGATTTTCCGAAGTATTTTTGTTTACCGTTAAGCGTTCACCATTAATCGTTAGCCTTGGCTTCGTTCCAGATTTCATCCATTTCTGCTAATGTCATATCTTTTATTGAACGTCCTTGACTGGTAGCATAAGCTTCCAGGTAATTAAAGCGGCGGATAAACTTTTGATTGGTACGTTCCAATGCATTATCCGGATTAATTTTGTAAAGCCGGGCGGCATTTATAAGACTAAAGAACAAATCTCCGAATTCTCCTTCCATACGATCGGCATCCATTCGGTCGATCTCTGTTTTTAATTCATTGAATTCTTCCAGTACTTTATCCCACACCTGATCGCGTTCTTCCCAGTCGAACCCGACATTACGGGCTTTGTCCTGAATGCGATGTGCCTTTACAATAGAAGGTAACGATACTGGAACACCTTCAAGAACAGTTTTGTTGCCACCTTTTTCTTTTAATTTTATTTGCTCCCATGTTTGTTCCACTTTTTGGGGAGTATCGGCGCTATCATTACCAAATACGTGAGGATGGCGGAAAATCAGCTTTTGACACAATGCATTACATACATCTTTTATATCGAAAGCATTTTTCTCTTCACCTATCTTTGCATAGAAAACAATATGCAAAAGCAAATCACCTAGTTCCTTTTTAATATTGTCATTATCGTCACGAATCAATGCATCACAGAGCTCATAAGTCTCTTCTATAGTGTTAGAACGTAAGCTCTCGTTTGTTTGTTTACGATCCCATGGACATTTCACACGCAGTTCATCCATAATATCCAACAATTGCCCGAAGGCTGCCATTCGTTCTTCTTTGTTACTCATCTTTTTAACGATTAATGATTGACGATTAACGATCAACGAAATACTTAGAGAAATCTTTTATTAATCGTTAATCGTTCACCGTTAATCGTTATTTCTTATATTGCTTTAGTCCGTCTTGTAGAAATTGTATATATTTTGAAACATTTTCATCATAAGCATAAGAAGGGGCAAGTGGTTTACCTTCGTTGTCCAAAAGAACATAGAAAGGTTGTGCGTTTGCTCCGAATTTGCTCCGTTGCAGATAGCTCCACTTATCACCTATTGTTTTAAGTTTACGTGTTCTGCCATGTTCCTCAATATTAATTGTTTCAGGTAGTTTAGTCTTATCATCCACAAAAAGAGTAATCAACACATAATCATTCTCCAGGATTTGTTTTACTTTCGGATCTGTCCATACGGAGGCCTCCATCTTACGGCAGTTTACGCAACCAAAACCGGAGAAATCGATCATTACCGGTTTGTTGTTTCGTTTGGCATACGCCATACCCGATTCATAATCATCAAAGTGCGCATGTACTTCATCATCATAGAGACTAAAGTCTTGCGTGTATAACGGAGGTGCAAACGCACTTATTGCCTTTAATGGGGCTCCCCAAAGTCCCGGCACCATATAGATCGCAAAAGAGAAAGATATAATTGCCATAAAGAGGCGCGGAACGGAAACATATTTTAAATCGCTGTCATGACTGAATTTGATCTTGCCGATAAGGTAGAGCCCTAATAAAGCGAAGATAACGATCCAGAGCACCAGGAATACCTCGCGATCAAGTATACGCCATCCATAAGCTAAGTCAGCTACGGAGAGGAATTTTAGTGCCAAAGCTAGCTCAAGGAATCCTAATACTACCTTAACAGAGTTCAACCAGCCGCCTGATTTTGGCATATTTTGCAACATATTGGGGAATATAGCAAAGACGCTGAAAGGTATTGCCAGTGCAAGAGCAAAACCAAACATACCGATGGCAGGGCCAAATAATGATCCCATGGATGCTGCTTGTACCAATAGAGTACCAATAATTGGCCCGGTACAAGAGAATGATACCAATACAAGTGTAAATGCCATAAAGAAAATACTCAGCAGTCCGGTTGTTGAATCAGCCTTTTGATCCAGTTTGTTGGTCCATGATGCCGGGAGTACGATCTCGAATGCTCCGAAGAATGAAATGGCAAATACGACCAATAAAAGGAAGAACAAAATATTGAAGATAGCGTTTGTCGACAAGTCATTGAGAGCACTTGCCCCAAAGATACCTGTAATTAATAGCCCCATGATAAGATAAATGGCAATGATTGATAAACCATACGTCAATGCATCACGAATGGCCTTCTTCTTATCTTTGGTCCGTTTCAGGAAAAAGCTTACAGTCATAGGAATCATAGGCCAGACACATGGAGTAAGAAGTGCGATCAATCCTCCCAGAAAACCTGAAAGGAAAATAATAATCCAGGATGTATCAGTAGCAGAAACTACAGGATCTCCAAACTCTTTCAACTCATCGATAACCGGCTCCCAAAGGATGCTATTATCAGTTAATTCAGTTACTACAGCGGTAGAAGTTACCGGGGTGATTGGGTTTAATGTTATAGGTTTGATCTCGACATCTTCTGTTGGAGTATCCGCCGTGTCATTCTCTGTAATTGCTGCTACTGGCTCTTCCGTGTTTTCAGCAACAGCATCCATACGGATATTCTTTTTATCAAAAGAAAACTCTATACGTTCAGGAGGAAGACAGGTCTCATCATTGCAAGCCATAAACTCAACCTCGCCCTCAAGTTTGAATTTCTTAGCATCAGTAACCTTTATCGGTTGTGTAAAAGTGATAGTACCTCCATACCAGCGTAATTCCATCGCAAATAGTTCATCATAAACTGTAGTTGCTTGTTTGGATGGGGTAGGGGTTCCTATGATCTCAACACCATTTGTTGTCTCAAATGAAAAAGAAGTAGAAACGGGGCCACCCTCAGGAAGATTCATATCATAAAGATGCCAACCGGGTTCAGAAGTAGCCGTAAACACAAGTGTTTTTTCCGGTGTTCCATTATCTTCGAGATTGATTTTCCATTTTACAGGCGTTAGTATTTGTGCCTGTATCATAAGCGTCAGAAGCGCGAAAATGAACGTACTAAAGAACTTTCTCATGATATATTTATTTTCAGTGTTATTTAGTTAATGACATAAAAGAACTGGGTGCCGGTGTTTCAAAGCACATCTCTGTTCCTGTTTCGGGGTGAATAAAAGAGAGTTTACAGGCGTGAAGCATCAGGCGGTCGGCGGGATTTGTTTCTGATCCGTTGCGTTTATCACCTACGACAGGGTGTCCTATCTGTCCTAATTGCATACGAATGCGGTTACTGCGTCCACTCTCCAGAGATATTTCCAACAAAGTATATTCTTCGTTTCCTCGAATTGTTTTATAGCGGGCAATGGCTTCATTTCCATCTCCTTCTGCTACAATAACATTGCGTAGAGGTGCTTCCTCGAGTTGAAAGGATGATGTAAGCAAGTCGGTATCTTTATCCGGGCGGCCTTCTATTACGGCAAGATAGGATTGTTCTGTAACCATCCGGTTCCATCCGGATTGTAATTTATCCTGGACACCCCTTGTCTTGGCAAATAACATCAGACCGGAAGTATCTTTATCCAATCTGTGAAGCATAAATATTTTATTCCGTGAATCTGTTTTCTTAACATAGTTGCTAAGTAAATGGAGTGCAGTACGTTCTTTCTCCCGGTCATTAGCAACAGAAAGCAGGCCTTCTTTTTTACGTATAACAATAAGAGACTCATCTTCCCAAATAATACTTAGTTGTGGATGATTGAAAGCTACTTTACCCCGTTCAAAACTGATACCCACCTGATCGTTTGGTTCTAATGGCATATCGAATTGTGTCGTTACTTTCCCATTAACAGAAATCTGCCCATGCCCTAACATTGCTTTTACAGAACTTTTGCTTTGCTCATTCATTGTTTGAAACAGGAAGGGGAGGAGAGTATTTTTTTCTTTAACTGTAACCCGGCGTGCACGGGGAGCCCGTTGCTGATTGTATTTCTTGTTTGCGAAGCGTCTGCCCATATTGTTTTTTTTAATGAACACAAAGATACAGGCAATTAGCGTATTCTACAAGAGATTATTCTTTTTTAGTGGTGAGCGATGAGAGATGAATATATAATATTTTGCTCAACACTCATCTCTCATCGCTCACCACTATTATCTTGTGCTGCCAAAAGAGGCCGCTTTCAATAACACCAGTGATTTGTTTGATGTCTGATTCTGTTGTAGAAGTGATTTTATCTAACCATAAATCAAGGATAAGATTTCCGTTTTCAGTAATGACCGGTCCATCTTTTCCTTCTGCCATGCGAAGAGACAGGAGACGGGGGTGGAGCTTCTTTAGAGCATTTTCTACATGTGAGAGAGTAATTGGATATACCTCTACCGGAATAGGGAATTTCTCTCCTAAATTCTTTACCTTTTTAGAGGAGTCGACAAGGATGTAATTACGGGGGCTGGAGATGATCAACAGTTTTTCACGAAACATAGCTCCTCCTCGTCCTTTGATAAGATTGTTCTCGGGGTCAACCTCATCTGCGCCGTCAAATGTCCAGTCAGGTTTATGCTCATAAAGTGAAGTAACAGGAACATGAAGTTGGCTGCATGCCATTGTGATTTCAAGAGAAGTGGGGATAGCCAATATATTGAGGCCTTCTTCCCGGATACGACGGGCTATGCTTTGAAGAGCCAGATAAGATGTCGATCCTGAACCTACACCAATAACATCGCCAGGCTTAGCTATTTGCGCAATATGATCGGCAATTAATTGCTTTTCCTCCCGATGGGATATCTCTTTTCCCCATTCCAATGAGTTTATAAGATCATTATTCCACTGCATGTTCCACTATCCTAGATTCTATCCAAAACCTTTTCGATAAGTTCGGTTAAGCTGTCTTTGTAATTAGTATTCATCTTTTTAGCGACTCGTCCTGCGATGATGCAGCAAACAGTTAGGGCACGATGCCCCATCATGGCAGCAAGGCCTGCTAATGCTGCTCCTTCCATTTCAAAGTTGGTGATTTGTTTTGATTGATAGCTGAAAGCCTCAATCTTCATATTCAGATTGGGGTCAGCCAACGGAAGACGTAATTCACGGCCTTGTGCACCATAAAAACCATTAGTGGCAATAGTGGATCCCCGAACGATATCAGTTTGTGCGATTTGTTCTACGAGAGAAGAATCAGCCTGTATTACATAGGGATATAAACCAGTTAGTTTCCAATTAAGCTGCTTCACCAACTCTTTTTCAAAATCGATGTCGCGTATCTTCTCATTGTTTTGATAAAAGTATATTACTCCATCAAAACCTATTGCCCTTTCTGCAGCGACATACGTGCCGATGGGAACAAATGGCTGGAGTCCTCCCGAGGTACCTACTCTGACCAAAGTGAGTTGGCGAAACCCGGGCTTAACTGTACGGGTTTCAAAATCGATATTTGCAAGTGCATCCAGCTCTGTAAGAACAATATCAATATTGTCTCCACCGATCCCATGAGAGACTACTGTTATTCTCTTTCCTTTGTAGCTGCCAGTTATTGAATGAAATTCCCGACTACTTACATCACATTCTTTATTTTCGAAATAAGAAGCAACCGTATCTACTCTTGCCGGGTCGCCAACCAATATAACACGGTCGGCTAGTTGTTCCGGTTTCAAATGCAGATGGAAAGCACTTCCATCTGCATTGATAGGCATTTCTGAAGCGGGAATTTCACGTATCATTTTTAATCTTTAATAGGTTTAGAAGTGCCGGTTGTTGGTTTAGCTATCGCTTCACGCATACCGGTATCAGCCTCAATATTTTTCATTTTGTAATAATCCATAATGCCTAAGTTCCCAGAACGGAATGCTTCAGCCATTGCCTTAGGTACTTCAGCTTCAGCTTCGATTACTTTTGCACGGGCTTCCTGTGCTTTTGCGATCATTTCCTGTTCCAGGGCGACAGCCATTGCACGACGCTCTTCTGCTTTTGCCTGTGCGATATTCTTGTCAGCTTGGGCCTGATCCATTTGTAATACAGCACCGATATTCTTACCTATATCGATATCAGCAATATCAATAGACAAGATTTCAAATGCTGTTCCAGCATCCAGACCTTTACGTAGTACTAATTTTGAAATAGAATCTGGATTCTCCAATACACTTTCATGATTGTCGGCCGAACCGATAGAAGATACAATTCCTTCACCAACACGGGCAAGAATCGTTTCTTCACCAGCACCCCCTACTAATTGGCGGATATTGGCACGTACTGTTACACGCGCTTTGGCTATTAACTGAATACCATTCTTTGATACTGCAGTTACCGGAGGTGTATCGATCACTTTCGGATTAACTGACATTTGAACAGCCTCAAATACATCACGGCCGGCAAGGTCGATAGCAGTAGCCATCTGGAAAGTTAAATCTATATTTGCTTTAGAAGCAGAAACTAATGCATGTACAACACGTTCTACATGTCCACCAGCCAGATAGTGAGCTTCCAGTTCATCACGAGTTAATGTCTTTAAGCCTGCTTTATGTGCTTCGATCATGGCACGGGCAATAACTCCCGGCGGCACATTACGAATACGCATCAGGAACAATTGTAACAGAGAGATATTTACACCTGATACTCTTGCCGATATCCATAGCAGGAAAGGCACATAGTAGAAAAAGAGAATAAGCAGGAATACCGCTGCAGCCAATAGTATGAATGGCATGTAATTCATTTCCATGTTATTTAATTTTTAGTTATAAATTGCTATACGCTTCGCTAAGCGAACGTTGTTTGTAAGTTCTTTCATTCTTCACTTTTCACTTCCTTTGGAATCACTACCACATTATATCCATCTACACGGATAACAACAATAGGAGTTTCTTCATCAATAAACTCTTCGCGTGATTTTGCTTCTACGATAATCCCTTTGATGCTGGCTTTTCCAATTGGAGCCAGTCGGGAAAGAGTGACTCCTTCGTCTCCAACTTCTATTCCAAGATCTCGGCTGGATACCAATGTCGAGTCTACATTCGTATTCAATGCTACCTTTTTAAAGGAATTAGAACGCATAAGCCAAAGGAAAATTCCGCCGAAAACAATGACAGAAGCACCAAGTGTGATATGACCAGCTAAAGGGCTGATTGTATATGCATAGATTGCGCCACCGACGGCAAAAAGCCCTCCACCTATTCCGGCTAATGTTATACCCGGTAATAGAAATATTTCTATAAGGATAAGCGCAATGGCTAACCCCATTAAAAATATGATAATAGCAATACTTAATCCCATAGGTTTTTATCTTGTATTGTTTTTTCTTAAGTAGATAATTTCTGCATTACGTGCCCTCATTTCCAGATTTCCCGGTTGTGAAAGCAAATTGTTTAATTGTTCTTCCGTTTGCAATATCTGTGGTTTTAATTGATCGCGTTGTGTTGTATTTCCTTGAGTAAAAGAAAGGCGTAAACCATCTAATTTTTCTTTTACAGCTTGAATTTGTTGATTAAGACTGACCACTTTCTCATAATAGCTGCGAGCTTCCGGGCTTTGTATCTCATCCCATGTATAATATACGATAGTATTGTTGATGATAAATTCAAAGTCTTTCTTCACCTCTGCACCACCAAAAGGCATTTCTTCATGAGCCAGTTCAATCAAATCACTGTAATCTGCATTTTCTTTCCAAGTGACGCTGATATCTGACAACATAGCTCTAGTCCGTTTGGTATCAATATCCTCACCATCTATACGTGCCCGTGTTTCATTAGGAATAAATAAGTAAACACATACATTGTCTTCTGTTTGATAGCGGTCAGAAACGAACCAACCAAGCTTTTTGGCATCATCAAATACCATCATGTAATCGTTGAAAGGAGAATTATAAGGCATCCCCAATTGCTCAGGCGTCAGGTATGTATCTGTATTGGTGTTATAGCGTGTTACAAACAAGTCATATCCACCTAAGGAGCCATTACCTGTAGAAGCATAATAAAGTGTTACTCCGTCAGTCAACATAAATGGATAATTATCGTCTCCCTGGCTATTGATATTCATAGGTAATTGTTTTTCATCTCCCCAATGATCCATCAGATAGGATTGAGTGAAAAGGCAAAGCCCAATGTCAGCCATTTCCTGTGCATAATAGATCTTATCCCCCTTTTGATTCATGTAAACAATGGAAGGAGAAGAAATATTGGTTTTGAAGAATTCCCGAAAAGGTGTTAAAGTTCCGCTTTCTTCACTTAAAGCATAAGCGGACAAGAAATCTCTTTTATCAACAACTATACTGTCAATAACCTGAACATCTTCTACTTTTTCCATCATACGTTGGGCATTGTCTGCCAGTTCTTTGCGTTTTTGGAAAATTTCTACATCCTGTTTTTTCTTGGTCAGTTGGGTAATGTAGTCGTCATATAATTCGGATGCTTCATCAAAGCGATAGAGTTGGTAATATACTTCGGCCAGATAACGGGATGATTCCTGTACTTTCCTGTTTACGCCTATCTTTAAATGTTTTTCTGCCCCAATAAGATCTCCTGTTTCATAACAACATACGCCATACCAATGATTATATAACCCATTATTGGGCGCTTGTTTTACTAATCGTTCGAAAGCTGGTTTTGCTTCGGCATATTCTCCTTCGTTATATAGTTTCTTTGCTTGGTCAAGACTTTGAGCCTGCATATTTAAGCAAATGCAGATTAATCCTAAGATAAATGATATTTTTTGAGTAAGGCGCTTCATCACTTCGTGCGTCAGTTTATAGTTATCCAGTTTCAAAGATAAGAATATTTTCATAAGCGAAGATACAAATACCCCTATAAATGTATATTTTTGCGCCCGAAACAAACGAAATATGGCAAAAGAAACAACAGAAGAACGTTTATTCCGCAAGGTAGAAGAGAAGGTGATAAAAGCTATTCGTTCTTATCAATTGATTCATGATGGTGACCGTATTCTTATAGGTCTTTCCGGAGGTAAGGATTCACTTGCATTGGTTGATCTTTTGGGAAGACGGTCCAGGATATTTCGCCCAAAGTTTGAAGTCGTTGTTGCTCACATTATTATGGCCAATATTCCATATCAATCTGATGGCGAATATTTACGTAATTGTGCAGAATCAAATGGTCTTCGTTATGTGGTGCGGGAAACTTCTTTCGATCCTACTACCGATCACCGTAAGTCTCCCTGTTTTCTTTGTTCCTGGATGCGTCGTAAAGCATTGTTTGATATAGCCAAAGAAGAAGGATGTAATAAGATTGCTCTTGGGCATCACCAGGATGATATTATAGAAACTCTTCTTATGAACATGATCCATCAAGGTGCATTTGGAACTATGCCGCCACGGTTAAAAATGGATAAATTCCCTATGGAGATAATTCGTCCTCTTTGTCTGGTCTCAGAAAAAGAATTAAAGCAAATTGCAGCCTGGCGGGAATATCGGCCACAACTCAAGAATTGTCCGTATGAATCAGGATCAAGCCGTTCCGAAATGAAAGAGATTTTAAACCGGATGGAAGCAATTAACCCCGAGGCTCGTTATAGTATTTGGTCTAGCATGTCTCATATTCAGAAAGATTATTTACCCTCTCAAATATAATAAGTATGCAAGGTTTTTATACCATTCTCCTGTTGGTTATATCCAATATCTTTATGACTTTTGCCTGGTATGGCCACTTGAAGATGAAGCAGGAATTCAGCTGGTTCGAACATCTGCCATTGATAGGAGTGATCCTTTTTTGTTGGTTTTTTGCTTTTTTTGAGTATTGTTTCCAGGTACCGGCTAATAGGATTGGATTCAGAGACAATGGAGGCCCTTTTAATTTGATTCAACTAAAAGTAATACAGGAGGTGATAACCTTAGTAGTCTTTGTTGCTTTCAGTACAATAGCTTTTAAAGGGGAATCTTTCAGGTGGAATCATGCGCTGGCTTTTCTTTTTCTTGTAGCCGCAGTTTATCTGGTATTTAAGAAGTAGGAGCAATGGAAGTTAATAAATCCCTGATTCCATTTTCATCTTCCGGATGGAACCATATTATTTCTTTGTCCCGTTTAAACCATGTCATTTGTTTGCGGGCATAGACACGGCTGTTGCGTTTGATCTTTTCAATAGCAAAATCAAGAGTCCATTCTCCATCGAAATATTGGAAGAGTTCTTTGTATCCAACTGTATTTAAAGAGTTGAGATGGCGAAAAGGATATACCTTACGTGCTTCTTCCAGCAGGCCATTGGCCATCATTTGATCGACCCGGTCATTTATACGTGTGCATAACTCTTCCCTTTCACGGGTTAGGCCTATTTTAATAATTCTAAATGGTCGTTCTTTGGATGTATTGGTACGGAAAGAAGAGTAGGGGAGTCCTGTCATTCGGCAAATCTCAACAGCATGTATAACACGTTTGTAATTATTACGGTCTACTTCTTCATAATGACGGGGATCTGCTTTTTTTAATTCTTCTAGAATTGGAGTAAGTCCTTCCCGTTCGTATTGATCATAAAGTGCAGTTCTTATCTCAGGAGTAACTGTAGGAATTTCATCAATACCTTTACATACGGCATCAATATACATCATAGAACCACCGGTCATTACAACAAAAGGTGTTATTCTGAATAATTCATCTAAAAGGGAAAGCACTTCTTCCTCATAAATACTTGCACTATAGTAATCGGTTAATAAAAGCATACCAACCATATAATGCTTTACACGTTTTAATTGCTCCATGGTCGGAGCGGCAGTACCGATAGGTAATTCCTTATAAACCTGACGTGAATCGGACGATATAATAGGAGCCGCAAAATGTTCGGCGATACGCAAGCTCAATTCAGTCTTCCCGACACCCGTTGGCCCGAGCAGAACGACGAGCGTGTTCATTAGAATCCTTCTTCTCCAAAGATATTCTCTTCCGAATTGTTAAGTCCTTCAAAGCCTGATTCATCCAATTCATCAATGTCGTATTCGGAATCGCCATAGAACTCTTCTCCTACAGTCGGAGTCACTGTTTTTATATCCAGCTCTTCAAATGCCATAATTTGAGGAGGAGCAATACCTATAGATTTACTTACTATTGGTTCGCTAAGATCTTGTCCAGGGATTATTTCTCTCAATTCCATAAAGAAGGCTCTCTCTGTCATATAATCAAATACAAAGAGAATCTTTTGATGCTCATCTTCTAATAATTCTTCCAGTCGGGTGTCCTCCATAATATAGTTGTCGACTTCAGAAGATGTATCCATCTCTACCAGTGTGATTTCAGTTTTCTTGTTCCAGTCGTCATCGCAGATAAAGAAAGAGGTCATCTGATCTTTTGTATACTCTACGGAATCGAGTATTACATTGTGCAGATCCAGGAAAGTTGCTTCCGGGTCAATTTTGATCTCGCGTTTGAAGTCATCTACTTCGTCAGATAAGATAAGAAATCGAAATACCATAGCGTTTTATTGTTTTATGGTTCAAAAATAATGAAAATATCATAGTTCGTCAATAGATCCTCTTACAATTCCCCGCTGAGAACTTTTGATAAAGTTGAGAATAAGATCACGTTCCAGGCTGGGAACATATTCTGTTTCAATTGCTTTTAATGCTTCTGAATTATTCAAGCCGCGGGTATAGAGTGTCCGATAAATATCCTGGATAAGGAAAACCTGTTCATTTGTGAATCCGCGACGGCGCAAACCAACAATATTTATACCACAGTAAACTATTGGATCGCGCCCAATCAAGGTATAAGGAGGAATGTCTTTTCCTACACGTGAACCTCCCTGAATCATTACATGAGTAGAAATTCGTGAGAATTGATGAACAAGGCTACCGCCACTAATAATTGCGTAATCATCAACTTCTACTTCTCCTGCCAGTTGGGTAGAGTTTCCGATAATTATATGATCTTTCAGAATACAATCATGAGCAATATGGGAATAAGCCATAATAAGGCAGTGGCTACCTACGATTGTTTTTTCTTTTGCAGCAGTTCCCCTATTGATAGTAACACACTCACGGATAGTTGTATAATCACCTATTTCAACTGTGGACTTCTCTCCTTTGAACTTTAAATCTTGTGGTATTCCGGCAATAACTGCTCCGGGGAATATTGTACAGTGGTGGCCAATGCGTGCTCCATTGAGGATCACGACATGTGGATGTATATAACAGTTGTCTCCTATTATTACATCCTGTTCAATTACAGCAAAAGGGCTGATTGTGGTATCTTTACCTATTTTTGCATCAGGATGAACGACTGCTAATGTGGAAATACTCATGTCTAATCTATCTTACTTATTTGTTTTTTATTATCTGTGCCATGAACTCAGCTTCGCTTACGAGTTTTTCGCCCACAAACGCATATCCCTTCATGGTAGCAATACCACGACGAATTGGGGTGAGCATTTCTAAACGAAGGATAAGTGTGTCGCCCGGTACTACCTTTTGGCGAAACTTTACTCCATCTATTTTCAGGAAATAAGTAGAGCAATTTTCTGCATCACTCATTGAGCTGAGTACCAATAATCCTCCTGTTTGGGCCATGGCTTCTACTTGCAGTACGCCCGGCATAACCGGTTCCTGAGGAAAGTGTCCTGTAAAGAAGGGTTCATTGGATGTAATATTCTTTATTCCTACAATATGTGTACTGCCAATTTCTATGATTTTATCAACCAAAAGAAAGGGGTAGCGATGAGGTAGCAATTCGCGGATACGGTTAATATCCATAACCGATTCGGCATTGGGATCATATACCGGTGCCTGAACGTCGTTCATCTTAATGTCTTTACGAATCATTCGGGCTAGTTGATTGTTTATCTTATGCCCCGGACGGGTTGCTATGATACGGCCCCTGATCGGTTTTCCAATTAAAGCAATATCTCCAATAACATCGATCAACTTATGACGTGCCGGTTCATTGTTGAAAACCAGAGGTTTGTTGTTTACATATCCCAGATCTTGTACATTTTTATGAGGAATACCAATCATGTCAGCTAATGTATCCAGTGATTCTTGTGGTATTTTTTTATCATAGATAACAATAGCATTGTCAAGGTCACCTCCTTTTATTAAATTATTCTGTAGCAAAGTTTCTACTTCGCGAACGAAAACAAAAGTACGGGAAGCTGCTATCTCTGTAGGGAATTCAATTAGATCATTTAATGTAGCGTACTGATTGGATAGTACCGGCGAATCAAAGGAGATCAATACATTCAGGCTGAACTTATCATCAGGAAGGATAACCAGAGATGAACCTGTTTTTTCATCGGAAACCTCCATTTTATGTTTGACGATATAAAAGTCTTTGGGGGCATCTTGTTCCAATATCCCAACCTTTTGTATTTGCTCAGTATAAAAGATAGAACTACCGTCAAGAATAGGAAATTCAGGAGCATTAACTTCTATAAGGCAATTGTCGATCTCAAAAGCATACAGAGCAGCCATAGCATGCTCAATAGTACTTACGTAAACATTATTTTTTGCAACTACAGTACCCCTCTGGGTATTAACTACATTTTCTGCCAGAGCATCAATAATTGGTTTGTCTTCTAAATCCGTACGCTGAATTTTATATCCATGGTGTTCAGGTGCCGGATTAAAAGTAATGTGAATATCTAAACCGGAGTGTAGTCCTTTACCTTTCAGGGAGAAGCTTGCAGCAAGCGTCTTTTGTTTTTGCATACCTATTCTTGTTTGTTTATTTTTTTCTTTAGTTCATCAATTTCGCGTTGCATTTGTCCCATGGAGCGATACATATCGGGTAAACGATTGAATATAGCACTTGAACGCATGAAGTTTTTTGCATCGATAGCTGGTGCACCCAAAAGGGTTTCTCCTTCTTTTACATTTCTGATCACTCCTGCCTGTGCACCAAGAGTGACATTGTCTTCGATATGTAAGTGTCCGGCAAGTCCGACCTGGCCACCAAACATACAATGATGTCCAACTTTAACAGATCCGGCAATTCCGACCTGTGCAGCCATAACTGTATTTTCGCCTATTTCAACATTGTGGGCAATTTGAATGAGATTGTCCAATTTAACTCCTCTCCGGATAATGGTTGATCCCATAACAGCCCGGTCAATTGCTGTATTGGCTCCAATTTCAACATCATCTTCAATAATTACGTTACCCATTTGAGGGATCTTACTGTAAATATCTCCTTCCGGTGCAAATCCGAATCCATCTGAACCTATCACTACGCCGGCATGAATAATACAATGTGAACCTATTACACAATCATTGTAGATTGTGACATGAGGATATATTGCACAATCGTCACCAATTATAACATTTTCTCCAATATAGGCATAAGGGTATATCATACAATTATTGCCTATTTTGGCTCCATCTCCTACATAAGCAAAATTGCCTACATAGCAATCTGCACCAATGTCAGCTCTGGTCGAAATGAAAGCCGTAGAATCTATTCCGTTTTTTTTCGGTTTTGATTGTTCTACCATATTTAGAAGCATAGCAAGAGCTGCATAAGCATTCGCTACGCGTACCATGGTTGGTTGTACGGTCTGTTGAGGTGCGAAGTCGGTATTGACAAGTACAATGCTAGCTTCTGTCTTGTATATATAATGCTCATATTTGGGGTTTGCCAGGAAAGTGAGTGCTCCGGGCTTTCCCTCTTCTATTTTAGAAAAAGTACTTACCTTTTCTTCCGGATTGCCTTCTACAGTTCCTCTCAGAAAGTCAGCGATTTGTTGAGCTGTAAACACCATGTTATGTCAATTATAATTGTCTGTAAGTAGTTATTTTTATTGTATGCAATTGTAACCAATTTGCAAAAATGGCTAAAAATCCTTGAATTCCCTATCATTTATGGGGAATAATTCCTTTATCAAGTAAATAGAGTGCCATCTCTTGTTGTACTTCACGTGCTGCTTCCCTTGCTACATAAGCAAAGTCAGGCGTATTGTCTGCATAAATTATTGCACGTGATGAATTGACAAGCAGGCCACATTGGTCATTCATCCCGTAGCGGGCTACTTCTTCAAGGCTTCCTCCTTGGGCTCCTACACCGGGAACAAGTAGAAAATGATGGGGTGCATACTTACGTATATCCATGAACATCTCTCCTTGAGTAGCTCCAACAACATACATCATTTGCTCGTCGGTAGCCCATTCCTGTGATTTCTTAAGTACTTTCTCAAAGAGACGTTCACCATTGGTGTCAGTTGTTAATTGAAAATCCTGTGAGCCTTTATTAGATGTAAGTGCCAGCAGAATCACCCAGCTTTCAGGATAGATAAGGAATGGCTTCACACTATCTTCTCCCATATAAGGAGCCACAGTGACCGCATCTACTTTGATATGATCAAAGAAAGAACGGGCATACATTTCTGATGTATTACCAATATCTCCGCGCTTGGCATCCGCAATAATAAACTGATCAGGATAATTTCCCCGAATATATGCCACAGTTTTCTCAAAAGCGAGCATACCTTCTACACCCAGACTTTCATAAAAAGCCAGATTAGGTTTGTAGGCAACGCAGAAATCAGCCGTAGCATCTATTATTGCTTTATTAAAAGCCAGAATAGGATTTTCTTCCTTAAGAAGGTGTTTAGGGATTTTGTTTATATCTGTATCCAATCCGACACAAAGGAAGGATTGTTTTTTTCGTATGTTTTCGAATAATTGCTGTTTGTTCATGGTATTGAAATGAATAGATTATTATAATTCGGACTCCTTCAACCGCTCGGCATTTTCTGCTACGATCAGTTTATCGATACAATCCTGTATTTCTCCGTCCATAAAGGCAGAGAGGTTATATATAGTATAGTTGATACGATGATCCGTGATACGTCCCTGTGGATAATTGTAGGTGCGGATCTTCGCCGAACGATCACCAGATGAAACCATAGTCTTCCGTTTGGAAGCAATTTCATCCAGGTATTTTTGGTATTCCATGTTGTAGATACGCGAGCGCAATTCAACCATAGCTTTAGCCTTATTCTTCAGCTGTGATTTTTCATCTTGGCATTGCACTGTTATTCCGGTAGGAATATGCACTAGCCGAATAGCAGAATAAGTGGTATTTACTGATTGCCCCCCATGCCCGGAAGCACAGAATGTATCTGTACGTATGTCAGACTCTTTGATTTCAACATCAAATTCATCAGCTTCCGGTAGAACAGCTACAGTAGCTGCAGAAGTATGAACCCGTCCTTGTGTTTCAGTTTGTGGAACACGTTGTACACGGTGGACTCCTGATTCATATTTGAGAATTCCATATACATTTTCACCGCTTACAGTAAAAATTATTTCTTTATATCCTCCGGATGTACCTTCTGTATAACTTGTTATTTCAACTTTCCAGCCTTTGTTTTCACTGTATTTTACATACATACGGTATAAGTCTCCCGCGAAAATAGCAGCTTCATCACCTCCTGTGCCACCACGGATCTCGACGATTGCGTTTTTATCATCTTGAGGATCAGCTGGAACAAGTAACAGTTTTATTTCTTCTTCCAGAACTGGAATTTTTGATGTGTTTGTGTCAAGTTCTTCCCGGGCCATCTCACGAAGTTCCTGATCTTGCTCTGTTTCAAGCAGCTCTTTAGCTTCACTAATGCCGTTTACTGTGCGGATATATTCTTCCCTGGCAGAAACAATCTTTTCCAGGTCACGATATTCTTTATTAAGTTTGATAAACCGTTTCATATCGGCAATAACAGCAGGGTCGGTGATAAGTGTTCCCACCTCTTCGAAACGGCTCACTAATCCGTCTAATCTGCCAAGTAAACTGTTTTCAGTCATAGTTTTGTTTTTGAAGTTAAAATCTTAGAGCTCTCTTCGCTTTGGCTAAGGCCGATCTTCGATTCAACTTTCAATTTTCAATTATACACAAAGCGGCCTTTTTCGCTTTCAATGATTAATTCATTTGCGGGAGCATCTTCTATATATCCTACTACCTGTGCATCTATATCGAAGCTTTTGGCAATTGCGATTACTTCATCAGCATGTTCAGGGGCAATATATACTTCCATACGGTGTCCCATATTGAAGACTTTGTACATCTCTTTCCAGTCCGTCTGGCTTTGTTCCTGAATAATACGGAATAGCGGCGGAATCGGGAAAAGATTATTTTTTATTACACGTTTGTTTTGAACGAAGTGCATAATTTTGGTTTGTGCCCCCCCTGAACAATGAACCATTCCATGAACTTCCGGACGTAACTTGTCAAGAAGTTGTTTGATTACAGGTGCATAAGTACGGGTAGGAGATAACACCATTTTACCGGCAGTCATACCTATCTCGTCTATGTTATCTGTTAATTTAAGGCCACCTGAATAAACAAGGTCTCCCGGTATCTCGTTGTCATAGCTTTCTGGAAATTTTTCAGCCAGATATTTAGTGAATACATCATGACGGGCGGAAGTTAACCCATTACTGCCCATGCCACTGTTGTATTCTTTTTCATAAGAAGCTTTACCATAAGAAGCCATACCTACTATGACATCCCCGGCTTTTATATTTGCATTATCGATCACTTCCGAGCGCTTCATACGGCAGGTTACTGTGCTGTCTACAATAATTGTACGCACCAGATCGCCAACGTCTGCTGTCTCACCACCGGTTGCGTAACAACCAAAACCTAACTCGCGGAGCTCCGCTAATAATTCGTCTGTTCCATTGATTATAGTGGAAATTACTTCGCCCGGAATAAGTAATTTATTCCGGCCAATAGTTGAAGAAACGAGAATATTATCAGTTGCACCTACACAAAGAAGGTCATCAATATTCATAATAAGTGCATCCTGAGCAATGCCTTTCCATACAGAAAGATCCCCTGTTTCTTTCCAGTACATATAGGCTAAAGCCGATTTTGTACCGGCTCCGTCGGCATGCATTATATTGCAATAATCAGGATCACCGCCCAACATATCTGGTATGATCTTACAGAACGCAGAAGGGAAAATACCTTTGTCGATATTCTTTATCGCATTGTGTACATCCTCTTTTGAGGCAGATACACCCCGTTGGTTATAACGTTGATCGCTCATCTTAATTTCTTTTGAGGGGCAAAGGTAGGTATTTTAGTTGAAAACTGAAAGTTGAAAATTGAAAGTTGCATATTGTGATAGCTCTTAGGAGTAAATGAGTGATCGAGCTCTGGAACTTTCAATTTTCAACTAGAGAAGCTTCTACCGGAGCTTCAGAACGTTTCCTTCCGCGGGTATATAATCAGGTTCCATTCGATTCATTTTATATAAACTCTTAATCTGAATACCATATTGCTGAGCTATGCTATGCATAGATTCACCAATTTGTACAACATGATCATAGTAAGGTTTATCTGCTTTCTTCTTCTTTTTTTGTAAATAAATAATATCACCCGGCTGAAGAGGGAAATCTTCAGGAACCTCATTGTATTTTCTCAATTTCTTAGCATTAAATCCAAGATCACGGGCTATTTGATCGAAGCTATCATTATTGATAGCGTATACATAAATCAAGCCATGTGTTTTATATATGGATCGTTTAAGAGTTGGAACAGATTGTTTTGCTTTCTCTTTTGGCGCATCCTTTTTACCGGCTTTTGCATTATCAAAGCGGTACAATTCGTAGTCTTCTATAATTTTTATCAATTTGTTAGCATAAGCCCGGTCTGTGGCATATCCACATTTCTGCAAACCTCGAGCCCAACCTTTATAATCTGTAATATTTAGTTTGAAAAGTGGCGCATACCTGGAACGCTCAGCTAGAAATTTGGAATGATCGTCGTAAGACTCTTCTACCTTTCTGTATTTACGGAAACATTCACCACGCAGGTCGTCATCATGATATGTGCGTCCTCCTTTCCAATCTGTATGACATTTAATACCAAAATGGTTATTTGATTCCTTAGCTAGTTTACTCAGTCCTGCGCCCGACTCCAATATACCTTGTGCAAGAGTGATGCTGGAAGGAATGCGATATTTCTTTTGGTGTTGAACTGCCAGATTGCTGTAATTGTCGATATATTTTACATAAGAAGTATTCTTACGTTGTGCGATAGCTGTTGAGGTTCCTATAATTGTAAGTGCAAGAGTAAGAAATAAGATCCGATAAAATAGTCTCATGATTTCAAGTTCCCTTCTGTTAATTTTATTATTTGCAAAGATATAATTATAGAAAATAAACTATATATTTGCTATATTAATAATCCTTATCAGACAATGAAAGAATTCAAATTTGAATTTAATTACGTGGAAGTACCCGTAAGTGAACTATCTCCCCTGGATGGTGAACTATATGAAAGAGCCATTGATGCCACTAAAGATGCTTATGCCCCTTATTCAAACTTTCAGGTGGGAGCTGCCCTCATGTTGACAAATGGAAAGATTGTTACAGGAAACAATCAGGAAAATGCTGCTTATCCTTCAGGCCTTTGTGCCGAACGTGTCGCTTTGTTTTATGCAAACGCCAAGTATCCCGGTGTGTCTGTACGCACATTAGCTATTGTGGCTATGGTTAACGGAAAACTTAAGAAAGGTATCTCCCCGTGTGGAGCTTGTCGGCAGGTTATGTTGGAAACAGAAGAGCGGGGTGATATGCCTATACGTATCTTGCTTTGTGGCAAAGAAACGGCATTGATCGTGCCTTCCGTTAAAGTGCTTCTTCCTTTAGCTTTTAGCGAGAAAGATTTGAAGTCTTAATGAACGTGGATTCGATATAAGGAATATCTTCGGATGTAGTAAGATGTGAAGATTATATCAACATGTAGGGGCCGCCCCTACAAGATGAACACCTTCAAATTTTCCTCTATTTATATCATCATTCTCTCAAGCCTTAGGCAATATATCATCTAAGGCTAGCCATCCGACTGAGAAGCCTTATTGACCGAACTGTGTAAGGCTTCTCAGCTCAGTGAACATATAAGCTCACTGAATTGAGCATATATCTTCAAAAACATAACTGTCTTTTTTCAAAAATATAGTTGCCTTTTTTCAAGAACATAGTTGTCTTTCAACAAAAACATAATGACCTTTTCAACCCCTCTGGGCTTCTTTACTTTATACAAATATAAAGGGTGTATCGAAAGTCCATAAAGACAATTGATACACCCTCTTATATATGATTTCTTTAAATTCCTAAGGAAGTCTTAATTTGTTGAATCTTTTCGTCCGCTTCTGCCTCTGCTTCAGGTATATCTTCTAAGCTTTTAATTTTTGAATGTACTTCGCAATAGAATTTAATCTTCGGTTCTGTACCGGAAGGGCGGATAGATACTTTCGTATTATCTTCCGTGAAATATTGAAGTACATTGGAAGTTGTTGGCATATCTAATGTCAATGTTTCATTATCGAGGCAACTATGGCCTTTCAATGTGCCAAAATCATTAAAGATACTTACTTTAGATCCTGCTATTTCTGTTAAAGGATTTTCGCGGAAGCGTTTCATCATGGCTTCAATTTCTTCGGCACCGCTCTTTCCTTTCTTTACTACTGATATTCCCAATTCTTTGGAATATCCGTATTCTACATAAATCTTTTGCAGTAATTGGAAGAGCGTGATACCTTGATCTTTTGCCCAAGCTGTCATTTCAGCAAGAATAGCACAAGCAGATACAGCATCTTTATCACGTACAAAGTCTTCGCAAAGGAAACCATAACTTTCTTCACCACCACCGATATAACTTTTCTTACCTTCGTTTTTACGCATTACGTCGGCAATCCATTTGAAACCAGTGTAGACATCATACATCTCTACTCCATTGCGTTCGGCAATAGTGCGGATTGTTTCTGTAGTAACAATGGTCTTTACGATATATTCTTTTCCTTCTACTTTACCCAATTCTTTCCAACGGGTTATCAGGTAGTATACAAAAAGTAAAGCAGTTTGATTTCCATTTAATAGAACCCATTCTCCATCATTATTTTTTACGGCGGCTCCCACACGGTCACCATCCGGATCAGTCGCTAAAACTAATTCGGCATCTGTCTCTTTTGCTTTTTCTACAGCCATAGCCAAAGCAGCCGGTTCTTCCGGGTTAGGGGAGATAACGGTTGGGAAGTCACCGCTCACCACATCCTGTTCCGGAACATGGATTATATTAGTGAAGCCAAAAGCCTTCAAAGTATCGGGTACCATTTTTACGCCTGTTCCATGAATAGGCGTATATACAATTCTCATGTCGTTATGACGGGAAATTGCTTCAGGTGAAAGAGATATGCTGGTTAATGCATCGATATAAAGATCATCTATCTCTTTACCAATGATCTCGATCAGTTCTTTTTTACCTTTGAATTTTATATCAGCTGCATTACGTATCTTATTGACTTCGCCGATTGTATTTCGATCATGCGGAGCAATCATTTGTGCTCCATCGTCCCAGTATGCTTTGTAGCCGTTATATTCTTTAGGGTTATGAGATGCCGTAAGGATAATACCGCTTTGACATCCCAGTTTCCGGATCGCAAATGACATTTCCGGTGTTGGTCGAAGATCTTCAAAGAGATATACTTTTATTCCGTTTGCAGAGAATATATCAGCGGATATTTCTGCAAATTTGCGGCTATTATTGCGGCAGTCGTGGCCAATGACGACCTTTATCTGAGGTAGATCAACGAATTCTTTTTTAAGGTAGTTGGACAGTCCTTGTGTTGCAGCTCCTACGGTGTAGATGTTCATCCGGTTAGAACCTACTCCCATGATCCCACGTAGTCCTCCAGTTCCAAATTCCAGGTCTTTGTAAAAACTTTCAATTAATTCAGTTGGGTCTTCGTTATCCAGCAGTGCTTGTACCTGCGTTCTTGTTTCTTCGTCATAACTATTTGTAAGCCATCCCTGCGCCTTACTTCTTACCATTTCAAGCAAGTCATTATTTTCCATCTTTACTAATCTATTGTTGGTTGCTATAAGTAATAATTTCGTTTTGATTCGAGCTAACAAACATACATAAAATTATTGAAACGCATACGTTCAAGTTGTTAATAATCGTATGGGTCAAATCAGTTAATTCTTCAAAGGTAGATAGAATAAGGGCTTTCTATTACCAACTAAAGGGATGTATATACTCTGCTTCATTACCGCAGGCATCTGTAACCACCAGACGAAGCGTATGAGAGCCACGTGTCAGTCGTTCTTTGTCAAAATGATAAGTGATAACCGAGCGGTTATTCATCTCAAACAATACATATTCTCCATCTATTTCTCCTTTATAGGTTTTTACGCCGCTCAGATTGTCTGTGAGACGGAATACAAATTGCTGTTTGCTTTTCCAGGTATTCTGATCTACAGGTATAATAGTGGGAGGTATAGAATCATGTGCCAAAGTATATTGTCCTAGCTCTCTGATGGTACCGTCAATCCAGCCATTACGATAGGTTCCCCCTATCCATAAACGACGTCCTTTGTTAATACGAACAATGCCGTATTGTTGCTTATTTTCTATGCTGTCCTGTTGTAGCCGCAAGGATAAACGTGCATTCTGATGGAATGCAAGTGGGGTGTCATGAAGGATATGTATATCAGCTAGACCGTTATTGCTATTCTTTACATTGTATTTGAAATAGAAAGTATCATAAAGATTACCCCTTGGGATAGTTAAATGGATTCCTTTAGCGCCGAATTTATTCTCAGCATTCCAGAAGAATAATTCACTATTCATTGTATCGGGTGCAGGTATTATCTGCTCTTTCCCTTCAATCCGGATGGAAAGCTCTGCATTATTACCAAAGGCGTCGGTCAATGTGTAAGAAAGAGTATATGTACGTTCTTCATCAATGTTGATATATCCTCTGTTTACACTTTCTATAAAACGAAGACGATTACCCGGTTCAATAAAGCTTTTCATATAAAAAGAACGATTGTCTATCCAATCGGCATAGTCTGTAAAACTATTTAAGTAGCGCGTCTCGTCAAAGGCGAAACGTTCAATGTTGCTATGATATATAACTTTATCATCAACTTTTAATGCAATCTCTTTGACACCATATATGTTGTGTGTGTTATCCATATAATCATAGGCCTTTACTCCAATGCCTATTTTCCCCCAAGCCTCCATCCTGCCAGTAATGGCTTGTTTGCCACCTTGTTCGCTGATTTGTTTAAACTCCTGTTTATTGTTACTTCCATTGACCATGCCTTCTCCTCCCACAGGATAGATCATAATTCCTTGAATACGAGGAGGACGTTTGTCAGTAATTTGGTTTTTAAAGTAAATGATAGGGTCTAATACCTCTTCCGATTCAGTATCACGTACTTCAAAATGAAGATGAGGACCACCTGAACTACCCGTATTTCCGCTTAAAGCAATAACTTCTCCTTTCTCAATTGGAAACAATGTTGAATCAGGGTAAAGATTAACAGCGAATTTCTCTTGTGTATATTGTTGTTCTTTAATATACTGTGCTATTTTGGATGAGAAACGGAGCAGATGTCCGTAAACAGTCGTTGTTCCATCAGGATGATTAAGATACAACGCATTCCCATAACCACCGGGACTTACAGAAATACGAGATACATAGCCTTCTTTCACTGCATGTATAGGTTTCCCCTCGGCTCCCTGTGTTTTAAAATCAATACCGGAATGAAAATGATTACTGCGTAATTCTCCAAAACTACCACTCAAAAGAATCGGGAAATTAAAAGGATTAGGGAGTTCCTGTGCCCATAGACTGGATGGAATCACTATACCTATTATCAAGGATAGAAGCAGAATTCGTATGTGTTGGATATGTGCTTTCATTATATATAGGCAAAGGTAATGTATTTATAAGGTAATGGCAAATTTGATTTTTCAATATCCATGCCCCCCCTTAATGTCTTTAAAGGCATTAATGTCTTTAAAGGCTTTAGTTAATAATAATTGAAATTTAAAATTACCGGAAACTAAAATCTACAATCAAAGGTAAGTGGTCACTAAAGCCTCCTTCATATTTAAATCCGAAGTAAGTGCGTTTAGGGCGATAACCACGCTCTGTTTTATCTTTGGTTAAGAGGAATTTAGGAGTAAATATCTGAATGCTTTCAGGGATTACATGGAAAGAACTGTCTTTGGAAATAAGACGGTGATTGACAATAATCTGATCCAGCTGACTCCATTCTCCACGGTATTTATGGCTTCCTGGAAATTGGAAAAGATTAGGATTAGCAAAAAGGTTATAGAGAGGAGGCTTTTCAATCTCCCTCAAAGGGGTATTTATAGATTCTTCTTCTGTCAGTAGTGGTACTGCTTTCAATACTTCAACTATACTTCTGTTTTTAGGTGTATCGTTGAAATCTCCCATCAGTATCAGATTCGGTGATTGGCGTACCGCCAAAAGAGAATCACAAAGTTGACGCATGATTATTGCTGCATCTAACCGGAATGCTTCAGATTCTTTCTCGCCTCCTGACCGGGAAGGGAAATGACAGGCAAGTATATCCAGAGTATCTCCACTAATAATCTTTCCTGTTAAATGCAGAATATCGCGGGTCGGTTTTTTTCTGCCTTCACGATAAACAACCGGAACAGATTGATGGGAAATGTAAGCAAATTTATCACGCTGATAAAGAATGCCAACATTAATCCCTCTGGTATCGGAACCGGTAGTTATACAATAGCGGTAATGCTGTTTTCGTAAGGGAGTTCGGGTAAGTAAATGGGTAAGAACAGAATCATTTTCCACTTCACACATACCAATAATTGCCGGAGTACTCCACTCTCCAGCAGCATTAATAGTTTTAGCAATTTGTTGCAGTTTATGATTGTAACGTTTATTGGTCCAACGTCGATTACCGGTGGGTAGAAATTCCTCATCATTTGTTAATGGATCATCCTCCGTATCAAACAAATTCTCCACATTATACCACATCACCCGAAAGGCCTTGTTATCAGACTGAGCAGATACAGAAACAAATAGTAAAGCCAATAATCCAATGAAAATATATCTCATCCCCTTTATTCTTGTATTAATAACTCACCACTCATCGCTCATCACTCATCACTCATTTAGTCCTCTTCTTCTTTCTCTACAAATTCATAGGCTCCAATAGTCGGAGCTTTCGGACTTACTGTGCGGCTAAAACCACGTAAATCAAAAGGGTAAAGAGCCGCGATTTCAGGATCCGCTGCTCCTACACCCACAATTGTATCTGCATCTAATTGGAAGTCATACGCATACTGATTTTCCCTGCCACCAGTCATCCGGAACATCTTATATATATTTCTTGTTGGTTCCGGAACTAAGATCACATCCGTATAGTTCGGATTATCTTTTTCTAAAGTTTTCAGTACACAATGATTAAAATAATAATCAAATGATACAACTTCAGATCTTTCGATCATGATTTCTCCTTTGAGGTCATCTAATGTTTCTCTGGCAGCATGATTACCATCAATAATACAATTATCAAATCCGGCAGAGATAGGAAGATATACACCTTTTGTTAATATGTTGGAGAAATGTAATGTATAAGTGCTGTCGATACGAGTATACATTGTCATATAATTAGCTAAAGTACTATGAGTAAAACTGTACTTTCCCCCTTTTAAAACAACAAGTGTATCTCGTGCATTACTTAGTTCGGTATTGATTACTTTTATATCGCAGTTCCTGGCAGTGAGAACATTTCCGTCCATATTAGTTACCAGTGAGTTTGTTAAACTCAGTTTAGGTGTTTCAGGATTGGCAGTGAGGCAGGTAATACCTGTTTTTCCATTACGAACATTGACCCAATCCATTTCGTTATTATAGCTATTCGGCTCAAAAAAGATACCACCCCACTGTGCAGGAGCACGATCATAAGGCAGGTCTTCTATAATTTTGTCTAGCCGGTCGCCACGGAAAGTGATGGGTTGCTTCCGGCTTCCTTTGGCTACCATTGTACCACGTACAATAATATTTGCTTTATCATGCATATAAAAAGTTGCTCCTTCGGCTATATTTACAGTTACATCCGGTGCAATCACCATTTGATTATATATGAGATAAGGACGATCGGCTGACAAAAGTATATCTTCGGAAAATTCCACTCCCTGTTTATAGAGATTAACATCCTGGCCATAGGCCTCCAGTAAGACTCTTTGTTGATTACCATTAAATGTGAATAGAACAGAATCCTGTATGAGCAATGGTTGGTTAGTTCCATTTGGGTCAACCGTAACTTCCACAAATACATACATGCTGTCTTTGCCCTGTATGCCTACATTCTCAAAACGTTCGCCTTTTCTTCCGTCAACATTCATACGAAAACCTGTCTGACCCGTACTCGCCAGCTCTATACGTTCTATGTTTAAAGGTTCACTATTCTTATTGTATATCATGAACTGACGGGTGGTAGATCCAATCGAACTGAATATAGTATCAAAAGACAGTGTGTCAACAGAGAAGTTAAGGCGATGACTTGTATTAGTGGAATAGTTATCATCCAACCCGTCACATGCCGGTAATAGAAAACTCAGTACAGTAAACAAAATAACTCCATATAAGGATAATCTATTCATCTTCAAAATGTATTTGATCCGCGTAAATCCACGCCTGAAAATATATTTTAATTCATATCAAACAAAAAGAGGAGGAATACCATTTCGGCATTCTCCTCTTTTTTAAACGTATATCTATTCGTTTTATTTTGCAGGAATACTCTTTAATACCTCAAGAAGATGTTCCCACCATAAGGCAACCGTTGGTATTTCAATCTTTTCGCCCGGCGAATGAACATCACGCAATGTAGGGCCAAAGGAAATCATATCCAGATTAGGATACTTTTCAAGGAAAAGGCCGCACTCCAAACCGGCATGAATAGCCATGATCTTTGGTTCTTTACCAAACAGGCGTACATAAGCATCTTGCGCAACTTTTAGTATTTTTGAATCCGGATTAGGAGTCCATCCCGGATAACCGTCACCTTGCGTCACCTCGGCCAGAGATAGTTCGAAACAGGCTTTAACTGTATTTGCAATTGCTGTTTTACTTGAATCAATGGAACTGCGTTGGCTGGTTCCCACAACAATTGTATTGTTTTCTTTCATTTTTACAGAAGCCAGATTGGTCGATGTCTCAACTAATCCTTCAATATCATGACTCATAGCAATTACACCATGAGGACATGCTTGTAAAGCCAATAAAAGTTCTACAGAAGTGTCCATATCAATAACTGTTTCAGGCCTTTCCACGGACTCCATTGCTAAGCGTACTTTAGGATCAACATGCTTCAATTCGTTTTCAATATCTGCAGCAAAACTATTCAACATTACCCTTATTTTTTCTTTATCACAAGATTGGATACCGATAATTGCATTAGCTTCCCGTGCAATTGCATTACGCAAATTACCTCCATTAATAGAGCCGAGTTCAAATGTGAAATCACCATCAATCAATAAGTAAAGAAAACGAACCAGTATTTTATTAGCATTACCTAATCCTTTGTGGATATCACCGCCCGAATGGCCACCGTTTAATCCACTAACATCAATGCGGAAATATTGCATATCCTGGGAAGCTTCAACCGGCTGGTAAGTAAAAGTTGCTTGCGTATCTTTACCACCAGCACAACCGATAAACAATTCTCCTTCATCTTCACTGTCCAGATTAAGCAGAATTTCACCTGTCATAAAACCTTCCTGAAGTGCTTTCGCTCCTGTTAATCCTGTCTCTTCGTCAACAGTGAAAAGGCATTCAATCGGGCCATGTTCTATATTATCAGAAGCCAGAATTGCAAGTTCGGCAGCCATTCCTATGCCATTATCTGCACCAAGAGTGGTGCCATTTGCACGCAACCATTCACCATCTACTATAGTTTCAATAGGATCATTGTCGAAATCAAATGTTTTATCACTATTTTTTTCACAAACCATATCCATGTGTGATTGCAGAATGACAGTCGGCAACTTTTCAAAACCAGGAGTTGCAGGTTTAAACATCAGGATATTTCCTACTTCATCCTTTTTTATCAATACATTATACTGTGCGGCAAAAGCTTCCAAATATTGGATAATTTTACCTTCTTTTTTAGATGGACGAGGCACTTGTGTGATTTCATGGAAAAACTTCCAAACGATTTCGGGCTTTAAGTCTGTAATCTTCATAATGTTATAAATTATTTAAATGTATGATAGATATAACTATATTGTTAATTATGTCAACATATAAGGCTTTGTCTTCGAAAAAAAGTAGAATAAAATACTGAAAAGGTATTTTATAATCAGTTAAACTCTTATATTTGCGTCACAAATATACAGAAAATGCTTACAACCTTATTACTTACGGTTATAATTATTGTTATTTGTGTAGTGCTTTTGGCTATTAAAGTGATAGTAAAAAAGGGGGGGAGATTCCCAAATACACATATTGATGGTAACAAAGCGCTAGGCGAAAAGGGGATTCATTGTGCAAAAACACAACATCGCCAGGCGATGAATCAGCGAAACCTCGAAGAGCGAATGAAGGAAACAGAGTAAAAAATAAAAATATTATAAAGATTTAATTTACACTTTATGAAGAACATTAACTATATCATTAATGGTGTGTTGGCTGTTGCCGTTGTAGTTTTATTTATATTACATTTCTCTGGTGGTAAATCGGAGGTTGTGGCAAAAACATTTACACCTGGTGATGAATCAGCTGTTACATTACCAATTGCTTACGTCAATGTCGATTCTCTTTTGATGAATTATAACTATGCAAAGGATTTGTATGAAATGCAAATGAAAAGTCAAGAGAATGCACGTCTAAATATATCTCAAAAAATGCGTGAATTGGAAAAAGATGCGGCAGAATTTCAACGTAAAATTGAAAACAATGCATTTCTTTCCCGTGAACGTGCCGAGCAGGAACAACAGCGTATTTTAAAGAAAGAAAGAGATTTACAGGAATTGGATAATCGTTCTGCTCAGGAATTGATGGCTGAACAACAACGCATGAGTGAAACATTGCGTGATACACTTATTTCTCAATTAAAGCTTTACAACCAGGATAAAGGCTATCAGGTAATTTTAAGTAATACAGGAGGTGATAATATCCTTTTAGCAAATGATGCTTACGATATTACAGCTGAACTGATAGAAATAATGAATAAGAGTTATTCTCCTGCAAAATAAGGTAATAAAAACTGAATATATGAAAAGCGTCACTTAATAGTGGCGCTTTTTGTTTAGCACTAAATGTAGTTTACTATATATGATTTTTCCTTAAATGAAAATATTTAGCTATTGTTATATTTGAATATAAATTTTCAACACGGAGACACAGAGCACACGGAGATTTATATATTAAAATCAAATATCAAATAAAAAAACTCTGTGAGCTCTGTGTCTCCGTGTTGAAAAAATCTTCAAATTCTTTTTGATTTAATATGGTATCTTTCGGGAAATACTATATTTATAAAGTTATATAGTTAGGAATTTATTCTTTCTTATTTGGAGTCGCAAAAGCACTATAGATTTGTAATACTGCTGCGATAGTAAGACAAGGAATCCACTCTTTGCGATCAGCGAACATCAGCCCGGAGGATAAGATCATCAGCAAGCCGGCGAAGATATTATTACGATGAAGGCGTTTCTGGCGAAAATTCATATCTAAAGTGGGATAAGTAATATAGCAAACGGATAAACCTGCAGCCCCTATTGCAAACAAATAGGGCGCAAAGAACCATCCGATAAAATGAAGAATAGCACCGATAAGAAGACAGATAGCAGCCAGGTAATAAATAGTGGTACGGGTATTTTCGTTCATTTATTTGTCTTTGATAATGAAAACATCTTCATTGGGTTTCTTCATTAAATACTCTTCCCGTGCAAAACGTTCCAAGCCTTCTTTGTCGGTATGCAGGTCGTTCAGCTTTTGACGATTCTCAGCAATCTCTTCTTCATAGAATTTGATCTCTTTCTCCAGGCTACGGATTTTCTCGTCGTATTGATAGCGGTTATATAGGCTGCTATCTCCCGCAGTGAAAGTAAGTCCCACGAAGATAATCGTGACCAACCAATAAGCATTGATCCACGAAAGATATTTGTTGTAAAAGTCTTTAATGCGTGACATAGGGGCATATGTTTTTGCAAATATAAATGAAATATTTTGTTTATCTTTGTGTATTCAATAAAAAGCGACACATGGATAACTATATTGTCTCGGCACGTAAATATCGCCCCTCTACTTTCCAGAGTGTAGTAGGACAAAAAACACTTACTGTCACTCTTAAAAATGCCATCCAGAACAATAAATTGGCACATGCATATCTTTTCTGTGGCCCGCGTGGAGTAGGGAAGACTTCATGTGCCCGTATCTTTGCCAAAACTATCAACTGCTTGAATCCAACAAGTGATGGAGAGTCTTGCAATGCATGCGAATCCTGTCAGGCTTTTAACGAACAACGTTCTTATAATATCCATGAACTGGATGCTGCATCAAACAACTCAGTGGATGATATTCGTTCATTGATTGATCAGGTGCGTATCCCTCCCCCAATAGGTAAATATAAAGTATTCATTATTGATGAGGTTCACATGTTGAGTTCTGCGGCGTTCAATGCTTTTCTGAAGACATTGGAAGAGCCTCCTCATCATGCTCTCTTTATTTTGGCTACCACAGAAAAGCATAAAGTATTGCCTACGATTCTTTCCCGTTGCCAGGTGTATGATTTTTCGCGTATTACGATTGCAGATATCGTAGATCATTTGCAGCATGTGACCAATTGCGAAGGTGGAAAAGCTGAACCGGAGGCATTGAATGTGATAGCTCAAAAAGCGGATGGCGGTCTGCGTGATGCTTTATCTATCTTTGACCAGGTCCTTAGTTTTACAAATGGAAATATCACTTATCAATCGGTTATTGATAACCTGAATGTACTGGATTATGAGTATTACTTCCGTTTAACGGATGCAATCCTGGCTGGTAATGTAAGGGGAGCAATCATCCTGCTGAATGAGATCTTGGGTAAAGGATTTGATGGGCAAAATATCATTAGTGGATTGGCGGGACATTTTCGTGATCTTTTGGTTTGTAAGGATGAGGCTACATTGGTGTTATTTGAAGTAGGAGCTTCTATACGTGAACGTTACATTGAAATGGCAAAACGATGTGCCGATCCTTTTCTTTTCAGGGCAATAGAATTAGCCAATCAATGTGATCTCAATTATAGAGCTAGTCGCAATAAACGATTGCTTCTAGAGTTGACTCTCATTCAATTATGTCAATTGAACCGTCCTGTGACTTCGACAGAGGAAGAAGATAAAAAAAAAACTCTAATTGAACCGATTAACACGGGTTCTCCGGTTACTCAACCAACAAAACCGTCCATTCAGGCTGAAACAAAGATAATTACCACCCAAATGCCGGTAAATGTACAACCTGTCATGCCTACTGTTCCAACTGCAACAGCAGTAAAAAATACTTCATCGCGTCCGGTCAGTACTTCTTTCAAGGTTTTGGATGATAAACCTAAAGAGGAGATATCACAGCAAGCAGAAAAGGTCGCCGAATTAACAACTCCATTTACACAAGATGATCTGGTTACTCAATGGAATGCTTTTGCAGAAACCATTGATACAAAAGTTTATCTTAAGAATACAATGATAAATTCCAAACCTGTTTTACTTGAAAATTTTCTTTTTGAAATTGCAGTCCATAATCAGGGGCAACAGGAAGAACTTTCAAACTCTGCTGTTTCTATTCTATCATACCTGCGACATCATCTGAAAAACACACATATCCAGATGCGAATCCGTATCAGTGAATCAAATGAGAAAAAACTGGCTTATACTACGACAGAGAAATACCAGCATTTACTGGAAATCAATCCTCTCTTAGGAAAATTGAAAGATGAATTTAATCTGGCGATAGATTAAGGTTGTCAGCTGGTTTCTTTACCTTCCAAAAATCCCATTAAACGGCGTCATTTTCTCATTAAATGGAGTTGGCAACGCCATTAAACGGAGTATGAGACTCCATTAAATGGAAATTAAACTCCATTTAATGGAAAAACGGCTATTTTTATTTTTCTGATAGAGGAAAATGTGAAGATCATATGATATTAGTATCTCGGCTCCTCTTCTTGGATAAGAAGAGTGGGACCGCCGCCTCAGCGGGGGTGGAGCAGTTTGATTTCTTTATCAATGTTTACCTCTTTAGTTTTCTTCCTCTATAGCTAATCTAACTCACGTAAACGGCTAATTTTAATGAATAATAATAGGAGTCAAACTGCTCCACCACTGCGGGGCAGCGGTCCCCCTCTTCTTATCCAAGAAGAGGAGCTGAAATGTCCACTTGATATTATCCAAAATAGTCCACTCGGTATTTCTGGATCTTCACATATTACAAAATTCGAAAACTTTTTTATATTCGATTGATTGAAATATCATATTGTCATTTATCAGCGATAACGGCTCCATTATATAGCTGATATTTTTTCGTTTCATGGCGAGAAACACTTTTTAACCTATCGTATTTTCTCTAATAGTAAGTGAATGTTGACTTTTTGCTAAATCCTTTGTTTTATGTTTTTTCGTCTTCAGATATATTAAATTGTTTATAAACTAAAAACATCATTCTTTTTGCTTGATAATCAAGTATTCAGATTTTTATTAAAGAAAAAGAGAAGAAGAGTAAGTAAATATTTCAAATAAATCGTTTATACTTGTAGTATAAAGAGTAAAAACGCACCTGAGATAGGTTAGATGCGCCTAGTGTAATTTTTATGGTGAAACCACAAAAGGAAGACCACGCATTGGTACAATTTAAAGAATTGTATGTTCAATATGCGTCTGCACTGATGTTTTATGCCGGTAGGTATGTAGACGATCAGACTGCGGAGGATATTGTTCATGACCTTTTTCAAAAGATATGGTACAAGAAAGCTTTTCTTTTTTTAAACGGAGGGATGAAAACTTATCTGTTTCGTTCGGTACGTCATGCCTGCTTAGACTGTCTCAAGCACCAGGAAGTAAAAAATAATTATGTACAGACTGTTGTTTCCCGATTAAAGATTGAGGAACTTTATTATAATGATGATCCAAAACATTTATATATAGAGGATGATCGGTTGGCTGCTATTTATAAAGAGATAAATAATCTCCCGGAAAAATGCCGGAATATTTTTATGATGTCTTATTTGGAAGAACGCAAAACGGGAGAAATTGCTTTACAACTTAACCTCTCAAAGCGTACTGTTGAGGTTCAACTTTATAAAGCCCTAAAGCAAATACGAAAGGCACTTTTATTTTTTACTGTATTTCTGATTTTTTTCTGATCAGCTATAAGTAAAACAAATTCTTCAATCGTATTAATATAAAACACCCATAGGATAGATGTTGGAAGAGAAAGATATAGAGTCATTGATTATCCGCTTTTTGGAAAAGGAAATATTGGAAGATGAGTTGCATGAATTGGAGGCATGGTTATTACAATCGCCAGAAAATAAATCATTCTTTTTTGATTTGAAGAATATTTATGAATCAAGCCACTATAATCGGTTTGTCGGTGAGGAAAAGACCAGTTGGGAGCGTTTTCATTTTAAATTGAATGAGAAACCCGAAACAGCTAAAAAAAAATCATCTTATAAACTCAATATTCAAAAAGGGTTGAAATATGTGGCAATAGTGTGTGTGGCCTTTAGTATTGGCTGGTTTTTAAAAGACTTTGAAAAGAAATCACAAGTTATAGAGCCCTTACCGGAAATTGCTTACAATATTATTCAGACAGAGGATGGTGGGAAAGTTAATTCATTGGTGCTATCTGATGGGAGTAAAGTGACTTTAGGCGTTTCAACCTCCTTAAGATACCCAGCAAGTTTTGGAAATAAAAGAGAGGTGTATTTGGATGGAGAAGCATTTTTTGATGTTAAAGAGGATACTCTAAAGCCTTTTATCGTAAAATTGAAACAACAAGATATAACAGTATTGGGCACAACATTTAATGTAGAAGGGTATAGTAAAGAAGCTTATAGTAATCTGACTCTTTTGAGCGGGCGGGTACTATTTGAAGCCTATAACGAAGCTGGAGAACCCATGAGTCGAATGTATATTAAACCCAATCAAAAAGCTTATGCTAATAATGAAACAGGTTCTGTAACAATCGAGGATGTGGATGTTACTTTTGCTACAGCTTGGTTGAAAGGGGAGTATAAATTTAAGAATGAACCCCTCGATTCTATCTTTATGCGGCTGGAAAAATATTATGGAGTAAAAATTAATTTTAAGAATGAGAAATTGAAATCTATTCGATATACGGGGACATTTTCTTTGAATCAAACGATTCAAGAGGTATTAAATATTATAAATCATAACAAACAATTTGCATTTCAAACGGCAAATGGAGAAATCACTATTAAAGAAAGACGTATGTAAAACCACTAAATTATATTGCCTATGTAGAAACCACAGTTATGCTTTCCTTTTAGAAAAGGAAAAAGGACTATCCAAACTTGAAATTTAGACAGTCCTTTTAAAATCATTTTTATTTAGTTAACCGATCTCTTCCCTTGTCTGGAAAACTTTGCAGAAGAGATATTTAATAATAAAAACGCTCAAAGATATGGAAAAAAAACGAGATGTAAGTCGATTGCTACATCGAAAAATTGCACGTATTATGAAGATCACAACGGTACTCCTTTTAGTGAGTATTATCCATTTATCAGCCAATACGCTAGCTTATGCACAAAAGCAGCGTGTGTCGGTTACGATTGAAAATGGGACATTTTATGATGCTATCTCACAAATAGAAGAACAATCTGAATTTATGTTCTTTTATAAGAGTGAGGAAATAAATGATAATCAGCGAATTACTTTAAATGCAAAAGACCGGTTAGTATCTGATGTTTTGAATGAAATTTTAAAAAACCGGGAACTGTCTTATAAAATTAATGGAAAACATATCATCATCTCAAAACAAGTGGCTCTTATTCAACAACAAGCAAAAGCAATTTCAGGGGTTGTTGTAGATGATTTAGGTGATCCGCTTATTGGGGTGAATGTTGTAGTCAAAGGGACTACTAATGGTATTATTACAGATATAGATGGGAAATTTGCATTAACACAGGTGGGCGACAATGCGGTTTTGGTTATAAGTTATGTTGGGTATGTAACACAAGAGATTCGTGTAGGTAATAATACAACTTTCTCTGTTACTTTAAGAGAAGATACCCAAAATTTAGAAGAGGTTGTTATTGTTGGTTATGGTGCACAAAAGAAGCAAACACTTTCTGGTGCTGTAACTTCTATTTCTTCTGAGGATATTCAAACAACTAAGACAGATAACCTTGTAACAAATCTTCAAGGTAAAATGCCGGGGTTACTTATTCGTCAAAGAACAGGAGAACCAGGTGATTATAGTAATCTTGTAAGTATTCGTGGTTTTGGAGATCCTTTGGTGGTTATTGACGGAGTTGCTCGTGATGGTACGGCCGAGTTAGCTCAACTTAATCCGGATGATATTGAAAGTATTTCTATTCTAAAAGATGCATCTGCTGCTATTTATGGATTGAATTCCGGGAATGGAGTATTAATCGTGACTACAAAACAAGGAGAAGCCGGAAAACCGAAATTTATGTATCAGGGCAAAATAACAGGAAGAGTTCCGACAGGAATGGAGCTAACTGTTGATGCATATACCTATCGTGTTATGGCTAATGAGATGCAGCGTAATATTGGGGCAACACCTACTTATAGCGATGATATTCTGGAAAAATACAAGAATAACGAGCCAGGATATACTGACCATGATTGGCTTGATATGTATATGAGCGATATGGCTATGGCTACTCAACATAATTTCTCTGTAAGAGGAGGATCTGATAATGTTAAGTATTTTACAAGCTTTTCATACACCGAAGATAATGGTCTTTTAAAGTCGGGTATACAATTCAATAAAAGGTTTAATTTAAGATCGAATCTTACAGCAAAAATCACCAAAGATTTGGAATTGGCTGTAAATTTGTCAGGGGTTTATGGAAGAATTCAACAACCAAGAGAACCTTTTATCTGGGTGTTTAAAACTCTCCAGGTAAACGATCGTGGAAAAGATTGGCATACATTAGATAATGAAAATCACCTCACAGCTATAGACCCAGAAAATAAAAATGCACATGCATTGGTTGACCCCAAATTGGATGGATATAATCGGAGAAAAGAATACCGTTATCAATCAAATGTAACTCTTACATATAAAGCTCCTTTCCTTAAAGGGCTTACACTTACCGGAACTGCAGCTTTTGACCATGCATTAAGAAATTCTTCTATGTTACAGAAGAGTTATGATATATATGATTATTATACCGATCAATATGTAACAACTTATGGTGAAGACAAATATAATAGCAGATTTAGGACCGACCAACGATTGAATTTCCAGGGACGCGCAAATTATACGCATTCATGGAATAAAATGCATAATCTGGGAATTATGGTTGGTATTGAAGCAACGACTAATCGAACAGATGAGTTAGAAGGAGAACGTAAATATGCAGATCTATATACGCATGATATTCTTAATCAAGGAACAGCAACAACTGCATCTAATGCAGGTTATAGAAGCTTTGAAAAAAAGGCTGGCTATTTTGGACGTTTAAATTATGACTTTGCAGGAAAATATCTAGTAGAGGCATTATTCAGATATGATGGATCCTACCGGTATTCCAGAAGTTCCCGCTGGGGATTTTTTCCAGCTGCCAGTATTGGATGGCGTATTTCTGAAGAATCTTTTCTGAAAAACACTCTTCCTTTTGTGAATAACTTGAAATTGAGAGCTTCTGTTGGAAAAACAGGGCGTGATCAAGGAAGTGCTTACCAATATATACCCGGATATTCTTCTGTAAATAATCGTGGTTATGTATTTGATGAAGGTGAATTAACTGTAGCTATGATGCCTCCGGGTGTTGTAAATGATAAAATGTCATGGGTAAATTCAACCACATATAATATAGGTCTTGATTTTGACTTATGGAATGGTAAATTTGGTGGTGTAGTAGAATATTTTGAAAGAAAGAACACAGGACAATTAGCCAATCCTATTGTGGATGTTCCCAATACCTTTGGAGCAACAATCGCTCAAGAGAATTTGAACTCAAGTGTAAACCGTGGTATTGAATTGGAATTATACCACAGAGGAAAAATTGGAAATGACTTTTCCTATGGAGTAAGTGCGAATGTAACATTCTCTCGTGAAAAGAGACTTTATAGAGAACTCGCCGGTTATAGTAGCCAATGGAGTAAATATAGAAGTGGTGATAACTTATATAGATATACCGGACGTATGGCGCTCTATCAATATAATGGACAATATCAGTCATTAGATGAATATGAAACGGCACCATTAATGGGTGGAAGTATGGGTAACTCTAAAATACTTCCGGGTAGTTATCGCTTGAAAGACGTAAATGGTGATGGTAGAATAACAAGTGATGACCAAACTTATGATTGGTGGACTTATGGAAATGTCAATCCTCCATTACAATATGGTTTAACACTTTATGCTTCTTATAAATCATTTGATATAAATGCATTATTCCAGGGTGCAGCTCTTTATTCAATCAATTATCGTAACCAGGATATATGGGGATACGGACGTTATCCGACTTTACATAAGAGGTTCCTGGATCGTTGGCATACAGAAGATCCGACTGCCGATCCTTATGATCCTGCAACAAAATGGAAAGCAGGGTATTTCCCGGCAATACGAAGCAATATGAGTAATACAATGGATGAAGGTGTAGTAGATGTCTGGAGACCAAGTGCATCTTATTTGCGACTGAAGAATCTTGAGATAGGTTACAATTTGCCCCGCCATATAGTAAAGATGGCAGGATTGTCAAATGTTCGAATATTTGCAAATGGAACAAACTTGTTGACATTCTGTAAAAAAGAATTGAGAGAATATGACCCTGAAAAATGGGAAAATGATTGGGATGCCGGTTTAAGTTATCCTATTATGAGGGATTTTAGTATAGGGCTTACCGTTAATTTTTAATATAAACGCATTATGAAAAAGAATATAATATCTATTTTGATAATAAGTTTAGCGCTAAGTATTTCAGGATGTAATGATTTCCTTGAATTGACGCCACTTGATAAAATAAGCTCTGATCAGTTGCTGGAGAGTGAAGATGGATTGAATACGCTTATGGCTGCAATGTATAATTCAATTCCGATGGAAGATTTTAATTTCCGTCCGAATGAAGGATTTAATCAACGGGGTTGGTCGGGTGTAGATTATATGCTAATGACATCTATGTATACAGATGAAAGTATCAAAAGCGATGGTGGACAGGCAATAGGGCCGGGCGGCTATCAGTTTTTTGATAATGGAAATGATACTAGTGGTAGTAACTGGAGGGTCTCTGCATATAAGAGGCTTCGTGAGGTCAATCTTTTCTTTGATAATCTGGAAATAGCTAAGAGTAATAATGTTATTGATGAGGCTACATATAATACACTGAAAAGTGAAACACATTTTATTCGTGCCTATATCTATTTTGGTTTGGTAAAAAGATATGGAGGGGTACCTATCATTGAAAAAGCTCAGGATGGTGATTATTCAGCGGGTACGGACAATGCAGCTTTATTTGTTCCGAGAAGTACAGAAAAAGATACCTGGATGTTTGTTATGAAGGAATGTGATTTAGCTATTGCTAATCTGCCTGATAGTAGGGGTAATACAATCCGAGCTACTAAATGGGTTGCTTATGGATTGAAATCAAGAGCGGCTCTTCATGCAGCATCTTTGGCAAAGTATTGGAACAAGGCTAATCTAACAGGTGAGGCAGTTGATCAAAAACTGGTAGGTGGAATGACGGATGCAGATGCAGATTACTTCTATGGGGAGTGTCTTACTGCTTCAAAAGCAATTATTGATAATTCCGGTAAATCTTTGTATATGCCTGATCCTGCAAACCCGGCAGAGGCAGCAGTAAATTACCAGAATTTATTTTTAACTGCACATAACGAGATTATCTTTAGCAGATCTTATTTAGATGGATCAGTTGTAAGCGGTCAAGGACATAATTTTGATATTTATTTCAGTCCGGCGCAAGTAAATCCTGGATTCCATAAATTTGGACGTTTTGCTCCAACTCTTGATATGGTTGATCTATATGAAGATTATACAGATAATGGCTCAGGAAAAAGTGCAAAAATTGTGACCCGTACAGACGGAAATGAAGATTACTATACTGCAAATCCAAATAATCTGGATGTAAATATTCCATTCAAGAAATATGAAACTTTATATGAACCGTTTAAGAATAAGGACGCGCGTCTTTTGGCTAGTATCATTGTTCCGGGCGCAACTTATAAAGGAACAGAAATTATTATGCAAGGTGGCTTGATTGGAAAAAATGGAAATCTTGTTGGTGTATATGCCGCTGGTAATGAAGTTGGACATGACGGGAAGACCTATTATTCTTATGGTGCAGAAAGTGCATATTCAGGTTTCTTTGGAATGGGTAGAAGTGACGATGCGAATTATTCTTCTACAGGATTTACGATCCGTAAATTCTTAGCTGAAAATAAGAATGTAAGTGGTGCAGAGAGAGCTTCAACTACTCCATGGATTGACATGCGTCTGGCTGAGTTCTATTTGAATTATGCGGAGGCAACAGTTGAAAGCGGAAAAGGTGATCAGACATTAGCTGCTCAATATATCAATGCATTGCGTAAAAGAGCTGCTCATACAGATGAAATACCTTTGACACTTGAAAATGTATTGAAAGAACGTCGAGTGGAATTGGCATTCGAAGGAAGCCGTTATTGGGATATGGTACGCCGTAGAGATTATCATACTTTCTTCACGGGAGGAAAAAGACATGCTTTAGTGCCAATGATGGACTTACGCGAACAACAACCGAAATATATTTTTGTGCGTGTGAATCTCTATTATGATGAACAAGCCGGTGGCCGCACTTTCAACCCGATCAACTACTATTTCTCTATTCCGGGTGTGAATACGAATAAATTAGTACAAAATCCAGGACATTAATCTTTTTAAATTTATACATTATGAAAAGAATATGTAATATATTATTGATACCATGTTTTTTATTTATATTGGCATCATGTGATATGTTTGAGATTGATAATTACGAAAAACCGAATGCTTCTTTTAACGGTGGCATAAAAGATGCACAAACGGGTGCATTGGTTGAAACGGATATTCAAAACGGTTCTGCTATCCGCGTCTATGAATTAGGCTGGGATACGCGGGCGGCTCAGACATGGGTAATTAAGCAAAACGGTGAATTCCGTAATGACCAGGTTTTTGCTGCAAAATATGATATCGAGTTTATCAATGGGAACTTTTATCCGTTCACTATTCAAGACTTTGAAATCAAAAAAGGCAATAATACACATGATTTCCAGGTAACTCCTTATATCCGGATCAAAGATGCAAACATCAGAAAAGAAGGAAGTAAAATCGTTGCAACATTCAGATTGGAAGGTGGCAAACCTGAAGTAAATCTAAGTGCAATCAGATTATACGCATTTACGGATATTTACGTAGGTGAACAAGTGAAATTTGATACAAAAGGTGGTGGTTTCAGCGAAAGCTTCAGTCCCGCAAAGGCAATTGATGATACTGTGTATACCTTAAGTATTGATTTGGATAATGCAGATAATAAAAACTTATTTAGATATAGTCGGAATTATTATTTCAGAATAGGTGCTTTGGCTAGTGTTTCAGGTGTTGGAACAGTAAGACAAAATTATGCTCCTTTAGTAGTAATACCACTATAAGACCCATGTAAAATGAACTGTTCTATTTGATGAGATGAGGGATGGAGATAAGGAAGGTTTTTTTATACTTTCTTTATGGATTAAAATAGGTATTAGCTTATCTCCTCCCTTTTCTGTATAAACTAAGAATTGTATAATTAATAAAAAGAGATATGAATAGGTTAAATGTATTTTTGTTAGGACTGTTTTGTCTGTTTGGTTTCTTCCAATTACAGGCTGTAAATCTTGAATCAATTTATACCCAACGTCCTGTGGATCCGGAAGCATTCTACTTCACACCGGAAAATTATAATATCAAGGCGGATGGTAAAATGGATGTTTCTGATCAACTCCAGGCAGCTATTAACCAGGTAAGGCAGGAAAGGAATTTTGGTATATTATTTATCCCTGAAGGTAAATATAAAATCAGTAAAACGATTTATATTCCTGGTGCCGTACGCTTGATTGGGTATGGAAAGAAACGTCCTGAATTTATTCTGGCTAAAAACTCTCCGGGCTATCAGGAAGAAGTTCCTAATGATAAAGGGAAAGCCAATTATATGTTTTGGTTTACAGGAGGATTAGTACAGGAAGGACAAGCTCCTCGTGATGCCGGAGCCGGGACTTTCTATAGTGCAATGTCAAATGTAAATCTTCGCATAGAAGATGGTAATCCACACGCAGTTGCATTGCGTACTCATTATGCTCAACATAGTTTCGTGAGTCACATCGCTGTATATATCGGTAAAGGTAAAGCCGGTTTATTTGATGTAGGGAATGAAATGGAGAACGTTGCTTTCTATGGCGGGGATTATGGAATATATTCAACAAAGGCTTCTCCGGGTTGGCAGGTAATGATGGTGGATTCATATTTTGAAGGACAGCGAAAAGCTGCTTTGCGTTGTCAGGAAACAGGTTTGGCAATGGTAAATATTCAGGTAAAGAATGTGCCGACTGTATTTGATATAGACCCGAATTATGCCGACCGTTTATTCGTGGAAAATAGTCGTTTTGAAAATGTAAGCGGCCCTGCTATTGTGATCAGTAATGAGAACAACAGTAACAATCAGATCACTCTTCGCAACGTAGATTGTTCTAATGTTCCTGTTTTGGCAAAATACAGCCGTAGTAATACGGATACGAAAGTAAGCCATAAAATATATAAGATAAAGAGCTATGAACATGGCCTTCAGATGGATGATATCGTTTCCATGCCGGAGTATCGTACAATCCTCGACGCTGAACCGATCCAAAAATTACCGACAGCTATGGTACGTGATATACCAGCTCTTCCTGCTATGGAAACATGGGTGAATATTCGTGATCTGGGAGCAAAAGGAGATGATGAAACGGATGATACGAAAGTATTCCAGGATGCTATTGATAAATACGATAATATTTATGTTCCACAGGGATGGTATCGTTTTACAGAAACTGTAAAAATGAAACCTAACACACGGTTGATAGGTTTACATCCATTTGGTACTCAATTCCGATTGGCAGAAAGTACACCTGCATTCAGTGGTTTTGGTGCACCAAAGGCTTTGTTGGAATCATCTGAAGGTGGTGCCAATATTTTTAATGGTATCGGAATAAATACAGGGGCATATAATTATCGTGCAGTAGGTGTGAAATGGATGGCTAATGCTGATTCATATCTGAATGATGTTAAGTTTGTAGGAGGTCATGGTGGAATGAGTAAACCGAGACCAGGCCAGGCACCTGCTCAAAGAAACTACAATCAGGGAGCTTCCCGTATTAGTTCCCCAACAAATCCGGTTTCTGCATCAGGCATGGATTTGGCATGGGATAATCAATATTGGAGTTTTTGGGTAACCAATAATGGTGGAGGTACTATTAAAGACGTTTGGACAGCAACAACCTATGCTACAAGTGGATTGTATGTGAATAACACCACTACTCCCGGACGTATTTATGCAATGTCTCTGGAACATCATGTGCGCAATGAAGCCCGTTTTAAAAATGTAGCGAACTGGAAGGTTTATTGTTTCCAACTTGAAGAGGAAAGCCGTGAAGGTACAGAATGTCAACCTATAGAGATGGAAGGATGTAAGGATATTACCTTTGCAAACCTATATATGTTCCGTGTGATACGTATAAACGAACCTTATCATAACTCTATCCGTATATGGGAAAATTGTGAAAATATTGAATTCCTTAACCTGCATAATTATTCCCAAATCAAGTATACAACAGATGTGCCTTTATATGATATTAATAAAGATATAGAAGTTCGTCCATGGGAATTACAAAAGCTTATTGTAACAGGAAAAGAACCTCGTAGAATTCCATTGACAAATGAAATTGGTAAGGTTCAACAATTGGCAGCAGGTTTTGAATTTGCTGAAGGAATTGCACGAGACAGTAAGGGCAATATTTATTTCTCAGAGCAACGTTTCCGTCGTGTATACAGGTGGTCTGTAGAAACCAATACAATATCACTGGTGTCAGACTTTCCATGGGAACCCATGTCTTTAGCTTGTGATACACAAGATAACCTCTTGGTTATTTTCCGTTACAAAGCACAACCCGGTTATATGATAGACGGTAAACAAGAAACTCCAATGACTTATCCTGATACACGCGGAACCTCGTTTGCGGGATATGGTAATAATGCCTATGAAACCAGAGTTTATTCTGTGGATCCGGCAAATCCGGAAGAAACTATCAAGGCCCTGCCAAAGGTTCCGATGGGATCTGTTAAGAATGTTCACAAGGCTCTTTATCCTTCTAACAGATGGCGTGATTTCCATGATTTCAATACAGTGGTAATGTTTAAACCTGAATTGTGTTTTGTGGCACCAGATGGAAAAACCATTATCCCTAACCAATATGACCTGACACGTAGTTCTTCTGTTTTGGAAGCTTATCCTGGTAAACCATTTTATGCATCCGATGAATATGACAAACGTATGGTTAAAATGGATGTTGCACAGGATGGAACATTATCCAATCTGAAGTACTTTGTTGAATGGGGTGAATTTGGTTCGGCTGTTGATAAAGAAGGTAATTTATATGTTGCCGATGGAAACATCTATATCTTTGATAAAGATGGAAAACAAAAAGGAATTATAAATGTTCCCGAGCGGCCTTCCAGTATTCAGTTTGGAGGTAAAGATGGTAATACCTTGTTTATGACAGCTCGGTCTAAATTGTTTAATGTCCGGTTGAAATAAATTTTAGATAAAGAGGCTGACTAAAAAGTCCAAAAGAAAAAATGAAACACAGAGACACAGAGAACACAGAGTTTTTATTGTGTTGATAGGAAGGAATCTAATCTCCGTGTTCTCTGTGTCTCTGTGTTTAGCTCTTTGCATTGATTTTTTAGTCAGCCTTTTTGCTATTCTATTATATTTGTGTTTTTAATTAGAATAAGATATGAAGCCACTCCTGTTTTTAATTCCCAGCATTTTAATTTTATTTTGTGCCTCCTCATGTGTAAATACAACGGAGAATGAAAAACAACCGGATATTCCGGCAATGCCAATGGTTATGCCTTATGAAAACACATTGGAATATACGTGGTCTCAAAAAGAAGTTCTGAACTCTAAACTACTCTCGGATGCCGAATCAATAGGTGCATGGGAGCATAGCGGAGCTTATGGAACTTTGACTTTATCTAAAGAAAGAGCATACAAGGGTGAATCTTCTCTTTTAATCACTTCACCAACCAAGGGGGCTTCTAATCCTCCGGGAGGCAGGCCATGGGGTGTATCGGGGGCTTTTTATAAAGTAGATAATGAGGATTGGACAGATTGGAATAGGATTTCTTTTTGGATATATCCTGATCTGCCGGGATTTAAAGTGGTATCGATCAATACGATTTTTTTTAATGACGGGGAAGATAAGGTGCCCGATGTTAAGAATGGGCACAATTTTCAGGTGTTGGAAAACCAGAAATGGAATAAGGTCTATTGGGAAATCGAACATCTGGGTAGAGAAAAAGTGACAGGTTTTGTTATTCAATATAGATTACAAGGTAATGAACCGGGAGCAACAGATACGGCACGGTATTTTATTGACGAGGTATATTTTGAGAAAGTAGAACCTGACCATTTTGAAGGATGGGATGTCCAATCAGGCGAAATAGCATACAATCATTCCGGTTACGTGACAGGGTTACTCAAAACAGCGATTACTCCTGATCCTTCAGCTAAAACTTTCTCTTTGATAAATGAAGAGTCGGGTGCTAAGGTTTTGGAAGGCTCAGTTGAATCAAGGAATACTCCTTTAGGTACTTTTCAGGTAATAGATTTTACACAGTTTAATACGGCTGGAACATATATTTTAGAGGCCGGAAAGCTCAGAACAAAACCATTTAGAATCAATTCCTTTACTGAAGTATATAGAAGCTCGATTATTAAAACAATCAATCATTTTTACACACAGCGTTGTGGGTATGCGATTGATGGGATTCATGATGCCTGCCATCTCGATTGGCTCTGTCATCATGGTGATCTGTCGGTGAATATTCATGGAGGATGGCATGACGCAGGAGACGTTTCACAAGGATTAGGGAATACCGCTGAAGGAGCTTACGCTATGATGGTTTTGGCTGAAAAATTGAAAAAGTCAGATCCTACTCTGGCAGATCGTTTATTAGAAGAAGCAAGATGGGGTGTTGCATGGGTAATGAAGACTCGTTTTGGTGACGGATATAGAAATACCTGGGCTACGAAAGATATGTGGACAGATGATATTATAGGATCCAGTGATGATTATCAGAGTCGTGCATCAAGTGGTGCACAACCAAATTTTGTGTCTGCCATAACAGAAGCTACAGCATCAATTGCATTTAAAACTAAAGATATATTCTTCTCTGATTATGCTTTAAAATGTGCCAGAGAAGATTTTGATTTTGCGGCAGAAAAAATTCAACCACTAATGGCCGTAGATTTAGCCGGAGTTGCATTACATGCAGCTCTGGCTCTCTATGAAGCTACCTCAGAAGAAAAATATAAAGAGGCAGCGATAAAATATGCTGATTATATAGTTACGTGTCAGCAGCAGACTGATCTTGATTCTGATGTGGCATTAAAAGGCTTTTTCTATCGTGATTCGAAAAAAGAAACTATTCTTCACTATCCACACAGGGGGAATGAACATAATGTTGTCGTTGGATTAACAAAGATCTGTCGATTGATACCGGACAATGCTGAATGGAAAAAGGCTTTACAATTGTATGCTGAGTACTATAAAGGAATAGCGGAATATACAGCTCCGTATTATATGATCCCAGCTGGAGTTTATGATTTATCTAAGGCGCGGGATGAAGTAGAAACTGAGCAGATTAAACAAGGCATAAGGCTGAATGACCGGTATTATATTAAAAGATTCCCCGTATGGGGTGAATTCCGGGGAAATAGCGGGATTATCCTGACACAATCCAAAGGATTGGCAGAGGTGGCGAATTTACTAAATGATAAAGAACTTCAGAATCTTGCTTATCATCAGCTGGAATGGCATCTGGGGAAGAACCCGTTTGCTCAAAGCCTGATGTATGGTGAAGGCTATCGTTATGCAGGACAATATAGTGTTATGAGTGGAAACCTCGTAGGCGGCCTTCCTGTGGGAGTACAAACCCACTTTAACAGAGATTTACCATACTGGCCTGCAGAGAACTGTCATAACTGGAAAGAGATATGGGTGCACCCGTCTGCTATTTGGCTGTTATTGATGGCTGACTTTATTGAATGATAATATTTCCTAAGTTGATATATTTTTGTATTAAAGGATAAATTTGAGAAGCCCTCTTTTTCTTATGATGTTCTGGACTGCTTAATAGAATAAGATGCTGTGCTTTTTAGTGTCCGACAACTGTCAGTCGGCTGTTCGACATCTGTCAAACAGCTGTCTGACAATTGTCGAACAGCTGACCGACAGTTGTCGGACACATCAGAGATAAGCTCTTTATTGAATTAATTATTTGTAAATGGTTAATTAAAGCTGAGCTTGTTGCCATTACAATAGAACAAAACTTGAATGTATTTAATAGTTTACATATTTATAAACTCAATCATAGAACCATGAAACGATTAGTATTGATTTTAGTAGCTGTTTGCAGTGTTCTGAGCCTTCAGGCAAATGACGGCTCCGTTTATACGCAACGGCCGGAAGATCCGGAAGCATTTTACTTTACGCCGGAAAATTATAATATCAAAGCCGATGGCAAAATGGATGTATCCGATGCATTACAATTGGCAATCAATCAGGTGAAGAAAGAAAAAAACTTTGGTATATTGTTTATACCTGAAGGAAAGTACCTGATCAGTAAAACGATCCATGTTCCTAATGCCATTCGCTTGATTGGATATGGAAAAAATAGGCCCGAAATAATTCTGGGAAGGAATACTCCCGGATATCAGGATAAACAAAATTATATGATTTGGTTTACTGGAGGCTTGGTTGAACAAGGCCAGGAGCCCCGGGATGCGGGAGCCGGAACTTTTTATAGTGCCTTATCCAATATCAATATGCGTATTGAAAAAGGAAATCCACAGGCAGTAGCTATACGTTCTCACTTTGCGCAGCATAGTTTCATAAATCATTGTATTATAAATATTGGAGAAGGTAAAGCAGGTATTTATGATGTAGGAAACGAAATAGAAAACATGAAATTTTACGGCGGTGATTATGGTATCAATTCAGGAAGGCCATCTCCCGGTTGGCCCATGATGATGACCGACTGTTCTTTTGAAGGACAACGTAAATCAGCTATTCTGACACGGGATGTAGGGTTTGCTATAGTAAATATGTATGCAAAAAATGTTCCGGTTGTTCTCGAGATGCAGGAAAACACAATGGATCGTCTTCATATAGAAAGTTCTTATTTTGAGAATGTTTCTAAAGCCGCTATTATCGTTAGTACGGAAGAAAACTCTTTCTCTCAATTAAACTTATTGGATGTTTATTGTAAGAATGTTCCTTTATTGGTTCAATACCTGCAGAGTGGTAAAAAGGTTGAAGTAAAAGACAAACAATACCGGGTAAAAGATTTTACATACGGATTGGTAATGGATGATATGCGTAGTCCTTCTGTATATAAGACTATTAGTGAAATAGAACCTCTTGTGAAATTCCCAGTACGTCCTGCAAACGATGTACCTGCCCTTCCTTTGATGGATACCTGGGTGAATATTCGTGACCTGGGGGCGAAAGGAGATGGAGAAACAGATGATACAAAAGTTTTCCAGGATGCCATTGCTAAGCATAAAAATATATATGTACCACAGGGCTGGTATCGGTTTACGGAAACATTAAAAATGTCTCCCGGAACAAAACTGATCGGTTTACATCCTTTTGCGACACAATTTATTCTCAAAGAAAGTGAAGCTGCTTTTAGTGGGTTTGGAACACCAAAACCTATACTTGAATCTTCTGCCGGAGGTGACGATATTGTGAATGGTATTGGAATGAATACCGGAGCATATAATTATCGGGCAGTCGGGTTAAAATGGATGGCTAATGAGCATTCGATGATAAACGATGTGAAATTTGTAGGAGGACATGGAACCATGAGAAAACCAGATCCTAATCAAACTACTCAATCCTATCGTCAGAATCAAGGAAGACGTATTAGTTCCCCGTCATCTCCCGTAACTGCTGTTGGAAAAGATCTGGCATGGGATAATCAATATTGGAGTTTATGGGTTACTAACAATGGTGGTGGAACCATTAAAGACGTTTGGACAGCATCATCCTATGCAGCCAGTGGTTTTTATGTAAGTAATACCTCAACCTCGGGGCGTGTATATGCTATGTCATTAGAACACCATGTAAGAAATGAAGCTCGTTTTGAGAATGTTTCCAACTGGAAAGTATACGCCTTCCAATTTGAAGAAGAAGGTACGGAAGGGCCGGATTGTAAGATGTTGGAAATATCAAACAGTAAAAACCTTATGTTTGCAAACCTATGGATGTATCGTGTGATACGTGCATATTTGCCGCAGGAATTTGGTATACGTATATGGAACAGTGAGAATATCGAATTCCGTAACGTACACAATTATACCCAGATACTACCGGTAATTGAAATTCCTGTATTTGATGTTAATAAAGAAATACCTATTTATGAGTGGGATTTTGCCCGTTTAAATATTACTGGAAAAGAAAAAACTAACCGGCAAATAAACAATAGTCCGGGAGTTTTCAATAAACTGGCAGATGGTTTTGAGTTTGCTGCTGGAGCGACATCCGACAGTAAAGGAAATGTTTATTTCGTAGAAAACCGATTGAAGAAAGTTTATAAATGGTCGGTAGAAACCAACACATTATCATTATTAACCGACTATCCATGGAAACCCTTTACATTGGCTACAGATACAAAAGATAACCTATTGGTTATATTCCGTTATGATCCTCAACCCGGATATCTGGTAAACGGTACTCAAGAGACAGTTCCTCGTTTGCCTGACGATAACCCTATGTATAGTGGTTGGGGCAATAGTGGCTGGGCTGCATGGGGTTATTCTATAGACCCTAATAATCCGGATGAAACAATGAAGCCATTAGAAAGAGTGGCTACAAATTCTGTTCAGAATGTGCAGAGAATAATTTATCCTTCCAGTCGTTGGAGAAGTGATTTTGATAAAGTCGTTGTTAGTATGCCTGAGAATAGTTTCATAGCTCCTGATGGAGTTACTATAATTCCGGAAACATACGACTTATCACGTTCTGCCGCTTTATCTTCTGTCACTCCGGGTCAGAAAGAACCTTTCTATGTGGCAAAGGAAAGCAATAAAAGTACCGTGAAGCTGGATGTTATGGCTGATGGGCGTTTAACAAATATGCAAGAGGCCTATCCACAAGGGCAATATAGTAATGTAGTTGATAAAGATGGAAATCTGTATATTGCAGACGGACACATCTATGTGTATGATAAGAATGGAAAGGAGATAAAACGTTACACCCCGGAAGAACGTCCTATCTCTTTAACTATAGGAGGAAAAGACAAGAACACTCTTTTTGTAACAACAACAAAATCTCTTTATAGTATAAGACTTAAGTAGGAGAGTTTTGTGAATTATATAAAATGCTGGTGGAATGAATTGAAGGTATGAATTTCAATCGTTCCGCTAGTATTTTGTTGTGTGTGAATTAAGAAAATCTATTTTTGAGATTTTAATGTTAATTATTGATATATTGTTTTTGTAAACAATTAATATACTTGTTGTTATCGTGGTTTTTTAGATGGTATAATATTATTAAAAAATGTAATGAGTTAAATATTGAAAAGATAAGAATAAGTATTTTATAACTTCTATTCATAATTCTGGAACATAATTATATCTTTGTCAGATAATTACTAATAAGCATTTATCGTTGTGACAAAAAAGAAATCAGCAAAAAAGGTAACCCTTCTATCCCCAGAAAAGTATATCCAAACAAAAGCGCGGACGCTACCGTTGAAAGAATGCCTGGTTATGAAGGATTGGAAGGAATTAGGGATTTCAAATGTAATTGTAGCTCGCCAACATGCATCCGGAAATATTACGATGGGTGTTTATTTAGTCGATATTTATTGTTTAGGTGTAAAAGATACTCTTTATCGATATAATATTTCTGAAGTTGAATATCAAAGATTGAAAGATTCTTTTAGTGTCGCTGACACATTAGTTGAAATACCTTATGTAGAAGTTCATAATCTGATTTATGGAGCTGTAGCTTATGCTGAAGAATTAGGGATTCCTCCTCACAAAGATTTTAAGATCACAGAAAAGATACTGGAAGAAGACGATGATAATATCCCATTTATAGAAATGGAATTTGGGTCTGAAGGAAAGCCCTTGTTAATGGTTGATACTCTTTTGGAAGCAAGTAAATATACACCGGCGCTGGAAGCAAATGCCGTGGATGGATATGAATTATTTATTGATGAATTGAATGAAGATGAAGATGAAGAATTTTTTGATGATGAAAATGAGTCGATGGGATTCATGGAACGTGATTTAGAGGATGGGCTTGTTCACACAATTTATAATTATACCCCTCCGGAATATCCAACTGAATTAAATTTGGTACATGCTGAGTTGAACGATTTATATATACAAAAAAATAAGGTAAAATCTCCGGCAGAAATGTTTGCTAAGATCTTATCCTTACCTCATGAATCATTGATTGATGACCTGATACATATACTCCATGTGGAAATGGGGAAAATGGATGTGGGAGATACATGGGATCTGGATGTGCCAAGCCCTGTAGTTTCTGTATTATTATTACTGGGTGAGTTGAAGGATGATCGGGCTTTTCCGGTTCTTCTGGAATTATTACGACAGGATGAGTTTTTTATGGAAATACATCTGGGTATGTATGTGGAAAAAACGCTACCCTTAACTATCTATTACCTGGGTAGAACTCATTTACCGGAACTTCTTGATTTTATGAAAGAGCCTGATCTGAATCCGATGTTACGTTTTACGGTAACAATGGGAGTGGCCTATATTGGCATTCATGAAAAAGAACGCAGAGGAGAAGTAATTAAATGGTATCATGACCTGATTCATTTTTATATTGATCATGCTACCGATCCTCATCATTTTGATGCAACACAGGTTTCTATGATGTTGTCTGACCTTGTTGATATACGGGCCGTAGAATTAATACCGGATATTTCAAAATTGTTTGATGAAGCAGGACTTGATATACAATGGACCGGAGAGAAAGAAGAGGTGCTTAAGAAAATAGCTTTACCTCCGGGGCATACGCTCCATGACTATACTCTTTATAATATCGTAGAACGTTATAGTTTAATATAAATAATATAGGTATTTGTAGGGAAGAAATTCCTGTTTTTCTATTTTGCTTTTTTGAGAGCATCATTTGCCCATTGCCTATATTTTTTTGTATTGTCTTCAGCTTCTTTAGCCCATTTCATGCGATTGTTAGCTTTATCCATAGCCTCTTTAGCCCAATTTTGCCGTGTAGAAGCTTTATTGTAATCACCTTTTCGTGAGTAATATTCAGCATCTTTTATATAACCTTGAGCCTGTTTATTATAATATTCGGCCTCATCCTGATAATCCTTTGCTTTCCTGAAATGATAATCTGCCTCATTATTATATTTTTTAGCTTGCTTAAAGTAATAATCTTTATCCTGTGCAGATAAAGAGGATACGGCAAACATGAATATTATTGTTGTAAATATAAAATGATATATTTTCATAGACGATCTTAAGCAAGAGAGAAGATGATTAAGAATGATAGAAATATAAGGGCTATAGAACCAACAAAAACATATAACGCAGCCATAGTCCATTTCTTTTGAGTGCTCAGAAAATGATCAAAGCTATTCCATTGTTTAGCATTCCATGCCCATTCATTTCCTTTAACACCTAAAATGATATTTATAATAAGAGCAGCTACCCAACCAATATATGGGATAATTACTATTAAAGGCCAATATATTCCATTACATACAGCCCAAAGCCACCCGAAGAAGAAGGCCCCCCAATTCCATTTATTTAATTCTGTATTTCTGTTCCTTTCTATAGGTAAAGGTTCATTTGCCTCAATTCTATAATTATCAATAGGAGAATTATGGGATTGGGGTGAGGGACTATGATTCATTTTAACTGTCTCTCTATAAGAGCAACTCGAAAGATGAGGGTTAATATCACTCCATAGTAAACAATAATGCTTACCCAGATAGATGGTATCACCGGTTCGTATCTCTTTTCTACCATAGTTTAGAGGAGAACCGTTAATAAAAGATCCATTAGTGCTATTGTCTTCAAAGAATATTCTGCCATTCTCAAAATATATTACAGCATGATTTCTGCTGACCCCTTCATAACTATCATTTATCCGGATATCACATGTTGAGTCACGCCCTATAGTAATTTTGCTTTTCATAACACAATCTACTATTTCTTTATTATTAATTTTTGGCCTTCTCTTATTTTATCCTTTTTTTCAATAGGGATATCATTCCATTTCAATATGGAATCAACAAGAACTTTATATTCCCTAGCAATGGAAGCAATTCCCTCACCTTTTTTTACAATATGTTCAATAACTTCTTTTTCTGGGGTTATTTTCACCTCAGTTTCAGTCAATATAATTTCGTTTTTTTCGTCTTGCTGAGAGGGGGTAATAGGAGTTAATTCATTATCATCTTCGATCTCCAATAAGATAGGCTCTTCTTCTTTTATTGGTTTAGGAGATTCTTCTTTTTTCTTTGGAGTTACTGTTTTTACAGGTTTTATTTCTTCCTCGACAGGTTGATCTGTTGGAACCAGAGAAACAGGAACAATAACCGGGGCTTCCATATGTGTCGTATCCGTCGGGTTTTCAATCTTATTGTTTTTCTTGTGATATCCAAGATACCACCCGAAATAAAGGGCACATATTAATAGGAATAAAAGCGACAGAGCAATTTTTATCAGATTACGTGGTTTAATCTTTATACTATTAGACGATTTTATCTTATTCTCAGAAGCAATAAATGTTTCGCTGCCAGAAACTAATTTGAATAATGCTACTGTAATATTATCAACTCCTCCTGCATTTAATGCTCCTTCTATTAAAGCATTTTTGCATCTTCCCATATCCTCGGGCTCTTTTGATAATATTTGTTGCATTTCTCTATCCCTTAACATTCCTGATAAACCATCGCTGCAAAGTAGAATAATTTCATCATTAAACAAATCATGTTCCATGAAATCGGAAACTGCGATTTTAGAAGAATCTCCAAGACTTCGGGTTACGATGTTATTATCCGGATGATCAAATGCATATTGGGATTCTAATTTTCCACTATCTACTAATTCCTGAACGAATGAATGATCTTTAGATAATTGTATTAAGCCACCAGTCGGATGAAAAGAATAAGCACGGCTATCTCCACACCATGCTATGTAAGCTTTTCTTTTCAATATCCATGCCATAATAAGTGTTGTTCCCATCCCCCGGGCATCCGGATTATTTTTTCCATAGTTTTTTATATTCATATCGGCCAAAGAAATAGCATTCTTCATATATTTCTCTATAGACACTGAATCTTTGAGAATCTCTTTGGTCAAATTATCTGGTGAAAATAATTGTTGGATAGTTTCTATAGCAATTCCAGATGCGATTTCACCTGCATTCATACCACCCATCCCATCAGCTACCACTAACAAGCACCCTTTTTCCCCTAAAGAAATAATATCATTGGCATCTTGAGGAACATACCACTCCATACGACTAAGGTCTGCATTCACAACGAAGTTATCTTCATTATTCGTTCGTTGTAAGCCAACATCTGTTCCTGCCGTTAGATTTATTTGGATTGTGTTCATGTTTAATTTGTTGATCGTTTGTTACCATTGATGGATACGGGGGTTAGTGATTCAGATTTTTCATCATGAATATAAGTATCATGAACCCCAATAGTTACAATATTCCATTTATTATCTATTTGTTGAAGTATTCCTACCAGACTAAAAGTCACTTGTCCTATTTTAGTAAATAGAGGAAATACATAAAATCCTCCTATGATAATCCTATTTGTATTTGAATTCTTAATCTCATAAAAACAAGATTCTTTTTTTATATCAATATCAGTACGATAAATTTCTAATTGCAAATGTGCAGAATCCGACTTATGAAGCTCCTCTTCTGCAGTAACCCAAATTAGCCATCCTTCTTTATGTCCTGTTGTAGTATCTTTTTGCATACCTATATCTCCATCTGATCCAGGCCACATATAAAGGAAATCTTCCGTTATTGGAAGATAGGAATCTGCATCAAAAGGACTTGGTTTAAAAAAATGATTATCAATATTTCTATAGGAAGTGCCTGATATTTTAGGAGTATATTTGTTTTTATCCCTGTATTCCATGTAATTACTGTCGTAAAGCCAGGGCTTTACTATTTTTATATCGCCATAATAACCATCTTCAACTTTTAATAACATTGAATATGTTTTCCCGAAAAACTCTTTGTTATTACGTCCGTAAAGCTGCTTAGTTTCTGTATCTTGTAATTGATATTCCTGATTTACTATCAGTATCCCATCTTTTATTGCATCTTCAATAAATTGTTGATTAGGAGACATTTCAAATGTCTGGGAAATAGCAGGATAAGAACCAGACAATATAAGCAATAATGCGATTATTATTTTTTTCATAACTATTATTATTTTATTGCGGACATAGGTATAATAAAACCAACAGTTCTACCTAAACCAGCAGATACAATACCAATAACTTGTAATTTTCCTGATGATGCATAGAATACAGGTCCACCGGAATTCCCTTGTTCATAATTTGTCTCGGTAGTAAGAATTACGCCATTATCAAGTCCATCAAATGCCACAACACCGCTTCCACTTAATGGCTGAATATTCTGAGTCACGTACCCTCTAGGATATCCGAGTACGGTTAATTTTGTACCTCGTTTTAGAGATGATGATTGACTTATATCACATTTTAACCCCTTACTTTCTTTAGTCGGGATGTATGCCCAATCTGTATAGTCTAGTGGAGCCAAATGAAGCCTATCCCCTGTCTTTTCCATTAGTATAATTTTATCATTGGTACGATTACAAACAAAATCTTCATTCGTAAAAGTAACAGCCCTACCATTACATGTATATGCTCCAAAATGTACAAGTACCTTTCCTCCATTATTGGCAATTATATTTAGATTTAATCCTATTGGATCATTTGATTCATATTTCTTAGCTTTTTCATTCCATACAATTTGAATATTTTGCCAACCCTCAATTACATGCCGAGCAGTAATAAATCGACCATCTTCCAGCATAAATCCGGTTCCGGACCAACCATATTCTGATCCTTTCATCTCTTTTTGAGAACCATCCGGAAATATTAAATCTATTTTTTCAACACGTATGTAAAATACATGTTCTAAACAGGCTTCAATAGCTTTATCATCTACCTCTCCGGAAACATTCATTCTTATATTGTTCATTTCCGTCTGTAAATTATTTATCTGTTTTTTTAATAGATTATTTTTTTGTTCTGCAAGTTTTAGTATGCTATCTGTTAATGCATTATCCTCATGCATTCTTCCTATTTCTTCTTTATATTCATCCTCAATTCTTTGTCTTTCAGCCTTTGCTATCAGTTCCTTCTCAGTCCATTTTCTATGTTCTAAAATATTCCATGTTACTAAACCCCCAATGGCTAAAATGAGAATAACACTCAATATGGTTATTGCCTTTTTATACGGCTTAAGTGCCTGTTGCCTGAAAAGACTAAATCTTTCTGTGAAGTTAATACTGGAAACTAAGCTCTGCTTTCCTTGAGGAATTATAAACCCTAATTTAGGACCATTTACGGATAACTGTATTTCATCTCCACTTTGCAGATACCATTCTTTTTGTATCGGGCGTCCATTGAGAAAGGTTGTATTCGTGTTAGATAGCTGTACTAGTTTATAGTTTTCCCCATCTTTGACAATCGCTGCATGCCGGCGGCTGACAGTGCCAAATGTTTCATCAAAACGAATCTGGCAATAAGGATCACGGCCCAATTCAATTTGATCGACAATGATTTTTTGTGATTCACCTGCTTTATGATATTTGGTGGTTACTTTATGTTCCAGAATAAAGTATTTTTTACCTGCAGCATTAAATAACGAACCCATTCCAGCTCCAACAGAGCCCGAAAAAGAACGTTTATATTTTTCAGTTACATGTGCCATATTATTTTTGTTTAATATCCCTCAACTCTTAATTTCACATCTCCAATAGAAATAATATCTCCTACTCTGAATTCATGACCTTGTGGCGTTATTTGTGTCGAATTTATATAGGTACCATTCATCGATTCGTACCAACCCCGATCATTTATTCTCCATTGCCCATCGCGTATATACCAATGTTTACCATCACTGTCTGCCTCGATAGTACAGTGCCAACGGGAGATATAAGCGCTTTGTGCTTCTCTTATGGAGATAATATTGTTCTCTTCTCTTCCCATAGTAAGAATCCTTTTTCCCTGTTGAACGAGATTTGACAAATGATATATTCTGCCGAATTCTTCTCCCTGCATAACTTTTAATACAATTCCTTTTATATTGGAAGGATTTTGTAATTCGACCGACTCATGGTAGGCTGAGGATTGAGGCAATAGCCGAAGTACCTCTGTCGCCGACTGAATCCGATGTTTAAAATCGGGAATCAGACATGCTTCAACAATAGTTTCCCAAACTTTACTGTCAGGCAAACGGCGTAAAAGATTTTTATTCCAGCTTTCCTCTCTTGCATTTTTTTGATAGATCACAAGATCATTATGGCTACTTAAAGATCCAAAAGGTAATTCGCTGGTAAGCAATTGATAAAGCATCACTCCAAATGAAAAGATATCCGTAGTTGGGAGTACTGTAGCTTCCCCACGTGTTCTGTTAACTTGCTCCGGAGGCATATAAGCATAAGTCCCAAATATTTGTTGTGGCTTTCCAAATATATTTCTTTCCGTCATTCGTTTGGTACGATCTCCGGATATACCAAAATCAGTTAATGCTGCCAAACCATTTTTCTTAAATAGAACATTTTCTGGTTTTAAATCCCTATGTACTTTTCCGCAAGCATGTAAATCTCTTAATCCTAACAGAATTTCTTTACTGATACGAGGCATTTGAGGATGCGAAGAATCGATAAATTGCCCTAAATCCCCTCCGGGACAATATTCCATTAAAATATATGGATTACCTTCCACTTGTCCGTAAGACAGGGAATGAACAAGATAATCACTATCGATTTTACCTGTTTGGAATTCCATATCAAAACGTTGCACAAGTGAGTATCGGATCTCAGCCGGAACTTCCCAAAGCTTTAATAACTTTAAAGCATAGACCCTTCCTTCTGAATCGGTAACCCGGTATACTTTTCCAAAAGAACCTTCTCCAAGTATCTTATCTACATGATACCTGTTATCGATATATTCACCTTTGTGAAATTCACATCTATTTACCAGTTCTTCAGGCATGTTCGGTTACTTAATAATCAAACTCAAATTGCCGGTCTCCTAATAATATGATATCTCCCGGATTTATTTCTACTTTCTCAGCAGCTTGTATATAAGTTGTCTTTAATTCACTACGATCTTGTATATACCATCTCTTATTCTCATAAACAAGAATAGCTTGTTCCTTAGAGGTAATAGTTATATTTTCCGGATCGGTATTCTCCCTGTTTAATATAATCTCATCACCTGAAAATGACAGTGTTGTTTGTGCAATATGTTCCTTTTCTTCCGGTATTAATGTAAGTGTACAATGTGACCGTTTACCAGGTCTTATCGTTTGTCGTCCGATTTGATTTTTCTTAGATCCACTTTGCGATGCTTGGTTTTCTTGTTGCGGTTTACCACAACTTGGGCAAAATGCAAATCCCGGGTTAAGAGATGTTTTACAGTGAGAGCAGATTAATTCAGATTCTCGGGTTGTTCTCCTATTCTCTTGTTGAGACCTATTTGCTCCTTTTCCACAATTAGGGCAATTATTCATACCCGGCATAACAGGATATCCGCAATAATTGCAATTTTGCATATCCGATCCGGATTGCTGCTGATCTTGTTGAGGAAATACCAGATTCTCATTCACAGTCTTTTTAGGGTCAAATCCTCTACCTTGGCCACTATCATAGGGTCTGTTATAACCTGATTCTTCCATTAAAGGCTGATTACATTTACAGCATTTCGAAGTACCGGCAGGATTATCCCACCCACAATTTGTGCATCTCATATAGGTTGTATTTAGGTATTATCATTAAAACACTATTTCTTAAATATATCAAGAAGCTTTTTCTTGTCCGTTCCCAGGCCGGCAGATTGATATATGTTTATCATTAATTTCTGTTTGCCGGCTCTTACTTGGATATTATGATTACGGGCTTTATCTGCTTTATTTTCGTCACATTCTATTCGAATAGTATAATCATTTGTTTTTTTTACTGAACACCAGGAAGGGATGGAGTGAATACTCCACTCTTCATTGCAGTATACTTCCGTTTCACTTTTTCCTCCACTATTAGGAAATTTGAATTCTTTCACCAATGCATCTAAGGTATCTTCACCTGCATTTTGGAATACATCAATGGCTAAAGCCTTACTACCTGAATTAATTAGAATCTTTCCAGTTCTCTCTTTATCTGTATTGTTTGGCTTGGCATTAGCAACTAAACTGTTGTTGTTTTTCGATACTTCACACCAAAACGGCGGACTTGAGAAATTCCAATCAGAATTGGTTTCAACCGTAAGACTACCCTCATTGCCCCTTGATGAAAATACCAGGATATCAGAAGATAACTTTAAAAACTCTTCCGCAGCATTCTGTATAACCTGAATTGTTCTGGCTTCTTTCCCGCTTTTAATATTTATATGGGTTATCCGGGGTTGAGATTTGTCATTTATTTTATCACATACAACAGTAAGGGTATTATTACTTTTCGTAACATTACACCATTCGGCATCATTCTCAAAGACCCAATTTCCACCACCTGAAACTATAATCTTATCACTTCCTCCATCGGCAGGAAAATCGATTGTTTTTTTATTAACTTCCAGTGGTTTGACGATTTTAGCTTGAGCAATCTTTTGTATTTCTCTTTCACAGAGTGTAATTTGTGTATTACAATCGGCTTCAAGATTTTTATCGCAGATCTTTGCCGCTTTGAATTTATTAATTGCTGATTCGAATTCTTTTTTTTGTATAAACTCTATTCCTTCGCTGTACGTTTTCTTACAATCTTGGGATGCAGCATAGATGGGAATAATTAGAAATCCAAAGATGAGTATATTTTTAAAGATGATTTTCATAACGTTTTAATAATTATTTTTTTTAATATTATTGATTGTCACTGATGACTTCTTTGAGAGCCTCTGCTCTTTTTGTAAAAGCGGCTGCTATTTCATATTCTCCTAATTCTTCTAATTCAGGAACCTTTTTATCTATGAATAATTTATAAGTTTCAGATAGAACCTGCCGGACTTCCATTACTTTTTGTTGGGGATTCATCGAAACATGGGATATACTGATTTCATCTTCAAAAGGTAAAGCCTTCTGATACTCTTTTAATGCTTCGATATATATTAATTCAAAATTCTCTTTTGATTCATTTTCAGCTTGTTTTGCTACTGAAACCAAACTATCTCCCTGGTGTATATAAGCAGTATAATTATCATATATTATACTTTTATCAAGATTATCTTTTGGAGATAAGAAGATAATGGATAAAGTAATAACACAAATTATAACTGCTACTCCCACAATACCTCCCACTCTTTTTTTGTTTAACTTTTTGGGGGTTACATTTTTCTCTATTTTTATCGGCTTACCTTCTAATGCCAATTGAGCATATTTATTGATTTGCCGTGCAGTAGGACGTGCCCAGGGTTCAGCAGATAGACACTGATAGATTAAATCTTTTAATACTTTTGAATAATCTTCATTGATTTGTGGTATATCAGCCCCATTCTTTTGTAATAATCCGCCATGTTCGCCAAATGGCATTTCTCCTGTTAATATTTCATACATCGTAACCCCCAGTGAATAGATATCACTGGCCATAATAGGTGTAGGATTTTCACTGAATCTTTCAGGAGCCATATAAGCCAGAGTTCCTCCCGAAGTAGAAGCTATAATGCTTTTGCGTAAAGTACTACGGATACGGGTACTGATCCCAAAATCTGTAATCATAAAACGTCCGCTACCACTTATCAGAACATTGTCAGGTTTTATATCCTGATGTATAACAGGAGGTGACATTGAGTGTAAAAAGTCTAATCCGCAACTGACGTCCCTAAGAAAGGTCCATGCATCCTTTTCTGTTACATTTTTGATAAGCCGTGAGGTAGAACCGCTTTCACAATAAGGTAGCACTAAGAAGGGCATTCTTTCAAAACAGTCATAATGAGTCGGTTTCAAAAGGTTGCTATGATTAAAATCGAATACTAAAGAAAACTCCTGAGTAAACAACGTGATCCCTTCGTTATCTAATCCTGTTCCCGGAGCATATATTTTTAATGCAACCTGTATGGATGTCATATTGTCTTTTGCCAGCCAAACTTCTGAGAATCCTCCTCTACCCAGAAGTCTTAATAATTCATATCGATTGGCTATTATAGTATTTTCTTTAAGCATTTCAGCATATATTAATATTTATGAATCCCTTTCTATTGCACGGGATTTTCATATATGCAGACTTCCTTACATATTTGAATAGTTTTCATAAATAGTATACAAATTCATTTTATTTTTATCCCGTTACAGTCGTAAAAATATCAAATAAATAGGCCGTTGTAAAGAGGGTACTACTGCGGAAATGTATAGGTGGCAAAAATGTTGTCTATCCGTAGAAATTCGTAAGATAAATGAACGATATTTTCTGTCGAAAGCTATGATAGATGAATTAGGGTAAGAATGCTTGCATGTGTGGGTTAAATATGGAGTGTATTTTTAGTTACTTGCGCAATCAATTATAATTACTCGCGCGAGTAAATTGAACTACCCGCGCGGGTAACTGTTTTTTCTCTTTACGATTTATCTGCAAACCAGAAAATAGTTTTATATTTGTCTACAGAATCGGAATCTTAATTATTTAGTACTATGGCATTAAAATTCAAATTAGTAAAGTGCAATAATCTGGGTCAGGATAGGAAGTTATATCCTTACAAATACCATGCACGTGAAGTTTATACTGAAACTCTTCAATTTGAGGATCTTATCAATGAAATTGCAGATGCGGGCACTCCATCAAATCAGGTGAAAGCTGTGTTAGACAGGATGGATTTCTTGATGAGGCGGCATCTGGCTCAAGGGCGTATTGTGCAGTTTAAGGATTTTGGGAATTTTCGTTATTGTATTGGCTCACCCGGTTTTATTTCTGAGGAGGAATTCGATATTAATCAGATCCGGCCACCTCATATAGTGTTTACACCCGGGAAAAGCCTTCGAAAAAATATTAAACGCACCACCTTTCAATCTGAAGAACTTTTTGAGATTGAGATAAAAGAAAATAGTTAATATATATATAATAAATTCCGTTATAAAATATCCAGTCTGTCCCGCATCTTTTTGAAATACCTGGAAGAGGCCTCCAGTTCTATTTTGTCAAAAGGAGGATAGAGTATACATTTCAATGTCTTATTCTCCACTGACATCAAATAGCTTAAGTTGATGATACAGTTTTGATTGATCTGTACAAAAGAAGCATTCAGGGAAGTCAGTTCTTTAGCTGTGATATTTGTGCGTAGTTTATAAGTGGTATTATCCGAAAAGCGCATTTGCCAGCAACGTTGATCTTTCATGTATTGAAAAAGTAAGACTTCATAACATTTCACCAGCATCAGACCTGTTATGGTTTGAACGGCAAATTTATTTTCATGTTGTAGTAAGCTATGGATAGAGTGCTGAATCTTTTCCTTGTCGGAAGGAATACTTGTCCGTGTACGGTTGATAATAGAAGATAATTCTTCCGGCAGATAAGGTTTTTGCAAATAATCGAAAGCAGACACCCGGATAGCATCTTTCAGATATTTATTATAAGCAGTATAAAATATGATATTTACATTCTGAATGTCTTCTTTTATTTCATTCAGGAGCTCCAGGCCGGATATACCGGACATTTCTATATCGAGGAAAAGAAGTTCCGGTTGATTTTTTATAATAAGTGATTTTGCTGCTTCTGCGGAGGATGCCGTAGCTATTACCTTTATCTCGGGGAAAAGATTCAAGTCCTCCTCTAATTTGTTTAGTGCCGAATTATCATCATCAACAATAATGGTATTTATTATCTTTCTCATATTTATTTCATAATTCAAATTTATATTTTGATGGTATAACAAGGGACACTTTGGTTCCGTGTTTATGTGGAGTCGTATTGGAAATATTTTCTATCAGTAGGCTCATTTTTTTTTCATTCTGACTATTTAGAAGATCTATAGTCTTATATAGCATTTTAATCCCATTACCCGTTCCACGAAGATCGTTAGAAGTTTGTCCGGGAATATAACCAATACCATTATCTTCAATTCTTATATATAAGAACTCTTCATCGGCAATAAGCTGAATTTCTATTGTCGGATCGGATGTCGTTGCGTTAAATGCATATTTCACCGCATTCTCAACAGGGATTTGTATGGACATGGACGGTATCAAAGTTTGGAGAGTAAGATCCTTGTCTAAATGCCAGTTGATAGTGATTATACTACTGTCTCTGAATGCTTGTAATTCAAGATAATCTTTAACGATTTTAATCTCTTCCTCCAAAGAAACGGCAATTTGCTCCGATGCTTTTATGTTATTACGTAATAACTGAATGAGTAAGCGAAATGGCTTTTCTAATTCCTGGTATTTATCTAATGCGGGCATAATAGCATTTAGCGCATTAAATACGAAATGAGGAGACAATCGGTTTCTCACAATCTCCATTCGTAATTCAGTTATAGTTGCTAAATACTTTTGATATTTTAATTCACGTATGCGACGCCTATAAAGAATAACCCCTACTATAAGACAAATAAAAAGAAGAGAGATAATAATACTCAATAGGGCGACTTTTTGCCATTGAGATGCTTTATTTTCGGATAAAGCGATCTGCATGTCTTTCTTTATAAGAGTAGTATCTTGTTGATATCGGAAACCAATTTCAGCGATGTTATTATGAATTCTTACATTACGCAGCGAGTCATTATAAGCCTCTGCCATATTACGGTAATGGTAGGCCTTTTTATAATCTTGTTTTTTCAGATACAAGTCCTGCATTCTTCTATTATGAAGATAGATATATTGAGGATTTACTTCCAGGGTGTCAAAAGGTTGGACTAATATTTTTTCAGCTTCAGGTAGGTTATTCTCCAATAGAGCAAGAGAAGCATACAGCCCGTCAAAATAGAATTTGAAAGAAGGCTGGTAATAATATTTACCTAATAACTTTCGGGCGCTATCCAGAAAATAACGGGCTGAATCCACTTCTCCCATTAGGATATATATTTCACCCATATTTCCTTCTGCAATAGCCTGAGCAAAAGCTTGAGACAATTTTTTTGCACTCATATCGGCTCTTTTAAACCAATCCAGCGCCTGGCGGTAGTTTTGCGTCTTATAGTAATAATTGCCACGGGTATTGGCAAAAAAGAACTTTTCATGATCTGTTTTAATATCCCAATACTCTTCTGCTTTTTTAAAGAATTCTTCGGATTGCTCATAGTTTTCTAATTCCTGATAGAGCTGTGCTAAGCCTGAATAAATTGCCGGCTTAAGTGTTTCCATCCCTAATGAATCGCTTATAAATAAAGCTTTTCTGTAATAATAACTAGTTTGTGAATATTCACCATTAAAGTAGTAACAATCTGCCAGATTAATACATACGGAAGGAAGCAATTCTTTCCCAGAGATATTATTAAGTAATTCGTAAGCTTTAATATAACAGATAATAGCAGAATCATTATGATTTGTATGTTGCAGGCACACTCCCCTGTTATTGTAAGCATCTCCTGCCAATAAAACCTTTTTTTCTGTTTTGTCGGATCGATGGTAGTAATCAATTACTTCCTGATTGAGAATAAGAGCGCTATCCAGAGCATTCGCATGATAGTAACTTGAGGCCAGAAGAAGCCCAATTTTATAAAAATTGAATGAATCAACCACCTGCGGTCTTATCTCTGAAAGATGTTTTATCACAGAATAAGGGTTTATAGACGAGGAATCATCGTGTAGTTTTGTGGAATACTCCATTTTTTTATCATCAGGCGAAGATAAACTCTGCACGGGTGAATTACATCTGACTAATGCAAAGAACCCACCAATGATAAATAGAACAAACAAACAGTGCTTTCCCATATATAAATTCCCCACTTCCACGTAACATAAGAAAGCTCAAATATATTATTTTTTCTACTATTACAAAACACGGTGATTGTATTGCTTCAATAAAAAACGACTGATAGAGTTTAATTTAACAGCCGTTCCTATTATTCTAAGATTTTCTATAAATTCAATGATCAGGATTCTTTCTCACCCTTTTCATTATATTTTTCAAGCGTATCCCATCCTGTACGTGTACGTTGTCTTACGGATTTAACTTTACCGTTTGAATGGTATTCTTTGCGGTATACTTCGGTGCCGTCTTCACAGCGTCCTTCTTCACGCAGTTTGCCTTCATCGGTGTAAAGCTTATAAGGTCCTTCTTTTTTATTGTTTTTGTAATTGATTTCAGATTTGAGTTTGGTGCTCCTGAAGTCATATTTTTTTGTCACCCCTTCTCTTTTCCCGTTTACATACATGGCCACTTCTTCGATGGTACCGTCGGTGTAATAGATGCGCGTTTCCCCATCCTGTTCCCCGTTTTTGTATGTGATCTCTTTTTCCGGTTTGCCGTCATTGCGATTGTTGATCCATTTCCCTTCTTTTTTTCCGTTTTTGTATTTGCCTTTGGTGCGGACGACATTGTTATCTTTCAGTGTTTCGGAATAATCACCCTCTAACACTCCCATCTTGTAATTGGAAATTTTCAGATAGTCGGCCCTGTTGCTCGAGATATGTTCGATCTGTTTACCGTCTTGTTTGCCGTTGACATAGTTTCGTTCGGTTGTAAGCTCTCCTGTTTGATAGTGATAGCGGAGTTCCCTGCCGTGTTCCTGGCCGTTAGAGTATCCTTTTTCCGATTCCAGTTTTCCCTGTTGGGTGTATGTTTTGTGGATGCCATTGATTTTTCCATCCTTAATTTCCCGTTCGCTTTTAACGGTTTCGCCATCCAGGTGGTAATCGCGGAATATACCATTACCAACACCTGCTTTGTAGGTTTTTTGTTCTACAAGTTTATTTCTTTTATAATACTTATAATCTCCGTTATAAAGACCGTCCTTGAAGTTGGCTAATACATATTCGGAACGGTAACCATCAATAATCCTGTGTTCGCCTTCTAATGGTTTTTCGGTTTCCATATCACGGAAAAGTAATCTTCCATCGCCCAAATTGACAACTGTCACTTTCTCAATGTTATATTCCTTCTGCGCGCTTACACCTAATGAGGTCGCTAATAATAAAACGGTTGGTAGTAAATGTTTTAATCTCATATTCTTTTTCTTTTATATTTAAGTCGACAAACATACATAAAATATAGATTATTTTTCTAATGTTTATATTGATTTTTAATCATTACGGAAAAACCTCAATATTCACACTTAACTATTTTAGCATGTCTGAAAGACGGGATTTGGTAATAATATTCGTATTCCCTATATTTGTAAGCATTCGGCGTGGTACGCCTCATGTAGTAGTCAAAGGAGTCAAGAAGTCAAAGTAGTTAAGTAGTCGCAACGCACTATAATCTCATTGACTCCTTTGATTTCTTGACTCATTTGACTACTAAACAAGCAGATACTAAATAAAATTCACGGTGAAAAAACACACGACAATACAGACAGGAGTTATCCTGACAACATGGATTCTCTTATCTCTTTTTTTCTATTTTTTCTTCCGGTATCATCTGTATAGCATAGAGCAAACACAGCTTTTTGTGTGCAAGTGGCAATATATCTCATCTTATCTTTTACAACCGGGTGGAATATGTTTGATGTTCTCTCAGTTTATCACACAATTTTATTTATATCTCTATTTAGGGCCACCAATACTGGCGGGTATTTTGACTTTTACCGGATTTCTTATCTATAGAATATATGAAAGACTTGGTTCTTCCCAATTAAGTGTATTTTTTAGTTTACTTTTGGTTTTTACCTTATTACTGCTTCATTGTAATATACTCTACTCTTTACAGGGTACTTTTGCGATTATCTTTGTCCTCGGAGCCTTCAGCATATACTTACATATAAAAGACTTTAAAAAACAATTTTTATATGCTGTTATTTCACTACCTGTTCTCTTTTGGATAACAGCTTCGGGTAGTGTCTTTTTTATGTTGTTGATAATTAGTTACATTTCAGTGACGACTCCACGAAAGCTTCCTTGGCTAATTCTTCCTATTGCGGAAACGGCGGCTCTTTCTTTTGTGAGTGTCTACCTTGGATTGCTTGGCGCATACAGGTTTGCTTTTCTTCCGGACATGTTTTACCAACATTCTTCTACTCCTGATTATATAATCTATCTTCCCTGGCTTTCCGCAATACTTGGAATTTTTGTAATAAAACTGCTTACTTACAAAGAGAGGAAGCGTATATATGTAATTATAGAAAACGCAGTAAAACTTTTAATTATTATAGGAATATCGTGGATGGGTGTATTATCTGTAATGCTAGTAAGAAAAACAATACCTATACATCGGTTGGAATATCTGGCTGCTAATGAGGATTGGGATAAGATCATCGAGATATGGGGCAAGAAAACCGATAGATATTCGGAACTGATCTACCTGAATATGGCTTTAGCGATAAGAGGTGAGATGGCTGAAAAACTCTTTCAGCACAATCAGGAAGGTAATAAAGGTTTGGTTCCTGTCTGGGATAAAAAGAATATGAGTGCGGCTATGTTAAGTGACTTTCACTATACAATAGGGAATGTTGCGGGAGCTCAACGCTATGCTTTTGAAGGCAATGTCATAAGCAATAATCAAAATCCCCGTATGCTTAAACGACTTATTAAAACATCCCTTATTACTGGTTCATATCCGATAGCCGAACGGTATATAGATATTCTTGCGCATACACTTGGCTACGGTAAATGGGCTAATGAACAAAGACAGTTTTTATATGACGACGAAGCTATAGAGTCTGATCCGGAACTAGGCTTTAAACGTAAATCTATAATACAACAGGATTTTCTTTTTGAAACAACGAGCCTGGTTTATTTGCTTACCCAGCTGGTTAATTCTAATCCGGAGAATACGATTGCTTTGGAATATCTGGGAGCCGGATACCTTTTGGAAAAGAATTTGATTGGTTTTAAAAATTTGCTGGAGAATTTCTATAATACGCCTTCACTGCCGGTATTGCCTTCTTCATTTCAACAAGCAGTACTTGCTGCTTATGAAGATGAACCTGGAAAATGGAAAGAATTTAATATACCTGATGAAACCATACAATCCTACCAGGCCTTCAAAAAAGATTATCAACAGGCCGGGAATGACAAAACAAAGGCAAATTCAATAATGAATAAATACAATAAGTCATACTGGTATTATCTCTTATTTAAATCCATATAACCCATGCGCCTTTATATTATCATATATATCTTTTGTCTTTTCCTATTGTCTGCATGTAATGAAGATTTTTCTTTAAGCAAATCAAAGGAAGAGATGCCTGTCATATTCCCGGACTACACAGATATTACGATCCCTCCCAATATTGCGCCTTTAAACTTTAAACTCGAAAAGAAGACAGACAAAGCATTTCTCATGGTAAGTTGGGATAATGGAAAAGAAATATTCAAACAGTCTGGTGGCCAATTTACTTTCCCTTCTTCCAAATGGAAAAAAATACTGGAAAGCAACAAAGGCAAATCCATACATTTTACTGTTTACACAAAAGAAAATGGGGAATGGTTTTCTCTCTTGCCTTTTAGTATGCATATTTCGACAGAACCGATAGACCCTTATATTACTTACCGGCTTATCGAACCCGGTTATGAAATGTGGAATCAAATGGGTATATATCAACGCAACCTGGAAACTTTCCGTCAGGAACCGGTAATTGAAAATAAAATGACTGATGGTAATTGTATGAATTGTCATTCATTCCCGAATCATAATCCTGAAAAGATGTTGTTACACCTGCGGGGGGCTAATGCCGGAACACTTTTAATGGATGGAAAGAGCATTGAAAAATTGGATACCCGAACCAATCAAACCATTTCACCTCTTGTTTATCCCTCCTGGCATCCTTCGGAAAAATATATTGCATTTTCTGTTAATCAGACAATGCAAAGTGCGCATACAAACAATCCCAATAGGGTTGAGGTTTACGATCTTCAATCAGATGTTGTGATTTATGATATAGAGAAATATGAGATATTCACTTCGCCGATATTGTTTTCAAAAGATGCAATGGAATCATTTCCTAATTTTTCGGCAGATGGGCGAACATTGTATTATTGTACGGCGGATACGGTAGATATGCCGACACAGTTCAATCAACTCCGATATAGCCTTTGCTCTGTTTCTTTCGATCCTGTCAAACGTCAAATCGCAACGCGTCCCGACACTTTATTTAATGCCCGAAGTGAACAAGCAAGTATAGCTTTTCCACGTATATCACCAGATGGTAAATATTTACTCTACACACGAAGTAAATATGGCGGATTTCATATTTGGCATAAAGATGCGGATCTCTATACTATCAATCTATCAACAGGTGAGCACACCGCGCTGGAAGAAGCAAACAGCCTTGATTCTGAAGGCTATCATTGCTGGAGTAGCAATAGTCGATGGATAGTTTTCACCAGTCGCCGTATAGACGGTTTATACTCCGGAATACACATTGCATCCATTGATCCAGAAGGAAAAGCTTCAAAAGCATTTATTATTCCACAAAAGAAAGCTGATTTCTATAAAACATTCGACAAATCATTCAATGTTCCTGAATTAACCAAAGGTAAAATTGAAATCTCAGGTTATTCAATTATTCAAAAGGCCAAAGAAAAGGTAACGAAAAGAGTTGAATTTGGTATTGAATAAGTTAGTGATTTAATTATAGGTTATATTTCTGTTTTTACTGAGAACAAAAGCTTATGAGATTATAATAGATCTGCCCATATAGAAGGATTGGTTTAATAGGATTTTGCCGATGATCGGGATTATAAATCAGAGTTAGACATTATTGATGGCTTGTAACTCGCTGTATATCTCTTTTAGTTTTTTGAGGTTCGTCAGCTTCTTCTGTCCGATGGCGGTGAAGAAGGAGCCGAGCAGCTCTTCCAATGCTTTGTTGTGCAAGGTGCTTATGTTGAGCATATTGGTTTCCAACTGGTCGATAAACCTTTTCAATGGCAGCCAGGGGGTATGCAGGAGGCGGGCTATTGTCCGGGCTAACTGAGGGTTGTCCATCGTGCCCTGTTCGACCTGTTCCATCCACAGAGAAACTCCGTAGTCTTTGATTTCTTTATCGGGCGCAAACAAGGAGAGTGACAACAACAGATAACCCATTCCCGACAAGGGTAGCCGGAGGTCGATAAATGCCCGGAGTGCGGAGATTATACTTGCTTTCTCAGTGGAATCCATCATGTTGTAGTTGCGGATGTGGTTAATGAAATGGGCGATTATCGTATCGGAATTGTAGGGGATGGACGATACCAACCTTGCAACGTCGCCTGCCCAGAGATATCTGCTTTGGGACATGGCGCAGTAGTATTCGGGTAGAAATGTTTTCTCGAGCGGGTTTTTAATAGGATATTCAGGGAGTTTGATTGTTAGCTCGGTGAAATCGAATTCATTCCCGTGGGTTTCCCATTTGAAATTTGCTGTCAAGTATTCCAAAGGGATAGAATTGTAACCCCAATCGTTCGTTTGTGCAGGGACAATATGAGGATGTTTGCTTATGGCGGCGCACATCCACCAAGCGGGTTGTTCTACGCGGGAGGGTGTTGTATCATCCGGATTGAACAGATAGACCATCAGGTCATGTAACTCTCCTGTGAGTTCCTTGCTGGCCAATCGTAGTACTGCTTCAGTGTTTTCGGGTACAGATCGCAGGATAGCCAGTTGCATATCGAAGCTATTGGGTGTAAGACCTTGTTGCTGATAGCATATAAGTCGCCTAACCAGTATTTCCGGATCGATCCACAGAGGGGCATGGGTCGGTGTGGAAAGCAATTCGGCAGAGGTTCCGGCGCGTAGATTATCGAGTGTTTTGAGCAGGATAAAATAGAAGGGGTAGAGCTCCATATTACCGATTTGATTACGCCAGGTGCTTATCTGGAGTGTGTTTTCTTTTTTCAGTTTTTCCAGATAGGGGGATGTTCCGGGGAAACGGGCGTCCAGCATCCTGCCGTAGCTTAGGAGGAAAGCGGCAAAGGTGCGGTCGGTTAGTCCTATCCTCGGATTCCATACATCGATGCATTTAGCGGCCTGTTTGAATACGGGTTCGAGCTGGATCAGTCTGTCGGGTGTCAGTTCGGCGTGAAACTGTTGGATATAAACGGGTAACATAAAGATATGCCAGGGTTCGTTGTTCTCGAATATCTGTCCGGCAAAAAAGAGGAAATCGTCAAACTGGGTGAGCCGGGGTATTTTATTGTCGGGACGCAGGTGTGGAAGGGGAGCCTGGATTTGCATGTCCGGTATCTGCCGTACGAAGGGTTCCTCCTCATCTTGTACGTCGAGAAAATCAGCCAACAGAGGCCGGACAGACGATAATATCTGATCGGAATAGACGGATAGTTGTGTGTTTAGATGTTCTTTCTCCCCGAACGTGGCCAGCAGTTTGGCCAGTTTTTTCTGAACGCTTTCGTCTGTATGGATAAATCCGCCGGACAGGATGGCGCATATTGCCTGGCGACAACCAGGATAGGCTTTTAGCAGTTTCTCGCTGATGGCAAGGGTGTTATTGAGAATGGCCTTGACGGATGAACCCAATAAAACGGGGGCAATCTCCAAAAAGCCGGAGAGGTCGAATGCCGGGTTCGTACAGATTTCTTTTATATAGTTCAATGAATTGTTTACCGGTTTACTTTCTGTGACCGTCAGGGATTGAATCAATTCGTTTTGGAGTGATAACAATTCGCCTGTGGATGGTTGTAGATCATTGAACAGATCTGTGAACCAATTCACCTGCGGTTTCTTGAATTCCGGATGGCGGGAAGCGAGCAGGCATTCCTTTAAAAGGCGTGAGCGGTCGAGATGCCCTTCGGCTGCCAGCTGACGGAATATTTTATTCCAGTTATCGTCTTCATTTTCTAACCCATAGTACATATCGTAATGAATATTGGTGGGATAGGAGAAGAGCTGCCATATATGTTCCGACAATGTCTCGGTGTGTTCCAGTAGTCTTTCAGGCCGCATAAGATACCGGAAGTTGTTCTTCTGTTCTACATGCAAAAAAGGGTGTGACTGGAGCGTTGCGGCAATCAGTTCTGGAGATAGGGTGATATATCCTTTTTTGCTCCATCGCATGATCTCTTCATAGGTGAAGTCGTGTAACTCATTGTTTGTCCGTTTATTGTTTATAAATTCACTCATCCATTCCGGCTGGTGCCATTCCAGTATATCGTCTATCCGGATTTGTTGCATCAGCTTTTTTTGCGTGTATTCATGAAATTTGATAAATCCGCTGTTCAGATAACTTACTTGTATCAGATTACGTTTGTATTCATTGAAGTCGAAGCAGACAAAAGCAGCTATCGACAGAATGATGAACTGGTTGTTGGAGCCTTGTAGCCCGTTGCCGTTTTTATAAGTGGTACAGTCTTTTATGTTTTGTTTAATAGTAGTTGACAGTTTTTTTCGTTCTTCTACTGTGAGCGATTGTAAAAAGGGAATAATATCATTGACCTGTTCTTTTTCTATAATCTGAAGTAATTTCTCTTTCACGGTTTTTTGCAATTTGTTTAATAGTAGGGGCGAAGGTATGAAAATATTATTGTCGCACAGATAACTAAAAAGCAATTTGTAACTTTTATTGTTGTCTTCTCAAGTTTTATGCATATTATGAGACCGAATTATGCATAGGCTGAGTACAAACTATGTATAGAAATATAATTTAACATATCATTTTGTCATAAAATTGATTTTTCCTTACTAATCTAAGGGATCCTAAAAGACGCCTAAAATATATATTGAATTAAACTAATTGAATTAGCATTAGTCTCTTATATCTGTATGGAGCGCTTTTAGTTTATTTATTGTTTAATTTAACTAATTAAAAAAGTTATGAAGAAAGTGATCTTTGTTTTTTCATTGATGGTATTGTGTTCAATGGGTCTGTACGCTCAGGGAAGGGGCGGTGATATGCAGCAACAGATGAAAGCGCGTGTTGATAATTATGTGAAAGAACTTAAGCTGGAAGGTGAGAAGGCTGATAAATTCCGTCAGGTTCAGAATGAATCGATGGAAAAGATGCGTAAAGAAATGGAAAGTATGCGGGAATCCGGTAATCAGGATCGGGATGCTATGCGTGCTAAGATGACTAAATTTAACGAAGAACGGGATGCTGAGATTAAAAAGGTTCTTTCGGATGAAGAATTTAAAAAGTATCAGGATCTGGTGAGCAAAGAGCCTCGTGGGCCAAGAAGGAATTAATGAAATAAGAAGAACAAAAAACGGCTACCGAATTCGGTAGCCGTTTTTTGTTGTGTATATACCCTTTCTTAGAAAGGATTTGTTCTGACTTTATACATTTTAATTTCCGGAATGTGAATCACCTTATCCGGATTTTTAAAGTAGATATTGAATGTCCACCAGCTTTCCTCTGCTTTGGTGTAAATCAATGAACCGGTGGTTTTATCATAGTTCACAGATTTAATACTACGGGTTGACTCAAGTGGCCCGAAAGGGGAGAAGCTTTCCTCATCGATATTAAAGATGCCGACTCCACCGTGTCCGGAGAAGATCAATTCATTATCGGATATAGGCATCAACTCATGTCCTCCCCGATAAGGGATGGTCCAGGTTCGTTCCAATTTCAGTTTAGGAGAATCCGTGTTCCAATCCTGCAGTGAATACTCACGTAATTCTTCAAAACCTAACGCATAGTAACGGTTGCGGTTCTCCATCCATACGCTGCCATGCCCGGAATGTAAAGAGTCTTTCCAAAGTACAGTTTCCGGTTTACTAATGTCATAAAGCTCGATACTGTTTCCCTTGGGATTAGTGGAAAGAGCAACAGCGATACGATTATTGGGTAGCAGATCGGCTGAATGTGCCATAGGTGCATAAGCATAGAAGAGACACTTCTTGGTGGCACGATCCAATAAAACTACACCTCCGGTTGAAGCTGTCAACAAGACTTTCGTGTTGTTATCGACAAACTTACAATCGTCCATTGTACTTAGATAACGTTGATAGGCTTCAGGCAAAACATCGGCTAACTCCGTATTTTCCCATTGCCACAATACTACTACATTATCACCTTCTGAGGCATCTTTATCGATAATCCATACTTTGTTATCACCACAAACCATCAGTTCATGGGATGCTTTCGGCTTATCATTTCCGCAGGAAGCAAGCAGAAAGATACCCCAAATTGCACATAATAGTTTCTTTAAATTTTTCATAAGTTTTTTAGTATTAATTTAAACACAGAGCCACAGAATAAGAGAGTTTTTATTATAAAAAATAAATTCTCTGTGTCTCCGCGTCTCTGTGTTCGTTATTCTATTTACTATTAACTACTATTAATACGTCCATCCCGGAGTCGGTTTCAGATTCGGATTTAATTCGATTTCCGCTTTTGGAACGGGCCAGGTATACCATTGGTCACCGATCCAATCATAGGTTGTGCCGCCTGTTTGACCACCCCATACTACTTGTGGATAACGTTTGTCGAACTTTGTTTTTTTCAATGTACGCCAGCGCATTTCGTCGAAGAAGTTTACGCCTTCGCCTACCAGTTCACGACGGCGCTCATCGCGCACATAGTTACGAGCAGTGGTCTGGTCGGAAAAAGAAGATGCCATTGTCGGTACACCCGCACGGTCTCTCACTTGTTTTACTTTATCCATGGCCCCCGCCAGATCGCCGCTTTCCACCAATGCTTCTGCCCACATCAACAGGACATCGGCGTAACGCATAATCGGTTCATCTATCGGATTGGCATCGCGGTATTGGAGTTCCAGCCCAACGCCCAGAAATTTGCGGAACATATATAGGCAATTTCCAAATGCATTTGGTGAAATAGAAGGTAGCATACCTTCTCTGAGGTTATTCTCGGCACTTGGTTGATCTGCATAGTGCATCCCTGTTACGGGCCATCTGTAGATACATTCCGCTTCGGCGGATGAATTACTATTCACTCCCGTAAAGTGGGAATAAGGCACAATAATGTTATAATTCATTCGAGGGTCACGGTTAGAATAAGCCTTTTCCAGACGTTTTTCATTTTCCGTAGGTGAATATAAATTCTTATAATTGTCTGACACCGAATTTAATTGTGTATTGATAATGGTTGTGATGGTAGAATGCACTTCTTTTCCTTCAAAATCCCTGTCGCGGATGAAAAATACCCTACGATCATTTACAGGCATCGTATCCCATTCCGGGAAGAAATCACTCCAGGCGAAAGATTTAACGGTGTTATTATCAACAACCACCTCATAGAGGTCTACCAATGATGGAGCAATCTGAACATCTGTCCAGCAACCTCTTGCATTCTTTCCACCTGCCTGACGAGGTGCGCAGTATTTCTGTATATAGGAACCGTAACCGGGTTCTGCGATATATTGTAGCGCGAAAAGCATCTCTTCACAACGTTCGTTTTCCACCTTAAACAGTTTTTGGTAATCAGGGAAGAGAGCGTATCCACATGTGCTTACTTTTTCGAAATCATCGGCTGCTTTGGTATATTCCTTATTGATGAGGTAGGCTTTCCCTCTTAAGCCATAGGCAAAGCCTCTGTTAACACGACCTTCGCCACCTATATCATTGGTTTTCAGATTCGGTTCGTTGATCGCTTCGGTAAGATCCTGAATGATCTGTGCCCAAACCTCGGCTTCTGAACTTTGTGATTTGGTGAATTCATCCGGGCTTACGACTTCCAGATACAATGGCACTCCGATTCCTCCGCTACCGAACAATTCATTCAAACGGGAGTAAAAGAACGCACGTAAAATTTTGCATTCGGCTATTAAACGTCCTTTTTTTGCTTCATCCATTTCTACATTCGGAATATTAGTGATGGCTTCATTGGCACGGTTTATCCCGTCATAACACCATTTCCAGGTAAAACTGAAGCGGGTATTACTCGGGTTTACTCCTGTATTCAGAAGATTGCTTATTGCATAGGAGCCTTGTCCTGTCATACCAAAAGCGTCGAATCCATAATAACCAATGTTTCGATTTTCACCTACGATCTGTGAACCCTGCACCGGATCTTTTAAAGAAAAATAAACTCCGGTCACTCCCTGATCAACTTGTGCCTCTGTTGTCCACATGATACTACCCGAAATACTGTTATGAGGCATCTGATTCAGTATATCATTACATGCCGTTAAGTTAAACAGCAGGGTAATTGTCGCTAAATAATATATTATTTTTTTCATATCTATTTTCAATTAAAAAGTAACGGATATACCACCGGAAAAAGATCTGTTAAGAGGATAAATGATAATACTACTACCTAATTCCGGGTCAACTCCGGGAAAATCTTTTGCACGGATAGACAAGAGGTTTTCACCTGTCACATATACGCGTAAGTTCTCAATCTTTGCTGATTGAAGCCATTTCTTTGGTAAAGTATAACCCAATTGGATGTTCTTCAACTTGAAATAAGAGGAATTATATAAGTAGAAAGTATTCTCCACCATAGTTGAACCGGCCGATAATAGTCTCGGATGCTTAGCGTTAATGCTGGCATTCGGATCGGTTGCCGGATCATAGTTCGGGTCTTCTTTAGCTTTCACGGCATCATAGAAGTAAAACATGTTCCAGGCATCGCCGGGGATACCGTCTACCTGATTGGTAAGTATGTTCTCATTAATACCGCGACCCTTAATGTAATGATAAGAACCCAAGCGTCCGGACCATGTCATACTCAAATCGATCCCTTTCCATTCGCCGGAAAGATTTAATCCGAATACCCATTTAGGCATTTGTGATTTTCCCGTAAATTCACGGTCATCGTCATTCCCGTATTTACCATCGCCATTCACATCGGCAAAGATCATATCACCATACCAGATATTAGATGCTCCCGTACCGATTGTTTTATCATTGAATGAATACCCTTCGGCAACCATTACCCTCAACCAGTCAAGATCGGCTTTGGAACGGATCATACCGTCTTTGGGTCCGCCATTGACATTCACGCTTCCGTCTCCATTAAAATAACTTCCGTTTCCCTGATAGGGTTTACGCATGAAATATTCATTTACCATCTTTCCTTCCGCAATGCGTCTTTGATCGGTAGTAGTAGTCACATCCGCCAGGTTTGTATATCGCCAGGTCGGATTGCCCCATATATCCGGAGTATTTGCGTCCGCTTCATATACTAAGGCTCCTTTATATTGAGTCACTTCGTTTGTGGAATAACTTGCGTTTACACCTATATAGTAACTGAAATCACCTTTTCTGTCCTGCCAGCTCAGATTGATGTCAAATCCGTTATTTTTCATGTCAGCGGCATTGGCTTTAGGTGAAGTCAGGCTACCTATGGTGAGGTATTGTGGGGGAGTTACCAGCATATCAGTCGTTTTACGAGTGTAATAATCAAATTCTACACCCAAACGTTGATCGAAAAGATTGGCTTCGAAACCTACATTCATCGTTGTGGTCTTTTCCCATGACAGGTTATAGTTTGGAAGCTGTGTCTGTACCACTCCGTTCTGGATGCTTTCATTGAGTACGAAATTTTTCTTTCCGTAAATGGATTGCCAATCATAATAGTCGCTCACCTGGTTGCCTAATGTACCATAAGAGGCTTTTAATTTCAGATTGTCAACTATATCACGTGCAGGAGAAAAGAAGTCTTCTTCGGACAAACGCCAACCCACAGAGAAAGAGGGGAAATAACCCCACTGGTTGCCTGGAGCAAAACGAGAAGAACCGTCAGCCCGGAAATTGACTTCAGCCAGATATTTCCCTTTATAGCCATAATTCACACGGCCAAAATAGGATAACATTCCTAATTCTTTTTTGGCATCTTTCTTCTTATCCTCATCCGATACCGTATTTAAAAATTCCGAAGCAGAGTTGATATCTGTAACATCCCAATCTAACAAACCCTTTGCATTTAAGCGGAATCCGCTGGTTGTATTGTAATATTGTTCGTAGGCTGCAAAAGCACTGATATCATGATCGCCGAATGATGCCATATAACGTAAGATAAGATCGGCAGTGTAAGCTCTGTCAAAATAAGAATATCGGGAAGTTGTTGCCTCATCTAATTTGCCTGATAGTGTTGCCCGTTTATCCAGACTTTCACGGAACCGGTATTGCGGAATGTCTTGTGAATGAGTTGCATCCTGACGTTGATATTCATTATAGTTGAATTTCGCTTCAAAGCTCAATCCTTTCCAAAGTTTCAAATTTGCATACCAGGTGGTGTTTATACGGCTGTATTCGCGTTGGCCTCCTGTGGATGCAACACTGTAAAGGATATTATTACTTGATGCCAGGTTCGGATTTTCAGATGTTCCGAAAAGACCGTTATACTTGGGAGTAATACCCGGGAATGCCTGTTGCAGAGTTCCCATGGAAGTACTTCCCGGTTCTTTAAATTCTTTGGTAGCCCAGGTTTGTGTTCCGATGGTCAGGAAATCACTTATTTTACTTTCCACGTTAGCACGTACATTGAAACGTTGCATTCCGGTGTTTTCCAATGCTCCCGGATTATCCTGGAAACTGGCTGACAATAAGTAAGTGGATGTTTCCGATCCACCCGAAACGGAAAGGCTGTAACGATGGTAAAAAGCCGGTTGGAATATTTCCTGTGCCCAGTCGGTATTAGGGAAAGCCAGCCAATTAGGAACGGTATTTCCTGTAACGGGATGAGTATACATTCCATTCGGATTGGCATCGGCGGCTCTCCATTCGTCAATAATGGATTGCTCATAACGGCCAGTTGTTCCCGGTGTGTTATTGTTCACTGCTATATTGTGTATATCCATCCAATCGGCACTACTTGACATGAAATTAGCAGAAGAAACAGCCTTTTCCCGTGCAAACAGAGCATTGAAGGTTACACGGGGCTTTCCTCTGGTTCCTTTTTTAGTTGTTACTAGGATGACCCCGTTTGCAGCACGCGAACCATATATGGAAGCCGATGCCGCATCTTTTAGAATACTGATGTTTTCTACATCATCAGGATTGATTACGGACATATCGGCGACAATACCATCTACCAGGATCATTGGAGAATTGGCATTGATTGAACCCAAACCACGAATATTGATTGACACGTTCTCATCTCCGGGATTCCCTCTTCCCTGTGTTATACGTACACCGGGAGCCAATCCGGCCAGAGTAGAAGATAAGTTCATGGCTGGGCGGCTTGTAAGCTTTTCCGAAGCAATGGAGCTTACAGCACCGGTTAGATTCACTTTTTTCTGAACACCATAACCTATTATCACCACCTCTTCCAATGCCTGTGAATCATCCACAAGTATTATTTGAAGATGGGATTGATCATTCACTCTAACCTCTTGTGAGATGTACCCGATATAAGAAATCTGTAATATGGCATTAGGTTCTACCGTCAGAGAAAAGTTACCGTCAATATCTGTAGTTGCACCCATTGTAGTTCCTTTTATAAGAACATTCGCTCCAATAATTGTTTCTCCGTTACGGTCTTTTACTGTTCCTGTAACTTGTTTTCTCTGAGCGGGCTGAGGAATATTAGCAACTTCCGGATAATTTCCCCGGCTTGATAAAGCAACAGAAATCTGTCGGTCGGAAACTTTATACGTCAGGTTTACCCCTGTGAATAATTCGTCAAGGATCGTATTTATTGTTTTCGAATCAACCTGTATGTCTACTTTTTTTGCCAGTTCATTAGTTATATCATCAGAAAAGAAAAAGACATATTCTGTTTGCTTCTCAATTTCGGTAAATACTTCTCTTATCGATTGGTTTTTCACTTCAAGAGAGATTTGTGTGATTTGGGAATAGGTACTAGAGAAAGCTGAACTTATTCCCAGAAAAAAAAGGAATATAGTTATTTTCATAACGCGTAAAAAATTACGTAGGTCATAGATACACGACCTTTCGTGAAAATGATTTATTTTCATATATTTGTATCGATTTAAAAGTATAAGACTTAATTATTTACTTTGAGATCTACTGCCGGATAATAGCTGCAATATTATCCGGCATGTTTTTTCGAATGGTTTTCTATGGCATAGGCAAATTAGGTTTAAAGGTTCGACATGTGTATTTATTTTCTCATTTCTTTTGAATATATATAGTGTCGTTTATTATTGTGTATTTTACCGGGTTCGTATGCGTTATCGTTTCCAGAACATCTTCAAGTTTATCGAATAAAACCAGTTTACCCGTACATTTGAGCTTGGCAGAACCATCTTCACAAATAATCGTTTTATCGTAATAGCGCATCAGTCTGTTCGTGATATTGGATAAAGGTTCACTGACAAATTGTATTAAGCCATCTTTCCAGCTTATGTAATTATAGATATCTACTTTTTCAGTTTTAATATTTCCTCCCGTCACAGAAGCCATCTGTGCAGGCAATAAGTCCACCTTACCTGCTTCGGAAAGAACTTCAACAGCTCCTTCTACCAAAACTACAAAACTGCTCTGATCATCTTTATAAGCAGAAATATTAAACTGCGTACCCAATACTTTTACTGATAACTCGGAGGTATTGACGATAAATGGTTTTGCTTTGTTTTCCGCCACTTCCAGATAGATTTCCCCTTCTACATTAAGCTCTCTGGTGCTTTCCTGGAAAACAGCGGGAAATTCCAATATTGTTCCTGAATTAACCCATATCTTTGTACCATCTGATAATGTTAGGAAAGAGCGTTTGCCTTTTGGTACAATGAGTTTATTCATTTTGGTTGTTTCTACTTTTTTATTCTCAAGAATCCTTTCATTCTCTTTTAAAATCGTAATATCCCCGCTTTCGTTATAAAGAAAATCAGCGTCCTGATCAATTGCCAGACTTTCCTCACCGATGATAATCTGAATATCTTTATTGTTTTCCATCAATTCATATACATCTGGTCCTTTAGTAATTTGAGGGGTTTTTTCTTTAATAAGAGGAGGGATTGTCAAAATGAACAGAAGTAAAACTGCTGCAGCAACAGAAATGGCAATAGAGAGTTTTCTTTTTATGTGTATCTGCTTATTTTGTATTTTTCTCTCTATCATATTCAACATATTCCTGCTTTCTTCATCGGAAAGAGAATAATCATTGAATTTTACTGTATCTAATATTTCGATAGCAGCATCTATTTCCGGTTTTATTGCCGGATCTTTTAGAAGATCTTCCCAGAAGAGTTTATCATCTTCGGTGGGAAAATATCTCCAGCGCAGAAATGATTCATTCTTTAAAAGTTCTTTTTTCGTATAGGAACGATTATGTTTTTCCATACCTCTTGCATGTCGTATTTGGGGAAAAGACGTAAAGCTTGTTTTTTTGTTCCCATTTTTTCAAAAAAAATCTTTTAGACTTTAAAATCCACTGAAAGGTATGAATGTAAGATGAAGAATAAGCGGGATTTTTTCTTCCCGCATACGTTTAATAGCACGTGATACTAATTTTCGGCAGGCTTGTGGAGTCATATTTAAAAGTTCTCCGATTTCTTCATATTCCATTTCCTGAATAAAACGTAAATAGATAGCCTCTCTTTGCCGGCTGGTTAAGGTCTCCAATAACTTGTCAATTCTGGTTTGAAGAGCAAACCGTTCCTCTTCTGTAATCATATCGTCCAATACGGTTGTTTTTATAGAGAAAGATAAATCTGAGGTCGTGATGTCACTTACATATATTTTAGAACGGTAAATATCTAATAAGAGATTTTTCAGCATACGAAAGAGGTAATACTTCAGATTGTTCACATTATTCAAATGCTTTTTACTCTCATAAAATTTATAAAACACATCCTGAATGGCATCTTTTACTATCTCTTTATCAAAACCTAGCCCCATACCATAGGCAAATAGCTCGTTTACATATTTTTTATAGATACCCGAAAAACCATTATTATCCCCGGATAAAAAAATCTGTAGTAGAGTCTGATCTTCTTTAGTATTTGCAGTGAAAGGATTTTCTTTATATTCCTCTGTCCCCATTCGGCAATAGTCTCGTTAAACTGATAGGTTTGCTAAACCTTATGATAAACGAAGTTACATTTTTTTCTGAGAATATGAAATTCTTTCAGGAGACAATATTCATCTCCATAAGGTAGTTATTACTATAATTCCGAAAATCAATATAATTGCCAACTTTGCATATCTGACTAATCTTGTCATATCAGTATATTGTTCCAATGCATTGCTATCTGTTATTGGAATGGGATAATTGAAAATATGGGGGAATCTATTTAGAAATGTCATTCCAATTGCTAAAACTGTTGCTATAAGTGGATATAGCAAAATATGTATTTTGTGTCCAAATCCATCCGCTTGTCCCGTATTGTTATAGTGGATTGGTATTGTATCGGGTAGCCCAGAATAACAGGCAAATGCTATTATCCAAATTGCAACTAAAGCACCCCAGCAAATTTTCTCAATGAGCTTGTCATTCGGGGAAAGTTCAATTTTAATTCTGGGTCTTTTTTTCGATTTCATTTTATTGATTATAAAGAAAATGAGTTTGCAACTGAAAACTGTGGGTAGCTCTCACGAGTTGAATACTTTTGTTACTTCATTGTAAAGATAAGAAATTTACCTGATATAAAACAAAAGCGGTTATTAGGATTTCTCCCAATAACCGCTTTTAATCTTATGTAGTAGAGATGATTACTTCACTTCTTCGAAATTGAGCATATATGATTATCAGGTAGTTATGTTTTTATGGTACAAATACGATACTGATATTGCACATGCAAATCATCGGTTACATTGTCGTTTGTGATCCATTTTAGGGAGTTTATTTGTTTTCTGACCACCTTCGTTTTGATTATCGACCCACTTCAATAGTTGCATCAGGATATTCACGACAATCGCGCAACACCGATTTACAGAAATCTACAAAGATATCATAATCTCCCCAGCCATTAGGTGGGTTGAAGGCTTTATATTTCTTCGGATTAGCTGTTAGTTCTTTAATCCCCTTTTCGAGAAACGGAATCATCTGAGAAGCCGTAGTAATCCCAATCTCCTCAGGTCTCCATAAAACTTCATACAATCCGACTGCCTTAGCCATATTATTGAGATTATGGGTAACATTGAGATTGGATAGCGTTGCCTCCTTATAATCACCTTCGAGTTGCTCCAGTTCTTCCTTTATAGCTTGCAACTTCGTGTAAGTGGCATCTATATCTGCTCTGCTTTTCTGAATATCAAAGTCGTTCTTGAAAAAGTATATGTCTAAGCTCATGTGTTTTCAATTGATTATAATTATTGAATAGTTATCATTCATCTTACTTTCGACTGAAGCCAGATGTGATAATAAATCCTCCTTATCCATTTTTAGAATGGCATCGAGGTTGATTTGTTTATACAGTCCATCAGAACAAAGGATTAGTTTATCTTTTGGAGAGTATTGCAACATTTCTATTTGAGGAGGATTCTCCATGGTTTCACCTGTTAAAGAGCGAGTGACAATCGAATCATATTTCCGAATTTCACTTGTTGTCAGTTTTCGACTTGAACGAAGTTCATTTATTAAAGAATGATCTTCGCTTTGAAATAGCAAGTAATTGTGCTCATTGTATTGGTAGACTCGGGAATCTCCCATCCAAAAAGCAATTACTCTATCTTTCAGAATCAAAACAGCTGCAAAGGTTGCCCCTATTTTTGAAGATAGTTTTGTTCCTTCTTCTCGTAACCTTTGGTTAGCTCTCTCACATGCACCAATTATGGATTCTCCTACTATGGCAGAAAAATCCATTTGGCGAATTTGGCTAAATAAGGTTTCGACCACAATCTTCGCTGCCTTTTCTCCATAATTATATCCTCCCATCCCATCTGCAACGACATGAAAAGATATATCTGGACTTAACTGCTCTGATAGCAGACAGTCTTCATTTTTAGAACGTATCCCTTTATTAGTATAGGAAATGGTATTCATCGTTTAAATAGCTTTTATCGTATCTCCGCCATGTTTGGTTACGCGAGGACGTGTTGAAATTTTAACAGGTCGATTCATTACTTGTTTATCTGTCGATTTTGTTGCCCATAAATAAGCTTCTCCGGGTGACAAAGCAGCCATTTCAGGTGCAGATAGCGAAGACAATTGTGTAATAGATTTCTGAACGTGTTTTACCCACTGAGGGCTATTAAACTTGTGAAGTAGAACAATACTACTTAGCTCAATAATAGCGTTTGGCAGGCTCATTGGGTCTTGACTGGCAATCATCAAAGATACACCTTTATGTCTCATCTCACGGATAGCAGTCACAATGCTATCTGTCAAATCGCTATTATTCATATATTTATGAGCTTCATCGAAAACTATAAATTTATTAAATGATTCTCCATCGACTTCCTTCACACCAGAGAAGATATTAAGCATCACAACAAACAATCCTAATGCTTCTTCTTTTGCAATAAGTTCATCACGCAAATCAACAATAATCAGCCGTCCCGGCTTTAGGTATCCTTTCAATAATTCATCATCATTAATATACTCAGCGGCAAAATTCAAGCGTTGTTCTGCCAACGATTTCTGAGAATTTGTTAATAGGTTAGAGTTGGCTATACCTCTCCTCATCGTTTGAAGAGAAATATTATTTCGGACACTACGCATAATTGCTTTTAACTGGCGAATATATGTAGAGTCATTTCCAACCGCACCCAATAAAAACATCCAGTCCTGAACATTTAGCTCCGTTGAATTAAAAGATATAGGCTGCACTTCAATGGAAGGATATTCTTGTTTACGCTCCTCCAATTTATCTTTTGGGACTAATAATACAATATCTTCTATATTATCCGGCTCTGCACCATATACTTCTTTCAACTTCTTGAGTTGTGCCTTGTCATCATTTGGATAAATCATGGAAGTAAATTCCGGAGCGTAATCCATACTTTCGCTATAATGGAAAATAACTCCCGCAAGTGGAGCCGGTAATTTATTGATATTGGAAAATTGCTTCAATACCATTTCCGATATGGTTCCTATCGTATAACTTTTACCACCACCCTGAACACCAAACAGACTGATTGTATTTGTTTCACTCAAATCAATTGCGATAGAGCGGTCGCCAGTGATTGTTTTTCCTAAAATACCGTATTGAGGACTATTTGTGGTCTTCCCTATTGTGATTTCATAGGACGGTTCAATATATGTTGTTTCTACTTGATTCTCCGGAGTTGTATTTTTTTTACCTTCTGTTCGAATCTGTTCGACTATAGGTTCTTTCACTGAAGAGGAGTGAGTCAGTTCATTGCCTTCCTCTGGAGTCGGATACATTTTAGGTTGCGTCTGTTGGTCAACCTTTTTCTTCTCTTTCGGTTTTGCTTCTATACTATTCAATTGCAATTTCCCTAAGGTTCTCTCTGACTTTTCAAAGAAATCAATAAAATCGACATCTTGAACGGCCTTGCCTTTTGTGTAAGTGTTTAATTCCGATTTATCATCCAGTATCTCATTAATAACTTTGCTTCCCATAAAGTAGAAAGTCGTATCATCCAAATACTCCTTCTTCATTCTGATTGGAGCAGAGAAGTCGAATACGATACCGAGGCTCTTAAAACGGAGATTGTATCCCATATTAAGTTCTGAAATGAATTTAATATAGGAGTCATAGGATTCTTGAGAGATACTTCCATATCTTTTAGCCCGTTGTAAGTAAAACAACAAAATCGATTTCAATTCCATTGTTTTCAACTCACTATCAAGGCGATCATCTTGGTTGTCGAAATGTAGTTTTAAAGCTTCAATCGTATTAAAGATTTGGCGATTCATTTTGTCTTGTAAATCTTCTTTCTCCTGTTGCCCGAGGCTTTTTCTACATTTTATTTCAATTACAGTAATAACAATCTCTCTTTTTGAAGGAAGAATATCGACTAACAAATTATCTGCTCGCTCTTGACTACTATCTTTTAGAACATCAAACAAATTTTTATGCAAGTCTATAGGAATGAGAAAGGCATCTTCCAACAGACCTTTCTTTTGTAGCATTCTTTTCGTCAAGGTAATTCCCACGATTTCAAACGCTTTATTTCTTGAACTGTTTACTTGCATTATTAATGAACTGCCAACAGATCGCAGATCTTCCAGCAAATTAGCAAATCGGTTTTTGTCGGAAATATCAATATTAAATGCTTCAAACAAAGGAGACATAAATCCTTCTATTTCAGAAGTAGGTCTGGTTGTAAGATAAGAAGAGATTCCTGTTGCGTCGTTGCTTGGCACGTAATCCAATAAATATGGAACATCCTCTTTGTTAAGACATGGCAAATCGTAAAATTCCGGCCCCATGTGTTTATCAAACGTAATAACCCAATCGGAAATATCATGAACGATTGACAATAATGCCTGATCGTTTTTCCCTAACGATAATTTCATCGCAGGAATAGAGTTCTCCCGATTTGCTGATAGCGATTCTGAAATGCAGGTCTGGAATAGGGCAAACAAATCAACAATAATGTTTGCTTCTGAATTTACTGGTATCTTTAAAGGTGCGTCAGATATATATCGACTCCATGTGAATTCGTTTTCTTTTTCAGTTATCTCAATTACCGGATTGGCGATTGTTCCATTAAGATAAAACGATTGCTCTTCTTTCTCCGGTCTTATCAAATCCGTTTCGGAGGAAAAAGGATTTACTAAAAATGTGATATGTGCCTGATAACTTGAACTGTTTTTTAAAAAATCAGTAATATCATTGACGGAAAATCTTAATTTGGGGAATAAGCGATTCTTTGCTGCTTGAGAAAACGACTCTCCATTTTCTGATATTTGGTTTTCAGGATTAATCAAATCTCTTAAAGCATCACCCGGTAAAATCAGCTTATCTTCTGTGAATAAGCGTATTTCATATTGCAAATCGCATCCAGACTGCTCTAGTTCGATCATTGCTCGTGCAAAAACAGCCGCATCACCCGGATTAAAGATATTGATTACCAACTTGTCAGTGTATGGGTGTTGTACGATATAATTTTTCAAGTGACGAAGAACTAACGACAGACTTATATCGCTATCAATGCGTTTTTCTTTAGCAATATTTAGAATCGAAGCCAAATATGACTTTATCTGTCTGTGAATATTTACAAATGCATCATTTGTGTGATTGGACGGATCTGCATAAATACCCCAACCATAGGTCAGTTCTCCAATATATTGGTAATAGTTTGTTTTCTGAGAGTCAACCAAAACCAAAGGAGCAACTTCGGGTACAAGATCACCATAAAAAAGATTCTCCAAGTTTTTCCACCAAGTTTTTTGATAACCGATTACTTCATAAGACTGTTTTTCCCAGTTTTGAAACAAATCGAATAGATTGACTAACCATGCTAAACGGAGTGGGTGCAGCGGGGTTATCAATTTTAATGAACTGTAGCTGGCGTCAGGCATTTCCACAGAAAGGGATACTATATCCAATTGTTGTAAGGTGTTCTTTATGTGTGAATCACTACTGTTTTTCATCACCTCAGCAAGCCAGTTTTTATATTCGCATAGATAATTCTTTACTAACTGAATGTGATTGAAAACATCAAACGTTTCTATAACACCCGTTGATTCAGGAGCACTCTCCTGAATCGCTTTAAACAATTCAATCCTTTTTTCTTTCAGAGGCTGACTGAAAACTAACTTATCATCCGTAGAAGTGAATTGGCAGGATTGTAATTGGTGGTCGGTCGGATTTGCACTTAATTGCACTGATAAATATCCGGCAGAGTCATTGTGTAGCAAAAGACTTCGTTCTATATCAACCAGTTTTTTTGATAAAATAATTTGATAGTTATGCGAAGTATTATATTGTATATGAAATATACTGGAAAGTAGATTTCCTTCAATCCACTCAGCCCTTCTCGGCTCCGGATTATCTAAATCTTTATTATTCCTTATCTTTTCAATGCGATAGTGAAAATAGGCTTCCAATCGATTATCTATTTTCGCTTTCCTTGTTTCCACTAATTCGGGTTCTTCATCTGTTAATCTTAGATAGAAAGACTCTGTGTCACTTGTCAGCAGCACACGGTGCTCCATCTGAAATTGACTTTTAGTTAATCTGGCATCATTCTTTTTAGCTATTTCCCATTGTTCCTGCACGGATTCTTGTCGAAACGGATCATCTTGATTCAAGATTGTTCCGTGTTCATCCTCTGCAACTACATGAAAGAAATAAGATCCATCTTCATATTGTCCATCAGCTATTTCAAAAGAAACATCACGATAGGCTTTTGTCCCATCTGTTACTTTTATCTTCTTAACCTCTCCAATAGAATACATCCCATCCACATTCATGAGGATAATTCTGAAATTTTTCAAATCTTTCGATTCTCGCGGAATAGGGTCGGTAAATACTCTCAATTTCAGTTTTACTTTTTTTCCGCTTTGTATAGATAAAGAGAACCCTCCATCCTCTTTATTCTCTACCATATCTTTATTTGGTAGAATTTCTGCATTGACAGTTAAGCTATTGCTACTTGGATCAAGAGGAATTTGCCAGTCGGCAAAGTTTAGTTCCGGATATTTCTCCAGAATGTTATAACTTAGTTCATGTGTTGTTTTGCTTTCAAATTCGATTTGGAGAAAGTTTGCGATACTTTTTTGAAGCGTATCTGGAGGTATTGGCAACTTGATAATACGTTCAGAAACTGATATGGAAAAATCAAATAGAGACTCGCTACAGATTACATTAAAAGCCAGTCTTTTTCGAATCACCTCTATATTTTCGGTCAAATCTCTATCAGGAATCAGACCAAATAGATAAATGCCATTACCTATCGATTCTTTTGTATATCCATTTAGTTCCTGATATAGAAGATACTGTATGGTAGTCGCTAAATTTATTTTATCTTTTAAATAGGCAAATAGTTCTTTTATTATTGGCTTAAACTGCTCCGGGATTTCAGAAGATATTTTGTCAAGGACACGACCATCAATCGGTAATATTGACAAGTCCTTAAAGGTTGCATCGCCATAAGAATCCTCCGCACTTGTACGGCTATTTACAGGGATGAGTACCAATAGCGTTATATTCAAATCATTCCTTAACTCAATTAGCTTGGTAGGAGTAATATATCTATCACCGGATTGATTCTCGGAAAGTATATATAACTCCAATGACGGGTTAATCTCCTCTATCATAGGGTATAATTGCTCCAACTTGTCAAGAGACAAACCAGTCACTTTCATACAATATCCGGGAGTCTCTTGCATTAGCTCATATTTATACTCCTCGATAAAAAGAGCTAAAAATTTATTGTAGTATAATTCAGAAAGATTCATAATATATCAAATTTTGTAACGTGGACGAATTTTTTGTAATATGTTGGCATCGCTAAGATCGGTGTAGAAGCCTATCTGTCGTAATTTATTTTTAAAAGCTTCTACATTTTCCTTAAAAGCCAAATGCGTTTGCACATCTGTATTTGCAAAACGAGCTTCGTCCAATCCGTTTATAATTATTCCATAACGATCTCTCAACTTATCTATTAATTCATCGATAGACAATGGCTTGGATGCAAATTTATTATCCTCAATTTCTAATACTAATAGTTGGATAAGAGTCTCTATCAGTTTTGAACCTAATACGGCTCTTCGTGGGTGTTTCTTGCTCCTACCATCTGCTATAAATGCAGTTTCGGTATTCTTCATCGAAATTTTGTCTAAAAAAGAAGTCGTATGTTTAAATTGGTATGCTCCACGTACCTTTGTTAGACATAAAACATATTTATCAAAAAAAGAATTCTCATACTGAACAAAATCATTCAGTTGTTCTTTGTCTTCCTGCTCTGAGAAACGTCCTACTAAATCACTGAACTTTGCCATAAAAAAAGCTTCAAATGTAGCATCACGGCTTGCCAAGACAGATAATATTTCATCAAGGTCATCTGGCTTATTAATTAAAAATTGAGGCAAGGTCATCACTGCATTTATTTGCATGGTAGACTTGAAGTAGTCAAACTGGCTATTTAATGTTGCCTGCATATCGGCACAAGCGACCGAAGAGATGCGACTATCCAGATTATCGGTCACATCTACTACAATACTCCAATCATCTTCAAGCTCTTTCTTACCAGCCTTAATCATTCGAGGCAGAAAAACTATAAGCTTCTGAAAATAAAGAGACAAGTGAAATCCTATTAAGGTTTGTAAGTATTCAATAAAAATATTTCGGGGAACAATATCCTTATAGACTAACAACCGCTTAATATCATCACAAAACAAATCTGCTTGTCTTTCTAATAAGGGTTTTATTCTATTTATATTGTCAGCAGGCAATACCTCAATCGAAATATTCCGCATTAAATGCAGAATACCAACAGTGTCCACATCTAATTGAATATTACCGGCAATAGTATTACTACTACTATCCCAGCCTGCTAACAAATAATCTTTAAGACCTTGTAAAACGTTAGGTTGTTTGGAAAGCATTAAAAAAACCTGATCTGATGAATTATAGTCACGTGCATATTTTACATTCCTGATACGATAACTTTCTAAATGCATAGGACGCAAAGAGCTTATATTTTCTTTTTGCAAATTACCACGATTCACCATGTTGACTAAGTTGCTGCGTAACCAATCTTCTCCAGCCTCTTCATTGTCTTTGAATCCCTCAATATAGCCTTGTTTTTCAAGTGATTCTAAATATTTCTTTAGACTATCTATTGTATGTGTATGCCTAAGTTTCAACTTAATACGCGAACCATTGTTTCGCATAAGCATAAACAAGTTGATTAGAGTGGTATCCAATGTAATATTTTTCGCATCACCGGCGAAAATTAGTTCATTACGGAAAATAGGATCATATTTTGTTAGCTTCGGAATCATAAGCTATCCTTATTTAATGGTTCAATATGAATTTTCTTAGTCTCTGCGTTCAGTTTGATTGAGTAGAACTTTCGGTTATTTCTGGTAACCAATAGTTCGGTATGCACTTTGCTTTGTAAGAGGTTTTTAAACACTTGCAGTTCAATGAATCGCCCTCTCAAGTCGTTGATTGACGGATTAAAGCCTCGTTCAATGTAATCAAGCATTTCATAAAGATCAAGCGAAACCGTCAATTGAATATATTTATTTTTTTTATGGCGGAAAATTAAGCTATCGTTCTCATGTTCAATAAACTGCACCAATTTTTCATTTTTGTTAGCAAGAAGTTCAAAATCAGAAAGAGCAAAGCGCCGGTAACTGCTACTGAAAGGGTCTTTGATTTGCGTAGAAGACAGAAGCAAGTAATTTGCAGAAATATCCTTGTTCCAACTACCTTCGCTACACGATATGGCATAAGCCAAACTATGTTTGGTTTCTTCCATATCCACTTCATTTTCATTCAATTTTTCATGGAACTTTCCAAGCGATTGGTACGGTAACCGCTTCATAAAGTCATATTGCCCTTCGAAGTAGTGGTGTCGAATAAAACTCTTATGACGAGCCTTCGATAAGCTCAGTCTTCCCTTGTCTTGTTCCGAAACTATTTTTCGTATATTTCTCTCATTGAAAGTTGGCAAAAGAGAAACTTTTCGATTTTCAAAAACCAAGTAATCGCTTTCTTCCAAATTCTTAAAATAAAGATCTCTATCTATAGACGGAATAGCCACTTGTGCTATATCCGTTTCTTGAATAAGCTTGATTAAGCGGTCTTGCGAAGGCAATCGCCATTCATTCGAAGATATATTGAAATAATATAGTTCCCAATAAATTTCTTCCTCCAATTCTTTGTTGTCTACAGCTTGAAGCAATTGTACAACATTATCACACGATTGATCGCGTGTCAGCATATAAGCTATAAATGAACGTAGATCGCGTATGGTAATGTGCAACTCGCGTTTATAGACAATGGTTCGGATCAGCCATTCTAAGCGGTTAATAACCTCGTCACCGGCAGCACTATCATTCAATGTATCAACATTGTATTTAATAAAACATCTCTCAGCTATCGGACACGCGTTGCATTTTCCCCACAATGATTTATCTGTCAGTTTCTTTACTTGAGATCGCAATAGAGAATCATAGTTCTCATCTTTAGCGGTTACCGAACGAAGGTTTAGATTGATAATCATTAAGCCATCAGGAAGTTCAGCATATCCTTCTTTATAGAAGTACTCGTCAATAATATTTGCCAAATTTGTATGATTATTCGACGGCTCTTGCAAAAAGTCAACTAAACGACCTTCGTTGATTGCTATGATTCGCCCTTCTTTTGCTTCCGAATAATTTTTCAATCCTTCAAATGGTTTGAAAAACTCGGTAAGTACCTCGTCATTTGCTCGTTCCTCTTCATCTTGTGAACCATCATAATTGCTTTGGAATGGAACTCCATTAATGGAAAATATTGCTCCATTCCGATTTGAGAGTTTTTTTACATCTTCTGCAATGCCTTCCACTTGACGGATAAAAGCTGTTTTGCCATCTCCTGCATTTCCAGTTATAATAACAAGTCGATATTGACCATCTTTTATTGCAGAGAGAAGTTTCTTGTCAAGCTTCGTTTGTGTATAGGTCGCTTTGTCAAGGGCAAGTTCTTTCCAGCCTGCACGCGTACCTGCGTTGCCATGAGAACTTTGGCTATATAAGCTATTAATATAGTCTACTATTGACAGTTCTGCTCCGGTTTTGTCAATGATAGTTACTTGTCCGGACTTATACAAGGCGCTTTCATCTATTTTTAACAAAGCCTCCTGCATTTCGAGAGCCGAGGCAAAACGGTTTTCACGCTTTGTGCCTATTGATTTCATTACCCATGTCGAAAATGCGTCCGACACTTGTAGATTCAAACTGTTAAGCGGCGTCGGAGTTTTATCCAATGGCGGAACTGAGGAACCCGGCCAAGGATAGGCATGAGTTAATAGCTGATACAATGTAACACCCAATGCAAATGTATCAGCACTTGCATCCCAGTCCATTCTGTGTCCGTTTTTTACTAAGTCTGGTGCTTGGTACGGATATGTGCCAACCCGATCTTTATCTGCACCGGCGTTTGCTGCGATATTAAAGTCGATTAACACAAAACGTACTCGCTTATCCCAAACGATATTGCCGGGTTTAATATCGCGGTGATAAACAGGTGGTTGCTTCAACTGGAGGTAAACCAACGCCGAAAGTATTTCTTTAGCAAGTTTATAGATTTCATTCAATGGCAATCGCAAATCACCTCTTGTATAATTGCTTAGATTTTCTCCTTCAATCAGTTCCATCAAAGTATAGAACATATTCTGATTGGTGGTGCCGTTGAATACAAATTTCACAATATTGTGGTGCGACAATGTCGATAGGGCTTTGTACTCATCTTCTACACTTTGCTGATTCAAATCTTCACTGAAAATTTTCATCGCAAAGAATTTATTCTGAAGCAAGTGTTTGGCTTTGAATACACGAGAAAAACCGCCTTCGCCTAGCATGTTGAATAAAACTAAATCCGGTGTTACTTGATCGGTTGGTTTCAAATCCTTCAAACAAACAGGTCTTTCTTGCTTTTCAGAAGTATTTATTGCTTCCCCAAAAGCATTCGTTAGAATAAAATCTATCATCTCGTCCATCTGACTCCAACGAGCAGTATCGTCTTCGAGTATGGTATGTAAACAAAGTTCGTCCATCCATGTAGGAAGAGCCGAATTGATATGCGAAGGCAATAGTTCGTTTGGCAATTTCCCACCCAACCGAGCCAATTCCATAAAGTTAGGAAATGGCACTTTACCGACAATCAACTGATAAAAAACAACTCCCAACGAATAAATATCAGTCGCTGTGGAGGCATCGTCCTGAAACAATTCAGCAGGTTGATATGGATTTGCCATATCTGGCGAAAGAGCCCCCATAGTATAATTCAAGTCGATATGTTTTGAAAACCATGAACGGCCAAAACCGGACAGGGCTGCATTATCGGCAAGTAAATAGATATTGTCGGGACAAACCGTCCGGTGGTAGATACTTTGACTATGAGCCACTTTGAGAGCATTGGCAATATCCAACACTATCTTAATAGCATCGAGTTGGGTAAATGTTTTGCGGTTGAGTTCGGAGCTGAGTTTATTTTCATCCAGATACTCGCTTTTCTCATAAAATCGCAAACGATCTTCGCTCCATTGAAATTCTGTTTTCACAATAAATGACGAATATGGCATCTGCATCAGCGCCATGTATGCGTTCTTTACTTTGTTGCTATGTACCTCCTGTTCAGTTGGCGATTTTCCGGCTACATCTAAAATATGTTCACGTACCTTATATCGTCTGTCGGGAAAATCCTCAGGTACACAAAGATATTCAGTAAAGTCATCTCCTTTTTCAAGCACTTCTTCTATTTTCAACCCGATAACTTCGGTACGTTCTCTGCGAGTACGGTTTAAGCTTTCACCACTCAGATAATCAACAATATCACGAGCAATGGATTGTATGGCATTAGCTTGCTTGCCTACTTTCTCAGGATTGGAAATAAAATTGATTAATTCTTCGCCAAGCGTATAGGTAGCACGATAGCAATCGCTTTCGCGGTCGAGTCCGAATTTGTTTTGTCGGGGATTGCTTAGTGTTACAATCCCCTCAATCCAAGCGGCTTTCCACTGAAAGTTTTTAGATTTCAGCTTGCTGGCAAGCACACTGGTTTTAAATCGTAAGGTTTTCAACGGATTGGCACGCTCGGAATCGTTTAAGTACCACACATGGTCGTTGCCTTCCAAATGTCCGCCCCAATCTTTATTTTCGATATTGAAAATGGCGTGTGGAGCTATTACAATACAGTCGTACTCCAAATATTGTACGCCTCCACGCGGATTAGTATTGGCAAACTCGGCGTTAGGAACAACATAGTAGTCATCTGGTAGATTGACTTCCAAAAACTTCAAAAGCCGTTCTTCGCCTGCATTTACCGGACCGGTATTAAATTTTGTATTTATGATTGTTGCCATGATTCTATTTCTTTTTCAACGAGGGAGATTGCTTGATTTTCTTTATTGTTTGCAAGCACTCTCTTGAATATGTATCTATCAATCAAATCAGTTATTTTTTCATATTGTTCATCCTGCTTAGGTATTGATAACCCTTTTAACCTTTCAGGAGTAATGAATGGAATCATTGTGCCTGTGGCTAACCTCAAAAGAAGCTGCACCCCTGCATTGGATTTCAAAAAAGCATAAGCCCAGTATGCGTCAGAAAGTTTGTTCATTGTTATCCTTATAACATGATCAGATAGACAAACTCCATCCAAATTATCATCAGCAATAAACACATTCCCTAATATCCCTCCATCTGTTGTCCCTGACTTATATAGCAATAGTGTTCCTTTCTTTACTTTATAATCCTCAATATCTTTGACTCCTCTTGGTGAAAGCCATCTGTAAAACTTAGGATTCTGCCTAGTTAGTTCTGCTCCTGTCAAGAATGGATTACCATTGTCCTTTTTCAAATAGATATGTTTAAACATTGGTGGTGCAAAAATTTTCTCTGAAATATCTTCCATTTTTACAGAGTCGTAACCTATTCTATTTTCAATAGAATGACACTGTTTATTGTTATTGTACGAAGCCCAACTAAATGATAATTCCTTTACAGGCTTTGAGAAAAACTTTTGAGTATCTTGGGAAACTTTTATTTTGTCATTAAAATACGCAATAGCCTCCTCCAACAATCGATTAGCCTCCACTCTCAAATTTGCTGACTCAACAATCAGATTGTGAATTTCTTGTTGTTTGGATTCGGGAAGGAGTGGGATTGGGATATTTGCAACATGTTCTGGTTCTATATGTTGTATTACCGCACCAAAAGTTCCTTGAGTTAATAAAGTATATCCTATATTGCTTGATAAATATGAATACAAAAAACCAGAATATACTTCATTGTTATTAGGAACAACTCTTATTATATGCTCTGACCCAGCTTTATTTTCAAATTGGTCATTAGTAAAAACAGTATTTCCGATTGTACCCGACCTTGAAATTAGAATCCAATTTTTCTTTAACAGTATACCTGATAAGGATTGAGTATATTTCTTGGATATATTCTTTACTCCACACAGGTCTGACTTTAACATTTCCGAGCTGCTGATAAATGGTATTCCTCGCTTAGAATCCTTAACATAAATTCGTTTTGCTCTATTGCCATAGAAAATATTACTCGAAACATCTCCAACTGTTTTTATCAAATAAGGAGCATTCAATATTGTGTTTTTGGACGAAATCCCATCGCTTAAATGAAATTTTGAATCAAGTCTAACACCTATAGTTAAGATTGTTCTATTTTGAATTACTGCTGTCCTCATTTCTGCAATCCTTTTAAGAATTCTTTATACGCCTTGCTCACTTTCGGCAAATCATCATCCAAGTCCTTTATTCGTTCGCTACGGCTTTTCACGACCATGTTACCATTTTCGTCCATACTCAGCCATTCTTTTTTGTGATTGAACAGCAATTCCGCTCCATCTTCGTCTCGTATATATACCGGAACACCACGACGGTCTTTCCCTACCGCTTCTACAATTGCCATAAACACATCGTAATTTTCGTCAGCAACCGCAATCAGCTTTTCTTCTGTTGTTTTCTTTTGCAAGAAGAGCAAAGAGGCTTGTACCCCCACTTGCGGAAGGAATGTTTCCACCGGCAAATCGACTGAAGCCAATAACTTAAAGCGTTCGAGTATCCAAGCACGAACCGATTCTGTATTTGGATTTCCCAATATGCCGTCCGGCAACACAATAGCCATTTTGCCTCCCGGTTTCAAGAAATTGTAACATTGCTCGATAAACAATACTTCTGGAGCTTCACTTGATTTTACAGCACCATTAAATACATAGTTGCCATAAGCATCTTTCACCGGATTGTGTCCCAACTCATATCGGCTTGATATACTGCGATCCACTTCCACCTTTGCTCCAAATGGAGGATTAGTAAATATCATGTCGAATTTTCCGAACGCGTTTTCTTTTGGAAATTCAAAGTTAAAATCTTTATCTTGGCTGAGAGCTATGCTTTCTGCTACTTTAGGAGCAACCTTGTCTTTATCAACCAATTGCCCCTCGGGATAATCGAGTGAGTTTATATTGAAAATATTGGCATGTCCGTCGCCCGCCATTACCATATTCATACGTGCTGCCTTTTTTAAATCAGGGTCGAAGTCGAAACCGAAAAGCATACGCTCGGCATATTTTTTCACAGCATTATTCACTTCATACGAGTTATATTTCTCTTCGAGACGAACACCCGTTAAGTCATACATGTTGCTGGCTATTTTCTTTCGTACATGCTCCAATACCATTACTAAAAATCCGCCGGAGCCACACGCCGGGTCAAGCACGCGGGTGTTCTGGTCGGGATCCATCATTTCCACCATACAACGTATTACATTGCGAGGAGTAAAGAATTGCCCTGCTTCCTGTTTCAATGTATTTGAAACAATGGTTTCGTATGCTGTTCCCTTTACATCAATAGCTGCATCTAAGAAAGAGTATTTTGCTAATTCGGAAGCTACATAAGACAGGCCGCGTGGAGAAAGATTGATTTGCTCATTTCCATCAAAAACCTCTTTGAATAAATCATCATTTTTCAGTTCATCAAACAGCCCTTTTATACGGATTGCTACCTTATTTTGACCATTTTCAGTATTTTGTTCTTTCACTCCAACCCAGAAGCGACGACGGTAGCTAATTCCTTTCTCCGCATCCATGAAGCGACGTTTCTCATCGTATATTTTACAGAAAATGAGGTTTAACAACTCCCAGAAAGCCGTTTTCTTCATCCCTTCGTTTCCATAAATGTAATCGTGGCAACGCTTAAATGTTTTTACCAATGAATCGTTTGCTGGTTTACGTGGGTGAGCCCTTTCACCAGCCAACTCCAAATCTTGCATGGACTGCCCTTTACCGGGAAAATCAGAAATATCGCTGGTTTGAGCTTGTCCAAAATCGTCTTTCTCGCATTGAAGATAATGAAGGTCGTTCCCATTTGTCCAAACGCCAAACTCACAATCGGTAGATTCCAGATACACTCCCAAGGTTTCAAAAACTCCTTTCTTCGAGTCTTTATCTTTTACTTTGGAGTCAAATACTACAGCAATGCGAATCATATTTTCCGCATCATGTACTCTTTCGGGATCAAATATAGCAAGATCCGCTTTAGCACGTTTTGTTTTCCCTTCGTCATCTTCATAAGAGAAGGGAAAATCCCGCTCCATATCATTCAAATCAAAGTTATACTCCTCGTTGAGCATCATAATCATTGATTGCAGCGTAAGTTCTTTCTCACTCGCCGTTTTTATTTTTTTTGTCAGAGCACAAATCAGCTGATTGTCTTCCAATACGACATCTTCTGTTGTATATTCCTTATTCTGTTCCATATCTTTATTATCTACTCCATTCGTTAAAAATTGATTCCAAACAAGCTAATACTTGTTCATATTGTAAACTCGCATCTGACTCCACCAACTGGTTGATTAATTGGCTTTCTTCGGCAAGTTCTATTTCTTTTGCTAATATCTCACGAAGGTATTCTAATGTTTTCTCGTTGTCCCGTATCAGTAATTTAACATCCCTCGCCATAAGTTGTGCTCCGGCAATGGTTTGATCAAATTCATCCGTTTCATATAGGTCGTAATGTTCATCAACAGCTCTTTCTGTGTTAATATCCAAATAGTTTGTCAGGAGCAAAGCCATATCGTATGCGTCTTTCGAACCTAACAAGTGGCGATCTTTCCATGCGACCAACTTTAATATGAATAATCCGGGAAGAGAAGCTATTTGTATAGAAAATTCCTCGTCGATTTCTACCCTAATTGTTGAGTCTGCCATTTCGGGAAAGCCCCAAACTGACATTGCAATGGTTTCATCCGGTGGCCAGTAGATATTACCATCATCTTCTGTCACGTCGCCAAACGGAACAATATCAATCACATAAACTCCTTTGTAGATAAAACGTTGTTTTTGTTCCTTGCTTTTTGTAAAACCATTGATCTCAGGAAGGCTTTCTTCTATGGATTGAAATTGACTCCAATCGGTTATTGCTACGGCAATATCAAGATCATCCGTTTTACGCTCTGGAGCTAAATCGTGCAGATTGCTCAGTATAATATCACGAGCAGTAGCGCCTATTACATAGAAGTCCACATTTATATTACCAAAGAAATCGTTCAGTTCCTTTAGTAAATCCTTCAATAGCGGATTATTTAAGTTCTCACTTGAGATATTGTAGCTCATTGTTCAATATTATTTCTGCAGTTTCTATATTTCGACTATCCCCACTGCCCATAAGATCAGCGTATGTCAAAAGAGGAGAAACTGTATTTCCTTCTTCTGTGTCATAAAACAAACGGAGGATCTCTATTTTTCCATTATCGTCAGGGATAAGCTTTAAAGGCTTACCCACAGATTGCCAAGTAGCATCTGTATAAATGGTAAAGTTTGCCGGAGTAAGATTTTGCGTCATTATACTGGCAGCACACTCGCCACCCCAGAATGTTTTTTCAGAGACAGAAGATAAATCCAGACTACTCCAATTTGAGTATTCAGACTTATTCATGAAATTCATCCTCTTTACAAATAATTTTGGACGAAGCACATCATTATAAGCAATAACCCAACGTTTCAGCAAGTCTATTTTATTTTTAAGTACCTTCTTGTTTTTTGTTTTTAAGAGAAATTTTGACTCAACAAGTTCCTGAACAATAGTACTTACAGAACCTAAGGAAATTTGGGATAACTCGGAAAGCTCTCTAAATGACTTATTGATATTGTCCGGATTAACAAGTAGACAGTATATCAGCTTTATTCCAGCTTCTTGAAAGGCACGAGGTTGGTTCGTTTTAGGGAGTCTTTCTATTTTCTTTCCTTCAACAATCAGTAAAATGCTATTATGTTGTATGTTACAATTTCCTGCGGCATCAATATAATTAATACCTTCCTCGACAAAAGACTTAGCAATAGCAGAAGGAATATATTTTGTTATGAGAAGTACCGGCAGATTTTCCTCTCTTGAGGCATCCTTCAACTGTTGAAGCACAATACTCTTGTTCCCTTGCGTAATTTCAGGCTTCACATCAATGATAAAACGCTCTTCTTTTATCTGAGCAACACTATTGCTTTCTCTTTTACTATCAGAGTAGGTTATAGTAATTCCTGCATTTTCAAGCAATTTATCCTTTACTTCCTCTAAAAGGACATCTTTTGTTTTCATGGAGCTTGTTCATTTTAATTAGCTGTTCATTGACAATGAACATGCAAATATAATGAACATTCTTGAATTGGCAAGAAAAAGGTTCAGTTTTTGAAGCAAATGAGATCCAGAGCCAACACCCCCTGCATATTTTTTCCCCTTTTACATTTTGTAAACACCTCTTCTATGGAAAGAATAAATGAGACAACACTTTTGCGGGAAATACTACCCGAAGCATCGCGGAGGTGTGGAGATTTCTTGCAAAACCGCTTGCGGCTTGGTGTTGACGTTTTATTCTTGGAATATACCTTTGTTTGCCAAATGAAAAAGGATTTCATTAGCCTATACTTCTACCCTTCTTCTTTTTCTTGGCTTTTTTCAGTGGCTGTTCTTCTTCCGGATTAGGACTACTGACATCTGCAGCGGTGGGGAGTATGGAAAATAAAGAAGAGATAATATTTTCTCCGCTAATGCTATCGCTTAATTGATTAATCGATTTAGCAGCTGGCTGGCTGTTTGACTGGCCATGCGTTTGAACGTTTGGCTGTATATCTGTACCAACGTTGGTACGCTTTTGATTATTCTCTATCTCAGTCACTAAAGGTTTTTGAGGCTGCTTCAATTCTTGCTCCTGCATTTGCAATTTGTCTTTTATGCCACCATTTTTCATCGTGTTGCAATACAAAAACGTTTCTTGCAAATCACGTTGATAACCGAATAACTTATCAAAACCTACTTCTGCTTGCTGAAATAAGTTAGTCCTGTCGAAACCGCCTTTGATTGCTCCCTTCTTGGTGCTCTTATGGTTGGTCAGAGGTGACAACTTCTTTTTGTTCGACTGATCTTTCCGACTGACAATCAAATGGCAGTGCATATTCAACTCATTATTTGACCTATCACGGTCGAAGTGGATTTTACCATAGAACTTTATATCTTCAGCGGATAATCCTTTGTTGAAATTCTTTGCGTATTCGGGAATGAAGACTTCCCGAATGTATCGTCTCATAGCTTCTGCCTGCTCTTGTTCGGTGTTGCCCATTGTTTTAAGTTCTTTTTCTGACGGGCTGACGTGTATTGCATAGAATTTGGCATCGGTTTTCAGGAGCTGCCCGATATTCGTATCAATATCCTCAATAACTTGAGCTTTATACAGATGCTCTTCCGTCAGATTGAAGAAGCCTTCGGTATAAATGCCTTTCTCCATACGCTCCAAATCCTCATGTTCCAAATAATTTGCCAACTGTCGACACCCTCCGGCGTTGTTGTATGTTCCTTTGGACGGTGGCGGGAAGTCTATATTCATGGTTATTGGGGATTTGTTAGTTTGTGAATTTCGGCTTTCAGAGCCTCCTTTCGCTTACTATCCATTACGCCGCAAGTTGCAAGTTCTGCATATAAAGCGATTAGTTCCAAAAGCCTTTTATTATCCTCTTTTTGTATCTGAGTTAAAGAGGCTATTTGCTTAGTTTGGGTATTGACAATATTTGCATGTTTCCCAAATGTATCACTTATTCGTTGCAGGATATCCGAATGCTTATCCCACATGAGAGCTATTTCCGATTTAATCAGCTCTTCCAATGCCTTGACTACTCCATCGAAACGAACGGCTATCGAATGGGTCGCCCGAATCATCGGATTTAGTTCTTTCTCTTCAAAGTGGCGGATAAAACGTATCAGGTCATCCTGTCGCTTGTTGATTTTTGCCAACTCCGTTTTTACAGATTCGGGAGGTTCGGACGGATTGATACAAGCCTTATCCATATACTCGAAAGCGAGCTTTACAATCTCTCCTTTTTTCAGATTGTATCGCTTGCAAAGTTTATCTATCTGGCGATTGGTGCTGTGGTCAATTCCAATCGTCGTTAATGCTGTTTTATTCTTATTTTGTGCCATATTATAACTTTTTTATAAGAATTCATTTTGTTAATCACTTAAACATTAGGATATTAACGATTTTATTTATACGAGTCTTTATAAAACTCGTTTTTAATATCTTGCTGATTAGCAGCAAGTAACCCCGTAGGGCAAGAGGATAGAACAGGACTTGTCCAGTTCCCTCTTGCTATATTGCTCGCGAACAGAGAGCCCATTGAAATGAAAGCTTAAACTCGACGGCTTTCACCATTCAAAGTGATAAAATTAAACATCACTTTGAGGCGGTCGCCAATCATTCCGCCATAGAACTCATCGGACGAAAGTGTAGCAAAAGTAAAGTTCGTGGTGCCATGTGTTACGACTCCAACGTCACTTCTCAAGCTCAACAATTCGGATATGGGTCGACTGACGTTTCCATAATCTTGAACTGTTTTGGATTCACGCCCAAACTCATCAATAATTAATGGTCGCCTGGCAAATACACTTGCCGACTGTTTTACAATTTGCTCCTGCAATTCCACAGACTTGATGAACATAAACAAAGGCTGATTCAGAAAAAACCTTCTCGAAATATGATTGTGGAGCAATGAGTATGTTTCCAGCAGGATCGTTTTACCGCAACCATATTTGCCTTGTAGCATGATGCCCTTATTCAAATCACCGGAGAAAGCAGAATTGTTGGTTATGTAGCAATAGAGCTGTTCTATCATTGGTTCGTTGTTTTTGTCAATGATAAAGTCCTTAGCCTGATTGCGGTTGTGCAAACAAATTGTACCAAACTCACAAAACAAACTCCGAAAGTCAGCATAAGCCAATGGAAGAGGTAAATGTAGCTTCCGAATCTTTTCTTTTTCATGGGCGACCATCTCTTGAGCATCTTTCTGCAATGCCTGATAGAACTGCTGATTAGTCGAAATCACTTCCCGTAAAGACTGAGCCTTTCTTTTTTCCATAAGAATTTGTATTAGAATTTTTGTCTTTAGTCTTTATATTGTAGGGCGGGGACTTAAGGTCGGACTTAGGTGTTAAAATCTGATACTTAGTTTTGACCCTATGTCCGCCCCCTGAAACATAATCCAACAAACCGGCTACCTTTAGTCGGTCGCGTGAAGATTTCAGGACATCCAAAGATATATTTGCATTGGCCGCCAATCGTTTGTTGGAACACTCTATCCATTCCGCCCAATAGGAGCGGTTAGCCAAATGAACCAAAAAGAAATACAATCGAGTATCGTTGCCGCTGAAGTTCTCCTGTTCGTCCACTCGCCAGAAATTGGCTAATAAATCGAACAGGTTCATCTTTGTCTGTTTTTACGCTTATTGTATTCCGCCTCAGCTTCGGATTCTATCTCCTGCAGAGTTTTCTTTTTGCCTTTGGAAATCCATTCCAACAGTTCGTCCTCAAAGAAATAAAGTTTCTTGCCGTTCTTATAACAGGGAATCAACCGCTTGCGTACAAGGGCATATACGGTAGGTTTCGCTTTGCCGATAATCCGGCAAGCTTCTTCAATATCAATCGGGATTCGTTTCTGAGGGACAATAGGAACTTGCCCCTTTTCTACTAATGATTTGATCTCAGCCAGCTCGCTGACCAAGTGCGCTACTGCCTTAGGCAGATTTTCAAAAGAAATTTCATTTACTTCCATAACAATCGTTTTTAATGGTTATGGTGCAAATAGAAAAAGTGTTTTTGCTGTGTTTCCCGACACAAGAAAAACACGGTGAAAACACTCAGGATGTTGATGATTTGTGGTTAAACTATCTTATCCACACACCTATATTGATGGAAGCTTCTCTGGAAATTAAGTGTTATATTTGCAAGCAAGCAGGTGTTTATTAACTTATGATATATTGTTCTTCATTATTGTTTTCAATTCTTCAATCGTGTAAGCCGGCTTCCTTTTATGTATCATAGCATGACAGTTTGGGCAAATTGGAATTAAATCTGTTTTATAGTTTATTTCATATTCTTTCTTAATTTCAGAAATTTCCAACAAATGGTGAACGTGAATAAACCCTGAACCTACTTCTCCATAGATTTGCTGAAAATCAAAATTGCAAACGGCACATTTACAACCATGATATTCTATGCATTTTTTTCTCGCATAACTATTCCGTTCGTAAATATTCATCCTTACGGTCTTGACGGCTCCTTCTGTTAATTTTTTCTCGCTCTCATCTTCTCCAAAATAGTCATCGAGTGCTTTTTCGTATTTCTCTAAATACTCATTTAGGATTTCTTTTCGTTTCTTTACGCTATTTCCCGAAACTCCTTCATAATAATCTATATGTAAAGACAAAGACTGCAAAGCTTTTTGTAGGACTTGTTCTCCTTTAGTTCTCAAAATATTCTCTAAATAATACTTGGTAGAAAGTATATTCATTGTTCTAGTGAAAACTTTTCCACCAATCAAATTTGAATAGTTGTAAATGTAATCAACTGCAGAGTTCTTATTTATATTTTCTTTTTCCAAAATTTCTACGGCCTCTTTTAGAGATACTTCATTGTTGTAAAACCTTTCTGACATTTTAAACAATAATTCAATTTCTCTGCTTTCTATTCGTTTCATGATTTAATTTTTTATATTGCATCTAACTAATAAATATACTGAGTTATATTAAAAAAGCCTTTCCTCTATCTTAATAAATCCCTTTAACTCATCATCCTTTAAGTGCCGCTTGATACTCTTAACTTCTGTATCCCGGAAAATATCAGGAAATACAGTTTTCAAAAAGCAGGCTATGTCTTCCTGTTCTCTTGGCTTGAAGAAATTCCAGATATTCCAACCGAAATGGCGGAGATCTATAGCTGTTAGTTCTTTGACTTTGACAGGTTGTAATCCATCTGTATTTAGTTTGTCGACATATATCTGCACGTTTCGACAGAGCATATCAAGGTCTTTATCTATAAGATAGAGCACAAAAGACTTCCGAGTATAATTCAGTGCTATATTCAGTTTTTCTTCTTGTTCTTTAATCCTGTTTTGTAGTTGTTCGTTTCTAATATCTTCTAAAGAAAGTTGTTCTGGTGTGTCAGGCAGTTCGTCGGTATCTTCCTGTTCCTCTTCTGCAACTTCAACCTCTTCTATAGCAGTAGCCTCTTTTATAATCGAAACTTGCCTTTGCTCTATCTTATGCCGAAAATATGGAATCTTCGATAAACAGTTCCCGATCCACGGCAACATCAGATTTTGCAATACCACATGAATGCTCAAATACACTATCGCCATAATAACCAAAACGATTATAAAAACCATGAAAGCAGTAAAGCCATCAAACCCCATTAGGACTGCGGACATACGGGCCAGTGTAGCAATAACTAAAGCTACGCAGGCAATAATCACATATAATATAATGTATTCCAGAATGTTGTTTTTCATGACTCCGTATCTTTAGGGGTGTTCAACTGAATCGCTTGTGCAGCTTTGCTTTTCTTCTCGTCCACGACTTTTGCATAAATCTGTGTAGTTTTCACATTGGTATGACCGAGCATCTTACTAACAGTGTAAATATCTGTACCATTAGATAATTGAAGGGTCGCATACGTGTGCCGAAAGCAATGAAATGTAATTCGCTTTGTAATTCCGGCTGCTTCTATCCAACGTTTCAGTGGTTTAGAAATCCATGCAGGATCAGGCAAATCTTCGAAAACGAGTTGTTCTGATTCGCGAGGTTCTCCACATAGATCAAGTGCTTGTTGGGAAATGGGCATATATTCAACGCCTTTTGTTTTCTGCTGCGTGAAATGCAGTTGGGCTTGATTGCCATTCATGCTGATTTCTTTCCATCGCAATTTCTGAATATCGCAATGGCGTAAGCCAGTAAGAGTTGAAAACAATGCTGCGCGTTTAAGAACATCGCGTTCACATGGTGTACCTGCGAGGATGTTAAGTTCTTCAACGGTCAAATATTCACGTCTTGATTCCTGTTCCGGTATGCCTTTGATTTTTGCCGATAAATCAGTTGTCAGATATCCATCTATGAAAGCTTGTTTCAGTGCCGCTTTGAAAATGGAGAAGTAGGTTGCGGCGGTATTGCGAGAAATTGTTCCTCCTTTATTGCCTCCACAAGGAGCAGACAAAAGATATAGCTTGAAATCTTCGGCAAAACGATTATCTATTTTGGAAAAAGGCAATGTATCTCCGGCGAAGAGCTTTATTAATTCGTATGCTCGTTTCCAGTTTACACGAATGGAATCTGAACTTTGTGCATGGCGTTTCTTTGCAGTAGCATTAAAATATTCTACGAAATTCTGTTGCGAACGCTCCTTTTGTTCCACTTGTGCGCTTTCCGTATCACTATATAAATTGGCATTATCATATTCTCGTTGGCGAAGCTTACGGATTCCATCAGAATATAACATGGTTTCTTGGTCTTTCTCGCTTCGGCAAACGATTATTCCATTATCATCACGCTTGGGTTTATAAGTTTTTGTTCCATCCGCATCAGTACGAGCAGTACGTTTCTTATCCCACTCAACGGTGGTTATGCAGCGATTCAGATACTCACGAACACGCTGTGGAGTTCGCTTGCCGGGAATATAAACCGGATAACTTTCAATATAAACATACCACTCTTTGCGGTCTTCCGCCTTGCGAAGCCGAACGGTTACTTTTGTGTTGGAGAGTTGTTTCATGTGATATATTGTTATTGATTATACAAATTATCTATTTCGGTTTTTGGAGCGTAAACATAGTTGCCAATCTGTCGAGTTGGAATAGAATATTTACGGATATGCTTATATACCGTGCTATCTGAGATGCCAAACTTTTTGGAAATTTCGCCGATTGTATAACAATCTTGTGGCTCAAGGCTATAAAGCTTTGTTGTCGGCTTCTTCTTTTTAAGGGGTGTCTGGCGAATAGGAAACATTTCCTCTATCGCTGCTCGGTCTATCCGAACAAGGCGAGCTCCTAAGTTAATAGCAGGAATTCGCTTTTGTCGAATAAGGCGATAGAGCGTACTTTTGGCAACACCAAAAAGTGCAATTGCTTCAGGAACGGAAATATAGAGACGGTCATCTGGTATTTTCGCTACGACCGCTTGCTTTTCTTCTTCTTTTCGCTTTTGCCGTTTCTTTTCACGATATGCCGCATTGCCGCACGTTTTAGAGCAATAAACAGAATCAACCGTCTTCGGAACGAAAGGCTGTCCACACACTGCACATTGTTTCTGAATCTTATTCATCGGTATCTTTATCGCCATTTAAGTACTCATTAGTATTCATAAGTGCTCATAAGTTCCACTTCATCACCAATTAAGTTCCGGTACAATAATGGTACAAATGTATGATAAAAAAACATCAAAAACAATAGCTATCTATAAATTCATAAAAACAAAAATCCCCGTAAACTATTTGCTTACAGGGATTTTCTATTTTTTATTGATTGTTTCTAATCGCCTCTTACTTCACTTCTTCGAAATCAACATCTGTTACATCTCCATTATTATTGTCGTTTCCTGTGTTTCCACTGGATTGTTGTCCACCAAAGTCAGCACCCGGTTGGGGACCGCCTTGTTGTTGACCTGCATTATACATTTCCTGGCTGGCTGCCTGGAATACAGTATTTAATTCAGTCATGGCAGAATCGATAGCGGCTACATCTTGTGCTTTGTGAGCATCTTTCAACTTAGCAAGCGCAGACTCAATCTGGCCTTTTTTATCTGCAGGAAGTTTGTCACCCAATTCACTCAACTGTTTTTCAGTTTGGAAGATTGTACTGTCGGCTTGGTTCAGCTTGTCAATACGTTCTTTTTCCTTGCTATCTGCTTCTGCATTTGCAGCAGCCTCGTCTTTCATTCGTTTTACTTCTTCATCACTCAAGCCGCTGGATGCTTCAATACGAATACTTTGTACTTTGCCTGTTCCTTTGTCTTTTGCAGATACATTCAAAATACCATTTGCATCGATATCAAATGTTACTTCAATTTGAGGTACGCCACGTTGAGCAGCAGGTATACCGTCTAAGTGGAAGCGGCCAATTGATTTATTATCACGTGCCAAAGAACGTTCGCCTTGTAAAATGTGGATTTCTACAGAAGGCTGATTATCAGCTGCAGTTGTAAAAGTTTCCGATTTCTTGGTCGGGATAGTTGTATTGGATTCGATTAATTTTGTCATTACACCACCCATAGTTTCGATACCTAATGAAAGTGGAGTAACATCCAACAATAACACATCCTTAACTTCACCTGTCAACACACCACCCTGGATAGCTGCACCAACGGCAACAACTTCATCCGGATTAACGCCTTTAGAAGGTGCTTTACCAAAGAATTTTTCAACAACCGATTGTATAGCCGGAATACGGGTTGAACCACCAACCAGAATTACTTCGTCTATATCAGAAGTACTTAATCCTGCATCTTTTAAAGCCTGACGGCATGGTTCGACACAAGCCTGGATCAAGCTGTCTGCCAATTGTTCAAATTTAGAACGGGTCAGGGTTTTTACCAGGTGTTTTGGAATACCATCTACCGGCATAATATAAGGTAAGTTGATTTCAGTACTGGTAGTACTTGATAACTCAATTTTCGCTTTCTCGGCAGCTTCTTTCAGACGTTGTAGAGCCATTGGATCTTTCCGTAGGTCCGGACCTTCTTCACGTTGGAATTCTTCTGCTAACCAATCGATAATTACGTGGTCGAAGTCGTCACCACCTAAGTGAGTATCACCGTTTGTTGATTTAACTTCAAATACACCATCACCTAATTCAAGGATGGAAATATCAAAAGTACCACCACCTAAGTCGAATACGGCGATTTTCATATCTTTGTTAGTCTTGTCCAAACCATAAGCTAAAGATGCAGCAGTTGGTTCGTTTACAATACGACGAACAGTTAATCCTGCAATTTCACCTGCTTCTTTAGTTGCCTGACGTTGAGCATCACTAAAATATGCAGGAACAGTGATAACAGCTTCTGTTACTTCTTGTCCAAGATAATCTTCTGCAGTTTTCTTCATTTTCTGAAGAATCATAGCGGAGATTTCCTGTGGTGTGTAAAGACGCCCGTCAATATCAACACGTGGTGTGTTATTGTCTCCCTTTACTACTTTATAAGGGACACGGTTAATTTCTTTAGTTACCTGATCATAGGTTTCACCCATGAAACGTTTGATCGAAAATATAGTTTTTTCAGGATTAGTGATTGCCTGACGTTTTGCAGGGTCACCTACCTTACGTTCGCCACCTTCAACAAATGCAACAACAGAAGGAGTTGTTCTTTTTCCTTCGCTGTTGGTGATTACAACCGGTTCGTTACCTTCTAGTACGGCAACACAAGAATTGGTTGTTCCTAAGTCAATACCGATAATTTTTCCCATGTTAGTTATATATTTTAATTGTTAATATCGTTCCCAATTTTTTGACTCTTATTCATGGAGTCACTTAGTATTTAACAAATGCCGTGCCAAAGATGTTTAGAGTAAATCAGCTGAGATCTATGACAGACATTTTGTCATAAATGGCATTAGGGATATTATATAAAAAGCCCCGGTACGTTTACGCGTCCGGGGCTTCTGTTATTTAATCTCTTTTTCTTCCTTCATGTCTAGCTCATTTTTTTCAGGATCAATAAATTTGTATTCCAGAAAAGCCAGACTTTGGTCGGGGATTACTTTCAGAGAGTGGGAATATCTAAATTTCCACTTCATACTCAAGGGGATTAACCCCTTGTTCACATACGCTGCTACATACGGATGTAAATGCAGGGTGAACTTCTTCACATGATGCTTATTAACTAAGCAATCAATTTTTCCTTCCAGGTCGTCTGTAAATAGTATAGAAGGTTTGGCGGTTCCTTTGCCAAAACAAGTAGGGCATGCTTCGTTGGTGTCGAGATCCATCTCCGGACGTACACGCTGACGAGTGATTTGCATCAGCCCGAATTTGCTTAATGGTAGGATGTTGTGTTTGGCACGGTCGCTGGCCATTGCTTTTGACATGTGTTCAAATAACTTCTGTCGATTGGCCGGTTCAGCCATATCGATAAAATCGATTACGATTATACCTCCCAAGTCACGCAGGCGTAATTGACGGGCAATTTCATCGGCAGCAGCTGTATTTACATCAATTGCTGTTTTTTCCTGTGCATCACTGCCACGGGAACGGTTGCCGCTGTTTACATCAATTACATGCATAGCCTCGGTATGCTCGATAATCAGGTAAGCTCCACTTTTGTAAGTAACAGTACGTCCGAATAATGACTTGATTTGCTTGGTGATAGCGAAAGTGTCGAAGATGGGGATCTCTCCCTTATACAACTGTACGATATCCTCCCGGCCAGGAGCAATCAGGCTTACATAGTCACGTACATCACGATAGATGTCCGGATCGTTCACGTGAATGTGTTGAAAAGAAGGATTGAATATGTCACGCAGCAAAGCAACTGTTCTTCCTGTTTCTTCATAGATAACAGATGGAGTTTTTGCTTTGGGCAGTTTGACAATATTCTCTTCCCAACGTTTCACTAATGTCTTTAGTTCATGATCGAGCTCGGCAACGCGTTTGCCTTCCGAAGAGGTACGTACGATTACGCTGAAATTCTTCGGTTTAATACTTTGGATTAACTGGCGTAGACGGGCCCGTTCTTCACTCGATTTAATTTTTGTGGAAACTGATACCTTATCGGCAAAGGGTATCAAAACAATGTATCTTCCGGCAAATGAAAGTTCGGAAGTTAATCTGGGACCTTTGGTGGAAATAGGTTCTTTTGCAATTTGTACCAACACTTCCTGGCCTACTTTAAGAATATCGCTAATGCTTCCGTTTTTTTCTATTTCGGGAAGGATTTGTGTCTTCGCTAAGGAAGGAAATTTTTTAGCGTCTCCTAGAGCTTGTTTCAGAAACTTTTGTTGGGAGTTGAAGTTAGGACCTAAATCCTGATAGTGAAGAAATGCATCCTTTTTATAACCTACATCAATGAAAGCAGCGTTCAGCCCGGGCATTAGTTTTTTTACCTTACCAAGAAATATATCACCGACGGCAAAAGATAAATTGCGAGCTTCTTTTTGAAGTTCCACAAGGTTTTTATCTTCCAATACGGCTATCGATACCTCTTTGGGCTGTACATCAACTACTAATTCACTAATCACTTATAATTTGGATTTATTGAGTAGTTAAGTAGGTTCTCACCTTTGGCTACTCTCTACTTTGACTACTTGGTGTCATTTAATACGCAAAGAACAAACTTAATAGCAATTTGTTAAGTTTGTTCTTTAGAGTTTGTATGAGATATAGACTTATTTCTTCTTATGTCTATTCTTTTTTAGTCTCTTTTTGCGCTTGTGCGTAGACATTTTATGTCTTTTTCTTTTTTTTCCGCTTGGCATCGCTTTATATTTTTTAAATTAAACGTATAAATCTTTCTTATTTTACTTCTTGTAAGAAGGTTTTAGCCGGCTTGAAAGAAGGAATGTTATGCTCCGGAATAATAATAGTTGTGTTTTTTGAAATGTTACGAGCAGTTTTTTGTGCTCTTTTCTTAACTACAAAACTACCAAAACCTCTCAGGTATACGTTTTCACCATTTTTTAATGAATCTTTTACGATACCCATGAAAGATTCTACACTAGCTAATACCGTTGATTTATCAATACCGGTGCTTTTTGAAATCTCACTAACAATGTCTGCTTTTGTCATGTCTGTAAATATTATACTTAATTATGTCTTTAATTTTTTGGAATGCAAATATATAGCTTTTATTTCGAGTGCGAAAAGAATTGCTCGTCATTTTTAATAAAAAAGATTCTCATCATCTCGGAATATATCCGTATGTTTGCATCAATCAAAGAGTTAGGAGGTTTATGATGAGTGATTTGTGTGCAGATTCGGCAGGAGAAGATTCATGGGAAATAAGTTGTATACTAGTCAATTGGTATAATAAGTATAAAAGAGAACTACCCTGGCGTCAAACGGAAGATCCTTATATTATATGGATATCAGAGATTATTCTTCAACAGACAAGAGTAGCGCAAGGTATGGATTATTTCAACCGTTTTATTGAACGGTTTCCGGATGTAAAATCACTCGCGAGTGCAACAGAAGATGAAGTACTTAAATATTGGCAAGGGTTAGGTTATTATAGCAGAGCACGTAATTTGCATGCAGCGGCACAGGAAGTTATAACGCGGTTCGGGGGGAAGTTTCCTACAACGTATGCTGATGTCTTATCTTTAAAAGGAATAGGTGAATATACGGCAGCGGCCATTGTCTCATCAGCATGGAATAGTCCCTATGCTGTGGTGGATGGAAATGTCTATCGTGTCCTTTCACGTCTTTTTGCTATAGAAACCCCGATTGATAGCACGAAGGGTAAAAAAGAATTTGCTCAGTTGGCAGGTGTTCTGATGAATCCATCGGAAGCCAGATTACATAATCAGGCGATAATGGAATTCGGAGCTTTGCAATGTGTGCCTCAAAATCCGGATTGTGCCAATTGTCCTCTTAATTACAAATGTATGGCTTATGCCAAAGGAAATGTCCAAGGCTTTCCTCAAAAGCAGAACAAAATAAAATCCCGGGATCGTTATTTTCACTACTTCCATATTATATATAAAGATACAACCTGGATCTATCGGCGAAAAGGGAAAGATATCTGGGCAGGTTTGTATGAATTTCCGTTGATTGAAACTGCTACTCCTATGGATTTTACCAATTTACAGAAAACCGAAGCATTCCATAATTTGTTTGATGGGGTAGGTGAGTTGTCAATTTCAGTTGAAATGCCTAAGGAAAAGCATGTCTTATCCCATCAGGTTCTTTATGCAATTTTCTACCGGGTAGAGATTCAAAATATAAGCCAGGGATTGCATTCTTATCTACCTGTCCTGTCGAAAGATATAGATCAATACGCAGTTCCCCGCCTTATCCATATTTATTTGGAGAAAATGCAGGGAAACTTGGCAAAGTGATTGAATTTGTTTTTCTTTGTGTATTAATTAAAAGCATCAGAAATTATGTCATTGAATAAGGTTATTTTAATAGGTAATGTGGGCAAAGACCCGGATATTCGTTATTTTGATAATAATCAGGCGGTAGCTAACTTTTCGTTGGCAACAACAGACCGGGGATATACATTAGCCAACGGCACGGTGGTACCCGACAGGACAGAATGGCACAATATCGTTGTTTTCCGTGAACGTGTTTCTTTTGTAGAAAAGTATGTGAAGAAAGGCTCAATGCTCTATGTAGAGGGTAAGATACGTTCCCGTAGTTATGATGATGCTTCAGGCAACAAACGGTATGTTACCGAAATTTATGCTGACCGCGTCGAATTTTATAATATAGGCGGATCACGTCCTGCCGATGGAACAACCGGAACTACACAGCAAACGATGCAGACACCGGTGCAACAAACTCAGACTCAACAGCCTCCTACTACTTCTTTTCAGCAAACAGCAGGCCCGGCTTCATCTATGGAATCTAACGACGCGGATGATCTCCCGTTCTGATATTGTTTAACTAACATCCACATCCTTGGACTCAGACTATTTTTCGAGTATATTTGAACAAGTAATAATACAGGATTTTACAGGCGGGATAGCAATCTCTTTTGTTATTGCTGCTCTGCTCCTTTGTGCGTCAGCTTTTGTCTCAGCCTCTGAAGTGGCATTCTTTTCATTATCTCCGGCTGATTTAAGTGAGATTCGTGAGAATAAACGTCCTGTCGACCTTACTATTCAACGTTTATTAAGTCGTTCGGAATATTTATTAGCTTCGATTCTCATCGCAAATAATTTTGTGAATGTAGCTGTTATTATGCTCTGCACTTATGCAATCAATTCCTGGATAGATTTTAGAGCAGTTCCTGTTCTGGGGTTTGTTTTGGAAACGATTGTGTTAACCTTCTTACTCCTTTTGTTTGGAGAGATCATGCCGAAAATATATGCCCAGAGGAATCCCTTGAATTTTGTTCGTTTTTCAGCTCCTATCTTTAATGGAGTGGAACGTTTTTGTCGTCCATTATCAAAACTATTGGTTGGTTCAACCTCTTTTCTCAATAAGACAAAAGGAAAAAGGAAATATGATTTATCAGTTGATCAATTATCAAAAGCACTGGAATTGACATCTGCTGAGATAACAGATGAGAAGGAAATGTTGGCGGAGATCATCAAGTTTTACAACAAGACTGCTGACGAGATTATGACTTCCCGGTTGGATATGGAGGATATCGATATAAAAACGAACTTCCGGGGTGTTATTGATTTTATTGTGCAATCAGGTTATTCCCGCATTCCTGTTTATGCGGATACAGAAGATCGTATAAAAGGGATTCTTTATATCAAAGATCTGCTCCCTTATATTGATAAACCGGATACTTTCCGTTGGCAAAGCCTTATCCGCCCTGCCTATTTTGTACCTGAAACAAAGAAGATCGACGACCTTCTGGAAGAATTTCGAACCAATAAGATACACATGGCCATAGTTGTTGATGAATTTGGGGGTACCTCCGGTATTGTAACAATGGAAGATATATTGGAAGAGATTGTAGGCGAAATATCTGACGAGTATGATGAAGATGAGAAGCAATATATCTGTATGGCAGACGGAAGTTATATCTTTGAAGCTAAGATTATGCTGAATGATTTCTTCCGTGTTATTAATGCTGAAGAAGCTGATTTCGGGAAATTGACGGAAGAGGTGGAAACATTAGCCGGACTGTTGCTTGAGATTAAAGGAGATTTCCCACGCCGTAGAGAGATTATTCAATATGGAAAATACCGTTTCCAGATTTTGGAGATGGATAATCGTCGTATCCAAAAGGTTAAGTTTAATTATGTGGAAGAAGAAATAACGGATGCAGACGACTAAAATGAAATATCTGATAGTTATTACACTACTCTTTCTTTTGAGTTCTTGTACGGAATATACTCCTAAACCACGCGGGTATGTACGGATTGAACCACAGAAAGCCCAATATACCTCGTTGCCTTTAACCGGTTTACCCTATAGTTTCAATGTGTCCAATCAAACTACGATTGAATTGGCTCCTGAAGAGGATAATGTCGGATGGATAAATATTGCTTATCCCTCCTTAGGAGCAAAGATATATTGTAGTTTCTTTCTGGTGACGCCGAGCACATTGTCTGAAGCAGAGGACGAAAGTCGTTCCTTTGTTCTTAGGCAGGCAAAACGTGCTGACATGATAACGGAGAAAGAATATACCAACCGGGATGAGAGAGTCTATGGTACTCTTTTTATTTTGGATGGAGAATCAGCTGCTCCTATCCAGTTCATTTTGACGGATAGTATTTCCCGTTTTTTTCGGGGATCTCTTTACTATGAAATGAAAACTAATGCAGATTCATTGGCACCGGTTACTTCTTATTTACTTGAAGATGTCAGGGAGTTGATGCAATCTTTTAGCTGGAAGGACTGATGCCTCTATTAGAAACATATAATAATCCGCTTCGGGGTATCTGGCATATTACTGAAAATGTCGACGAACTACTCGATTTATTGGATAATAAAGAAGTTTACCGATCAGGATTGAAGTCATTCAAAACCGAAAAGCGCAAACTGGAATGGTTGGCAACCCGTGCTTTGTTAAAAGAGCTGATGGGAGAGGAGTTGGTTATTACTTATCATGATACGGATGCACCTTATTTGCAGGATTCTCCCTATTCGATCAGTATATCTCATACACAGGAATATGTAGCCGTACTGTTACAGGATAAGCCATATTCCGGTGTTGATATCGAAAGGCGTGGAGATCGTATACTTAAAGTACAGCAACGTTTCATGACGGAAGAAGAGTCGGCAACAATAGGCTCCACCCACGAAACCGACCATTTACTTATATACTGGTGTGCTAAAGAAGCCCTTTTCAAGTTGATAGATCAAAAAGAGGTTGATTTCCGCCGTCATCTGCGTATAGAACCCTTTGAATTTGCTTTATCCGGAACGTTGATAGCCCACGAAACACGAACCAAACAAGAAGGAACTTATACCTTCGGTTTTGAAGTTTTTCCCGAATATGTTCTCGTCTGGTCGGAATAACCAGATCAATCTGAATAACAATCCGGAAAAAGGTAGTTATCTTTGTAATAAAACATAATTGCCTTTATTATAAAACATAGTTGTTTTTTACAATAATATCATCTATAAATACATGGAAGATTATGAGAAAAGATTAACCGATAGGGGTGTTAAGCCTACAGCTCTGCGATTATTGGTACTGAAAGAAATGATCCGATACCCACAGGCATTCAGTCTAGCCGACCTCGAAGATAGATTGGATACAGTGGATAAGTCTACACTTTCACGAACGATCAATCTTTTTCACGAAAACTTGTTGATCCACAGTATTGACGATGGTTCAGGTTCCATGAAATATTCGGTTTGCAGCAATGATTGCATGTGTGCATTAAATGATCTGCATGTTCATTTTTCCTGTCTTCGGTGTAAGAAGACCTTTTGTCTGGAAAGTATATCAATACCGCAAGTACAACTCCCAACCGGCTTTCTGCTTGAAAATGTAAATTTCGTATTGAAAGGCTACTGCAACACTTGTTCAAAACATACAAACATGTAGCTCCCTCTTTGCAACTTAGTTGCATCTCCTTCTGTCTATCTTTGTCATCATAATAATTAAACATATAAAATGATGGCACAAATTATAGAATCTCATCAAGAGTATGAATCCGGTTGCTCCTGTCATGGCTCTTCAAATGGAGATAGCGTAAAATCCGGGAAAACATATCTTCCTGTTCTTCTTAGTTTTTCCCTTTTATCTATAGGGCTTTTACTCGATTATGGGATAAAAGCAACCTTTTTTACTTCTATCTGGAGACTTCTCTGGTATCTGGCAGCCTACATACCCATCGGGTTTCCGGTGATGAAAGAAGCGTGGGAAACGATTCTTGACAAAGACTTTTTCAATGAATTTACTCTAATGACAGTGGCAACTATCGGTGCATTCTGTATAGGAGAATATCCGGAAGGAGTAGCAGTAATGTTGTTCTATTCTGTCGGAGAGTTATTTCAGGAATCGGCAGTAAATAAAGCAAAAAGAAATATAAAATCTTTGTTGGATATTCGTCCTGACAAAGCAACTGTTTTGCGTCATGGAGAATACGAAGAAATATCTCCGGAACAGGTAAACATAGGTGAGGCTATCCAAGTGAAAGTGGGAGAAAAAGTTCCTTTAGATGGTATTCTTCTATCCTCTGTCGGTAGCTTCAATACTGCAGCATTGACAGGAGAAAGTATTCCGCGGACAGTTCATAAAGATGAAGTAGTTTTTGCCGGTTCTATAAATCTTGACAAGGTAGTTAATATACGAGTAGAAAAGAAGTATGAAGATAGTACACTGGCACGAATTCTGGAAATGGTACAGGATGCCACTTCCCGTAAAGCGAAGACAGAATTATTGATCCGTAAGTTCGCACGAATCTATACTCCTGCAGTTTTCTTTCTGGCATTAGCGATCGTCATCCTACCTTCTTTTATTATTTCAGAGTATGTATTTACAGAATGGCTTTATAAAGCACTGGTTTTTCTTGTTATTTCATGTCCTTGTGCTTTGGTGGTTTCAATTCCATTAGGCTATTTCGGAGGGATTGGTGCGGCATCCCGGCATGGGATACTATTTAAAGGAGCTAATTACCTGGACCTAATGGCTTCTGTCCGAACCGTTGTAATGGATAAAACGGGAACCTTAACCAAAGGAGTATTTAAGGTAAAGGAGGTTGTAACCATAGGTCTCGATAAGAATACATTTGTGAATATAGCTGCTGCCATTGAAAGTCAATCAAACCATCCGGTTGCAAAAGCAATTGTATCTTATGCAGATGGCAAAACAAACTACAATGCCTTGGAAGTCGAAGAGATTGCAGGATATGGTCTGCGGGGGAGAGTAGATGATCATGAAGTACTTGCCGGCAATAGTAAGTTACTGCAAAAAGAAAATATAAGCTATGACTCACATATAGACGCTATTGTAGAAACTGTTATTCTGGTTGCTATCGACGGGCAATTTACCGGTTATTTCACGATTGCTGATGAAATAAAAGAAGATGCCCCAAGAGCTATAAGCGAAATGAAACGCCTAGGTGTCAGTCAAACGATTTTATTAAGTGGTGATAAAAACGATATAGCACAAAAAGTAGGAGAAGAGTTGGGCATCACCCATTCTTATGGTGACCTCCTTCCCCAGGATAAAGTAAGGAAAGTGGAAGAACTGAAGGCCACTGGTTATACACCGTTAGCCTTTGTCGGAGATGGGATCAATGATGCCCCTGTACTTGCCTTAAGTGATATCGGTATCGCTATGGGTGGTATGGGTGCAGAGGCAGCAATAGAAGTGGCCGATGTTGTGATACAAACCGACCAACCCTCACGTATCGCTACTGCTATACATATCGCCCGGGCAACCCGTCGTATTGTATATCAGAATATCATTTTAGCTTTCTCTGTTAAGCTTCTTGTTCTGCTGTTAGGGGCTATAGGTATAGCCACGATGTGGGAAGCTGTTTTTGCCGATGTCGGTGTAGCTTTGTTGGCAATCTTAAATGCTGTAAGGATATTAAGACAAAGGTTTAGCTAATACCTTCCTCAGATTCTCCAGCATAGGATCAACAGTTAACGGGCTACCTGTGGCTTTTTGAATCCAGACATTGGGTGTTAATCTACCCAATGAGAAGATGCGGTCGACCTCGGTAGGAAAATCTTTTCCTGTAAAATAGTTCTCCAGCTGGTACTCGATGATCTGGCCGAAAGCATAGGCTGAAAGATAAAGCGGATAACCGATCATGTGGGAATAAACTGCCAATACGGGTTCATCTTTTACACCAAAGACAGGCGCATAATATTTGTTCCATATCTCTTTAGATAAACGGATCACTGCTTCCTGCAATTGGGTTGCTGTGGCATCAGGATTGGCATAGAGCCATTTCCATACGGAAATATCCAGCATGGATACTCCTGTGATCTCATAAAGGCTCCATACCTTATCCAGCAAGTCCATTTTGTCTTTTTCGGGATCATTATTTTCTATACCCAGTATATCCAGATCGCGCTTTTGAAATACAAAAGCCAGCGCTTCAGTAAACGCTGTGTTTGGAACTCCCTCCAGCATATAGTAGTCAACATCATACAGAGAAATGGTTTGTTCCACATTGTGTCCGAATTCATGAATAGCAATATTGTATCCCTTGTAATCCATTCCTCCTGCTGGAATACGGGTGCGCAGGCGGGCTTTCTGTCCTTTCATGGAAGCTCCTGCAGCATGTCCTGAGCCACGTGCAGCATCAACAGCTATTTTCTCTGCCAGGTATTGAGCCCGTGCAGACGAATAGCCTAATTTAACCAGGATGTTCGGAAGATCTTTTTCCATGGATGCCGCATCGGGATACATAGCGCGTATTTCTTTATCCAGTTTATCAGTATCCAGGTTGGCACGTGGTTTAAACCCATCATACCAGATATCGTAGGCTTCTAGCTTACGTCCTAAACGTTTGGAAATAAGTTTTCCGACTTCTTTTAGCTCGGGAGCAGAAAGAAAACTATCGAAAAGTGCCTCTACATCCGGTAATGCCATTTCCATTTCGTCATTGAATTTCCGGTCGATAAAGGTATCATCCATATATTTATCTACCCGTTGCTGAGAATGGAAATTATTCAACATCTTTTGATAACGTTCCGGTGATTCCGGAATGAAATCTATCTTTTGTCCGCCTTTAAACAAGTTATTTGTATAAGGATTCCAGTCGTATTCACCCGAGTTAATAGCTTCTTTCGGTATTTCCCGATTAACTATGCATTTCATCACCTGATAAGTGGTGCGCTGTTTATCAAAGCCTGTCTGTCCTTTGTTATAATTAGCTTTAATCTCGTCGCGTAGATTCCAGTGGGAAAGAAGGATCATTTCTTCCGGGAATATCTTTTTCCCTTTGGGATTAAGAAGATGGCCCATATAAATATTATATGAATCTATATAGCGATCGGCATCATTGCTTACCAGACTGTTTTGCTGGCGTACAGCAGTTGGGATGCGGCTTGTGAACCAATCTCCCAAGCGGGCATACGCCCATGCCAAACGGTCGTCACCCAAAGATTCTTTTTCCTGTAAGTTCAGCTTAGGGAAGTTTAATGCAATCATAAAAGCAATCTTATTATTGTAGAGATCTTCCGTCAGGTGTGCTCTCGGCGAAAGTGTAGAGAACATGTGATCAATTTCATGGATAGGCCCTGTATTGATTGTCACATTCCAATCCAACTTTTGCGACATTTGGCTGAAATGGCCATTGATAGCCTCCATATAATCGCTTATTTTCAGGAAAACTTCTTTCCTTTCTGCAGGATCGGCAATATATTTCTGAAGACAAAATGTTTTAAACGCAGTATCATCACCATCCTGTTCCTGCCATAGTTTAGCCACTTGGCGAACACTCTTTTCAATACCTGTCTTATTCTCTACATCCCTTTTGACTAGTTCATTAATTGTATCTTGTATTGTTTGTGGCTGAATGGCATAAGCCGGAAGCAATGCACCTATAAGTAATAAAAGCCCTATACTAAATATCTGTCTTTTCATAAGATTATAATTTGCGTTTGACTCACAAACTTACATAAATAACATGAATTCAGCATGAAAAAAAACTTTAATTCCTTGCTTCAGCTGTGCATAGCACCTCACCATGCTGAGCATGGCTTCTCATCAGTCTGAGCATAACACCTCAGCGACGCGAGCATAGCACCTCACAAATGTTGGAATATACTTTTTTGATGGAGATATTCAGATAGAGGAAAATTTGAAGATTCGCGACAGTGCTGATAATAGCATCAAATTTCTCCTCCTTAGCAAAGGAGGAGTACGCCGAGGTACGAGGTGGGAGGTGGTTTGGTCTATTCTAAAATATTATTTGCGGGGATTATATAAGCTATTACAGTTACACCAAACCACCTCCCCCTCTCTTTGTTCGGGTACTCCTCCTTTGCTAAGGAGGAGAAATTTGATGCTATTTTTCTATATTAAAGAAACGTCTATGATATTCCGGGAATTCAAATTTCACAGTACTTGAATCTTCCAGCACCATCAGGAGACTAAAATGTGTACACACAAGTTTTTATTTTTTGCCTTCAGCCTTCAGCTATCTTTAACTATTTGATTGCCAGTGTGTATGGCTGAAGGCAGTTGCATTCAGCTTGCATTCAGGAATTTTCTGCCGGCTTATCGAAAAAAGTCGGCAGCATATTTCAAAAAGCTGGTAGGATATTTGAAAAAGACGGGAGCTTTCTGCGATAAGCCGTTAGCTTTTATGTAAAAACTGGAAGCAAAATTTAAAATTTCCTGAAGGCAACCTGAATGCAACTACCTTCAGCTATACGCGCTGGCAATCATACAGTTAAAGACAACTGAAGGCTGAAGGCAAAAATAATAGCATTATGTAGAGAGATATTAACAGGATGGAATTTACCATATAAACCCGTAAAAAAACGATTAGATGTCTCTACACCATTGTCGCTATTCTTCAAATCTTACAATATTTGAATTTCTTCTATCAAACAAAGCCAAGATCATATGATGGCTACACATAATGGTGTTAAATGAATATAAAATAAAGCTATATGTGGTTGCATAATATAAAATTACGTATCTTTCGTAGGTTAATTTTTTAATCGACTCTCATGAAACCAACTTTATTTATCTTATGCCTATCGTTGATTATAGCTTGTTCTTCAAAGAAAAAAGAAACCTTAGAAATAGAAGAAACGATAGAGGAACAGATACCTGTATTTGATCTGCAAGGTATGATAAACCAGCAGCTTCCTGATACATTTATGTGGAATAATATAGCGGAAAAAGTAACTATAGTTCCTTTGGAAACATCCCGAAGAACATTATTGAGTAATTCTTCTTATCCACAGTATATTGGTGATATTATCGTTATTGCTGATTTTCAAACAAACACAATACACACCTTCAATAAGGATGGAAAAAGCCTGAACTCTTTCAGGCATGTTGGGAAAGGGCCGGGTGAATATATCTATTTAACAGATACATTCTATGATGAGGTAGAATCTGTAATTTATGTTTTTGATAATGGTAATAGTAAGATTATTACGTATGATCAACAAGGCAAGTTCTTACAGGAAAAATCAACAAAAAATATTATAACAGGTAATCTTAAGTTTTTACCTCTTGGTGTGTTGAAAGAAAATGTAATTGCTGATAGCACATATTGGGCAAAAGTCTATGATAAAGAACTTAATTTGATAAATAGTTATTTCCCTATAGGAGATGTTGCTAATCGCGATCGTCTTTTTACACAGAGGACAGCGGCAAGGAGTAGTAATAAAACACTATCTCTCCATAATTTTATTTTTTCTGACACTGTGTTTTCAATCACAAGTGTTGCCGCAGAGCCCATAGCCATCTTCAGGAAAGGATCATATGCTTTACCTCAAAAAGAAGTGAATACATTTATGAAACTGCCGGAAGGGCATAAATATATAATGGGACATAGTATTGATTATTTTCCGGGATATTTCCTTTTCTCTTATAATTATCTAAATGAAAGAAGGGCTGATCTCTGGAATGAAAAAACGCAAAGCTTGGTATCGCGAAGTATCTTAACCCGTGATAGCCAGTTTGAGAATTTCAAAGGAATAAAATATAAATTGGAATCAGGAAAGGTAATAGGGATGCAACCTTCATATATTGATGGTAATAAAATTGTCTTTATGGTATCGGCAGAAGAATTGGTTGACGATATCCCTAATCTAAAAGAAGATGATAATCCGGTATTAATAGTTATGGAAATTAAAAATTAGATAATCCTAAATTATTACTATTCGATTTTACTTCTATAATTATTGATTATAGATAGTAAATCTTCTCCATACATTTCCAAAACCTTTTTCCCAATCCCCGGAACGATCAGTAATTCCTGACCTGTCATAGGTAACAGATTGGAAATACCGATCAAGGCTTTTTGTTGAAGGATAGTATATGCAGGAAGAGCCTTTTTGATAGCCTGTTCGTATCGCCATTTCTTGAGGGCCGTATAAAGCTCCGGATGACGTACATCTGTAGAGTAAGCTTCTTCGGGTATTTCTTTTTTGTCTTTACGGGTAGTTTTTTCCCGTTTACGTTTAGGCGTTGGAGGTGGCTCCATTTGAGCTTTTGCTTTTGCTGAAAGATATTCAGTAATAGAAAAACCATTTCTACTGGCACGTAAAGTTGCCCATTTTACCAGAAATTCATCTTTCAGGTTATTGCTTGCTTTTGTGAGAAGTTTGAGAGTTTCTTTATTATCGATATCCAGATCGAAACCTTTCAATAAAGTGGCACCATATTTTTCCATGTGTTGAAGGAAATATTCAGTTCCTTTACAGATACGTTCCTGAATAATAGGATTATCTGTATAATCAGGTTGTTCAGCAATTAATCGTTGAAGTTGTTGTTGAAAACGGTTCCCCACTTCGGTTATCTCTGCCCTGAAGTTATCACGACATTCGGAATAACGGCTACACCATTCCGGATAGAGACGGTAAAGGTGTGAAGTGATGAGGTGAGCCACATATTGCAAGCGTTGCTGAATGGATTCGAAATCGAATAACTCAGTCGTGAGTTTCAGAAAATATTGTTGTTGAGCTGTATGCAGATATGTCTCATTTGCATGTCGTTCGGTTAGACTGTTACTATATTGTTCCAACCTGTGATCAGTAATTAATGCTTGTTGGCTGATCCTACTATTAAGAACAAGGCCTTCTAAAGATTTGCAACGGCTAAGGGCAACATAAACTTGTCCATGCGAAAAAGCAGCGGCAGCATCGATAATCGCTTTTTCGAAAGTCAATCCCTGGCTTTTATGTATTGTGATTGCCCATGCAGTTTTTAAAGGATATTGTGAGAATGAACCGATCACGTTTTCTGTGATCTCCTGTGTTTCCTCATTAATAGAGTATTTCATGTTTTGCCATGTTTCCCTATTTACCGTGATATCATGTCCGAAGGCATCATTGACAATTATCTTTTCTGAATTGATAAATACTATTTTGCCTATTTTTCCATTGTAGTATTGCTTTTCACCGGAAGAATCGTTTTTCACAAACATAACCTGCGCGCCAAGCTTTAGTTCCAATTTTTCATCTGTTGGATAGGAATAGGCAGGGAAGTCTTCAAATATACCCGCATCGAATGTATATAATTGTCCCGGTAACTCTGCCAATTTACGGTTATTAATCTGTTGAGCCTGGTAATTGTGAGTAGTCAATGTTATATATCCTTCTTTGTCATCCGGTATGAAATCAGGTATATACCGTTCGTTTAACTGACGGAGTGTTTCTTCATCGGGACGGTTATCGCGTATTTTATTTAGTAGTGAGACAAAGGCATTATCTGTTTGACGATATACATGGGTAAGTTCAATACTTAGATAATTACTCTCTGAAAGAGCCTTGCTGTCAAAAAAGTAAGGAGATGCATAATGTTCTTTCAACAGGTTCCACTCTTCTTCTTTGGCTACAGGCGCTAATTGCTGCATATCACCGATTAATAGCAATTGAACGCCCCCAAATGGCTTTTGCCTGTCACGAAACCGGCGTAAAACATCACTGATAGCATCCAGCAGATCTGCACGAACCATACTGATCTCATCAATAACCAAGAGATCCATACTTTTAATAATATTGATCTTATCCCGCCCGAACTTATGCGAAAAAGAATGGTTTTGTCCAGCCGAAAGATTGCCGGATGGCAGATAAGGCCCGAAAGGAAGCTGAAAGAAAGAATGGATCGTCACGCCTCCTGCATTAATCGCTGCTACACCTGTAGGAGCAACAACAACCATTCGTTTGGGTGACAGATCTTTCAATTGTCTGAGAAAAGTGGTTTTTCCAGTACCTGCCTTTCCTGTCAGAAAGATATGCGTACCAGTGTTTTGAATGTATTTCAGAGCCAGGTTTGATTGTGTATCTGTTTGCATGCAAGTATTGTTTAAGTGAATAAACAAAAGTAAATATTTTGATCCGATAATACAACTCTATGCTTGTCTTAGAAAATTGTTCCCGACAATTGTGGTGAAGCTTCATGATAATTGTGGGGAAACTTCACCACAATTGTCGGGAAGCTTCTTGATAATTATCGGGAACAATATTATGTAGTATAATTCCCCGTTCTATATAAGATTTGGCCATACTCTCAGTATTAGATAGATTTCTTGTACCTTTGCACTTTTGAAGAAAACAATTCAAGGATCAGAAAAAGTGAATCGATATTTTATCTATTTAGGCTATAATGGGAAGAATTATTGTGGTTGGCAAGTTCAGCCCAATGGAATTACTGTGCAGCAATGCCTGGAAGAAGCTCTTTCTACATACCTGCGAGAAAAAATAGCAGTAGTAGGAGCAGGTCGTACCGATACAGGAGTGCATGCCCGTTTAATGGTTGCTCATTTTGATCGTGAAGAAATAGTGAATGACCTGGATCTTTTAGCGGAGAAGTTAAATCGTCTTTTGCCAAAAGACATAGCCGTTTATGATATTGTTCCGGTGATCCCCGAGGCTCATGCCCGTTTTGACGCAACTTCCCGTACTTATAAATACTATATAACAGCTAAGAAAGATCCATTCAATTATGAACTGGTCTATAAAATACATGGACAATTGGATTTTGAAGCCATGAATCAGGCATGTAAAGTATTATATGATTATATCGACTTTACAAGTTTCAGCAAACTTCATACGGATGTTAAAACAAACAATTGCCATATCACTCATGCTGGTTGGGAACAGAAAGAAAACGTATGGGTATTTACCATTACTGCCGATCGTTTCCTTCGGAACATGGTACGTGCAATTGTAGGCACATTACTGGAAGTAGGAAGAGGTAAACTCACCCTTGATGGTTTCAGAAAAGTCATAGAACTCAAGGATCGTGGAGCTGCAGGAACTTCTGCTCCCGGACATGCCCTCTTTCTGGAAAATATTGTTTATCCAAACAATATTTTCCAAATTGATAATTGACAATGAAGAGTAGGGCTAAAAAGATATTATTTACAAACGAATTAATTGTCAATTATCAATTGTCAATTATCAATTTGCTCTAGCACTATGTGGTTAATTCTAGCCTTCTGCTCCGCTTTCCTTTTAGGATGTTATGATGTAAACAAAAAGATATCACTGACCGGAAATGCTGTTATTCCGGTCTTATTTTTGAATACATTGATAAGCAGTCTGATGTTGTTGCCGTTTATTCTGCTTTCATACGGCACATCTGTATTGGATAATACAATGTTTTATGTTCCGCATGTATCTCTTGAAGTTCATTTTGCCGTTTTCCTAAAAGCGGTAATTGTTCTTGCTTCCTGGTTGTTCGGTTATTTCGGTATAAAACATTTGCCTTTAACTATTACGGGGCCGATCAAAGCTACGCAGCCTGTTCTAACTTTGGTTGGTGCCATGCTTTTGTTTGGTGAACGTTTAAATCTGTATCAATGGATCGGAGTTTTATTGGCTATTGCTTCCTTCTATCTTCTTTCTTCCTCAGGAAAAAAAGAAGGTATTAACTTTGTAAATAATAAGTGGATATTTTTTACCGTAATGTCTGTTATTACAGGCTCTCTTAGCGGGTTGTACGATAAACACCTGATGAAAACATTGGATGTAATGACGGTACAGGTATGGTTTACAGTGTATCAATGTTTGATGATGACAGTTATCTTATTGATCTTGTGGTATCCACGCAGAAAAAAGAGTACACCCTTTGTCTGGAAATGGAATATAATCTTTATTTCGGTTTTCCTCTTGTTTGCTGACTGGATCTACTTCTATGCTTTGACTTTCCCTGATTCGATGATATCTATTGTATCCATGATACGCCGTAGTAATGTGCTCGTTACTTTTACTGCCGGTGCCCTTTTCTTCCATGAAAAGAACTTAAAAAGCAAAGCCATCGACCTGTTTTTAGTGTTATTAGGAATGATATTTATTTATTTAGGAACACGATAAGGGTTAATATATTATCTTTGTAGTAACAAAATATATCAGATATGAGAACAGGAGATTTAGTAAAGATATCTCCCGATCTTACCGGATTGGAAGATTGGGTTACAGGAACTATCATTGATGTGGAAGATAATCCTTTCAACGGAATAGTTCTTACTATTAAATCGGCTGACGGACGTATGTTCTTTGGACAACAACGTTTTTTTAAACCTACAAATGAAAGTAATGCATGTATGCAATAGCCTTTGACCTGACTATTGGTGATCTGAAAGAAAATTACGGAGAACCTTATAATAATGCGTACGTTGAAATAAGATTATTATTAAAGCAATATGGTTTTATTTGGACACAAGGAAGTGTTTATTTAACTCCACATGATGATATGACTATACTTTATCGAGCAATAAATGCATTGTCTAAAATAGACTGGTTTAAAAAATCTGTACGTGACATTAGAGCTTTTAAGGTGGAAGATTGGTCAGATTTTACATCAATCATTAAAGAAAACAACTAAATGAAACAATATCTTATTCTTTTTCTATTGAGTTTTATGCTTTTAGGGGTAAATGCCCAAGATATGGCAACCCTTTTCACCAACATACCAGATCAGAATATTCCTCAATTAGAAAACGCATGGAGAAAAGACTTAATTGAGCTTTATAATTCAGGCAAAGAAGCACGGTTGCAAAATATGATGAACGGTTACTCAGTATTGAAAAAACTGACTCCGGATTACTTGCTGCTTGAGGTTACCGAACGGAGCATCATAGAAATGAAGTTATTTCCTTTGGTAAATAATACAAATATTGTCTGTGTAATTACCACTGTAAGCGGGCCTGTGGCAGATAGCCGGGTAGAATTCTTTTCTCCTGAATGGGAAAAGCTGTCTGCTTCTGACCTTTTTACCCCAGTTTCTTTGGATTGGTTTATACGGGAGGATGTTGATAAGGGCAGTAGTGGTTATTTGGATGCAATATCGCGTTTAGATGTAAATCTGATTCAGTATCAGTTGAGTTCTGACGCGCTCACTTTGACCGCAACTTTAACTACGCCTCTTTACTTGTCAAAAGAAGAACGTGAAAAAGTCATCCCTTTTATAAAATCGGAACCAAAAGTATATATCTGGGAAAAGTTTCATTTCAAATAATACTCCAATGTCATATTCTCCAGATATGATGGCACCTTGTGGTATGAATTGCGGTACTTGTATCGCTTTTTTACGAAAAAAGAATTCGTGTAAGGGATGCCGGAGTAATAATATAAACAAACCTCGTCATTGTGTCACATGTGTTATTATAAATTGTGAAAAACTTGCAGAAACCGACTCTCAATTCTGTTATGATTGCCCAAAATATCCATGTGCTCGATTAAAAAGATTAGATAAACGATATATAACCCGTTATCAATTAAGTTTACAGGACAATCTTAAGAGTATCCAGGAGCATGGCTTAAAAACATATATAGAACTTGAAGAGGTACGATGGAAATGCCCTCATTGCGGAAAGAAAATATGTATACATAAAGAAGAATGTCTTTTCTGTAGTAAAAGATGGAGAAAAGAGGAATTATCAGAATAAACTTATGGCTAAACAAAAATATTACGTAGTATGGAACGGTGTGAATCCTGGTGTTTATGACAATTGGATCGATACCAAATTACAAGTAGAAGGGTATGAAGGAGCCAAGTATAAATCATTTGAAACCCGTGAAGCCGCACAAGAAGCATTAGAAAATGGTTATTTTGATTATTTAAAGAAAGCATCATCTCCAAAGGCTGCGGCTAAACTAACCATCGACAATATTCCATCCGGAACTAATCCACCAATATGGAATAGCCTCTCCGTAGATGCGGCTTGCAGTGGCAATCCCGGTGATATGGAATACCGTGGTGTTTATACAGCTAATGGACAAGAGATGTTTCATATAGGCCCTTTAAAAAAAGGAACAAACAATGTCGGAGAATTTCTGGCACTTGTACATGGCCTGGCTTTATTGAAACAGAGAAACAGCGACCTTCCGATTTACACAGATAGTGTAAATGCCATGAAGTGGGTGCAAAAAAAGAAAGCAAAAACCTTGTTGGAACGTCTCCCGGAGAATCAACAAATCTTTGATATGATTGAACGGGCAGAAAAATGGCTAAAGACCAATACGTACAAAAACCAGATTCTAAAGTGGGAAACCAAAGTATGGGGAGAGATCCCTGCAGACTTTGGGCGAAAATAAACTTTTAGAAGAGAAATAGTTTCATTTCGTTTTTCGCGGGAATTCAACTATACTATTACGTAAGCGTGTATCACTCTCTTTAAAATCCAGAAAGATCATTTCATAGCATATTGTAAACCAGACAACGATACATGACCATGCTTTGAATACATAAGGAACAATAAAGTTTTTCCTGATAAATGGTGGCACCAATTCCGTAGAAGATACAGCAACCATAACAAGGGTAAAGATTAACAAATAGAAATTATATTTTTTGTGTGGCGACGGGCTACACAGATACCATAGAGCTACTCCGATCATCGCAATTACATATCCTCCTCCCTCTGAACCGGAACTGAATAATACTAAAAACAACATAACACTTGCCAGGAACATCATTCGAAAACACAAATATTTATATTGCGAAAGTCTTGTATACGGTATAAAAAAGAGAATTAATCCCGGTATCATTAACCATAAGTCACTATAAGAAGGATTACCCGATAGTTTTCTGACTAATCCGACTAATGAAATATTCTGAGATTGAGCAAACATATTTAACTTGCTCTTAACCTGTAACCTTTCAGCCCATTCTACATATTGAGAAAGTACGTATTCGGGACCAGTTGTATACAACATGGGCAGTATAAAGAAAATGGCTCCCCAAAAGATACAGGAAACAACCAGTTTCCCTTTGTTTTTAGAAAAGAAGAAGAAAGCAAGGCCAGCCAAAGGATATATTTTAACCATTGCTCCCAACATAATGACGCATGCCGCCCAAAAGTCTTTTTTCTTTTCAACTAAAGCGAAGGCTAATACAAGAAAAGCAGCTACGGAAATATTAAATTGTTGTACGCCTTGAGCTGTCATAAGCTCTATTAAAGCAAACCAATAAATAAATACTTTTTGATTATGCGAAAGAGGTAAAGCTTTGATAGCATAAAATAATAGAACAGTATTAAGCGCAACCCAAAACACGATACCGAGCCAATCAGGTAATAGAGCAAAAGGAGCAATAATGGCACTAAAAATAATACCGTAATGGTTTACATCATAATATTCGGCCGGATATTCAGCATATAATGGCTGGCCTTCAATGGCATGCCAGTAGACATATTTAAATATCTTGTAATTGTTATATTTCCCAATACCAACTTTGATGATCCCATATAGTGCGCCTAAAAATGTCCATACAAAAAAGATGGTACGTTCTTGTTGCCATATAGGATTGGTCAGTAAAGTTTGTATTTTAGATTTCAGGCCCATCTCTTGATTTTTATTAGATAAATATATGAATCAACTATTTTAGTTCAAATGGCATGGCATATTTTTTAGTATATCTCTTCCAGAATTTCCTCCGATAATAAAATACCCATTTGGTGCATTGTTCTACATCTGCATGACGAGCCAATGCATATTCCCGTGCGATAAAATGAAACATATCATCCTGTCCCCATAGGCGTGCAAAATTGGCGCAACCTTTTTCTAATGAAACCGGGCCAAACCGCATACGGTTTATATCAACCAGGCAGAATTCAATTCCATCAGAAGTCTCACGAAACAAAATATTTCCGGGTGAATAATCAAAATGATATACCTCCTGAGTATGCAATTTGGCTGTATAAATGGTAAACGCCTTTATTATATGTTCGTTACCTTGTAATGGCTTAGTACCGAATTGATACATATCTTGGTCATAAGGAACCTGTAAGGATATAAAATAACTTTGATGGAGTAAACCATTTCGGTAAATTAATATTGTAGCAATGGGTTCAGGAGTATAAATCCCTTTCTTAAAAAGAATTTCTGCATAGTTAAAAGAGCGAGTTGCTTTAGATGGACGGAAGAAAGTATAAGCAATCCGATTAATGAAGATGGGGACTTTAAAGCGTTTGACATTAATAAGTGTTCCGTCCACTTCAAATACTTTTATAATATTCCTTTCCTGATATATTGTTTTACCCCCTTTTTCAAACTCTTCAGTTATAGAATCAACAAATGGGGTAAAGTGGGCAAATCGCGGATTGATATTGATAACTGTTTTACTCATCTTTTAACTTCGGTTTCTTCTCCAAAAACTTTTCAATTTTTCCCACAATCATTTCAGGTAAGAGTTGTGTCATACAAGCCCAATCTCCTCGATGACAATTCTTTTGACCGTAAGCAGAACAGGGACGGCATGGTAAATCTAATTGGATAGCCAGGCGTGGGTCTTGTTTATACCCATAGAATCCGGCATAAGGATGTGTGGCTCCCCAGATAGAAACAACAGGCGTACCTACCAGGGATGCAAAGTGCATATTAGCTGAATCCATACACACCAGAAGATCGAGTTCACTAATTAAAGCCAATTCACTATCGAGTGAATAACGTCCTACAACGCTCTTAACATGTGGATATTGATAGGCCCACTGTTCTAATACAGCTTCCTCATAGCCTCTTCCACCAAAAAGGAAAATAGTAGTATCTTCTCTTTTACTAAGAAGTTCCACTACTTTCTCCATATAATCTGTAGGATAAATTTTCCCACGATGTTTAGCAAAAGGAGCTATACCAATCCAATAACCCGTTTTAGGGCCTGTTAATTGTTTTATCCCTGTAAGTTCTGCCGGTATATCCTGATAGAGGGATGTAAACGTATTCTCAAAATTAAAACCAGCTTTATGAAATGCATCCATGTAATCCTTTACTACTGACTGCATCGGTTTTAATTCTTTGTTCTTTCTTCGTGTAAGTTTTTTTCTGGTCTTACTATTCCGGTTATAGACAAAGACAGGTATCCCTTTCAATTTAAAATAGGAACGGATAATTTGCGAACGGGTAACATTATGAATGTCAACTACCATGTCATAATCATACTTAACGAGTGCCGAAGAGAAACGATGTAATCCCAATAAACTTTTTTCCGATGCTTTTGTATTGATACCCAATACCTGGACATTTTGTGGGCGATTAATAAAAACAGGTATCAGGAATGTCTGCGTCAGAACAGTAAAGGTATCTTCCGGATAGGCTTTCGCAACCGAATAGATAACAGGAATAGTCATTGCAACATCTCCGATCGATGAAAGTCGTATGATTAATATTTTCGCCATCCAGCTTTCAATATTATATTTTCAATTTATATGCAGGATCGTTATACATTTTCATCTGTTTATACACTTTCATGTACTTACGTCCTTCAGCTATATCTTCAAGTAGTTGATCGAGTGCAGTCGATAAATCGCTTCTTTGTTCCAGTAGAATAGCTAGTTTCCCATTACAAAGCGCTTTATGATCTTCTGTTGCATCGGGCCGGTTGACTTCTTGTTGCATGTGATATATTTTCAATACCAGGATCGATAAACGGTCAATAGCCCACGCTGGACTTTCTGTATTAATCGTTGCACCCGGCAATGGAACAACATCTTTGAAGGTATCCAGAAAAAAGCTATCTATCCATTCAACCACATCGGTACGATTCTGGTTTGACTTATCAATACGTCGCTTGATCAGTAGAGCTTCATTAGGGTCAATCAAAGGATTTCGTATTATATCCTCCAAATGCCACTGAACGGCATCGATCCAGTTTTTACCGTATAATAAATGGTCAATAGTTTGTTCGGAATACGGATTTGGAGAAACAGCATCTACATTGTCCGTTTTATGATAATCTTCTGTAGCCTGTTCAAAAATATTAAGGCATTTTTCACTCCACTTCATACACTTAAATTTCTTTTATATGATAAGGATACAAAGATAAGAAAGTTTTTGAGAAGGAAATGAACCGTAATTTTTATCTTTGTCCTTCAATAAGAATGAAAATATGCATATAATTGCAGATAATACAATCCCTTTTCTTGAAGGAGTTATAGAGCCTTTAGGTGAAGTAAGTTATCTTACATCCGGCCAATTTACAAAAGAGGCTGTTCATGATGCTGATGTTTTAATTGTTCGGAGTGTAGACAAATGTACACGGGAAATCTTAGCCGGTAGTCAGGTTAAGTTAATCACGACTGCGACGATTGGTTTCGACCATATTGATACTGCATATTGTGATGAGGCCGGTATTATCTGGAAGAACGCCCCGGGAAGCAATGCCCGTTCGGTTGCAGAATATCTGATAGCTTGTTTTGCCGCTTATTCGTTGCAAACCGGATATGATTTTAAAGGAAAAACAATCGCTATAGTGGGAGTAGGGCACGTGGGTTCATTGGTTGAAAAACTTTGTTCTGCTTTGGGCATGCGTGTTTTACGGAATGATCCACCACGTGCCGAACAGGAAGGTAATGATGGTTTTACTTCTTTAGATCGAATTGCTGAGGAAGCGGATATTATCACTTTCCATACACCTTTAACAAAGGAAGGATTATATCCGACTTTTCATTTAGCCGATCAATCATTTGTAAATAAATTAAAGAAACAACCATTATTGATCAACACCTGCCGTGGAGCTGTATTTGAAACAAATGCCATATTAAGAGGAGTTGAATCCAAACAGTTGGGAGATTTGATAATAGATTGCTGGGAACAGGAACCGATAATCTCTTTAGAATTATTGAAGAATACAGCTATTGCAACTCCTCATATTGCCGGATTTTCGGCAGATGGGAAAGCGAATGCAACTCGTATGTGCCTTAAAGAAATAAGCCATTTCTTTGGAATACATATTGAACATATAGATAAGGTTCAACCTGCTGCCCCTTCTTATCCGATTATTGATTTAAATAGTTTCTCCTCTCACCGGATAGAACATGCAATTCTTACGTCTTTCAATCCTAGTTCTATAGATAAAGCGTTACGAGAGGGTCCGGATGAATTCGAACAATTCCGTACAAATTATAAACATCCACGGGAATTTAGTGCATATACGGTTAAGAATGCATTACCGGAAGAAGCAACCTTATTGAATACCTTGGGTTTTCAGCTAACAAATTAATTATATCTTTGTCATCAGTTCATTAAAGCAGCATTATGAAGAACAATGGCTTCACATTCCGTAAGAGACTGGCAAGTTTTAAGTATGCTTTTCAGGGTATTCGGCAATTATTCCTACAGGAAGCGAATTGCTGCATACATCTTTTTGCAACCGTTTGTGTTATTATCGCGGGTTTTCTATTGAATATAGCTCCTTGGGAATGGGTTGCAGTAACCATTGTTATTGGAGCAGTACTTGCGGCAGAAGCCTTTAACTCTGCTATAGAATGTTTGGGTGATGCTATTTCACCGGATTATAATGAACACATAAAACATGCCAAAGATTTAGCAGCCGGAGCTGTATTATTAACGGCTATAGCTGCGTCTGTTGTGGGGGTGATTGTGTTTGGACCGAAAATAGTAGCATTGTTTTAAATCTTTAGTTAAATCTGAAACCTTTTTATATATTTGTCTCAATAAATAGGCTTTAGCCTATTATCAATTGCCGTCTGCTTTAGCTGACGGAAAGATTATTATATAAATGGGTTTTAACCCCAATAAACAAAACCTTATGGCATTCATCAAAATCATGATCCATTGTGTTTGGAGTACCAAGAACAGAGAGCCTTCACTTGCAGATAAAAAAATCCGATATCAATTGTTTAAGCATATCCTTTCCAATGCTCGGGAGAAGGATATTTTTGTAGATCAAATAGGAGGTGAAAAAGAGCATGTTCATTGTCTCATATCTCTTGGTTGTGGACAGAATATATCCAAAATAGTCCAGATGATAAAAGGCGAATCATCTCATTGGCTGAATAAGCATTTTAGGAGAAAGGTTGTATGGCAGGATGATTATTTTGCGGTTTCAGTAAGTGAAAGTCAGTTGTCAAGAGTAAGGACATATATCCAAAATCAAGAAGAACATCATTCAAGGAAGAATTATGATGAAGAGTATCAAGAATTTTTAAATAGATATAAATTCAAACATAATACAGTTTGATATTTATTATTTGGCTAAAGCCGTTGATGTAATACACTTGGAACCGTCAGCTGAAGCAGACGGCAATTGATAATAGGCTAAAGCCTATTTAAAAATACTACATTATGATACCGGAGTGAATTATAAATAAAAGAGCAATATTGAGTTGAGGATTACGTTTACGAGTAATAAAACCAATACGATTATCTACAAATGAAATATTTATACCTTGTTTTCTTCTTTATTGGTATCATATTTTCCCTTTCTGCCCAGGATACCAGAGAATATCATCTCTCTTCCTCCAGAAAAAACATTCGTACTTCTACGGATATCATGGCAGGAGTGACTCCTGTAGCATGTGCAGTTGCTGTATTGGCATTAAAGGATTGGGATGGGTTAAAGCAAGGAGCGCTTGCTGCTGCTACGACATTAGGAGTATCCTATGGATTGAAATATCTGGTGGGAAAGGAGCGTCCCGATAATAGTAATGCCCGTTCTTTTCCTTCGCTTCATACCTCTATCTCTTTTACAGGAGCTGCATTTATTCAAAAGCGTTATGGTTGGAAATGGGGTATACCTGCGTATGCTGTTGCGTCTTATGTAGGATGGGGAAGGGTATATGCGAAGAAACATGATTGGTGGGATGTTGCTGCCGGTGCTGCGATAGGTATTGGTAGTGCTTATATTTATACACGCCCTTTTGTTAAGGATTATAATATTTCTATTAGTCCGGTAGCCGGCAATGGGCATTTTGGTTTCTATGCTTCCATGACATTTTAATAAAAAAGAAAAACCGGTTGGACATCACTGCAGAACCGGTCTCTGTCATTAAATGACTAAAATTCAAAGAAATGTTATTGTCTAACACACAATACAAACATAATCCGGAAAGCCTGTGTAATAACTTCCCGGAAGGCCGGTCGTATATCCCTACAAAACCTGGCCTACCTTTAAATCTATTATTATTACAATGATTATAAGCAAATGGTGTGCCACTCTTTTAATCGATTGATATACAGTGGATGTTGTGAAATAAAATGTCCGAAAGTGGACAATAAAATCACTTTCGGACACTTAACCTGAGAAAGGATACTTACTCGTGATGCAATGCTTCTGCAGGAGTCAACGAAGCACCTTTAAGAGCAGGTAATAATATAGCCATTGAAACAACTAATCCCATAAATATAAAAGTGATACCATTGGTGATCAGGAATCTTTCGAAAGTACGATCCGGAAGATATTCCGGATTAATGCTTCCTCCTCGTCCAACCGTTTCGATAAGATCAGTATGTACAAACTGATATTCAATGATCATAGCAGGAATAAAAATTAAGATAAGCAGCCACAAGCCTTCCATTAACAATATATTACGAATACTTGTACTGGTAGATCCCACAGCCTTCCGTAAGCCTATTTCATTGGGACGTAGATTAATCCTATACCAGAATGTACCCATTACACATAAGAGAATATTAAGCAGAAAGAATACCATCAGATAAACACGTAGTTTTATTTGATTAGTTACACCAAAGCTTTGCTTTGTATCTAATGCAATCTTGGAATAAGGTATTACACTTAAAAGATAAAAGTTTCCAATACGTAACTTATCGGCCATTTCAGTTTTAAATTTTTCCCGAAATAATTTTGTAGAAAGAGAAGCACTATGGCGGATAGATATTTCAGCATTACTTATATTGTTTTCCTGAAGTGTATTAGCAAGATAATAAGAACCTTGCGGACGATCATAATCGAAACGTTTGATATCATCTACTACCCCAATTACTATATAAGTGTCATCTGGCCTTTTCCAGGCTTGCAGTTCTTTTCCAATAGCTGAGCCATTTGGGAAAAGTCTTTGTTCCACATCACGGCCAATAACTATACCACGGGATACTCCCCAATCAAAATCTTTTACAGATACAGATTGTTTTCCGTTGTTTGTTGAATACCCAAATACTTTGAAAAAATCTTCGGTAGGTACTATGGCAATGCGTTGTCCATTGGCAAAAATGGTTGAGTCATTTTTTTTACCTAAGCTCATACCCCAGAAATTTCCACTTCCCGGAGTTACTCCCTCATAAGATACTCCTACACTTTCGATTCCCGGATAATCCTTGATCATTTGTAATATACGTTGGTAGTTTGCTTCCAATACTTCACCTTTACTATCTTCTTCCTTAAATTCCGGATGTTCAGCCGGTAGTTCGGCAAGGTTTATTTGTAAGGTATTTTCTATATTCCTATAATTAGGAATGTTCAGATTATAATTATAAACAAATAGAAAGTCAACTATATACCAGGTTAGGCAAAATACAAACAATAATTCAACGCCAATCCATATATTGCCACGTCTGCGATTCCACATTTGTTTTAATACCGATATCCACATATTTTTATTGTGTTGCGTTCAATGAATAAATGATTTGTTTATGTGATGCCCGCCATGCCGGGATCAATGCTGTGAGAAGATTAAGAATGAAACATACTGAAAGAGCTATCACAAATACAGGTAGATTCATTAACATTGAAGGGGTGAAAAATACATTTGTTCCTTCTGGAGGGAGATCCATCATTTCTTGTCCGATACTCATGATCCAATCGGAGCTTAATAATATCAAGAAATAAGAAAATAATAATCCAGCCAAGCCACCTAGTAGAGTAAAGAGGAAATTCTCTGAAATAATTTGCCTCATCAGGTTATTAACCGGGGCTCCAAAGGCACGACGAATACCCATTTCTGCAAGTCTTCTTTCCATGCGCGAATCTGTCATACCCGATAGGCTGACAGCAGGTACTAAAAGTAAAATCAGGAAAATCGCTCCATATTTCAAGGCGATTCCTTTAAAATCAGGCCCTACATTCGACCAAAAACGAAAAGTAGATTCCCAGTGTCGGTCAGGTTGTCCGTTTATACTAAAGGTATATCCTTCAGCAGAGCGGGTATAGCGTTCCACTGATTCGATTGTTTTCTGTTTAAGAGAACTAACGTCATCAACAGAAGGCGCCAACAGTATAGCTTCCATATTACCGAGGAAACCACTCAGTCCACTCCCCTTTTTGTAGTATGACTTAATTGTGTAAGGAACCCAAAGATTTGCATAAGTACGTTCAGTCACGAAAGACGCATCTTTAACCACTCCGCATACACGAAACTGTCGGAAGTCAAGGCTTATATATTCACCTACTACATCAGTTCTTCCAAATACTCTTTTCGCTGTAGAAGCCGAAATTACAGAGGTCGCTATTCCGGAGTTAAAATCAGCCTCAGAAAAAGAATTTCCATGGATAAAATGAAAAGGATATACGGTCCAGAATGGACAATCTACATATTTTACAATAACCTGCATCTGGTCTTTACTGCCGACAGGCTGTACGTAATTTTCATCTCCACTATCCATCATTAGGCTAATTGCTTCAAAACCTTCTACCGGACGAATACACTCATCCACAAACTGTGGAGAAATATTTGAACTCCATGTATCTCCATCATTTCTTTTTTCCATTGCACTTTTAATTATTAATATCCTATCCCGATTCGTTTCCGGATAGATATTAGCGACCTTAATATAATATACAATGGATAAGACCATAACTACAGTAATTGAAAGTCCTGTTCCAATCACGTATATGGAGCTGAATAACTTTTCCTGCTTTAGCAGGTTCCACGCTTGTTTAAAATAGAGCAATATCATGTTATTAACGATTAGTGATTAACGATTAACGATTAATATTTTAAGAATTAACTTCCTTGCTGGATCTGAGTTGTTAATCATTAATCGTTAACCGTTAATCGTTATTTATTATTCATAATGCAACGCTTCCGCCGGTTGAACTTCCGCCGAACGGCGTGCCGGATACCAAATACCTAAAGCTATCATTGCAAATAGAAAGAGATAGGTTATACCTATTCCTATGATAAAACGCCCAATAGAAAAAGGAAGCCTATAGGTATCCGTAAAGTCCAGAAAAACTATGTTTAATGTGATAATAATAACTGGTATTATTGTAAATGCCAACAGGCAGAGTCCTTCCGTAAAGAGTAGACTGAATATTTTTCTTCTGCTTGAGCCTAAAGCAATTCGTAATCCCATTTCCCCCTTTCGGTATCCTGTGCGAAGCCAAAAGGTAGCTATGATACCGAAAAAAACATTTAGTAAAACAAAAGAGATGAGGCTTAAGTGTATTTTCTGATCCTTCCAGTATTTATTTAACCGATTTGCCCGCATATTACCGATGGGTTCAATACCACTTACATAGAGGTTGTTCACTGTCATTCGTTCACCCATTTGACTGGTAAAGAAATTATTGAAGTCTTTATCACTATCAGGATTGACACGAATGAAAAGTTCGCACCGGGTTACGCCGAATTCTTCTATATTATTGGCTAAGGAAGGACCAACCATACACGAAAAAAAACATGGATCTGCCCGTTCGTATTCTGTGTTGCGAACTGGTGTGGATATGGAAGAAATAATATAACGTACGGTATCCTCTCTGAAGGAAGAGTATACAGCTTGTCCAATGGCTGATTTATCCGGGAATAGCTTTTGCTTCAGATCTTTAGAAATAACAACAGAATTATAATGAAGTATGGACGGGTCGATTCTTTTTCCATCCTCTCCACGAACCCGAAACATATCAAAGAATTCGGGAGTAACTCTTCGGTAATTATAGTATTCAATCTCTTTAGAATCATATATATTTCCATCATCCGGTAATAACGGGCGCTTGGCATTTCCATTCGAATAGAAGCAACTGTAAAAAGATACACTCGAAGTTTCTATTTCTTCCATTTGCCGTATGCGTTGCATCAGAGTAAGTAAGTCATCTGTGTCGGTCGTGCGAAGCATTTCTTTAGGTATATAGCTCTCATCCGCTTCATCCATTTTACTTAACTTTATACGATAGGTGTGTGAAACATCGAATCCCTTCGGTTGATAATAGGTATAGATATCTACCATAAATCGATCTGTCACATACCATAAGAATGACGCAACCAGTATGAGTTCAATAAAAAGCCATCCGTTACTTTTACGTTCAGCCCAGATTTGTTTGAGTATTTTCGTTATCATCCTATTTTTATATTATGATGGGCTACCCATTAAACTTACTACTATAGGTTTGCGTGCCATACGCCATGCCGGTATTCCTGCGCTTAGCAGATTCATAAGCAGGCAGAAAAATACAGCAGCGACAAAATTCAATGGTTGAAGTAACATCGGTATTGTCAACATTGTATCTGCAGTTAGTAAAAAGCTCCTGCTGATATGAATAAATACAAATGACAGTCCGAAACCGATAATTGCTCCTATAGCTGTAATTACCAGGTTCTCCATCAATATCTGTCCCATTAAAGTTTCTTTGGTTGCTCCAAAACTTTTTCGTATTCCAATTTCCGAAGAACGTTGTCGAATATTATTCATGGTAATTCCCGTCAGATTGATCGCGGGTAAAAGAAGGAGGAAAAGAATAATCAAAGAGCCCTGCAGTAAATATTCACGGGTAGAGCCGATAGCCATTTCGTAAAAGTTATATACTCTCTCTCTTACGGTAAATGATTGACGGTTATCACTGAATTGCTTAACCTTTTGTTTTAACTCTTCCTTCACTTTCGGAAGATCTCCTTTTTTAGGAGCAATCATAGTGACAAGGAGATTTCCACAGGTTTCTTCTTCCCGTGAAGTTAAATTATCAGCATTACTGGTCAATACAATCCATGCCTGTGAATAAGCAGTACTGGCAGCCCGGGTTACATTATTTACAACTCCTATTACCTGGTGTGGTTTACGATTAATCAGTATGGATTGTCCGACCGCTTTTTCATCTCCAAACATAAGCATGGCAATTTCCTTATTCAGTACGACCAAGGGGAGGCCCGATTCTACTTCGTCTTCATTGTAAGGACGTCCTTCCAGGAAATGAAAGCTGAATGCTTTCCAGAAGTTAGCATCCGTCCACTTTACTCTATAATCTGCATAGAGACTTTTGGTTGGGAGTGCCAACTGACATTTACTTCCATAATTTGTTGCTGTTGCGACGTCCGTTGATTGAAGCGTGTAAATACATTCTTTTACCATAGTATAAGAAAACCCGGTATTATTAGTATGACCTGCTACACCTGGCCTTGGTTTTGATTGTACCGACACATATATGGTACGATCGCGATGGTTTTCAGGCGGATAATTGGCCGTTTTAATTTGAAACAGCATAATCATAACCATCACTAATGAGATGGCCAATGCTGTTCCTACAATAGAAACAATGCTTACCAACCGGTTCTCCTTCAGCATTTGTAATGCCTGTTTGATATATTGTTTGAGCATAATTTGTACTTATTTTTTATTCATAATGCAATGCCTCTGCCGGTTGCAGTCTCATTGCACGATAAGCTGGGAAACTTATTCCAATTACGATCATAACTAGTAAGAGAAGGAAGGTCACAGCTATACCAATTAATATACGCTCTGGCACATTCATCCATTCGGATGGACTGACAATACCCATATAGCATAAGTTCCCGAAAATTATGCTAGCCAGTGTAAAGGCAACTAAAAGTATTATAACCGCTTGACTAATTAACCACCCGAATATAGAACCACGAGTGGCTCCGACAGCAATCCGTAGCCCTATTTCTCCTTGTTTTTGTTGAGTTTTTAACCAGAAGGTTCCAATAACACCCAGGAAAACATTTAAAAGAAAAAAGACTATAACTGCCATATTCATGCGCATATCGTCAATCCATTTACGGATATGTTCTTCTCGATATTCACTCATCGGATGTATTTCTTTCAAGTAGATATTTCCTAATTTAAGTTGTTGGGCCATCTCTTTTTGGAATTCAATCGGAAATCTTTTATTATCTGCTGTTGCCTTAACGCGAATAAATAAAGGATAATTCAAAGCATTTATATTGGACCTCCCCATATCGGAAGCAGGGATTGACTTATAATAAGCATAATCATAATCACTAAATTCATTATAACGCTGATTTTCACACACAGCTCCAATTCTATAAAGCTTGCCTTCTGCATTCCCCTGGTCCTTGCAGGAGATCTCTTTGCCTATAGCATTGGCTACACTTCCGAAAAAAGTTTCAGCTACCAGTTGTGTAACAACGATCTCATTCCTTTCTAGTGCGTCGATAAGCAATTGTGCATCTCTTCCATCCGCCGCTTTTACTTTAAAAAGTGAAAAATAAGAAGGAGCAACGCTTCTCACATATCCCCGTGGTATTATTGTAGAGTCAAGTTGAAAAGCAGTAAATGAATTTTGCCACTTATAGTGAAAATGATTCCACGAAGTATGAGATGCAGCTTCCACATCCGGATGTTGTCGTAAACGGTTAATTATTGTCAGAAAATCAGCTCCTGTCCTTGAACTTTCCTCCGTAAGTGGAATATAATCCGGACTTTTTTGTGGAATGGAGCCTAATTCAACATGATACACATGACTAATATCAAAACCTAACGGCATGGAGAAATTTTTATAAGCTATGAGCAGGCTATCAACAGCAAACCACATAAATACAGTAACAACAAGCAGTTCTAGTCCGATCAACAAACTTGCCCGTCTTTCCTGCCACATTTGTTTTATCAATTTTTTAAGCATTCTTTATTCCTCCTTGATTGATTCTACAATATTTACCCGGGATACCCGCCATGCCGGTATTCCGGCCGATAACAGATTCATTATAACACAGAAAACCAGAGCTGCAACAAAAACCGCCGGGCTAAACATTCCTCCGGTTAAGCTGGTTTCTCCCAGAGATGTTACCAAAAGCCAATTGCGGAATATAACCAATCCTACATAAGAGAAGATTAATCCAACCAATCCTCCGAGTAGCGTCAACAATAAATTCTCAGATAAAACCTGCCACAATACATTACCAGCAGTGGCACCAAAAGCCCGGCGAACTCCTAATTCTCCAATCCGTTTACGCATTTGCGCCAGTGTAATACCTGAAAGATTTAAAGCCGGAACAAGCAATACGACAATTATGATAATTCCATATCGTAAAAAAGTGGAAAACAGGTCGGGAACTTTATTATGTCCGGAACCTCCCATCCAATATTCGATTTGGGAAAAAGGTTGATCGCCTATCTCTGCCCTATACTGAGGAGTTTGAGCATTATAAGTGGCAACACGATTCGTTATTTCCTGATGTAAAGTCTCTCTCTTTGTTCCTTGCGGCAGTAATATATGGCAATCAAAGTTTCCATTAATCCCGTCTCCCCAGGCATACGTATTCCCTCCGGCAAAATAAGGAATCCATACTTCGGCATAGGCCTTATCGGCATATCGGGATACGTCTTTCACCATTCCTTTGATTTTATAAACAATATAATTAATCTTTATTTCTCTGCCTGTTACCTGTGTTGTGTTGAAAAGAGTTCGTGCCAGATTTTCGTTGATTACAACCGTATATATACCGCTGTTAGCATCTGTGTCGCTAAAAGGTTGCCCATCAATAAAATCAAATGTAAACACTTTCCAAAAAGCGCCATCAGTAAAAAGAACATCGGCCGATTTACCTGTAGTGCCATCCATTGTCTGTACCATCAATTTCCCTTCCGGGTTACGGGATGTAGCTGTAACAGCCTCAGCGGATGTCAATGGATACAAACAATCATTAATGAAAGGCAGCCCGGTATAGGCGAATGAAATCCTTTGATCTGTTGATTTATCAATAGATTCGATAGCAGATATATGGTATGTCCTGTTTCTATGCACTTCTGGAGAAATATTAGCTGTATTTACCTGATACAAAATCACGATAATCATGATCATGCATATAGCAAGTGCCGTTCCGAGAATGGAAATACTGCTAAGCAGTTTATTTTCCTTCAGCATTTGCCAGGCTTGTTTTATGTATTGCAATATCATAATGACTAATTACTAATGATTAATGTTTAATGATGGATGGTGATAACATTGGCTCAATGAATTAATCATTAACCATTTATCATTAACCATTATTATTGTACTTGTCGTCCGTCAAAGAACCGGATTGTCCGTGTTGTTTGTTTTGCCTGATGGTCATTGTGAGTAACCATTACGATTGTCCGGCCGTCTTCTTTGTTAAGCTTGTGAAGAATATCCATTACTTCAATACCCATTTTACTATCCAGGTTACCGGTCGGCTCATCCGCAAGGATTATATCCGGATTACCTACAATAGCACGGGCAATAGCGACACGCTGGCATTGTCCCCCGGATAATTGAGTCGGGAAGTGACGCATACGGTGGCTTAATCCTACCCGTTCTAAAACCGCTTCTGCTGCTTTGCGTCGTTCAGACGATGAAACTTTACGATAGAGTAGGGGTAATTCTACATTATCCAAAACGTTCAATGAATTGATAAGATGGAAGCTTTGAAAAACAAAACCCAGCTGTTGATTACGAAAGGCAGCTTGCTCCTTGTCATTCATCTGGCTTGTTTCAATGCCGTTGATTTCAATAGATCCGCTGGTCGGACAATCCAGTAATCCGATGATATTTAATAAAGTAGATTTACCACAACCGGAAGGCCCCATTATACTAAGGAATTCACCTTTTTGAACTTCCAGGTTTACATTTTCTAATGCTACCGTTTCTATTTCTTTCGTACGATAGATTTTTTCTAAGTTTGTCAGTTTAATCATGACTTTTTAATTATAAATTATAAATAGTTATTTTTATTCGTAATGGAGTGCTTCAGCCGGAGCCATCTTACCCGCTTTTCGTACAGGAAACCAGATACTAAACGAGATCATTCCCAACAGCAACAGATATGTGCCTGCATAGGTCAGTAGGAATCTACCAGCTGTATAGGGTAAACGGTAAGTATCCAGAAAATCTAGATAAACCATATTAAGAGCAAAAGCTAATGTGATAGGTAGGGTAAGCAATAGAAGAATTGTACCCTCAATATACATATACTCCTTTATATTAAAACGAGTAGCTCCTAATGCAATACGTAACCCTAATTCTCCTTGCCGTTGTTGTGTCCGAAGCCAGAAAGTTCCGAGAATACCAAAGAAAACGTTCACCAGTAAAAAGACTAATAAAGATGTTTTTTTGCTTAACTCATTATTATTATTCTTTAATTGATTCTCACGAGATTCATTGACTGTAGTTACACTATACACATGCAGATTATTAACCCGTAAGCGTTCCCCCATTTCTTTTAGAAAAACATTCATATCTTCCTGTGTAAAAGCCTTTTTCATTTTAACAGCTAGCTCAAAAGATTTTGCTCCGTTACTTTCTATTCTCTCTTGTAAACGATTACCGGTTAATACATGAAAGAAGCAGGGTTCACTTCGTTTGTATTCATTTTCCCGAAACGGCTGAGAGACCGCTGAGATTATCAGCTTATCATTTGAATCAGAATATCTGACTTGCCGGTCTCTTGCCTCTGCCGTATGGAAAAATTTCTCGGCCATATCATAACTCAAAACAATAGGTTCCGGATTACCTTCCAACATCGGAAGGATATCCCTGCCATTTACATCTTTTACCCCAAATACTTCAAAATATTCAGGAGAAACACTTCTGGATTGGGAATAAGTCCCCGTTATACCTGTCGTATCACTATCTACCGGTAGAAGACGCGACCATGAACTTCCATTGTTATAAGGGATAGATTGCAAGGAAAGACTAGCCTCTTCTACTGCCGGATGTTGCCGGATCTGTGTTCTTAACAATAACAGATCTTCCCCTTCTGTAGTGCTGATTTCCTCTTCGGGTACAAAATTGGGTGCGTCAGAAGTCAACTTATCTAATCTGAAACGCCAGACATTTGTAATATCATATCCTAAAGGGGAATGGTAGGTATACATATCCACATAGAACAGATCCATCATCCACCATACGGCACAAACAACAACCATTAATTCAGCAAAGATCCAACCATTGTTCCTGCGTTGTGCCCAGATTATCTTTATTATTTGTTTGATCATAAGTCTCTGATTTATTGATTATTTGTATCATTTAGTGCAATAATAATCTGCTGGCGGGATATCCGTAATGCAGGCAGACCTGCACTCAACAGATTGAGCAAAAATGCAAAAAGAAGAACAGCAAGGAAAAGCCCGGGCTTAAACAACATATTTGAAGTTAGGATCACATCAGGCCCCAGCAGAAAGGTTTTACCCGCATATAAAAGAACAAAAGAAAGAGCTAATCCCAAAAGTCCCCCAATAGCAGTAATAACCATATTTTCAAACAGAATCTGATTAATCAGCACGCCCGGGGTAGCACCAAAAGCCTTACGAAGACCAATCTCACCTTGTCGTTTCTGCACGGAAGATTGCACGACACTGATCAGATTCAAAGCAGGAATCAATAATAGGAACAAAAGAAGTGCTCCGGTAGTCTTGAGATATTCCTGAATAGGTTTTTTATTAAATCCGGTAGAACCGGTAGCTATATCAATCTGCGAAAGAATACCACTGGGAAAACTTAGTTTATACACTGGTTTTCCTTCATTATAACGAGCTACTTGCTTATCCAGTTCCTGACTGATAGCCTCTTTATCTGCCATATCCCGAGCCAGAATAGTAACAGTAAACGCCCCTGTAATGCCATCTGAATATTTGTTTTCCAAAAGTCCTTTATTAGAAGTATAAGGAACATATACATCCGCATACGTTCTTTGAGCGGCTTTACTTGCCGTTTTCACAACTCCGCAGATTGTATAGGCAATATGATTCAGCAGGATTGTTTCGCCCACCACATCTTTTCTCCCAAAAAGTTTGGCTGCCGTTTCAGTTGCTATTACCGCCCTGGGAATTCCAGATTCAAAATCAGATTCTGTAAATGGGGCACCATAAAGATAGGAAAAGTCAAATACCTTCCAGAACCCCGGATCCGTGTATTGAATCGTATAATTTGTGAACAGTTGTTGATTGGGTAATGAAATAGGTTTGAAGTCAAAAGCCTGACCCGACACTGCTTCCGGTATCTCCAAAGTATAAAAGCACTCTCTTATAACTTCAGCTGACATCACAGTTGTACTCCAGTTCTTCCCATCTTCTGACGCCGCCCGTATTCCCATTATATATAACATCCTGTCACGATTGGATTCCGGTGAATATCCTACTGTATTGATCTGAAAGACCAGTACCAGAACAAGTATCATCGCAATCGAAAAGGCCGTTCCCAATATAGATATTGTATTAACCAAAGGATTTTCCTTTATTACCTTAAGGGCTTGTTTGATGTATTGCTTTATCATATTTCTTAACGATTAATGATTAATGATTAATGATTAACGAAGAAAGGGTGAGAATTCATCGTTAAACGTTTATCATTAATTGTTTTTTATCTTCATCTTATTCTTTTCTTTGTAGCTTGTCATGTCTGAAACAACTACTTCGTCACCAGGCTGCAGTCCGCTAATCACTTCCACAAATTCAAAGTTGCTGTCTCCTAACACTACCTTTCGTTTCAATAATTGATCTCCATTAACCACAAAGAGATCATATTCCCCTTTACCCAGATAATAAGAACCGTTTGCGATACGCATTACATCTTCTTTGATTGCATTCATCACATACACATCTGTACGTAGCCCTGAACGCAAACGGGAATGGTTATCTTCTTCCAGTTGAACAGTGAAGGATATTACTCCATTTTTAGAGAGAGGTGTAACATCGCTCACAACTCCATTCAAACGATCATTTCCTATTCTTACGACAACACGGCTGCCAGCGGAAATACGATCTCCATAAGTATCAGCAATCTCACCTTCAATCTTAAAGTGGGAAAGATCAGAGATAACAGCTACTTTACTGCCTTGTGCTACCTGAGCACCGATTTCATTATTGATATAGGTAAGAATTGCCTTACGTGGTGAACGGATTTCGGCATCGGTCAATGTACGTTTCATCTCTGCAAGGCTTTTTTGAAAAATGCTATATTCAAGTTCCTTTACTTTAAGCTCAGCTTCTGCAGATGCCTTTTCGTTATCATATTTTTGTTCTTCTTCCGCAAGTTCAAGTTTACTAACATTGTGATCAAGTTCTACTTGCAGCACCTTATCTGCAGTACCGGCTCCCAATTCATCCAGATAGCGTTCGTTGCGTAGTTCAACCTCTTTACGGTTTAATTTCATGCGGGAAACTTTTAATTTCATTTCCATTTCAGATAGTTTGCTACGGTTACTCAGGCGAAGTTGTTCTAATTGCAAGCGTTTCATTTCCTGTTCATCCAGTAACTTATTATAATCGTTCTCCGCTGTTTGCAGATCCAGTTTCAGAATAGGATCACCCACATCTACAATATCGCCACCACGTTTATAAATTTCCACAATCCGTGAATTAATAGGAGAAGTGATAATTTCTTCAAATGCCGGAACCACTTTTCCCGAAGCACTGGAAGAGACTTCAATCGTACCAACATCCACTTTAGATACGGAGAGGTTTTTTCTGTTGAGGCTCGTTTGCATAAAGGAAATAATACTGGCAATTACTATAACAGCAATAACAACGACAATTCCAACCTTCGACCATTGCTTGATAAGCTCTTTGCGGCGTACATCTTTCGATATCTCTCTGTCCATATTTCGTTTGTTTTATTTCTGTCCTCCTATAAGCAAAGTACGTGCCAAAAGTGTAAGTGATTGATATATTGAGTTTATGGGTATTGATTCAGTGTTCAATATCGGACAGTGTGTGCGCTTTTAGATTCCTGGTTTATTGCTTGATCTTTTATCTCTTCCTACTCATACAACTAACTCAAAAGTGCTATATATTTACCTCTTTTGTGCAATAGTTTTTATCTGCTCACAGCTGTGCAATTATTATTCCACAGCTGTGCAATATATATTCCCCAATTGTGCAATATATATTGCACAGCCGTGAGCAGATTAAATATATGAGTATTAAGACTTAAATATATAGGAAGAAAAGATTAGAAGTTAAGGTACTTTAAAGTAAGTTCCCTATAAACAAAATATCAAATAGAGGACTATTATCCTTTAATAGAACGTCTGTGACGTTCGCAAATCTTCAAATCTTAAATCATCTGAAAGCATTCCTTATAGGAAACTCATATTATTTATAAAAAAAAAAGCTGCTTCATCATGAAGCAGCTTTCCTGAAATGCGCGGTAATCACTTACCTACATTCATAATGCCGGCGTCTTCGTCTTTGTTATTAAATCTCTTTTGTCCTGCGTTGAATTTACGTCCGAACTGGAAGTTCCAACTGAATTTTAATAAAAGCATGCGGGATGTTTCATTCGCATACATTGTTTGTTTACGGGAAGCATATTGATTTCTGTTCTCAGTTTCCGTTTTGAAATTATCTGCAAATGGATTCATCATCCCTACTGATACAGAAATGTTTTTTTGACGATACATTCCCATCAGTGCATGCATATTTTCACCTCCGCGTACTGTTTCTCCTCTTAGATCATTGTGATTACTGAACATTTCGAAAACCAACATCCATTTCTTGTACATAGCAAGAGCTGAGGCACGGTAGTGCCAATTGGTATAATTATGTGTGTAATCATGACCTTCGCTGATTGAATGTGAAAAACCTCCGGTGAGCGAGAATTGAAGTATATTCCATAACATACCAACCTTAAGTGTCAGATCCGAATTAACCTTTTGCCAACGGACTTGATTATCAAAAGTCTGTACAAACATACCATTCTCACGGAATATTGAAGGCATAATTGCCTTGGGTTGATTGATGTAATATGTACTGTTAGAAAGAGTAACTTTCTTCTCCTTCTTGTTTCAACCAGGAACGACTCACTCCCAATCCAACCGTATAGGTTAGTTTTTTGATTTTACCCTGATATTCGGCATAAGCATAAGAATCAGCTTGTTTCATTTCTGTTTTACTACCTATTGTTCCACTGTAGGTATTATCTGTAGAAGATTGTGTATGCTTCAATCCGGCAGAGATACGTCCTTTCTCCAGTTGTTTTTCGTATATACCTTCTCCAATTAAAGAATATTTTTCTCCTTTTACATGAGAGGATACATCTGTCATGTAATTATTATCAAGAATTTCCTGATAGGTTCTACTCAGGGAAGATTTATTATAGGTTCCTACAAGATTGAATACGATTGTTTGCTTCTTTTCAAGCGCCCGCATATAATATAAATCTAGTGAAGGAGAGTGACGATCCCGATCGGTAAGGTCGTTCATGCGGATTCCCTGATTCGGATATTGACTGCTGTGAAGTATACTATGATAATCACTATGCGGCTCCACATTACCAGTATAGTTGAAGGAGGCATTGAAATATGCTTTATCAGAAGGTTTATAATTGTAATTCAACCGCGCATTATGGGTTTGACGAACATAACTTCCCGGTTGTCCTTCTTCTTTGCGGTTTAAAACCGAACCGTCAACGAAATGAAATGTTTCTTCATTGTCACGCCAGAATTCATCGAAATCACGTGTGTCCAAAACATAAGACAGAGCAAATTCCGATTTCTTATAATTGAATTTACCTGCAACCATATTTGTAGTGAAATTCAAATCCGGAGAATCGCTCAAATCAATAGATAAAGAACCACCGGAGTCGTGGCGTCGGGTAATATAATTCAATACAATGGAGGCATTTCCATAACGTAATCCAGGATTTTCAAGAAACTCAATACGAAGAATATCCTGAGGCTGAAGTGCCATAAGTTCACGATTGGAAACTTCTACTCCATTGATACGTAATTGAATCTGTCCCTCGTCCATGCTTTTTATTTCATTTGTAAGCGGATTAACCAATATACGCGGTAACATCATTGATTGAAGTATATTTATACCGTTTGTTGAGCTCTCCAGCTGTTTCTGATTCGGGAAGATAACCTTCCTATCCGCATGATTGATAATATTGGATGCAGTCACAGTTACACTTTCCAATTCAATCGCTTCGGGGCGGAGAAATAGTTCCCCTAAATTAATGGATTGGGTGAGGCCTTCCAATTCAGTTACGTTTGTGGTATAGCCGATAGTCGATATAAGCAATCGGTAGCTTCCTGCGGAAAAACCATTCAGTTGAAAACGACCTTTTTCATCTGTTGTAACACCTGTAACAAATGCAGAATCTGTTGTCTGCAATACAACGTTAGCAAATTCGGCCGGAGCCTTTAGTTCAGTATCAGTAACAAACCCGTTAATGCGAATATTCTGTGCATATACACTTATAAGTGTAGTGAATAGGGCGACGAAGACAAATGCTATTCTTTTCATGATTTCCAAAATTTAATAAGTGAGTAAAGACGAATTCGATATGACAAAGTTAGGGTGGAAAATGATGAAAAGGCTTGTTTTGGTGTGGACGGTAGGTGGACAAAGGCGGGTGATTAATTGCTTTATAATTAGATATTTATGGCTTTTATAGAGAGTGTAATGTGGACAATTGATTTCATCCTTCCTTTAATCTTATTATTTCGTGTATTTATACTATACTAATGGAATAACTAAACTAGGGCCTGACTAAAAGGTAGTATCAAATTTCTCCTCCTTAGTAAAGGAGGAGGGGACCACCGCTTACGGTGGTGAGGTGGTTTGGTCTATTATTTATATAAAAAGTTACACCAAACCACCTCCCCCTCTCTGTGTTCGGGTACTCCTCCTTTACTAAGGAGGAGAAATTTGTCGCTACGAACATAGGCAGATGCTACAATCCTCAATACCCCCACATATAAATTTCCAAAGGTTGTTCCTTCTGAACCTCTTCGGGGCGCTGTTGATTCATTTTTTCTTTGATACGCTGTTTTCTCTTTGTAACGGATGAGGGAGAGATTGCAGTCAGGATAGCAATAACAGATGTTGAAAGATGTAATTTGATTAAGCAACAATAACGAATGTCCTCTTCAGTCAAACCCGGATAGTCTGTATGTAGTCTTAGAGTGAAGTTATCATATAACTGATTTACCGCATGGATTATTCCCGGCCATTGTGGTTCGTCGATGTAACGAGGTTTTATTCGAAGATGATTTAATATATCTATATGCGTAATCAATTGAGAAGTCAGGAAACGCTCTCTTTCCTGGAGGCGTATATTCTGTTCGGATAGTTTTTCATAAGTAAGCATTTCTTTGTCCTTTTGCTGGATGGATTGGGAGAAATGCTGAATATCCTTTTGAAGTGTTTCGTTTCTTTTTTTGAGTGCTTCGTTCTCAGTTGATATTTGTACTATCTCATCTTTCAGTTCATCACTTTCATCAAGTTGAGATGAGAGGGTTAGTATAAGCTCTTCGTTCTTGCGGATAATAGATTCATTCTCTGAAAGCTGAAGTAAATGCAATTGTAGTTGTTCCTTTGCTTGTTGCACGGAACGTTCCTTTCTTAATAGCTTACGTTGGAACACATAAACCATAATTGTAACCAAAAATAAAACGATGATTCCTGCCCATAAAAAGCGTTGGCGAAGTTGCCCCTTTTCTATATCTGATTTGAGATTATCTTGTATCAATTTGTTTTGTACAAACTGTCGTTCCCTATCGATACGGATTGCATGACGAGCACGTGTCATTATATTATCCCCTGAAGTACCAATTTGTGTAAGACCGATAGGCCGTCCTTTTTTTGCATCAATAACCATTTGAAAAGATTTTATAATCATTCCAATCATGTCGGTTTCTTCGTTTACAATGTTTATCGAATGAATAAAAGAGTTCAGGCGGTCGATATAAAACTGTGCAGAATCCAGTTGATCCATATTGATAAAAGTAGTGATAAAGTTAAGGTCTAATTCTTTCTTTTTAGGGTATTTGTTGGTTAAATGGAAAATCCAGTGCGCGTTGACCCCGTGCGCCAGTCGAAATTGACCCCTTCG
>DAMANX010000012.1:0-3198 GCA_032073245.1 Tannerellaceae bacterium
CGAAGGGGTCAATTTCGACTGGCGCACGGGGTCAACGCGCACTGGATTTTCCAATGAGGGAAAGAGGAAGATTTTTCGGGCAACAATTTGGCGACAGGATTGCCGAAATACCTTTGTATCCTGAACATGGGGCAAAAAGTAACATCTTAGATACTCGCTAATGAGGAAGAAATTATACCAAGGAGAAGTGTAGTAAAAAGAAATTTGGTCGGATACTTTGCGTGTGTTGTTACAACGCAGACTTGTCAGGCGAAAGATTTTTAAGAGAATCAATAGTATTGCTGATTTCCGCAATATCAGTATTATACTTGTCGATATCGCTTTGCTTTTTTGCTTTAGTCAATAGCGTTTCGCTCATTTTCTTTGCAAGTTCAACACGTTTAATAATAGGCTCCTTATCTTTCCTAAATTCGTCGGTAAGGTAAGTGATACTGTCGGCAACCGAAACAGTGCCGTGCTCGTTCATTTCAACAATCTTGAAGTTGAGATTTTCTTTTGTGTCGCTGCCTTTCAGCAGATAACCTGTAATGGTTTCTTCATAGTTGCTCTTTGACGAGTTTGAACCGCAGGAAACCATAAAAACCGCAATAAATAAATAGATTACATTCTTCATGACTGAATGATATTATATTGTTCGACTTAATTTAATGATATGTGAGGTAGTTTTGATGACAGATTATATACAATCAAGACTTCCGTTTCTTTTTTGGGTTTTGTTCGGGTAAATTCGGTTAAAGCCGTCATTACCCATTCTCTGAACGCCCGTGCTTCGTAAGACGCTATACGATAGCTGACAAAAATCAATGCTTCCAGATTGTAGAGTTTCATTTCGCATTGGCGACCGTTATGCTCGTATTTGTGTATTCGGGTTACGTTTTCTTCCCGCAATAATCCCGATTTGAAAATAACCCGAAGGTTATTGCCGACTGCACTTACAAACACATTGAACAAATCAGCTATCTCGTGCTTCGTCATCCAAAGGGTGCAATTTACGAGTTTTGCTTCAACAATTAGCTGATTTTCACTATTTTCTTTGATTTTGATATATCCGTGTTCCATAATTATACTATTCTTCATCTTGTTGAACATTAAAACCGATACGTTTTCGGGGCTTGTTTTCCTGCTCCCTTTGCGAAGCCAGTTCAGTAAGAGCCTGATAAATATCGCTAAACTGCATATTGGTTTCTATCATAAAATCTTCCAGCTTTCGGTTTAACTCTGCATAACCAAGTGCGTATTGACGTAAAGCAACGAAAGCTCTCATGATTGAAATATTAATTTGAATAGCCTTTTTACTTCTCAATACGGATGAAAGCATTGCTACTCCGAGTTCGCTGAATGCCATTATTAAAGAAGAGCCGACGTTGTTTGTAGCCGGGGGGTATCACATTTTGTGATATCCCCAATTTTATAACAGCATCGCTCTCTTCCCGTGTTAGTTCAAACATGAAGTCCGGAGCGGGAAAACGGTCTATATTACGCTTAACTGCCTGCTTCAATGCTCTGGTTTCTACTTCATACAACATTGCGAGGTCATAATCCATCATGACACGCATCCCTCTGATTTCGTAAATCTTACTTTGAATGATTTTTAATTTATTCATCTCTGTAGTTGTTTGTATTTTGTTGATTCGTTTGATTTAAAAAAGAATATTTCTGCATTGTATAGATATCATACAACTTGGTTCAAATTCTTTTTTTCATTTTGATTTAGCTTTTCTGCCAACAAGTTCATGTCATTACTTAGTTTCTGATCAATGATACGAGCGTATGTTTGTGTTGTCCGTATATTGCTATGACCTAACATTTTCGACACGCTCTCAATAGGTAATCCAGCTGTCATACAGAGAGTTGCAAAAGTGTGTCTTGCAGTATGACAGGTGATTTTCTTATTGATCTTGCATATTTCCGCTATCTCGTGAAGGTACTCATTCATATTTTGGTTACTAATCATGGGGAGTAATCTGCCGTCTTTCTGTTTCTCTTCATATTTTTGAATGATTTCGATAGGAATATCAAACAAACGAACGTTAAAGCGAACTCCTGTTTTGTTTCTTTTGGAAGTAATCCATAAATTTCCATCAAACGAACGGGTTATATTTTCCTTCTTCAGGTCGCATAAATCGGAGTATGACAAGCCGCTATAACAGCTAAAAATAAAAACATCTCTCACTTTATCGAGTCGTTCAGATGAAAAACGTTTATTATAAATAATGTCGATTTCTTCTTTTTCCAAATAACAACGGTCTGCTTTCTCAAAACTCATTTTGAAATTACCAAAAGGATCGATAAATATTGTCCCTGAATTTTTTGCATAATTGAAAACCGCACGGAGCCGTTGCATATTCTTCATTGCATTGTTATTGCCGGAGCCATGCGTGTTTCTTAAAAAGAGATAGAAGTCTTGTAGAAATACGGTAGTAACCTCCTTGAGGGGAATATCATTTATATTATATTGTTTTTTCAAAAACTCTAATATCCGGTTCTTAGTCAACTCATATTTAGTATATGTTGTCCATGTGGTAGTAGTTCCGACTTTGAGTTTATATTGCTTGTTGTGTTTTTCAAAAAAAGAAATCAGAGTTTTACACTTTTCTTCATGTCCCAAGAAAATATTCCGGATTGTTTCGGGTCTTACATATCCATCCACATTCATCAAACGGTTGTAGTGCATGGTTAATGTACCTTGAATACTGTCTAATGTCCTGTTCAGGTTTCGTGTTTGTGCAGAAACGGCTTTTGCCCTGCCAATTTTATTGTCCCACAGATCGGGATGGACTAATAATTTGCTGCTGAATTGCGAACGGATGCCATCAATGGTTATCCTGCACATGATAATTACCGTTCCGTCTTTCCTCGGTTCATTCCTCTTAATATAAAAGAGGATACTAAATGTACTTTTCATAAGCCTTGCTGTTTTACGTTACAAAATTAGTTTATTTGTCTTGGAACGTAGCAATTTTAGAAAGGACAATATGGTACAATTCAGGGACTTATATTGGAAATCGGTACGGTTTTTCCTCTTTTCCAATACCGTACCGATTTAGTACCGATTTAATGTCCGAAGTTGGCTTAAAAGCGTCTTTAACGTGTCTTTAAAATAAAAGAAAAAGCCTCCTAATTACCTGAATTAGAAAGCTTTTTCTTGATTTATCCTGAAGATGTCTCTCTTCGTAAGTGGGCGCTGAGGGATTCGAA
>DAMANX010000012.1:3298-142319 GCA_032073245.1 Tannerellaceae bacterium
CCCCCGACCCTTTGGGTGTAAACCAAATGCTCTGAACCAACTGAGCTAAGCGCCCGAAATTTTATAAATAAATATTGAAAGGTGTGGGCGCTGAGGGATTCGAACCCCCGACCCTTTGGGTGTAAACCAAATGCTCTGAACCAACTGAGCTAAGCGCCCTTTCAATAATTTTTTTCTATTGTCTTTCGCTTAAGACGGTGCAAAGATATGTCTTTTTTCGGTGTCACCAAACATTTAATAAGAAAAATATTATATCAGATAGCCTCTGATACGGATATTATTCAAATGTTTTAATCAGAAGGGAAGTAGATAATAATGTATAAGTGCAAAACAAAATACCAGTAGTTTAACAGCAAACTACTGGTATTAGAGGGTCAAACTACTGAGAGCTTGATAAGATGCTATTTTATGATTATTCCATCCATTCTAATTGTTTCCACACTTCCGGGCCATCATTCTTTTGAGGTATACCGGGAGTACTTCGTCCATTCCGGATGTATTGCGCCATAAGAGCTTTTAATTCTTCGACTATTTCCGGATGCTGCTGGTAGATATTCTCCGATTCACGCGGATCTTCCTTCATGTTATATAATTGTATAGCCGGCAATGTAGCAATGACTTCATCATCAGTTCCCGGCCTCGGGAAACTCCAGCCGCCAGAACTAGGAGACAGTAATAATTTCCACTCACCTTTACGGATCGTAAATTGTCCCTGAATAGAATGATGTACGGTAGCTTCGCGAATAATCTCATTTTCTGTATTGTTGACAAGAAGAGGTAATAGGTTGTAACTATCTTCAGCTTCATTATCCTTAACAGAGTAGCCACTAGCAGCAGCAAATGTCGAGAAAAAGTCCGTTAAACAAATTGTTTGATTTACTGCATGTGGTTTAACTTTAGACGGCCAACGAAGCACACATGGAATACGATGCCCTCCATCAAACAGGTCAGCTTTATATCCCCGATAGATATAATTGGCATAATGTCCCTTTGCTTCGAGCTCTTCAAAGCGAGCCTGTGGACTGCAACCATTATCTGTTGTAAATACAATAATTGTATTCTCATCTACACCTGCTTCTTCTAATGCTTGCATGACTCTTCCAACCATGTGGTCTACCATCAGAACAAAATCACCATAAGGGTTTAAACCGGATTTTCCCTGAAATTCTTTTACCGGTAAAATCGGTGTATGTGGAGCCGGTAAGGGAAGATAGAGATAAAATGGCTTATCATCTTTTGACTTTTCATGAATATAATTCACAGCCCTGTTTACAAGATTGGGAAGCGTCTGTTCATGATCAAAATCAGATGCCGTTAAACCTTTCCTCCAGAATTTCATCCCATCATTTTCAGTTGTCCGGTCAGGTAAAGCCGTAGGCATATCGTTTTCAACATATACATAAGGAGCCATATCTAGTGAAGCGGATATGCCATAGAAATAATCAAAACCTAAAGAAGTTGGCCCATTGGTAATAGGCTTATTGAAATTAACACTATCTACACCTGCTTCAATATTATTCCAATCCCATCCTAAATGCCATTTCCCGATACAAGCTGTTTGATATCCCTGTTCTTTTAAAGCAGCAGCTATCGTTTTTCGTTCCTGCGGGATTAATGCTTTACTATAACCATTTAATACACCTGATTTAAGAGTAGAACGCCAGTTATATCTCCCGGTTAAAACGCCATAACGGGTAGGGGTACTGACGGATGAACTGGAATGAGCATCTGTGAAGACCACTCCTGCTTTGCCCAATTTATCAATATTCTGTGTTTCAATCTTTGATTCCGGGTTTAGGAGAGAGACATCGCCGTAGCCCATATCATCTGCAAGGATAAAAACTATATTCGGTTTTTTATCCTCCACAGTTTTTTCATTACAACTGCTGAGGGCAATAAGCCCCCCAACAGTTACTAATAAGCCGTTTGTTTTCGTTTGTCTTTTCATTTATAATTATTTATAATCAGGATTCTGTATCAAAACCCCATTGTTCTTATCTATCTCACTCTGTGGAATAGGCCAATGATAAAAACGTTCTTCAAAAACGGATTTATATAATGCCAGCTTCGGTTCCACCAGATTATTCATAACATCACTGATAATCCTCCAACGTTTCAGGTCAAAATAACGATGCCCTTCAAAAGCTAATTCAATCCTTCTTTCGTGGCGAATACGTTCCCGCATCTGATCTTTATTCAAGCCTGAAGGTAATGGAGGCATTTCCACTCCTTTCCGCGCACGTATTGAATTAATCGCATCATATACCTTTTGGGTTGGTCCATTCACTTCATTTTCAGCTTCAGCAATTGTTAATAGTATTTCGCCGTAGCGCAAATGTACCCAATCCTGGTCACTTCTGGAATTATAACCGATAGGATATTGCGTTTTATCTCTTGTTACAAACTTTTTCAAACCAAAATCAGTAGGCAGTTCATGTGTTACCGGCTGTTTCACATCTTCTATAACTAATTGCTTATAGAAAGTGAACATTCCCATACGCGGATCGCGGTTTTCAATTGGATTCTCTGGATTGTATAAGCTACTTTCCTCTGAAAAAGAAGTACCATCCTTAAATTCAAATTCTTCTACAAGGTTGGTTAATGCTACGCAGTAATTCCAGGCACCAAACCACATATCTCCTGTATGATAATTATTGGGAGCCAGGTATTTTGTTGAGAAAATAATCTCCTTATTATCCTCTTGTGCAGGCCCTTGAAAAACATCTTCCAGATTGTCAGACAAACTATATCCATGAATTTGCTCTGCAAGAGATAATAATTCTTTCATTTTATTTACATCTGCATTTCCGGAATTATCAAATGCATCATATAACATCATGCGAACTCTCATAGCCTGTGCCGCACTTTTTGTAACTCTTCCCGACAATTCAGAATAGGTTTGATCAGGTAACAGGCGAATGGCCTCATCTAAATCGGCATAAATCTGTTCCAATATTTTAGAAGCTTCGACTTTTGGCTGATATTGTGTTTCCAAGTCTAATGGTTCCGTAATCAACGGAACATCACCATAACAACGATAAAGATAAGAATAGTAAAATGCACGTAAGAAAAGAACTTGCCCCATACTGAAATTCCGTTCTGATTCGGATAAATCAGGATTATCATATTTATTCAATTGATAAATAAACAGGTTCATACGTGTAATTCCAATGTATGATTGTTTGTAAACATCCTGTACGATACCGGTTACTGAAGGATCAATATTGCCTTGAAGAACTTCTGATGTTCTGCTGTCAGAACTTTTACAATTATCTGTGATACTATCCCATAAAGGTGTACCATACGAAAAGTATCCGTTTGCAAATTTAGTCATGGTTCCATAACAAGCAGTTAAGGCCATATCGAGATCACTTTTTTGCTTCCAGAAAGTATTTTCAGAGGGTTTAGAAGGAGGGTTTTTCTCCAAAAAATCATCACAACCCGTTAATACTATTACCAGAGTTATTATAGGATAAAATATTATTTTTTTCATAATCGTATTTATTAGAATTGAACGTTTATACCAAATGAACAAATCTTATTTTGTGGATAGGCCACAAATCGTCCGTCGCCATCTCTTTCAGGATCCAGTTCCGGATAATTAGTTATTGTCCATAAGTTATCCCCGGAAAAGAATACTCTTAACCTTTCAATCTGTAATTTTTTTGAGAAAGAAGTAGGAATAGTGTATCCCAATGTAATATTTTTCACCCGGAGGAATGAAGCATCTTTCAGAAAGTATGAGTTACTCCGTGTATTTTTACTACCACCGAAATTATCAAAATACATTCTAGGATATTTTGCATTATCCTGATTTTCGGGTGTCCAACGGTGTTTTACATAGTCCTTAGTCGGAGCACTTCCCTGCCTGAAAGGCTGAATACCCCAATCAGTCACATAGTGTTTTTTGCCTTCAACTCCTTGCATCAAAGCAGAGATATCAAATCCTTTCCAGCTTGCCGATAAATTAATGGCATATTCAAAATCTGGAAATCTTCCATCAATCACAATTCTGTCATCATTATCGATCACACCGTCATTATTTGCATCCCTATATTTCAAATCTCCCGGCAATGTGTTGTCATTAAATTGTTTGGGTGAATTTTTGACATCATCTTCATCTTTGAAGATGCCGATATAATCTAACATATAATACGAATTATAAGGAAGTCCTTCTCTTCTTAGATTATAACCGGATATCTCTTCTGCACCAAAATCCGTCACTTTGTTGCGGCTCCTGTCAATATAAAATCCTGCATTATAAACCAAACCCTTTAATTTACCATTCTTAATACTGTTTACATATTGTATATTCAATTCTATACCTCTGTTTTGCATTTCACCACTATTGATAATTGGTGCATCCAATCCTAATGAACCGGTAACCTGTGCATTGCGGAGTATATCTGTTGTTTTTTTATTATACCAATCAAAAGTCAGGCTTAATCCATTCAGAACTGTGGCTTCCACACCAATGTCTGTTACTGTGGTTGTCTCCCATTTAATATCTTTATTAGCATATTTTGTTTGAGCGTATCCTGTAGACAGTGCAGAATTATCAAAAGTATAGTTCCCTTCATTATCCATTACTGCCTGATAAGGATATATACCTATATTCTGATTACCTAATTGTCCCCATGATGCTCTAATCTTTAGATTATTCAACCATGATGATTTTAATTGTTGCATAAATGATTCTTCAGTAATCCGCCATGCCGCTGAAAAGGAGGGGAATAATCCCCATCTATCATCCGGATTAATACGCGATGAGCCATCATAACGGAAGTTAGCTTCAAACAGATAACGTTCTTTATAATTATAGTTCAAACGTCCAAAGATTCCCATTAATGACCATTGTTCCAGATTGCCATAAGCTTCTTGTACCTCTAATGAACCTGCATCCAATTCGGGTAAAGGAAAAGCAAACTCTTTCCTATATCCTTTCAGATATTCATAATCATTGGTTTCTTGTGAGTATCCAAGTTGTAGCCCTATATTGTGATTCTTATCTTTTGTGGTAAAATCATATTTTAAATAAGAATAGAAATAAGTGTAGAACGTTTGATAATCATTTGCATTTAAGCCTTTTGCACCCACATCCAGCTCATTCATAAATTCCCCCGAGTGAAAATTATAAAGATTCACCAATGGCCGCCATTCTTTTTCTTTTTCCGAATTAAAACGTACTGCACCTTTTGTATGCCATGATAAACCTTTCATTATATCAATGGTTAGCCATGCCTGGGCATTCACATCATGATTTAAGTTTCTCCGAAGTGCGTCATTTCCCACTAAAGCTATTACATTCTTATTGTTACTTTCCCATGGATAGGCTTTATATACCCATAATCCGTCACTGCGTTGAGGCATATAGGTTGGAGCCTGAGCAAATATAGAAGTGAAACTACCATCAACGCCTCCTTCATAAGGTCTTTCACGGTCACCTCTCATTAATCCCACAAACGAACCAAATTTCATCCAGGGAGTTATCTGGCTTTGTAGATCAGCAGTAATGTTATACTTCTTGAATCCATGTCCATCCATTGTTCCGTTTTCATCAGCATAAGACATTGAAACATTATAAGACATTTTTTCCGACCCGCCTGTTACCGAGAGATTATGGTTATGCGAAAAAGAACTGTTAATATGTTCACCTAGCCAATCATAATTCGGATATTGCGGATCACCTTTTTTCGCATTTCTATATTGATCAATAACATCCTGTGGATAAAGTCCGGATGAAATGCCGGAATTGGCTTTTGCCTCATTCCATAAATTCATGTATTCCACAGAATTAGTGACAACATCCAACATCCGGGTAGGAGAATAGACTGCAAAATTACCGGAATAACTGATAGATGTTTTTTTATTAGCTCCGGTCTTTGTTGTCACCAAAACAACTCCATTAGCAGCACGTGCTCCATATACTGCAGCAGAGGCAGCATCTTTCAATACCGAAACACTCTCTATAGTATTCGGGTCAAGATTTGACAAATCACCGGGAACTCCATTGATCAGTATCAATGGATCAGATCCTGCACTCGAATAAGTTCCCTGTCCGCGAACCCGTAGGCTTACTTTGTTATTACCTGCCTGTCCGGAACCATTCATTACCCGTAAACCTGGAATCTGGGCCTGAAGCATAGATGTCGCATTTGTGACAGGACGCTTATTCATTTCCTCTCCTTTAACAACTGAAACTGCTCCTGTCAGATTCACCTTTTTTTGTACTCCATAACCAACAACCACAACCTCTTCCAGTTTCTGAGTATCTTCAATTAGCTTTACATCAATAAGTGATTTATTGTCTACCGGAATATCTTTTGTTATAAATCCAATATATGAAAACAAAAGATTAGCATTATTTTGAACAGACAATGAGTAATTTCCATTAATATCAGTAATAACACCATTGGAAGTTCCTTTTTCCATTACGTTTGCACCTATAATGGGCTCTCCGAATTCATCCACAACTGTACCTGAAACAGTGAGTGATGAGGACTTTGTTTCTGTCTTTCGTGTAATGATAATATGATTTCCCTGAAAAGTGATTGTATATAGGGAATCAGATAATAAAGAGCTCAATATATCTTTTACTGTTCCTTCCTTTGGCAATGATCTCACTATCTGAGAGTCATTTAATTCATTGGAGTTGTAATCGATAAAGAGGTTGGCTTGTTGCTCTATTTGCTTAAATACAGCTTTCAATGTAATATTGGTTCCTGTAATATTGACTTTTTGTTGTTGAGCTTGTCCGATGATACAGGAAAACAACAAAATTGCTGAGATTAATATCCGGGTCATACTTTTTTTGTTTACCGAATGTATTAGATAGGTTAATTTCATATATTTGTATGTTGTAAAATGAAACTTGATTTTAATAATTTGATCTCTGGTTTCTATAGTTACAAAATGATTTCAAACGCCGGGGAGAAAGATTTGCAAGGTTGATCTTCCCGGTTTCTTTTTTTCATGGTATTTCCTCCTATATTTTAATTTATAAATATCACGTCTTTATTAATCCTATATGTTATACCAATCAATTGACTCAAAACATTCATAACATCTTCAATACTTTCATCCGGTGCAAACTTGACATTGTATTTGTAATCTTTATATTGTTGTGCATCATAATGGATTACCACGTTATATTTTCGTTCCAATGTGATTACTAATTCACGGAAAGATACATCTTCAAAAATTAAATATCCTTTCCTTTCCATTCTATACAGATCAATGTCGACCGTTTGAATTGAAACTTTATGATCGGTATGGGAATAGATTAATTGTTCAGATGGTTTTAAAATCAATCTATCTGATGGATTGGATTTGATTCCTACACTTATACTTCCTGTTTCAAGAGTTGTAGAGGTATATAAGTCATTTGGATAGGATTTAATAGTGAAAACAGTACCCAGTACCTGTATGTCAATATGTTGTGTTTTAACAAAGAATGGCTTTTCCGCATCAGGTGTAACAGTAAGAGTTGCTTCTCCAGAGAGAAAAACCGTGCGGTTTTTTCCTGTAAATTCTTCCGGATAGATTAATAGCGAACCTGCATTTACTAAAATCTCCGTTCCATCCGCTAGTTTTACATATTGACTCTCACCGTAGGGAACAAAGAACTCAACAAATTCCGGATTTTGGATGAGTGTAGTTTTATTTGTTAAAAAATAGGTAACCATTCCCGTGATAATCACCAATAAAATAACAGCTACATATTTTTGCCAGGAATGAATGTGGAATCTTTTCTTTTGCGGAACAGAAGAAGTTATTCGTTGCTGTAAATCCAACCAATCTTCAAGGGTCTTGGAAGAACATACAGAGGGACTTTCTTCCCATAATTCTTCGATTACGTGTTCCTTTTCATTGTCCAGATCTTCTGCCCGTAGCCACTGCCCGAACACGCGATGCGATCGTTTAGAAAAATGTTTACCAAAAAAGGAACGTATGATTTTATTTACTGATTGTTGATTCATTTCCTTGCTTTTACTAATTAAGTAAGCTAACGAGAGATCAACACACAGTCAAAATGTGATTTTTTTCAAAAAAAGAGACAAAGACAAAATAAAATCTTACGTAAATCTGCTAAAGCAGCTGTAAGATGATTCTCTACTGTTCTTTTAGAGATATTCAATTGTTGAGCTATTTCGTCATTGCATAAACCTTCGTTACGACTCATGCGGAAAATTCGTTGTCGTTGAGGAGGCATTTTATTGACAATTAATTCAATATGCTCCTGAAGGTCTTTTAAGAAAAGATTTTCTTCAATGGAATCTGAATCATCCATTTGTAAAATTTGCTCTACTGTATATTTTTCCCGGACAATAAGGCGGTCAAAGTAATTGTAAACATTGAAACGAGCTATTTGAAATAGATAGGAAGAGAACGATCTTACATCTGCAAGCCTGTTTCTATTTAACCACAGATCGAGAAATATATCCTGTGCCATGTCACGGCTCATCTCCTCATCATGAAGAAATCCCTTCAGAAAGAAAATAAGCTTAGGATGATATTGCATAAATATTTGTTCAAAAGCTTTTATATCACCTAAAGCAATGGTTTGTAGTATTTTTTTCTCGTCCATTTTTTTAATTCCATAACTAAATTAGATATAAAATTTTACGTGGACAACTTATACTTGTTATTAACAAAAGGAAAGTGATTGCACTTACCAGATTGATATATGATAGGTTAAAAAGTGTTTCTATATATAGTTTGATCGAATACTATGCATAGAAAAACGAAATTCTATGTATGGAATGACAAAAAGATATCTGTAACCAATAAGAAAAGCCGTACTTTTGTACTGCTAAACTTGTAAGATGAAAATAGGAACAATAGATCTGGGTAAATATCCTGTGTTACTTGCACCAATGGAAGATGTAACAGATATTTCTTTTCGATTGATGTGTAAACATTTTGGTGCAGATATGGTATATACTGAATTTGTATCTAGTGATGCACTTATTCGACATGTCAATAAAACAAAAGAAAAACTAACTGTGGCTGAGGATGAACGTCCGGTGGCTATTCAGATATATGGAAAAGAGGTAGATGCAATGGTGGAAGCTGCACGCATTTGCGAAGCCGCGCAACCGAATGTACTGGATATCAATTTTGGTTGTCCAGTAAAAAAGGTAGCAGGAAAAGGAGCTGGTGCGGGAATGCTTCGTAATACTCCTCTTATGCTTGAAATAACCAGGGAGGTAGTCAAAGCTGTTAATATTCCGGTTACAGTAAAAACCAGATTAGGCTGGGATGCGGATAATCGTATCATTGTAGACCTTGCTGAACAATTACAGGATTGCGGAATTGCGGCACTATCTATTCATGGACGGACAAGAGCTCAGATGTATACCGGAGAGGCAGACTGGACATTAATAGGGGAAGTTAAAAATAATCCTCGTATGCATATTCCTATTATTGGAAATGGAGATGTAACAACAGCTGAAGGTTGTAAAGAATGTTTTGAACGGTATGGAGTGGATGGTGTCATGATTGGTAGGGGGAGTATTGGACGGCCTTGGATATTCCGGGAAATAAAACATTATCTGACTACAGGAGAATTACTCCCGAAAGAAAATTTTAGTTGGTATCTTGAGATATTAAAAAAACAGGTGATGCAAAGTGTTGATCGTTTAGATGAACGAAGAGGCATTCTTCATATACGACGTCATCTGGCTGCTACTCCTCTTTTTAAGGGCATTGCCGATTTTAAGCAAACCCGCATTGCTATGCTAAGAGCAGAGACGATAAATCAACTCTTTGAAATCCTCGATAGCATTCCAAAACGCTATGAGATAGGCGATTTCTAATTTGACATAGATCAAATTGCAAACGTTTGCGGCGTTAGTAGAATTTTTTGTTACAAAAGTTATGACATTTAAAGATTTTTTATTCTATATTTGTCGTGAGTTTTTTTCATAGTATTTTAGATCTAAGGTTAACAAGTCTTTGCAAAGGGGAAGTCGTGAGACTGCTCCCTTGGAAAGCGTAAAAACCGTTTGGTGTAACCAGGCGGTTTTTTCATTTTATAAGCATTACTTTCTGATCATCCCGAAAAGTCATGATAGTTTTTTTATTATGCAACAGTTTACAGTTTCATACGTCTATATAAAAGAGGAATCTTAAAAATAAAGTTATGAAACTGAAAGTATTTATGTTAGCCCTGTTAGTGTTATCATGCACATCACACAAAGAAACTGCTTATGGAAGAGGGGAAACCATCGGGAATGGCAAATTAATAACCAAAGAAGTAAAAGTTACCGACTACGATGGTATAGAAATCGGATCGGGAATATCTTGTGAAAATGTTGCAAGAAAACAAAGTAAGAAACAATATCCTGTATTTAATTATAAGCAAACGAGAGGTAAAGCACAACTTGAGATTACTGTTGATGAGAATATTTATCCTCTTTTATCAATTGAAAATTCTCATGGTCAATTAACTATTTCATCCAAAAATCGTCATGAGAAGCTTTGTCCGACAAAACTTGTAATAAACGGAAACTCTCGCGATATTAGAAGGATTAGGACATCCGGATGTATCGATTTCATAGCAGATAAATCTCTCTCAGGAGATAAAATAGAGATTCGTGTTTCAGGTTCCAGTGATATTTATCTGAATGACGAGGTAGAATATAATGAATTAGATATAAAAGTTTCCGGAAGTGGAGATGTAAAAGCAAATAATATTATATGTAGATACTTAAATGCTGAGATATCGGGTTCGGGAGATATAACAATGAAAGGAAAATCAGAGTATGCGAGCTATAGAGTTTCCGGAAGTGGAGATGTTAATGCATATAATTTTATTGTGAATAATGCAGAATGTAGAGTAAGTGGAAGTGGAGATATAAAGGTTTATGCAAGAGAAAAACTTGACGCAAGAGCTTCCGGAAGTGGGGATATACGTTATAATGGCATTGCTTCGGTCAATAAATCAACTTCCGGTGGAGGAAGTATACGAAAATCGGATTAAACAGATTATTATATGAAGGAGAGCTGTTTGACTGTATGTCAAGCAGCTTTTGTTGTTTTTCCTAAAATGGATATATCTCTAATTTGTTAACAATACATAATAACAAGTACCTTGCGATACAAGGTATTCTATAATAAAATATATTTGTCTGTACAATTTGGAAAGAATGCATGACGTTTATCTATCAAATATGTAACTTAATGGGAATAGATGATGTCTAATGTAAAGAATAGAATATGAAAACAAAGGAATTATTAATACTGGTTTGTGTGTTTTGTCTGGCATTCAATAGTCAAGCGGCTGAACCTATTAAGGGAGATGGTACATTGACAACTCAAAAGATTTCATTGGATGACTTCAATGAAATCCGTATCAACGGAGAAATGCAATTTCATTATGAACAGTCGGATGCAACTCCCCAGATTGAAATCACAATTGACCAGAACTTATATCCGCATCTTAAAGTAGAGGTAAAAAACCGGATATTAACAGTAGAATTTAAAAAGGTGAAGGTTGAATCAGTAACCAAGTTTGTTGTTAAAGCGAATTCGAAATGGTTAAAAGCTACGCGTGTGGCAGGGAATGCTGGATTTATAGTTGAAAGTCCACTTGAAGGGGATGAAATGGAGATGCGTGGAACCGCAAATTGTTTAGTTCAGTTTAAAAAGCCTGTTAGGGTAGGGAGGTTGGATCTGATTGTGAAACAAAGTGCTAATATTATGGCTGAAGTTATTGAATCCGAATATCTTAAATGTGATATGGATGGTTCCGGTTCAATTACTCTGAAAAGTGGGGATGCAATGATAGGAAATTTTTCTATAACAGGAAGTAGCGATATACATGCTTTTGGAGTAGAAATACCTTCGGTCACCTGTAAAATTACCGGTAGTGGGCTTGCAGAGGTAAATGCTACCGATCATTTGAAAGCGTCGGTAATAGGTAAGGGGGCAATTCGCTATAAAGGATCGCCTTCCGTTACAAATACAATAATAGGAGGTGGAACAATTGAAAAAACACAATAATATGAAAACAAAAATTACTTTAATAGTTTGTCTGTTAATAACAAGTATAGCAACTGGCTTTGCTCTCGAACGGATAAAGGGGAATGGGAAAATAGAAACCCGTACTATACAAATTGATAATTATAACCAGCTATTTCTGGGTGAACGTATTGAATTCGAAGGTAATTCGGGAATGAATTTCTTTCGCAAGAAAAAGAAACGCTTTCCGGTTTTCAATTATACCCAAACAAATGGCTCGGCTACTTTGGAAATAACAATGGATGAGAATCTCTTTGAATATCTGGAAATAAAGCAGGAAGATGATAAATTACGTATTCAGGCTGAAAATGATCTACAAATTAAGCCCACACAAATGTTGATAAAAAGCTCTTCGGAAGATTTGCAAAAAGTGGAGATAATAGGATGTATGGATTTTGTAGCGGAAAGTTCATTGAAAGTAAAGAATATACGTTTATCCATTGGAGGTGTTGGGGATATACGAATAGATAAACTGACAAGTGAAGAAATAACCTGTTCTTTAACGGGAGTAGGTAATTTTTACTTAAAAGGCAATTCCGACAAAGGTAATTACTACCTTACAGGAGTGGGCAATATAAAGGCCTACGATTGTAATGTTAAAGAACTGGTAAGTGAGATTAGTGGTGTAGGAAACATGCAAGTGAGAGCATCAGAACGTCTGAAAGCAGGTACATCAGGAATTGGGAATATTAAATACCGGGGTGAAGCACAAGTGGAGAAGTGGGTATCGGGCTTGGGGCGCATAAAGAATAATAATTGAATACAACAACTAAAATAAAAAAGTTATGAAAGCTAAAATCACTTTAATATTACTAATAAGTTTACTCTTTATCTTTACCGGATGTATAGGGAAGACTATAATTAAGGGAGATGGAGATATTGTGACGGAAACAGTATCAATAGGAGATTATAAAAAGATCAGCCTTGCAGGATCTGTTAAGGTTGACTATACACAGTCGGAATCCGAACCTTATTTGGAAGTAACTTTGGATAAAAATATATTTGAAAAATTTGAATTTGTTGTGGAAGAAGGTGACCATCTTAATATTCGTCCTAAAAAAGAATATCGCCGTAATACTCATTTCCGTCCGACAGAATTTAATATTAAAACAAATTCACATGGGCTAGCAGGAATAATGGCAGCAGGCCAGGTTGAGTTCAATGTTAATAGCCCTCTTGAAGTAGACGATTTGAATTTTAAGTTGGCAGGAAGTGGTAAAATTAATTTGAACCAACGAGTTACCGTAAAGAAATTTCAGACAGAAATAGCAGGAAATACTACATTGAATGCGATGGAAGTTTTTAGCAATGAGTTCAATGGTAGAATAGCCGGTAGCGGTACAATGAATGTAGGAGGATCAACCGAATCAGCCGACTTTGATATTGCAGGAAGTGGAGATTTTAGGGGATTTCAATTTCATATTGATGACTTAAAATGTAAGGTAGCCGGGAGTGGTGATATCGAGGCTTATGTAAATAATAGCATTGATATAAAGGTGGCAGGTAGTGGCCGTGTCAAATATAAAGGCAATCCGGCTAATATAACACGTAAAATACTTGGTTCAGGCTCAGTAAAAAAAGTAGATTAAAGCCAACCTTCTTTACGATACCAGGCAATAGCTTCTTCTAATCCTTTCCGTAAAGGATAAGAAGGAGTAAAGCCTAACTCATCCTGAAGTGGTGTAACATTGCAAATCCAGTTACGCTGTTTCAGGATTTTATATTTGTCACTGTTAAGTGTCATACTTTTCTTTAACAGTTTTCCAATATATTCGGAACATAGGCATGCGAGATAAACCAATCCTGTTGGAATACGGGCCCGTAATACACGTTTTTTAGGTAGAAGTTCTTGAATAATATGGGCAAATTCATGATCTGTATATACATCACCATCGGAAACAAAATATTCCCGATTTTTTATCGCTTCATTTTCCAGCGCAAGAAAAGCAACAGTAGCTAAATCTTTTACATAGATAAAAGTAATACGTTGAGGAGTAAAGCCAACGGCAAAATCAAAACCTGATTGTATCGTTTTTATCTCCATAAAATAATCCTGGTCACCCGGACCGTACACTCCTGTAGGCCGTAATATGATATAAGGAAAATGAGTTTGATTACGTAAGTAGTTTTCTGCTTGCCATTTACTTTTCCCGTAGTCGGTATTAGGGTTCTGAGGATCAGTTAATTGAATGGGGCGGAATGTTTTTTCATCTCCCATTCCATAACTACTAAGGCTGCTCATTAATAAAAACTTTTTAGGCTTACAATCAGCTGCCGCCAGAGCTTCAATAAAAGTACGTGTGTTTTCCGCATTTACCCGATAAAAGTTTCTTTTATCAAGTGTTTTTGTTATTCCCGCATTATGGATTATATAATCCCATTGACCCCATTCATCTTTAAATTCTTCTAATTGCCTCACTAAAGATTCAACGCGATAGTAGTTCAAATCTATAAAATGAATTCGTTTATCCTGTAAACGTGAGATATTGCTACTTGCACGGATACCTGCCCATACTTCATAACCTCTACGAAGTGCTTCTTCTACAAGAAAACCTCCGATGAAACCGCTTGCACCGGTAATAAGGATTTTAGGAGTCTGAACTTTATCCATCTGATTTAATGTTTATGAGATTTCAATATACGATGGGGAATATCACCGTGTCCAATTAGTTCAATAGGACAAGCATAAGCATTTCTCAACCATTCTTCCGTAATATCAGCTCCGGGATGATAGTGTAATGTTTCGTTTACACAAGCTATATTTTTTACCATTGGGAGAATGGTACCTATATCATGTGAGACCAGGATTATTGCACTTTCTTTATTTATTCCTTCTAATAATTCATTGAAGCGGGATTCAAATCGTTTATCTACATAAGAATTTGGCTCATCGAGAATTAATACCTGTGGACGGGAAACAATTGAGCGGCCCAAAAGGACACGTTGGAGTTGTCCTCCAGATAATTCTCCAATTGGCCGTGTTCGTAAATCATCGAGCCCCATCTGGTTAATCACTTCTTCTATTCGTTTATCCTGTGTTTTACTGAATCCCCGAAACAAAAGTTTCTCAGAAGATAAACCAGATGAAATAACTTCCCAAACAGAGATCGGAAATTTCTTATCGATCATGTTTATTTGAGGAAGATAGCCAATCTTCAGAGAAGAAACTTTTTCATTCTTTTGCCAAAATTGAATAGTACCATGAGTAGGAGAAAGAAGCCCCAATATAACTTTTAAAAGGGTTGTTTTTCCTCCCCCGTTCGGACCAATTATCCCCAGAAAATCATTCTCCCATATATCCAAGGATATATCTTTGAGCACGATTTTATCACCATAACCGGCTGTGAGATGCTGTAGTTCTATTAGTTTATTCATCAGCCAGGGCTTTTGCGATATGGATAATTTCTTTTTTCCAGTCGTATGCTAAAGGGTTGATTCGCACTAACCGACAGTTCGTTTCTTTAGCTATTAATTCAGCATTTTTTTGATCGAATTCCTGTTGGATAAAAACAACTCTAGCATTATAATTAAGAGCCGCATCTACCAATTCTTTTAACTGAGCAGGCGAAGGTTCTTTTCCATCCATTTCTATACAAAGTTGCGTGAAATGGAACTCTTCTGCGAAATAGGTTAAAGCAGGGTGATAAATTATAAAAGTACGGCTCAATACCGGTTTTAGTAATTGTCCGATTTCATTTCCGGTTGTAGTAATTTCTTGTTCCAATTTAGCATAATTCTCCTGATAAAAAGAAGTATTATCTGGATCTAAGGCGATAAATGCCTTCAGCATATTTTGTGCTATATGATGAGCGCCCTCAACCGAACTCCAGATATGCGGATCAATTCCTCCGTGATGGTGATGATGTGCATGTGCTTCTTCTTCACAATCATGGTGTGCATGTCCCTCTACATTTTCAATAAGCTTAAATCCTTGTGATAAGTCAAAGAATTGTATGTTTGGATTATTTTTATGAATACTTTCCATCCAGGCTTGTTCAAAACCGATAGGGCCTATTTCAAAATAGGCTATACTTTGTCCTATCTGTACCATTTGTTGGGGAGTGGGGTCATAAGTTTCAGGGCTTTGTCCTGAAGGAACGACCACACTTATCTTAAATTTATCACCGGCTATCTTTTCAGCAAAATAACGTTGTGGCTCAATGGTTACGGATATAACCTGTTCATTCGTTGGCTTTTGCTGGCAGCTGATGAGGAAAAGAAGTCCAATTAAAAAGTGAATTGGTTTCATGTTATTAATAATTTGACGCAAAGATAGTGAAAGTCGAACACAGAGCCAAGCTTGCTTGAGCTATGTTAAGATGCATCTTATCTTCTACAAAGATACAAAAAGAATAGAATGGTTTTTTGTTCTAAAACTAAATCGTATATTAGCATCCCAAATAAGTAAGATAGAGTTAACCTGCTGTTCCATAACCTGTGATAATATAATTTGGTGAGAAGGATATACCACTTGTAACTTACAGTAGAAAAAAGTAAGATGCAGCATACAATTGACATAGATAAATTGAAAAAAGGAGATCCGGTAACCTTTAAGCTCTTCTTCGAACTATTATATCCCAAACTTATGGCATTAGCTTGTCGTTTTGTAAACGAACAAACTGCAAAAGACTTAGTGCAGGAAGTTTTTACGGTGTATTGGGAGAAGAAAAAAGATATTGATGCCGACAATATTCAATCCTATATGTATAAATGGATACAAAATAATTGCCTCAATTTCCTGAAACATCAATTAGTTATAGAAGAGTATGAATCACGTATCCGCATTGCTGAATCACGTATTGCTTTCCTTGAGAATACAACTGATACAAACGATGTGCTCAAACAAGTAATGACACAGGATATTATAGATCGTATCCACGAAGCGCTTCAATTACTTCCTCCGAAATGTGCTCAGGTATTTGAGCTATGTTATTTTAAAGAATTATCTCATAAAGAAATTGCAGAGCAGATGCAGATATCAACCCGCACCGTAGAAGGACATATCAGGCATGCAGTTCTTTTTCTTCGCAAACAACTGCGGCATATTATTACTTTTTTGTAATAAATCATTCCTGATAAGATTGCTAAAAACAATCAAACATCTTTATATTAAAAAAAGTATCATTTCGAGTAGGTAGTAATTCGAAGAGTAGTTGTCGTATATATAGAAACAATAAAAATGAGCATGGACGAGCAACTACTTATACGATTCTTACATAAGAAATGCACACGGAAAGAATTGCAGTTAATAGAAGAATGGATTGCAGAATCTCCTGATAATGCCAATTGGCTTTTTGAGATGGAACAAGTGTGGAGTTTAAAAGAAGAAATACGTTTTTCTAATAAGGAAGAGATTAGTAATGCTTATAATCGGTTTATCGCAGCTCATCCGGAAGCTCAACACCGCCGTTTGAAATCAAAAAATATTTTGTTACGTATTGGTTATGCTGCAGCTATTCTGATTATTGTTGTGCTTGCAATGAATGTCCATAAATTAAACAAGCAAGCAGAGACTATTGCACAAAGTATAAATGTCATTGAAGTGCCTAAAGGCCAACGCACAACACTCATATTAAGTGATGGAACAAAGGTTTGGTTAAATGCAGAAAGCCGATTAACCTACCCTGCCAGTTTTACTGCTAAAAATCGTCTTGTAAAACTGCAAGGAGAAGGTTTCTTCGAAGTGGAGCACGATGACCATATACCTTTTATTGTACAAACAGCTGACGTCAATGTTACTGTTTTGGGTACTAAATTTAATGTGGAAGCATACGAAAACGAGGTTTCCTATATTACTCTTGCAGAAGGAAGAGTAGAGGTTGCAACACTTGACAATGAAAACAAAGTCATATTAGAACCTCGTGATCAGGTTAGTTATTCAAAAGTAGAAGGATTGAATCTGATACGGGGAATTAATACCGAATATCTCAAAGCATGGACGATAGGAGAGCTAAGTTATGTAAATAAACCCTTATTATATATTACCAAAGATCTTGAAAGGCGTTTCGATACCCATATAACCATTCTGGATAAAGAGTTAGAATCAGAGCCATTCTACTGTCGTGTAAAAGAAACAACGAAAATCGAACAGGTATTGAATCTTCTTAGAGACACACGCAAATTAGATTATCGTAAAACAGAAGATCGCTATGAAATTTATAAATATAAAAATTGAATTGCCTATGATTTAAAAGACTATTGAAAAAAACTGAACCGGAGGTGCTCCAACACTTCCGGTTCAAAAAATGCAAGTAACGCATTAGAGATGACCTAAATTTATTACTTACGAATCATTTACAAATGTATGAAATTAATTATTAAAAACACGTCATGCAATGACGGGTATTTTGCATGGCTACGTAAAAGTCTACTTATTATGAGATGTATCTTCTTATTCCTTTTGTTAGGTACATTGCAAAGTGTTGCTAGTTTGTCTTACTCACAAACCACTCACTTTTCTCTGGAAATAAAAAATGCCACCGTAGAAGAAGTTCTTTCAGTTATTGAGCAAGAGAGCTCCTTCTATTTCACTTACAACATTAATGAAATAAATGTCAACCGTAAAGTCTCAGTCAATGTAAAAGACAAGGCGGTTACCGATATTCTGGAAGAATTATTTATCGGACAAGGGATAAAATACACAATCGAAGATAAACATATCGTACTTTACAAGGAAAATAAACCGCATAATATTCCTGGAGCTCAACAAGGCAGAAGGATCGTAGGTACGGTTCTTGACGAACGCGGAGATCCTATAATAGGTGCCAATGTGGTAGAGGTAGGAACTCAAAATGGTTCTATAACCAATATCGACGGAGAGTTTACTTTGGAAAATGTAAATGGACAAGAAATACAGATTTCTTATATTGGGTATACGACAAAGAAGGTTGCTATCGGTAGTCAAAGTGCCCTGAATATTGTTCTGGAAGAAGATAGTAAATTACTAAACGAAGTGGTGATTATAGGTTATGGAACACAGAAAAAAGTCAATCTGACTGGTTCTGTTGCTTCTATCAGTACCGAACAAATCAAAGATCGTGTACAAACAAACGTTTTATCTTCTATACAAGGAACAGTACCCGGTGTAACCATTATATCCCGTCCCGGTCAGGATCCATCTATTAACTTTCGTGGACGTGGTAACCTGAAGGAATCAAATCCTTTATATGTTATTGATGGTGCCATTTCCGATGCGGCTTTCTTTTCTAATTTGGATCCGAATAGTATTGAAAGTATTTCTTTCCTGAAAGATGCTGCTTCATCTGCTATCTATGGTTCCCGTGCTGCATACGGGGTTGTATTGGTTACCACAAAACAGGGAAAAGAAGGTGTAATGCAGGTAACATATAGCGGTATGGTAGGCGCCAAAATGCTGAATTATAAACCTGAATTAGTAAACTCTACTGAGTATGCAGAGATTTTCAATGAAGCAAAGTACAATTCGAATCCTGCTTTAGGCCGTAATCAAGGCTTTTCCGCGGAAGAAATCGGATGGTTGAAAGATGGCTCAAAGCCAGACCTCTATCCCAATACCGATTGGATAGATCTTATATATGACGATGCTGCTGTAACTACACAACATTCCTTGAACTTTGCCGGAGGTGCAGAAAAGCTTCGTTATTTTGCAGGTTTAGGGTATATATACGATACAAACAATATGCCCGGACGTGACTCACAACGGTATAACTTAAACTTCAATGTTGCTTCCGACCTTACTAATTGGTTAACATTCCGTGCCGGTGTAAAATACATCCAAAGAAATAATAAAACCGATGGCGGTACTCCTTCTTTAGATAATGCATTGATTGTTCCAAGCACCTTTGTTGCCAAGCAATCCAATGGAGAATGGGGATCGGTAGATGCCGGCCGCGAAGCAAGTGGAACCTTTGCCGGCGCTAACCCCTTGAGAGCGTATAGCCTGAATGACTGGAACCGAAGAAAAACAGAACATTCCATGTATGAATTAGCATTTGATATTAAACCTATTGAAGGGTTAATAATTACGGGACAAGGAGTTTACAATGGGATGGAAAATAAGTATAAAGAATTTTCTTCTACTAAACCTGACGTACCCAGTTTCCTCAACCCGGGTACAGTTATTGGTGGTACAGGGAATACACTCAACACGATGAAGATGAAATGGGAAAGTAATTCCCGTTTACTCTATACAGGAACAGTAGGTTATAGCTGGAATAATGATATCCATTCTATCAGTGGCCTTGCAGGTACTTCCTATGAACACTTCCGTTATGAAATGTTGGAAGCTTCCCGTGAGAATTTCCCAGCTGACAGTTTTGAAGATATGTCGGGTGGTGCTACCTCAGGTGCTAATTATAAAAATAATTCCAACATGTATGAATATAAAATGGCCTCCTATTTTGCCCGGGCCAATTATGTTTTTTTAGATCGTTATCTATTTGAGGCAAATATAAGAGCTGATGCTTCTTCCCGCTTTCATAAAGATAACAGATGGGGTTATTTCCCTTCATTTTCTCTTGGCTGGCGTATTAGTGAAGAAAAATTTATGGTAAATACTCGAAATTGGCTGGATAATCTGAAGATAAGAGGGTCTTATGGTACATTAGGAGATATCAATAATGTGGGTTATTACGATTATTTCGCTAATTATAGCAGTAAAAATGGTAGCGATCAGGAAATGGTTTATTCTTTTGATAACACTGCAGTGAAGGGATTGCAAGAAACAAAAGCGGCAAACCCAAATTTGACGTGGGAAAAAGTGGCAATAACTAATTTTGGTATAGACTTCGATCTTTTCAATGGTAAATTGAGTGGAACAGCGGAGTATTATATCAAGAATACCAGCAATATATTATTAGCGTATAAAGTTCCTGTGGAAACCGGTATTGCTAAAGCTCCGTCTCAAAACATTGCTACAGTTAAAAATACAGGTTTTGAGCTATCTTTGATCCATCGCAACAAAATCGGTGATATCTCCTATTCTATTGGCGGAAATATATCTACAAACCGGAACCGGGTTACCGACTTAGCAACATCCAATGATATTATTGAAGATATGACTGGGCACAGAGTGGTGAAATATATCCTGAAAGAAGGTAAACCAATCGGTTCATTCTATGGATTTGAAACTGATGGATTATATACACAGGCAGAGATAGATGCGGGACATTATTATACCTATGGAGGAGTAACTCCTAACGCCGGAGATATAAAATTTGTTCCTCAACGTACCATTAATTATGGAGAGCAGATCAATGATGATGACCGTACTATTATAGGAAGAGATGTTCCCAGTTTCACTTATGGGTTAAATCTGAGCGTTCAATACAAAGATCTTGAATTATCGGTATTCGGACAGGGAGTAGGTGGTACATCTGTTGCTTTTGAAGTATATCAGATGCACCCGTTCTTCCATGGACAAGATAATCCGAGAAAGTTCCATTTGCAACGTTGGACAGAGGCTAATCCGAATTCTCATGCAGTCTATCCGAGAATATATGATGCCAGTAGCCCACATACGGCCTACAACCGTGCATTTAGTGATTATCAGGTTTTCAATGCAAATTATTTCCGATTCAAGACGATTACTCTGGGATACAGGCTTCCAAAAGAACTATTATCAAAGATAAACTTGTCATCGATGAAATTCTATGTAACGGGTGAAAACTTATTCACCATTCGTGGAGATAAAGATGTAAAGGACTTCGACCCTGAAACCCGTGGTAGCGTAATTCAGACATTAGGCACAAAATCTGTTGCTTTTGGTGTAAATGTATCATTTTAAATAAACCGATCAATATGAAAACATATATAAAAAATATAGCAGTAATCATTGCTTTTATTGGAGCTTTTACAGCTTGTGATCTGGATGTCGTTCCTCCGGGAGAGATCTCCGCTGAGAATTTCTGGAAAACAGATAAAGATGCGTGGTATGCATTAAATAGTTGTTACCATAAAATGAAAGCGCTTGATATACGTGATGAAATGTGTACAGACAATGCACATAGTCATAAACCATGGGAGGGTCCTTTTGAACTTGTTCAACAAAATGGTATAGGAACAGGTACTCCTTATGGAAATTATTCTTTTGAATCTGTTCGTGTAGCTAATACATTTCTTGAGAACGTAGATAAATGTGAAATGGATCAAAGTATAAGAGAAAGAATGAAAGGAGAAGCCCGTTTCTTTCGTGCATTTGCCTATCTTGATCTCACACAATACTATGGTAAAGTGGCTATTGTGACAGACGTTTTAGCTTATGACGCTCCAAACGTTCCACGTAATTCGGTTGAAGAGGTACGTAGTTTTATATTAAGTGAATTAGCTGAAGTAGCAACTATACTACCGGAGAAATACAGTGGTGGTTATCTGAATGAATCCGGACGGGTTACCCGTTATGGAGCTTTAGCATTACGTGCACGTGCCGCTTTATATTTCGGGAATTACAGTGAAGCAGAGAAATCAGCCAAAGCAGTGATGGATAGTAATCAATATGCTTTGTTCCGTACTACTTCCCTAGATGATGCTCAACTGCAGGAAGCAAAAGAAATGGAACTATTTGTTGACTTTGAAAAGCTAGGCATTGATAAGGATAAATTTTTTAAAGGAATGTTCAGTTACGAAACTTTGTGGCAAAAAAGTAATGCCAGTCCGGCCAATCCTGAATATGTACTTACCCATGAGTATATGGCAGATGCCAATGCACGTGATGAATTCAGATATACTTATTTTATCCCTTTATCTATGTCTATTCATCATGGATATTCTTCTTATGAACCGATGCAGGATTTGATAGATGCTTATTGGGATATAGATGGTAAAACCATGCGTAATAACATTTCTGTAGAAGAGCGTAAGGCTAATTATGCGGCGATCTGGAATAAAGCAAAGGGCTTGAATGCTGCTGATTATAAAGCTTTCGTTACCAGCAATGATCTGATGTCCTATGACTATATGAAGGAATTCAAGAACCGGGATAGCCGTTTATATGTGTCGTTTATGATTCCATTCAAAGGATGGCATGGCTCTCCTAAAGGAGAATTCTACTACAAATGGGATCCGGATGTAGTAAACAAAAACGGGAATGAATCATGGACAGGTTTCAGCTACAGAAAAATGGTAGCTGTTGAACCGTATGACCGTTTTGCGTCGCCGGAAGATTATCCGACTATCCGTTATGCAGAAGTACTATTGACTTTTGCTGAAGCGCGTCTGATGAATACAGGTTATGATGCTGAAGTACGTGCAGCATTGAATGATCTGCGCGATCGTTGCGGTATGCCGAATGTGCCGGAAAATCTATCTAAAGAGGAAGCAATTAATTTCCTCCGTAACGAACGTCGTATAGAATTGGCAGTAGAAGGCCATCGCTATGATGATGTTCGCCGATATGGAAGTGAATACTGCAAAAAGTATCTGCATGGCCCATCAACTGCTCCAGATGGTTCTGTTGTTGTGAACAAACAATGGGATGACCGCCTGATGTTAATGCCAATACCTACGTCAGCTATAGATAGTAATCCTTTATTGAAAGATGACCAGAATCCGGGTTATTAATAGGTATTAACCTTGTAGGGGCGGCCCTATGTGGCCGCCTAAATATATTGATTTGTTTATTGGGCAGCCACATAGGGCTGCCCCTACAAGTTGATATTATCTTCCAATCTTACATAAACATAAAATACCATGAAAAAATATATATTATTCATTTCATTACTTGTTTTTTTAGTTAGTTGTCAAACAAATACGGCTGCACCAGATGGAGATAGTCAATATCAAAGCTATGCACCGGATGGAATACCATTTGTTATTTCAGAAACCCCATGGAAAGTAGATGGAGTCGGGAACCATCGGGTTGTGGTTTCGGTAAAAGAGAAATCAAATGCAGTTATGGCTGAATTACCCTGGCGTCGCCCCGATATGCGGCCCGAAACAAAGAAAATTGTAGTGGTTGATGCGACCACAGGACAGGAAATAAAGAACGTTAAAGTATTAGACTTTTCATCTGAGAAAGGAAGTATAGCTTTTCAGCCGGTAACCGTTCCCGGAGAATACTATATTTATTATTTACCTTATAAATATCGCAAAGGTTGGGATGATGCCCGATATGGAGAACCCTGGAATGATTATTTACCACCGGTGTATGAAGCGGATAATTCATGGTTATCCGAATTATCAGGAGCTTCACTTCCTAAGGCCAAAGTTGTAAAGTTTGAGAGCCGGTCACGCTTTGATAGTTTTACTTCTATGGGTTGTATTGCTACGGCAAAGGAAATGGGTGAGATAACACAACAACATAAAGAAAACCCTATTATATTTACAGAGGACAGGGCTTATCCTATCCGTTTAACACATCAGATTCCTGTCAGATGGGTTAAAGACGGACCTTCAGATAAATTCATCGGTGAGGCTTCACGTAATGAGTATTATGTGTGGCAGATTGGGGTATGGGCTGCCCATCAGGAACTGAAGGATGTGAAGCTGCAATTCAGTGATTTAGTGAATGGCTCCGAACAGATTGGGAAAGGAGAACTAACTTGTTTCAATCAGGAAGGAATTAATTGGGATGGGCAAGCCATTTCTTTTACTGTGAATGTCCCCTATAAAAAAGTACAGGCATTATGGTGTGGCGTACAGATTCCTGAAAATGCAACATCCGGAACTTATAAAGGAAATGTAACATTAACAGCTACCGGTATTACTCCACGGGTGCTCCCTGTAGAGATTAGAGTAAATAATCAGATTCTTACGGACAAAGGGGATGGTGATTTATGGCGCCATGCCCGTCTTAGATGGTTGAATTCACAAATAGGTGAAGATAACCTGCCAGTTGCTCCTTACGAATCAATGACCATAAACGGAAATGAAATCAATGCAACGGGAAAATCTGTAAACATTGGAAAAAACGGATTACCGGAAACGATACAAATTAATGGACGACAGATACTTTCCGATCCTTTTAATTTTATAGTGAAAACAAATAAGGGGGATATTCCATTTAAAGCGTCAGAAGTGAAATTAACTAAGATAGCTGATGGCCTTGTAAAATGGACTGCCTCTTCCGAACAGGATCAGATTCGATTCAATTGTTCTGCTTATATGGAATATGATGGATATATCCGGTATAATATCAAAGTTTCGTCTGAAACGGAAATTGCGGTGAACGATATTCAGCTTATTACATCATATACTCCTTATACTTCCGAATACTTTATGGGGACAGGTTTTAAAGGAGGTTTTCGTCCTGTGAACCATACATGGGATTGGGCAGGCCCCTGGGATAGTTACTGGATGGGGAATGATAAGGCAGGATTACATGTTGAATATCGTGGAGGTACTTACCATGGTCCATTATTAAAGGATTATAAACCGGATGCCCCTGCTGTTTGGGCAAATGGAGGAAAAGGTAGAATCTCTGTATCCGGAGCTAAAGGACAGCATGCAAAAGTTATAGCCAGTACAGGTACAAATAAACTTTCACCGGAAGGAAAAGATTTTGAATTTGCATTGCTGATTACTCCCGTAAAACCGGTTGATCCTGCAAAACATTTCTCAGAAAGATATTACCATGCTGAACCTTCGGGCTTTGACAAAGCAGCAGAAGAAGGACCCAATGTAGCAAATATTCACCATTCAAAGAATCTGAATCCGGTTATTAATTATCCGTTTATTGTGCGTGACTCTCTGATTGATTTTATTGAACATCAGCACCAGAATGACCGGAAAGTAAAATTATACTATACGATTCGTGAATTGACAAACTATGTGGAAGAGGTATATGCACTTAAAAGTTTGAATCATGAGATTTTTGCGGGTGGAGTAGGATATGGAGTCCCCTGGCATTGTGAGCATTTGATTGATGATTATAAAGCAGCATGGTATACTGAACTGGCCGGAGAGACATCGGATGCAGCTTTGGTTTTAAGCGGATTCTCCCGTTGGATTAATTATTATCTGGAAGGGCTACGCTGGATGTTTGAAAATTATAAGATAGACGGTATTTATATGGATGATGTTTCGTTCGATCGTACTGTAATGAAACGTATGCGTAAAATCATGGCACAATATCGTCCAGGTTCTATTATTGACCTACATTCCAATACCGGTTATTCCATAGGACCGGCAAACCAATATACCGATTTCTTCCCCTATGTTGACCGATTATGGTTTGGTGAAAGTTTCAGGTATAATGAGATGATGCCTGATGAATGGTTTGTTACTTTCTCAGGAATACCTTTTGGACAGATGAGCGAAATGCTACAGGATGGGGGTAATCGTTTTCTGGGTATGGTTTATGGTACAACGGCACGTCATTCCTATGGTAGGTATTCTCCTGCTCCGGTTTGGGCATTGTGGAAATCTTTTGGTATCGAAGATGCTAAAATGCTGGGCTATTGGGATGAAGAGTGTCCTGTAAATACCAATCATTCGAATGTAAAGGCTACAGCTTATGTAAAGCCGGGTAAAGTTTTAATCTCTATTGGTAATTTTGATGAGAAAGATCAGCAAATCCGGCTGGCCATTGACTGGAAGAAACTGGGTATGAATCCGCAAAAGGCTAAACTTGAAGCTCCTAAGGTAGTAGACTTCCAGGAAGAAACCTCTTTTGACTTAAACAGTAATATCCCGGTAAAATCAAAAGAAGGTTGGTTGCTTATTTTGTCAGAATAACATCAATGATAACGACGGTGGTAGAGACAAGGCAAGCCTTGTCTCTACCACCGTCGCTAAAATATTAAAATTATTATTACTTTTATCAGGAAAATATAACTAGAAATATAATACCATGAAAAAAGCTTTTTTACTCATCTGTGTTACAGCGGTTGTGCAGTTGCTGTATGGTCAGCAGCAGGCAACTGTAAAAGAAATTAATCAAACAGTTAAAACTTACCCTTTTTCAGATCCCGATCCTGTTGCCAATCCTTCTAATCTGTATTATCCCTATTTCCGGTTTGATGGTTTCGCCGCTAAAGGAATAGATAAAGAATGGAAGACGGTGGAACTGGAGAATGATTATATCAAAGTGACTTTGTATCCTGAAATAGGTGGTAAGGTATGGGGAGCAATTGATAAAACCTCCGGTAAGGAATTTATTTACAATAACCATGTCGTGAAATTCCGCGATATTGCCATGCGTGGTCCCTGGACTTCGGGAGGTATTGAGTTTAACTTTGGGATTATCGGACATGTTCCTACTTCCAGTACTCCGGTGGATTACTTAACAAAAGAGAAAACAGATGGAAGCGTAAGTTGTTATATTTCATCTTATGAGCTTATTACACGTACGTGGTGGACAGTGGAAGTGAATTTGCCCAAAGACAAGGCATATTTTACAACCAAAACCACATGGCATAATAGTTCGTCAATAGATCAACCGTATTATCAATGGATGAATGCGGGTTACAAAGCTGCCGGAAATATAGAGTTTTGTTACCCGGGTACTAATTCTATTGGACATGGAGGTGAGCTACATTCTTTCCCTCTGGATGAACAAGGCCGTGATATTTCATGGTATGAAAAGAATGATTTTGGTAATTCAAAATCATATCATGTACTCGGTAAATACAATGATTTCTATGGTGCCTACTGGCATGATGATGATTTTGGCTCAATTCATCATGCTGACTATAATGATAAACTGGGGATGAAGATCTTTTTGTGGGGATTGGCTCGTGAAGGAGGTATCTGGGAAGACTTATTGACAGATACGGATGGACAATATGTAGAGCTACAATCGGGCCGTATGTATAACCAACCGGCATCCAATAGTACCTTTACTCCTTTTAAGCATACGGCTTTTGGTCCACAGGTGACCGATGAATTTACCGAATACTGGTTTCCGGTAAAAGGGATTAAAGGAGTATCTAAAGCCAGCCATATTGGGGCACTAAATGTACTACGGGAAGATGGTTTCCTGAAATTATATTTCTCTCCTTTGCAACAGCTTTCTACAACTGTTAAGTTATACGATGAGGAAAAGCAGATTCGCTCTATTCCTTTTAAAACGAACGTGCTTGAAGTTTGGAAAGATTCTATTCCGTTGGGAGAGGCTGTTACGGAAGGTAAATTGAAAGTGGTTATTGGAGATGATCTGTTGGTTTATTCCGAAGTAGCATCCGATAACATATTAAGTCGTCCCAAGACGATTCCTGCGGATTTTGACTGGGATTCTGTTTATGGATTATATACACAAGGTGAGCAGTGGTTATATCAGAAAGTACTCGATAAAGCGGAAACATTCCTGACAGCCTCATTAGCAAAAGATCCTTATTTTATTCCTGCACTGAAAAGTCTGGCTTCCCTTTATTATAGACAAGGACGATATGAACAGGCGTTGGCGCATTGCAAAACTGCACTGAGTATTAATACGTATGATGGAGAAGTTAATTATCTCTACGGATTATGTAATTTTACTTTAGATAATATCACTGATGCAAAAGATGGTTTCTCTATTGCTACCTATTCTCCAGTTGTGAGGAGTGCCGCCTATACAAAACTGGCGGAGATTTTCCTTAGAGAGAAAAACTGGAACAAAGCTGAGCAATATGCTTTAAAGAGTCTTGAGTTTAATAATAAAAACCTTACTGCTTTACATGTGCTAATGGTTGTCTACCGAAATAATAATCAAACTCATAAAGTTAAAGACCTTATTATAAGTTTATTAGAAGAGTTGCCTTTATACCATGCCGCCCGGTTTGAGAATTGTCTTTTGAATTCTTCTTCAAAGAATGACTTTTCTGCTCTTGTACGTAACGAACTTCCGCATGAGACTTATATGGAACTGGCTGAATGGTATGAGTCCGTAGGATGTCTTGAAGAAGCTATTACTTTGTTATCGTTTGAAGATACTTATCCTATTGCGAAGTATAAAATTGCTTATCTATTACAAAAAACAGGCGATGAAAGCGGAAGTATAGCAGCATTGGAAAAAGCAAATAGTCAATATCCCATATCTACATTTCCTTTCCGTCCAAGCACATTGAAAGCACTGGAATGGGCACAGACTATTCGGCCTGATTGGAAGATAAATTATTATCAAGGCCTGATCTACTGGGCTAATCAGGACAAACAAAAAGCATTAGCTTTATTTGATAGCTGTGGTGAAACCGGATATGCACCATTTTATATGAGCCGTGCCTCTTTGAAAAAAGGGGATGCAAAGTTAGCAGACCTACTCAAAGCGGAACAAACAGAAATGTCATGGCGTACAGGCTTCGGGTTGATCAATTATTATACTGATAAGAAAGAGTGGAAACAAGCCGTAGAAACCGGAAAGAAGTATATTAAAAAATATCCTTCTAATTACTATATCGGATTGAAATATGCTAAGGCATTATGTGAAACCGGACAGTATCAGGCATGTATTTCTCTATTAAATAAAATGCTGGTATTACCGAATGAAGGATCTTATGCCGGACATGCTGTTTATCGGGCAGCAAATCTTTATCAGGCTATGGAGCAATTGAGCCGTAAGAATTATAACAAGGTATTAAAATCAGTTGAAAGTTCTCGCGAATGGCCCGAGAATCTCGGAGTCGGTAAACCTTATGATAATATGATCGACAGCCGTCTGGAAGACTTCCTGCAAGCAAAAGCTTACACAGGACAGAACAATCAGCAAAAGGCAACAGAACTATTAGAATCTGTAGCTGCTTATAAAACAACCCGTTTTAGTTCCGGGAATTTATTGAATGTATTAGCTATGCGTGAATTAGGCAGAAAGCAGGAAGCAGATCAAATAGTAGCCTCCTGGGCTACATCTTACCCTGATAATCGGATTGCCCAGTGGTGTAGTGCCATCTACAATAATCAAAAAGAAAAAGCATCCGGCATATTACAGGAAAGAAACGACCCTCAGGATACAACGCCTTGGGAATCATCCTTCAGAGATTCAAATTTTGATTTGATTATTCGTTTGTTTGCTTTAGGAATTTAATTTAGAATAGGTTAAAATTCCTTTGCGATATAAGTATTTTAAGCTGGGGCTGACTAAAAAGTTAACCTTCCTAAGTCGATAGCGACAAATTTCTTCTTCTTTGCTAAGGAGGAGAAATTTGATACTACTTTTTTAGCCAGCCCCAACCAAGATAGCCGAATTGCTATTTTCCTCACCCTAAAATTGCCTTATTTTCAAATTATCTACTCAATGCCTGAATCCGTTTTACATTAAACAACCCTACCTGTTTCTCCTATTCCTCCCTTCAGCCTTCAGCGATAGTTAACCGGCTGTTTATTAGGCGATATGGCTGAAGGAAGCATCCTTCAGGTTGCATTCAGTTTTTTATCATTTAATTAGTGAATTTTTCATTAATTCCTATTGATTATAAATTCTTGTAAGTCAATATATTAATATTTAACTGCTTTAAGACTTTTAGTTTTACAGCTGTGAAACTTCTATTTCACACGTGTGATATATATCTTTCACAGTTGTGAAATACATCTCTCACAGTTGTGAGGTTAATAATCCGACATTAACTCATAATAAATTATATAGGATTGGGCATATAATTATATATAGTAGACCTATAGTCGTTTTAAGTAAAAATCAGTCAACTAGGACGGGTCATTAAAATAGGCTGAATGTATCCTGAAGGATGATGCCTTCAGCCATATCGCCTAATAAACAGATGGTTAACTGTCGCTGAAGGCTGAATGCATAGTTTTGTTGATATGTAGTGGGGGAAGATGGAGTATACCCGTATATTCTCTTTTATTTAACTTCTATCAATTGGTAAATGGTTCATTGATATTATCTTTGTATTTTCATATTTAAAAGGAAGTAAATGGACCCCTATGAACTGATTACCAAATATTATCCCATAGATTCCGAACCTTATAGGATTCTTGTGACCCATAGCCGTAGTGTAGCGGATAAGGCATTGCAGATTGCCACACTACATCCTGAAATGAATTTGGATTTACCATTCCTTGAAGAAGCTTCTATGCTTCATGATATTGGAGCTTTTCTTTGTAATGCGCCTTCCATTGGTTGCTATGGAGACGCAGAGTACATTTGTCATGGTTATCTGGGCGCTGATCTACTACGGAAAGAAGGATATCCTCGTCATGCTTTGGTCTGTGAAAGACATACAGGAACCGGAATTAGTTTGCAAATGATAGAAGATAGAAATATGCCTTTACCTCATAGAGATATGTTGCCCATTACGTTGGAAGAGCAATTAATTTGTTTTGCAGATAAATTTTATAGTAAAACCCGTTTAGACAAAGAAAAGTCGATAGATAAAGTAATCCAGGGGTTATCAAAGTACGGAAATGATACTGTTGAACGATTTGAAGGCTGGTGTAAACTCTTTTTAGGGTAATTCAGTTGTTGGGCCTCGTTTATTTATTATACATTTGCAGACCAATAAAGCCCTTACTTTCACCATAAATAAGACGAAGGGCCTTATACACATGAACAGAAGACTAATAACATACCTATTCATTCTCCTCACGGGAAGTTGGATGGCACGGGCACAAGAGTTAAATCCTCCTGTTCTTGACCCTTTGCCAACCGACACCGTACAGGTTATTCCAACGGATAGTGTGGCAGTAACCGATACTGTTCCCGTAAAGAAAAGTCCTTTAGAAGCTCCTGTTGTTTATTCAGCCAGTGATTCTATTGTAATGACTGCGGGAAATATGGCCTATCTTTTTGGTGAAGGAGATGTTACCTATCAAAATATCCAGTTGCAATCGGAAATAATCGAGATGAGTATGGACAGTTCTATTGTTTATGCTACATTCGGTTTGGATTCAATCGGAGATCAATTTGGTTTTCCTCTCTTTAAAGAAGGGGAACAGCAGTATGAATCGAAGACTATGCGTTACAACTTTAAGACGCGAAAAGGATATATTTCCGATGTGATCACCCAGCAGGGAGAGGGGTATGTCACAGCGAATCAAACAAAAAAGATGGAAAATGATGTTCTCAATATGAGAGACGGGAAATATACGACTTGTGATAATCATGATCATCCCCACTTTTACATAAAAATGACAAAGGCTAAAGTACGGCCTAAAAAAGATATAGTTACCGGACCTGTTTATCTGGTGATAGAAGATGTGCCTTTGCCTTTAGCTCTTCCTTTTGCTTTCTTTCCTTTCACAAGCGACTATAGTTCGGGAATACTAATGCCCTCCTATGGAGATGAATCTACTCGTGGTTTTAGTTTGGAGAATGGAGGGTATTATTTTGCTCTTAGTGACTATATGGACTTAGCAATTACCGGAGACATTTACACTAAAGGTTCGTGGGGGCTTACCGCCAGATCTTCTTATCGTAAACGTTATAAATTTTCAGGTAGTTTCAATGCCTCATATCAGGTATTTATTTCAGGTGAGAAAGAGCTGCCGGATTATACTAAGAGTAAGGACTTTAAGATACAATGGACACATAGTCAGGATGCCAAGGCCAATCCGTTCCGGAGTATCTCCGCCAGTGTCAACTTTTCTACTTCAAGTTATGATCGTAATAATGTGGGAAGTAACTACCTGAATGAAGGTGGATATGCCTCTTCTACACAAAGCAATAAAGGATCAACAGTTAATATTACTCAACGTTTTCCCAATAGTCCCTTTACTATTTCCGGTACAATGAGTGTCAATCAACAAATGAAAGATTCGACTCTTGCTGCAACGTTTCCGGATCTCACTATCACTATGAGTCGTATCTACCCTTTTAAGAGAAAAAATGCCATAGGAAAAGAAAAATGGTTTGAAAAGATTTCAATGAGTTATTCGGGATCATTTCGAAATAGTATAACAACCAAGGAAGACCTTTTTTTCAAATCCAGCCTGATTAAAGATTGGAAGAATGCCATGCAACATTCTATTCCCGTGAGTGCAACCTTTAACATTTTCAACTATATCAATATCTCTCCTACTTTCAACTATAAAGAGAGATGGTACACAAACAAAATTGAACAGGAATTTGACCCCAAGCTGCAGGCAATGGCTCCGAGTGACACCACTTATGGTTTTTATCGTTTATATGATTATGCGGCTTCTATTTCTGCTTCTACAACTATATATGGTGATTTTAAACCTGTACCTTTCTTTCAGAAACTTACGGGTATTAAAATGATCCGTCACCGGTTTGAACCTTCTATCGGTTTTAGTGGAAGTCCTGATTTTGGTTCTTCCCGTTATGGTTATTATGAAAATTATGCTTATATCGGGAGTGATGGGAAAGAACAGGTTGTTCAATATTCGCCATTCCAACATCATCAATTTGGTGTGCCCGGACGGGGTAAATCCGGAAGTATCAACTTTAATATCGACAACAATGTGGAGATGAAAGTTGCCTCTAACGATTCGATTGGAGAAAAGAAAATAAGTCTGATTGATAAACTTTCTATCGGAACGAGTTATAATCTGGCCGTGGATTCTTTCAAGTGGAGTGATATCACTGTAGGGTTACGTATGAAATTCGGTAAAGCTTATACATTGAACCTGACCGGTAGATTTGACCCTTATACCTATGAAGGAATTTATAATAGCGAAGGAGAGGTAACCTCTTTGCGACGTAAAGATGTTACTCGTTTATCGGTTGGAAAAGGATTTGGACGACTGATGTCTACAAGTACCAGTTTTTCGTATACATTTGATAATAATTGGTTCAAAAAGCTGTTTGGAGGTAAAGGCGATGGTACACCCGGTGTGTCCGATCCGATGGGTAATGGGCCAGATGATCAGTTGAATACTTTGCCGGACGGCACACCTAGAGACCCTAATGACATGGGAGGGAACATTCCCCCGGGAGCTCCCGGCCGTTTGTTAGGCGGGAAGAAAGAAGAAAGCGATAGAGACAGTGATGGCTATCTGATAGCAGAGATACCATGGAGTCTCTCTTTTAGTTATTCCATGAGCCTGGGATATGACCGCAACAAAATTGATTTGAAAAAGATGCAATATAAGTATGGTATTACCCATAGCTTAACTTTTAATGGAAATATTCAGCCGACAAAGAACTGGAGGTTTACGTACAACGCTACTTACGATTTCGATACGAATAAAATCTCCTATATGAACTGTACCTTAACTCGTGACTTACACTGTTTCCAGATGTCGGCAAGCTTTGTACCGGTAGGACCGCGTAAATCATATTACTTCTCTATTGCAGTTAATTCTTCAATGCTTAAAGACTTGAAGTATAATCAGAGCAGCAACTATTTGGATGCCATGAAATGGTATTAAAAAAGAGCTTAGATTATAATAGTTGGAGTTTCGGGCGATTCGGGCTCTTTGGGTTTTCTCGGGAGGATTAATTTTCCTCTCTTTTCAGTTAAAAACTCCTCTCTGAAAATATTAACACATAACAGAAAGACAGCAATCATGATCGGGCCAAAAATAACCCCGATAAAACCGAATAATGATAAACCAATAATTACTCCAAAGATTGTTATTAACGGATGAGTATCTGCCAGCTGTTTTTGCAACATAAACCGGATAAGATTGTCAATATTAGAGATTACTAATATACCATAAACGAAAAGGCCTATTGCATTGAACCAATCTCCCGATAATGCTAAATATATAGATAAAGGAAACCAAACTAATCCTGTTCCTACAATTGGGATCACTGTTGCCACACATGTAATCAATCCAAAAATAACCGGTTGGGGTGTTTGGAAAATGAAGTAACCAACCATCGCTATAAATCCCTGGATAACGGCTAATAGGGGTATGCCGATTGCATTTGATTTTACCAAAAGGTATATTTCTTTTACAACTCTGTTCTTATTACGTTTACTAAATGGAAGGAGAGAGTAGATATAATTTTCAAAAGGACGTATACTTACCAACATAAAGTAGAGCACAAAGATTAGCGCTACAATATTTATGGAAAAGCCACTAATGCTACCCATTAACGATTGTCCGATACGAGGTAAATATCCTGCAACCGACGCAAGATTATCTGTATTCAATACATTATAGCCTGTTTTATCTTTTATCAGATCTGCAACATGTTGGGCGGCAGTAACAATAGTTGCCGTATCCAGATTTATATGTTGCATTTTATTGACAAAAAGCCATACGGCTAGTGAAAGTGGGATTAATACAACTAGTGTAACTTCACCTAATAGAAGAAAGGCAGCCCAACTGGGTTTCATGTGTTTTTGTTCGCATAGATAAAGCATTTGATTTCGAATCAAGACATAGATCGTAAAAGCACCTAATATCCCTCCCAGAAAGGGCATTATTTGCCTGAAAAGGACTATTCCTAAACCCACAATAAGTGCTATAAGGGATATCCGCCAATATTGTTCTTTTACAGTCATTCTTGAATCTTGATTTATTAATATTGTATGAACAAACAGAATAGACTTATTGTTTTCAGCATCCCTCTAAAAAGATAGTTGCATTATTCTTCAGGTAGCGGAACAATTAAACCTCCGGGGTTTCTTTGTTCAATAGAAGAATATTTAGGGATGAGAATAGAAGACTCTTCAGTTTGATTTGAACTACGTAGTCCAACTGATTCGCCTTTAATATCAGAGAGAGCGATTGACAGTAGTTTTTCTCGTGAATCACCTAATGAATATAGCTTTATCATTGGTGAAACATACTCATTAATAAAAATATCCGGAAAAAACCCAACTTGGTTATATTCCGCATCATCAACTGCATTGCATATCTTTAGGGTAATAGGATGAAGTACCCAGTCATAACTCTTATCTTCGTATGGATTCGACCCCACAGCCTTACCTACTGTTTGATCACCAATAAGATATACATTTTGTTTTTCCATGTATGGAATCAAACCATTAATAACAGCTTCTGATGCTGATGCCGTATATCTTCCCGTTAGGACATATAAGCGTGAGAGATTAAGATTGTAAGAACTTACTTTATTATCAAACTTTTGCTCATTATACTCGGGTCTATATTTCTGTTTGTCGTTATAGGTTAATTTGCAGAATATTTGACCGAGGGCTTTTGAAGGAGCTAACAATGAAGAAAGCAGTACTGCGGAAGAAACTAAACCTCCTCCATTAAATCTAAGATCCAGAACGAACTCATTGACACCTTTTGCCTTGAAATTGGCAAAAATAGTTTTCATTTGAGTATCATAAACCCCTGTTGTCATCCCTTCCCCTTCAGATGAAAAATGATTATAAACTAAATAGCCGATGGTTTTATTACCAATATGATAAACAGTATCTAGCAGAAACGGATTATTTTGGATGATACGTGCCATTGGCATAGTAATAGTAGCACCATTATCAACTGGCAATACACTACCTTCCTTTGTTTCTCCAATAGAGAATGTAGTCACTCCACCTTCAAAAAAGACACTTGGATTTTTTATATTGTTCTTCGTGTTAATTCCTATAATCCAATCATCCCGTTTCAATCCGGCTTCTGCTGCCGGAGAATTAGGCAATACATATAGAACCCGGGCATAATAATAGCTACTATTTACATAATAAATCATGAATTCATAACCATACGTTGGCTCTATATCAGATACGGATTTTGTTTTCTCCCTTTTTTCTTCAATATAGGAGAAGTAAGTATGAGATTGTCCTTCTTGAAAAACTTTTCCGTCTTTGAGTGATAATAAAGAATTAAAAAAGTCTTCCGGATCTGCCCCAAAATCATAAGACTCTTTAGGTTTATCTTCAATCTCATCATACCAAAGATAATTATCGACCATGGTCGAATATATCCACTCGTTTACTTTATCTTCTTTATCTATAGGTAGATTTTCACTGCCTTTATCACAAGAACTAAAAAGCAATAATCCTGTCCAAAAAGAAAGGAATATGTAAATTGATGTCTTCATACAATTTATTTTAGATGAAAAATGTCTCAAAAGTTTCCTGGTTTCCCTTGACAGAGAGACTGGTTAACGTTTGAGACATTTTTTTAATTTATAGCTTGGCTACAAATATAGATTATATTTTCTTTTCTATAAAAGCTTGAACGACATTTAATATATAATCGCCTAATTTTTCGAATTCAGAGATAATATCCATATAATATACGCCATCCTGATAATCGTATTTTTTGTTATCGACGTCTTCTATATTCTTTGTTTTAAGCTGATTTCTTAGATTGTTTATTTCGTTTTCCAGATTATAAGACTGGTTAATATCATCGTGTATCAGCTCTTGCTTATTAAGAATAGTATTCATACGTTTTAAAGATTTATCCAGTAATTCGTACATCTTTTCTATATTACTATTCTGTTCATCAGTAAATGTCGATTTACCTTCGTTGCGGCGCTTAATGGCTTTTGCCAGATTATAACAAGAATCTGCTATACTTTCTATTTCTGTTACCGCACGAAGCATTACACGAGTCTCTTCTTTACCTTCAGAACTTAGGCGACCTTCGGAAACATAGGTAAGATAATTCGCAATTTCAACTTCCATCCTGTCACTTATACTTTCGTATTTTTCAATACGGCTATAATTCTTTAGGAAGTCATCTTCGTTTTTCTCATGCATAAGATCTTTTACCATCTCAAACATTCGGTAGGTTCGTTCTCCAAATACGGCTATTTCTTTATGTGCCTGCATGAGTGATAGTTCTGAAGTCGACAGCATACCTGAAGAAATATATTTGAGTTGAAACTCTTCCTCTTCGCTATCTTTTTGTTTAATTACTTTTGAACATACATATACATAGAATTTAACGAACCAGATCATAATGCATATATTCGCAATATTAAATAATGTATGGAAGAGTGAGAGCCCGTAAGAGACCGATACCTGAAGCGACATCAATTGTTTTTGCAAATCGACCAGGCGTGGATCGGTTAATGCATTTCCGGAGGTAATGGCTGAAATGGTTTCAGGATCTAATGTGTTGAGAAATTCTGTCATTGCACGGGGATCGCCTGGCCCGTAATTGGTTACTATCCATGCAACCATACTGGTAAAGGGATAAAATAGTGCTAATACCCAACAGACTCCGAATACATTAAACATTAAGTGAGCAATAGCAGCTCTTTTAGCTGAAGTATTAGCTGATATTGCAGCAATATTTGCAGTAATGGTGGTTCCAATGTTTTCTCCTAGCACCATCGCTGCCGCCATTTCAAACGGTATCCATCCTTTCGTACACATAATTAGAGTAATAGCTACCGTAGCGCTGGATGATTGGACAATTACCGTTAGAATAGTACCTAAAAGAAGGAATATTAGCAAGGATGCATAACCCATAGTAGTATATCCCTGTAAAAAGGCTAATACTTCAGGGTTACTTTGTAAGTCAGGTACAGAAGACTTTAGAAAATCAAGTCCCATAAACAAGAAAGCGAAACCTAGAAGGAATTCACCCCATGATTTTCGCTTACTCTTATTGGAAAAGATCAATGGTATACAAATACCTATGAGTGGAAGAGCAAAAACACTGATATCGACCTTAAATCCGAACAAAGAAATGATCCAGGCTGTTACAGTAGTACCCACATTGGCCCCCATGATTACACTAATCGATTGTGTTAAAGAGAGGAGGCCTGCGTTTACAAAACTAACAACCATTACGGTTGTAGCACTGGAAGATTGGATAAGGGCTGTAATTAGAACACCTGTAAGGACACCCGTGAAACGATTGGTTGTCATCACCGACAAAATCGACCGGAGCTTGTCCCCCGCAACTTTCTGAAGCCCTTCACTCATTATCTTCATTCCATATAGGAATAAACCCAATGAGCCGATGAGGGTCAGAAAGTCAAAAAAAGAATAGTCCATTTAAATTAAGTTTACATGGATTGCATATCCGATTTATATTCTTTACTTTGGGAGGCGAAAGTACAAATAAAACATGATATAGTATGTCTGAAACAATTAGAATTTTTTGTAAAAATAACAACACATCTATTGAAGTTCCTATAGGTTCTTCTTTAATTGAAATTTATGAAAAACTAGGAGAATTTTTACCCTTTCAACCTTTAAATGCACAAGTAAACAATAAGACTGAAGGGCTTACTTACCGTTGTTGGCACCCTAAAGATATAGAATATATAGATTATACTAAATCTTCCGGGCTACGTACGTATGTACGTTCTCTTTGTCATATCCTGTCAAAAGCTGTGAATGATATCCTCCCATCGGCAACCATGTTTCTTGAACATCCCGTATCAAAAGGCTATTATGGTGTCATCCATAATGGAAAAGCACTTGACCAGGATACAATTGATAAAATCAAACAAAGGATGCAGCAACTTATTGAAGCGGATCTTCCTTTTATTCCACATAGAATACGAACTACAGATGCTGTCGCAATGTTCAGAGATAAGGGGATGGAAGATAAAGCCCGGTTGGTCGAAACGGCAGGAATGCTCTATACCTCATATTATGAGCTTGATGGACATGTAAATTATTTTTATGGTTGCCTTACACCTTCAACAGGATATATTGGTCTGTTTGATCTTGTGTCCTATGCCGATGGTTTCTTACTACGTATTCCTAAAAAGGATGATCCTTCGGAATTAGAAGATGTAGTCCCACAGGAAAAGATGTTTGAAGCCTACAAGCAGCACCTTACCTTACAACGAACAGCCGGTATTGACAATGTTGGTGATCTTAATTATGCTATTGAGTATGGACTAAGCAAGGAAACTATTATGGTGTCGGAAGCTATGCAGGAAAAACAAGTAGCGCATATTGCCGTAAAAATAGCCAGGGGTTATCAAAATGGTGTACGTATTGTACTTATATCTGGCCCCTCTTCCTCCGGTAAAACAACCTTCAGTAAACGTTTAGGTATTCAGTTGATTACAAATCTGATCCATCCGGTAAGTATATCTCTTGATGATTATTTCCTGGATCGTGTAGATACTCCATTGGATGAACATGGAGAATACGATTTTGAATCACTCTACGCTCTGGATCTTCCTTATTTTAATAGTGATTTAAAAAGATTACTGGATGGAGAAGAGATAGAATTACCCTCTTTTAGTTTTGAAACGGGCTCCCGGCAATATAAAGGGAAAAAACTAAAACTAAAAGAAAATTCTGTATTAATGATAGAAGGTATCCATGCCTTAAATCCAGAATTAACCGCATTTATTGAAGACCGTTATAAATATCGGGTATATGTTTCAGCCCTTACTTCCATTTCACTGGATAATCATAACTGGATACCTACTACCGATAATCGATTACTCCGCCGCATCATACGTGATTACCGGTTCCGTGGTTATTCTGCGCAGGAGACAATATCCCGTTGGCCAAGTGTACGCCGGGGTGAAGACAAATGGATATTTCCTTATCAGGAAAATGCCGATGCAATGTTTAATAGTGCAATGCTTTATGAATTGGCTGCTCTCCGTAAATTTGCCGAACCCATTCTGTCGGAAGTTCGGGAAAGTGACCCCGAAAATGCAGAAGCATATCGTTTGATGCGCTTCCTACGATATTTCAATTACATACATGAATCCGATTTACCGGGCACCTCTTTATTACGGGAGTTTTTAGGCGGTGGAACTTTTAAGTATTAATTAATGTATGTGACTCTTTAGAACTATTATATTTTTCTTACTGTTCCATACAAGGTAAAAACTTATATTTGCAGTCCATATAGGAATTATGTGCTAGTTTTCCTGTACCTATTGGATAATGTAGAAGATGTTAAAACAACAATTACAGCAAAAGTTACAACAAAAACTTTCTCCGCAACAGATTCAGTTAATTCGGTTGTTGGAGCTTCCGGCTATTGAATTAGAAGAACGTGTGAAGCACGAGCTGGAAGAAAATCCGGCACTGGAAGAAGGACGGGATACTTCAGAAGATTTTGAGACAGCTGATGGTGAAGGCATTGAAAGTAACTCTTCAGATGTAGTGGATGATTTTTCTTTAGGTGATTATTTGACTGAAGATGATATTCCCGATTATAAAATACGTGAAATAAGCGAAAGAACAGAGAGAAAGGAAGATGTTCCCTTCTCTATCAGTCAGTCGCTACATGAATATTTGCTCCAGCAATTAGGATTGCGTGATTTGTCGGAGTCTTCAATGAAGGTTGCCGAATATATTATTGGGAATATAGACGATGACGGATATTTAAGACGCGATTTAACAGCTATAGCCGATGATTTGGTTTTTCAAGCCGGACAAGATGTTGACGAAAAAGAGATTGAATCGATTCTGGAAGTTATACAGGATTTTGAACCGGCAGGAATCGGAGCGCGTAATCTGCAGGAATGTCTTTTGCTCCAGCTAGACCGGAAAGAAAAGACACCATCAATAGACCTGGCAATCACAATAATTGCAAGTTATTTTGAAGATTTTACCCGTCGGCATTACGACAAGATATTACGTAGTCTTTCATTGGAAGAAGTAACACTAAAGAAAGCGATCAGCGAAATCACCTCCCTTAATCCAAAACCTGGGAGTAGTTGGGGTAGTTCTCTGGAAACAGCAATGAATCAGGTTATTCCTGACTTTATTGTAGAGGCAAGTAATGGTGAGCTGACTTTAAGTATGAATAACCGGGGTATTCCTGATATGCATATCAACCGCGAATACGCAGAGATGTTTCAGGATTATACCGGAAACAAGGCCAATCAGACAACAGAGATGCGGGAAGCTGTTCAGTTTGTAAAGCAAAAGCTTGATTCTGCACAATGGTTTATCGATGCTATTAAGCAGCGACAGGAAACCTTGCAGCGTACCATGGAAGTAATTATCCTATTACAACATGATTTTTTTCTTACAGGAGATGAGGCAACTCTCCGTCCTATGATCCTGAAAGATGTTGCAGAACGTACAGGATATGATATCTCAACGATTTCTCGTGTAAGTAACAGTAAATATGTACAAACCAATTTCGGGGTATTTTCATTGAAGTATTTCTTCTCGGAATCCATGCAAACCGACAGCGGTGAAGAGATTTCCACACGGGAAGTGAAAAAGATAATGAAAGAGCATATTGAAAGCGAAGATAAGCGTAAACCTCTCACTGATGAAGAGTTGGCTGGCATTTTGAAAGGAAATGGTTACATCATCGCTCGACGGACAGTCGCTAAATACAGAGAACAATTAGGGATTCCGGTTGCTCGTCTGCGAAAAGAAATATAAATTTGTAACCTGATGAAAACATTCTCTAATATAGTCTCTTTTCTTTTCCATCCGTTGCTTATGCTAACGTATGGTATTATACTGATATTACAATTTACCTATCTGTCGGTTTATCCCAGTGGTGTTAAGATGGCTATTGTTGGAGGAACATTTCTTACTTCAGCTCTTATTCCCGGACTTTTTATCCTCCTTTTAATTAAGAATGGAGCGGCAAGTGATGTGGAATTAACAAACCGTAGAGATCGGGCTGTACCATATTTGATTATTATTACATGCCTGCTTGCTTGTCTTTATTATTTTTACAGGCTTAAAATGCCTTTCTGGTTATTAGCGATTATCATTGGAGGATGTATTGCATTGGTAGCTGCCCTTTTTATTAATTTTGCCTGGAAAATCAGTGCACATACCTTAGGAATTGGGGGCTTGCTTGGTGGTATTATGGGTGTTTCCCGTATTCACATGATGAATCCTTATTGGGGATTTATTGCAGTTCTTCTTATTGCCGGATTGGTTGCTACTTCCCGTATTTACTTAAAGCGTCATACCCCCATGCAGGCCTATGCCGGTTTTGCACTGGGATTTATAGCAGTCTTTGGGGCTATAATTATGAGTTATATTCATTTATTTATCTAATAAAAACACTAAAGTTATGAACTTTCCTGCAGATTTAAAGTACACTAAGGATCATGAATGGATCCGCATTGAAGGCAACGAAGCCTATGTTGGTATCACTGATTACGCACAAAGTGAATTGGGCGAAATAGTTTTTGTGGATATAAGTACAGAAGGCGAAACTGTAGCAAAGGAAGAAGTATTCGGAACAATTGAAGCTGTGAAAACCGTATCTGACCTCTTTATGCCTTTAAGCGGTGAAGTGGTAGAAGTAAACGCTGAACTGGAAGACAAGCCGGAGCTGGTAAACGAAGATGCTTATGGTAAAGGATGGTTAATTAAAGTAGCCCTTTCAGACACTTCGGAAATAGACGAACTGTTGTCAGCTGCCGATTATGAAACACTGATTGCAAAATGAAACCTATTGTAAGTATCATCATGGGCAGTACTTCGGATCTGCCTGTGATGGAAAAAGCAGCTCAGTTTCTGAATGAGATGCAAATCCCGTTTGAAATGCATGCGCTGTCCGCACATCGTACTCCTGCCGAAGTGGAAACTTTTGCTAAAGGAGCAAAAGATAGAGGTATAAAAGTTATTATTGCTGCAGCTGGAATGGCGGCTCATCTATGTGGAGTGATCGCTTCGATGACAACACTTCCGGTTATCGGAGTTCCAATCAATTCAACCTTGGATGGTATGGATGCCCTATTAGCTATTGTACAGATGCCTCCCGGTATTCCTGTAGCTACAGTAGGTATAAACGGAGCATTAAATGCCGGAATACTTGCTGTTCAAATGCTATCTGTTGGTGACGAAGCTCTCCAGGAGAAATTAGCCATTTACAAGGAAGACCTCAAATCAAAGATTGTAAAAGCAAATGCTGATTTGGCTAAGGTTACCTATAAATACAAAACGAATTAAACCCGATTTATCGGGTATCAATGAGGGTGTGTCAAAAGTCATCTATGAATAGAAATCAAAGAATAAACACAGAGGTACGGAGACACAGATTCTTGATTTTCAAATAATAAAAAACTCTGTGCCTCCGTGACTCTGTGTTTAAATTAAGATTTCAGGCTTTTGATACACCCTCATTAATTTCAATTAACAAAGTGGACTATTTCAACTATCGTCGTCGCAAATCTTCCGAAGTAAACATAGGTAGTGTACCAATGGGGGGAGTTCGTCCTATCCGTATCCAGTCAATGGCTAATGTGTCGACAATGGATACGGAACAGGCCGTAGACCAAGCCATCCGGATGATTGAAGCTGGCTCAGAATATGTCCGGTTTACAGCACAGGGAGAACGGGAAGCCCGTAACCTTGGAGTTATACGCGAAAAACTAAATAAAGCAGGTTATACAACCCCGTTAATTGCTGATATTCATTTTAATCCTAAAGCTGCAGATGTAGCAGCGAAAGAAGTTGAAAAAGTTCGTATCAATCCGGGAAACTATGTCGATAAAGTAAAAACCTTTAGTCAGATAGAATATACCGATGAAGAATATGCGGATGAAATACAAAAGATACGTGATCGTTTTATTCCTTTTCTTCATATATGTAAACGTTATGATACAGCGATACGTATCGGGGTAAATCATGGTTCTCTTTCTGATCGTATCATGAGCCGTTATGGTGATACTCCGGAAGGAATGGTTGCTTCCTGTATGGAATTCCTTCGTATATGCCGGGATGATGATTTTACAGATGTGGTTATTTCTATCAAAGCATCCAATACTGTAGTAATGGTACAAACCGTGCGCTTACTTATTGAAACAATGAATGGTGAGGGTATGTATTATCCGTTGCATTTGGGTGTTACAGAAGCAGGTGACGGTGAAGATGGGCGCATTAAAAGTGCAGTAGGAATCGGAACACTATTATCAGATGGTATTGGCGACACTATCCGTGTCTCACTCAGTGAGGAACCGGAAGCCGAAATACCCGTTGCTCATAAGCTTGTTGATTATATTCGTGAACGGGAAGGACATAAGGCTATTATTGCCACCCTTTCACCTGGTTATAATCCTATAGCCCCTACACGACGGATAAGCAGGGCTATCGGCAATATCGGAGGAGGGCAAGTGCCAGTCGTTATCTCCGATCGTACAGATGGATCATTTGAAATAAATCCCCTCTCACCTCCTGATTTTCTTTATATCGGGAAAGAAGATCCTGATAATTTACCCGATCATTTTCATTTATTGGTCGATGCGCATTTTTGGAAGAATCGTTCCAATACCTATCCTTACTTTATTGCTTCTGAAGTTGAGGAGTTAAAGAATTACAATACACAGTTGAAATTTATTCGGTTAACTTATCTTGACCTGACCGACCGGATATTGGAAATTATAAAACAAGATCCTACTATAGTTATTATCATAAGCGCTTCCAGCAGAAATGTTGTGGGATCAGAACGAGCCGCTCTGCATAAATTGGTATCTGAAGGTTGTGAAGCTCCGGTTATCCTTCAACGTGATTATTATGAACCGGATATCGAATCTCTTCAAATGAAGGCAGGAGCTGATTTTGGTACGTTGTTATTAGATGGCTTTGGAGATGGGGTTATGCTTCATAATGGAGCAGGGGAGGCCGTTATCTCAGATAGTTGTTTATTTGGCATTTTGCAAGCAGTACGATTGCGCATAAGTAAGACAGAGTATATATCTTGTCCTGGTTGTGGACGTACTCTTTTTAATCTTCAGGCGACTATTGCCCGTGTAAAAGAAGCTACTTCCCATCTGAAAGGATTAAAAATAGGTATTATGGGATGTATTGTAAATGGTCCCGGAGAAATGGCCGATGCAGATTATGGGTATGTTGGCGCCGGAAAGGGTCATATCAGCCTCTATAAAGGTAAAGAATGTATTCTAAAAAATATCCCAGAAGAAGAAGCCGTAGAGCGTTTGATAGAGTTAATAAAAGAGAACGGCGATTGGCATTCCTAATTATTTGCTATCTTCGTGCCTCATAATCAATAGATAATGATGAAAGTAAAGATTGTAAACAAATCGCATCATCCCCTTCCAGGATATGCAACCCCTCTTTCAGCAGGTATGGACATACGCGCAAATCTGTCTGAACCAGTAGTATTGAAGCCATTAGAGCGTAAACTAATCCCAACCGGCTTATATATTTCTTTGCCTGAAGGATACGAAGCTCAGATGCGTCCTCGCAGTGGTTTGGCTATTAAACATGGTATTAGTCTGTTGAATACTCCCGGAACAATAGATGCCGATTACCGCGGTGAAATCGGTATTATTCTTGTAAATCTTTCTTCTGAAGCTTTCACTGTTAATGATGGAGAGCGTATTTGCCAGATGGTAATCACTACGCATAGCCAGGTAAACTGGGAACCCGTAGAAGAACTTGATGAAACAGAACGGGGCGCCGGCGGTTTTGGACATACCGGAAAATAAGATCGCAGTGACATTTGTAGAGACAAGGCTCGCCTTGTCTCTATATACAGAAAGCATCTCAAATATCCGTCCCAATTACGTAGAAATTTAAAGACAATAGAATGATAAAACAAACAATATATATCCTTCTTTGCGCACTGTTGACTACAACAGCTTTACCGATTCGTGCCGATGAGATTCGCAAAGAAACGACTACCACTAACCTTAGCGATGCCGATCAACGCAAATTCGACTATTTCTTTTATGAAGGTTTGACTTTGAAAGCTGCAGGTAAATACGATGCTGCATTTGATGTTTTTACCCATAGTATGGCTATTGATTCGACAGCCTCTGCCGTATTGTATGAATTGTCTTTCTTTTATATGCAACTTAATCGTCCGGAGAAAGCGGTAGAAATGTTGCGACGTGCTGTAGCTAATAATCCGGAGAATTTTACTTACCGAATGGGATTAGCAACTATCACCCGTTCATTGGGTATGTTTGGTGAAGCAGCAGAAGAATTTGAGAAACTGGCAAAGGAATACCCTGCAAAAGCGGATCTTAATTTTTATTTGGCTGATACTTATAGCCAGGAAGGGAATACAGAGAAAGCAATTGAGGCTTATGATGCATTGGAAGCAGCCATGGGTATGAACGAAGCTCTTTCTCTTCAAAAATTCCGTCTATACATGGAAATCGGAGAAAAAGAAAAAGGGTATAAAGAGATTGAAAAGTTAGCAGATAAATATCCTATGGAGCCTCGTTATCCATTGCTTTTAGGAGACCTTTATCTTGAAAATAAAGAGTTGGATAAAGCACTCCAGAACTATGAAAAAGCTCATGTGATTGATCCTTCAAGCCCTTACTATATTGTTTCAATGTCTAATTATTATGAGGCAGTTGGTGATAAAGCAGCATCTGAATTACAGATTCGCAATGCATTAGTAAATGAGGACTTGGATGTAGAAACAAAAGTGGGAATTCTTTCCCGATATATCGGTCGGTTGATGCAAACAAAACAAGGAACCGATAGTGCTAATACACTCTTTGAAGAATTACTTGAACAACATCCTGAAGATATAGAATTGAAATTGATGTATGGTAGCCTGTTAACTGCACAGGAGAAAAATGACGAAGCAAGGTTTCAATTCCAATTAGTGACAGAAATGGAACCGGAGAATGTCGCAGCATGGCAACAACTACTTAATCTGGCTTTACGGAGTGAAGACCTTCCTGAAGTGATCCGGATCTGCACAACTTGCATGGAATTATTCCCTGAAGCTCTCGAGTATCATTTTTATCTGGGTATTGCTTATTATCAACAGGAAGAATACCAGAAAGCTCTGGATGCCTATTATGACGGAATTAAAATTATCCCGGTTACTAACGGTGCATTAATATCTGACTTCTATGGACAAATAGGTGATATCTACTATCAAATGAAGCAGATGGACAAAGCTTATGAAGCTTATGAGGAAGCTTTGATGCATAATGAAAAGAATGTGGTTGTCCTCAATAATTATAGTTATTTCCTTTCCCTGGATAAGAAAGACCTGACTAAAGCAGAGCGTATGAGTTTTATTACTATCACTGTGGAGCCCGATAATGCGACGTATCTGGATACTTATGCTTGGATTCGTTTTGTACAGGGAGATTATAGACAAGCAAAGATATATATTGAAAAAGCGTTGAATAATGATAAGACCAATAGTCACGAATTGGTAGATCATTATGGTGATATCCTCTATATGCTAGGAAATAAAGAAAAGGCGGTTGAGCAATGGAAACGAGCCAAGGAGATGGGGAAAGAGAGTGAAGTGTTGGATCGTAAGATTGCTGAAGAAAAGTATATTGAAGAATGAAAAGAAATATGAGAATATACCGGAATAATATATTAATCTTAGCCTTTTTCGCCTCTTTACTTATATTGGGAGGATGTAAGTCATCCCAAAAAGTAGCAACTGTTGAATCCGGTGCTGCAAAGGCGCATTCTGATTTCTTTGATTCAATGCGAGCCCAGTCTTTTCAGTTCGAAACGTTATCAGCCCGTATGAATGTTGATCTAAATTTCCCGGGCACAGAAGTGAGTTCCCGGGTAGATTTGCGTATGGTTAAAGACAGTGCTTTCCAACTATCCGTACAACCTCTTATGGGTATTGAACTTTTCCGTATAGAGATGAACCGGGATAGTATAAAGATTATCGACCGGATGAGTCGGCGCTATGTGGCAGAGAATTATGCCAATCTGAAAGAACAAACACCTATTGTTTTTAACTATAATAATCTACAATCTCTATTTGTCAATCATCTCTTTTTGCCTGGCGAAGACGCTGTTTTGCCCGCACATTACAATCGTTTTCAATTAAATCAGGAAGGAAGTATGGCCGAGATACAAACAAAAGATAAAATGGGGTTACAGTATATATTTATGGCTGATGGAGAGGAGAAATTGCTTTCTACATATATAACTGATAAATCAGAATTGTATGCATTACAATGGGTTTATTCAAACTTCATACTTTCAGAAGGGCAACCTTTCCCTTCATTGATGGATGTACAGGTTTTTTCCGAAGGTAAAAGTAAAGGAAGTATTAAGATGCATTTCTCAAAGATACAAACCAATATCCCGGTAAAAGTTGAAGCTCCTATTCCGGATAAATATACCCGGGTTACATTGGCGGATATTTTGAAAACATTGAGTAATAAGAATAAGTAAAATATATGCGGTTTTTTTGGGTTATCCTATTTCTATGCACAGTTTTGACAGCTACCGGACAGAAGAAGTCGGCTGCTGTACAGAAACTGGAAAAGCAACGCAAAGAAGCTTTGGCTGAAATAGAAACGACTAACCAGTTGTTGAAAGAAACGGAACAGACCGCCAAAAACTCATTAAATCGTCTTAATCTACTTTCCCGACAAATACTTTCCCGTAAAAGTGTGATAAACCTGTTGAATCAGGAGATGACTGCCATTGACCATGAAATAAGTGCTATGCAACGAAACATAAACGAACTGCAGGGTGAGTTAAAACGAAAACAACAAAACTATAGTCAATCGGCTCAACAGATTCAACGCAGAAAGAATTCTCAGGACAAACTTCTTTTTATTCTATCAGCAGAGAACTTCTCACAATCCATGCGTCGCATGCGTTATCTTCGTGAGTTTGCTTATTGGCAAAAACAACAGGCAAATGATATTGTAGCAAAGCAAAATGAAATAACAGCAAAACAGGAGGAACTGCGACAAACACGTGAGGACAAACAAGCCTTATTAAATGAACGTGAGGAAGAGAGCCGAAAATTGGTTGGTGAAGAAAACAATCAAAAGAAAGAAGTTCAGGAATTGAATAAAAAACAAAAACAATTACAAGCAGAACTTCGTAAGAAACAACAGCAAGCACAAGCGCTTAATAAGCAAATAGAAAAACTGATCGCAGAAGAAATAGCAAAGGCAGAAGCAGAAGCTAAAGCGGCTGCAGCAAAAGAAAAAACTGAAGGGAAGGCGCCTTCCCGTGTTGCTGACACAAAGGGAGGCTATGCTATGACAAAGGCTGAAAAGCAATTATCGGATGACTTTGCCGGGAACCGGGGTAAATTGCCATTGCCTTTGGAAGGGCGATATACTATTGTCGGAACTTTTGGTGAACAACAACATTCCCAACTGAAATATGTCCGTATGAATAATAGTGGAATTGATATACAAACTACTCCGGGTACAGATGCACGTGCCGTGTTTAATGGAGAAGTAACTCGTGTATTCGTTGTTCCGGGATATAATAATTCAGTGATTGTGCGTCATGGTAATTATCTGACAGTATATAGTAATCTCAGCCAGGTATATGTGAAAGCAGGGGATAAAGTTAAAACCCGGCAAGCTATTGGTAAAATTTTTACCGACACTGAGAATTCAAATGAGACAATTTTACACTTCCAACTCTGGAAAGAAAAGACAAAACTCGATCCGTCACCTTGGTTGGATAAATAATATTTTTACCACTCGATAGGTGTTTGTCCGGTAGAAATCAAATATTCATTTGTTTTAGAAAAATGCTTACTCCCAAAGAAGCCTCTATAAGAAGAAAGCGGGGAGGGGTGTGCTGATTTTAGCACAAGGTTTCGTGAAGGATCAATAAAAGAGCCCTTTCTTTGTGCATAAGACCCCCAAAGAATATAGACAATATTATCTCTTTCTTCTGCTAATTTATGAATAACCGCATCTGTAAAGATTTCCCAACCTCTGTTTTGATGAGAACCCGCTTGATGTGCACGAACTGTAAGTGTCGCATTCAATAATAATACACCTTGATCCGCCCACCGTGTAAGATTGCCGGTGCCGGGCATAGGTCTCCCTAAATCATCCTGTATTTCTTTGAATATATTGACCAGAGAAGGAGGAAAAGGAATACCATCCTGTACAGAGAAGCATAACCCATGTGCCTGACGTGGTTCATGATAAGGATCCTGTCCTAAAATTACCACTTTCACCTTGTCAAAAGGACAATGTGTAAACGCATTGAAAATGTAAGGTCCGGGAGGATAGACAGTAGTAGTCATATACTCCTGTCGGACAAAATCCGTTAACGACTTAAAATAATCCTTCTCGAATTCCGGTGCTAACCGCTCTTTCCAACTTTGTTCTATTTTGACATCCATGGTAACGAATTGATAATGGATAATTGATAGTTGACAATTATCTCATTAGTTTTATGTCAAAGATAAGAAGTTTCTTTAAATTGTCAATTATCAATTATCCATTGTCAATTATATAAGTGGCATCCCTGCTTCTGCAGCCTCTTGCCGCATATCTTCCGGCCAGATACTCGCCTGAATCTCTCCGATATGAGCCTTGCGCAGGTAAAACATACATAAACGGCTTTGCCCGATACCACCACCAATACTTAATGGTAGTTCATCGTTTAGTAAACGTTTATGAAAGAAGAGTTCCTTTTTATCAGTAGCATCACATATATCTAATTGACGGAGTAATGCTTCTTTGTTGACGCGAATACCCATGGACGAAATTTCAAGTGCACGACCCAAAACTTCATCCCATACAAGGAGATCTCCGTTTAATCCCGGAAGGCCACGGTCTCCCATGGTAGACCAATCGTCATAGTCTGGTGCACGTCCATCATGTTTTTCCCCATTACTCAGGAGACAACCGATACCTATAATAAATACTGCTCCATATTCTTTGGTAATGGCATCTTCCCGTTCTTTCGGTGTAAAATTAGGGTATTTTTGTAGGAGGTCTTCTGCGTGTATAAAATAAATATCCTGTGGTAAAACCGGTTTGATTTCAGGAAACATTTCATAAACCATATATTCAGTGCGAACCATGGCTGCATAAATACGACAAACGATCATTTTCAGGAAACCAATATTGCGTTCTTCTGCTGTCATAACACGTTCCCAGTCCCATTGGTCAACATACAGTGAATGTAGGTTTCCTAATTCTTCATCAGAACGAATTGCATTCATATCGGTGTAAATACCATATCCTTCTTCTATATCGTAATCAGCTAATGTAAGACGTTTCCATTTAGCCAACGAGTGTACAATCTCTGCTCTTGCATCTTCCAGATCTTTGATTGGAAAGCTAACAGCCCGTTCTGTTCCGTTAAGATCATCATTTATCCCTAATCCTTTCAATACAAAAAGAGGTGCAGTCACACGACGCAAGCGTAATTCAGAAGAAAGATTCTGTTGGAAAAAATCTTTGATTTTTTTAATTCCTAATTCAGTCTGGCACAGGTTGAGCAGTGCTTTATAGCCTGCCGGTTTTATTAAATAACTCATTGTCTATTGTGTTATACCATATTTCTTATGAGCAGCAAAGTTAGTTGAATCTATTAAATTGGCAAGCAATTTGCTTTTTTATATTCAAAATGGAAGGGATAATTCCTATAAACATGGCAAAATATCAAAAACGATAATTTCTTATATCCACTTGCGCAACTGATAGAATATATGTACTTTTGCGACGTCCTTTCCAACCTGCACCCGTAGTTCAATGGATAGAATTCTGGATTCCGGTTCCAGTGATTGGGGTTCGAATCCCCACGGGTGTACTTAGATAAACATATTTTTATTAGAAAGACAACTTAAACATAAAGCGTAATCCGCTTTTCTGAATCCCAGGATTGTCCAGATAGCTAAGACGCCATACATAATCAAGGCGGATAAATTTTAATATGTTCTCTATCCCTACACCGAATTCCATATAAGGATCGCTTCCCATTACATAAGAACCTTCCGGAAAGGCATACAATCCTTCCCCGTTAATATTAGGGTTATTCTTGTCTGTCAAATTGCCATAAAGTCCACGGAACGTTAAGATTTCCCTCCATTGCAATTTCTTTAAAAGAGGGATTCTATTGAGTATGGTTCCATTCATATAATAAGTGAGCTCCCACGAAGCATATTCATCATTAATAAACTCCATCGCATTCATATTGGTATATGATTCGGGATAAATCTGGTAAGAAAGGTTAGCATTGGGCAGAATAAGTAATGGATAAGGAACTTTATCCCATACTTTCCCTGCTTTTGCAATGATATCTACATAACCGAAAGGTGTTAGCCAAAAGCGTTTCTGAATGCCGATGTCCGTACGGTTATATGTATAATCCGAACCTAAAAATCCCTTGTGAGAAACTACATGATTCAGTGTTATAACCGGATAATCCAATGTGATTGGATAACGGTAATTACGTGTTTGGTAAAATTTTTCTTTGGGAGCATATCTGAAACGAAATTCCATTTCGCTCATCATATACGATTTCACAGGAGTAAGTTGATTGTCTGCGCCAATCAGATCAAATGCTGAATATTCCGTAGCACTCTCCTCTTTATTCCGTAGCACAACTCCATAGCCTAATCCATTATAATGTTCTCTGTAATAAGTCAACTCCGCATTACGCAGATAAGTGGCTCTCGTATCCTTCTGTCTTTTCAAGGCCAGGAATATATTATCCTTATTGGTATACATATATTGCTGTCCTAGCTGGTTGATGTCATAACTCAACTCAGCCCGGATAGAATGAACCGGGAATTCTTTCCTGTAATCGTTTTTATCAATAAAAGAATATTCGGCTATAGCATCATATTTAACTTTTTCATCCTTGGTTCCATAAGCTACAAATCCATCTAAAAAGAGACGTTTGCTGAAGGCGGTTGTGGTAGTTCCTCCAAAGCGGAAGCGTGCTCCCTCAATCGAATTGCCACTAATAAAAGTATTTACAGGCCCAACCTCAAATTTACTTTTTAAAGGATCCGGATGGGTTTGTATATATCCGCTTGTAAACCATGAAACCACCTTTTCCGTAATTTTAAATATAGGAACGGAACGTAATTGTGTCATTAGTTTATCAACACTATTTGGATTCCGGTGAGCTGTCTCAGCAGGGCGTATAGATTCCCAATACTCTTCAGTACGAGTGTTTGCTTTTTCATCGGTGACAATAGGAGCACTTTGCTGAAAAATCGAAAGATCTTCAGGGGGATCAAATGATTGATTGCGATATATAATTGTCCTTCGCGCAAACATCCCGTTTGATTTCTCTGTCAGTTTTAAATCAACCAGGATATCATTTTTCAGGATGAGGCGTGTTCCGTCTTCGGTTCGCTCAAAATCCTGATTTATTGTCATCCTATCTACAAAGTTCAAATTTATATCTTTGGGAATATTTAACTGTGCCTGTTGTACAAAGTAAGTAGAATCAAGAGTTACGTATAAATGTCCTGTGAATCCCAATGATTCGGAATTAAAAGGAACGAAACCAAGGTCTACACAAGGAGTGCCTGCTATATCCAATGTGTCAAGTAAGTAATATTTGTAGAAATCAGGGCCCATTCGTGAAAGGGGACTCACAAAACGAAACAAAAAGAGAGAGACATCATTCTGGAAGATATCTATCTCACGGAAAACCTCATTTAATACGTTTTGCACACCATCACGGGAAAAGATTTCATCTATACCTGCAGATTTTGAAGCATGAACCAATCGCTTTTCCCTTTTAGGGCTTTTTTGATAATAAACTGTTTCAGCTTTTTCTTTTTCAGATATAGGAAGAACCGTTTTTCCGATATCCAAAGTATCAATATAATCAATCAGGAAGTCAAAACGCCTTTTTTTACCATCTTTTCTGGGCGCTTTAGGTACGTAGTTGTCCAGTGACATCGTCATTCTTTCATAATGATCATATTGAAAATAGTCATGGTTTTGTGGGGAATTTGCCTCACGGTTAGCAATCACATTCCTTACAAATTCAACCGCAGGATTTTCCTTTTTACTATATTTCTCTTTACGGGGTCGAATAACAACTTCTTGCAGATTGATTGTAGTTGGAGCTAATTCGATATGCAAAGTATTTGTACGCCCAGGCCTGATCGTGACCTCTTTTTCTGTATATCCTAAATAAGATACTACCAATTTGTTGGCAGTTGTTCTTGCTGAGAAATCGAACATTCCATCCATATCTGTGGTGGTGCCAATCCGGGTTCCCTGAAATAGAATAGAAACAGAAGGTAAATATTCACCTGTAATTGAGTCGGTAACTTCCCCTCGTATAATGGTATTTTGCCCAATGACTATTTGGGATATAAAAAATATAGAGAATAATAAAAGAATCTTTTTACTCATTACAGTCCTTTTCGCTTTATTGCCTTTCCATTAACTAAAAACCCATGCAAAGGTATAACGTTTCTTTTACATAGAATGTTCCAAAATACATAGAATCTATTCCATTTAGCTATAAATATGATGATAGTTAGGCAGTTTAAACACAAGATTAAAACAATTTTGTTTATTCTTCTGTTCATAATATATAGATCAATGATTAAATAAATTCAAATTAATATGAAGACAATTCTTCGGTTTTTATTTCCAAATAAGCCTGATGGACAAGGCTTTTCTCTTTTTCTACTATCGTTTCGTATCCTTTTCGGTGGCTTGTTCTTAACTCATGGTGTTCAGAAATGGATGAATTACTCGGAACTATCCCAGTCTTTTCCTGATCCGTTAGGCGTAGGCAGTCAAATCTCATTGGGGTTAGCTATCTTTGGAGAAGTAGCATGCTCGCTTGGATTTATTTTTGGGGCTTTCTATCGTCTGGCACTCATCCCAATGATTTTTACAATGGGAATGGCATTCTTTGTGATTCATGGTGGAGATCCTTTTGCTGCAAGAGAATTAGCGTTTGCTTATATGCTCGTGTTTATTATCATGTTCATTGCCGGTCCCGGTAAATACACACTGGATAGAATAGTTGCTGCGAACCTGATAAAAAGATAAATTTTCATAGTTCAGTATGTTAAGAGAATTCAAATAGAATAATAGATAAGAAATAATTGCAACGATGGTAGAGACAGGGCAAGCCCTGTCTCTACGCCCTTGTCGCTAAATCTTCAAATTTTACAATACTTGCATATACCCCTTATATTATGCGCTCATCAAATTATCAAATTGTTTTTTTATGATATCTGTTAGTACAAATATGATACGTTAAAAAATCTTTCTATGTATAGTTTGAGCGAATGCTATGTATAGTTTGTCTGCGAATCATGTGTTTTGTGACAAAATGTCAATAATGTTTTTGTATAGTACTTAAAATAATAGAGGATATATTGTCAGACAATACACCCTCCATAAATAGATATATTAGTGGTAAGTTATTTCAGTCCTACTTTGTCTCTTTCCAATACAGCCATGATAAATGGTCCGACTGCTTTCGGGTCATTTGAACGAATCATTTCATTGATATAATATTCGTAATCACCGGAACGATTTTCCTTACCTCCTAGTCCGGCAACGGCACATGCTCTGTTTATATTCATAAGACCTTCCTTATCTATCTCAACAAATTCTTTAATAAATCCCTTGAATGCTTTCTCTGCTATATCACGGTAAGAAGCATCTATATATCCCATTCTCACAGCCTTATGTAATGTATAAATAAACATGGCCGAGCATGATGATTCCAGGTAATTACCCTTATCACCACTTCTATCAAGCACTTGATACCAGAGCCCTGTTTTCTTGTCCTGAATGCGTTTTAGCTGGATAACGATATTATCCAGAATGGCTAATACTTCTTCCCGGCCCTCCTGTTCAAGGGGGATATAATCGAGTGCGTCCACAATTGCCATTGCATACCAGCCTAAAGCACGCCCCCAGGAATGCTTGGATTGGCCGGTCACTTTATCTGCCCAAAACATTTCACGGCTTACATCGCAGGCATGACGATAGAGGCCGTTTGCCGGGTCATACGTATGGCGTGCTGCCATGCATATTTGATTTATTACATCGGCAAAATCCTGCGGACGATTATAACGCGCAGCATACTCAGCCATAAACGGTGTTCCCATATAAACTCCATCCAGCCATACCTGATGCGGGTATATCATTTTATGCCAGAATCCACCATCTTCATTACGGGGGTGGGTATCCAACTGACTACGAAGAAGGTCAATAGCCTTTTTTATTTTTTCATCTTTTGTCAGATCATAGAGTTGATAAAGCATTTTACCTGTGTTAACCCGGTCAATATTATAATCAGATAATTTATAAGCAGTAATTGAACCATCTTCATGAATCATCGTATCTGCATACGCCCGGGCATAATCAAAATACTTCTCATCACCTGTACGGTCGTATAGCTGGAGGAATGCCTGTAGTTCTAAGCCATGACAATAATCCCATTTTAATGTCGGTTGAAAGTCAAGTTGCCATGACTCCGGGCAACGTACCATTTCAGAGTCAGCCATCCGGATAGCATAAGATAAAGAATTGGTTTCCTCTTCTGCATTTTTTGTAATGCGGAACCAATCAATCTCAGCCCATCCTCCATCGTTTACCGCTACTTCATTACGTGTGCAGAAAACTCCTATTTTTGTGCCAATCCACTGGCCTTCTTTTGCCTGAAAAACATTACCAATGGAGTTGTAGGTTTTACCATCACGGCTATAGGAAAAAGAACATTGTGCTTCCCTATTAAAAGTAGCTCTCAGATAAATCCAATCTTCTGAAACAGGTATTTGTGCATTTACATTCTCCTGACTTCCTTTCCGTGCATCCTGACAAACAATCTGAGATAAAATTATACCTTCATCCGTGTTCTGCAATATGAGTCCACCATAATCAATACCCATTACAATTAATCCTGTTCGTTCACCTTTATACTTAGCAGGAGTAAACCGAAGTTTCATTGTTGTGGTGAAAGCATCCGCCGGAGTTTTCTGTAACAAGAGATTGGGAACATCCCATAAGTTCCGGGCTGTATTATCCATTGGATAGGAATAGAGACGAATCGTTCCATTCCGGACATCATTAAATATCCATTTAGGATTAAAATTTCCATACCATTGCCATTGTAAGCCCAGGTTATTGGTCGTAAATTCATCACTTTCCTGAGGAGTAGCTATGGGATAAGTTTTCCCGACATTGGGTTTCTTGTATTGTAAAACCGGTTCACCACAACCATCGCCATCTTTATCAGAACCAATGACCGGCCACTCTTTTACCCATTTCATCGGTTGAAGATGTACTATCCGTCCATAGGCTCCTACGTCCTGAAAATGAAGAAACCAATCTTCTCCCGTTTGCGTGTCTACCCAGGCACCCTGATGTGGCCCGTTTATTTTACTACGCCCCTGAGCCATAACCGTTTTTATTTCGTAAGGCCCATACGGGTCTGTGGAACGTAAAACAGTTTGCCAGCCTGTAGCTACTCCACCTGCAGGGGCAAAGATGTAATAGTATCCATTCTGTTTGTGAAACTTTGGCCCCTCTATAGTTGGATGTTGTTCATGTCCGTCGAAAATAATCCGGCTTTCCGTGATGGCTTCTGTTGCTTCTGCATTTAATTCACAAACCGCCAAAACACTTTTCAGTCCGGCGCGGCTTCCCGCATAAGCATGTACCAGATACACCCGTCCATCCTCATCCCACAAAGGAGATGTATCGATTATACCCTTACCGGCTTTTACCAAAATCGGTTTGCTCCAGATTCCCCGTATATCTTTGGTTTTAGTCATAAAAACTCCCCGGTCAGGGTCTCCCCAAAAGATATAAAACTCACCGTTATGATGGCGGATACACGGTGCCCATACACGATTGCCATGTTCCGGTACTTTAGTCATGACATCAGATTCAAATCCGTAAGGAATAGCGGCGTTGATAAGAGTCCAGTTTACCAGGTCTTTCGAATGAAGAATCTGTAGGCCGGGAATACAATTAAAACTGGATGATGTCATATAATAATCATCTCCAACGCGAATAGCATCCGGGTCGGAATAATCGGCATAAAGAATAGGGTTACGATAGGTTCCGTTCCCCTGGTCGGCTACCCAGACCTGTGAAATATAATTGTCTTGTTGAGCACCTATAGGGAAGTTTCCCATGAACGAAAGGAGAATGGCTCCCCAACGGATGAAGTGTTTTTTCATGCTATATTATTTTTTATTGTTTTTCTTGTGATATTCTGTGTATTCCGTGTGCAGTCATACTTTTTTAATGAATACTATTGGTTATCTGTATTTCTATGGGTTGTTTAAGTTCTTCGTTCCATTTTTTGATATAGGCAAACCATTCTTCCGGGGTTTTATATCCGAATGTTTCTTTCATGGATGTGAAGTTTATATAGTAAGTAAAAGACTTTTGTCCTTCCGCACTGATAGTATAGAGATAATTTGTCCCATCTGCTTTTTCTTCTATTACAATATCCTGAGGTAAGGATAATGCAAGGCCTACTGTTTCTTTCGCATATTTTATTGTATCGTTTACCGGCCAATCCGTTCCCCAACAAGCTAAGACTCCTTTCTTATCCGAATAAGAGACCGATTCTTTTATATTCTGTATGCCTACTGCAAACACTTGTTTATCTAAAGACCGCCCATAACTAACCTGAACCTCACAATCACGGTGGCCTGCATATAATATGTAACGACTAGTCATATCCAATAAAGTTCCCTGATATTCCCAACCTTTTACAGCCACATCGACAACTGTACGAACCGGACCGGTAGCCAAAACAGATTCCGTGCGGGAAACAACAGGCTCTATATGAATAGCTTTCTGCCCGTTCCATCCTTTCAGTGCTCCCAAACCGCAACTGCCACTTACGCGCAACACATCATCTCCAAAACCACGTGCTAATTGTTCATCAGTGGGATAAAACTGCGATTCTTCAATTTCAAGCTGTTTATTGAATTTTCCATAGATGTCTACAGTCTGTTTTTTGTCAAAATAAATACGATAAGCAACCAACTCCGATTCAAAAGCGGAGCCATGATGATGCAATAGGTTATAAATATCACTGTTTCCCGGTATAGTCAGTGAATTAATAGGTTGGTGTTTTCCTTTATCACCTCTCAATAGCATTTCCGCGTATACACGCGAAGGATATATTTTCTCTGTTTTTTCCGAAGAAAGGGATATTTGTAAGTTGCGTTCTGACTTTGCCGGAATATCTAATACAAAAACCAATTCCTCCGGTATCCCGTCTTTATCCAGGTCATCCAGTTGAGAAGGTATTTCCTGATTACCATCATAAATAGTAACTGATTTTACAAGAAAAGATACAGGGAGGTCTTTTAAAGAAAAGACAATAGGTTCATCTGTCTTATCAAAAGCCCATTTATTAAGGACAGTTATATTGTAGCGATATTCTTCTGCGTGTAGCAGAAAAGATGAAAACAAAACTACCGGCAGAAGTAAAGCATAGTATAGTATCCTGAATAAAGAAATTTTCATGTCATTGTGTTTTAAATGGAATGACACAAAAATAGGGTAATTACACGTCTTCAGTGTGTATATTCTGACTATTATGGTGTATTTTTTGTTCTTTATACTCCGTAGGAGTCATACCGTATTTCTGCTTAAAACACTTGCTAAAGTAGCGTGGGTCATTGATTCCCACCATATAAGATACTTGTGACATATTATATTCACCCGTCTCGATAAGTTCAGCCGCCCGTTTTACGCGCATCTCTTTTATGAATTCAATCGGAGCCAAACCGGTCAGCGTTTTCAGCTTTTTAAAGAAGACAGAACGGCTCACTGCTAAATCACTCACAAGGTCATCAACTATCAGCTCACCATTATCCATATTCTGTTCCATAAGCTCTACCAACCGGTCTATAAATTTCCTGTCGTTTGGCGACATTTCTCCCGTAGACGAGACTTGTTGTTCCTTTTTGGCCGGTGAAGAACTCATCAGATTTGTACGGTAGAGCTCCTGAAGCTTTTGGTGTTGCATTAACAGATTCTCTACACGTGCTTTCAGATAAGCCGAACTAAATGGTTTGGTAATATAATCATTGGCTCCGTATTCCATACCTTCCAGTTTACTTTCCAGTGTGGATTTCGCCGTAAGAAGAATTATGGGGATATGACTGGTAGACAGATTCTCCCGTAATTCCCGGGTTAATGCAATTCCATCCTTATCGGGCATCATCACATCACTTATAATAATATCGGGAATTAATGTGATTGCTTTATCAATTCCTTCCTGTCCGTTTTTTGCTTCTGCAATACGGAAGTCGGAAGAAAAGATTGTACGCAGGAAGCATCTCAGTTCGTCATTATCTTCAACTAACAACATGAGTTCATCCGGTGCTGTTTCTCCTTCTTTTTGAACAGAGGTGTCTAATGGTTGTGCCTCGGATTGGCTTGATTCAGATTCTTTTGAGGTTGTATTGACATAATCATTTAACAAGAATTCCACAGATTCATCAAAATGGTCTTTTCCTTTCCGGAAAGTAACAACAAAAGTACTTCCTTCACCTAAGGCCGTATCTACCGTAATATGTGCATGATGCATTTCAGATAGTTCTTTTACAAGCGAAAGGCCTATGCCGGAACTTGACTGATTGAAAAGGTTTTTATCCACTATATTCTCAAAACGAACAAAGAGTGAATCCTTTTTACCGGCTGCAATACCAATACCCTGGTCCTGCACTCCTACCGCAAACGTTTTTTCGTCTTCACGAATATATACTTTAATCATTTTTCCGACAGGAGTATATTTGAATGCATTCGATAAGAGGTTAAATATAATCTTCTCCAAATGGTCGGCATCGGCCCAAAGGTAAAGAGTGCTTTTCTCCGGTTCGAATATAAAATCAATCTTATGTTCACTTGCCAATGCTTCGAAATTAGCCATTATACCTCTTACAAAAGAGACCAGTTCAATGCGTTGCACACGCATTTTCATCTTTTTATTCTGTATTTTCCGGAAGTCTAGTATCTGATTTACAAGACGGAGCATCCGGTCTGTATTACGTTCTACCAATTGTAATTGTTCTCTTGCTTCCGGTGTCAGAGGAGTATTTTTCATCACATATTCTACCGGACCCGCTATCAGGGTGAGTGGAGTCCGTAATTCGTGTGATATATTTGTAAAGAAACGCAGCTTTATATCCGACACCTGCTGTTCAATTGTTACTTCATGCTTCAGGCGATAGATTGTGAAGAGTATATAGACTGCAATAAATATAATAGTCAGTATTCCCAATACATATAACACATAAGCCAGCGGTGTTTCCCAGAAAGAAGGGAGTATGGTTATTGGAATTCCACGCACATTATCTACCCAAACGCCGTCATTATTGGTGGATTTCACTTTAAACACATAATCTCCTTTTGGGAGGTTTGTATACGTTACAACCCGCTGCTTGTCTACGTATGACCACTCCTTATCAAATCCTTCCAGAAGATATGCATACTGTATATTCTCCGGAGCTTTCATATCCATTGCAGCATACTGCAATGTCAGAATGTTTTCTTTATGTGATAGAGTCAATCGGTCGGTTTCATCCACAATACGCTGCAATACCCTGTGTTTTCCGGGTCTCACTTCTTCATTGTTTACCTGTAAACGGGAGAATGTTACGGGAGGTATAAATGAACTTTTTGAAATATCTTCAGGCTTGAATGCCAACCAGCCGTTACTGGTGCCAAATAACAAACGTCCATCTTTCAAACGGGCAGAAGATGCTTCATTAAAGCCTGCGCGGATGGTCAGGCTTTTATCATTAAAGTTGTCTACTCCTTCTTTGGCAGGATTGAATTTGCAAAGTCCGTTTTCGGTACTTATCCACAGGTTTTTATGACTATCTTCCTGTATAGATAAAAGAATATTGCTTGGCAGTCCATCTTCCGTATTATAGGTTTCAAAGATAGCTTTGCCATTTGGGTCAACACTTATTAATTTATTCAACCCGCCGCCAAATGTTGCGAGGAAAAGTTCTCCGTCGGTAGTCTCCGTTATCCAGTAAACATCATTATTACTTAAACTACTTTTATCATCCGGAATACGGACATGATGGTCGAACCGGATAGCTTCCGGATTGGAAAAATCTTTGGAGAAAGAGATTGCTCCTGAAGTTGTTCCTACCCATATATATCCTTTCGTATCAGAATTAACAAAGCGTACCCGGTAACAATCATCAATCGGGTAACCCTTCAGGTTATTATGATGATTGATAAAGACTACCGAACCGTCAGGTTTTTCTTCCATATAGTTAAGCCCTCCTCCGAAAGTGGCAATCCATATTCTTCCGTGGTCATCTTCATGTGTGCAGTAAACACTATTATCACTCAGACTGTAAAGATTGTTTTGGTCGGAAAGGAATTGTCTCATACGGAAACGGCCATTCTGCTCTTCTGCCCTATACAGTCCATTTCCTTTCGTTGCTATCCATATTCTTCCTTTCGAATCCTGCGTGATATGATAAGCAACGCCAATTACATGCTCATTGGTTTTTGAAATCAAACCTTCGGAAGTAAGACAGCCCAAAAATTCCCCGGCTTTATCATAGATTCGTATTTTCCCGTCACGCAATCCCATCCATAATCTCTCCTGATTGTCCTGATAGAGAGAGCGCACATCATTACTAAGGGATTCATATCCCAATGTATGCGGTGTTTGCAGATGAAAACGTTCCGGCAGAAAAGAAATCTTTTCCAATCCCTTTGAATGGGTACACATCCATAGGTTTCCTTGCCTGTCGGAACTAGCCACATGTACTTTATTCGAGAATCTCCAATCAGGCGAACCGGGTTCATTAAAGAAAGGAACCAATTTATCCTTTTGCCGGTCGAAGAAAGAAAATCCTCCATTGAGCGGATGTACCCAAAGTACATCATTGATATCTTCATAAATAAAGAAAGATGGTTGTGAACGGTATGCACTTCCTTCTTCCACTGCCAGTACTTCCTGTTTAAAATTTTTAGTTTCAGGATTAAAATGGGTTACTCCCGACACTCCCTTCAGGTCAAACCACACTTCTTTTTGCCTGTCGACATATACGGATAAGATATTATTACCGGGAAAAGAACGATGAGTTGCGGTTGAATAATGTACTGTTGTTTCATTTAGTGTTTCATAAGTAAAGAAGCCATCATCCTGGGTAGCAATCAACAATTCCGTATCGGATATTGTATTAATAGATATGATGTCCGATTCAGTTTTTAATTCCAACAAACGATAACTCAAATTACTTTTATCGAACAACCATACCCGGCCTTTCACGGAACCAAAGTAAAGGTCATTTACCCCTTCTTTCATGCATCTAAAAGATTGCTTCACCCGTGTTTTAGAAGATTGAGCATCTACAAAGTATAACACAGGTTGCAGAGAATCCGGGCGAATCATCCCAATACCATTATCCGTTAACAACCATTCATTCCCCTTACTATCTGTCTGTACATCATAAATTTGCATGGAAGGATACAGCCCTGATTGATGAGAGTAAACTTCTGTGACTATTTCATGAGAATCTTTATTTGTAGTGACACGAATAGCTCCGTCGTTTTCCGTCAAAAGCCATATATGTTTATTATTCAGAATGCGAATGGAACTGACGGGCATACTACTTTCTTTCCCGGATGCGGGAACTTGTTGAAATGTTTCTGTTTTAGGGTCGAAACGATGTACCCGGTTATCATACGTTTGTATCCAGATATATCCCAAAGAATCTTCAGCAAGATAATCCACACGGTTATTTGCCAGATGAATAGTGTTATCTTCACTGGCTTTATAGGTTTTGAAATTATAACCGTCAAACTTATTTATACCATCCCATGTTGCAAACCACATGAATCCGTTATGGTCTTCCAGTATGCTCATAACGGAATTCTGTGAAAGGCCCTCTTCAGAAGAATAATGCGTAAAAGAACAGTGCCATTGTGCATGCACTCCTAATGAGAGCAAACAGAAAAGGAGGATTATATTCAGTAGTCGCATGCTGATTCTCTGTTATCTTGTGTTTTCCTGCGTACGCGGTAAATATCCGGAACTAAGGCGATTACTATGGCGAATAATCGTACAAGTATACGAAAATATGGCCAATAAAGCGCTATTCTTGCTGTTATTTTTGGTTCTTCATTATGGATTCTTGTGGGATTTCGGCTTCAGCCTATTATCAATTGCCGTCTGCTTTAGATGACGGTCTGAAAAACAAATTAAAAGGGCTTTAGCCAAATGAGTAAGATCTTTTGGCTAAAGCCCTTTTATATATCCACATCTTAAACCGTCAGCTAAAGCAGACGGCAATTGATACCTATTTTTTCTCCAGAAGCAATGTTTCCGGGTCAGTCAACGGATTCCAGTTGTCCTTGCCTGCCAGTACCTTAGGAATAGTATATTCGCCAATATCACTAAGTTGGTGTGAGTATGGAACCCGGGCTTCAGGGTTTGCACCGATACCTGTACTTTGATATTCGGCATAAAGGACAGTACTTTCTGCTTCTTTTTTGTTCCAGTTATTCCATCCCTCAGGTAAAATATGGCCTCCTAAACGGCAGCTGATAAACACAGCTTTGGCATAATTACGCCATGGCCGGGATAAGTAAACATTGTGGACATCTTTATCTGCTGTAAGGTCACAATCCAGAAAAACATATCCGTATTTCCGGCCTTCGGGCGTAGCGGGTGCTGTAATGTATCCATTCCCGTTACTATGGATAGTACAACGGTTAAACACCGCCGTCGACCAACCAAAAATAAAGTCAACAGTTCCTTCTATGTAACAATCTTCATAATATTGACGGCTGTTCATGCCATACGTATAAAGTGTATCCTGAAATCCCAGAAAGCGACAGTTGCGGAAAACTGCACGGTCGCCTGCGACAAAAGCGGCAACAGCTTGTCCTACCGGGCCTGAAGTATTTTGGAAAGTTATGTTTTCTACAAATAGATTGTCGCCATACAAATAACAGGTTGCAGAGCCCGATGTGGATTTGTTTTCACCGAAACGGTTCTTCTTTTGTGCATAATCATCGTAAGTAATGGCTGTTCCTTCTTCTCCTGTGAGCGAAACATTAATCTTACTTTCCGGGATAATCAGCTTTTCTTTGTAGGTTCCTTTTCGTATCAATATACGGGTTCGCCCATCCTTTCTGTAATCGGGTACGGCCATTATTGCATCTTGTATTGTGAAATAATCACCCGAACCATCCTGTGCAACTACAAAATCATATTCTCTTATATATGGTATAAATGCAGGAATCTGTTCTTTGAGTGCCTGCACTGCCAGGGAAGCAACTACTCTTGCTCCTGCTACATTGAGGTGTGTATTATCCTGCTTGCCTTCTGGATGAAGCGGATTTGTTTTAGGTTCAATCCACATAAAATATTGCCGCGATGCTTCATCTCCTGTCTGTTCCACCCAATTATGTGTCAAACGATTCATGTCAATCATCGGGACATTCATTTCCGATGCAACCTTACGCGTAGCATCCGTATATGATCCATGGGTATCTACCAGCACTCCTTTCTCATCAAAATTCCGGCGAACAATTGGCGTAAACAGAACCGGAATACCTCCTTTAGTGCGTGTTTCCGACACGAATCGTTTCAGGTTTGTAACGAAAGTTGTATTAGGGTCGGTAAATCTTGTGGAATCTTCTTTTTTCTGGTCATTGTGCCCAAACTGAATAAACACATAATCACCCGGCTTTACCTGATTAATAACCGTAGTCCAACGCCCTTCTTCTATAAAGCTTTTAGTGCTTCTTCCATTTACGGCATGATTATCAATACGGATTTCTTCCGAGAAGAAACCGGGTAGCATTTGTCCCCATCCTCTTTCGGGATTATCACCCGTCAGGTCTTTGTTGGCCATAGTTGAATCGCCAATCATAAAGACCGTTAACGTGGGGCCTTCTTTAAAAGCCAATAAAGAAAAGAGGATCAAAACGAAAAAGATACTTTTGCTTTTCATGATATATATGTTCTTATTTTACGAATAAGCCTTATTCTTTTGTGACCGACAACTGTCGAACAGGTGACCGACAGCTGTCAGTCAGCTGTCCGACAATTGTCAAACATCTGTTCGACAGTTGTCGGTCACAAACAGCCTCGTATTGATTCTGCAAAGATATAACGACCTCATATAAATAAATCCGGCTTCTTCTGTATTTGTCAAGAAAGCCCCGCCCTTCTGACGAAGAAACGGGGCTTTTTAATAAACCTATACTATACCTATAAATCAATATCCTGGATTCTGGGTTAATGCCGGATTTAGTTCTCGCGCAGCTAAAGGGATGGGGCGTAAAGTCTTTTCGCCTACGGCTCCGGATGGTATATCCGGGTTATATCTTTCTGCATATTCTGCTATTTTTCCTGTACGGCGTAAGTCTGCCCAACGATGATATTCTCCTGCCAGTTCACGGGCACGTTCGTCAAGGATATAATCGATTGTCATATCGCTTTCTATTGCCGGAGTTGCTTTTGCACGGTTACGGACTGCATTTATATAAGTCAGTGCTTCTGCCGGACGGCCTGCTTTAATCAGTGCTTCTGCGGCAATCAGATAGGTCTCGCCAACACGTGCCAGGAAGATGTCGTGCATGGAAGCAGTTTGCGAAAATGTCCCTTTGCGTTCCGTATCATCAAATTTGCGGAAAGAAGCTACACCGTATACGTCTTCACGCATTTTGCTGTTATAAGCAGTTACTTTACCACTGATATTCGGCCCTTCTTCAAGCATAGGAACGACAATCGCATTGGCGCGGCTAGGCAATTCGGCACGCCAGGCAGCAATAGAAGCATCATCAGATGCCCAGGGGGGAGCATAATAATAAGTTACTGCACTTGTATTCTTCTTCGCTTCATCATAGAAGTCCCAGTAACTCTGGCGTAATTCCTGCATGAAAGTGGCATCATAGCGTTCATCCTGTGGAGAAGAAGCAAATACTTCGTGCATGCGTAAAGTCGGGGTTAAAGTAGAAGAAGTATATTTATGTCCTTTCTCAGAACCATCGAGATAGGCTCCGAAATGAGCTTGCTGACGGTTACCGTCTGTTTCTTTTTCAACAGTAGCCACATTATACTGTACAGAGAAAATAATCTCTTCGTTCTGTTCATTTTTCATGTCGAACAATGTGGCGAAAGGAGTCGATAATGTCATTCCGCCTATTGCTTTATCAGCAGCTTCTTTTGCCGCAGTAAAGTCGGAAGGAGAACCAAAGCTTTCATAGCCACGTGTGAGATAAGCCTTAGCCAGGAAATGAGATGCAGCACGTTTGTCGAAACGGCCGAAGTTACTTCCTGTAGCTCTGTCGAGCAAAGCGGATGAACCCGAAAGGTCGGTCAATTCATTGATAATAAATTTATAAACTTCATCAGCAGAAGCACGAGGCACTTCAGTGATACTGCTTGCATTACGTTCAACCATCAAAGGAACACCTCCAAACTGTTGTACCAGCATAAAGTAATAGAATGCACGCATACCACGTGCTTCGGCTACCAATTGTGCTTTTTGAGCAGTTTCACCTCCCCAGTAGATTACATCATTCGCCAATGAAATGGCTTTATAGTAGTTGGTATAAAACGTATTCACTTCGGCATTAGCTTCTGTAAATGAGGTTCCATAAGTACCTAATCCAACCGGAGTCGATGTACGCCCACTGGCGAAAAGGTCTGTTCCGCAAACATACAACCAAGGGTCACCACCAAATAAGGTGCGTAGTACGCTGTAAGAAGCATTCGACAGACTCTTGAAACCTTCTTCGGTTGTATAGTAAGACGGTTGGTCTATGTTTCCTTTATTGTCCTGGTCAATGAAGCTTGAACAGGCGGTCATTGCAGTGATAGAAAGTACTGCGGCCAATATATAATATATTCTTTTCATTTCTATAATGTTTTATGGATTTAGAATCTTACGTTAAGACCAATCTGATAAGTGATTGAGCTGGGTCCACCTGTACCGTCGTCGATACTTGCTTCAGCCCATTCAGGGTCAAATCCTTTATAACTGGTGAAAGTGAAAGGATTCAGTACGTTTGCATATACACGTAAGCTCTGGATTTTTGCTTTTTCAAGTAAACCTTTAGGGAAAGTATAACCCAAGGTGATATTCTTCACTTTTACGAAAGAAGAATTAACTACTCCATTCGAATTGAATTCTGTATTCTTACCTGTTCTCCAACCATTACCACCACCATGATTGATAGCAACATCATTTGTAGGATAAGGATAATTGCCGTAATGAGCAGAACTTGCTACAACACTACCATCCGATTGAAGGATACCATTTGCATCCGTATAAGTATTAAAGATAGGAGCACCTGCAGGAATATAGAAGTCCATGCTTAGCTTTGTACGTCCACGGTCTGAGTAATCGGTAAATTCATCCATAAACGGACTGTATACTTTACTTCCCTGACGTGTGTAGATAGCAAAAGAGAAATCCCAGTTTTTCCAGTTCAGTGTAGAAGAGAAGTTTCCTGTCCATGTAGGAAGTGCATGCCCCAGTACTACACGGTCTTTGTCGTCAATCTTACCGTCATTGTTCTGGTCTACATAAGTCATAGAACCTTCGAAATAACCATATTTCTGATATAATTCCTGTGATGCCATTTCGTCTGTGCAGATACCTGCTTGCTCCAGGTCGTAGATTACATCGATAGGTTGTCCGATAAACCAGCGTTGAGCACGCATATCTTCTTTACCATTTTGTAGCTCGCGGATAGAGTTTTTGTTTGTCGCGAAAGTGAAAGAAGTTTCCCAATACCAGTCTTTTGTATTTACATTGATTGTCTTCAAACCAACTTCAAGCCCTGTATTACGAACTTTACCTATATTCGACCACATTGTACCAATACCATCCTTATTATAAGCACCTTGTTCAATCAGAAGTTTTTGCTCCATCAACAAGTCTTTTGAATCACGGTTATACCAGTCTATCGTACCACTGATACGTCCGTCGAAGAAACCAAAATCCAAACCGAGGTTTACTTCAGTAGTCTTTTCCCAGGTAAGGTCTTCGTTAACTAAACCGTTAGGACCATATCCTTTTGCAATGGAAGAACCAAAACCATAATAATATAATGTACTTGCCAATGCCTGCGTATCGTAAGCACCAACCACAGCGTTATTACCGGTGAAACCTACACTTGCACGCCATTTCAGATTGCTTATCCAGGAAGCATCCTGCATAAAGTTCTCTTCAGACATACGCCATGCTAAAGCCATAGAAGGGAATACACCCCATTTGTTTCCTGACTGAAACTTAGAGCTTCCATCCCAACGGGTTGAAGCTGTAGCAAGATATTTCCCTTTATAAGAATAATTCAAACGAAGAGCATAGGAAATCATAGATATCTGGCTGAAACCACTGGAAGGTGATTGTATCTCAGAACCTGAACCCATATTATACCAGTCTGTTCCGGGCAGTACGCCAACTGAAGAGAATTTAGATCTTTCCACCTCTGAACGATACATACTGAATAATCCCATTGCATTAATATTATGGTCGCCGAATGTTTTCACATAATTTGCCTGCGTGTCCCAAGTATAACTGAACCAACGGGCATTATCTACAGTTGCAAGTGAAACACCGCCAGGCATCGAAGCTGCATTGTAGGTAGAAGCACGTTCGGAAGATAATCCACCGTAGAATGTACCACGACGGGTTGAACGCAATGTCGGAGAGAATGTAGTTTTAAGGATTACATCTTCAATCGGTTGATATTGTAAATAGATATTCGATAAAACATCATACGTTTTGGAATCATCTTTTGAATTCATAGAGTCAATCAGCGGACTGACTGAAGAAGAGAAACCGGCAGGGAAAGTAAGGCTTGATGCCTGTCCGGGAGCTAAGTCTTTACCCGGTTGGTAATTTACTTCTCCTGTTTCCGTATTATAAGGCAACCAGTAACCATTCGCACGAAACGATTCCTGAACAGCACGGCGGCTACCAAACTCATGGTCGGTTGAAGCAAGGTTCACAGAAATACCTGTTGAAAAATAATCATTAATCTTTCCGTCTACAGCCGCTTTTATATTAAAGCGTTTGTATCCGTCTGCCATGATACCGTCTTCCTGTTGGTAACCAACACCCAGGCGATATGAAGTGTTTTTGCTATTACCAGCTACATTGATAAAATGATTTTGCTGTATACCATCATCCAGCATCAGATCGCGCCAGTCAGTGAAATCACGGTTTTGATATTGTTCCCGCATCTTATAACTTAAATTACTTCCTTTGTCGTTCCAAACCGAAAGAAGGTTACCCGGAGTCATTTCCATTGCCATCTTACCATTATTCACTACATAGTTTTTATCAGCACCTTTCACAGGGCTTGTGTATTTCATATAACGGAAATCCATCCATTCTACATCATCCATAAAGTCCGGCATACGGGCAACCTTTTTCATACCTACATAACCGTCATAGGAAACAGAAACACGTCCGTCTACCTGGCCTGTTTTTGCCTGTTTGGTAGTAACCAGAACTACACCATTCGTTGCACGTGAACCATAGATAGCAGTAGAAGAAGCATCTTTTAATACGTCAATCTTTTCAATATCGGCCGGGTTCAGAAAGTTAATATCTTCCGTCACTACACCGTCTACAACATACAAAGGATTACCTCCCTGCATGGAACTCTTACCACGTATCTGAATAGAAAAACTTTCCCCTACGCGGCTGGATGATTGCGAAATGTCCACACCGGCTACTTGACCCTGTAATGATTCCATAGCCGTAGTAGCTCCTTTCGCTACAAGTTTTTCGTTTCCTACGGAACCTACAGAACCGGTCAGGTCACTCTTGCGCTGAACACCATAACCTACAACCACGATTTCTTCAAGTGATTGAGAGTCCTCTTTTAATAATACATTAATAACAGATTGTGTTCCGACAGGAATTTGTTGAGAAAGATAACCAATATAAGAAATGACCAGAACCGCATCATTTTCTACATTTGAAATAGCATAGTTACCGTCTAAGTCAGTAATGGCACCGTTGGTCGTGCCACGAACCAACACATTAACCCCAATCATGGGTTCACCGGTTGCATCTGTAATGACACCCGTTACCTGGCGTCCCTGTGCAAAAGCAACCACACTCACAACACTCATAAGAAGCGTCAGGAATACCTTGTGCAATTTGTTTACTTTTTGTCTATTCATGATAGATAGATTTTTTAATTAACCGTTTTGTGATTTGATGCAAATGTAGAGGGTCTGAACCAAGGCGATGTATACAGATTGTTCATTTATGTGAAATAATTGGTTGAAACCAATTTTTACCATACTTCGTCAATTTTCTTCTCTAATATTGTATCAGGATAGAACCACAAGCACACCGATAACATGCAAAAACATACAAAGATGAGAATAAAAAAAACAATAGCAAGCTGCCTACTACTGGCTTTCCTGCTATCATTTACCTCTGTATATGCACAGAAGAAGAACATCAGGGAATACGTACACATTGAAATTGTTCCCGACCATGAAAACTGGACATACAATATAGGGGAAAAAGTAAACTTTACAATAAGGGTCATTCAACGCAATATTCCATTAAAAAATATTCCACTTCAATATGAAATAGGCCCTGAGAAGATGAAACCTACTCTTAGCGGACAAAGTAATATGGATAAAGGAGTAATCACTATAAACGGCGGGACTATGAATACTCCCGGTTTCATGACGTGTGAATGCACGGTAGAAGTTGACGGGATTTCTTATTCTAATTACCTGAATATCGCTTTCAACCCGGAAAAGATTCAGCCAACAACCACTCTGCCGGATGACTTCAAAGAATTCTGGTCAAAAGCATTGGATGAAACCCGGAAAATACCGATGGAACCGTTAATTACATTACTGCCAGAAGAATGTACTCCCGTATTTAATATGTACCATGTGCGGCTACAACACTATAAGGAAGATACCTATATTTATGGGAAATTATGCATCCCAAAGAAGGAGGGTAAATATCCGGCCGTACTGCGCGTTCCGGGTGCCGGAGTGAAGAAGAACCAGCCTGAAACCATTTTGGCAGAAATGGGATTAATCACTTTTTCCATTGGTATTCATGGTATTCCACAAACATTAGATACAGAAACGTATAAAGACCTCCATAACGGGGTTCTATCCAATTATGCTTTCTATAATCTGGACAACAAAGATGAATACTACTATAAAAGAGTATACACCGGATGTGTCAGGGCATTGGATTTTCTAAGTTCCCTGCCGGAATATGACGGAGAAAACTTAGGAGTAATCGGTGGTAGTCAAGGCGGAGCTTTAGCAATGGTTACTGCAGGTTTGGATAATCGTATAAAAGCTTTAGTTGCTTTCTATCCGGCACTTTGCGACCTGACTGGATATCTGCACAACCGTGCCGGGGGCTGGCCACACATGTTTTTCGAAAGATGGAAGCACTTAAATAATAAACCTGAGAAGATTGAAACATCCCGCTATTACGACGTAGTTAATTTTGCTCGTTTTATCGAAGCACCCGGTTTTTATTCCTGGGGATATAATGATGCAACCTGTCCACCTACATCATTTTATTCTGCTTATAACGTAGTGCGTGCACCCCGAAAATTATTTGTTGTACATGAAACAGGACATTGGCGAATGCCTGAACAAGATATAACCAATCAATGGCTATATGACACATTACATACGGGAAATACTGTTCATTGACAGGGAGCGACCAATTTGTCTATACAAAAAAACAATTATTACCACCCTTTCCTGTCTAATCTATATAATATTGCAATCCAGAAGTGAAACGATATAAACTATTATTAATTCCATGAAAAGTTACTTTATAAAACCATTCTTTCTCAGCCTGACAGTAGGAATACTTGCAACAGGTTGTCAAAGTAATACACAAGCAATCTCTACACCTACAAATAAGTCGTTTGATTCTTATTTTGAGAATATCCCTTTTGAAATGGAAGTTATCCAACGTCCGCAATTTCCGAACCGTACTATAAGTATAACTGATTTTGGTGCAGTGAATGACGGTTTGACAATGAATACCGAAGCTATCAATAAAGCTATACAAGAAACATCGGCACAAGGAGGAGGAACCGTAGTGATTCCAGCGGGGATATGGAAAACAGGCCCTATAAAGCTATTAGATAATATAAATTTACATGCGGAAACAAATGCCTTGATTATATTTGATCCCAATCCGGACTTATATCCTATCATTGAAACTTCTTTTGAAGGATTGAATACCCGTAGGTCGACTTCTCCAATACATGCCAGGGGAGTAAATAATATAGCAATTACAGGTAAAGGAGTCTTCGACGGTTCCGGTGATGCCTGGCGGTTTGTAAAGAAAGGGAAGCTTACTGATTCACAATGGAGATCATTAATAAACTCCGGCGGTGTACTTAACAAAGAAGGCGATACTTGGTATCCTAGCGAGCAGTCAATGAAAGGGCATGAGGTAAGTGATAAATTCAATAATCCGCAAAACCTGACAAGTGATGCTGAATGGGAAGCGATACATCATTGGTTGCGCCCTGTAATGGTTAGCGTTGTAGAATGTAAAGGTATCCTACTCGAAGGTATTACTTTTCGTAATTCTCCGGCATGGGGAATACATCCGCTTTCTTGCGAAAACTTCATTATGTCGGATGTAAAAGTATTTAATCCCTGGTATTCCCAAAATGGGGATGGCCTTGATTTGGAATCATGCAATAATGCGTTAATTGCAGACTGTCTTTTTGATGTAGGTGATGATGCAATATGTATTAAATCGGGAAAAGACCAGGATGGGCGTGAAAGAAATGAACCTTGCCAGAATGTTGTTATCAGAAATAATGTAGTTTTGCATGGACATGGTGGATTTGTTGTAGGAAGTGAAATGTCGGGAGGTGTAAAAAATATATATGTTGCCGATTGTATGTTTACGGGAACTGATGTAGGCCTCCGTTTCAAAAGTACACGCGGACGTGGTGGCGTTGTTGAAAAGATATGGATTGAAAACATCAATATGTGTGATATACCTACAGAACCATTATTATTTGATTTGTTTTATAGTGGAAAATCAGCGATGGAAGATTTGGAAGAAGGTAAGGTAACAGATAATGACTTACCTGCTGTAACCGAGGAGACCCCTTCCTTCCAAGATATCACTATCCGGAATGTTAAATGCAAAGGAGCGCGTCGTGCGATGTTCTTCAATGGACTTCCGGAAATGAAGATACAGAATGTACATGTTGAAGATGCAATAATCACTTCCCGGTTAGGTGTAGAGCTGGTACATACTGATGGGGTTACTTTCAAAAATGTACAGATAAACCCTGAAAAAGGGAATAAAATAACAGTGAAGCATTCAAACAATGTAACCATTGAAGGAAAGCAATTAATTGATAGTGGGCAAGAGGCTATCGCTGTCAATGACTAATATTTAAGCAGATAAATAACTTTAAATTAATATCAGATGAAAGAATTAAATAAAGAGACTGCACAAAAGTCATCTTATCCCGAACGAATCATTCAGTTTGGAGAAGGAAACTTCCTCCGCGCATTTGCCGATTGGATGGTACAGGTGATGAATGAGAAAGCTGACTTCAATAGTAGTATTGTAGTAGTTCAACCGATTGAAAACGGCATGGTAGATATGCTGAATAAACAGGACTGCCTATATCATGTGAACCTACAGGGACTCGAAAAAGGAGAAAAGATAAATAGCCTGAAACTAATAGATGTAATCAGTCGTGCACTGAACCCATATTCGGAGTTTGATGCCTTTATGAAGCTGGCTGAACAACCGGAAATACGTTTTGTGATATCCAACACAACGGAAGCAGGAATCGTTTTTGACTCCTCTTGCAAACTGACCGATAAACCGGCAACATCTTATCCTGGAAAACTGACACAATTGCTATTTCATCGTTTCCAGACATTTAAAGGAGATAAAAGTAAAGGTTTGATTATATTCCCTTGCGAACTGATTTTTCTGAACGGGCATAAATTGAAAGAAACTATTTATCAATATATAGATTTATGGAATCTGGGAGAAGACTTTAAAACCTGGTTTACGGAAGCATGTGGAGTATATGCTACTCTTGTTGACAGGATTGTACCCGGCTTCCCGCGAAAAGACATTGAAGCTATCAAAGAAAAACTCCAGTGTAACGATAACCTCGTTGTACAGGCAGAAATATTCCACTTATGGGTAATTGAAGCGCCTGAATCGGTTGCAAAAGAATTTCCGGCAGATAAAGCTGGATTAAATGTTCTCTTTGTGCCAAGTGAGGCTCCTTATCATGAACGTAAAGTAACCTTGTTGAATGGTCCGCATACTGTTCTATCTCCTGTTTCCTGGTTATCCGGAATAAATATTGTCCGTGATGCATGTCAGGATAAAGTAGTTGGTCAATATATCCGGAAAGTAATGTTTGATGAACTTATGGAAACCCTTGACCTCCCTAAAGAAGAATTGATTCAATATGGAAATGACGTATTGGAACGCTTCAATAATCCTTATGTGGAGCATTCGGTGACTTCCATCATGCTCAATTCTTTTCCTAAATTTCAAACACGTGACCTACCCGGTTTAAAAATCTATCTGAAAAGAAACGGTGTATTGCCCGAAGGACTTGTGCTGGGCTTAGCGGCTATTATCACTTATTACAAAGGTGATGCACGTGCTGACGGCATGAAGCCGGAACCAAACGATGCTAAAGAAATCCTGCAACTTTTACAGGAATTATGGACAAAAGGTTCCGTAGAACAAATCGCAGAAGGAGTATTAGGTGCAGAATTTATATGGGGTGAAGATATGAACCTTATTCCAGGATTAACCCAAAAGGTCGCTTTCTATTTAGAAGCTATTCAGGAAAAAGGAATGCTCAACGTCGTTAAAGAAATTATCTGATGCGTAAATATATTCAAATTAATCCTGTCGATAATGTCGCAGTATCGATTGAAGACCTGGAAAGGGGAGAATTGCTACATATAGGAGAAAAAATAATTGTTCTGCAACAGAATATTCCTGCCGGTCATAAAGTGGCTTTGCAGGATTTTAAAGCAGGTGATAATATCATTAAATACGGAGCTGCCATTGGTCATGCACGGGAAACAATTGTCTCTGGTGATTGGGTAAATGAGAAGAATATCCGAACCAATCTGGAAGGATTACAGGAATATGAATACAATCCGAAACCGATTCCTGTCATTGATTCTGGTGAAACTCTTACCTTTAAAGGCTATCGTCGAAAAAACGGAGAAGTTGGTATTCGTAATGAGATATGGATTATCCCGACCGTAGGTTGCGTGAACGGAATAACCAATCAACTGGCAGAAATGCTTCAAAAAGAGACACAGGGAGATAACATAGATGCAATTGTTTCCTATCCGCATAACTATGGATGTTCGCAACTTGGCGATGACCATGAGAATACCCGTAAGATTTTACGGGATATGGTGCTACATCCGAATGCAGGGGCTGTGCTCGTTGTCGGTTTAGGTTGTGAAAACAATCAAATAAGTGCTTTTAAAGAGTTTCTGGGAGAATTCAACGCGGAACGTATCCGGTTTATGGAAACCCAGAAGATAGATGATGAACTGGAAACCGGAATACAAATATTACGTGAACTTTATGATATTGTCGCAAAGGATGAACGAACAGAGATACCCTTGAGTGAACTACATGTAGGATTAAAATGCGGAGGTTCTGATGGATTTTCAGGTATCACAGCTAATCCTTTACTGGGAGTATTTTCGGATTTTTTGGTTGCACAAGGCGGAACAACAGTATTAACAGAAGTTCCTGAAATGTTTGGAGCAGAAACAATCCTCATGAATCGTAGTGAATCCAAAGCAGTATTTGATAAAACAGTCCATTTAATCAATGATTTCAAATCCTATTTCATCGACAATAAACAACCCATTTACGAAAACCCTTCTCCGGGAAATAAAGCCGGAGGCATATCTACACTGGAAGAAAAGTCATTGGGCTGCACCCAAAAGGCAGGTAACTCTGCTGTAAAGGATGTACTACTTTATGGCGAACGCTTAAAATCAAAAGGGCTAAATCTCTTAAGTGCACCGGGTAACGACCTGGTTGCAAGTACAGCCCTGGCTGCTGCCGGTTGCCATCTTGTTTTATTCACAACAGGACGGGGAACACCTTTCGGTACATTTGTTCCAACCATGAAGATTTCAACAAACAGTAATCTTTATATTCGGAAACCTAATTGGATAGATTTCAATGCAGGCCCCCTTCTGGAAGGTGAGAATATGGAGTCGTTGTGTCAACGATTCACACAATATATTATAGAAATAGCGAACGGAACCCTCACCAATAACGAGAAAAGTAAATACAGGGAAATTGCTATTTTTAAAACAGGGGTTACATTATAATACGCTCTTCCGTATTTACAAAAGAAAAGTGCAAAGGACTTTTTCGCAGACAATAGACACGTTAAAAAGTGTTTCTATACATAGTTTGCCGACGAACTATACATAAAATAGTTCCAAAGTATGTATGATAATGACAATTTGATAAATTAAAAACAATCACATTATGAAACCATTTATGGATAAAGATTTCCTGTTGTCGACAGCTGCAGCACAGGATTTATATCATAACCATGCAGCAAAGATGCCTATCATTGATTATCATTGCCATCTGATACCTCAAATGGTAGCCGACGACCATCAGTTTCGTTCTTTAACTGAAATATGGTTAGGCGGTGATCATTACAAATGGCGTGCCATGCGTACTAATGGAATAGATGAAGATTATATTACCGGAGAATCTACCACCGATTGGGAGAAATTTGAGAAATGGGCACAAACTGTTCCATATACAATGCGTAATCCATTATACCACTGGACACATCTGGAATTAAAGACGGCTTTTGGTATTGAGAAAATTGTAAGTCCCAAAACAGCCCGTGAAATCTATGATGAATGCAACGAAAAATTGAAGCAGCCCGAATACTCGGCGCGTGGCTTGATGGGTCGTTTCAATGTAGAAGTAGTATGCACAACTGACGACCCTGTGGATAGTCTGGAATACCACAAACAAACACGCGAGTCCGGTTTTGAAACTAAGATGCTTCCAACATGGCGCCCCGATAAAGCAATGGCAGTAGAAGTACCGGAAAACTTCCGGGCATACATGGAGAAATTATCTGAAGTAAGCGGTATCAGCATTACCATTTTCGATGATATGATAGCCGCTTTACGCAATCGTCATGATTTCTTTGCAGCAAACGGTTGTCGGCTTTCAGACCACGGAATTGAAGAGTTTTACGCAGAAGATTACACTGAAGCTGAAATCAAAGCAATCTTCAATAAAGTATACGGAGGTGCTCAGTCGAGTCATGAAGAGGTTCTCAAATTCAAGTCCGCCATGCTGGTAATCTTCGGAGAAATGGACTGGGAAAAAGGATGGACACAGCAGTTTCATTATGGTGCCATACGCAATAACAATACCAGAATGTTCAACCGCTTAGGACCGGATACAGGATTCGATTCAATAGGAGAATTTAATACGGCCAAAGCAATGTCTAAATTCTTGGATAGTCTGAACACTAAAGGTAAATTAGCAAAAACAATTCTCTACAATCTCAACCCCTGTGCTAATGAAGTAATTGCAACTATGCTGGGGAACTTTCAGGATGGAACAATTCCCGGAAAGATACAATTTGGTTCCGGTTGGTGGTTTCTCGACCAAAAAGATGGTATGCAAAAGCAAATGAATGCCCTTTCTGTACTTGGATTATTAAGCCGATTTGTCGGAATGCTAACAGATTCCCGAAGTTTCTTATCGTACCCGCGCCATGAATACTTCCGCCGTACACTTTGCGACCTTCTGGGAACCGATATCGAAAACGGAGAACTTCCTGCAAGCGAAATGGACTTTATCCGTCAAATGGTAGAAAACATCAGCTATTATAACGCAAAAGAATATTTCCAGTTCAAATAAATAACGATGGTAGAGACAAGGCTTGCCTTGTCTCCATTGAGCAGTAATATGCACAAAAAAGTTATTTTGGAGACAAGGCAAGCCTTGTCTCTACCCTCGTCTCATTCATCTAATAAATAAATCATGAAAAATAAAATCGTTTCCTTCGGAGAAATTATGCTCCGCCTTGCTACCCCGGATTATCTTCGTTTCAATCAAACAAATCAACTAAATGCCACCTTCGGAGGAGGTGAAGCAAATGTTGCAGTATCATTAGCCAATTATGGACTGGAGACAGAGTTTATCACGAGTCTGCCGCAAAACGATATTGCTCGTGCCTGTGTTATGGATTTGCGTAAATATAATGTGGGAACAAATCATATTGTTTATGGTGGTGACCGCATGGGTATTTACTTTCTGGAAACAGGAGCAGTAGCTCGTGCCAGTAAAGTTGTTTACGACCGCGCGTATTCTTCCATTTCAGAAATCAAGTCCGGCATGATTAATTGGGAAGAGATATTCAAAGATGCAAAATGGTTCCACTGGACAGGTATAACTCCTGCTCTTTCACAAGGTGCTGCTGATGCTTGTTTAGAGGCTATCCGTACTGCAAATAAAATGGGAGTAACTGTTTCCTGTGATATCAATTTCCGTAAAAATCTATGGAAATATGGAAAATTTCCATCCGAGATAATGCCTGCTTTAGTGGAAGGTTGTGATATTGTTCTGGGCAATGAAGAAGATTGCGAAAAAGTATTTGGAATCAAACCGGAAGGATTTGATGTAACAGCAACACATGGTGAAGTGAATGCAGCCGAATTTGAATCGGTATGCAAACAAATGCAAGCCCGTTTCCCCCGGGCAAAAAAGGTTATCATAACATTACGCGGTGCCATTAATGCCAATCATAACACTTGGGGAGGTGTCTTGTATGCTGACGGGAAACTCTATCAATCCTGCCGTTATGATATCACACATATAGTTGACCGAGTAGGTGGAGGTGACTCCTTTATGGGAGGATTAATCTATGGTTTAAATACCTATCCGGAAAACGACCAGAAAGCATTGGACTTTGCTGTAGCTGCATCCTGTCTTAAACATACAATCTATGGTGATTACAATCAGGTAAATGTTGAAGAAGTTGAAAAACTAATGAGTGGAGACGCTTCAGGTCGTGTATCCAGATAAGATATTGCATCTCTATAACAAACCAATAAACAATCATGAATAATTTGAAAAACATACAAAGTAAAATGACGAATTACCGATGGACAATTTGTGCGATGCTCTTCTTCGCTACAACCATTAACTATCTCGACCGTCAGGTACTTTCACTTACATGGGTCGATTTTATCGCCCCCGAATTTCACTGGACAAATAATCATTATGGAACTATCACTGCAGCATTCTCATTACTCTATGCATTTAGCATGTTATTTGCAGGACGTTTTGTAGACTGGATGGACACAAAGAAAGGATATCTTTGGGCAATCGGTATCTGGTCTGTAGGAGCCTGTATCCATGCCTTCTGTGGAATTGCCACAGCAGGTATTACTACAGGTAACTGGCTGGTAGGATTTGAAGGAGCTAAAGAAGCAATCGCAAGCGTCAGTGATGTAGGCTTAGTAATCAATGTTAGTGTAGCCCTGTTTATATTTGCCCGTTTTGTACTGGCATTGGGTGAAGCAGGCAACTTCCCAGCAGCCATCAAAGCAACTGCCGAATATTTCCCCAAGAAAGACAGAGCTTTCTCCACAAGTATCTTTAATGCTGGTGCCACAGTTGGAGCTCTAGCCGCTCCAATCACCATTCCTTTTATTGCAAAAGCCTGGGGATGGGAAATGGCTTTTATCATTATTGGAGCGCTTGGCTTCTTATGGATGGGATTCTGGATATTTATCTATAAAAAACCGGAAACAAATCCACATGTAAATACTGCAGAACTTTCCTATATCCAACAAGACAAAGATTCGGAAAACATTGTTGAAGAAAGAGTAGAAGAGTCACAGGAAAAGAAAATGTCCTTCGCCGACTGCTTCAGGCATAAACAAACATGGGCTTTTGCATTTGGTAAATTTATGACTGACGGTGTATGGTGGTTCTTCCTGTTTTGGGCTCCTGCTTACCTGAATTCAGTATATGGTATGAGTGCAACAGATGCTGCCTTCCCTTTATTTGTCCTTTATATGATTACCCTACTTTCTATAATCGGTGGCTGGCTTCCATCTTATTTTGTGGATAAGAAAGCAATGAATCCTTATGCTGGACGTATGAGGGCTATGCTTATCTTTGCTTTCTTTCCTTTGCTGGCTTTACTTGCCCAGCCATTAGGCCATATCACCTATTGGATTCCCGTAATTATAATCGGCATTGCCGGAGCAGCTCATCAGGCTTGGTCGGCAAATATATTCTCCACTGTCGGCGATATGTTCCCTAAAACCGCCATAGCAACTGTTACCGGTATCGGAGGTATGGCTGGAGGAATCGGTTCTTTTCTGATAAATAAAAGCTCAGGCGCCTTATTCGACCATGCTACTATAACCAATATGAAGTTTATGGGATTTGAAGGTATTGAAGCAGGCTATTTCATTATATTCTCCGTCTGTGCAGTAGCTTATCTGATTGGATGGGTCGTAATGAAAGTATTAGTTCCACGCTATAAACCAATTATATTGTAATTATATATACATTTGTTCTTGGTTGTTTTATTTTATGACAATAGAACTCTGATGAACAAAACAATTATAAGATTTCGTTTTCGGCAGTTGTGGAAGATCATTCGTGAGATTCCACTAGTCTATTTGTTGCTTCTTATAATATTTACAGGAGTTTCTGCTATCATTATTTATCGGTTGGCAGGGACTCCTGCCGGTGCAATTGGTATCTCATTATTTTTACTTTTAGGATTGTACGCTTTGCAAAAGGGAAGACGAGATTTTCATTTTATATCTTTGATAGAAGAAAAGCCCTGGCGGGTATTTAGTATAGAATATTTACTCTTCTCTTTTCCCTTTATGGTAATTCTTGCGTGGCAAGGATTTTATTGGATGTGCCTTGCCATTATAGCAGGTTGTTTGAGTATTAGTTTTATGCCACAAAAAGTTCACCGCATTCGCAGTGGGATCACACCTCCTTCTTTTATTACATACGATGCTTTTGAACTTCGGGGAGGTATACGTCAATATGGTGGTTTTTTATTGATTTTGTATGTGGGTTGTTGGTGTGGGTTGTTTTATCCGTTTGTTTCATTTGCTTTCTTATGGCTTTTTACATTGAGTTGGGTAGAGTCTTTTCGTATATCGGAATCATTGCAAATTCTTTGTGCCAAAGAGTATACTTCCCGAAGATTTATCCATTGGAAGATAATACTTTATATTCGTCTTTATGTGATAGCAGCACTTCCTGTTTGTGTAGTTTATGCTTTTCTGTACCCTGATTCATCTTGGTTTGCTCTCCTGTTTTTTGTGTATGCCTTATTAAATATAGCATTACTTGTAGTGACTAAATATGCCTATTATACCCCACAAACAAAAATTGTTGCCGGACAAATAGCGATTACCTTATCGTTGATGGGAATGTTACTTCCCTTGCTTTTACCGCTTACGCTCTTTTATTTGATAAAAAACTATTTGGCTGCACGCCAAAATTTAAAACCCTATTTAGATGCTTACGATACAGAATCTACATGTTCAATACAGTAGTGATACAGAAATTCTCAAAGGAATAAATCTATCGATGGAGACGGGCAAAACTCATGGATTCGTCGGACTAAATGGGGCAGGCAAGACAACCCTCCTTAATACACTCTATGCCTTTCTTAAACCGAAAGAAGGGATTATAACTTTTCAGGATAGACTTTTGGAGCGACGTGATATTGCTTATCTGGAAGCTGAAAACTATTTTTATACGTACATGACCGGACGGGAATATCTAGGGCTATTTCCGGCGGGAACATCGGACTTCTCTATTGAAAGCTGGCAAGAGCTTTTTTCTCTTCCATTAGACGAAATAACTGAAAATTATTCGACGGGTATGCGAAAGCGCCTAGCCTTATTAGCCGTTTTAAAACTAGATAAGCCTATCCTTATTCTGGATGAACCATTTAATGGCCTTGATCTTGAAGGAACATATCTCCTTTCTTTGATTCTGGACCGTTTACATGAGCGGAAAAAAACAATTATTGTAACTTCTCATATTTATGAAACACTAACAGGTTGTTGTGATTATATTCATTATCTGGTAAATGGCTTGATAGACCAAACCTTTACAAAGCCTGAATTTGCTCGGCTATACGAACGATTAAAAACAACAATAGAAAAACAATCTCTGCAAAAAATAGAAGGGTTATTATAAAATATTTTATTTATACCCGGCTAGTTCTGAAATATATTTGTATATCTTTGCCGTGTATAGATAAAAAATGCAATTATGACTACTAAATTTCTGCTTTCTTCTGAAGATACTACACGGAATGCATTACTTAAGAAAAAGATTATACATTATTATATAGCAAATGGCGATGCTACTATTGCTGAGCTTTGCAAAGAAATGAATCTCAGTATTCCTACAGTTACTAAGTTAATTGGAGAACTACAGGAAGATGGCTATATAGTCGATTTTGGAAAACAAGAAACGAGTGGTGGGCGCAAACCAAGTATTTACGGACTAAATCCGGCTTCAGGCTATTTCATAGGTGTAGATGTATTACGTGATAGGATTAACCTTGGAATACTTGATTTCAAAGGAGATAAAATACGTATAGAAGAAAATATTCCTTATAATCTGGAGAACACTCCGGTTGCATTGGAACAACTTTGTGTTTGTATAGAGTCTTTTATTAATCAACAAACAATTTCCCGTGATAAGATTCTTGCCGTAGGAGTTAATATTTCCGGACGGGTTAATCCTGTTTCGGGTTTTAGTTATAGTATTTTTTATTTTCAGGAAAAGCCTTTAGCCCAGAGTCTTGAAGAAAGATTGCAATTGAAGGTATATATTGAAAATGATACTCGTGCAATGGCCTACGGTGAATATATGCAGGGAGTAGTCAAAGGAGAAAAAAATATCCTTTTCATTAATATGAGTTGGGGATTAGGCTTGGGCATTATAATTGATGGAAAGGTCTATTATGGTAAGTCAGGCTTTTCCGGTGAACTAGGACATTTTTGTATGTTTGATAATGAAATCCTTTGTCATTGCGGTAAAAAAGGCTGCCTTGAAACAGAAGCATCCGGTTCTGCTTTGCATCGTATTTTGTATGAACGTTACAGAGAAGGTAGTAGCACAATCCTTTCCAAGAAGATCGATAAAGGTGAGCTTATCGGGTTAAATGACTTAATGGAAGCAATCCAGAAAGAAGATGTCCTCAGCATTGAAATTCTTGAAAAGATGGGTGTAAACCTTGGAAAAGGTATTGCAGGCTTGATGAATATATTTAATCCCGAACTTGTAATTTTGGGCGGTACCCTATTTCAAAGCGATGAATACCTTTTATTACCAATAAAAAGTGCAATACGTAAATATTCTTTGAATCTAGTAAGCCAGGATACCGAATTTAAAATATCTAAATTGAAGGAAAGAGCAGGTATTATTGGGGCATGTTTATTAGCAAGAAGCAAAATTCTGGGTATAATTTGAAATATGGAATGACTTACTAACCTAGAGTGGTTTTAATTTAATGATGCAATAGAGAAACACAGATTAGAATTGTTTAGTCTGTGTTTTTTATGCTCTGTTTGCTTATATTACTGATGTTTTTTTGACTAAACTATTATATTAAAGCCTGTAACAAATGATACGCGTACTCTGTTAATTATTTTTACTATCGGAGTGGTCGAAAGAAAAATATTTTAATATTTTATTAAATGTATAGATTATTATTAAAATATTTTATTTATGTTTGCATTGTAATTAAAATGTAATATCTAATACCTACAAAATAGCACAAATCATGGAAAAAATTAAAGGATTAATAAATGCGCCATTTACACCTTTCTACGAAAATGGTGAGGTGAACTACGAACCAATTGCCGGGTATGCTAAACTTCTGGTGAACAATGGCCTGAAAGGGGTCTTTATTAACGGCTCTTCCGGAGAAGGATATATGTTGACGGATGAAGAACGTATTCAATTGGCGGAAAAATGGATGGAGGTAGCTCCAAAAGATTTTAAAGTGATTGTGCATGTCGGCAGTACCTGTGTTAAATCAAGCCGTAAACTGGCTGCTCATGCACAGAAGATAGGTGCTTGGGGTATTGGTGCTATGGCTACTCCTTTTCCACGGATCGCACGGGTAGAAGAATTAGTGAAATATTGCGAGGAGATTGCTTTGGGTGCACCTGAGCTTCCTTTTTACTATTATCATATTCCGGCATTTAATAATGCTTTTCTTCCGATGGTGGAATTTCTGAAAGCCGTGGATGGACGCATACCTAATTTTGCAGGTATTAAATATACATATGAAAGTCTGTATGAATACAATCAATGCAGATTGTATAAAGATGGCAAATTCGATATGTTGCACGGTCAGGATGAGACTATTCTTCCTTGTCTTGCAATGGGTGGTGCACAGGGTGGAATTGGCGGAACTACAAATTATAACGGAAAGGAATTAAATGGTATCCTTGAGGCATGGGCTGCAGGAGATCTGGAAACTGCTCGTGAAAAACAAAACTTCTCACAAGAAGTTATTAATGTGATTTGTAATTATCGGGGTAATATAGTTGGGGGAAAACGTATTATGAAACTGATTGGTCTGGATCTGGGCAAGAACCGTACCCCATTCCGCAATATGACTGATGAAGAAGAGGTCGCTATGAAGGCAGAACTTGAAGCGATAAACTTCTTCGAAAGATGTAATAAATTTTAAACTGTCAATAACACAGATAAGCACATAACTAGCGCTACAATACTTGAAAAAAACTCTTTTTATATGAAACGAGCCATTAAAACTGTTTCGCCAGAGGCGATGACATTGCTGCGAGTTCCATACGACCAAAATATACAAAATAAAATAATGACGTATGAAAATGCCTGATACAATATGCAATCCTGCCGAATACATTAGTTTTTGGAAGGACTCTTATAGGAATGATTTAATCACCGATATTCTTCCCTTTTGGCTTAAAAATGGCTGGGATAGAGAAAATGGTGGATATTTTACTTGTCTTGATCGTGACGGTTCTTTGATGGATTCGATGAAATCGGTTTGGTTTCAGGGTCGGTTCGCTTATATTCTGGCTTTGGCCTATAACCGGATTGAGAAGAATGAAGAATGGTTGATTGCTTGTAAAAGTGGAATAGATTTTATAGAAAAACATTGCTTTGATACGGATGAACGTATGTTTTTTGAAGTAACTGCGAGCGGAGTTCCTGTACGTAAACGTAGGTATGCTTTCTCTGAAACATTTGCTGCGATTGCTATGGCGCAATATGCGATTGCTTCGGGGGATAATAGTTACTCAGAAAAAGCAGTTGCTCTGTTTAAAAATACTCTTCGGTATATGCGAACACCCGGTCTGCTGGAACCTAAATATCGAGAAGGCTTTATTGCAAAAGGGCATTCTCCTTGTATGATTTTGATTGATACTGCTGCGCGGATAAGAGAGGCGATTCAGGATCCAGTACTTGACGAAGAAATTGATAATTCTATTAAGGAATTACGCCGTGACTTTATCAAGCCTGAGTTTAAAACTATTCTTGAAACTGTTGGGGCGAATGGGGAATTTATTGATTCTATCGCCGGCCGTACTATAAACCCGGGACATTCTATTGAAACGGCATGGTTTTTACTCGAAGAGGCTAAACATCGTAATTGGGATACTGATCTGACAAAGCTAGGTCTTACCCTATTGGATTGGGCCTGGGAATGGGGATGGGATAAAACCTACGGTGGAATCAGTTATTTTAAAGATTGTAAAGGATTACCTCCTCAAGACTACTGGCATGATATGAAGTTCTGGTGGCCACAATCGGAAGCTATAATAGCTACACTTTATGGCTATCATGCTTCAGGTGATGTGAAATATCTTGAAATGCATAAACAGATAAGTGATTATACATATACCCGTTTTCCGGATAAAGAATATGGGGAATGGTTTGGTTATTTTCATTATGATGGAACATTATCCCAGCAAGCCAAAGGGAATATGTTTAAAGGTCCGTTCCACATTCCTCGAATGATGCTGAAATGCCATGAACTTTGTGGCGAAACACTTAAGAAGTAATAATTAAATTAAGACTTTGTTTACCTCAATATGATGCAAAATAAAAAGTATTATCCCTGGATAGTTGTCGGATTATTATGGGTAGTTGCTCTTCTCAATTATCTTGACCGACAGATGCTTTCTACGATGAAATCGGCCATGATGGTCGATATCGTGGAATTGGAAACTGCCGCTAATTTTGGCCGCCTGATGGCTGTGTTCCTGTGGATATACGGTCTGATGAGTCCTGTGGCCGGAATGATTGCCGATAGGATAAACCGTAAATGGCTCATTGTGGGTAGTCTTTTCGTATGGTCATTTGTGACGTTAATGATGGGTTATTGTACTAGCTATGATCAGATATATATTCTACGTGCCATCATGGGGGTAAGTGAAGCTTTGTATATACCGGCTGGATTAGCTTTAATTGCCGATTATCATACGGATAAAACACGTTCGCTAGCAGTTGGAATTCACATGACCGGATTATATGTAGGACAGGCTTTAGGTGGTTTTGGAGCAACTATTGCCAGTGCATATTCTTGGGAAACTACTTTTCATACCTTTGGAATTATCGGAATAGTTTACAGTGCTATACTTATTCTTTTTCTCCGCGAAAAGAAAGACCATAATGTACAACCTCAATTACTGACAGATCATCCGAAAGAGAATCCGGTAAAAGGAGCATTTAAAGGTTTGGGTGTTGTATTAACAAATATATCATTCTGGGTGATTCTGTTTTATTTTGCAACACCCAGTTTGCCGGGATGGGCTACTAAAAATTGGTTACCTACCTTATTTGCCGAAAATCTTTCAATAGATATGACACAGGCAGGTCCACTGTCAACAATAACAATAGCATTATCCTCTTTTATCGGTGTTATTTTCGGAGGGATTCTATCTGATAAGTGGGTACAAAAGAATTTACGGGGGCGTATTTATACAGGTGCTATCGGTTTGGCGCTGACCATTCCCGCTTTATTGTTGCTTGGCTTTGGTCATAGTTTCATTACAATCATTGGGGGTGGGCTTTGTTTTGGTATTGGTTATGGTATGTTTGATGCCAATAATATGCCGATTTTGTGCCAGTTTATATCTCCCCGTTATCGTGCAACGGCATACGGCATTATGAATATGACCGGTGTATTTGCCGGAGCTGCCATTACAAATGTGTTGGGTAAATCAACGGATGCAGGTAACCTCGGACATGATTTTGCTATGCTTGCCGGGGTAGTTCTTTTCGCTCTTATTATACAGTTAGCTTTTTTACGTCCTAAAGTCGCAAGTATGAAGGACGATTAAAATTCGCGCCACAATATTATTTTTTTATTAATAACAAATATCAATTCATTATGAAGAAAAATCTATTGATTTGGATGTTTGCTCTGGTCCTTCCTACCCTTATGTGGGGACAAGAGCGGGCTGTAATCACAGGAACAGTGCTCGATGCCAACAAAGAAGGTGTCATAGGAGCGTCTGTTTATGAAAAAGGAACCACAAACGGAACCGTTACTGATTATGATGGGAATTATTCCCTAACCGTTAATGACAAAAATTCCACGCTTGTCATTTCTTTTATTGGATATAAAACACTTGAAATTTCTTTAGCCGGGCAAACGGTTGTGAATGTACAGCTTCAGGAAGACTCTGAAATGCTGGATGAAGTGGTTGTAACCGGTTATGGGGGTTCGCAAAAGCGTGCTACTCTGACAACGGCTATTTCCAAGATGGACAATAAAGTACTGGAAAGTGCTGCATTCGGGAATGTGGGGTCGGCTTTACAGGGAACTGTAACCGGTCTGCGGGTTGTCACAACTAGTGGACAACCGGGTGAAAATCCAAACATTGTACTTCGTGGTGGAGCTACTATCTCGGGCAATAATAATGGAGCATTGATTATTGTCGATGGGATTGTACGTGAAAGTATGGAGGGAATTGCCTCTGATGATATAGAATCAATGCAGGTGCTGAAAGATGCCGCTTCTACAGCTATTTATGGAGCTCGTGCTAATGGAGGTGTAATTCTGATCGAAACAAAAAAAGGAAAAGCAGGGGTTGCCTCTGTGAATTATAAGTTTAAAATGGGTATCAATTCTGCCCGTGAAGGTTATCAGTTCCTGAATGGTGAAGAGTATATTTATTATAATCGTTTGGGATACAAACGGGCAAACAGAACAAATGTAGATACCCAACAGGGATATGGTATCGGTAATACGGCTTATGATATACGCTATCTTTCAGATGAGACAGCTCATTTGCAACAAGAAGGATGGTCGTCGATGGCTGACCCATTCTATGAAGGAAGAACAATACTTTTCAAAGATTATAGCGGAGACTTAAGTAAAGCTGTTTTCAACAATTCGGCAATGACACAAGATCACCACGTAAGTTTCTCAGGAGGAAGTGATAAAGGAACTTTCAACGGTAGTTTGGGCTATTATGATGAAGATGGGGCTGTGAACGGAACAGGATTACAACGTTTTACTGGTTCTCTGAATGCTTCTTATAAAGTTCTCCCAATTCTGACTGTAAGGATGGGTGCCACTTATTCATGGCAAACTAAACCGTCTTTGTGGATCGGTACCGACCAGATGTTCTATCGTGTACGTTCACAACGGCCTACATGGAATCCATGGTTGGAAGATGGTAGTCCTGCTTCTGGTTTTGGTAGTGCCGATGGAAATCCGTTGTATTGGAAAGATAAATATACCCGTAAGAACAGTACTCGTCTTTCAACGTACAGTGCTGGTTTTACTCTGGATCTTATTCCAAAGAAACTGGTGTTGAACGGAAATGCATCTTTATATCATAACGATTATCAATATGAAACATTTAATAAGGCTACTCAACAACAAAATCAGAGTTCTCCCAATACTGTTCGTGCAGCAAGCGCTTACTACCGCAAGAAAAATCAGCAACAGGTAAATGCGACATTGACATACACAGATACATTTGCTGAAAAGCATAATCTTGATGTGATGCTGGGAGGGGAATATTATAATTATCATCAATTTGTATTCGAAGCTAACACACAGGGTTCTCCTACGGATGATATACCGACATTGAATGCCGGTTCGGAACGTACAAAAACAACATCAGAGAAAACGGGATATCGTATTTTATCCGCTTTTGGACGTGCTAACTATAACTATGATATGAAATATCTTTTTTCAGTAACAGCTCGTTATGATGGTATTTCCCGTTTGATCGACAACCGTTGGGGTTTCTTCCCTGGTGTATCGGCAGGATGGAATATTATGGAAGAGTCGTTTTGGAAAGAATCTTCTATCTCTAATATAGTTTCTAACCTGAAACCACGTATTAGTTACGGGATGAACGGGAACGTGTCTTCCATCGGTAATTTTGATGCTTATGGTCTTTACAAACAGACTACTGACTACGCAGGAAGTACCGGATTCTGGAATAGCACATTGGTGAATAGCGGCTTGCGTTGGGAACAGAGCCAGACTTTTGAAGTCGGACTTGATTTTAGTTTCTTCAATAATCGCCTGAGCTTTATTGTTGATTATTATGATCGTCGTACCAAAGATTTGCTAACCAGTTTGAATCTACCCGGTTATACCGGATTTAATTCTATTACTACCAACTTGGGAACCTTACAGAATCGTGGGTTAGAGCTGGAAGTAAAAGCTAATATCCTGAACCTTCAGAATGGTTTCACCTGGGATATGTCTGCTAATATTACGACAGTGGCCAATAAAGTATTAAAATTGCCTTATAATGGTAATGAGAATAATCGTCAGGGTGGTGTGCAGGTATGGGATCCTAAAAAAGGTGAACTGACATGGCTCGGGGCTACCGAAGAAGGTGGTAAGCTGGGTGTTATTTATGGCTACAAACAGGAGCATATCTTTACGGATTGGGATGATGTAAGACAACATGCCAACAACCGGATTGATGAAGTGGGTAACTTGTATGGGCCGGGATTAGCATCGGAATATGAAGGAAAGACAGGATGGCAACCGATTGAACCGGGTGATGTTAATTGGGCGGATCTGAATGGTGATGGTGTGATTAACGGATACGACCGGGTAAAAATAGGTAATATATTCCCTACTGCTATGGGAGGTTTCTCTACTACTTTCGGCTATAAGGCTATCTCGTTGCATGCTCGTTTTGATTATGCTTTGGGGCATACTATTTATAATGACCTTGCTGCCCGTTCCATCGGACAATATCAGGGAGCTTTCAATATTATCGATATGGTGAAAGATACATGGAGCGAAGAGAATCCACATTCTGATCTGCCTAAGTTCTATTATGCTGATCAGTTGAGTAAGAAAAACATTACACGTTCCAACAATGCAAACTATAGTGTGAATAACAATAGTTCCCGTTTTTATGAAAAAGGAGATTATCTGGCATTGCGTGAATTGACGCTTCGTTATGAATTGCCTAAAAGCTTGATAAGTAAAGCATTTATTCAAAATGCTTCTGTTTATGTGACCGGACAAAATCTGGGCTATATTACAGGTTATTCGGGTGCAACACCGGAACCTTTGACACCCGGAAATTCGGATGGTAACAATAAAGGTATCGATTTGGGAGGTTATCCTATTCCACGAACATACCTCTTTGGTTTATCACTTACTTTTTAATTTAATAAATCAATAGTATACAATATGAAAAAGTATAATATATATTTCATGGCCTTAATAGCAATGCTTATGCTGACGCGTTGCGACTCTTTGGACCTGAATTCAGAGAGTATCATTACCGATGCCAACTATTGGAAAACAGCCTCGCATTTCAATGCATTCAATATCGGATTGCATTCTAAGGTGCGTGAGTCCAGTTATAATTTCTTTCTCTTGGGTGAGCCTCGTGCCAACTTATATTGTGAAGATCCAGCCTTTGGTGGTGAAGCTTCACAGGGAGTGGAACGATTGCCGTATAATACCTTAAACAGGGAAAATGTGGGAATTTCTAATTTTGCTGCTTTATATGAAAGAATCAATCAGGTAAACCTGATGATAAATAAGACTTCTGAAACATCTGTTTTAACGGATGCTGAAAAGAATACATATTTGGGAGAAGCTTACGGTTTACGTGCCTTTATGTATTTCCATTTGTTACGTTCATGGGGAGATGTTGTGATTCACACAGACGGAACAGACGGATCAACTATCGATATCTTTAATATGGCTAAAGCTGCATCTCCGGCAACAGAAGTATTGGCACAAATTAAAGCGGATATTACTGCATCGGAAACTGCATTTGGAAATGATTATTCTTTTAAGCATGGCCGTCATTACTGGTCACTACCGGCTACGCTTATGCTGAAAGGTGAAGTGTATTTATGGAGTGGAAAGCAAATGGGTGGAGGAACTTCCGACTATCAAACTGCCAAAACAGCATTCCAACAAGTAAGTAATGCAGACGTGGCTTTGATTGATGATTTTGAATCTGTTTTTGCTTTTAATAATAAGAAAAACAAAGAGATTATCTTTACTTTCCATAGCCAAAAAGATGAATACACTATGTTGGGTGGGGGTTATGGAAACTTTCTTCCTCAAGATGCGTATATCAACCTGTATTGCGACGAGGAAGGTGTGAACTTTGGAGATTATGCACCTGCAGATAAAATGAGAGGACTTGTTCGCTTCCAGATCAATTATGATTTCTATCAGAAAGGTTTCCGTGATGACGACCCTCGTAAACGATCTACTCTGAAAGCCGTTTATCAAAAGAATGACGCCGGGGAATTGGTTTATATCGCTCCGTTTGCCAATAAATTCAAAGGAACATTAGTAGAAGGTAGTGCTTCAGCCAGTTTTTTAGATGATTATCCTGTTTACCGTTATGCTGACTGTTTATTACTGCTTGCAACTGCAAAAGCGTTTCTCGGAGAAGATATTTCAACGGAAATCAACCAGATACGCGAACGGGCTTATGGTACTGAATATTTCAATGCTAACCGGGATAAACTGGCCTATCCGAATGATACGGATGCTACAATTTACACGGATAATAAATATGTCGGAAGTGATGCCGATCCATTCGAAGCTATTTTGAAAGAACGTCTGCATGAATTTATGTTCGAAGGAAAACGCTGGTATGATCTACGTTTAATGGGTGAGCCTTATATATTCAAATATTCAAAGGCTGAAGCATCCCGCCTGTTATGGCCGATTAATGAAGATGCTCTGACGAATAATCCTGAATTGAAACAAACACAAGGTTATTAATAGGTATGAATAATTAGTCTCTTAGGTAGCAATATCCTCGCTGGATATTGCTACTTTTGAGAGATTAATGAATTTTGACATAAAGAAGCCGAATTTACATTTCCGGTATGAAACCGATAGGTTAAAAAGTGTTTCTATATATAGTTCGGTTGCGAACTATACATAAAATAACTTCAAAGTATATATAGTAATGACAATTTGATAATATAAGAATATGAAAAAGACGATCCTGCTTATCGGTATATTGTTTGTGATTCTGCAAGCCATTGCATCTGATACTATTCACATACGGGAAACACAAATTCCTATTCTGATTGACCGTAAAGATAATATTCTGTTTAACCTGCGTTTACAGGCAAGCGAGAACCAGACGCTTAATGACCTCACTCTTTCTTTCGAAAACAACACAGACTTGAAAGATATAGAATCGGTAAAACTCTATTATAGTGGAACAGAGGCCGTTCAACGCGATGGAATGGGTTTTTTTGCTCCGGTTTCTTATATTTCACGCGATCATGCCGGCAAAACACGTGAAGCAAACCCCTCTTATTCCATCAAAATAACCGAGCTAAAACCAACAACACATGAAATAAAGCTACAAAGCAATAAGAAATTACATCCGGGTATTAATTATTTCTGGATTAGCCTGGAAATGAAACCGGAAACCTCGTTGATAAAAAAGCTATCAGCTGATTTATCTGCTGTTACAATAGACAACAAACCGGGTATAATAATGAAACATTCTCCCGATGGAATCGAACATCGAATGGGAATAGGTGTACGCCATGCCGGTGACGACGGGTCAGCTGCTTATCGTATTCCCGGTTTAGTAACTACCAATAAAGGTACACTTTTGGGAGTGTATGATGTAAGATATAATAATAGTGCTGATCTACAGGAACATGTAGATATAGGTGTCAGCCGGAGTACGGATGGCGGGCAGACATGGGAACCTATGCGTATTGCTATGACCTTCGGTGAAGCAGATGGCATGCCTAGAGCACAAAATGGAGTAGGGGATCCGGCTATCCTGGTAGATAAACAAACCGGAACTATCTGGGTGATTGCTGCCTGGACACAAGGGATGGGCAACGGCCGTGCATGGTTCAACTCCGGGCAAGGAATGGATCATAAGACAGCACAGTTAATGTTATCACGGAGTGATGATGATGGTAAAACATGGTCGGCACCTATCAATATAACAGAACAGGTAAAAGATCCTTCCTGGTATTTCCTTTTACAGGGCCCGGGTATGGGAATCACGATGCAGGATGGAACGTTGGTGTTTGCCGCTCAGTTTATCAATGAAGATAAAGATCCATCTGCATGTATTATTTATAGTAAGGATCATGGTAAAACATGGCATTTGCATAATCCGGCTCGTAACAATACGACAGAAGCTCAGGTTGCTGAAGTAGAACCGGGTGTTCTTATGCTGAATATGCGTGATAACCGCGGAGGAAGCCGTGCTGTATATACTACAAAGGATATGGGAAAAACATGGGTGAAACACCCGTCTTCCCGTAAGGTACTTCAGGAACCGGTTTGTATGGCTAGCCTGATCAAATCTGAAGCGAAAGATAACGTACTAGGAAAAGATATCCTTTTATTTTCTAATCCGAATACTATCAAGGGCCGTCATCATATAACAATAAAAGCTAGTCTGGATGGTGGAATGACATATCCCAAGGAATATCAGGTTATGTTGGATGAAGGAGATGGTTGGGGGTATTCTTGCCTGGCCATGATTGATAAGGAAACAGTCGGTATTCTGTATGAAGGCAGTACCGCACACATGGTTTTCCAAGCAATTAAATTGAAAGATATTATTAAATAGACAATATAATAGCGACGGTGGTAGAGACAAGGCTTGCCTTGTCTCCATACATCTGAATACTATATAAAAGGCGTCTTTATATCCAGACAAGGCAATCCTTGTCTCTACCACAAGTATAAAGTATCATGAAACACTCTTTAGTAATAATATTCTGGTTTTTACTGATATGTCCCTTTATATCCGGACAACAAAACCTATTGCCTTATCCCCAACAAATCATTTGGACAAATAAAGACTTCCACTTAAAAGAAATAACCCTTTCCATCGATAGTAAGCAGGAGTGGATATTGAATGACTGGCTACAAGAAACAAATACAGTAATTCGTCCGAAAAGTAAAAGAAGTATTGAATTTTCTCTTGTTAAAGAATTAGAAGGAGTTTCTGTAAATGAACAGGAAGCTTACCGGCTTAAAATCACACCTCAGAAAGTACAGATAGAAGCTATAACTGAACAGGGTTTTTACTGGGCAGTCCAGACGCTTCGCCAGCTTACTTATAAACAAGGCAATACTTATCGGGTAAAAGGGTGTGATATCCTTGATTGGCCGGCTTTCCGTGTCCGTGGTTTTATGCATGATGTCGGGCGGGGATATATTACGCTCGAAGAGATTAAACGTGAAATAGTTAAACTCTCCCAATATAAAATCAACGTATTCCATTGGCATTTAACAGATAATCAAGCATGGCGTTTGGAGAGCAGTCTTTTCCCAATGCTTAATGACAGTATAAATATGACCCGTTTACCGGGAAAATATTATACAATGGAAGAAGCACGGGAGCTGATAGCTTTTTGTAAGCAACATAATATGTTGTTAATTCCTGAAATTGAAATGCCCGGACATAGTGCTGCTTTTATGCGAACTTTCCGCCATGATATGCAAAGTAAAGAAGGAATGGCTATTCTAAAACTTCTGATGGATGAAGTTTGTGAATTATTTGAGGAATTACCTTATATTCATATAGGAACGGATGAAGTACCGTTTACAAATAAAGATTTCGTTCCTGAAATGGTGGAGTATATACGATCAAAAGGGAAAAAAGTAATTTCCTGGAATCCCGGATGGTCGTATAAAGAAGGTGAGATCGATATGCTGCAAATGTGGAGTTATCGTGGGCAACCTCATAAAGGTATTCCGGTAATAGATTCCCGTTTACATTACATAAATCATTATGATTCATTCGCGGATATAGTTGCATTATTTAATAGTAACATTGCAGGACAACAACAAGGTAGCCATGATTATGCAGGATCGATACTGGCAGTATGGAATGATCGTATGGTTGAAACAGAGCGAAATATCATTTTGGAAAATGCCTTTTATCCGGCAATGCTCACTCTTGCTGAACGTGCCTGGAGGGGAGGACAAGAAGAATATATTTATACAAAAGGTTCTTTGATCGATTCGAAAGGTTCAGCCGGTTACAAAGCTTTTCAGGAATTTGAAAATCGCATGTTGTGGCATAAGGAAAATAATTTCCAGGGATATCCTTTTGCCTATGTCTGTCAAACGAATGTGAAATGGAGAATAACGGATGCTTTTCCAAATCAAGGAGACCTTAAAATGTCGTTTCCACCGGAAGAATCTTTACAAAAAGAATATACTTATAATGGAAAAGGGTATAACTCCAAAGAAGCTATTGGTGCCGGTATTTATCTCCGTCATGTATGGGGAAATACTGTGCCTTCTTTCTATAAAGATCCCCAGCCAAATCATACAGCTTATGCTTGGACGTGGGTGTATTCCCCAATAAAACAGAACGTCGGTTTATGGGCATGTACACAGAATTACGGACGTTCAGAAAAAGATTTGCCACCACCTCAGGGAAAATGGGATTACAAAGAAAGTAAGCTATGGCTAAATGATACTGAAATAATACCCCCTGTATGGACCGCTACTCATACAGAATTATCAAATGAAATCCCTTTAGGAAACGAAAACTTTGAAGCGCGCCCACCTATTCCAGTCATTTTAGAAAAAGGATGGAATAAAGTACTTTTGAAGTTACCTGTTGGAGCATTTACCACGCCTGAAGTCCGACTGGTAAAATGGATGTTTACCTTTGTCTTTGTAACACCTGATGGAGAAAAGGCGGTTGACGGATTAATTTATTCACCCGATAAATTAAAATAGCAATGCAATACAAATATCTCTTACTTTTCTTATTATCCGTAAGTATCCATATCCAGGCACAACAAATAAAAGTCGCCTGTATTGGAAATAGCGTAACCTACGGTGCAGGTATTGAGAACCGTGAGGTGAATAGTTATCCGGCACAGCTTCAAAAAATGTTAGGGGAGAATTATATTGTAAAGAACTTTGGAAAGAGCGGAGCAACTCTTCTTACAAAAGGACACCGTCCCTATATTGAACAGGAAGAATATAGTGCAGCACTAGATTTTAAAGCTGACCTTGTTATCATTCATTTAGGCCTTAACGATACAGATCCCCGCAATTGGCCCAATTACCGGGATGAATTCGTTACGGATTATTTATCTCTTATCGACTCTTTTCGTGAGGTTAATTCTTCCTGCCAAATCTGGATTTGCCGCATGAGTCCGATCTTTCATCCGCATCCCCGTTTTAAGTCCGGAACTCGGGATTGGTATTGGCAAATACAAAAAGCCATTCAAGATGTTGCGATTATATCTGGTACAACCTTAATTGATTTACAGGAAAAATTATATCCCCGGCCTGATTTATTACCCGACGCCTTACATCCTAATGCTATTGGTGCCGGTATTATTGCATCAACTGTATATAGCGCTATAACCGGTGAATACGGTGGTTTGCAAATGCCGGCCATCTACTCGGATAATATGATTTTACAACGTGGCCAGCCAATTACCTTTTCAGGGATAGCGAATGCAGGAGAAGTTATACAAGTGACAATTGGAAATCAAAAGAAACAAACTGTTACTCAGTCTAATGGGAAATGGTCGATTGAGTTTGAACCTTTACAAACAGGAAAGCCGTATGTTTTGGAGATATCATCAAGGAATAGAACTCTTCAGTTTAATAATGTACTTGCCGGTGAAGTATGGCTTTGCTCGGGACAGTCAAATATGGAATTTGAATTGCATCAAACAGCAGAGATGGAAAGGAAAGAGCAATTAACTTATGCCCAATCTAAACCTGTAATTCATTTCTATGATTCTAAGGCAAATTGGCGAACAGATGCGGTGGAATGGAATATTTCTGCTCTTGATTCTTTAAATGATCTGCAGTATTTTAAACCAACTCAATGGGAGCTTTGTAATGCTGAAACCGCACCGGAAATATCGGCAGTAGCTTTTGCGTTTGCAAGAATGTTGACTGACAGTCTACATGTTCCTGTAGGACTTATAATAAATGCAGTTGGCGGATCTCCAACAGAAGCATGGATTGATCGGAAAACCTTAGAATTTGAGTTTCCAGATATCCTTTACAGCTGGACAAAAAATGATTTTATACAGCCATGGGTTAGGGAACGAGCTACAAAAAATATAATGAAATCGGCCCATAAAGCACAACGGCATCCTTATGAACCTGCTTATTTATTTGAATCGGGTATAATGCCCTTGAATCGTTTTCCTATAAAAGGAGTTATCTGGTATCAGGGTGAGTCGAATGCGCATAATATAGAAGCCCATGAAAAGCTGTTTCCACTGCTTGTGGATAGTTGGCGGAATTATTGGGGAAAAGAAATCCCATTCTATTATGTGCAATTATCAAGTATTAACCGTCCATCCTGGCCGTGGTTTCGCGATAGCCAAAGACGTATGATGAATTTGATATCTAATACGGGTATGGCAGTAAGTAGTGACCGGGGTGATTCTTTGGATGTACATCCACGTTATAAGAAAGAGATTGGTGAACGTTTAGCACGTTGGGCATTGTATCAAACATACGATATTGATGTAATACCTTCAGGCCCACTTATTAAATTTGTAGATTTTACTGGAGATGGCGCTATAATTACTTTTGATTATGGAGATGGCTTGACCACCTCAGACGGAGAATCTTTCCGTACTTTTGAGATAGCTGGCAAAGAAGGATTATATCTGCCTGCAAATGTTGAATTGTACAATGGAAAGATAAAAGTCTGGAATGAGAATGTGTCTGACCCACATTGTGTAAGATATGGATGGCAACCTTTTACACGGGCTAATCTTATTAATAGTAACGGTTTACCTGCATCTACATTTCTTATCGGAAAAGAAACAGAATAAAATGCATAAAAAGATAATATTTACAGGTTATATCTCTTTGTTGCTGATTATTATAGCAATAATCATCACTTCCTGTTCATTAAATAAAAAAAATAATTCGATGGAATGGATAAAAATGCCTGATTTGCCAGGGGCTGAGAATACATTATCTTTAGGTGTTTCAGCACCTTTTGTTGGTATTATTAATAAAAAATTAATTGTAGCAGGAGGGTGTAATTTCCCTGATAAACCTGTTACGGAGGGAGGAACTAAACGTTATTACGATGAAGTGTTTTTATTGGATCTGGCAAATACAGAATCGAAGGAATGGAAGTTAATAGGAAAACTACCTGCTCCAATGGCTTATGGAGCTGCCGTATCCATTCCGGAAGGTATTGTTTGCATAGGAGGAAATAACGCTGAGAGTTTCTTTAAGGATGTATATCTTCTTTCGTACAATGATATAAGCGATGAAATGGCTATTTCTTCTTTGCCTTCACTTCCTTATCCAATGGATAATTTTTCTGCGGCAACAGATGGTCACCATATATATGTAGCAGGTGGAAACGGGGATGGGCAACCATCCAATAGTTTTTTCAGATTAGATATTAATCAAAAGCAGAAAGGATGGGAAACCTTAATACCTTTTCCGGGAGCAATGAGGGTGCAACCTGTTTTGATAGCGCAGCAAGGGAAGGATGAGATGATGTTATATTTAGCAGGAGGTTTTCAACCTATTACCGAAAGAAAAGCTGCTGTTGTTCCGACAGAAGTATTATCTTATAGTCCGTCTAAAGGAGAATGGAAACAAGAATCTACTCTTCCATCTTTTTCAGATGGAACAAACCGAACATTAACAGGTGGTGGAGGAGTAGCTTATCTGGATAATAGTATCTTATTTGCAGGAGGAGTTAACTATGAATGTTTTCTGGCGGCAATCGACCGTCCTCGCCAAATCGAGCAAGCCCAAAGAGAAGGTAATAATTATCTGGTAGACTCACTCCAAATGGAGGCAAAGGAATATATGCATCACCCGGTGGAATGGTATAATTTTAATACTACCCTTCTATTATATAATACTCTTACAAAAGAATGGGAAGAGCTAGGAGATTATGAACAATTGGCTCGAGCTGGAGCAGGTATGATTATCCATAATAACGAATTGATCATAATTAATGGAGAATTAAAACCCGGAATCAGAACACCGGAAGTGAATGCCTTAAAACTACCTTATAATCTATAAAAGGGGGAACAAGTTGTAGGCTGTTTGATATTTTCTTACATTTGCTTCATCTATCAATAAGAAGATCTAAGATCATGAAGAAAACTATGCTTATGTGTGCACCTGCTATGTTAACAGCAGGTTTTACAGCTTGTAAAGAAGCTCCAAAGAAAGAAACTCCGGTAAATGTAATTTATATCCTGGCAGATGACCTCGGATATGGGGATATAGGTTGTTACGGACAACAAAAGATACATACTCCCAATATTGACAAGATGGCTTCTGAAGGAATGTTGTTTACCCAACATTATGCCGGATGCACAGTAAGTGCTCCCTCCAGATGCGCTTTAATGACTGGCCTACATACAGGCCATTCTCAAATACGCGGAAACAAAGAAATAAAGCCGGAAGGACAACAACCTATGGAAGCCGGAACTTATACTCTGGGACGGTTGATGCAGTCGGCCGGATATACAACGGGTATCTTTGGAAAATGGGGATTGGGATATCCCGGTTCAGAGTCTGTTCCATCAAAAATGGGATTTGATACTTTCTTTGGTTATAACTGTCAGCGGGAAGCACATACATATTATCCGGATCATCTTTGGAATAATGATAAACGGATAGAATATCCTGAAAATGTTAATCCGGGGAGAGAAACCTATTCACAGGATATTATCCATGAAAATGCAAAGCAATTTATTCGTGATAACAAGGATAAACCTTTCTTTGCTATGTTAACTTATACATTACCTCATGCCGAATTGAATCTGCCTCATGATTCAATTTATCAGATGTATGAAAATGCTTTTGTGGAAGATCCGTATGATGGCAGCAGAGGTTATCATGCTTCCGAAAAGCCTTATGCATCATTTGCTGCTATGGTATCAAGATTGGATATGTATGTAGGCGAAGTTATCCGGGAATTAAAAGACCTGGGTATTGATAAAAATACAATAGTGATCTTTACAAGCGATAATGGCCCTCACCGGGAAGGTGGTGCTAATCCGGATTATTTCCAGAGTTATGGACCATTGAAAGGAGTTAAACGTGATGTATATGAAGGAGGTATCCGTGTACCAATGATTGCATGGTGCCCCGGAATGATAAAAGAAGGAATTAAGAGCGATCATATAAGTGCCTTTTGGGATATCATGCCGACACTGGGAGAATTGACAAAAACAGAGATTCCTGTTGAAAGCGATGGTATTTCACTATTACCGACTTTACTATCCCAGGGTAACCAGAAACAACATGAATATCTTTATTGGGAATTTCATGAACAGAATGGACGTGAGGCTTTGCGTAGGGGTAATTGGAAGCTCATTCGCCAGCCTATAGTGGGTGAAACTATTCTGGAGCTATATGATCTGAGTAAAGATATCCATGAAGATAATAATTTGGCAATGCAACATCCTGAGCAGGTAAAAGAGTTGGAACAGTTATTGGATGGGGCTCGTACTGAGTCTGCGTTATTTAATTTTGGTCGATAGGAAATTTCAGGAACCTTAGGTAAACTTAGGAGCTATAAAGGAAAACCTAGGTCGTCCTAGAGCTCCTAAGCCTTCCTAAGCCTACTGGAATATCAGATTGCCGCAAATTTACGGCGATTCTTATCCCACAGTGGCATAGAGTAAATCAAATCGACCGCTTCTTCAGGGCTTTGTGCCACTGCCCACATATCTGTATGTTGAGGGCGCATGAATTTTTCGTCTACAGCTTTTTCAAGCATAGCAATCAGAGGATCATAATAATGATTGGTATTCAGAATTACGATTGGGTTAAGATATAAACCCAATTGTTTCCAGGTAATGATTTCAAGTAATTCTTCTAATGTGCCACATCCTCCCGGAAGTGCAATGACCGCATCCGATAAGTCTGCCATCAGCTTTTTACGCTCATGCATTGTTTCGACTTCAATCATTTCAGTTAGATTGGGATGATGCCAGTTTTCTTTTACCATGAAAGAAGGAATAACACCGGTTACGGTACCGCCGGCTTTTAATGTAGCATCTGATACCGTACACATCAGACCGATGGATCCTGCTCCATTAATAACCCGTAATCCTTGCTTTCCCATTATCTCACCCAGCTTATTTGCTGCATCAAAATATATAGGATCTATTTGTGTACTGGATGCACAATATACACATACCGAAGAAATTTTATTTGACATAGAATATTATAACTTATGTACCACCTTCATTAATTGTTCACCTAATCCGATTGTATATCCCTGTGAAACAAAAACAACGCGATTGAATGTATCTGCAATGATAAATATAGGTAAAGCATCCGGATTAGGAAGTTTCATCGCCGCAGCAATCTCTTTCTGAATTTGATTATTCATATCAATGCCATAAGTGATTGTATTCGGTAATCCCCCAAATTCACTTACATCAAAACGACTATAGCCTTGTTCATCCGGGAATAAGAGGACAATTCCTTTGCCCCATGCCTCCAAATCAGCTTTAACGGCGGCAATATCTCTCATGGCATGGTTTGTCGGTTCTTGTCGGGAACCTAAAATACCCACAATGAAATAACCACGTCCGGTAGTCAGTAATATGCTTGTTTCTTCTCCACTATCTGCAAGTTTAAATTTGTTTTCAGAATTAAAGTTGCCGATTACAGCTATTTCATCTTCGTTTTCCCGCATTGCCAGATCAATCTGTGTAGTCTCTTCAGCTTTAACAGTGAAGAAAGATATATTAGACAATACACTCCCGTTTGCCATGCGCATACCGGTCACTAACATATAGTTTCCTTCATCAATAGTAAATGGACGTTTCAGGATACCGCTCCAGGCATTTCCAACGCCCATATCAACATTTGTATTACCACCCCGAAGATTTAACGTTTGGAGTTTTCCATTCGGAAGAATTTTAGCAACAGTGAAATGACTACGGTATTTGGGATCATCCACTGTCTTAATAGGGTTATAGGAAGCTACTAATTTACCCTGACGATTTACAGGTTGGATGTCCGCTTCAAAATCGACATCTACCCATTCTCCTTTGGCATGATACTGAATTTTGCGTGCTACAGGCTCAATACGTGCAGGAATACCCAGGCTGCGAGCTGCAGCAATAAAGAATATATCGCGGGATGCTTTGTCGGCAACACGTGCTTTCCATACACCCATTGGCATTATAGGAATCCGTTGAGGGTTAAGTTCATCATTCACAGTAATATTTGTTTTTACCCAATCCACCAGGTATTGTGGATTTTGCTGTACTTCCTTTGTTGTTGCTGCGTCGAGTTGGGATGCAAAATAACCTTTGTAAGGGGTCAATAATTCGTTTGAAACTCTTGGATTCAGGATATAGCGGGTAAATAACTCATTATTGATAACAGGGGTGTTGTTCAAATGATCTGCCAGAACTGATGCTGGTGTATCCCGAATATCTTTATCGGAAACAGTTCCTAAAAGATCCATAGCCATGCTCCGCTTCTGAACGGATGTTTCACGCAGGAACTTTTCAATTTCACGCCAGTTCCCACGGCTACCAATCATGTATTTCTTTGTTTTTATCGGATCTATGCCCAGTTCATTGGCTAATTCATTTGCTTTATCTTCAGTGTAGAAAGTTGCAACATAACTATTACGTATATTATCTTCTTCCTGCATACGACGATCATTTTCGGCACGTTGCTCCTCTGTTACCTGTACAGGATTAGTACTCGGAACAGGAGGCGTAATATCAAGCGATATGCTTTCTATCTCTCCCGGTATTTTATTTAATGGAATAGTCACTTCCTCCTCTTTACCAAACGAAACTTTAGAATAACCGAATTTACCATCTTTTGTAGCCCAAACCAGCATATCTCCTTTACCAGCAGAAAGAAATGTTTTTCCGGTGGAATCGGTGATTTTATTAGCTACCGTGTAGAATTCAGCATAATTGTATATCTTAAATTCCACATTGGCTCCACTTACAGGTTTGCCTTCATTATCCGTAACCGTAATAAAGACTTTAGCAGTCGGAGCATAATTGTCTATAACATTTATCTCCGTATAAGCATCTGTTATTTCCATTACCTCTTCCGGGCCGTAATACTTTCCAAATACTTTTGTGTGCATTAACATACCACGAGAAGCCGGATCATTGAACCAACCGAGGTTAAGCACCGGTTCCGGTTCGCAAGCTCCCAGAAAATGCCATTTCCCATCTACCCAGGCTTCTACCCATGCATGGTTGTCATCAGTATGAGCCCAACGTGGAGTATATACCTGCCGGGCAGGAATACCGACTGCACGCAAAGCTGCTACAGTAAATGTTGATTCTTCTCCACAACGTCCATAGGCCGTGCGCACTGAAGCAAGTGCCGCACTTGTTCTTGAATCGGATGGAGTATAAATCACCTTTTCATGACACCAGTGGTTTACCTCTAATACCGCATCATATAAAGTGAGTCCTTTTACCCTGTCTTTTAATTCTTCATAGAAAATCATCCGGCTTTCATCCATATTTTCATTATTTACCCGTACCGGCAATACAAAATGACGAAAAATATCTTCCGGGATTGTCATTCCCCAAGGCATTTCTTTTTGTACCTGAAAAGAAGATCGAATATTGTCCAGATAGAATTGTCCTTCATAGTCGGTTATATCTCCGATAGGCATATAAGCATATAGAAAAGTGAGAGCTTCCTTTTCTGCCGGTTCCATCGGTGATTCAAACACACTGAATAGGTTTCCATGAGGTAAAGCAGCTTTTTTTGCCTGGAAATCTTTTTCTACCTCATTCCGATAATTATTATCGGAAATAAAATGCTTTTCATTATTACATGCTGCACATAAGAAAAATATGGCCAATAGTTGGAGGAGTTTATTCATGGTTTTTTAGATATTAATTCATGGCTTCAAAAGTAGAGAATAATCTTGGTGTGGACAAGAATAGATTAAAAGTAATAAGTAACAACTTTCTTTTATTGAAGGTTAGTAGAATATTATGAAACCCTTTGAGATATAAACAAAATGATACTAAAAAGGCTTTTAAATAAGTCTATATCTAACATAAGATCGTTTAAACACAGAATAATAAATGATATTGTGTCTTTTTTCATCTTTTTTCTTTATTTTTGTTGTCACTGAAAGCTCCATATTGTTTATAGATATACGGAACTTGAAAATAACCTCAAAAACCATCTGTCTATGTTTGAGAACCCCGAAATGGTGCTAATGATCGCATCGATCATTTTGTTTTTAAGTATTTTTGCCGGTAAAGCCGGATATAGGATCGGGCTTCCCGCCTTGCTTCTTTTCCTTGGATTAGGAATGTTATTCGGAAGCGATGGATTGGGTATACAATTCAATGATCCACATATAGCGCAGTTTATTGGTATGTTAGCACTGAGTATCATCCTTTTCTCCGGTGGGATGGATACTAAAGTGACTGATATAAAACCTATTGCTAGTCAAGGGGTGATATTAGCGACGATTGGAGTATTGATGACCACTTTTATTACCGGTGGCTTTATCTATTTTATGTCGGAACTGATTGGAAGTGCCGGTATGTTTGTCAATCTGACATTTCCTGAATCCCTTTTATTGGCGGCAGTCATGTCATCTACCGACTCTGCTTCTGTATTTTCAATTCTACGCAGTAAAGGAGTTTATCTGAAAGAAAACTTGCGTCCTACCCTGGAGTTAGAGAGTGGTAGTAATGACCCGATGGCTTATATGTTAACGATTATCCTGATCAGTTTTATTCAGCAAGGAGATATGAATATAGGAAGGGCTGCTTTTGAATTGGTCTTCCAGTTAGGGGTAGGTGCTGTTGCAGGTTATTTCTTAGGTAAAATAGCTGTCTTTGTTATTAATAAAATGGATATCGATAATGAGTCATTTTATCCGATCATGTTATTGGCGATTACCTTTTTTACTTTTGCTGCCACCACTCTTGCTAAAGGAAATGGCTATCTGGCTGTATATGTTGCCGGACTTGTTGTGGGTAATTCAAAGATTGTACATAAGAAGAGTATCGGAACTTTCTTCGATGGTTTTACCTGGTTATTCCAGATAGTAATGTTCCTTACATTGGGGTTATTGGTCAATCCGAGGGAATTATTGCCGATCGCTCCGATAGGGTTAGGAGTTGGTGTTTTTATGATTATTTTTGCTCGTCCACTCTCCGTATTCTTTTGTCTTCTTCCTTTCAAAAATTTCTCATTCAAAGGGAAGTTATACATTTCCTGGGTAGGACTACGTGGGGCTGTACCGATCATCTTTGCCACCTATCCGCTTATCGCAGGGGTCGAACATGCCGGAATGATCTTCAACGTCGTATTCTTTATTACCATTCTCTCGCTGCTTATACAGGGAACTACTGTTACGCAGGTAGCCAAATGGTTAGGTTTGGTGGATGATCCTCCGCGTAAGGATGACTTCGGTATTGAATTGCCTGAAGAGATTAAGAGTGCCATGAGTGAGATTGAGATTACCGCTGAGGTATTGTGTCATGGAAATAAACTGATGGAACTAACTTTGCCGGATCACACCCTGGCGGTAATGGTTAAACGCGGAAACAGTTATTTTATCCCTAAAGGTAATACTGAACTTCAGGAAAATGATAAATTACTCATGATCTCCGATAATGATGAGGCACTGCTACAATCTTATGAGTCGTTGGGCATTACGGATTATACCATGAAGAAAAACTGATAATGTTTTTAAGGTAAGCATTCGGCGTAGTACGCCTCATTCAGTAGTCAAAGGAGTCAAGAAGTCAAAGTAGTTAAGTAGTCGCAATGCACTATTATCTACTTGACTACTAAGGAGCAAAGCGAGTGATAACTGCTTAACTACTTTGACTCCTAAGCATGAGGAACACGTCAGTAGGCCGAATGCTTACTATTTAAGTACTTGCTAAATAAATTGAAAATAACTTCTTCTCATAACAAAAGTATATGTGTTCACGTTATATGTATGGACAAAGAATGTACAAGTGAACAATAAATAAAAGAATATGATCAAGAAAGACAGAATACTTTGGGCGGATGATGAAATAGATCTACTGAAACCGCATATCTTATTCCTTGAAGAGAAGGGTTATGAAGTTGTACCCGTTATCAGTGGACAGGATGCGATAGACAGTACCCGTGAGGGTGATTTTGATATTATCTTTCTGGATGAAAATATGCCGGGACTAACCGGATTGGAAACGTTGGCAGTTATAAAGGAAATTAATCCGAATGTACCGGTTGTAATGGTTACCAAAAGCGAAGAAGAAAGCATAATGAATCAGGCGATTGGTAATAAGATAGCCGATTATCTGATCAAACCTGTCAATCCGAACCAATTACTTCTTTCACTCAAAAAGAATGTTCATAAGAATGTAATTATAACAGAAACAACAACCAGTGGTTATCAGCAGGAATTTGCCCGTATTGGTATGCAGATAAACGAATCGCGTACGGTTGATGACTGGATGGATGTTTATAAGAAAATAGTCTATTGGGAGTTGGAACTGGAGAGTGGGCAGACTCAAATGGGCGAGATGCTTCGTATGCAAAAGCAGGAAGCCAATAACACTTTTGGAAAGTTTGTCAAGAAGAACTATTATGATTGGATACAGGATGTTAATCGTCCATTGATGAGTCCTGATCTATTCAAGAAAAAGGTATTTCCGATGTTAGACAACGATGAAAAGGTCTTTTTTATACTTATCGACAACTTTCGTCTCGATCAATGGCGCGTAGTAAAAGAGCTATTGACGGAATACTATACATTTGAAGAAAATCTGTATATGAGTATTCTTCCAACTGCAACGCAATATGCACGAAACTCTATCTTTTCCGGACTTATGCCGGCTCAGATCGAAAAGATGTTTCCGGAATTATGGGTGGATGAAGAGAGTGAAGAAGGTAAAAATCTAAATGAGGCTCCTTTGATCCAAACGCAGATAGATCGTTTTCGGAAAAATTATACCTTCTCATATCATAAAGTGTATGATTCACATTATGGTGAAAGATTATTAGGACAAATATCTTCTCTGACTCATTATCAACTGAATGTAATCGTTCTGAATTTTGTGGATATGCTTTCGCATGCCAGAACGGAGAGTAAGATGATTCGGGAGCTTGCACAAAGTGAAGCGGCTTATCGCAGCCTTACTAAATCATGGTTTCAGCATTCAACAGCTCTGGAACTATTTCGCCGGATAGCAGAGAAAGGTTATAAAGTAGTTTTAACTACCGATCATGGAACGATACGTGTAGACAATCCGATAAAGGTTGTGGGCGATAAGAATACAAACACAAATTTACGGTATAAACTGGGAAAGAATCTTGCATATAATCCAAAAGAGATTTTTGAGGTTCGCGATCCGTTAAAGATAGGTTTGCCTTCTCCCAATTTAAGTACAAAGTATATCTTTGCACTCAATGAGGATTTCTTTGCTTACCCCAATAATTACAATTACTACGTATCTTATTATAAGGATACTTTCCAACATGGAGGCATCTCTATGGAGGAAATGATGATCCCATTTATTACAATGAACCCTAAATAAACGATTAGTGATAGACGATTAACTTAAAAATAGGCGTTCATCACTAACCGTAAAACATTAATATTTAATGAGACAAATAGAAATAACAAACCTCGATACGATTCATGAAGCAGCCAAAGAATTTATCAATGGCATGGACAATCGAACAGTCTTTGCCTTTCATGGGAATATGGGTGCAGGTAAGACTACTTTTATCAAAGCTATTTGTGAAGAGTTGGGAGTAGAGGATGTGATCAACAGTCCAACTTTTGCAATTATCAATGAATATCGCTCTGAGACAACAGCAGAATTGATCTATCATTTTGATTTCTATCGTATTAATAAATTAAGTGAAGCAGAAGATATTGGCACGGAAGATTACTTTTATAGTGGTGCGCTCTGTTTTATTGAATGGCCTGAGAAAATAGAAGAACTTTTACCAGCCGACGTAGTAAATGTTTCTATTACTGAAAATTCGGATGGTTCACGTACAGTTAGTATAGACTAATCGCTTATGACATTTGCTGAATATTTTATTCTGGGTTTGTTTGTTTTCCTTGGTCTTTTCTCGGTGATCTCTGCCTCTTTTAATTTCGATTGGTTTTTTCAGACGAATGGAGCCATGACATTTGTCAAATGGATGGGACGTACCGGTGCCCGTCTCTTTTATATATGCCTGGGATTAGCCTTAATCCTATGTGGTATATTAGGTTTTATCAATTGGAAGTGATAAGTAGTTGCCCATTGTGTGTTTCCGGTTAGTCCACATTATATAATTCAAATAAACTGGTAGGTATTTAGAAAAACCTTAAAGGAAAGAAGTATTCGACAGTTGTCGGACAGCTGTTCGACAATTGTCAGTCAGCTGTCCGACAGCTGTCAAACACCTGTCCGACACCTGTCGAACGCATTTTTGCTTGCCAGAGAATGGCTTTTCCTAAAACAGGTTGACATTTTTTGTTCCTGTTTACTATAAAAGTTGGCACAATAGAGAATAGTTGAAACAGAATTACTAAAACGATACTACATAAAACTAAATAAACTGAGGACTGAAGGGTTTGAGATACGAACTGAAGGGTTTTATTTGAAACCCTTCAGCCTTAATCTATATGAAAAACAACAACTTTCAGGCAAAAATGAAGGGTTGAAGGGTTTATTACGTTTTTTTTAAGTAGAGAATATTTATCAATTGAATATCTAATAAATAGAAAGACTATTCTCTGAAGTATTCTTAATATATTTACAAACTGTTTATTTCAATCACTAAACAAGAAGATCTGTTTAACATACCAAAGAATATGAATTTAAATCAGGCAACTATACTTATCGTAGATGATGATAAAGACGTACTGACTGCGGTGCGTTTTCTGCTGAAAACGGAAGTGAAAAAGATACTTACAGAAACAAATCCGGAGAATCTGCATAGGCTGATAACAGAAAATGATGTGGATATTGTTTTGCTGGATATGAACTTTAAAAGTTCAATCAATACAGGTAATGAAGGCCTATTCTGGTTGAATGAGATAAAAAAATGGAAGCCTTCGCAATCCGTAATTATGATTACGGCTTATGCTGATATCGACCTGGCCATAAGAAGCCTGAAGGAAGGAGCTACAGACTTTATTGTGAAGCCTTGGCATAATGAAAATCTTATTAATATACTCATAGAAACCCTTCAGAAACAGATAGTTTCCTCTTCGGGAAAAAGTTTTACAGAAAAAAAACCGGCGATAGAAATTGTTGGTGCATCCGAGAGCCTATTACTCCTATTCCATAAGTTACAAAAGATAGCACCTACCGATGCTAATGTTTTGATTCTTGGGGAAAATGGAACAGGCAAAGATCTTGTTGCCCGCTATATTCATCAGTTATCTTTACGCCGTAATCAACCATTCGTAAAAGTAGATGTGGGTTCCCTGACAGAGTCACTTTTTGAAAGTGAACTGTTCGGACACAAAAAAGGAGCATTTACGGATGCACGCGAAGATCGTAAAGGATTGATTGAAACCGCTAGTAAAGGGACACTATTCTTGGATGAGATTGGAAATATTACACTCCAACAACAAGCAAAACTCCTCACTGTATTACAAAATCGCGAAGTCACCCGTTTAGGAGCAAATACTGCTACGTCTGTGGACATCCGTTTGATCTCGGCAACCAATCTACCTTTACATGAACTGGCTAATGAAGAACGTTTCCGTAAAGACCTTATCTATCGGATCAATACGGTAGAGATTGTCGTACCTCCTCTTCGGGAACGAGGCGAAGATATAATCCGGCTCGCTGAGTTCTTTCTGGAAATGTATGAGAAAAAATATTTCAAACAGAAGTTCCGTTTATCAGACTCGGCTAAAAAGAAGCTGATGCTATATCATTATCCCGGAAACGTACGTGAATTACAATATACGATAGAAAGAGGGGTAATAATGGCTGATAGCAATGTGTTGAAAGCAGAAGACATTACTTTTTCACCTATCGAACAACAAAAGGAAACGCCTAAATCTATTCCAACACATAATCTGGAAGATCTCGAAAAAGCAGCAATCGAACAGGCTTTGAAAAAACATAATGGAAATATATCGCAAGTCGCGAAAGAAGTCGGATTAACACGCGGTGCATTGTACCGCCGATTAGAAAAATACGGATTATGATCATCGCTTTATCCATACTGATCGTATTGCTCGTTGTATATATTATCTATTCACAAAGAAAAATATACCGCAACATTCGTGATTTTACGGAGTCACTGATCTACAAAGATTTTTCAAGAAAGCATTCTGAAAAAGGAAAGAACAAAAAACTAAATCAACAATTTAATATCATTACAGAAGCTTTTCTGAACCTCGCAAGCGAGAAAGAAGCACAGCAACATTATCTAAAAGAAATGCTGGAACTGGTAGACACGGGGATTCTGGCCTATGATGTCGAAACACATGAAACGCTGTGGATGAATGACTCATTTGCAACTATGCTAAATATACCTCGTATCAAGAATATAAACTGGCTTGAGAAAAAAAACGAAGAACTTTTCAATGATTTGCTTAATATCCCATTGAATGAAAACCTCCTTATGACTATTCATGCAGAAAAGCAAACCTTGAAAACAATGACAAATGCCTCTATATTCCAGACCGGAGGGAATACTTATAAACTAATTGCTTTTCATAACGTAAGTGCCACAATGGAAGAGGTTGAGTCGGGAGCCTGGAAAGGGCTGCTGAATGTTATGACCCATGAGATAATGAATTCTATCGTTCCGGTATCTTCCCTTTCAGATACACTCAAAAGAAAGGTGAGTTCATTTAAAGAAACATCGTCTGGTGATTTCAATCCTGATCTGGAGGATATGGAATTTGCTTTAGATACAATCCATCGACGAAGTGAAGGTTTACTGCGTTTTGCAGAGACTTACCGGAGTTTAAGTCAGAAGATTGTACCCAATATGAAATCATATAATCTTTATGAATTAGTAAGTTCTATTCATTTTCTTATGAACCCTTCCCTAGAGCAGAAAGGAATAACATTCACTCTTAAAACAGATAATCCTCGAGTGATAACTTATATGGACAGAGATCTGATAGAACAAGTCATTATCAATTTCGTTACCAATGCCACTTATGCTATCAGTGAAAAAGAGTATCCCCAAATACATTTATTCACCGGATGTGATAAAGAAGGCCATCCTTATATCACTGTTGCCGACAATGGAAAGGGTATACCTGATGACATTCGCGATAAGATATTTATTCCATTTTTCAGTACAAAGAAAAATGGTAATGGTATAGGGTTGAGTATTTCAAGGGAAATTGTTAAGTTGCATAATGGGAAACTACATGTGCAAAGCAAGGAAGAAGAAGGAAGTGCTTTTACAATATTATTTAGCGGCGAGTCTACCACATCCAATTAATAAATAAACTCTTTAGCCCCTAAGCCTAAATGTCCTTTTTATCCAATTCTATTACTTTTTGTAGCTATACTTTTGCAAATAAATCAAAGTAGATACGAATATGAATAAAATGGAATTAGTGAAAGATGCAGAAAAACACATGAAAGTGTTGTGTGAAGAAATCGGAGAACGCCGTGTAGGGGGAGAAGGTAACCGGCAGGCTACCAGTTATGTTAAGGATAAGTACACGCAAGCCGGTTGGAATACGGAAGAAACCCAATTAGAAGTTATGGATTGGAAAACCGAAGGTGCTGCTCTCACTTCGGGTAGTAATTCTTTTGAGGTTTTTTCGTCGCATTATTCTTTGGGATGTGATGTTGAGGGGGTATTAGTGGCTATTGATACTATTGAAAAATTGGAAAATGTCGATATGCGGGATAAGATATTGTTGCTCTATGGAAATATCGCTTCCGAACAGATTGCTCCGAAGAATTTCCCTTTTTGGAATCCGGAAGAACATCAGTATTTAATCTCTTTATTAGAGAAGGGCCAGCCCAAAGCTATTGTATGTGCAACCGAACGCAATTCGGCCACTGCCGGTGGCGTATACCCGTTTCCCTTATTTGAAGATGGAGACTTTGATATTCCATCAGTTTATATGAAAGATACTGAAGGAGAGAAATTACTTCCGTATGCAGAGAAAAACGTAACACTTAGTTCTAAAGCCAAACGAATTGATGAGACTGCTTATAATATTATCGGAAGGAAGGGTAATAATCCGAAAGAACGTATTGTAGTGTCTGCTCATGTGGATTCCAAGATCGGAACCCCAGGTGCGATAGATAATGCTACCGGAGTCACCGTGTTATTATTATTAGCTGAGATGTTGAAAGATTATAAAGGAGGTCGACAGATAGAGCTTGTGGCATTCAATGGCGAAGATTATTATGGCGCACCCGGACAACGAGAGTATATTCAACAGAATGAAGGTAGGTTTGGAGATATACTATTAAATATTAATATAGACGGAGCAGGATATAAAGAAGGACTCTCTTGTTTCTCTTCATTCGAACTTCCGGAAAATATTCAGAAAACTATGGATATGGTTATAGAAAGAAGCCCTGAAATTGTTGCTGGTTTACCATGGTATCAGGGTGATCATAGTTTATTTATTCAACAAGGTTGTCCGGCAATTGCAGTTAGCTCGGACTGGTTTATTCGAAATATGGAATGTCAGGAGATTACACATACTCCGAAAGATAATCTCAGTGTTGTGAATTATGACCGGGTAGCGGAATGTGCTATTGGAATTGCAGAGTTGATAAAAAGGCTTTAAAGAATGACAACAAAGGGATAAAATTTATTTCGAGCTATATTATTAATTTAAAATGTTTAAAGAAAGCACTTGGGATGGTGCTTTTTTTAATAAATTCTTTCTTTAGTAAGGAAAATATCATCATATCATAATGTTTGTTATTCCAATACATCCAATCACGGAGAAGCCCTTCTTTTGTAAATCCGAGCTTCTGTAGTACCTTTTCAGAGGCAATATTGTCTGGCATTACTTCAGCTTCCACTCTATTAATGCCAAGTGTGTTAAATCCAAAGTTCAATATTGCCGATCAAGCTTCCGTTATGTATCCTTTATTCCAGTGATCCACATGAAGATCATATCCTAAATTGGCTTTGTGATTCAGCTGATAGTTATTAAATCCGGCTGTCCCGATAATTCCCGGTTCACCTTTTAGTTTAATCCCCCATCGGAAGCCTAATCCCTCTTTATACCGCGATTGAAACCAGTCGATGTATTTCTGTGCCTCCTCTTCTTTTGTGAAAGGAATAATATTGTAATATTGTGTGGCTCTCTCATCTTTGAATATGTTATAGTAATCCGTAAGATGTGATTGAGTGATTTCAACCAATTCTAATCTTTCCGTATTTAAAATCGGAAATGTATGAGAGATAAACTCGGAATCCATATATTCTTTTTAATCAAATGTTTTACTCATCTTATAATTCGTCAAATATAGTTTATTTGCTTTTCTTCGTTGTTCTTCATCGACTTTAAAACCTTGTTTTTCAAAAAAACCTTTTGCAGTGATGCTTACTTCGGAGGTAATTTGGGGGAAATTATTGGAGGTGGCAAATTCTTCTATTTGCTTATAGAGTAGAGAGGCTACTCCTTGTCGTTGATAGTCTTTATGGATAAACATTGCATGCAAATAACCATCCGGACGGATAGAGGCAAAACCGACTATTTGTTTTTCTTTGTCTTCGGCAACAATAAAGTATAGGTTGTTTATCAGTTCTTCCCAACGTTTCAGATTATTCCCGCAAGAAGCCCAGTCCTCAGCTTCTTCTATGGGATAATCTTTTAGGTTTACGGCTAATATTGTTTCCTGATAAAGCTGATTTAATTCGGCAATATCAGATAAGGTAGCGGCTCGGGTAGTATATGATGATTTCATTTTATTTTCCTTTATCTTAATTGGAGGTGTTTATTTCTTAGATAGTAATAGCATATTTGTTCTTTATTGTTTTATACATTATTCTATACTTAGATATCTTTTTCCATCATACAAACATCGAATGGGAGATGATCGTAGGTTTTTACTTCGAATACAGTATATCCTTGTTTACTGTACCATCTTTTGAGGGTTGTATTTGAATCAATAAGTCCAATGGAAATGCGTTTGCCACTCAATTCCTCGACTCTGCCGGATGCAAAATCCATTAATTGGCGACCAATACCCAGATGTCGACAATTGGGATCCACTGCCAGCTTTTCGAGATAGAATGTTCCCGGTATGCTTATAGACTTTTCAATGGCAATAAAGCCGGTGAAGCGGTCTTGTTGGATGTAAACGTAAAACTCCTTGTTCCCAGTCAATTGCGATTGCAATTCATTGGGTGTAATAAAGACATTGTTGGTTGGTGCGTTTTCACGAGTTAGCCCGAATTCCTTGGCGACGGTGGCAAATGCTTCATTGAGGAGTTTAGCCAAGAGCGTGAAGTTATCGTTTGTATGGACTTTTTTGATCATTTAAATCTCTTTTGGAGTATGAGGAGGCAAAGATATATAAATCTGTGACCTCCTCGTTGCTAAAGACTTAAAGTTTTTCCTTGTAAGATTGGACTAATAGCACCACAATATGAACCAAAAAGTAAAATGGGTTATTGTGCGAATGATTATATACGGATTTATTCCATCATTCCAATCTCTTTCAACCATTTTAAAACATCTTCTTTTGCATTACTCACATTGTTGCGGGATACGGAAAATGCTTTTACAATGGTTGATTCGGGTTGGAGTTCTTTGATGGTATTTACGGTACCTGATAGTCCGCTTCCTCCGTGTGAGTTGAAGGGGATAATCGTTTTGCCTTTCAAATCATATTTTTCAAGGAAGGTATATAAGGGCATCGGGAAGTCGCCCCACCAGTTAGGGTAACCGATGAAGATAATGTCGTATTGATCGATGTTTTCGATATGTGTGGTAAGGACGGGTCGTGCTTTTGCCTCTTTTTCTTCGCTTGCCTGTGATACTAATGGTTCGTGGGAGGCGGGGTATTGCTGTACTGTTTTAATTTCGAACAATTCGCCGTCGGTTGCTTCTCTGATTACATTCGCCAGAAAATCTACATGTCCTGTTACTTTACCGTCGTTCACAAGGCGGCTTGCACCTGTAGAGACATCTACACCGTCAGGTTCTGGGTAGGAGAAGTAGGTGATCAGGATGGAACCGGTGACGGGAATTACTGGTTCTACTTCTTTGTTCTTGTTCGTGTCGGAACAGGCGGATGTGTTTAGCGTTGCTAATAGAAATATGGGGATAAAAAGGAGATTTTTCATTGTTTGAATTTAATTGTTGATAATTACTTTGTAGTATTTATATAGTATATATTAAAATCGATCTTATGCATAATGGTTTCCTTGAATAAATCGGCCCTCCTTTATGGAAAATCCAGTTTTTGTTTGAGTTGTTCCGTATACAGATCAATTCGTCGCATTTCGTTCGGGATATCGATTGTTTGGGGACATTTGGGTTTGCAAATGTCACAACCGATGCAATGGTTGGCCTGACGGAGTTTGGGAACACTACGGTCGTAGCCAACGAGGAAGGCGCGGCGGGCTTCTTTGTAGTTTTCATCATTGGAGCTGCGGAGTCGTTTACCAGCACTGACGATGCGATTGTAATGGCCAAATACGCCAGGGATGTCTAGTCCATAAGGGCAAGGCATGCAATATTGGCATTCTGTGCATTGTACGTATTCGTCGTTCATCATTATTTCGGTGACCTTTTCCAGTGTTTCGTATTCTTGTTCTGTAATGGGGTCGAGTGGAGAATAAGTGCGGATGTTTTCCTGAAGATGTTCCATATAGACCATTCCACTGAGTACTGTCAGGACGTTTTCGGGAGTACCGGCATAGCGAAAAGCCCAGGATGCAGCACTGTCTTCAGGGCGTAATTGTTTAACCAGATTCAAGGCCTGTACACTTAAACGCGACAGGCGGCCGCCCAAAAGAGGTTCCATAACAACTGCGGGTACGTTTTTTTTCTCCAGTTCGGCCAACAAGTATTCCGCATTGGTATTCCAGCCGGAGGCATGTAACCAATCGATATAGTTGAGTTGGATCTGTGCGAAATCCCATTGGTAGTTCATGGCAAGGAGATGATTGAACACTTCCACCTCACCGTGATAGGAAAAGCCTAAGTTGCGTATGCGTCCGGCCTGACGTTCTTTGAACAGAAAGTCAAGCAGGCCATTGTCGATGAAGCGTTTCCGGAAGTCGTCCATTCCTCCGAGTCCGATACCGTGGAGTAGGTAGTAGTCGAGGTAATCGACCTGTAGGTCGCGCATGGATTTGCGGTACATGGCTTCTGCAGATTCAAAGCTGCGCGGGGCGTCAGCACGGTGGTTTGACATTTTAGTAGCGATAAAAAACTTCTCCCGGGGATGCCGTTTGAGCGCGATACCGGTGGCTGTTTCCGACCAGCCACGCACATAGACAGGGGCCGTGTCGAAATAATTCACGCCGTGTTCGATGGCATAGTCAACCAGTTCGTTTACGGCGTCCTGATCGACTTCCTCTACTCCTTGGGCATTAGTGCGCAAAGGCCAGCGCATACAGCCGTAGCCAAGCAAGGAGACTTTGTCGCCAGTATGGGGGTTAAGGCGATAGGTCATTTTATCGGTGGGGACCTCGCCTATAGAGCCACCTCCGGCGGATATAGTGTTATTGGGGCGACATCCTACCATTGCGGTGGTAGTAGCGACGGAACCGGCGCCTAATGTCTTTAGAAAATTCCGACGGGTTATTTCTTTTTTAGTTTTCATGTTTATTCTTGTTGTTATATTTGAATATAAATTTTCAACACAGAGACACAGAGAACACGGAGTTCTTTTATTTGATTTTTAATACATTAATCTCCGTGATCTCCGTGTCTCCGTGTTGAAAAAAATATTCAAATACTTTTCAATATACATATCCATTTAAATTTTTAATCATTCGTTACAACCTTCCCGAAGATCATCAACGATGTTCGGGACGTTTATCACAACCTTCGTGTCTTTTATATTCATAAAATGATTTATCATTTATCCTTCATCCTTAAACCGCATGATGTCGTAGGTTACCTTCCACGTAAATGGCGCTGAATGGGCGTGCCGGGCAAAGGTTTTCACAGGCTCCGCAACCGATACAGAGTTCTCTGTCTATGATAGGAATTTTCAGTGAATTGCTGACTCCTGGGTCGCGGTCAATGAGGGTGATGGCCTTTGTAGGACAATGGCGTTCGCAGTTGTTACACTGGATTTCATCGGTGTTAACTACACAATTATCTTTAATCCAGACGGCGAGTCCGATGGCTATTGCAGACTTATCTGCTGTCGTGATCGGTTTGATGGCTCCTGATGGGCATACCTGTGAACATTCCACACATTCGGGACGGCAATAACCTCTTTCAAAGGACATCTCCGGCTGCATAAATGTTGTCAGTTTATCCGACGGGCGCAATATATTATTGGGACAGGCTGATACACAAAGCTGGCAGGCGGAACAATGATCTTTCATGTTTTTGGCGCTTAAAGCTCCGGGAGGAACAATAGGTGTTTTCCTGACGGGTCTTTTTTTGTCTTCAATCGTTGCCAGACCCCCGTCAACATGGAGCTGTTGTGCTTTAATTGTGCTTCCGACTGCCATCAAACCGACCAATGATAATGCGTTACGGCGGGTTACGCTTCCTCCTTTTTCTTTCGGGTCGCTGTCTATCGTTACGGCGTTGTTGTTTTCTTTCTTTCTGAAGCAGTGTGCACTGTATTTCATAGCTCCGAACTTGCATTTATCTATGCAGTTGTAACAAGTCACACAGCGGCTATGGTCGATGGTCATTGTTTTGACATCTATACATGAGGCTTTGCATCCTCTTTCACAGGCTTTACATTTTGTACATTTCTCCGTATCGAATGTGAGTCGGAAAATAGAGAACCGCGACAGGAAGCCAAGTAGAGTGCCTACGGGACAGATGGTATTGCAATAGGTGCGCCCATTGCGCCATGCAAGAGTACCAACGGCTATAAGAGTTACAGCGGCTATTCCGAATGTGCCCCAACCTTTTATCCATACCTCGGTGGTATAGAATGCGTAACTGCCGATCCTTTCTGCAAACAAAGCCAATAGATTATTTCCCAACCGGTAGAGTGGGGCAAAGAAATTCGATGCTATACGGCCATAAGCGGCATAGGGATCAAGGAGAGATACCACCACACTTACCCCAACCACAAGACATAAGATAAACAATAGGAGTACTCCGTAGCGCAATACTGATTTGGCCCTCGAATAACGGAAACGGTTCTTTTTCCCCTTCCGTTTTCCTGCGATATGGGAGATGCTATCCTGAAATACGCCCAAAGGACAGATCACCGAACAATATACTCTGCCGAATACAAAAGTCAATAACGCCATCACCACTATTATGCCCACATTGAGAGCTAAGACAGCAGGTACTAGCTGTATTTTTGCCATCCAGTCGAGCCACGAATGGAATGTTCCTGTGAAATCAAGGAACAACACGGTAATCAATAGAAAGAATACGACAGCAAAGCTAATTCTGATCTTTCGTAACATATTTATATTTGGTGTTTTATTTTTTATTCATTGAATTCAACACAGAGTCACACAGGGTATAGGGTCTTTCTATTGAGAAAGACTTTTATTGCTTAAAACCATTGTATTCTTCATCGGTCACCGCTCCCAACCATACGGCACCTCCTTTATGGGTCTTTGTTCCGATGGCGATATGTTCGAACTCGCTGTCGGGAGTGGCGCCGTGCCAATGGACAATATCGGGTTGTATTTCAATAACATCACCCACCCGAAGAAGTTGAATGGGTTTGCCTTTTTCCTGATAATAACCTGTTCCGCGGGTACTAATGAGAATCTGACCACCGGGGTGGGAGTGCCAGTTGTTTCGTACACCAGGCTCGAAAATGACATTGCCTACGGTGACGTCAAAATTGTCTTTGTCGGTCATCAACCATTGCAGCCAGGCGGTACCGCTGAAATAGTCATTGTTGATTTTCTCGCCTATGGGGAAGATATGAGAGGCGGTGTTCTGTTTGGCCAGTGCATCTGTTGATCCGGTTGTCAGTCCTTTACTTGCTAATACTCCATTCAGCACATTTAGAGCCACATCACCCTCTTTTTTTCCAACATTTACTTCAACCAACCTGATCAATTGCTCTAATTGAGCGGGAGAGATCCCAAGATTCAAAGCCAATCCGATGTGAGAAGTCAACATCGGCTCCAGTTCACCCAAAGCAGCAATAACCGAGACTGTCACCATTTCGCGTTGAGAATAGGTCAATACATCTCGCTCGAATATATCCGCAAAAAGATGTTCCTTCAGGAATGTTTCTATTTCGGGACTGAATCCGGCATACCTTGTCGTGACGCGTCCCTCGGATGGTGCAACGCCAGATAGTTCCGCAAGGATCTCTTTACCGCGTTGATATTTATCACGTGTATCGGTGATGAGAGAGGCTTCGCGTCCCCATACATCTTTGACACCTTCTGCTTTCCGTTGATCGACTACTGCCATCAATGTTTTTAACCCGCGCAGACTTCTCGGGAATCCGCTATAAGCATAAATATGTACTAATACTTCTTTTATCTCATTTACCGTCAGCCCGGCATCCAGTCTGGCATTCAGCTCGACCTGCAATTTATCCAATTCACCTTTCGCTGCAAATGCAGAGATGGTTACAATCTTTTGACTCCGTCGATCTAACGATTCTTGTTTCATATTTAACATATCGTTCTGTGCATTTAGATTACTGGATATACCAAGTAATACCATGATTATTCCTATATATATATTTATCTTCTTCATTTTTCTGTTTTACTTAATATTTGTCTAAATTTTTATTGTACAACCAACTTTACCATATTTTTTTTTACACAAAGGTTGAATAATTCCTTTTCAGATATAAACCAAAACGGATTAACACGAAAAATTAAAGACCCAAGACGAAAAGCCTTATGATATCACTGTTAATCCTTGATCGTTCATCATTATCCATTATCCTCCCCATTCGTTATTATCTCCTTTTTTTCGTTATTAATCTGATTTGTTGTCAACTAAGGATCAAAATGATTATTTTCGTACATTGTAGTATAGAAAAATAAAGTATGACAGAACTATTAAATATTTCACGGCCCTATAAATTGATTATGATAAGCCTGCTATGTGCAGTATTTGTCCTGTATCCAGAAATAACATGGCTGCCCTTTGAGTTAGATAAAATGCCAGAGGCGAACAGGGGAAGTTACATTGCCTTTTTTGTTTTCCGGTCACTCTATTATATGGTGTTGACTTTCCTATTGATAAGAATTAATCTGTTGAAGATCAAAATACCTTCTTTTAAGAAACGATTTTGGTATAACCTCGTGATTAGTGCCGCGGCTTATCTGATCTATGGCATTATATCCTATCTGATCTATTCCAGAATCCGCCATTTTGGTAGCCTGATACTGTTCCAGTTCTTTATTATATGCCTCCTTTCCACCGTGATTGGATATATCTACCTTCTATTTGAAGAACAACGAAAAAAGGAACAGGAGATCGAACGGCTTAAGCTGGAAAAACTTCAAAGTCAGTATGATGCCCTTACGAACCAGATAAACCCGCATTTTTTCTTTAATTCTTTGAATGGCTTGACCTCTCTGATTCGTAAAAAAGACGATGAGATCACCCTTACTTATGTCAATAAACTATCGGATGTATTCCGTTATATCCTGCAAAGTGATAAAAAGGGTATGGTGACATTAAGTGAAGAATTGGAATTTGTAGACGCTTTCCGCTACATGATGGAAGTGCGATTTGCCAACAAACTGGAATACCATATTCATGCCGATAAAGAAATGTTATCCCATAAAATACCGGTATTGTCGATCCTTCCCCTGCTTGACAATATCGTTGTCCACAATATGATCGATAGCGAGCATAAAATGGCCATATCCATCGATATAAATGACCAGGAAGAACTGGTCGTATCCAATCCCATATACCCCAAGCTCACCCCACCCATCACCAACGGAACCGGACTAAAGAATCTGGAAAACCGCTATGCCCTGTTGATGAACAAACAAATCCGGGTAGAGAATGACGGAGTGACATTCCGGGTATATTTACCATTAAAATAGTAACCGCATGAAGGTATTAATAGTAGAAGACGAAACGGCAGCTTATGAAAGTCTGGTGGAGATACTCAAAGAAATCGATCCGGCTATACAAGTAATCGGTAACACAGAAAGTGTCAAACAGACCATCCACTGGTTGCAAACACATCCGGAACCCGACCTGATTCTGATGGATATCCACCTATCAGACGGCTCCTCATTCCTGATCTTCGAAAGCATCGAAGTGGAAACCCCCATCATCTTCACCACCGCCTACGACGAATATGCCATCGAAGCCTTCAAACTCAACAGTGTGGATTACCTACTCAAACCCATCAAATCGGAAGAATTAGAACGCGCCCTGCATAAATTCGAGAAATGGACCCGCAAAGAGCTGGATGATTACTTATCCCGCCTTACCCGGTTGGTCCCTCAACCCCGTTACAAAGACAAACTGCTGATCCCCGTCAAAGATAAACTCATCCCCATCGCCCTAAGCGACGTTTCCTATTTCTACACTACCGATAAAAACACCCAGATATGCCTAACAAACGGTATATCCTACCCCTACGCCAAAACCCTCGAACAAATCTACGCTACCCTAAACCCCGCTGACTTTTACCGCGCCAACAAACAATTCATTATCGCTCGGCATAGTGTCCAAAACATTACCATCTGGTTCGATAGCCGACTCCTCATCACGCTTACGACCGATGTCCCCGAACGTCTCTACGTCAGCAAAAACAAGGCTGCGGATTTTAAGGCGTGGGTGGTGAATGAATAATTAATACTTGCTATACGACATTAATAAATAAGGGCGAACCAACCGGCTCGCCCTTATCCTTATAATTATCAATTATCCATTGTCAATTTATTTATATTCCTGCCAGCTCTTAATTTGAATATCTTCCACTTTCAAATTACAGAAGGCCTTGATAAATGCACTTGCTAAGCGGGCATTGGTGATCAATGGCACATTATGATCAATGGCTGCACGACGTATTTTGTAGCCGTTAGTCAATTCACGCGTACTATGATCTTTCGGAATATTTACTACCAGTTCAAAGACATGGTTAGAGAACATATCCATGATATTTTCTCCTTCCGTTTCATCCGGCCAGTTTACTTCCTGGGATGGAATTCCATTATCGTTGAGAAAACGGGATGTTCCGTGTGTTCCATAGATGGTGTAACCTTTATCAGCAAGGATGCGGCATGGTTCCAGTAAGTCTACTTTGCTCTTAGCTTCTCCTGAAGATACAAGAATATTCTTTTTGGGAATAGTATTACCCACTGCAATCATGGATGATAGTAATGCTTCATCGAAGTCATCGCCCAGACAACCTACTTCTCCGGTTGAACTCATATCTACACCTAATACCGGGTCGGCTTTATGCAGACGGGCAAAAGAGAATTGGGATGCTTTTACTCCAATCCAGTCAATATCGAACGCTGTCTTATCCGGTTGTGAATAAGGTGCATCAAGCATGATGCGGGTTGCTGTTTCGATAAAGTTGCGTTTCAGTACTTTAGACACGAATGGGAAGCTGCGTGAAGCGCGAAGGTTACACTCGATTACTTTCACATCGTTGTCTTTTGCCAGAAACTGGATATTGAAAGGACCGCTGATGTTTAGCTCTTTAGCAATCATCTTAGCAACTTTCTTTACGCGGCGTGCGGTTTCGAAATAAATCTTCTGTGCTGGGAATACAAGTGTGGCATCTCCTGAGTGTACTCCGGCAAATTCGATGTGTTCTGAGATTGCATATTCTACCACTTCACCATTCATTGCTACTGCATCGAATTCAATTTCTTTGGCTCCTTGCAGAAATTCGGATACAACTACCGGATATTCTTTGGAAACTTTAGCTGCCAACCCGAGGAATTCAACCATTTGTTCTTTGCTATAGCAAACATTCATCGCTGCACCTGAAAGAACATAAGAAGGACGGATAAGGATTGGGAATCCAACTTTTCCGATGAATCCGTCTATTTCGTCCATGCTTATAACTTCAGCCCAACGCGGTTGATCAATTCCTAACGAGTCAAGCATTCCGGAGAATTTATGACGGTTTTCGGCCCGGTCAATCGATAAAGGTGAAGTTCCCAAAATAGGTACTTGTTGACGGGATAGTTTCATTGCCAGGTTATTCGGAATCTGGCCACCCATGGATACTATTACACCCCGGGCAGATTCAAGATCGACCACGTCCAGTACACGTTCTAACGAAAGTTCATCGAAATAGAGACGATCGCACATATCATAGTCGGTAGAAACCGTTTCCGGGTTGTAGTTGATCATGATAGATTTGTAACCCAGTTTACGTGTAGTCTGTGCCGCATTTACCGAACACCAGTCAAATTCAACAGATGAACCGATGCGATATGCTCCGGAACCAAGAATGATTACGCTCTTATCATTTTTGTAGTAAGGAATATCATGTTCCGTACCATCATAGGTAAGATATAAGTAATTTGTCAGTTCCGGTTGTTCGGAAGCGATCGTATTGATACGTTTAACTGTTGGTACGATATTCAGTTTCTTACGGTGATTGCGTACGCGGATATTTTCTTTTTCCATATTGCCCGCAGGGCTTTCCACATAACGTGCAATCTGGAAGTCTGAGAACCCAAGGCGTTTAGCTTCGCGCAGGATATCTTCAGGAAGATCTTCAATCTGGGTATAACCGGAAAGAACACGCGTATAATCTACTATGTTTTTCAGTTTATTGAGGAACCAGTGATTGATCTTTGTCAGTTTGTAGATGCGGTCGATAGAATAGCCTACTTCCAATGCTTTTGCAATCGCAAAGATGCGTAGATCGGTCGGGTTAGCCAGTTCCTCGTCGAGATTATCAAATTCAATATCGTTATTACCTACGAAACCGTGCATGCCTTGCCCGATCATACGGAGGCCTTTTTGCATAATTTCTTCGAAGCTTTTACCGATAGACATGATTTCACCTACCGACTTCATACTGGAACCAATCTGACGGCTCACACCAACAAATTTGGTTAAGTCCCAGCGAGGAATTTTTACAATAATATAATCTACTTCCGGTGCTTTATAGGCTGAGTTAGGAGTTCCCATTTCACCAATTTCATCCAGTCCATAACCAAGTGCCAACTTCGCAGCAACAAAGGCCAGTGGATAACCGCTGGCTTTAGAAGCCAAGGCAGAAGAGCGGCTCAAGCGGGCATTTACTTCAATTACACGGTAGTCTTTTGTCTCCGAATCGTAAGCGTATTGTACATTACATTCTCCAACGATCTCGAGGTGACGGATGATACGCGTAGAAAGTTCCTGAAGGGTTTTTACTTCGTCATCTGTCAATGAGCAGGTAGGTGCAACTACGATACTTTCACCTGTATGTACTCCTAACGGATCGACATTTTCCATGCTTACCACGGTGAAGCAATGGTCGTTTTTATCGCGAATTACTTCGAACTCAATTTCTTTCCATCCTTTCAATGACTCTTCAACCAATACCTGAGGAGAGTATGCAAAAGCATTTTCAGCCAATGTTTGTAGCTCGGCTTCATCCTTGCAGATACCGCTACCCATACCTCCAAGGGCATAAGCAGAACGGATCATTACCGGATAACCAATACGGCGAGCGGCTGCTTTGGCTTCTTCCATTGTTGCGCAAGCCTGGCTTTCCGGAGTTTTAATATCTTTCTCATCCAGTTTCTTTACGAAAAGGTCACGGTCTTCCGTATTCATTATTGCCTCTACGGATGTACCCAATACTTTCACACCGTATTTAGCAAGAGTTCCATCAAGGTACATTTGGGTTCCGCAGTTGAGTGCTGTTTGTCCGCCGAAAGCCAGCAGAATACCTTCAGGTTTTTCTTTCTTAATAACTTCTTCCACAAAATAGGGAGTAATAGGCAGGAAATAAACCTGGTCTGCTACTCCCTCGGAGGTTTGGATGGTTGCGATATTGGGGTTAATGAGTACGGTACTGATCCCTTCTTCCCGCAGCGCCTTGAGCGCTTGTGATCCGGAGTAGTCAAACTCTCCGGCTTGTCCGATCTTCAGGGCACCAGAGCCCAAAACAATCACCTTCTTGATTCCACTTTTCGACATAGTGCTTCTCGTAGTTTTTTATTTATTGTTGTATTGTATATCCATCCACATAACTCCTTACTGGAAAGGCGTTGCAAAGATAGAATTTTTTATGTTTAGGCTTGTCATTCTATTGGTGAATCTTTCTCCTTTTTTACGGCAACCTATAACCTTTTCTTGCTGAATAATTAATCGTCCACCAATTGGTGCATATTAATACCCCAATTGGGAGATATAAATACACCAACTGTGAGATATTAATGCACCAATTGGTGGACGATTAATTATTCAGCAGAAACGGATTAGATTTTCGGCATAAATATGTTAAGTTTCCGTATATTTGCATCATAAACAATTAGGATTATGCCGAAGACAAATGAACAATTCGAACGGATAATCGGCCAATGCCGTGAACTATTCGAGAAAAAGCTGAAAGACTACGGACCGTCATGGCGTATTATGCGTCCTCAATCGGTTACCGACCAGATATTTATTAAGGCAAATCGTATACGAAGTCTGGAAATCAAAGGAATAAGCAAGGTAAATGAAGGGATAGCTCCTGAGTTTATTGCAATTGTTAATTATGGCGTGATTGGTTTAATCCAACTCGATCTGGGATTTGCAGAGACGACTGATATCAGCAAAGAAGAGGCCCTGTCTCTCTATGATAAATATATTACAGAGACCAAGGAATTGATGTATGCTAAGAATCATGATTATGATGAAGCGTGGCGCAGTATGCGTATCAGTTCATATACGGATCTGATCCTTATGAAGATTTATCGTACAAAGCAAATTGAAAGTAATGCCGGACAAACGCTCGTTTCAGAAGGGGTAGATGCAAATTATATGGATATGATCAATTATGCCTTGTTTGGCTTGATTAAACTGGAAGAAGGAGAAGCCTGACCGATGAAATCAAAAGATATCCTATTGAAAGTTATAGCAGAATGTTGCCGTGTGCTGATTGGCGTGGTATTTATCTTTTCGGGGTTTGTCAAAGCGGTAGACCCTGTTGGCTTTGCTATTAAAATAGGAGATTACCTGATGGCTTTCGGATTGGAGAAGCTTCAGGTGATTTCACTGGCTCTTTCGATTAATATCTGTTCTATTGAGTTTATGCTGGGAGTATGTGTGTTATTGGGAGTATATCGTAAATATGCATCGATATTAACCATGCTCTTTATGGCTTTTATGACTCCTTTGACTCTTTATCTGGCAATATTTGATCCGGTGTCGGATTGCGGTTGTTTTGGTGACGCATTGATTTTGACCAATTGGGAAACATTTGGAAAGAATGTCATATTGATGGCTGCAGCGATCTTCCTATTTATATATAATCAGAAGATATTACCTCTCTTCACCTATAAAGTTTATTGGTTTGTAGCTCTTTTCTCTTTTGGAATGTGCAGTTTATTTGCTTTCCAGAACTACCGGCATTTGCCTGTTATTGATTTCCGCCCTTATAAGGTAGGAGCTAATATTCCGGAATCTATGGCAATCCCGGAAGGTGCAGCTATAGATGAATATCTCTATTCTTTTGTATATGAAAAAGATGGAGAAAAGAGAACATTCTCCCTGGAAGATCTGCCACAGGAAGGCAGTGGATGGGAATTTGTGGAATCCAAAACGACTTTGCTAAAAGAAGGATATATCCCTTCAATAGCAGCCTTTAATCTCTATAATGAGGATGATGAAGATGTGACAGATATGATTCTGTCGGATGATAGAGGAGTATTCCTTCTGATTGTTCCCAACATAGAGAAGGCGAATGATGAACGGATTGATGAGATAAACGGAATATATGATTATGCACAGGAGAATGATCTGGCATTTTATGGAGTATCAGGTTCTACACAGGAGGCAGTGATGCGTTGGTCGGATTATAGCGGAGCTGAATATCCTTTTCTTTTGGCGGATGATGTACTGCTAAAAACGATTATACGATCTAACCCGGGGTTGGTATTACTCAAGGGAGGTACTGTATTAGGAAAATGGCATTATCGTGATATTCCTAAAGAGAATGAGATAAAAGAAGTGATGGATGAGTATTGGCAAAGCAATGAGACTGTTCTGAAAGAAGGCAGGTCACTTGTGCCCAACTTATTGACTTTTATCTTACCTTTGTTGCTTGTTTGGGTTTATGATTTCTTCCGGAATAGGGGGAAGAATAAAGGAGCTATAAGAGTTAAGAAGTCAGAGGAGTCAAAGTAGAATTGCTACTTAACTCCTAAGGAGCGAGAGAAACTGATAACTACTGAATAAGAAAGTGTAATAAAAACTATATACAAATTAATAAGTTATGAGAAAGAATATTATTGCAGGAAACTGGAAGATGAACACAACCCTTCAGGAAGGGCTGGAACTGGCAAAAGAATTGAATGAAGCATTGAAAGGTAAAACATTGAAATGTGATGTGGTTATCGGAACCCCATTCACTCATTTAGCTAGTATAGCTGCCGCTATTGATACAAATGTGATCGGCGTTTCTGCACAAAACTGTGCGGACAAAGATAAAGGCGCTTATACAGGTGAAGTTTCTGCAGCAATGGTTGCTTCTACCGGAGCAAAATATGTGATCCTTGGCCACTCTGAAAGACGTGCTTATTATCACGAAACTACTGAGATTCTGAAAACTAAAGTTGAACTGGCTTTGGCAAATGGATTGACTCCTATCTTCTGTATTGGTGAAGTATTGGAAGAAAGAGAAGCCGGCAAACATTTTGAAGTTGTTGATGAACAAGTGAAAGCTTCTTTATTCGAACTTTCAGCAGAGGACTTTGCGAAATTGGTAATTGCTTACGAACCTGTATGGGCTATTGGTACCGGAAAAACGGCTACAGCTGAGCAGGCAGAAGAAATACATGCACATATCCGTGCTACTATCGCTTCAAAATATGGTAATCAGATCGCTGATAACTGTACCATCCTTTATGGTGGTAGCATGAACGGCGCTAATGCAAAAGAATTGGTTTCTAAACCTAATGTTGACGGCGGCCTTATTGGTGGAGCGTCTTTAGGTGTAGATAAATTTATGCCCATTATCGAAGCATTTTAAATCAATTAAAAGTTGAAAGTTGAAAATTGAAAGTGAGGAGCTTCTCCCTACACTCAATGATTAACTTTCAACTTTCAATTTTCAACTAATATGAGGCATTGCTCATTTATATTATTTCTTTTCCTTCTGTTGGGAAGCATTGGAATCTCTGCTCAGAATACACAGCACAATGTGAAAACTATCTTCGACTCTTTACAAGAGCCGGGAGTAGGTAAGGGCAACGTGACAATACATCAATCGGATGCGATCCGTAAACTGGTGGGTTCACGTCATTATGGAGCCAATGTAGAAGAAACGGATGGTGCTTTCTTTCTGGCACTCGATGGCTTCCGTGTGCAGATATTTTCAGGAAACAGCCAACGAACATCAAAGAATGAAGCTTTTAGCAAAGAAAAAGAAGTAAAGGAATTATTTGCTGATATCACAACTTATGTTACCTATAACGCTCCTTTCTGGAGACTGCGTGTAGGTGATTTTCGTACACACGACGAGGCTTATCACATGCTTCGCCAACTTAAAGAAACATTCCCTTCTTATGGGAAAGAGATGTACATAGTTTCAGAGAAAATTAAGATACCGCTTTACTAACGATTAACTGTTAACGTTTAACGATTAATTTAACAGAAGACTTATTCATGTCTTATCTGGCGAAAAACAATCCCTTATATTAATCGTTAATCATTAATCGTTAATCATTAATCGTTAAATTACATGGTAAAGATTTCAGAATCAAACATTGACGCCAAAGAAGAATTAGTTTATCACTATAAACACATTATTGAATTATTGGGAGAGGATATTGACCGTGAAGGGTTAATCAAAACTCCTGAACGTGTAGCCAAAGCCATGCAGTTCCTTACTAAAGGTTACTGTGAAGATCCCGAAGCTGTAATTCGTTCCGCTATGTTTAAAGAAGAAGGATATAAGCAAATGGTGATTGTAAAGGATATAGACTTTTTCTCAATGTGTGAACACCACATGCTACCATTCTTTGGAAAAGCGCATATTGCTTACATACCTAAGAATTATATTACAGGCCTGAGCAAGATTCCTCGTATTGTAGATATTTTTGCCCGCCGCCTACAGATACAGGAACGTCTTACAATGCAGATTAAAGATTGCATTCAGCAGACGCTTGATCCTTTAGGTGTAATGGTCGTTATCGAAGCTCAGCACATGTGTATGCAGATGCGTGGAGTAGAAAAACAAAATTCACTTACAACTACTTCCGATTTCACAGGTTTCTTCCAGCAGGCCAAAACCCGCGAGGAATTTATGAATCTGATTAAGCATAATCGATAATATACTTAGCCGCGGATTACGCCGATAAAGCGGATTTAGAATAATATATTTAATATCCGTGTTATCGGCGTAATCTGTAGCTAAATCTATTCTTTTTTATTAAAAAGAGAAGAATGTCTTCGCATTATTATAGCTGATATCTTCTACCATTTTCCCTAAGAAAGATAATTCAGAAGCAGGAAGTTCTCCATTTTCAACATCATTTCCAATCAGATTACAAAGGGTACGACGGAAATATTCATGACGCGGGTAAGAAAGGAAGCTACGAGAGTCGGTTAACATTCCGACAAAACGGCTCAGTAGACCTAAAGAAGACAATGCATTCATTTGTCTCTCCATTCCATCTTTTTGATCGAGAAACCACCAACCGGAACCGAATTGGATTTTCCCGGGAATTGTTCCATCCTGGAAATTACCAACCATTGTGGCAACCATTTCATTGGCAGACGGATTCAGGTTATAAAGGATCGTTTTTGTCAATTTGTTGTTTTTATCCAGATTGTCAAGGAAGCGCGATAAGGCATCTGCCGTATTGTATTCTCCAATGGAATCGCAACCAATATCCGGTCCTAACTGGCGGAACAGGCGAGTGCTATTATTACGTAAAGCGCCATAATGAAATTGTTGAGTCCAACCTTTTTCCCAATCCATTTCACCAAAAGCGACAAGGATAGCTGATTTATATTTTCCTATTTCTTCGGGTGTAAGATGCATTCCTCCGTAAACTTTATGGAAGATGGTGTGTATTTCGGTTTCTGTATAATCATCTGCATAAAAACCACCTAATCCATGATCAGAAAGACGACAGCCATTAGCTGCAAAGAAGTCATGACGCTTGCGCAAGGCTTGGATAAGTTCAGGATAGGAACTTATATTCATTCCGCTAGCTTCCGAAAGAGCATTAATATAACCTATAAATTGTCCGGGATTTTCAACAGCCATGGCTTTGTCAGGGCGCCATGTAGGAAGCATCTTTATTTCGAAGCCATCGGCAGCAGTTTTCTCATGCCATTCGAGGGAATCAATAGGATCATCCGTTGTGCATACAGCCTCTACATTATAATGACGCATTAATCCCCGAGCAGAGAATTCAGGTGATTTTAGTTTTTCGTTACATTCATCATAAATCTCACGTGCTGTAGCAGGGCTTAAGAGTTTCTCAATTCCAAAAGCTGTACGAAGTTCCAGATGAGTCCAATGGTAAAGAGGGTTACGCATGGTATAAGGAACAGTTTCTGCCCATTTCTCAAATTTCTCCCAATCGGATGCATCTCCTGTGCAATAACGCTCATCAATACCATTTGTACGCATTGCACGCCATTTATAATGATCACCTCCCAACCATGCTTCCGTAAGGGAACGAAATTGATGATTCGTGGCTACCATTTTAGGATCTAAGTGACAATGGTAATCGATGATCGGCATCTTTGCCGCGTGATTGTGATAGAGCTCTTTGGCTGTTTCTGTTTGCAACAGGAAGTTGCTGTCCATGAATGCTTTCATAATATATTCTTATTGAATTTTGTGTTATCCTTTAAAGCTCTTAATGCCTTTAAAGCCTTTAAGGGCATTAAGGAAATTTGTACTTTTTGGACAAAGGAAAGAGAAAAATGGAAGGGAAACAAACTTATGCTGTTAAAATATGTGTGCGAGCACACGTATTACTAAATATTTATATTACATTTGCTGCGTATGGAGCTAAACTCCTGATTTGAGAGGATTAAACCGATTAATATAATATCAAAAGAAGTATGAGTAATTTATTTAGCGTAGAAGGCAAAGTCGTGGTTATTACCGGCGGAGCAGGAGTTTTAGGTAAGGGTATCGCCGGTTATCTGGCTGAACAAGGTGCAAAAATTGTAATTCTCGACAGGGATGAAGCTGCGGGAAATAAACTGGTAGATGGAATCAAAGTAAAAGGGGGTGATGCTACCTTCTTTGCAACTGATGTTATGAATAAAGAAGTGTTAGATCAAAACCGTGCGGATATTATTGCTCGTTATGGTAAGATCAATGTTTTATTGAATGCTGCCGGTGGTAATATGTCGGGTGCAACTATTCCTCCTGATAAGACAATACTGGATTTACAGATCGATGCATTTAAAAAGGTTGTTGATCTGAATCTTTTTGGTACAGTATTGCCAACAATGGCATTCCTTCCTGAATTAGCTAAGCAAGAAAAAGGTTGTATTGTAAATTTTGCTTCCGAATCGGCATTACGTCCTTTAACACGTGTGGTAGGATATGGTACAGCAAAGGCTGCTATTACTAATTTTACAAAGTATCTGGCTGCTGAATTAGCACAGAAGTTTGGTTCCGGATTGCGTGTGAATGCAATAGCTCCGGGCTTCTTTATTACTCAACAAAACGAGTCTTTATTATTGAATCCTGATGGTTCTTTTACGGATCGTTCAAAAACGATTTTAGCACATACTCCATTTAATCGCTTTGGTGAGCCGGAAGAGTTGTTTGGAACAATTCAGTACCTTATCAGTGAGGCGTCCAGTTTTGTAACAGGAACTGTTGCGGTTGTTGATGGTGGGTTTGATGCGTTTTCTATTTAAGGAACTTAAGGAGTTTAAGATACCTAAGGAACTTAAGGCTTAATCATTAATAATTAAACATTAATCATTCAAATTAATATGTATCTATGTGAACAATCCTGGCGCTGGTACGGGCCAAATGATCCCGTCAGCTTAGCCGATATTTGCCAGGCCGGTGCAACCGGTATAGTAACGGCATTGCATCATATACCTAATGGAGAAGTGTGGACTGTGGAAGAAATTATGAAGCGTAAGCAGATGATTGAAGAAATGGGACTGAAATGGAGTGCTGTTGAAAGTGTTCCTGTACATGAACATATAAAAACACAAACAGGCGATTTCCAGAAATATATCGATAATTACAAAGAGAGTTTACGTAACCTGGGCAAATGTGGTATTGACGTTGTTACATATAACTTTATGCCGGTATTAGACTGGACACGTACAGACCTATTGTATGAAATGCCTGATGGCTCCAAAGCGTTACGTTTTGAAAGGGCTGCATTTATGGCTTTTGATCTTTTTATTCTGAAACGCCCCGGTGCTGAAGCAGAATATAGTGAAACTGATAAAGCAAAGGCAAAAGCGCGTTTTGACTCAATGAGTCAAGCAGAACGTGAACTTTTGACTCGCAATATTATTGCAGGCCTGCCTGGTTCGGAAGAGAGTTTTACTGTGGAGCAATTTCAGGAAGCATTGGATCGTTATAAAGATATCGATGAAAATAAGTTACGAGCTAACCTGATCTATTTCCTGAAGGAAGTAACCCCTGTAGCTGATGAGGCAGGAGTGAAGCTGGTGATTCATCCGGATGATCCTCCTTATCCTATTTTAGGTTTACCACGTATATTGAGCACAGAAGAAGATTTCCGTAAAATAGTAGAAGCTGTGCCAAATGAAAGTAATGGACTTTGTTTATGCACAGGTTCCTATGGAGTACGTGGTGATAACGATTTGGCAGGAATGATCACTCGTTGGGGAGAGCGTATTTATTTTGTTCATTTCCGTAGTACAAAGAGAAATGAAGAAGGAGACTTCTACGAAGCAAACCATCTGGAAGGTGATGTAGATATGTATGGTGTAATGAAGGCTTTACTTGAAGTCGAACAGAAAGAAGGACGAAGTATAGTGATGCGCCCTGACCATGGACACCTTATGATTGACGATCTGCACAAAAAGACTAATCCAGGTTATTCTTGTATCGGACGTTTGCGCGGATTGGCCGAATTGAGAGGTTTAGAGATGGGTATAGCAAAATCAATGAAGAAATAATATATCTTTGCGGAAAAAAAGATGGAGAAGAAAGTTGTAACCTTTGGGGAAATCATGTTGCGTCTGGCAACTCCCGATTATCTCCGGTTTAATCAAACAGATAAGCTGAATGCCACTTTTGGAGGTGGTGAGGCAAATGTAGCAGTGTCATTGGCCAACTATGGTTTGCCTGTAGAGTTTGTTACACGTTTACCAAAAAATGATATTGCACGTGCTTGTGTAATGGACTTACGTAAATATAATGTAGGGACTGAAAATATTGTTTATGGTGGTGAACGGTTAGGTATTTATTTCCTGGAAACCGGTGCTGTTGCCCGGGCAAGTAAAGTGGTTTATGATCGTGCTTATTCTTCAATTGCACAGATTGAACCGGGAATGATCAACTGGGAAGAAGTCTTTAAGGGAGCTACCTGGTTCCATTGGACTGGTATAACTCCTGCTATTTCGCAAGGTGCTGCTGATGTATGTCTGGAAGCTGCAAGAATGGCTAATAAACTAGGTATTACGGTTAGTTGTGATATTAACTACCGGAAGAACCTCTGGAAATATGGAAAGTCTGCTTCTGAAGTAATGCCTGCTTTGGTAGAATGTTGTGATGTTATACTGGGCAACGAAGAAGATTGTGAGAAAGTGTTTGGTATTAAACCTGAAGGATTTGATGTAACAGCTACTCATGGAGAAGTTAATGCAGCTGAATTTGAATCGGTATGTGAGCAGATGCAGAAACGTTTCCCCAGAGCTAAAAAAGTAATTATTACTTTACGTGGTGCAGTAAATGCCAATCACAATACATGGGGCGGTGTTCTTTATGCCGGAGGTACTCTTTATCAATCGAAACGTTATGATATTACCCATATTGTTGACCGTGTAGGCGGAGGTGATTCTTTTATGGGAGGCTTAATCTATGGATTAATAACCTGGCCACAAGATAACCAGAAAGCATTAGAGTTTGCTGTGGCAGCATCCTGCCTTAAACATACAATCTACGGTGATTATAACCAGGTTACTGTAGATGAAGTAGAGAAACTAATGGGGGGCGATGGCTCAGGCAGGGTATCAAGATAATTCGTAATTCGTAATTTTTAATTCGTAATTAGAAAATGGCTTCATTTAATAAATTACAAACATTGGAGGCAATGCGTACAACAGGTATGGTTCCAGTGTTTTATCATGCAGATATCACCATTGCACAAAATGTTTTGAAAGCATGTTATGTAGGTGGTGTCCGTGTATTTGAATTTACAAACCGGGGCGATTTTGCTCAGGAAGTATTTGCTGCACTTGTAAAGTTTGCAAAAAAGGAATGTCCTCAGATGATCCTTGGGATTGGATCCATTGTAGATCCGGCTACTGCTGCTATATATCTGCAGATAGGAGCTAATTTTGTTGTTGGCCCTTTATTTAATCCTGAAATTGCTAAGGTATGTAATCGTCGTTTAATTCCTTATATTCCTGGATGTGGTTCTGTTAGTGAAATTGGTGCGGCACAGGAAGTAGGATGTGATGTTTGTAAGGTATTCCCTGCAGGGAATGTAGGAGGACCTTCTTTTGTAAAGAACGTAAAAGCTCCCATGCCATGGTCTATGCTGATGGTAACAGGAGGAGTAGAACCTACAAAGGAAAATCTTACAGCCTGGATCCAAGCAGGAGTGACTTGTGTTGGAATGGGTTCAAATTTATTCCCTCAAGAGGTAATTGCTGCCGGAGAATGGGATAAAATCAGTGCTCTTTGTCAAGAATCATTGAGTATTATCAAAAGTATATAAGACTTTATATACCGCATACAAAAATAGGCTACCAGAGATGGTAGCCTATTTTGCTTTAAAGAATACTTATTCTTATCGATTTAATCGTTAGATATCTTTATAACTTCGATATCACCATTTTCAGTAATCTTTATATCTATATCTTTTAATCCTGATTCTAATTCAAAATAATAATAGGAAGACTCAGGGGTATCAATCAAATAGATATCATCAATGGAATAATTCCCATATTCTGATGCTTGTAAAGCGTTCATTACATTTTGTGGAACACTAGTTTTACTTATTTCAGTTTTAGTGGATATCCATTCTCCTTCAGTAGTAAATACTACTTCTCTATGAGTTTTGCCATCTATAATATCAACTTCTACAAATCCTTTTTCCCGTTCGGTTTCAATAATCCTTGCTTGTGGGTATTTGCTTTGGAGGAATGATTTTATTCTTTCAGAAAGAGCTGTTGGCAGATAATTTTCCTGGTCGTCACCATCATCGGTGTCAATTATAGCTTTGATGAGTATTCCTTCCGGTGAATAATAAAGATCGTATTCCTGATTTCCTTTCTCCACTTCCAGGATATACATCGTCTCCATATCGGGACGTTCTAACATATCGATATCATCTACATGCCATTCACCATATTCACTTGCCTTAAAAGCATTCTTAATAACTTCTGGTAGGTCTTCATAACGTGAGTCTGTTTCTGTCATCAACCACACACCCTGTTGATCAAGCCAGGATGATGCTTCTTTTTTATTGAAATTAAAGTCAGCTACATAATAACCTCCTTTCATTTCCCAGCTTACCTTCGTTGCAGAAGGATATTTACTGTCGAATGTTGATTTTACAGCATCATTTGTCAACTTTATATCGTCATCATCATTATCACAACTCATGAAAAATAGTCCACACAGGGCGCATACCATTACTACAAATTTTGTTTTCATACTCTTTATTTCTTTGATTAATTAATAATTATCTATCTGCTCCTATGAAGTTGAATTTCAGATCAAATTTTAGTTCGAAACCATTATCAAGTTTAACTTCATAATCTTTGCGATCCCGATCAATCTCCATTACTTTTTTGCCTTGATGATGTTTAGATATGAATTCTTTGATTTGTTGAGGTACAGCAGCTATAGGCACAGAAGTAAACTGACAGTCAATTTCCTTCCATTCCCCTTTTTTATCAAACTCAATCTTGCTACCATCAACAAAGATCACTTCATAGCTTTTATCAAAGATTTCTTTTTCGACTTTAGCATAAGATATATCATTCATTTTGAAATGACTTTCTATGAAAGCAATTGCCGTTTGAGGAAGTTTATTCACTGCAATCTGTTTATCATTTCCTGCCATAGCTATAGTATGAATAGTCAACATACAGATTAATGCCAATCCAATCTTTTTCATCTTTTTTCTTTTAATAATTAATTTCTGAAACAAAGATTAGACCTGAAACTGAAATAAAGCTGAAATAATTATATAAATTAGTGTATGCGGATAATAAAGATATGTTTTCTTTCTGAATAGTTATAAGTGATTTGCATACCGTATAGCTTAGTAATAGATTCGGCTAAAGCTAAACCTAAGCCGGTAGAGCCTTCTTTTTTTATTCCCTGATGGAAGCGCTTGAATATTTGTGTAGTATCTAGTGGCTCTTCTATACCGGTATTTGCAAAGGAAATACCGGAAGTAGTAATTGTGATAATAATATTTCCATTCTCCTGATTATGGATATATGCATTTTTTATTAGATTACTAATCATTACTGTTGCCAGCGTTTCATTCATGCTTACATCCAATTGAGATTCTTCACGAAGATGGACAGTAATATGGCGGTATGCATATACTTCATTATAATCACCAATTATTTTTTTGATAATATCATTTACACTTCTTATTTTCTGATCGGGGAATTGCTTGTTTTCAATTTTAGAAAGAAGGAGTAATGTGCGATTGAGCTTAATGATATATTCCAGTGTCTCTTGTGTTTTTGCAATTCCCTCTAACCTGTATTATTCATAAACTCAAAAAAGCGCTGTAAAAAGTACCTTCATTCTT
>DAMANX010000013.1:0-137199 GCA_032073245.1 Tannerellaceae bacterium
AGAAGACGACTTCCATTTATCTGGGTTCACTGGACCGTACAAGGCTTGACAAAGCAGGGGAGAAAGTGGCAAAAGCCATAAAAACAGCAGGATAAGTGTTGGATACTGTAAAGAATATGTTACCTTTGTCCTTTGAAATATAATGTGTGTGAGTGAATCTGTCTATTAAGAAGTGACAGAATGAAGTTAACAATGATGCTATTTGACGCTACAAAAGTAAGGGGATAAAACACCACTATTCATCTCAAAACCAATCCATGTTTTCATAATTACCCTACACGGTATGCAATTCGGTGTGTGCCTGCATTTCTTGTGCCTCTTATTTTACCGGGGGTTCCCCCCAGATGCTTCTTGCAATAATCCGTAAATTGTGAATTTGATGAAAAGCCCTGCTCTTCCGCTATTTGTAGGAACGGCTTGTTGGTGGTCTTGATTTCATGAAAAACCTGTTCATTGCATTTCTGCATCATCCACTGGTAGGCGGAGGTGCCAAAGGCACGGCGGAATTTCTTATCAAAATTGGACAGGCTGCATGAGTTGAGGCTGGCAAACTGACTGACGGTCTTTACACGGTGGTAATTCCTTAGCACAAACTCTGTAAACTGTGCATCTGTACTTAAGAGTGGACGGAAGAATGCTCCCAGTTCTTTTTTGGTATAATAGGTACGCAAGAGATAGAGCATTTCTTTTGTTTTTAATTTAAAGAAATGTTTACACCGAAGGCCGTCCGAAAGGGTTCTACTCAGAAGGGACAAGAAAGAATGCAAAGGCGGCTTTATCTCCAGCAGCTGAAGATCAGTCTTTGCATCAGGGTTTTCCAATTCTAAATCTTCCAGATAATTGTTTTCACAAAAATGGATCGCTTCTACAATCCGTATAACCAGAAGGGATACACCTTCTCCTGTCCGAGCCGTAAAACAGCAGCCCGGAGGCAGTAGATATATATTCCCCGCACCTATTTTCCGGTCGATAAAGAAACCATAAGAGATCTGCATGCTTCCGGTTAATATGAAAATGATCTTTTTTGTGACTGCCTTTCCTTCCCAACACTCACCGGGGTGGTAATGGGGGGAGTCGATAATCCCGGGAGTGTCCCGGTCGTAGCCATTACAGGAAAAATGCTCCTGAAAGCAAAGTAATTTTTCCATAAAATACTGTAAATTAATATGTTTAAAACGTTGTCTTTCTAATTTAAGCATTCATCTTCTACTTATATCCACAATATCCTTGAATCCAAGAAGGATTAATCAGAAAGGGCGTATGAAATTCTTATCAGTGTGTTTGAAAAATCGTTTACTAAAATGCACAACTCACTGCAATTAAAAAGATAATACGCTATAATCCTTATAGTTACAATCAGCTATATAATTCATTCTGTCACTTCTTAAGCGACAGAATGATATACGTGTTTGGTGAATATAAAAAAAGGTAAAACTGTACCGTTTGAAATATAAATAGTGTAATGCAAAAAGAAAAAAATGATTTAAAATGTAGATGTATGAAACAAGGAAACACAGTTGTTAAACAAAGAAAAGAAGTATCAAGAAGCTTTTGCAAATCGCTTTTGATTCTCATTTTTATGGGTTTATGGACGAGCCAAACAACGGCTCACGCCCAAGTGGATAAAGTATTTTGGGATCTGGACAAGACAATTCCCTCAGGAATATTTGCAGTGGCAGGGGAAGCTAAGACACTGGATATTTATTTTACATTGCCTCAGGAGCAAGAGAATGTAAGTGTGAAAGTGGTGCTTCCTCCTTATTTCAATTATGGGAATAAGGTTGTAACCGGAACTGAGCATACGGCCGGTGATATAGGGGCAATTACAACAAGCGGAAAGGGCGCCACAGGCATTACAGTAACAATTCCGTTGGGAACAGTGGAAGCAGAGCAGGTGGTTCATCTACAACTATCGGCTTCGGCTACAAAAAAAGCGGAAGAGAACGACATCACAAATAATGATGCTCATATCACTGTGCTAGCTGGCGAAGAGACTTTAGGAGAGACTTCGTGTGAAATGACCGCGGTTATTCCGATGATCAAAATCGTTCCCGATAAGGATACTCAGAATTATGCAAATGAAAGCGATATAAAAACCTATAAATTAAATCTTACTTCAACCGGAGTAGAGGCCGGAAAGTTTGAAATACGGCTGAGTGTGCCGAGTAACAAGGTAGCGCTTGACAATCTGGAACTGGCTGGAAAAACGCTGATAGAGGAAGAGGATTATATGGTAAATGAGGCACGTACACTTTATACTATCAAACAAACGGAGCCGGGGATTTATTTGGATGAGGAGGTGAAAATTCTTAGTTTCACTGCGCAGTCAACGGTTTGGCAGAGTCAGACGATTACAGTTTCGGCCAGATATCCGAGTTTTAGTTTGATGTATAGTGAGGCGACACCGATTACACTGCAGATGGTTTTTGGGATTGAAAGCGGAACTCCGATCGTTAAACATTATACAGATGAAAATGATAAGTTACAGACTTATTTTGTAGCATCACTGGATGAAAATGCCCCCGAGATTGCAAGGCAGGATATTCCTATGGATGTTGCAACTACTGCAACGACAACGTATGTCAAAACAGTTTTTATAAATTTAGAAGAAGCAACAGCTACTGCTGCACAGTTGAAATTTTCGGCATCGACATATGGTAGCTTTGCTTTCATTGATATTAATGATATCCACTATCAAATAGAAGGAGAAGACCGCCAATCATTACCGGTGTCCTTCATTACATCCAAAACCGCTTTGAAAAAACGGGAGGAATCCAGTTCTGAACGCGTTGGTTATTTAAATCCCTTGTATGTAGAAGAATTTAATTCCATAAGTGGTTCTCTACCTGATGATGTATACTTACCAGTAGGCAAAAAACTAACATTATGGATTGCCACCAAAAACGGGGTTATCTATGATAATGGGGATAAAAATGTATATTACGATGGTGCTACAATCACAATTAATGGATTTACAACCAATATAACCTCATGTAAATCCAAAAACGGAGGAATTGAAGGAACTGTTGAAACACGATCAAGCTCAATTCCCTGGCTGGGAGCTCCTCATTTCCGCGAACTACCGGTTTCACATATCTATAGGCCAGAGGAAAAACCTCCGTTTTTTGAGCAAAAGATCCGCATTGGGTCAAGTTCGATGTCTGGAAGTAGCTCTTTTGAAGTCAAAGTTGAACTTCCTTATTGGTTAGAAATGGATGACAGTTATCCGTATGAATGGCAACTTACTTCCGGTACAAAATATTTAGATCCATCTAATATTAATATAAATGATGGAATAATTACTTTTCCAAACGGGAAGTCTACAGGCGAATCGAATTTAACTTTCCGTTTTAAAGTAAAAGAAGGCACGTATGAAGAGAATCTATCGGATGTAATTCGTTACCGGATTAACTTGTTCATGGACGGATCCGAAAATAGCCGGATGAACAATATTTCTCAGGTGACTCAACCAGTTAACCTACATGTCGTTTCAGGAAGTGTGCAACTGGAAAAGTTTGAATTGAGGCGAACTACTTTAGGATATAAAGACTTAGACGATAATGGGATACCTGATGACGGAACTCTTTGCGATATTACGGATGATAATATCGAACATACGATTTATTTGCAAGGAGATGAAGGTATGGTTATATGGGAAGGAAGAGTGTTGGAAGATTATGATGGGGGTACTTTATATCTCCCTGCTATGTTATCAGAAAAATTACCTTTAAAGACAATTACTTTTAGCAAACCTATAATTTATATCAACGAAGGAGAAACGGCCCTGACGGAAGGAATTTCTTTTATTCCTGACGAGAATACCAATGAATTCCTGATTAGATATACCGGGGACTTATCTCAGGGAACTACATTTAAAGTTGAATTACCTTTCAAAGTGATAAGCTTTATAGACACATCCGGATCTATTCAAACCAAATGCCTCATCAGTATTGACGACAATAAAACGCCGACATTTGACAAAGCGGATGGCTGCGAAGGAAACGATCAGGCATCTTCTTCGTGGGCAACATATCGCTTACAAGCTTATGTTGGTGGATATGGAGCAAATTACAGAACTATCTTTTATGACAATAACACTCTGGAATCTATTTCTTTGGGATCATTTAATACGTTTCATTCCCAATACCTGACTTCTCCTTATTTTAAGGAGGAAGCCCGTTGCCTTGGGTATCCGGAAAAACTGGAGTGGGATTTTCCGGAAGGATATGAACTGATAAACAACCAGATCACAATGACATTCCAATATACCGGTAAATCAACTACCAGGTATACAACAACAGTTACCGGCAAAAAAGAAGATGGCAAATTAGTATTCTACCTTGAATCCTTATTCGACTTTAAACAGATAGGCACTAACCCGCCGGATGCCGAAAAAGGAAAAGTTTTCCCTTTCCCCGATGACCGTTGGGTAATTTCAATGACCGGATCTCTTCGTGCTTTGAAAAATGCACCGGCATCCTGTTTAGCGACTCAAAAGGTAACCTATAAAAATCTGAATGGCGACATCGTTGGTACTCCCTCACGTGGAAATACCTTCAACTACGTCGGCGGCACAGTCGATCTAAACCTCAGTGAAACAACCAAGAAAGTCCCCGCTCTGGACGTAACAACCCAAGTAACTGTCGGCAATCCAAACGAAGGACTTGACCTGGCGGGAGTATGGCTCTACGTAGACGGCCCCGTGAAAGACATAGCCTATCTCAACGGAGAAAACCGCACCGAAGCAATAGGTAACGGAAAATGGCTCGTACTTGGGGAAATCAAATACCAGGAAAGCCCAGTATATAACATCACCTTCACCCGCGATACCGATATTGAACCCGCTTCGGGCGATTACAACGTCACATTCTATACCGTAACAGGATTTTCAAATCAAACATGGGAACCTGAAACATCTAAAACCATTCAGGAAATAGAATTAGACTATCTGGGGCGTTCACAAACAATGAAGATACAACCCCAGCCGTCACAACTTTTTGGCTCGATTGATACCGATATTACCGTATTAACACATAATTCACCCTACACCGTAACTGCCGTACTCAGCACAGAAAAGAGTAAAGGATCGGTAAAAGCGGCAGCAATGCATATTACCATTCCACCGGGACAGGAATTCACAAACGGATGGGTGGAATATAACGGAAAAACAGATTTTCCATTAAGCGATGAACTCAAAGCGGCCCTCTCAGCCGGTAATACAGCCTCATTCATTGCTTCAGATTATATCACTGACGATATCCTTTTGGGTAATGAAGGATTAACATCCGCCAATGAGGGAAAACAAAAAATAACCCTCAAGATGACTTTCACTCCAAACTGTGACACGGATCCGGGTAACACCCGTTTCTCGGCTGTCCTGTTTGGGGAAAAACCTGAAGAAGGAGAAGTAACGGGAAGCGGTAATTCGGTGTATGCCCGTCAGGTATTGGCTAAGACCACAGCTGATTTTAGCTTTAATGTGTCTTTTACGGAGGTATCTAAGCTATCCTATTTGAGTGGAACTAAAAGCAATGTAGCCTTTTCCCTAAGTAAGGTAGGCTCCAATCTTGTGAAACAAGGCACTTATCTGGAACTCACCCTGCCTGCTTATCTGGATGTCGATCCCGAGGGAACAATCACAATGGATGGTGCCGCACTGGGTATCAACAGTGAAACGGTCACCCTCAGTGAAGGAGATAACAAGCCGGATGAAAGCACCCATACCCGTACCATCCGGATCGAGCTGCCGGCTTCAAAATATGCCGGTGCCGGATCAAACGGACAAGGAATGCTATTAACTTATACCATTCCGGTCGTTTATACTGCTCCAACAGATAAAGCCGATCTCAAGGCCAATCCGGTTAAAGAAATCTCAACCTGTGTGTGGACAATGGCCCGTTTCGGCGATTGTGTGGGGAATGAGATACCGGTACCTATTGGTATCGCATCGGAAAATACAGCTTTCCTTCTGACTGCTGATATGCCTCTGAAGGTATTCGCCGGGGAAGAAGCGAGTTTTGAAGTCCTCAGTAATGGATTCAATGGAACGGTTAACGGGGAGTCGTTGACAGACGGAGTATATACTTTCACACCGTCAACCCTAACTTATAATGAAGCTGACGGGGTATTGATGCCGGGAACGATTGTGGTTAAATTTGATGATATTGAATATGGTACCATTAGCGGAGATTTATTCCGGATATTCCCATCGTTGGTTTATGACCTTCAGGAATTAGTTGTGAAGTGTGGGTCGGTTAAAGACATTACCCTTAATTCATATATATCCAATCAGGAGTCTACTCTTACCTCTGTTATATTTTATAGTGATGAGGATTGTACCCAGAAAGTGGACGGAACAGAAGTAAGAACTATAGATACAAACGCATCTTATTATGCACGTGCATATAATAATGGAGTGACAGCAGATATGGTAGTAGAAAAGAAAGAGATCCGTTTTACTATCAATCCGCTGACAGTTATCGAGAAGAATCTGGATAACAGTAAAGTCATTTATATTGACCATGGTAAAACTACCACACTTTCTATCACTGCTTTGAATGCTTCAGGGTATGCATGGTATAAAGACGGGTTAATGCAGGATGGTAAAACGGAAAACAAACTGACAGTAGGCGAAGCAGGGAAGTATTATGCGCTGGCTCTTTCGGCATCCTGTGATAATGCGAAGAGCAAGGAGGTTACTGTTGAAGTGTATCCTAACCTGGCAATTGATGTGGAAGCAGCGGTGATTCTTTGTGATGAAGCATTGGTTGGTATTAACCTACCTGACTTGGTTACTGCTGCCGACGGGGTGATTCTGGAATATTACGAAAAAGGGGGTGCCCAGCTTACGGAGACGGAAGTAAAACCAATGGTTACGACTGTTTACGAAGTACGCCCGAAAAATGCAGGCGGTACATACGGAACGACTAAAGAGATTACCGTAACAGTAGAAAAAACGACCCGTATTACGACAGACCTGGCTGATCAGACATTCTATACCAACGGACGGATGACTCTCACGGTTGTAGCCAAAGGTGAAAACTTAACCTACCAGTGGTTTAAATATGTGGATGGTATAAGCGACACACCACTGACAGCTGCCTTACCGGATAATAATCAGTATATCAAAGATAATATTACATCGGCTGATGCAGGTAGATATTATGTGGTAGTGACCGGAACAAGTGATTGTAATCGTACGGCTACAAGTAAGATTATGACGGCAAATGTGACCACACCAAGTAATCCGCAGGATGAGTTGTATCGTATCACGTATGAAGCCAACTGGGCTAGTAAAGTATCGGTTACCTATAATGGTAGTTGGACGATCAACTCAGGGGAATATGTGAATAGGGGAACACGTCTCGAAATATCCGCATCACCGGGAATGCCGGGGTTGATATTGGAATCACTCACGGTAAACGGAACAGAGATCGGGAATGGGGATATGATCACTGTTGACTCGGATACGCATATAGTAGCAAGGTTTGAGCTGGATGGTAGCGACCCGAATCCGGATCCGGATCCGACAGGAAATACTGAAATAGGTAATTCTGTTGATATCCGCACTGAAAGAGGGTATCTGTATATTCGCAGTGAAAAGGCAGGACAGGTTCGAGTGATCAATTTCGCTGGACGTACTTATGCTGATTGTGTGATGGTTGAAGGGGAAACAGCTATACCATTACCTAGTGGGTTCTATATCGTTTTGCTTAGTGATGGAACAACTAAGAAAGTTGTGGTTAAAGATTAAAATTATCACTTCTCGATAACAAAAGGGGTTATTCAAGTATTATTTTGAATAACCCCTTTTTTAATAAACCAATATCTCTTCCTATAAAGTGATTCTTTTTCAGAACTCTTTTTTGAACATCATTCCTTTTTATTCATCGCTTCAAGTAAATACTTTCCTGGTTTAAATTTTGTTGTTACCCTGGGCTGAATCATTACAGGAGTTCCTGTTTTAGGATTTCGTGCTAAACGACTTGTCTGAGGCCTGGGAACAAATGTCCCGAAACCCATCAAAATGACCTCTTCCCGATTACACATACATTCTGTTACAATTTCCATACAAGCATCTAATGCTTTTCTTGAATCATTTTTTGAGAGCATTGTCTTATCAGCCAATGCTTCTATAAACTGCGCTTTGTTCATTTAGTTAAAGCTTTTTTAAAATTGATGTTTGTTATTAGTAGTAATCCCCCCGATCCCTACTGTTTTTATTCTCTCAAGTTGTTTGTCTAATAATTTTTGAAAATTCATGAGCTTATTTTTATCTACTGTATTTATTATGGCTTGTCTGGCATTTGTGAAAACTTAATTGCTGATGCGAATTTACATCTATTTGGAAGAAAAAATAAAATGCTTTTAATGTTTATAGTATTTAAAAGAGATGAAAACAGCTTCCTTTTAAGCTGCCTGAAAAAAAATATATGGCATAAGTAATGAAATTCAATGCCTATAAAGTCAAGAAAAAAGAAGCCTTGATTAATATATGTTAACTTGGGCAAATATTTTGTTGAAGTTATTTAACAATCGGTAATAGACTACTCTTTTCTGTTCTGATTCCGTTGAATTTCTTAAATTTGCATACAAAGATCAGAAGATGGAAGAAATGACTGAAAAAGAAATGCTACACCGTGCTGCAGCTTATTGCTCGTCTGCCGAACGTTGTATTCAGGAGGTTGAAAAGAAAATTGCTGATGCAGGACTTTCTCCGGAGGCCTCCGAGCGGATCATTAGTCATCTTGTAAAAGAAAAATTTATTGATGAATCCCGTTTTAGCCAGAGCTTTGTGAATGATAAACTACGTTTCAACAAATGGGGACGAGTAAAAATCGGCTACGAATTGCGAAAGAAAAATATTCCATCAAGCTGCTATTCGGATGCGTTGGAAAGTATTAATGAAGAAGAATATCATTCAATTCTTCTTTCTTTGTTAAAAGCGAAAAAGAAAAGTACACGGGGAAAAGATGAACGGGATATTTTTTATAAACTTCTGCGTTTTGCTGCTGGTAGAGGATTTGAAAGTAATGAGGCCATTCGATGCCTCCGTGAATTAGGAAACACCGACGAAGATTATGCTGAAAATATGGAATGACCTGGTAAACCTTTTTTACCCGAACCTTTGTAAACTATGTAAAGAAAAATTGATCGACGGCGAACAACAACTTTGCCTTACATGTCTTTGCCAACTACCACGAACCGAATTTCACAACATGCCTTATAACCCTGTGGAACAACTATTGATCGATAAAGAAAAAATAAAACGTGCCACTGCTTTTCTCTATTACGAACAGGGAAGCCAGGTGCGGCAATTGATTCATTCGATCAAATACTATGATAACAAAAAATTGGGCTATTTACTGGGAAGGCAAGCTGCATTGGAATGGCTGGCACAGAATAATCATTTTTGTACAGCTAATGCACTCTTACCCATCCCGCTTCACCCCAGAAAACAACGAAAAAGGGGTTATAATCAATCTGAATGGATCGCACTGGGTATACAATCCGTACTTAATATACCTCTCAATACAACAGCTGTAAGTCGCACAACAATGACCGAAAGCCAGACAAAGAGAATTGGATACGATCGCTGGCTGAATGTGAAAGATATATTTTGTATTGAAAAACCGGATGAATTAACCGGCAAGCATATCCTATTGGTCGATGATGTTATAACTACCGGATCGACTGCTGCAGCCTGTATAGATGCCCTATCTTTTATTGATGATATTCAAATCAGTTTTTTTACGCTATCGATTGCGTACCATTAAAAATTAATTAACCGATAATATAATGTAATATCGACGAGTTTGACTACTTTTGTCGACTGACACATTATTTATATTAACGAATGTATGAAAACACTCGAAAGACTAGTAGCAGAGAAATTATTGAAGATTAAAGCCGTTAAACTACAACCGGCCAATCCGTTTACATGGGCTTCCGGCTGGAAATCGCCGATCTATTGCGACAACAGAAAAACTCTTTCTTATCCCGATGTGCGCACCTTTATTAAAATAGAACTGGCACGAGTAATTAGTGAAAAGTATGAGAACGCAGACGCTATAGCAGGCGTTGCAACAGGAGCTATCGCACAAGGAGCTTTGGTAGCCGACTTGCTTGGACTTCCTTTTGTATATATCCGTGCGACTCCCAAAGATCACGGGTTGGAAAATCTGATTGAAGGAGAATTGAAACCAGGTTCGAAAGTAGTTATTATTGAAGATTTAGTATCTACCGGCGGAAGTAGCCTCAAGGCTGTCGAAGCTGTACGCAACTTTGGTTGTGACGTGGTGGGTATGGTTGCAATCTTCACACATGGATTCCCGGTAGCAGAAAAACAATTCAAAGAAGCACAGGTTACATTGACAACCTTGAGCAATTACGACGCAGTGATTGAAGAGGCTGTACGTACCGACTATATAGATCAGTCGGAAATTGCAACTTTGCAACAATGGAGAAAAGATCCGGCTAACTGGAAACCCTAATTATAATCAGAAACTGAATGACTGAATTTTTAAGCGAGACAAAATCAATCCCATATAGTGATGATTGTATTTTCGCGATGCTATCTGACCTTTCCAATCTGGAAAAGGTCAGGGATCGTATTCCCGAAGATAAGATCAAAGATTTCACATTTGATACTGATACATGTAGCCTTACAGTAGACCCTGTGGGTAAAATCACTTTTCAAATCGTGGAACGCGAACCCAACAAAACAATTAAATTCACCACTACCAATTCACCTGTTCCCCTCTTTTTGTGGATACAGTTGAAACAAGTGGATGAAAATGATACCCGCATGCGACTGACAGTGCGCGCTGACCTGAGCCCCCTTATCAAACCGATGGTTGCCAAGCCACTGCAAGATGGGGTGAATAAAATAGCGGATCTCTTAGCAAAACTACCATACGACAGCATTTGATAATTGAAACAGCCCTTATAATTTATAACTTACAATTTATAATTAGTCAATGTCCAAACTCTGGGAAAAGAACGTAAAGGTAGACCATGAGGTGGAATTATTCACCGTGGGAAAAGACCGGGAAATGGATCTCTACCTGGCTAAGTATGATGTGCTTGGTTCCATGGCACATATCACCATGCTGGAAAGCATCGGATTGCTTTCAAGAGAAGAACTCAATCAACTTCTCGCCGAACTAAAAAATATTTACGCCATTGCCGACAGCGGAAAGTTCGTTATTGAAGAAGGTATAGAAGATGTACACTCTCAGGTTGAGCTTATGCTCACACGTAGCTTGGGTGATATAGGAAAAAAAATCCATAGCGGACGGTCACGGAATGATCAGGTTTTACTTGACTTAAAACTTTTCACCCGGGCACAGATACAAGAACTTGTTGAATTAACATCGGGTTTGTTTGATGTTTTGCTTGAACAAAGTGAGCGTTACAAAGAGGTGTTAATGCCGGGATACACCCATTTGCAAGTGGCTATGCCTTCCTCGTTTGGATTATGGTTTGGCGCTTATGCAGAAGGTCTGACAGATGATCTGCTATTGATGCAGGCGGCTTATAAAATATGCAATCGCAACCCATTGGGTTCTGCAGCAGGATATGGTTCTTCTTTCCCTTTAAATCGGGAGATGACAACCAAACTTCTGGGTTTCGACTCAATGGACTACAACGTGGTATACGCCCAAATGGGAAGAGGAAAAATGGAACGTACCGTATCTTTTGCAATGGCCGGAATAGCAGCTACTCTTTCCAAGCTGGCTTATGATGCTTGTCTGTTCAACAGTCAGAACTTTGGGTTTATTAAATTACCCGATCAATTTACCACAGGTTCAAGTATAATGCCCCATAAGAAGAATCCGGATGTATTTGAACTTACTCGTGCTAAATGCAATAAGATACAAGGCCTTCCACAACAGATCACACTAATAACAAACAATTTGCCCTCAGGATATTTCCGTGATCTTCAGATCATTAAAGAGGTATTTCTGCCTGCTTTTGATGAACTTAAAGATTGTTTACGTATGGTTACTTTTATGCTAAAAGAAGTAAAAGTAAACAAACATATCCTGGATGATGAAAAATATTCTCTTCTTTTTAGCGTTGAAGAAGTAAACCGCCGCGTTTTGGAAGGCGTTCCTTTCCGGGATGCTTACAAAGAGGTTGGGCTTGCAATAGAAGCGGGAGATTTTACCCCCGATAAAAACGTACATCATACGCATGAAGGGAGCATTGGTAATCTTCAGAATGACCAGATAGACATCCTTATGCAACATGTGATCGACGGCTTCTCATTCGAACAAGTCAACGAGGCGGAACAGAAACTGATAAATTGATAAGATGAAAAGAGTATTGTTCTGTTTAATTACGCTTTTAGCCGTTAGCTGTGCAAAAGAAGAGGAAGCACGTATCCCTTACAGAAATGTATATCTGGAATTAGATCTGGCTTTTGAAGATAAAGATTTGGTAAGCCTCTTTAGCCATAAAATATACACAACAAAAAACATTAATCTAAATACAGAACGGGCCGGTTTTGGTGGTGTTATTGTTTTCCATGGGGAAGATTTTGGCAACGGCCCTTATCAAGCCTATGATTTAGCATGCCCTTATGAAGCTGAATCCAGTACACTCCTTACTATAGAAGCAGGAGGTATCTATGCGGTTTGCCCCAAATGTCAAAGCAAATACGAATTAACCAGTTCAGGATTTCCTGCGCAAGGTAGTGTAAGTAAGTATCGCTTGGAACAGTACAAAGTGAGCGCCGTACCTTCGACTGTTGGCACAAAATTGATTGTTCACAACTAATTTCCTTTACAAAGATTTGCACAAATAAAAGATTTATCTACCTTTGCACACGCAAAGCAAAAAACGCGAAAGTAGCTCAGTTGGTAGAGCATAACCTTGCCAAGGTTAGGGTCGCGGGTTCGAGTCCCGTCTTTCGCTCATCTCTTTTAGAGAAAAGGATGCTCGGATGGTGGAATCGGTAGACACGAAGGACTTAAAATCCTTTGGCCATTGCGGCTGTGCGGGTTCAAGTCCCGCTCCGAGTACAGAAAACCAACGTCAATAGCTTATTATTAGGCTGTTGACGTTTTTCTTTTACGGCTTTGTGTCACTTAAATGTCACTTCGCTAAACTTATAAGGTTCTTGATTTTGCCTGATTTTCACACATCAAACAGGTCAAAATAGTCTTTGAAATAGTATACTTTATACCTTTGAGATCCTGTCATTTCAACAATTATCTTTTCTTTTTCAAGATCAGCAATTAAATTATAGGCAGTTTGCGTAGACTTTTCTAAAATATCCTCAACTACAGATGCAGTAATTATTGGTTTTTTGTATAAATAATTCACTACTTTTCGAGCATCTCCACCTCTTTTCCCTAATTTTTCAATACAAGCATCAACATGCCTTTGAAGTTGTAAAATACCATCCAATGTTGTTACTCCACTTTTTGAAGTTTCTACAACTCCAGCCAGAAAGAATTTTAACCATTGGTTTATGTCGTTTTTAGTTCTAACATTCATTAGGTTGTCGTAATATAATGATCTATTTTTCTCAAAAAAGTTTGATAGGTAAAGAATAGGTTGTTTCAGAATGCCTTTACTCACAAGGTAAAGAGTTATCAACAACCTACCAACCCGCCCATTCCCATCTAAAAACGGGTGAATGGTTTCAAACTGATAATGGATTAATGCCACTTTGATTAGGTCTGGCAAATTATACTTTTCTTCATTGGCAAATTTTTCGATATCTGAAACTAAATCTGGAACTAAAATATGAATTGGAGGGACAAAAATGGCATCATTTATTGTAGCACCACCTATCCAGTTTTGACTTCGTCTAAATTCCCCTGGTTGCTTATGCTGCCCTCTAACGCCTTGTAACAATATTTTATGTGTTAACTTAATTAAACGAGATGAAAAGGGTAGAGTATGCAACTGCCGTACAGCTTCATTCATAGCCGATATGTAGTTCTGAACTTCTTCCCAATCATTTCTTTTTTCTGAAGAAATATCTGCTTTTTCGAGAAAAGCTTCCTCCATATTGGTTTGAGTACCTTCAATTTTAGATGATTGTGTAGCCTCTTTTACGATATGCATCTGGATAAACATCTCTATATCAACATATTCAGAATACATATCTAAACGTCCTAAATGCCTATCCGCTTTACTTAACAACGAAATTACTCCCATATCATCTATTTTCCAGTCTCTACATAATTGAGTAGGATGGAAGCTTTTATAATCTCCTTCATTTACAAAATGACCTGATTTAAAATTTTTCATGTGTTATTCTAATTTTTTTGGGACAAATATAGCCTTATTCTAATTTTACCCGCATTTTTTAGAATTAAAAGTTGTTATTCCCCAAAAATAAGCTTTTTTTTGGGAAACTCCCGAAACCTCAAACAAAATCCGGGAGATCCTGTCATCCTTTAACGCAATGTAGTCCTAGCAAGCAAAGTCGACATGCCCTATCATTCCATTGATAATAACCACATCATCAAAATAAAGTGTTCCTAAAAAAGGAGAAGGATATATTCCAGATCATAAAAATATTAGAGGAAAAGATATCTAACAACAACCTTATCCGAAAAAATCGAATTTACTATTACGATAGAGTGCAAAGATAACCGATATAGGGCTACTATTTCAGACATAGTAGTTATACAAACTTTCGATTTCCCTGGCTTAGGTAAAGGTAATTCAGAAGAAACCCATCTATCGCATTTGGAAAATATTCAAAATTATAAAGATGAAATAGCTAATTAAGGATGATTGGTAAAAATTTTCAAAATCATGAAAAGAATATTTTAAAGCCTGGATATTTACGTTTACCCGGGCTTTATTTTTAAATACTAGCTTTATCATTTTCCTCTTACATATCTTTTTTATGACCTTATCTATTTCAGAACTTTTCAAAAGCGACTTAACTTATTCTCAATTTTGGATGGCTGTTATTTTACCTTTTTCATCAAAATACACATAGCTGTAACCATAAACCCATTGTTCAGTCGTCCCATATACAGTAGTAGTCTTATTGATTTCATCTGGCCCACCCCATGATGCCCTACACATGTCCTTTGTCATTCCAATTCTTATTTTTTCTTCAATAATCAAATTAGCAGAAGTAGTACCATATTTACGGATTAATTCCTCCTTCTTTTTATTTTTTCTGCAGTAACATATTCGAAGTCAGTTGTACTGTAAAATTTACCACAAATTAAAGGAACATCTTCTTTATTAAGATGAGGATAAGGTTTTCCATTTTCATCTTCTAAATAACAATAATGTTTACCATATTGAGGGTTATCAAATATTAGAACAATCGGGCTCCTATTATCGAATAACAATATATCTTTGTTTTTTCTTGGTTTTACTTGTACATCCACACATGTCCATATCGTAATAACTCATATTTTTTCTTTTACCCATATAGACAAAGTCTTTATTTATGTATAAAGATTTAATTTTCTCGTAATGTCCGACAACAACCCATTTAAAATTGTACATTTTAGAAAATGATTCCCAATCTTCGGCTTTTTCCTTTGTTTCTAAATTTGTTAAACATATAATTTGATACTTTCCAATGTCTGGATAATCATATAAAACGCTATCAACCCGATAGTAATTACCAACCTTGATATTAGGTTTTACCCCGTAAGAATTAGGATAACCACAGTATAGTAAGGTTTGACCTATCAAATGATGATATGTATCAAGACCATAATATTTCTCCGGAGACATATTTTTCTGACTGTCATACGCAACAACTTCTACCACAGTTGTTTTAATCGGATCCATAGGAGTTTTGACCGGATTATCCATAATTGTTATCTGACTATAAAGATTAGCCGATAACATTAATGCTATTAAAATTGAAAGATTTCTCATAATAGTATGATTTAACCTTCAAATATACATAATAATAAATACCCCTAACAAAGAATTCTGTTAGGGGTATTTCATTTATTTACTTTCTTTATCATTCTATAGCCTTATATCAACCACTCCTCAAATTATTTCAGACAGCCTACCTATCATCTCATTCATCTTTTCTTGCATTTCTTCAAATTCGGGATGCTGTCTTTCGAGTAACCAGATAGTTCCAATGCTCTGTCGATAACTTCACCTTCCACCAAAGGATAAGCCAAGTTTCCCTTATGACCGATATCTTCTATCTCTTTAACTAATTCACCAATGATTTTGTATACCTCATCAAACTCAGGTCTATTATATTTGCCTGCTTCAATGTCTAACTGTTTATATTCTTCTGCAAAATTTCTCATATCACTCTAACATTTTAACTAACTCCGTTTTCATTTCTTCATCTATATTCCGATAGCACGCGAAAGCTTTGCTTCCTTCTAAGAAGGGGAGCCGAGGTACTCATATCGGAAATATTCAATTTTTTTTCGATTTGGAATAGTCCATAATTTTTCAAGGTAATACTCAAAAAAACTTCCCATGGTTTCCCAAGAAGCTCCCACTCTATTTCAAAAAAGTCCGGTGACTTTTTGACAAGGTCTGACTTTTTTAAAAAAAAGGTCAGAGTTTTTATACTTATATTGCAACCAAAAATGACTTCAGTCGTCTAATAAGTATACTTACAAATAAAAGAGAAATAAAATGAAGAAACTTATTTATTCTGTTCTATTGTTAACTTTAATATTTACAGCCAGTTATGCGCAAAACGAGACTTATATTGAAAACCGTTCTGTTAAGAGTTTTAATGCGTTAAGTGCTTGTTGTGGGATAGATGTATATATTAGTGAAGGAAAATCATCTACTATAAGAGTTGAAACAAATTATGAGGAGCATCTTCCCCACATCATTACTGAAACGAAAAATGGCGAACTAAAAATATCATTAACTAACAAGAACGTGTTTAAAAGGCCTCAGAATCTATGGGTAAAAGTTTATCTGTCTGCCAGCAACCTGATAGGTGCAAAAGCTACATCAGGGAGTGATATCAGAAGTAAGACTCCGTTGTTTGCTGATGATATTAAACTATCTGCCAGCAGTGGTGCCGATATAAATGTGGAACTCAATGCAGGAAATATTGAATGCAAAGCTTCATCCGGAAGTGATATTAAGGTAAAAGGGAAAGCCTCTTATGCTTCTTTACGGGCTTCAAGCGGTAGTGATATTAATTTAAGCGAAATGACTGTTGGTGTAGTAGATGCATCGGCTTCGAGTGGAAGCGATATCATTGTAACCGCTATGGAAGAAATAAATGCTAAAGCAAGTTCCGGAGGAGACGTTGTTTACAAGGGTACTCCAAAGATTGTAAATAAGAGAGAACGCTTCGGTGGAGGTGTAAGACATCGTAAATAATAGAAACTCTCTTCTAACCCATCTACATTTTCCTTGCCTCAAACCACAGCAATCCGCTTATTATCAAATATATACATTTTACAGTTTCTACAAAAAAGAATATAACTATCATAAGTAGGTTATATTCTGATTAGTTTTGTATTAAGACGATAACAAAACAGAGAATATTCTGTAAAAAGAAATATAGACCAAGATAATAAATAAGTTCTCAATTCTTTAGATCAAAACAAGTTTAGATTGTTTAGTGTTATAAAATCCCCGGATACAGGCAATATCCGGGGATTTATAGTTATAATATTTATCTGATATAGTCAGTTATTATTCCACAATGGGTTAAAGTCAGTTTATGCATTGCTCTTGTAACTGCAACATATAACATACTTCGGTCAATTTCATTTTTATAATTCCTATTGTCAATATGCGGAACAATCACTTCATCAAATTCAAGCCCTTTCGCCATGTGGGCAGAAGTGATAACAATTCCTTGCACAAAAGCATTACTAGCATTTGACAGGAAATAAATCTCTTCATCCATCTCATTTAGGCTTTCATAAAGACTTTCTGCCTGTAGCTCATCCTTACAGATAATACCTAACGATTTATATTGGCCTATCCTGAACTTTTTTATTAGTTTCCTGATGCCTGCCATTTCTTTTTCCTTATCATCAAAGCAAATAGCCTGTGGTTCCTCTCCTTGTCTTTCAACTACTTCGAGTTCCTTATTAAGTTGTATCTTTTGTGCAAAGGCAGTAATCTGATAGGTCGATCGGTAACTTTTACATAACTTCATCACTTCACCTCCTACTAATACTTTTTGTATCATATCTGCTGTTGATGAACCATAAGGATTCACAGATTGGTTTGCATCACCCAAAACTGTCTTTTTACAAGGAAACAATTTCGAAATAACTTTATATTGGATTGGGGAGTAATCCTGCATTTCATCGATAAGCAGATGCTTAACCTTGGAATATACCTGTTGTCCTTCCAGTGCAATATGCAGATAGGCTAACGGAGCCAAATCCGAATATTCAATCATTCGGTTCTTTCGCATTTTAAACATTTGCGGCATATCCATCCATTCATAAAAGTCTTTATATAATTGGAGGTCATTATTACCGGCAAACATACTCCTGATCTCTTTTTTTAGCAGATTTCGTTCTTGAGTTGTAAACTTGACCCTATACTGCACACCCATCATTTCTGAAATATAATCAACCATTACTTCGAAACGTTGCCGCATGGGATATCGGTGAAACCTCCGGAATTGTTCCTCAATATAGCCGCCAGGAATGGTAATAAACTTTGTAATCCTAACATCAGTAGGACGAAAATAATTATTCTCTACATGCAGAATAAAGCGATCCAGTTGTGCTATAAAATCTAAAGTAGCTTTATACCGGATACGATCGATATATCCCGTAGCCGGCTTGTGAAGGAGCTCTGCCACTTGTTCGAAGAAAGTCTGGAATTTATATTTATTATCCAGAACTTCTGAAAGAATTTGCTCCAGGCTCATTTCCGGAACCGTTTCTTCTCCCAGTTCGGGAAGTACATTTGAGATATAATCAGCAAAAACTTTATTGGGTGAGACAATCAGAATATCTTTGGAAGAAATATCCCCTTTAAAAGCATATAGCAGGTAAGCTATCCGGTGAAGGGCAATAGAGGTTTTACCCGACCCGGCGACTCCCTGAATAATAAGCACAGGCGCCTCTTCGTTTCGAATAATAAGATTTTGTTCCCGCTGGATGGTTGCTACAATATTCTTCATCTTATCATCCGCATTGGCACATAACTCTTTCTGAAGTACATCATCATGAACGGTCAGCGAACTCTCAATCATATACTCCATTACTCCATTACGGATACGATATTGCCGTTTCAAGGATATATCACCATCTATTTTACCCGTCGGTGAAATATAAGAAGCCTCTCCCAGCTCATAATCATAGAACATACCAGAAACAGGTGCGCGCCAGTCATAGAGGAGGTTCATCTTCTTCTCCAGGTCATAAAACGAATGAATCCCTATATAGATAGGTGTAGCTTCGTGATCACCATTCTTTTCGGTAAAATCTATCCTTCCGAAATAGGGAATATCTAAAATCTTGCTTAACCTCCTGCGCCTATCGATTACCTTTTCTCCCAATGCAAAATGATTGAGAATACTTTCTCTCATTGAACGGATCTCATGGGGATCTATGTCCTTATTCGACCATATATAATCTTTATGTTCCCGCAATGTATCTACATGGTCTTTTACTGATACATCCGCAGTCTCTATTGTTTTCTTCACAGCCTGAATAATTTGCTGCAAATATTCTCTTTCCTGTTTTTCTGTTTTATTGAATACCATAAGTAGTTGTTATTACCGGATTAAAAAAACGACAAAAGGGTTGGCAAAGTTACTTCTACACCTCGAACTGTTAAATAGCTATTTATAGCTATATATAGCGTTATTTTTGTACTTTCACGCTCAAAAGTGTACAAATGGATATTCTTGAAATTGAAAAGCATACTCAGCTACTTGGCCGGGAAATACTGGAGGAAACGCCTCTCATTACAGAGTGGGAGAGTATTGGAGCCAGGGTTCATCTTGTAGGTTCCATGAAGACAGGGCTGATTATAAAGAAAGATATAGATATGCATATCTATACAGATAAATTATCTATAGCGGAGAGTTTTACTGTTATGAAACAATTGGCAGCAAAAATGCAATTAAAGGAAATCCAATACATAAACGGGATCAATACAGAAGAAGAGTGTATAGAGTGGCATGCTTTGTATGAGGATAAGCATTCCTATTTGTGGAAATTTGATATGATACATATCCGCAGTGGCTCTAAGTATGATGGTGTAGTTGAAAAGGTAACTGAGGCTATAGCTAATCGGTTGACACCCGAAACAAGAAAAGCTATCCTTCAAATCAAATACGATACACCTGAAGGCATTAATATCCCCGGAATAGAGATCTATCATGCTGTCTTTACGGGAAATGTCAGAAGTTATAAAGAGTTTGAACAATGGCGACAAGCCAATCCATTAACAGACAGCCTCAACTGGATGCCATAGATTTAAAATAATAATCCCAATTCCTGAGCTATATGAATAGCTTCCATCGCATTATTTGCTTTTAGCTTGGTTAATATATTTTTACGGTGATTATTAACCGTATAGATACTTATATGTAAACGATCTGCTATTTCTTTACTCAAAAGTCCCTGCCGGATCATTAATAAAACCTCTTTCTCTCTAGCTGTTATTAAGTTAATGGAAGGATGGGAAGCACCGGACGCTATTAGTTCACCCGTTCTTCTGTTTATTACCGAACGTTTCACTTTTTCGCTGAGTATCTGATCAGGGGAAACATCCATAACCCCCATTATAATCCAGGCTTTTCCATTACGGTCTTTCTGTATTACCTGTTGACGGCTTACCACGTTTACATATTGCCGTTTTGCATTCAGTACCCGGTATTGGAATATTTGCTGATACTCATTTCTTTCTTCCAAAGGAAGCGAATAAATAAACTGTCCATGCTCAACCTGATATTCAGCTATCTGAACTCTATCGTCCGGGTGGATTCGTTCTTCCAGTAAATCTCCCTGATTTTGTATAGTTTGAATATATGAAGGATTATACCCAAAAATAGAGGCAAAATTCTGCGAAGCAAAATCATATCTTTCTCTAAATACATCTACAGTAAATATGCACTCATGGCTTATACGGGACATTTCCTGTATTGTCTTTCTTTTCATGTTCCAGAGATCATAGTCAACGTCCTGGTTGCATATCTGTTGCTTTGCCCACAATTCACGAGGAGAGACATTGTTTGATACCATATTACAAATATAGTCATAAACTGGTATTTTTCAATCATTCTTCACCTCTACTTTATTTACAGCCTCAACAGGCTTATTTTCCTCATGTATTTCAATTATTTTAGTAGTCACAGCAAATTCATCCGGAAAAATCTTTCCTCCCATTTCATTTGCCCACGATTCGGTAAATTCTGCACCTATATATATAATAATAGCGGAATAATAGATCCATGTTATAAGAATAGCCATAAATGCTGCAGCACCATAAACATTCCCGACATTTGCAATACCTATATAAAGCGAGATTGCCCATTGCCCTATCAGGAAAAGAACAGTCGTAACCAAAGCTCCTACCAAAACATCTTTCATCTTTATTTTTGCGTCAGGCAACATTTTAAACATCAATGCAAAAATGAAAGTGGTCACACAGATATTAATAATCATTCCCAGTATCTTGACAAATGACTCTGCGACATCCGGATAGCTCGACATAATTCGATCACTCAAATTTGATATAACATTGGTAATCGTAAATGTGATCAACAAGATAAAAGCAAAAACCAGAATAATGGAGAATGATAATAACCTGTTTTGAATATATTTAAGCCAGCTTTTTTTAGGTATCGCCTTTATTCCCCAAATAGTATTCAATGAACCTTGTACTTCTGCAAAAATAGTGCTGGCTCCAAAGATAGAGACTGCTAAACTTACAAGAGCAGCGAATGTGGAAGAATCAGTTTTATTGGCATTGGCCAATATAGACTTTAATTGATCAACTACATCTGCTCCAAGAATAGGTTGCAGTTGAGTATATAGCTGATTACCTAAGTCTGCATGAAAAAACGCACCGATGGTTATCAGTAGAGAAAGAAAGGGGATAATTGAAAATAGTGTCGCATACGCTAATGATGCACTTAAACGGGTAACATTATCATCCGAAAATCCTTTAATCGTATCTTTTACAATCTTTACAAGTACCGGAAAACTTAATTTCTTCTTATTTATTGATCGATCTTCCATTGATTTAGCTTTTGAAAAGTAACACGGAGTATGTTTCTTTTGTTTAACTGCTTTCAGCTATATTACTCTCAATGGTATGCTATTCGATTACGGTTTAATCAAATCTATCATTTAATTCTATTCATACAATCAGGACTCACTCATAACGGATAACTTAGAAAACATCTTCTAGCATTATCATGATAAATCCTTAATAAAACATCTTCAGGAAGATATAGGCCTCTGAAAGTACCTAAGATATCAGAAGAATTACATACATCATAGGTAGTTAAAAATCTCCAATCATTATATAAAGAGGTTTGTAATTTTTGAAGATTATTGTAGGCATCAGTTCCATAGATGATCCTATCCGAATATGAAAGGAAGAAGTCTCGTACTTTTTCGTATGCAGTTTGAGCCTGTAATTGTATATGCCCCATTCGGGAAGAAACGTCTACCATAAAATTAGGATATTTATCCAAACGCAAAGCCAACTCGTCAACACTCCATTCAAGGCTTCCAAAGTGAGCACCAACAAATATCAAATCAGGGAAAAGTGACAGCACATTATCACGAGCCTGAATCTGTTGTTCATAAGAAGGTATTTCAGGATGCAAAAAGGCATGGTATTGGGGGTATGTTGAGAAATAGGCTTTATTCCTCTCTGTTGTCATTTGTTCGATTGGCAACCAACAATTTCTAGGTTCCCCCAAATGCGCAACTACAGTGATATGGTTATCCGATAAGTATTGAAATAAAGGATAAAAAAATGGATCATCAATCATCAGATAAGTTCCATCCGATTTGATTATTTCCATTCCTATATTTTTCCATAGTTTTATTCCGAGTGCCCCATTTTGCATAGATGTTTCAATCTGATGAAGAACTTTATCCATCCATCCTTCTTCTTCCCAACCATTCATTGAAAAACTTGAAATATAACTGAAGAATTCAGGATATTTTTCTGAATACATTCGGGATATCGACTCCTGTTCAGACATTAATGGGAATATATGCGTATCCGTATTGATATTAATATACTGAAGAGATATTTTCTTTGCAATATCTAAATAAACCGACACATCTGAAAAGACGTGGAAATGCGCATCAATTTTAGGAAATACCTCGAATTGTATCATAAATTAATCGATATCTGATTTCAAAATCATTCTATACACATTTGTTTCCTTTTGTTCAAATCCAAGCGACTGATAAAGCTTATTGGCTATTACCCTGGATGGATTTGATGTTAGCATCAGTGTTTCAACACAAAGGGATTTCACGTATGAAATCGCATATTCCATAATAAGGCGCCCCAATCCTTTACCCCTTACATTGTTATCAACGACGACATCCTCAATCCAAGCCTTGCTTCCTGTCGGACTTTTATAGATTCCTACAGTAAACATTCCTATAACTGACTCTTTATCTTTTAAGAAAAATAAGTGACTGTTTTCGGATGATAATATCTCTTTAAAAGAAGACTCCGGGAATTGAACGGGTTTCCCCATTAATTCACTCAATAGTTTCTGAATAACAACCAAATAGTCAGAATTATACTTTTTAATTTCAATAATCTCCATGAACTAAATCTAAATTATTATTTGAGACTCTTTTATATTCTACAAATCTAAGTTAATCAAACAAATTTTGCAATAAATGAAAAAAGCAAGGCAGATTATTTCTGCCCTGCTTTCTTTTAACATTAAACTATATTATTATCTAGGATTAGGTAAGACACCCGGATTGATAAGAGTTTCATCACCCGAAATCTGGTGAGGTATCCGTAGGTCGGTTGGTTGAATAACTTCCCAAGGATGCGTACCGGCAAAACGACGATCCATCGGTTTATTGTTGCGGAAAAGGTCTTTCCAACGGAAACCTTCATAAGCAAGCTCAAGACGACGCTCATCGAGAACCACATCCAATACGCTTTCATATCCACGTGCTCCCATATTATTTGTAGTCATGAGCTGATCACCTGAAAGTCCTGCACGGCTACGAATAGCATTTACATCAGCCAAAGCAGCAGCAGCGTTGTCCAATTTAGCATAAGCTTCTGCACGATTTAGAATTACTTCACCCCAACGAATCATAGGATAAGAACACAACATCGCATTTCCGTCCTGATAAGAGAACTTAGTGTTGAAAATCTTTCTATAACTCATACGGTTATTAGTTGCCGGAGTAATCGTAATATCAACCCGTTTTCCTTCATACATAAAGAAATGGCGTGGATATGTATTTACGATTTCTTCCTGCACATAGATCTTAGTACTTGTATTTGAGAAATAATCATCAGGAACAGGATTATTCAAGCCCGGATTATTACTGAAAATAATATACTTACCACCTGCATCTTCTGCAAGGTAACGATACTGAAGCCCATAGTACCAACTAGTTGGGTTTGGAACCGGCCAGTTAGCCATCCATTTAACAGCTTCACCATTATATATCACTCCCGGAGTAGGAATAGCCTGGAAAAGATGGAAATCCTTCCAACGAATATCGCTATCAGCATAACGGTTGAATAACATATACATCGGGTCAGATGGATAAATTTCACCCCAACCTGCACCACTAACGGGATCATTCAGATACATAGAAGCAACAGCACTGTTACCGGGACTTTCATTTGGAAGATATCCGATACACCAAAGAGTTTCACGTGAAGTTTGTGTACGTGTGAAATAAGTTGCAAGATCAGGATCAAGCGCATCTGCCGCAGTTCTGCCTTCAAGCATTTCGTTTACGATATTTACAACATCCTGATTTCTGCCCATGTAAAGATACAAACGTGATAAAAGTCCTTGTGCAGATCCTTTCCATGCATAGCTGTTATTGTCCGAACGACGATAGTTACCCATCAACTGAATAGCTTTTTTAAGGTCTTTCTCAATTTGTTCGTACACTTCACCAATGGTTGCTCTTGTAATATCACCTGTTATAGGTTGCTCCGTGCGTAGTACTACCGCAGGATTATTTGCTCCTTGTGAATACGGACGGGCAAAGAGGTCACACAGATTCAGATATATCAGGCCACGCAGGAAATAGTTCTCTCCCAGGATATGGTCATTTACTTGCGATTGTCCTTCAACTCCTACTCTGATATTCGTATTTAAAATATTCATTATAGAATAAGAAGAGTACCACATATAACGGCATGTTGCTTCGGTATCGGCATCCGTATATTCATACGATTTCATAAACGGGTCACTGGTAACCCCTGCGATGAAAACATTGTCACCACGAAACTCGTTCATTTGGAACCAGTTTCTAGCATAAACGTCTCTACTTGACGATCCACCGGCCATTCCCGTACGGTTTTGTCTGAACCAACGGTAAGCACCGATAGTCGCATATTCAATACCTGCCGGATCACTAGCAAGCTGTTCTGAAGTCATCGTAGACTGAGGAACCAAATCCATCTCTACACAGGATGACAATACCAGGCCAAAAATAGCAGCTATTAGTATTAATGATTTATTCTTCATGATAAATGATCATTTATGTGTTTATATTAAAATTTAAGTTCGACACCCAGTGAGAAAGTGCGGTTCATTGGATATACGAAGTTTATAGCACCTGCAACACTGGAGATACCACTTGCTGTTAAGCTGGTTTCCGGATCAGGTCCAGAGAATTTATTGATGGTAAACAGGTTATCTCCGGAGAAGAATACCCGTGCATTCGAGATGCGTACACTTTTCAACAGATTTTCCGGTAAATTATACCCGATATTAACGTTACGTAGACGCAGGTGGCTTCCGTTCTCAAGGAAACGGGATGATGGGTTCGTTGAGTTTTTATTTCCTCCGTAAACAGGAAGCGGGTGAGTAGCATTGTCTCCCGGTTTTTCCCAACGGCTCCAACCCAAACCATTATCTATCGACATCTGGTTGTATTGTGCCTGACGACCGTCATTATCCATAGAAGAACGTGCTCCGAAATAAATCTTATTACCGTACACAAATGTAAAATTAACACCTAAAGTAAATCCTTTATAAGAAAGATTATTCATAAGACCTCCCGAGAACTTAGGTGTAGGAGAAGATCCTAACCAATCTATTTTTGCTTTTGAGTAATCATTGGTTGTGCCACCATCTTCTGCTGTCCAAAGAGGATCTCCATTGTCAGGATCTACTCCGCGCCATTCCGGCATATACCAGCCATAAAGTTCATGTCCTTCTTCCAACCGTTGACGTGCAGCATCAGCAGCACCAACCATAATAGGAGTTCCAGGTCCACCATCTTTTCCACCCGGTAATTTCTCTACCTTGTTTTTATTGAAACCGATATTGAATGAAGTAGTCCATAAGAAGTCTTTTCTATTGATATTAGTACTAGTCAGTTGAAGTTCAACCCCCTTATTGCTGATTTCACCAATATTACGCAGGTAACTGTAAAAACCTGTACTTGGAGCTTCAGGAGCACTGAAAAGAAGATCAGAGTTAAGATTACGATAAACATCCACACTACCCTCAAGCCAGTTGAAGAGCTGGAAGTCTACACCACCTGATATCATTAAACATTTTTCCCATCCCAGGTCAGGATTAGCCAAACGAGAAGGCTGTGCACCCGGTTCCCCTAAATAAGTTACACCGGAGAACGTATATGCATCCATATAAGCAAAGTCACCAATATCTGCATTACCGGTCAAACCAAAGCTTCCGCGTAATTTCAGGAAAGTAAGGACTTTATTTCCTTTCAGGAATTTTTCATTCGATGCCAACCAACCAGCGCTCATCGAAGGGAAGTAACCTGTGCGGTTATTGGGAGCAAAACGGCTGCTCGCATCCGCACGGAACGAAGCTGTAGCGATATATCTGTCAGCATACGAATAATTTATTTGTGCAAAAGCAGACCAGGATGCACTTGGAGTAGCATATCCGCCTGTTGCACGCATGGTTGTCGCCGCTCCAGCAGACACAACTTCCATTCCTGTCGGCTGTTGATCAGCTCTTGCACCAAAACGGTAATTACCTTTTGACTCACCGAACTCATATCCCAAAAGACCACCAAAATCGTGGTATCCTATACGATGAGAAGCTTTCAAAAGTGTAGTATTACCATAACCTCCTAACGGATAAGAAGATTCATCTTCCACATGGCTACCTTGTGTAATACCATTCCATGTCTGGCTGGCATCGCGTGCATCGTAAAATACCTTACTCCAGCTCTGGTGCCTACTCAAACGAGTAGTATTAGTAGCTGTCAACCAAGGAAGGATACTCCAGTTAAGCACAAGGTCAAGATTCATACCTGTACCACCTTCTTTATCATAATTATATTCATAACCGTGCCATGGGTTCTGACGGTTAGCATAGAACCATCTCTGGTCTGCTGCCGGAGTTGCAGCAATATTCACAGGGTTACCATTTTCATCAAACGGATTATCCCAAGGAATACCGCGGTAAGACATTTCGTAGAAAGTACTCGACCAGATATTGTTTCTCTTATTCTCACGCATATTCATACGAACGCTCACATCAAAAGTATTTGATATTTGCGTATTGAAGTTCATACGTACGTTGCTGCGTTTGTAAGAAGTGCCCGGCATTGTTCCTTCCTGATTGTAATGATTCAGGCTGACCATATACGAAGTATTTTTTGTTCCACCCGTAACAGATGCATAATATTCCTGGGCATTCCCTGTTTTGAATGCGTCATCACGCCAGTTGTAATTCCGGTCTCTAAGCGTTTGTGGGAAATCTGCTTCAAAGTTAGGGATTCCCCAGGATTCCCATAAATTATAGAGCTCTGTTCCGTTCATCGGTTTGAATCTACCGAACATAGCATTGGTAATAGCCGCATTCACTCTTACAGTTACCTGCGGAGCCTGATTACGCTTCCCTTGTTTGGTAGTGATCACGATAACGCCATTTGCTCCTTCAGCTCCATAGATAGCCGTAGAACCCACATCTTTCAACACAGATATAGTTTCCACATCATTCGGGTCATATGTTCCACCGGGAATTCCGTCTACAACGAACAGAGGGCTTTTGCCGGCAGTAATAGTTCCAACACCGCGAATAAGCAAGCTGGCTTCCGAACCCGGAGCACCACTATTATTGGTAACCATCAACCCCGAAACTTTACCCTGAAGCATTGAACCGAGGTCAGACGTTACATTATCTTTTAGCGCTTCACTTTGCAATGTAGTTACCGAACTTGTCATTACGGATTTTCTAACACTTGTATATCCAATAACAACAATTTCATCCAGTACTTCGCTGGATTGCATAACCACATCAATTTTCGTTCTGTTTCCAACCACTTCTTCTACTGCAGTATATCCTACATAAGAGAATACCAACGTAGAATTAGGCGACACATTACTGATACTGTATTCTCCGTCAATATCAGTTACTGCTCCGAAAGCAGTTCCTTTAATCAAAATATTAACTCCAGGCAAGGTTTCATTCCCATCGGAAGAAGTAACCTTCCCTGTCACCACATTTTGTGCGTATGCAGTTCCGATTGTCAGGAAAAGAACTCCTATACAAATCGCTTGCATTTTTCTAAACAGTTTTAGATTCATTGCATTAACATTTAGATGATTTATAAAATTGTGATTTTCAAAATTTACACATTACACACACTTAATATAAGCCTTCGGTCTACTACGTATCCCTCTTGCTTAGTAGTCAGAGAAGTCAAGTAGTTATCAATCGCTTTGCTCTTTAGTAGTCAAGTAGAAACTTAACTCCTTGACTACTTTGACTACTACATGAGGCGTACTACGCCGAATACTTACCACTTAATACACTTCTATTAAATAATCCCTATTGAACGCTGGTTTTATCACTGGGTTTGCACCATCGATCTCATAAGTTTTCTTATCATCAGAAGTATATTCACACACTGTATACTTACGGTTTTCCAGCCCGCGTAGTTCAATCGGCTCCCCATTCCATTCTTTCGCATAGAAAGCGTAATACATCTTTCCATCTTTTTTGACTACATGAGTTTCCGGTTTATCATAAGCTATATCATACAGGTTAAGATAAGTTCCGGTTGAAATCATTTTGTCATTATAGATGTTTACCCATTTTTTGTAAAGCTTTTCCTTTTCAGGTGTCAGTACATAGCTTCTACGTACATTCGGATTATCCTTCGGATAAGTGAATTTCGACCCGATAACTCCTCCGATACCAATCTGGGTACCAAAGTCATCACCATTATCACTCAACTCAATATGATCGGCATAATAAGCCAGTTTATTGGCAATAGCCCTATAGGTTTTCGCCTTATGCCGTATCTGCCAGCTGGAAGTCGGGTCAGATGAAACTGCCTGGTTCATATAAGGGATCATAAAATAATTGATTGCACAACCGCAAGGGCAGAATTGCACCACACCATAAGGTTTATAACCCAATACCTTTTCGTAGATATTCTGGAAATAAGTATGCATCAACTCTGCCGACTGTTCAGGATATTCGAGTTTGCTGGCCCTGTTATAGTCAGGCAAGCAACAGTTCATGTGCTGTCCGTCGAGTTTAAGCCCGTCAAAACCCCATGTCACAATAAAACGCTCCAATAAATCATTAGTGATCTTTTCCGTCACAGGATTAACCGGAGACATATAGTAACTGTCCCACCACGTAATATACTGCGGCGATCCCCATTGTGTTCTCAGCCTTACTTCCGGATGATCTTTCAATACCTTTGTGCCCGGGTCGGCCGCCAGTGGTGCCCACCATAGTTTAGCTTTCATACCATGTGCATGAATCGCATCCGTCATACGGCGCATATCCCTGTCTCCACCGGGAAAGCGTGAATTTGTTTCCCAATCGCCTTCTGCAATCTGGAATCCGTCGTCCACATCCACCCATTTGAAACCAAGCTCTTTCACCTTCGGCAGAGTTCCCAGAACTTCGTCAATAGTAAACGTACGTTCGTAACCCCATGCGCACCAAACAGCTTCATACGCTTCAGGACCTGATTCCGGGAACACCATGCCTTTGGTTTCCATGTGACGGGAAAAACGTTCCAACGGATCGTAATAGTCTCCCGTATGTACACCTATAAAAGAGTCGTAGGTACGAATAGTATCGCCCGGAGTAAACTTCTGGCGTCCACCCTTCATGTCATAGGTTAGTGCAATAGAAGCATACTTGTCATGATTGAGCCATTGAACAGGCATCGAGATCATTTTCAGTGTTGTTTCGGTAAGGCCCGTAACAATACCACCGTCACGACGCCACAGGTTTACCATCGGTATACCTCCCCCGTAATCCGAGTCGTTCATTCCCAGATAATTCTTCTTATAGTATCCCGGTTTCACTTCCGAAAGCCAGTCAGCGCGGCGGCTTGAAGAAGAAGGCTGGAACGACCATGCCGAAGTATCCGACACGTTTATATGCAATTCGTTTATTTTCCATCCGTTTACCGTGATATCTTTATCACTCCGGTTGATATAATAAGTTTCAACCAACAGCATCTGATCGATATTCTGAGGTATCGTTATCTTTTGATGTTTTTCCAGCTGGTAACCATCTTTATTGTAGGTTCCTGTCAAGGCATAACCGGAAACATTCCCCTCTTTAAATTCAGAAACATTTGTCAGCTTAAATTGCGAAGCAGTAAACTCAACCGCCATCAAAGCATCCGATTCAACAAACTCATCATGGAACGGCAAAGTCGAACCATTGAGAGATGTTAACTTTACCCTCATCTGCCCGTCTACTTCAAGTTGCAGATCCCCGTTCTTTATTATCACACTTTTATTACAGCCTGTCATCACTACAGCCAGCAATAAGAACAGTACAATGTATACTCTCTCCTTCATATATTATCTTTTTAAAAGTTTATTAGCATTATCTCTGTATAGTTTTTTAAGCACATCATCCGGAAGGTTAAGGCCGCTCAACGGCCAGTAGTAACTGTTACCCGAAGTAATAATATGTTCATCATTTGTCTCCAATGAGCGGAAAACCGTACGATACATTTCAACTCCCATCCCATTATCGGTTCCGAACACAATCCGGTCGGCATATTTCATAATGAATTCACGCGTTGCGCGAGGCGTTGCTCCCGCTTCCGACACCCTGCCAGCAATGTCGAAATACAGGTTCGGATATTTATCCAACAGAGCGGAAAGACGTGGTAAATCGTGATTCATATTCAAATAGTGGCAAGCAATAAATGTCGTTTTAGGATTGGCTGCCACCGCATTTTCAAACGATGTTATCAAACCGTTATAACCCAAACAGTTCTGAACTGTCGTATCCACCTGCCAGCGCAGCGCGTTCATAAGTCCGTCATTGTTTTTATCGATAGGCAGGTACATCCAGATAGGATCAGCGATATGCACACTTACAGGCATATTCAGTTCCGCACATTTTTCCAGCAATACCTTCACACGTGGATTATCCAGATGTATGCCATGTCCTTTGGTAGGGAATGCGTATAAATCTCCTGTTCCCTTATCCCCTATCTCACCAACACCGACAGCACCCATCTTATGGTATTTCACCAGCAAGTCCAAAGCACGTTTCTCCCAGTCGGGCTTGTCAAAATCGGTATAATCAAAACTACACCACAACGCAAAACGGTCTTTATGGTCTCCATACTTCTCAACAATCGTTTCAAAGGCTTCTCCCCGGCTGTTGTTCATTATACTGCTGACTTCAATCCCGGCAGCATCCATCGACTCTACCCATTTATTTACTTCTTCCTTGTTTCTTGCATAATTATGCGAATGCATATCGATAACCAGATATTTTGCTTTTTCCACCCGTGTCTGTGGAATATTAAATACCGAAACAGGACGATAGTCTTTTAATAGCAGATTTTCTATATTCTCCTCGATTGGAACCTGTTGTTCCTGCTGTGCAACAGCGATATTACTCCACAAAAACAGGGAGAATACAGATGCGATCAAGGATAAAAGTGTCTTCATAAGTATCAATTTTTAATGATTTATTTCTCGTTTTTAGCGAAAAAGGGGCATGATATATTTCATAATACATCATCCAGAAGGGAAAAGAATACAACACCTGAATTCTTAATCTACCGGATAGCCCAGACTCTTCATGCTTTCCTTTAACTTGGAAGGATAGATACGCAAAGCATTTTTATAATAGATTTTCTCCAACACCGATTTAGGTAGATTCAGCCCTTTCAACGGTTTTCTGTTGCTGGCAATATTTTCACCGAACACATCGTCGGTCTCCAGAAACCTGAACCAGTTTATAAGCGAATTCGCCATCGAACCGTAATTGTTTTCGTTCGGAGTATTCGTAAAATCATATCCCCACATTATCCGGTCCTGATAAGACAGGATAAAATCGCGCAAATTATTATAATCCTGAAGATTGCAATACTGCATAGTAGCCGAAATATCAATGTTCATATTGGGATATGTTTCCATCATATACCGCAGGTAATCGATCTGCGCATCTTGTGTCATAAGCCATGCACCGTGTGCCACAACGATATTCAGTTTCGGATGACGGCTCAGAACCCGTTCCAACCCGATAATCTGTCTCCAGTAATCAACCGGTTCCTTCGCCCAGTTTGTACGGAAAGAATAAGGTCCGTTCGGGTCGGCAATATGCAGGGAAGTCAGCAACACACCTTGTCTTTCCAGTTCGGCAAATGCCTCTTCGTGAGCAGGATCATCGATATACTTATACTTCACTGGCTGTTCCCCCTGACGGTAATAAGGGCCATACCATATCTTATATCCGATATATCCTTCTTTATATAGTGCCTTAATATCATTTTCTTTATAATGTTCAATACCTAATTGTGCAGGACGGAATGTACTGAATGCGGAAAGCATTCTTCCCTTCGTCATCTTTTGTATTACCTGTGCACCTTTTTGTTCCAGATTCACCCACATGGCAATATCCGCATGGCTCCTTTTCATCACCGTATCTCTCAGATTAAGATAATTAGGCAACCTGTCGGGAGTGGAGTCTCTGAAATGAATATGCGCATCAATACGTGGAATATCAGGATATTTGGTAATATACTGATTCGGGTTCGGACGCTCAAACTGAGCGTTACAGATAAATGGAATTAAAAAGAAAAATAAAAAAATGTTTTTCATAATACCGCAATTTTTGTTTGTTATCTCCTGTCCGTCTACAATAAAATAATCAGTAAGTTTTCCTTTCCGCGAGGTTTACACACCCGGTTGCATTTCCACGGTCTTATATTTCGTGCAAAGCAACTCAACCACAGAAGCAGTCGCTTTAGGAAAAACTTTTCGTAAATCAATCTCGTCCGTTGTAAGAAGCACCTCTTTAAGTGCCCGCATAAAAGTGTCTTTTATCTCTGTTGCCAGGTTTATTTTCGTGATACCATTCCGTATAGCCTCTTGCAGCATATCATGAGGAATACCCGAGCTTCCATGTAAAACCAGGATTACGTCCACTGCTTCGTGGATTTCCCTCAATCTTTCAATATTAAGTTTTGGTGCGGATTTATAAAACCCATGTGCCGAACCGATAGCAATAGCCAACGCATCTATACCCGTTTCATTCACAAAACAACGGGCTTCTTCTACGGTCGTAAAGCCACCCGTTTGCTCCTGTCCCAGTTTGGCAATAAATCCTAATTCGGCTTCCACATTTGCATGATAGGATTCCGCCCGTTTTACGACTTCCGACGTAATGCGGATATTTTCCTCCAGGCTCTTTTCGCTGGCGTCGATCATCACTGATTCGAAACCCGCGTCGAGGCATCTCTGAACCAGTTCCACCGAGCCGCCATGATCCAGGTGCAGCCAACCTTCCAGCCCTGCATCACCCAAAGCCTGGCGTGCCATTGCCACAACTTCATTCAATCCGATATAATCTATCGAGCTCTTGGTCAATTGCAGGATCACCGGAACCTTCACTATCGAAGCCGCCTCAACAATAGCCTGCAAAGTTTCAAGATTATAGAAGTTTGTTGCCAGAATGGCCTTCTTATCCTGTTGATATTGCTTTAGTTTTTCCCGGATAGTCATAAAGTAATTGCATGATTAAATTTTTCTTTCGCAATTCTTACTATATTTTCTTTGGAAGAAAAAGCCGAGGTCCCCCCTGCTGCAGTGGTGTTTATCGCTCCCGTTAAGTTTCCGAAACGTTGACATTCTTCCGGCGTCCGGCCCTGTACGAAATAATTTATAAAGCCTGCATTAAAACTGTCTCCCGCACCGATTGCATCCACAACATCTGTGTTCAGGAAAGCATCCATTGCGCAGCTTGTTCCGTCGTTCAACAGCATCAATGAACCCTTGTTGCCCCGTTTCACAATGCAGATATTGATATAAGGACGAATCTTTTCTACCGCCTCATCCAGTGTGGAAGAATTTGTCAGAAACTGCAATTCCTTTTCATTAGGCATAAATACAGAAACAAGCGGCAAAAGCGTCTTATAATCAAAATCCCATGTTTCCAGCGGATCCCATTGTGTATCGAGAGAAGTGGTTACACCCTTTTCGCGTGCATAACTCAATATTTCTACCAAGTCTTTCTTTATTCCCGATTGCAGGTAGATCGATGAGAGATGAATATGTTTTGTATGCTCAAATACCGCTTTGTCGATATCTTTAAAACTCATCAGATCCATTGTTCCCTGATAGGTCACATTTGCACGATCCTCGTTGTAATTCAAAACAATCGTAGCTCCGGTAGCACTCTTATCCGTCTCGATCAACAACGATGTATCTACACCCTTTGCCTGTAAACTGCTTTTTACAAGGTCCCCGAAACTGTCTTTTCCAATCATTCCGACAAACCCCGTACGGCTGCCCAACGAAGAGACATTAGCCGCAAAAATAGCAGTCGAACTTCCAAGCGTCAGAATCATATCTCCGGCAAACTTTTCCTTACCGATTTCAGGCTCACCGTCTATCTGATTCAGAATCAAATCCACATTTAATTCACCAATAGCTATTACATCATACGTTTTCATGAGATCAGATCGTTTAAATTAATTAGATTAAAAGCATAAAAATACTTATCCATGTCGTGTTCTATTCGTCCCAGAACGACTTCTTCTCCATCTATTCCACATTTATTGAGGTTTTCGTACAGCCTGTAACGGGCTGCCAGTGCCTGTGGGTCTTGCCAGATGTAGCGGCAGCCTGTCTGAACCAGCCATTGCTGTCTGTCCTCAGTGAGTTCGTTAAACTCCTTGCCCTGCTCATCTTCCTGCAGCCATTTCCGCCAACGGTTGGAATCCAGTACCAGTTGCCACAATACATTTTTCATGTCTGATACCAGTGCCACTTTGCCTTCCTGCTGCAATTTTTTCTCCACTTCTTCCAACTCAATAAGTGCATTGTATTCGCTGATTGTAAATTCAGGCCCTACGTTTGCCGCTCCCATACCTGTCAGGGGATAATCCTGCGGATTGGATACGCCATCCGTATAATGTCCTTTTATGTAACTGCCGAATTTGCTGACTTTGCTCGTTAATTTTCGCGCAACATCAGTATCAAAAAGAGTAGTATGTAGGTCGGTACCTACTTTTCCAACTATAAAACATGGCCACACACTCAGTCCCTCCTTCGCCAATCCTTCTTTCAATAATTTAATAAACGTGTCAAAAGTATCATCGTCGGCTAGTCCCCCATGTACCTCTTCCGTGCCGACCTCGTAAGATATAGGTCCTAAGTTAGCAATTTTTCTGTATTCCTCTACATGTTTTATAAGTTCCACCGTTCTTTTTGCAACAACTTGTATATCGATAGCACTTCCCTTCGGTAGCGTTATGTCAACAGTAGGGTCTACATGCAACAAATCATACCCCGCAACCAACGAATCTACCAACGATTTCTTCACACCTTCCATCGCTTTTTCCGTATCCCATTTTTCAATGGATTGCACGTCTTTCAGCCAGGGGCCACCGTGGTCGACAGCAACAATATAAGGGCCGGTATAATTCACCGAAGCGGCTTCAATCTCCAGCATTTTCGTAAACTCTGCCTGCGTAAGTCCCGTATATCCTTTGTCGCCATCCACCTGATTCAGGGTAGCGGCAAATTTTATAGGAGCATTATTTCGTTTGGCAGCTCTGAAAGCAGCTTTTATAACCGAAAAAGAATTAGGGCAAACAGCCAGTAATGTCCTTTTTACACCTGTCTTTTTTTCGTTGTCTTGTATTATCTGTAAGATCCGCTCGGTCTTAGCTTCCGTATGTTGCATTTTTGTTGCCATTTTTCTGGTTTTTTGAGTTTGTATTTGCTATGCCTCCGGTTTAATACGGATAAACAATCACCCCTTCCACTATCCGGGAGATGTTCCCGGAAACAGAAGGCGTGTCGGGATTGAAGTTCAGGTCGAGAGACTTGTAATAACCCAATAATTGTCCGGGTATCACTTTCACTATAAAATTGTAAGGGTTCGGCTTACTTCCGCTTCTGGAAGTATTGATAATTATATCCAACGTAGCTCCGGGAATGTTGCAGTGCTTACCGGCAACTGCTATCTGGCCGATCACGGCATTGTTCGTATTGATTTGCTCCACAAGGTCTTTCTCATAGGCAAAAGCATAATCGTCGTCCGAAAAGAAATAGATCAATAAAGTTTCTTCATTGATAGCCGCTTTCGGCCCGTGACGGAAACCTAAAAACGAATCGAACTTACAGATCACTTTACCGTCGGTCATTTCCTGCAGTTTCAGGTGGCATTCTTCGGCAATACCTTTCAATTCGCCCGATCCCAGGAATATTGCCCGTGCAAAAGAACGTTTAGCCAGTTCTTCAATCTGTGGCATATACTTATCAAATATCATTTGGGCATTGCTGCAAAGCTCATCAATTTCGGCTTCTTTCTTTTCCAGATCCTTGATATCTGCCAGCAGAAGACCCGTGAGCAACATAGTCGAAAAGCTGCTTGTCATCGCCAGGCTCTTATCGTTGGTTTCTGCAGGAAGCAGCAGCAATAAGTCATTCTCCGAAACACTTCCGGCCAATATGCCTTCGTCGTTGCACGTAATGACTACATGCACTATTTCTTTACACAATTTATTTGCCAACTCTACCGTAGCAATACTCTCCGGGCTGTTACCCGACCGGGCAAACGAAACCAATACCACCTTTTTATCCAAAGGAAGATATTGTTTCGGATGAGTCAGAATATCTGTTGTCGAAACAGACCTACAGTTCCTATAACCTCTTTCTGTATACAAAACAGAGAGAATATCCCCGATGAACGAAGATGTGCCTGCACCTGTAAAAACAATTTCACTGTCAGGAGAATCGAAATGTTTCGAAACGAATGCATTTATCTTCCCTTTGTTTTCAAGTAATGAATTGAATTCTTTCTTCCAGACTATGGGCTGCTGTAAAATCTCTTTATAAGTATAGTTACTCATTATTATCAACTGTTTATTAGTGTATTATTATGATCGCTTAGTATTGTGGCTTAGTATTTCGTTATGTTACACTGCAAAACTATGAAACCTCGATAGCATACCAAAAAGGTTTAGATATACATTTTTTAATACAAACGACACCGAAACACTTAAATAACTATATATCTTATAATTAAATCAATTCATATCTATTTTTGAAACGTTTCGAAACGTTTCAAAATATTTTCGAATATATATCTTTATTAAAATTATTATTCTATCTTTGCAATGTTTTACGATCACCATTAATTTGATAACACCATGATACAGACCGCAAATGAGAGACGCGCACAGATTTTGCGTAAGCTCGACGAAACACCTAACATTTCAGTAATCCAACTAAGCATGGAGTTTAACGTTTCGGAAGTTACCATTCGAAAGGATCTCAATACACTTAAGAAACGCAATCTCCTTACCCGTGTAAGGGGAGGAGCCATAAAACATCCTGAGACAGAAGCATTTCAGGATATGGGAGTCGACCGGAAAAGCCTGTTTCATTTTAAAGAGAAAAAAGCAATAGGCCGCCTGGCAGCATCGCTGATCAATGAAAATGAAACGATCCTGATAGATTCAGGCAGTACCACGATGGAGGTTGCCAAAAACCTGGATAGCTTTCAGAACCTAACAATCATTACGAATGCCCTGAACATCGCCATCGAACTATCTAAATACAAACGATTCAACATCATCATGCTCGGAGGTTTCCTGCGTGAAGCATCACTATCCACCCTCGGATCGATAGCCGAATCCATACTGGAAAAATTCTACTGCGACAAACTGTTTCTGGGTGTCGACAGCATCAGCATCGACAAAGGATTGTCCACCACCAATATCGAAGAAGCCAATATCAACCAGACAATGATGTCTATTTCGAAACAGACGATAGCACTCTTCGATTCCTCTAAATTCAACAAACGAAACTTCGCTTTCATTGCCCCCATTGAAAAAATAGATATCATCGTAACCGACGAAAATATCACCCGCGAGCAGAAAAAACAAATCAAAGCGATGGATATACAGTTATATACGGCGCCTGTAATCTATTAATGCAATAACCTAAAGATTCAGCCGGATCATAGCCGCAAGCGAACTCTCTATATATTTCACATGATAGGCGGTTTTTATCATACGGGCCAGCACGGAAGGTTTCGTTTGCGGGAAAAACCCCTCTTTATACATTTCGGAGATTTGAAACACCAGTTCCTTTTGATATTCTTCGGGCACATATATTCGCTGATGGTCAAAAAACAATTCCGAACATCCGCAAGGCCCGGCTATCATCGGGCCGTACTTTTCATAAAAACGACGGCTGACAGACTTTTGCCTCTCATTGCCGTCCAACTGATAAGCCAATAAATAATCAGCCCATTTCATTAATACTTCAGGATGATAATCCCCTCCCCGTAAGTACTGCTCCAACAGGCTGAAGCTACGGGGAAACACTACAATTTCTTTTTGTTTCATACGCGGTTTTTCATACTTTCACAACAGATAAATGTGTTAATTGTTTATGAATCTGCGTAATGATTATGGGTCACGTATTTTTCAATTAATATCACCCCGTAGGGGCGGCCCTGTGTGGCCGCCCAATATATCGATCCCGCAGTTATCGGGCGGCCACACAGGGCCGCCCCTACGACAACATCGAAACCACCGCCATAATAAACAAACACCACCCGGCTATATTAGCAGGGCTCAGCGTTGCGATAGAGTCCATATCAACAGTGTTCAGTGTTGCACCCGATGGCTTGCAGATGTCGTGCCCGGCAACCTCTTTCTCTTCGGTTTCACCGTCGTTTTCGGCACTTTCTTCTTCCCGTGCAGGCTCATAATTGCCCCGACTGCCGCCAGTGCCACTTCCTGTTGTCTCACGATTACAGCCACAAGGCCGATCAGCCCTAAGCAAGGCACCGCATTGGGGACAAAACTGCCGCCCTCCCTCCTTTCCCCGAAAAAACAAACGGGTAACGGACAAAATAAAATCAAGGATTGTTTTTAATACGTTCATGGTTATAAATATTAATGATGAATGATTAATGATTAACGATTAATGGTGACCGGAACGGTCATTTGCAAGGTTTATATTTGATTAACTTTATGATCGCAAGCGATCACCATTAATCGTTAATCACTAATCGTTAATCGTTGTTATCTTCCGGCTTATCTGCCCAATCGCCTTGCGATAGGCTTCGCGATTGTCGCCGTTGGTTTCGGAGATGTAGCGGCTATAGGCAATTTCTTTGGCAAAAGCTTCCGGGTGGGCACTCATATCGGCTGCTACGGGATAGCAGGTGCGGATCAGGCGTGCGTAGTCGAGAAAGCTGTGCCTTGTATCGCCGTATTTCCGGAAAAGCAGCCCGCCGGTTCGCATCTGTACACGGCATCCGTGCCAGTAATCGTTGGGTGTTCCATAGGCCAGAATACCGAACAGGTTGCAATGCACCCGTGCCAATGTGCTTTCGCCCCACCCCGATTCCAACGCTGCCTGTGCCAGCATAACCACGGGGTGCATCCGGAATAATCCCCCCGCTTCTTTCGCTTCCTGCCCGAACCGGGCAACAAAATCTTCCGCTACCATAAAAAAGCAACTTAATTAATTGTAAATCAAAGGATAATTATGTATCTTTATATACATCAAACCCGCCGGACGCATCCGGCCGATCCAATATCCGACACATGAAAAATGAGAAGATTTTTACCACTATCGACACCCGTCGCCCCTGGGGTTTCCAGGAATTGGCAATATGCTATTTCCCGCATATAAAACCCCACAGCGCCAGCAATCAACTCGGCCTCTGGATCCGCATCTCCCCCGAACTCACCCAACAACTGTACGACAGCCTCTGGCGCCCGGGACGCAAAGTACTCACGCCCCGGCAGGTTGCGCTTATTGTGCGGCATTTGGGGGAACCTTAGATAATCGGCTTCGCCGATTATCTAATGATTAATGTTTAATGATTAACGATTAATGGTGGCCGTTCCAGCCATTCTTGAGATCTATATTTGACTAACCTTATGATCGCCTGCGATCACCGTTAATCATTAATCGTTAATCATTAACCGTTAAAAAGTCCCTTCCTCCTTCTCCAAAATCCTCTCCACCCTGATCATACGGCGGGTTTCGCGGAGTTGTTTGCCGGGGAAGAAGACGATGCGGGGGTTGCGGATCATGCTGGCGTGGAAATCTTCTTTCTCCTTTGTTCCCGTGCTGCCTACTGATGGGCGGAACGTGCCCAGCTCGCCCAGCTGCACCGATTGTCCTGCCTGCAGGCGGCGGGAAAGGATTTGCACCAATCCGTCGATTGTCAGTTTGATGTCTCCCGCGGTAGCGGTGGAACGGTCGGCAATCTCGTTGCATAGCTCATCCATTGAGCAGATTCCTGTGATGTAGCCCTGGGCATACCATAATTTCGCATCTTGTTCAGCGCCTGCGCTCATGTCGCGGCGTTGCACTAATTTGTACTTTACTGCCATTTTTTAATGTTTAAAGATGAATAATAACGATTAGCGATTAACGATTAACGATTAATGGTGGCCGTTCCGGCCATTCGTAAGGTTTACATTTGATTAATTTATGATCGCCTGTGATCACCATTAATCGTTAATCGTTAATCACTAATCGTTAAACAAAGGTACAACAGAGGTATGTGGGAGATAGGCGCGTTGAGGCTGGTTCAGGCTATTGAGGCGCGTTGAGGCTATAAAGTTTTTGGCGGGGTATTTTGTAGGGGCAGCCCTATGTGGCTGCCCGAATTTATTGATATCAGAGATATGTTAATATCCCGGATTTATTGACATCCCGAATATGTTAATATACCGAATATGTTGATTTTGTATGTATTGGGCAGCCACATAGGGCTGCCCCTACAGGTTGATATTATCAATCATGGCTTCAATGAACAACCACCTTATAAACCTTGCCTCCCATCTTTACGATATAGACACCTTTTTGCAGGGCTATGCTTTGTTGTCCGTCTATCCGGAAGGTTGTTTGAAGAGCGCCTGCCACATTGTAGACATGGGCGGCCTGGGGCACCGGGGATTCGATTATCAGACTGCCGTCACGGCTGTATACGCGTTCGGCAGTGCTTTCGGGTTGAAGGTTGCCTACCGGATCATTCGGTTTGAGCCCTTCGACCGTTATTTGTATCGGGCCTGCCACGCGGTCGATGCGGTAATAGTGGCTATAGGGTATTTCGTCGCGCAGGGGAGCAAGGGGATCATCGATGTTATCAGGGATAACTTCTTCTGCTTCTACGCCATTGACACGGACGATGATCTCCGATTGACTGTAACCGGGATCGAGATTGACACGGAAAGCAAATGCTTCGCCATAAGGCACCTTGTGCTCGCCCGCACCGGGCCAGGTTGCTGCACCTTTCACCTCGGGCATTATCACGGTGTATTCACGCAACGCGATCAGCACCGAGTGGTCGGCCTGTATATCGTTCAACCGGTAGGTGAAATAATAGTTGCCGCCCATATCCTTAAACGCCGTCTCCTCACCATCTACCACCAGCATCACATCGCCGCCCTCTAACGTACGGTCTTCGGGCATAAACTGCAACGATAGGTCATCGCCTTCAGCCACAGTCAGTTCGCCGGCGCCGTAATTGGCATCGATGGCGCCACCCAGTTCCAGGGTGATAGTGTAATAGCGTTCCGGAGCGGGAGGCGTAGGGTCATCATAGAACGGATTCGATACCTGCGGCGCACCGGGAAGATTGAGCCAGGGGAGGTAATTATTATTGTCGTCAAATTTCCAGTTGCTGCCGGTCCACGACTTTATTGGTTCCAGTTCCTTGAGAGGCAACCCGCCGGGGTTGGTCCAAGTCTTGTCGAACACATAGGTCAAGAACCCGGGGGAAGTACCATCGATCAGGGAGTAGGTGTTCACAACATTATGTATATCTGCCGTCCTCCCTACAATCCGACCTGCTTGACCACCGGTCATAGTAGTTTGCAGGGCCAGGCAGTTTTCAATCTTCAAATTTGTGCTATTTGCTTCTCCCAGCAAACCTCCGACAATACCTATTTTCCCATCGAGCGTACCCGAGGCGTAACAGTTGGTCAGGGTGAGGGTTCCGGGGATGTATTCCAACCATCCTGCCAGACCACCGGTTTTGAAAAATATTCCCACTCCTGCTATAATATTGCCCGAGTTATAACAATCCCGGATGATCAATTCTTCACCGGCATTCGCAAGACCAAATCCTATCAGCCCACCGGTATAGGATTTGTTTGCATCTCTTCCTCCCTCTACAGTGGCGCTGTTCGCACAGTTCATGACAGTCAGGCTCCCGGTTACTTTGCCAATGAGGCCGCCGGTATTACTGGAATTATCACCTCCTCCCGCAACCTTTCCTCCTATAATCAGACAGTCGGAAATTACACCGGTAGTAATATTGTCGCACATTCCCACCAGAGCACCGGTATACGATTCATGCTCAGATCCTCCAACCACTTCAACATACTTTAATATTACATTCCGTATCGTGGCTTCTTCCTCAATACAACCAAACAAGCCGTAAGTCAGAATATTTGAATTATCACCTAAAATGGAAAGACCGGAAATTTCCTTGCCGCTGCCATCGAAGGTGCCCTTGAAAGATTTAGCTCCACTAGTTTCAAAAAATCCTATCGGTGTCCAGTAGTGCTTTCCGAGTTTTATATCTTTAGACAGGCTAATTTCCTTTCCGACAAAATCATTACCCTCATTAACCAGTTTAGCCAAACCGGCCAATTCTTCGGCAGTAGAGATTTCAAATGGCGTATCCCCAATGTGGTTGTCATACCAGCCGGTGTCGAAGTTGCCATCGTCTAGCCAGTTATCTTCTTGCCCGAAAGCATGTGTAACGGTAAATCCGCAAATGAGGCACGTGATAAGGATAATTCTTTGAATGTGTAATAAATGTTTCATATAGCTGAGTATTAATTTAAAACAAGACAAGGGTGCTTTACAACCGGCTAATCGCAATACAAACATACAAGGTTGTTGACAGAATGTTGTCTCATAATTGTAAAAATTTGTCTCAAATCTGTAACCGGATAAAAAAATGAGAGGATATTACCGTTTCTGCGACAGTCGGCGGAACTCCGTTGGAGTCATACCGTAATAGTCTTTGAAAATACGGTAGAAGGTGCTACGGCTGTTAAAGCCCGCATCGGTGGCAATGGTGTCGATGTTGCGGTGGTCGGACGGGTCGGCGAGCAGTTTCCGTGCATAGCTGAGCCGGAGGGTTGTGATGTAATCCGACACGTTCATATTATAGTGGGTATGGACAGTGTCGAATATGTATTTTTCGTTTGTATTCAGTTTCTCGGCAATGGCCTTGCGGTTGATTTCGGGATTTGTAAATACGGCGGGGTCTTTCATTAATTCTTTAAAGCGTAGATAAAGTTCTCCTGCCTCCGGATTTTCGTCGTCAGTGGCAACAACAGATATCTCTTTACTTGCCAGCCGGCTGCGTATTTCTTCATTTTCTTTCCCCAACTCATCCTGCTCGCGGATGCGGTCGAGGAGTGAACGGTTCTTGGCATGTAGCCTCCGTGCATTGCGTATCACCACGGCAATAATGACACACAATAAAAGCAGGGCTACGGAAAACCAAACGAGAGTGCTGCGGTAGTTGCGTTTATGCTGCTCTTTCTGCATTTCGAGCTTGTCTACTTCGTATTGGGTGCGCAGGGCATCGAGCCGGGTGGCTATTTCTACCCTTTGCAGGGAGTCTTTAGCGGCTATGTAACCTTTATAAGCATGGGCAGCTTTGTCGTATTTGCCCCACCGGTAGTAGAGGTCGGCACGGGATTCCTGTAGTCCCATATTTGCCTGGTAGTAAGAAGCATCGTCACCCAGAATATCTGCGAGCTTGTCGAGCGACTGTTCGGCTTCGCCGTAGCGGCCTTCTTCGAGCAGCAGGGCGAAGCGTTCGTTCTCTACGGAATACATCCCCAGACTGGTTTCGGCGATGGGAAATTGTGCGGCCTTATTAAGGTATTCCCATGCCAGGGGGTATTGTCCCAGCCGGGTGTAGGAGGCAGCATAACCCAGGTCGTTGAGGAAGCAAAGATTTTTTAGCTCGCCGTTGTAGGCATCGATGCGTTCGAGGTAGGCAGCAAATTCACGGCTGACTTCCAGAGCGTCCTCATAGCGTTTCTGGCCGTTGAGCATATCCACAAGGAAAGAGTAGCCTTCGCCTTTCATGCCGGTATCGGTTCGCTCGTCGGCCGCCGCGATGGATTCGCGGAAGGCAGTTTCTGCCTTGTCGGTCAACCGGAGCTCTTCGTAAGCCTTGCCCATGCTTTGCAGGGAGGCCACGATACCTGAGCTGTTGTTTTTCTTCAGGGCTTCGTTGTAGAACAGTTCGGCGGCACGGAGAGCCTCTTCATAATCACCTCTCAGCATATAGATATCACCTACGACCGATGCAGTGTAGAAATAATGAACCTCAGACCCGGGAACGTCCTTCATAAAGTCGAGGGCTTTCAGCGATTCGGCCAGCAACAGGCTGTCGGGCATCCGGTAGTTGTACATCGCCTCGACACGGAGTACGTGGGCGATGGCTTCGTACTTTTTATTCCGGGCGGCATGGGCAGCATTCATGAAGCGCTGGTTATAAAAGAGATGGATTTCCGGGTCATTCACTTCGTATAGTTTTTTATGCAGACGGGTGTATTGTGTAAATACTCCCGGCACGGAGGCCGTGTCGATAATAGCGAGCAGCGAATCGACCGCAGGGGTATAGGAAAGGCGGCCGTGATCATTCACGGTTTCAGATGCCCACAGAAACGCCTTTGCGGGCAAAAGAAATACTACCAGAAGAGAAAGTATGAATATAGTTTTAATTTTCATCGGGATAAAGATAGAGAAAATCGAAAAAAATGAAGAAAAGTTCCGGTGGTTTTTTGAAGAGTTCCCAGGGTTTTGAGAAAAGGCCTTGCGGTGTCGGAAAAAGGCCTTGCGGTTTTTAGGAAAGTTCCTGCTATACCAGAGAATTCCTGCAGTTTCAGGGGAACGGAGGCAGTTGTTGACTGAAACAATTTCTAAGTAATTACCCCGTGAGGGGTAAAATGTGAATAACCCCGGGTGAAACCCGGGGTAGAAAAGACCTGATTTCTGAACCCCGGAGTGGGTTCAACCCTTGCAGGGTTGGTGTGAGTAGGTTGACTACCTACCCCGGGTTTCACCCGGGGTTATTCACATTAAAGCCCTTTTCGGGCTTTATCTCCACAAACTTACAATCTGTAACGTCGGGGATGTCAGGGGCGTCGGGTGTTGTCGGGTGTGACGGGTCTATTCCTATACTATATTGATTTTCCTATTAATGACGTCTCTTATAAAAAAAATAAATCTATATAGTAAACACCCGACAACACCTGACAACACCCGACGCTTGTCACATCTCAAAACAGCCGACTCTGCTCATTATTCGAATATATATTACTCATTATCAGCACTTTTACTATTACTGCCGAACTGTTCGGTTTCTCTTTTCTCATTTTCGGCATTTACTTCATCGAGGCTGTGAATGACCACAGCGTATAGTCGTCGGTTACGCTTAAAGAACGATTCAAAGCCCTCTTTTTTTAGTATCATACCGATGCGTATAGCTGCATTGTGATCCATTCGCATGGGCACTTTAAGGCAAAGTATAGCGAGTATCTGCGATGCGGTAAGGTATTGCACATTTGTATCGTCAGCTTGCGGAAGGCGCACCCATGTGTGGAATATTTCTTCTTCCGGTGAGCGTATGCGGAATGTTTCGTTGTTTATGTTCATCTCTTCTATTTCGGTATCATTGAGCCAGAAACGGAAGCCTTCACGGTAGAGCGCCATCACCTGACTGTAAACTCCGACATAATCGACGGGCGAAAGGTAATCGATGCGGCGGGCTTCGAAACTGGCGAAACGGCGTGAACCGGTCAGGTCGGCAAACACCTGGGTGGAGTTTACCGAGCCGAGGAAAGAGGCAATACGCACGTGGTGTTCCATATTGCGTCCATAATAGGGGCGGTAATGGAGAACGTTCTTGGTGATCATTTCTTTCAGCGGGTTCAGTTCTTTCATGGTGAGCGTGCCCAGCTCATCCAGGTTAACCAACAGGTTTTTTGAGAGTATATCCATCGTGTCTTTCGAACGTGGGTCGGGGATACCCGAATAACGGTAGGCATGAAGTTCAGGCGGTATGATGTTGAGGCACCACGTGGTTTTTCCTTTTCCCTGTTCGCTTGCCAGGACAAGCACCGTATGGTTAACCACTTCTCTATCGAGCGCACTTGCGACCATAGCCACCAGAAAGCGGCGGAGGGCGCGGTACCATAATTCTTTGTTATCTACCTCTACCGTTTCGGCCAGATTGCGGATATGGTCGGTCACTCCGTCCCACGGTGGCAAGGCTTCGAAATAGTTGCGGAAGGGGTCGAAACGTGGGCAGAAATCGGACATCAACAGTATGTGTAATATATTGATCTTTATCGTAATTCCATCGTGTTGCAAAGCTCGCCAGATGGAGTTTTCACCCTGGTCATCCAGCAGTACGTAAGGCTCTTCAGATCCTGAAGGGCGGAACTCAATAAAACGGGTAATCACATTGAAGCGGAACTGATAATTTTGCCGTAGCCAGTCCTCCGTCTTAGCTAGTAATCGATTTTTGCGTTTTTCGTCCTTTTCATCCTTTTCGCTCTTTTCATTTTTTCCGTTTGCGGCAGCTTCTTCCACCGTATGGTAACCGCTTGACACGGTAGCGGCCAGTTCTTCATCCGAGAGGTCTTTAAAACGGGTGCGACAATAGGCAAGAGCTTCTTCTATCGGTATATTTTCCTCACAGCAGATGCAGGAAAAGCGGAATACGTAATTATTACGGTTTCCTTCTTCATACCGGCCTTTGGAGGTCGTGCGGCGGCGGATGCGTTTGATAGCAGCCAGGGTGGCGCAGGCGTTGTGGTTAACAGGAGTTTGAGGATTATCAAAGCCTTTAACGCCTTTAACGCCTTTAATGTCCTTAACGCCTTGAATGTCTTTAACGGCTTTAACGCCTTTAGAGGCCTTAAGGGCCTTGGAATCCTTAGATTCCTCGGATTCCTTATTCTCCCTGACAAAAACCTCACTATCATAGGACACAAAACAAAGCCTCCCCGGATCCTTCCCCGAAGGATCGACAGCCACCCCGAGCAGTTTCTCATAATACCTTGCACAGGCCAGGAATGTCGCCTTATGATTTTCGAGCGTCAAGGCATGTTCCACCAACGGGCTGCCTTCAGCTGCCAGCGGATCGACCCCGATCTTTACTCCCCTACCCGACGGGCTGCGAAAGCAAAACACCGTATAGGCACAATCCACAGCCTTCCAGACCACGGGGTCGACCTGGTCGGCATCGAGTTTATCGACATCGAGCATGATCCATCCCGAATAAGACGTAATTGAATCCTTTTTGCGGCTCCCGCTATATGTAGCCGATAAGGTAAATGCCGGAAGGCTCTTTTTCAGCCGGTCGGCTTTGTCGCTGTCACCGGCGCCGATGGCTTCGCGGATTGATTCTACTGTTTTGCTCCATCGTCCGTTACGGATACCATTCAGAATGGCAAGGAGTGGGTAGTCTCCCCGGTTTTTGTTAAATCCCTCGTAAATCGTTACATTCATACACAAAGTTTTTATAGTTAATAAATAAGGAAATTTTCACTAAAAAACTTTGTCTTACTTGTGCCGGAGAGGCTTTTTACACATCACGGGCACAAGATAAGGAATGAAAAAATAGGAGCATTCGGAATTTTGGTAACGAAAAAGCGGGCCGCAAAACCGTAACAAATTGATTTTCAAACGGCACATATTTCCAGGATGTTCGAAAAAGGGCTTTTCACGACCAAAAATCTGAAATGGATTTTTTTCAGGCCACCAGGAATTATATGGAATAAGTTATATATTTGTCGGAAACTAACAACAAAATCTATAAACCATGGCCATCCTCTCTGATATCAGCCGCCACAGGGAAAAAATATCGGATATAACAGACCGGTTTGCTATAAAGAATTTTGTGTTGCAGGACGATTCCATTATCTCTCCGGAACAATCACTGGATGAATCGTTTCTTTTCAACGGGTTCATTTTTGGTATGTGCCTCAAAGGGCAAGCTACGGTTCAGATCAATTACCGGGATTTCATACTGAAAGAGGGGCACATATTTACGTATATGCCCAATCAGATATTCAAAGTGAAGGAGAGGACGGAGGATTTTCTGATTGAGAATCTGTTTCTTTCTGCCGATTATGTACTGCAATTACCTGTTTCCAAAGATTTTGACCTGCTAAAGAAAATATCAGCAGAGCCGCTGCAAAAGATAAGCAGTGAAACGCAGCACAATATGCTGGAGTTTCATTCCTTAATCGCCAAACATCACCGCCGGGAAGACAACCCTTACAGGGAAAGCCAGATCAAGGCGCTTATATTTGCCTTGCTGATGGAGATTTCTTTTACATATTCTTCATCTGCCGCTGAAGTTCCTCCGGCAGTATCACGACAAGAGTTGCTCACGGATGATTTCTTCAGGCTAATGCTCGAAAACTATAAGAAGGAAAGAAGTGTGGCTTATTACGCCGACAAACTGTGCCTGACACCTAAATATCTCTCTATGACGGTCAAAAAAATAACCGGCCACCCCATCAGCGAATGGATAAACGAAGCCGTCATAATCGAAGCCAAAAGAATGCTGAAAGCAACCGACCTCACGGCCCTGCAAATCTCAGAAGAACTAAACTTCCCCAACCCTTCCTTCTTCGGAAGGTTCTTTAAGCAATATGCGGGAATGACGCCGTTGCAGTATAAGAATAGTTAAGTTAAGTCAACGGGTAAATTCCGAAGGGGTCAATAAGAGTATGTAATTCACCCCCTCCGGGGCTGACAGGATAGATAGAGCCACTTGTCCACGGGATATACATCCCGTGGTTAGTCACATATAATCCCTTCGGGATTAAGGCTCCATAAGCAAAGAAATAATAGAAATATCAGTACCTTTATTTCAGAAAATATCTTTCATCAATTTCAATCTCAAACTCATCAAGAAGTTTTTTGTACTCTTCTTCAAACGAAAAACGTTTATGATGTATTCTTTGATTACGAATGTAGTTTATTATCATTTCCCTATCTCTCCATGTATACGTAAAAGCACCATAACCATCCGCCCAACCTCTAAAATAAGGGAAAAATTCGGAAGTGCCTAACCAACCGGAAGTCGCTCTTTTTATATCTCTCACATAGTCTGCTAAAGCTACGGATGGGTGTAAATCGGAAAGGATATGTATATGGTCTTCCATTCCGTTAATTCGATATAATATACCATCTTTTTGCTTGATAATACCCCATATATATCTATATAAAACTTCAGAATGTTCAAGGGATAATGTTGCCTCACGGTTTTTGGTACAAAATACGATATGATATAAGATTTGTTTATAGCTCGACATCTGAGTTTAGGTTTTGGATTTCACATAAGACAAATATATAAAGAATTATAATACTAACAAATAACTGTCAAACTCTTTATCGGTTCATAATCATGGAGTCTATCCAAGGGCTCTTTATCCCGGAGGGATTGCATGTGAATAACCACGGGATGTACATCCCGTGGACATAGCAACCCTATCTATAACATCAGCCCCGAAGGGGGTGAATCATATAGACTTATTGACCCCCTCCGGGGCTCACCCACCATCAACCCCTTATCCGTGGGATATACATCCCACGGTTAGTCACATGCAATCCCTGCGGGATACCTTGCAGATAAAAAGATAGTACAACACCTGTTCCGTCACCACAAAAGATAGCATAATATCAAACTCTCTATCTCATAGATCATCATCACGGGGTCTATCCGAGGGGACTTTATCCCGAAGGGATTACATATGAATAACCACAGGATGTACATCCCGTGGTCATAGCAACCCTATCTATAACATCAGCCCCGAAGGGGGCTTACAAAAAATCTATCCCGGCTACCTCCCTTGTGCAAGAGGTGAGCCGGGATAGGTGTGAAATAGCTTCTTAAAGCGCACTCACATTATTTCACAATGATTTTCCGGCTGGTTACCTTTCCGGAGAGATGTCTTATCTGTAAGGCATAAACACCGGCCGGGACAGATACGGGAACTTGTATACGGGCTGAAGTGGCAGTTACGGCATACACTTTTTGTCCGTAGAGATTATAGAGTTCTATCTGGGCACCGATATAGCTTTCTCCCATTTCATCGCTTTCGATGTTGATATATTCTTCGCGGTTGACCGGATTGGGATATATGTTCAGTGTGGATGAACGCGACTGTAGCGGATAATGGATGGGGCAGCTTTCGATGTACTCGCTGTCGTTCAGGTAAGCGCGTACATGGTAGGTGCCGAGGAAACCTCCGCTTTCGGTGTAATAGATTGAGCTTCCGAAAGTACCGATGGGTTGTCCGTCTTTATACCATTGGAATTTGCTGAAACGGTTGTCTACATTCGGTACATACAGCATATCATCCCACTTGGGCAACGGCTTAAATTCATTCATTCCGACTGTCACGTGGCTGGTGTCGCGGTTGCAATAGCCTATTACTTCCACAAAGTATTTGCCAACGGTTTGCGCAGAAACGGTATTGCTATAGGTGTCGGTGGTTGCGCCTGGTATCTTTTCATCTTTGTAATACCACTGGTATCCTACGATCTTGCCGGTGGCTTTTACAGTGAGTGTAAAGATATCTCCATCACAGAAATTGGTGTGTGAAACAGGTTGTTCCGTAATTTTCACATATTCTATGACTTCTACTTTGAACGGATAGAGATTCTGATCGACTGTCCCTTTTTCCCGAAGCACAAGATATCCGTAGTAAGTCCCGGGGGTTATAAAATTATTTACCGGTATGACGATTACTCCGTCTTTGGGCAAGTCCTGATATTTGTCTATATCTTTGAATCCGGCTGCTTTCGCTTTTTCTGTAAAGGCTACGGCGTATTCCAGTGGTTTGTTTTTGTAATTCAGGTCGAATGGAACTACAAGGTACCCGTCTGTATAGCAGAAAGGAGCCATTGGTTTGAATATAATCCAGGCATCCGGATTCGGGTCAGGATCCTCAGGATCAGGCGGTAAAACCGGCGGCCACTGCGGATCTACCGGTGGCGGGTCGATAGGGTCTTTTTCTTTATTAATGACTATTGTATGGGTAAACGGTGAATCCGTGAAATTGAAAGTCTTGACCAGATTTCCTTCCAGATAGATGCTTAAAGATGTTGCCGTATAGGTATACGTCATAGGCGTAGTATGGGCCGTTCCGTTTTTCATATCGTAACGGGACGCTGCAGATATATTGGCAGGTACCGAATAATAACAACTATCCGGCGTAACTGAATAATTAATCGTCCAACTATCATACTTCACTTCCTTGGGCTCTACAACAGGGCGTATTTGCAGATATACTGGAGTGGGTTCAGTGACATTGGTCGTAGCGTCATTGCCAACATCCGTAAATGAACGGGCGTGGCTGGTTGCAACCGACCATTGCAGATAAGCCGTAGGATCTTCCGGCTCTTCTTCCGGCAACAAGGCGTAAGCTCCTGAGTTGTAGACTTTCCTGTCGTGCCCGTAGGCGAGGCGGTCTACGTTGTTCTGGGCTATCAGTAATGGTACTCCTATCAATGTTTCAGTGCTTTGCCCACAAGGGTCATCCGGGTCGTATTCCGGATTAGGAAGGTTTAATCCGAAATTACCGGAAGTATTGTTTCGATCAAATGGCAGAATGTAGGTGTAAGAATTGATCTCATCACTCCATTCGAATTGTGTCCATTGTTCATCTTTCACAAAAAAGAAATTGTAGTAGCTGTAATAGCAATGCGACATTTCAGTATATCCTGTTAACGTTCCCGCGGTTGCTGCTTCGCCTTTGTCAGAAATCTGTATGGTATATTTATTTAATACCGGTTCTCCTCCGAATACATTGGATACATCGGCTATCTTGTTTCCTAAAACTTCTTCATTATTTTCAGTGTATAATGTTATATTATCCAATTTCCCATAGACTGTATTAGCCATTTTTAAATGCTTCATTTGACAGGCTGGTTCTCCCGGTGGTAGGTCTTCATCTTTCATAAGAATATCCTGAACGTCATTCAGGTTCGTTCCCAGGTAATTACCTACAATAACACTGTTGAGTAATTGAATATCAGAATGTCCCATGATAATACCTGCTCCTCCCGAGAAGTTGCCGGGAGTTTGCGGCAGGATATAATTATTGCGCGTAATAGTGGAATTTACTATAGCAGCTTTGGGACTGCATGCATAGAATAATGCTCCGCCGTTGTCTTTATTATCGCCGGTTACCCCACCTAGATCTAACGTATTGAATGCCATAGTGGTTTCCGCCAGGTTAACGGCGGTACATTTGTTGAATATGGCTGAACCCCCACTACCTACAAGCTTTTCGGCAACTACCTTCATCTTATTTCCTGCGAACGTAGTTTTCTCAAAGAGAGCTTCTACACTCGATCCACTGTAGAATGCAGCTCCACCACCGATTTCACAGTATTTTCCGCCTCCTGCAGCCGTAAATGAATTTTCAGAGAATAGAGTGTATTTTACTTTCAGGAATCCTTCCATGATCATCAGGGCTCCTCCTCCTGCATATTCAGGTTGTATTATATTTTCCGGATTTCCAGGGTCTTCATCCCAGTTTATCAGTTTGTCGATTTTGACTTCATTTCCGTAAAATTCGGCATATTGATACTGGTTTCCGGTAATGGATATTTTGCTTGAGCATCCGTTGCTGATAGCTCCTCCTCCTCCGCTGGAATCTTCGCCTGACAGGCGAATGTAGTTTTCTTTGAAATCACTTCCTTGTATCTTTAATCCTTCACTGCTGCAACCGCCGTAATAGAGTGCGCCGGCATAAGCCATAATGGATTCTTTGTCGGACTCTATTCCGTTGTTTTCGAATGTGCTGTTAATGATTTCGGCATGTTTTGCCATTGCTTCGATAAAGACGGCTCCTCCGTTATACCAGTTCATACCGCCATAATTTTTAGTCCGCACCAGAGTAGGGATATTATATATTATCCCGTGGGGTATGATTTTATTGTTCCTGAACAGGGCGTCTTCAATGCGGAGTTCTGTCGGGGCATCATCATCGGAATAGATAGACAGGGCACCTCCGTTCTGACAGCCTTCGTTGTCGATAAACTCCGTCTGGTCTCCTTCTATAATGAAGTTGACGTTACGTATATATCCATATACTGCTCCTCCATTGTAGCTTGATGTGTTTTTGTTGAATTTCGAATCTCTGAATACAACGTCTACAGGAATTGGGTTTTCGGCCTCATAATCTATGTAGTAGTTGACTTCAAAATTGATGGCTCCCCCGTTTGCCCTATACATGTCGTAGCCAGGCAAGAAGGCATTATTCTCGTTGAAAGTATTATTTTCAATGAGCATAACAGGTTTGTTTTCCGTGCAATCCGAGTATTCTAATACATAGTTCAATGCGGCACCCTGTCCTGATTCATTAGAATCAAAATGGGTGTCCTTCATCTCCATTATTGCATTTTCGATTGACATAGCACCTCCCCTTCTAATAATGGCCTTGTTGCGATTGAAATGGGTTCCTGATATGTTCAGGTTGGAGACGCCATAATCTGAGCTCATGTACAAGCCGCCTCCTATGCCCTCAGCCGAGAGATAATCTACGTCGTACCCGGCCTGATTTTCGTTGAATTTACAGTCTCTCATGGTCAGGGTAATATTCTTGAGGCAAACTGCTCCTCCTTCTCCAGTGTATGCGTGATTATGGTCAAAATCTACTTTATCAAATTTGTAATGGAACAGTTTACTCTCCCAGTCTCCCGGGTCCTCCACCGGTATTTCTTCATAGCTGGCAAAGATGGCCCCTCCACCAACTCCATTAACATACATGTATGGGGGATATTCTTCGATCCATCCGGCGGCGTTCCGGGTAAAGCTGCCTCCATTAATTGTCAGGTTTGAGTTCTTTAGGGAAAGTGCTCCGCCCTGGTATAAGGCCCTATTGTCTGTGAAAACGGTATTTTTGAGGTCGATATTCCATCCTCCGAGATATTCATCGGTACTGATGGCGCCTCCTTGCCGTGCTTTGGCGTTCTGAAAAGTTACATTGTCAAGGGAGAGAGTGGCCCAAATGAGGTTGTCCTGTATATCGAACACGGTATTATACAGGAAGATGATACCACCGTCTTCCCCTTCTTCGTATTCATCTTCTTCTTTGGATATGTCTCCTCCTGACAGGATCAGGTTGGCCAACCGGATTTCCTTTTCACCATCCACCTCGATATTGAATAAGCGATACTCGGAGTCAGGAGCGTCGGTCTTCAGTGTGACGACTCCCCCTGTGCCTTGAATGGTTACCGACTTTGTGATTTGTAGTGCTTGAGTAATGACTACCTCGTCGTTTGACTGGATAGTGATAACATTATCACCATCCCGCGCTGCATCTATTGCTTCCTGAAGTGAACCGAAAGTTTGTTCTCCAAGTTTGATGGTAGTTTGTGAATACAAACTATTCACGGATAACATTGAAAGGATGCATAAGACACATAACAAAAATGTCTTTTTGTACTTCATTTTTCTTTATGTTTATGATTCGGATTTAGAATTATATTAGTGTCATGAACTATAGCCACTATATTTCAGAGAAATGTAGATTGAGATAGAATTTGACCAGGCTAATCTCTTTCCACACAGAACTTTTCAAACGGTTATATACACGTGTGCGCAATCTATTTTATTAAGCAAATTTTAAATTTCACTTTGCAAATGACGTTGTTTTTTATGAAATATGAAAATGGATATATTAAGTTGAGTAGGGCAGATTTGTTAAAGAACACGATATTTTAAAGTCGATTACGGATAAAAAATGAAGGAGGTAAAATAGGGAGGTTTTGAATATTATTCTTTGTATAATTTTAAAGATTCAGGCAAAACAAAGGCTAACAATTAATATTTAATTGTATTTATTTTGACATATTAAAGATAATTAACCAAAAGAGCCTATCGTAGAGACAGGGCAAGCCCTGTCTCAATACAAATAAAAACCCAGGGAAGCCAATGGAAACCCTGGGTTGATTATATGGAGCCTTTGGCGCCTGTTTTATTTCACAATAATCTTTTGTGTAGTTACTTTACCTGAGAGGTGTTTCACCTGCAGCGCATAGACTCCGGCAGCAACAGTGACGGGCACCTGTACACGTGCCGAGCTTGCCGTTGTTGCATAAACCTTACGTCCGTTGAGGTCGTAGAACTCGATCAATGCGCCCAGCATCGTTTCACCCATCTCATCGCTTTCTATCGTGATATATTCTTCGCGGTTCACCGGAGTAGGATATATGTTGAGTATGGATGAACGGGTCTGTGTGGGATAATGTAGCGGACAGCTTTCGATATACTCCGTTTCATTGATATAAGCACGCACGTGGTAGGTTCCGTGGAATCCTCCGTCTTCGGTGTAATAGATGGAGCTACCGAAAGTACCGACGGGTTGTCCGTCTTTATACCATTGGAATTTCACAAAGCGATTGGCTGTGTTGTTCACATAGAGCACATCGTCCCATTTAGGCAATGGCAGGAATTCGTTCATACCGACTGTTACATGGCTGGTATCGCGGTTGCAATAGCCTATGACTTCTACAAAGTAGTCGCCAACGGTTTCGCGGGAAACGGTGTTGCTATATGTATCGGTGGTTGCGCCCGGTATCTTTTCTTCTTTGTAATACCACTGGTAACCTAATATTTTGCCTGCGGCTTTTACGGTGAGTGTAAAGATGTCATCGTTACAGAAGTTGTGGTGAGACACGGGCGGTTCCGTAATCTTGACGTATTCTATCACTTCTATACGGAATGGGTAAAGGCCGTTGTCGGTCGTTCCTTTTTCGCGTAGCACAAGGTAGCCATAATAGAATCCGGGAGTCACGAAGTTGTTGACCGGGATCGTTATTACGCCGTCTTTGGGCAGGTCGCGGAATGTCTCGATGTCTTTAAATCCGGCTGCTTTGGCTGCATCAGTGAAGGCTACTGCGTATTCAAGGGGTTTGTTCTTGTAGTTGAGGTCGAAAGACACTACGAGGTAGCCGTCAGTGTAGCAGAACGGTGCAAGGGGTTTGATTATGATCCATGCATCGGGGTTGGGGTCGGGGTCTTCCGGATCGGGCGGCAATACGGGTGGCCACGGGTCAACCGGCGGATCGACCGGATCATCTTTTTTGTTGATGATGATGGTATGGGTATAGGGCGACCTATTGAAATTAAACGTTTCCACAAGTACTCCCGATTTATAGAGATGGAGTGTAGTGGCAGTATAGGTGTAGCTTCCCACAGCTGTATGAGCTGTGCCATTGTTCATATTGTAGCGTGAAGAGGCAGGGATGTTACTGGTGATCGGGTAGTAACATTCCATGGGCTCTACGGTGTATTCTATTTTCCAGCTGTCGTACTCCAGGTTTTCCGTTTCAACAACGGGGCGTATCTGTAGATAAACAGGGGTGGGTTCAGTGACACGGGTAGTGGTCGCATTGGCAACATCAACGTAGGCCTGGGCTTCGCTTGTTGCTACCGACCATTGGAGATGAGCCTGAGGTGCAGGTGGTGTAACGGACGGCAGAAGTGCATAGGCACCGACGTTGTAGAGCTTATTGTCATGTCCGTAGGCAAGACGGTCTACATTGTTCTGGGCAATGAGAAGGGGTGCTCCCGTATAGTATTCGGGGCCACATCCGGGACAGCTGGAATCATACATTTCATTGGGTATTGCAAGCCCGAAGTTTCCGGTTGAGTTGCTGCGATCGAAGGTGACTACCGGGGTGTAGGACTGATCGTTCTCTTCGCAGTCGCATTCATCGAACTTATTCCACATTTCGTCTTTGAGGAAATAGAAATCATAGGCCGAAGTGCAACAATCTGCTCTATGGACCATTCCGATAAGTGTACCGGAGGGTGCAGCTTTACCGCTTTCCAGGATGCGGATAGTGTATTGGCTGACCGTAGGTTCACCTCCGAAAAGGTTGTTTATCTCTGCGGTTTTATTTCCCAGGTCTGCGTTGTAGAGTTTTACATCAACCAAATTCTCATAGATCGAATAGGCCATACGCACATGTATCAGATCACAGTCTTCATCTTCTTCTGAGTACACACGGATATCTTCGATGTCGGAAACATTTTCGTTCAGATAGTTACCAACAATGATGGTGTTCAGGATTTCCATTGTTGAATGTGCTGTCATAATTCCGCCTCCACCGGATTTAAATCCTGCGGTGAATGGGAATATCGCATTATTGCGTGTGATGGTTGTATTGGCAATAGTTGTTTTCTCTCCACAGGCGTTGAAAATGGCTCCTCCTCCAATATTTTTGTATAATCCGGAATTGTCGGATATGTCTACGGTGTTGTAGGCAAGGGTCGATTCGATAAGGTTAAGTGTGGAGCATTGGTTGTAAATGGCTCCACCGCCGCTTAAGGATAGTTCGTTTGCTCGTATTTCAACCCTATTGTCGGTAAACGTCGTTTTTTCAAAAAGGGCACTTCCTTCCATATAGCTTACGGCGCCTCCTCCTATATCGCAGTAATTTTCATTTCCTTTGGCAGTGAATGAATTATCGGAGAATAAAATGTATTTTGCTTCCAGGTCGCCGCATTGCAAAAAGAGTGCGCCTCCGCCTGCTGCTACCTTCATCTCGGGTAATTCGGGGTTGCTGTCGTCTCTGGGCGTTAATTTGTCAATCGTTACTTTATTTCCTATAAATTCTGTGTATTTCTGATTGGTGCCGGTGAGTATAATTTTTCCACAGGTATTGCTGATTGCTCCTCCGCCTCCTGCTGAACGATCTCCGGTCATGTGGATATAATTATCATAGAAATGTGTATTCTCGATTATTATGGGCAATTCACTTTCAGGTTTAAAGAATATGGCTCCTCCGTAACCTTCATCTCCCACTTGATCTGATTGGATTCCATTGGAAAAGAACTTGGTATTCCGGATTTTAGTTTGTTCGGTATTTGATTCCATATAAATGGCTCCTCCGAATGCAGAAGGATTCCCGGGATTCATTGCTGAACGGGAAAGCCTGGGAGCATCGATGCACCCGTTAGGGATAATTTTATTGTCAGTGAATACTATATCACTGATCAACCATTCGGGTGCAAATGGCATAGGGCAGTTATCGCACGAGTATAAATATATGGCTCCTCCCTTGTACCCTGCCTGGTTGCCGGTAAACTCAGTTGCATTGCCATCAATAATAACTGATGTGGAGTTAGCAGATCCATAGATTGCGCCTCCATTAGTAAATGCTTTATTTTCTGAGAATTGATTGTTTCTAATGATCAATTCTGTAATTTTCTCCATGTCATTGTATACATAGAAAGAGATTGCCCCACCTTCACCGCTATGGCAATTGTCTTCCCTGAATCCGCATCGGTTGTTTGTGAACCGGTTGTGCTCCGACAGGAATACGGGCTTGTCATCCGTATAATCATTAAATATGACATTGAGGGAAATTGCTCCTCCTTTATCATTTAGCGCTTCATTTTGATCGAACTCGGATTCTTTAATGCTTACTTTGAGGTGGCATTCTGTATGTATCGCTCCTCCATTATACATAGCCTTATTCAGTCTGAATGTTGTTCCGGTTATATCGAGCGTAGCCATATTTCCCGAATATTCAGTATCGAAGTATAAGGCACCTCCATCGCCTGGTCTATATCTGGTTTCTGTCTCGTATGGTAAGGTATATTGTGATCCTGCACTATTCTGATTGAAAGTACATTCTGCGACGGTTACATTATTTCCTTTACTGGAAATGGCACCACCCATGCCTGATAAGGTAGAGTTTTCATTGAATGTTACTTTCTGGAATTGCAATTCGCCTAGTCCTTCTTGCAGCTTATAATGTGCACTGATGGCGCCTCCATAGTAACCACTATAATAATCACCATAAATGACACCTATAGAGTTTGATGTAAATTCTCCTCCAGTAACTAATAAATTAGAATTTACCAGGTGAAGGGCTCCGCCTTTATCGAATGCGAAATTGTTTTTGAAATAGGAGTCTTTTATTTCTATATTCCATCCGCCGATGTTTGGGTCTGTACTAATGGCTCCTCCATTGCGGGCTTTTGTGTTTTGGATTGTCACACCTTCCAGGTAAAGTGCAGCCCATTCAGGGTTATCTTCAATATTGAAGGTGGTATTTGTCAGGAGTATAACTCCTCCATCTTTTCCATTAGGGTCTTCCGCTTCATCGTCGGAAAGGTCTCCGCCGGAGAGGGTCAGGTTGATAAATCTAACTACGACTCCTCCTTCTACTTGAATATTGAACAACCGGTACTCGGAATCTGAGTCGGTTGCTTTCAGGGTGATCGGGCCACCAACACCTTCAATGGTTACGGGCTTAGTGATCGAGATTTCGCTACCGATGACTACCTCACCGCTGGGGGATTCGATGCTGATGTGATTATCTACATCATTAACATCTGCTAGTGCATCTTGAAGCGTTTCGTATGGCATACCTCCGAGTGTGAATGTAGTCTGTGAAGACAGGCTTCCGAGAGGGAATACAGAAAGTAGGCATAAGATGCATAACAAAAGAGGGTACTTGTGCTTCATATATCTTTTATGTTTAATTGGAATCGGATTTTGTAGAATGTATTACTTATTAGCTATTTTAATTAATAGCCTTTATGAAAAAACGGAGTAGTTCTTTCTTCATCGTTTATCATTGTTAATTCAGACTAAAATATTACACACACGAATTATATAAACAGTCAATTTTTCTTTTATCACACAACACTGTGCAAATAAAGCTGTTTTTTATGAAATGATAAAATCAATATATGAAATTCAAACACTTTATTTATAAAATATTTAGGAGCTTTATTATATGATAAAAATAAAACGAAAGCATTAGCCATTGATAATTAAGGCTTAATTATGAAAAGCAAGACAGAAATTCATAACTCCGTAAAAGGATTACAAGTTGTTATTTATAAATATTTAACTTAAAATCATTATTGCCAGTGTGACAGCAATAAACAATTCAACAAAGATGAACATACGTCTAAATTATGTTAGTTAAGGTATATACTCAAAACAGAGCCACAGAGTCACACTATATTAGAATTCAGTGTTGCTCTGCGGCTCTGTAATATAATTATTTTATCCGTAAATGATCAACTATAGTCAATAAGACATTTTTGATCTTTTTATTTTACAATTAATTTTTCTGTTGCTACTTTACCTGATTCCAGACTGATTTTAATAATATATATTCCGGTAGGCATATTGACAGGTATATCTGTTTGCTGTCCGTTTGTTTTCCCTTTATAACTCAGTCGGCCGGAGAGGTCATATATTTCTATTTCTGCATGGGAAGCGTCTTCCTGAGGGCCTTCGATTTTAACCGTCAGGTAACTGTTTCTTTCCACAGCCGATGGGGTAACTGATACAGATGTTCTTTGATTTGTTCCATCAAATATCATCGGACAGCTTTCTATATAAGAACCATTCTTGAGGGTTGTGCGTACATGATAGGTTCCTTCTAAACCATTCGGGTCGGTGTAATAAACAGATGTCCCATTCTGTAGGATAGGTTCGCCGTTTTTATACCATTGGAAAGCAACATATCCCCGGCTCATATCGGGTACGTACAATACATCATTCCATTTCATATACTCCATAATACCGCCGGATCGCACCTCTACTTTTTCACTCTCCAAAGCATTACATGCACCTGTTACGACAACAAAGTAAGACCCTTGCATTTCTTTGGTCAATGCTGCCTCGAAGATCGAGTCGGTTGCTCCTGCAATGGGCAGTTCATTGTGGTACCACTGATAGGCCAGATTAGATCCAGTAGCCTGAACCGACAGAAGAAAACCGTCACCTTCACAGCTAGCATTCACTGATTTGGGTTGTTCTGTAATTTCAATATCTCCACTTACATTTATAACAAAGGGATATAAAAATAACATGTTCATTACCTGTGGATAGCGCAATTTAATCGTACCCTGGTAATGCCCTTCCTTAACCGCCGATGTTACCGGAACGGTGATATAATTCGCCGGCAGGGGTACATATTCTTCTGAATCAGAAAAACCTGCATCTTTCGCTGTATTAGCAAACTCGATGTAATATTCTACGCCACTGAACTGGTTCAGGCGATTGAATGGTATCCTGAATTCATTATCTGAAACACATAGATCGGCAATCGCATTAATAAGTAATGCAGGTTTAGGCAACACTGCTCCCGGTTCATCGGGGTCAGTCGGGATTCCCGGATTGCCTGGATCAGTTCCAGGTTCTTGTTTTCTGTAGATAGATACATTGTGTACATACATCGGATCTAAATACATGTATTCTCCCACCACATTACCGTTAAGATAAAGGAAAAGGCGTGTTACTGAGAATGCATATTCGCCTACTTGTGTCAGTGGTTGGCTTTGATCGAAAGTGAAACGTGCATTTGCCGGGGTTGGAGTCATCTCATTGTGCAATTCAACAGGAGATGAACCGTATTCAATCTTCCAACTGTCGAATGCAACGGTTCCATCCGTAGCAGGGCGTATCTGAACGTATACGGGAGTCTCTTCTACTACGTGCGTAACATCAAAGTTTTCAACGTCTGTAAAAGCAGATTCATCCAGTGTTGTTGTCGATACCGACCATTGCAGTAAGGGTTTCTCTGGGTCTGGAGGTGTTTGCCTTTCATTAACTATGATTGTTACCGTGTCGGTCAGGTTGGTGAAACATTTTCCATCTTCCTGAATCCATGTTAATACATACGGATATGATCCGGCCTGTGTAGGTTTGAATGTATAGCTATATTCGCTTCCATTAAAATTATTTTCGGTGATGATCGAATCTTTTTCTCCTGAATAGTATTTAAAACTCCATAGGCTTTCCGAAGGGAAAGTGATCCTGATAAGGGTTGTATCACCTACAAGAATCGTAGAATCGGATGCCGATATAATGGCAGTCGGGAATGAGGGAGCTTCCTGCAATTCATACACTCCCAGGTCTATTGCCGAACCATATACACGTGCATTACCATCCAGATCGGTGGTAACCGTATTAAAAGAATTCAATCCGTTATTAACAGCCGGACTACATGGCATCAAATGAAAGTCGCCTTCTGTTTCCGACACAAACATCGGTAGTGAGGCATTCGGGATATTCTGATTGACATCTCCCGTAGTCAGTGTTTCTACCAGGCTATTGAAGAACGATTCGTTATCCAGATTTGTTACTACATTCTCACCGTTATAATAGACAATACTATTCTGCACAGCCATAGCTGTATTGGCAGAATTATAAATAGCACCACCTTCGGTTGCCGTATTCATAGCTATTGTCGCATTGGTAACAGTGGTGGTTGCATTGGGGGCATTATAGATAGCACCTCCGCTTGTTGCTGTGTTTTGAGCAATAAGAAGATTGGTCAGCTTAGCTCCGGTAGCCAGATAAATTCCTCCACCCTGAGCGGCTTTTCCATCTGTAATGGAAAGGTTAGTCAATGTGGACTCTCCGGCGCCTGTATTTAATAGAATTGCTCCTCCGGCATTTTTATTATCTGCTTCTTCATTGGCGGAGACATCTCCTCCTTGCAAATTCAGATTGGAGATGTCTGTCTTATTGGACACAGTGAAAACACGGAAATTGGAGGCAGTGCCATCGGATGCTTCACTGTAAGTAATCGGTACTTTTACTGTGACGATGTTTCCGCCGGTACCTCTAGGCCCTGTAATTGTAAGCTCTTTCTCAACAGGTATATCTCTCCCCAAATCCAAGACTATGGTATTGTTTGTTCCGTTCACGGTAAAATATGAGGTATCAAAAGTAATATCCGTACCTACTGTTCCCGAGGTATTATTAATATTGGAAAAGGTCATCCCTGTATATACTTCTACCGTTTCTCTCAGCGTGATTAGTTGATCGAACGGATTGATCACATCATTATTATCATTAACAACGGCTGTCGGTGTTTCAGGGTTTAGGGCAAACGCTCCTGCATTATATGCCGTATGGATCTGAACACGGCTAACCTGGTTCTGTCCTAAATTAAGAATAACAGCAGAGGCATCGAGGGATTCTAGTCCAAAAGTGCCGCCTGTAGAAACAACAAAAGGCGCCGTATCAGAAGAATTGAGGCTTTCCCAGTTATCTCCGTTTCTGTAGAAATAACTGCCATCACTTAATTGACCTACCAAAGTACCCATATAGGCTGCTTTTCCGCTACCTTCTATTCGAACCGTATTATCTGTTTCCATAGAAGGGGCATCGCTGCCGAAGACATTGGCGGCATCGCTTTGAGTATTGCTTATGTTGGTTGTCAGTCCTTGAACATCGTCGTCATTTCCATAGATGCTACCGGCGAGATGCAGGATGCTGTTTTGTTGATTATCAGTCTTACCGGTGAAAAGATTGGCTCCTGCTTTATTTGATGAGTTTCCAACCAAAACACTGTTCAGAATATAAACAGGTTTGCGTGAAACGTTATAGACACCACCGCCTTGATTGAGGGTACTGTTGTTGACAAATGTAGAGTTAACGATAGTCAGGTCGGCGTTGTTGGTATTGAATACAGCTCCACCGTTATTTTTATCATTTACGCCTCCATCATACAATGTATTGTTTGCTATAAAAGTGGAATTAACTATTAACTGGGAACATTCGTTCGCATTGTGGATAGCACCACCGGATATCTTAGCACTGTTATTATAGAAAGTGGAATTATAGACTTCTGTTGACGACGAATTGGCATTGTGAATAGCACCTCCGTCTACTGTTGAAATATTACTATCGAAAAGAACACCATCGAAGTAGGCCTTTGCACTATATGCTCCATAGTAAGCTCCTCCTTCATTTTTTGTGATGTTATTAAGAAACACAGAGGTGTTCACCCATACCGAACCACTACTGCTATAAATGGCGCCTCCGTTAAAGTCACCTTCATTGTCTTCAAAGCGGGAGTTATTTACAGTTACCTGACCACCGCCATCACACCAGATAGCCCCACCGTCGTTTGCTTTTGCTTCCGAAAATATGATATTATTTAACGTAATGGGGCGGCCATAACCATTCACATACAAGATACCTCCATGACCATTTGTTACATGCCCGTTGGGCGAAATATCCCCTCCCTTCAGTGCCAAGTTTGACATTGTTAATGTGCCTGATTGGATAAAAAACAGACGCGAAAGTGTTGCTGTTAGCGAAGGATCATCTTTTGCTTCCTTGGCTGTTACGGCAACCCTTACAGTGATCGTCGGTTCTCCCTGACTATCGACCGGCCCGGTGATAGTCATATTCATGTTCTCCGGAAAAGCGATATGCCCCAAAGAAGGGTCAAGGGTTATTATATTGTTATCACCCCCGGTGAAAAAATTATTACTGAAAGTAATAGTTGCTCCCGAAGAAGCATTTAATATTGCTTCCCTAAGTGAGACGTCACTATCGTTATCATCAACGACATCCTGGTTGGTTGTTACTACAATGCTTGAACCACTTTGTGCGAATAAATGTACTTGTGTGGCGATAATCAGCATACACAAAATCAAAGTAAATTTTCCTTTCTTCATCTTTTTACCCTTTCAAAATCAAATTGTTAAAACCTAGTAGTGTAATAGCTGTTTATATTTTCCCTATATATCCTATTTGTACACCCTGTTTGAATTATATAAAGAACTGTTTATCGGTTTGTTTTGTTCAAAGTCCCCCTTTTTTTTAGAAGTACGGCCTGTAAAAAAAATCATTTCTTAATTGTATTCCCTGTGACTCTGTGGCGAATAAGTGAATTCATTGAAATCCTTCTAAAGATAAAGAAAGTTAAGGGAATTTGCGGGATAGATAATTTATCTGGATTAGATGTTAGATTTGCAGCACTAAATCAACTTGATTTCAGTTATATATTTATTATGTCAAATAAATAATCGACAGATATGAACAACTTCATTTTTCAAAACCCTGTGAAGCTAATCATGGGTAAAGGAACAATTTCGAAATTAGCCGGGGAAATACCTGCAGGAAAACGTGTGATGGTTACTTTCGGAGGAGGAAGCGTAAAGAAAAACAATGTGTACAGTCAGGTAATGGATGCTCTGAAAGGCTTTTATACTGTTGAATTCTGGGGCATTGAGGCTAATCCTACCATTGAAACACTTCGCAAAGCAATAGCATTGGGTAAAGAAGAAAAAATAGATTTCCTTTTAGCTGTGGGTGGTGGTTCTGTGATTGACGGAACAAAACTAATCTCTGCAGGATTATTATACGAAGGTGATGCATGGGATTTGGTTTTAGCTGGTGCGGAAATGAATACCGTTCCTCTTGCTACAGTATTAACTTTGCCCGCAACAGGTTCTGAAATGAACTCGGGTGCGGTAATATCCAATAAAGAAACGAAGGAAAAATTTGCCTTTTATTCTAATTTCCCTGTTTTCTCCATTCTTGATCCGGAAACAACGTTCACACTTCCTGATAATCAGATTGCTAACGGGCTGACTGATACTTTTGTACACGTTATGGAACAATACCTCACAGTACCCGGCGTATCGCGTTTGATGGATCGTTGGGCGGAGGGTATTCTGCAAACAGTGGTCGAAATAGCTCCTCTGATCAAAAAAGATAAACAAAACTATGACCTGATGGCTGAATTCATGCTTTCGGCAACGATGGGATTGAATGGTTTTGTGGCTATGGGTGGTGTTCCACAGGATTGGGCTACACACATGATCGGTCATGAATTGACTGCGTTGCATGGCCTGGCTCACGGACATACACTGGCTATTGTTCTTCCCGGAACTATGAATATACTGCGTGACAGCAAAGGTGACAAAATTATCCAATACGGCGAACGTATTTGGGGCATCACAGAAGGAAACCGTGACGAACGTATCGATAAGACTATTGCTAAAACAGACGAATTCTTCCGTTCATTGGGGCTTACTACGCGGTTGAGTGAAGAGGGAATCGGCCTTAATACCGTAGAAGAAATAGAACGCCGTTTCAATGAACGTAAAGTCGCTTTCGGAGAAAACAGAAATGTAAATGGAGAAATGGCTAAAAGGATTTTGCTGGATAGGATGTAAAAAGTCTTAGGAATATTGTTATACTTGAATATAAATTTTCAACACGGAGACACAGAGAATACGGAGTTCTTTTATTTGATTTTTAATATATTAATCTCTGTGTTCTCCGTGTCTCCGTGTTGAAAAAACATTCCAATACTTTTCAATTTATCTATTTAAGTTCTTGATTATTTTCTACAACCTTCCCGAGGATTAATGGCTAGAAGATGGCAATTGATAAATGAAAAAACATTTTGTAGCAACATGTTTTTCAATCAAAGAAAGAATAAGTATCTTTACACCATGTTAAAAACATTCTTTAAATCGGATTTGGTATAGTAAACAATCTGCGTTTCTGATACAGATTGTCCTTTCGTTCGCTCTCGGATAGTTCTTTCCGGGGGTCATTCTTATATTATTATAATTGAAGTTTTTTTTAATCTGCGTACAATGATGAAGGCATTGGTATGTTTTTCCGTGTATGCAAAATACATTAAGACAATGAGTAACGAAAATAAAACTATTCACGAATTCGAGTTAAAATTAATCTGTGATTTCTTTTCCAATATGGAACGACAAGGGCCCGGAAGCCCAGAAGTAACAATTAAAGCATTGAGCTTTATAGATAATCTTACCGACAAATCCCGCATAGCCGATCTGGGTTGCGGCACAGGTGGACAAACAATGGTATTGGCACAACATGCGCCGGGACAGATTACTGCACTCGATCTATTTCCTGACTTTATCAATATTCTCAACAGGAATGCAGAGCAGTTAGGTTTGCAAGAGAGAGTGAAAGGGATCGTCGGCTCAATGGATAACCTAGCCTTTGAAGAAGAAGAACTCGACCTTATCTGGGCAGAAGGTTCCATTTACAATATCGGTTTTGAACGCGGGCTGATGGAGTGGCATAAATACTTGAAAAAAGGAGGGTATATTGCTGTTTCAGAAAGTTCCTGGTTTACAGATGAACGTCCGGAAGAGATTCACCGCTTCTGGGTCGATGCATATCCCGAAATAGATACCATCCCCAATCAAGTGGCCAAGATACACAAAGCGGGTTATCTTCCCGTTGCCACCTTTATTCTGCCTTCTACTTGCTGGACAGAACACTACTTTGTTCCAAAAGTGAAAGCCCAGGAGATCTTTCTTGCTAAATATGCAGGAAATAAAGCCGCCGAAGAATTCAACGCACTTCAGTCTTATGAAGGAGAATTATACCAAAAGTATAAACAGTTCTACGGCTATACATTTTTCATCGCAAAAAAGATAGAACAATGAGACATTTAAATACATTTGGTTGGAACGATACGTTAAACCAACTAAAACAAGAATCAACATATAGCGCCCTTTCTCATGGCCGTATATCGATCGTACACCGTACATGCTACGAGCTCATTTCAGAAAACGGGCTCTTTCAGTGTGAACTAACGGGAAATATGATGTATGGGAAATCGGACTTTGAATTGCCTTGCGTAGGTGATTGGGTGATTTTTCAACCATTCGACGAAAACAAAGGGATTATAGTTGATATGCTGCCCCGTGAACGGACGTTGTATCGCAAGAAAAGCGGGACGATTGCCGACCGGCAAGCAATTGCTTCGTATGTGGATAAAGCATTTATTGTGCAAAGCCTGGATGATAATTTTAATGTTCGCCGGGCCGAGCGTTTTATGGTTCAGATATTGGAAGAAAATATAAAACCTGTATTGGTACTCAATAAAGCCGATTTAGGTTTTGACAGACAGACAATTGAAGAACAAATAAAACATATTGCCCATCAGATGCCTGTATTTTTCACAAGTACACATCTACCCGAAACGATTCTGCGGTTAAGGGAATCTATATCGGAAGGCGAAACGGTTGTATTTGTAGGCTCTTCAGGTGTCGGGAAAAGCTCCCTGGTGAATGCTCTTTGTGAAAAATCCTTATTTCTTACATCCGAGATTAGCCTGTCCACAGGAAAAGGACGGCACACATCGACTCGTCGGGAGATGGTATTGATGGACGGTTCAGGTATTCTGATCGACACTCCGGGTGTGCGGGAATTTGGGCTGGCTATCGATAACCCCAATTCACTTGCCGAGATGTTAGAAATTTCCGATTTTTCAGAATCGTGTCGTTTCAAGGATTGCGAACATACCGGGGAACCCGGCTGTGCCGTTTTAGAAGCGGTACATAATGGTGTATTAAACCATAAAGTGTATGAGAGCTATCTGAAACTCCGGCGGGAAGCATGGCATTTCTCTACTTCGGAACATGAGAAGCGTAAAAGAGATAAGTCTTTTTCGAAACTCGTAGATGAAGTGAAGAGATATAAGGGGATTGACTGATATTTATTTTAAAAGGCCGGTTGTACAATATGATGCAACCGGCTTTTATTATTTAGAATAAATCTGTAGCACATTCCATATTCTTAATAATAGGTACCGAGAAAGGACATTTTTCCTCACAACTGCCGCATGCTATACAGTCGGCGCCATTTGCTGATAGTGAATTATAATGCTGCGTGATGCTTGGCGGAATATTAGCAGGGTCCAGTAATGCAATATCGAGATATTTGTTGACCATAGCGATATCGATATTGACAGGACACGGCTGGCAATGGTTGCAATACACACATTTACCGGTAAGCTCTCCCCGGTAGCCGCTTATAATATCCATATAATCCCGTTGCTCATTCGTGGTATTTAGATAGGCGACGGCTTCTTCAACTTGTTTAGCCGACTGGCAACCGATCATCGTGCTGACAACTCCCGGACGGGTAAGTGCATAATGAATACATTGCGCAACAGTCATAGCCTTTTTGAAAGGAGAATGTTCGGCAGATAAAAGCCTTCCACCTCCCAGGGTTTTCATTACCGTAATGGCTATTCCTTGCTGTTCACAGTATTTATAAAGCTCCGCGCGCACCGGGTCTATACTTATGTATTGTTGTCTGGAAAGTTCGTCCATTGTGGTGAGCACATCTGTTCCGGCAGGTGTCATATCGAATGCAGGATTAATGCTGAACATCATCAGGTCGACAATCCCTGTTTCTAATAATTTCCGGGCAATGGTAGGATTATGTGAACTGGTTCCGATAGCCCGGATGATACCTTTTTGCTTTAAATCTAAAACATAATCGACAATTCCATTGGAAAAGATCTGTTCTAAAGCTTCTTCGGAATCCATAAAGAACAGCATACCCACATCAATATAATCGGTACCGAGATTATTTAACAGCTTTTCAAAATAACTTTTACAAATAGATAAATCGCGACTCATATCATACTGTTCATTCAAGTCGGTTGAACCGATATGGCCTTGAATAATCATATCTTTGCGACGATTCCCTAACGCTTTACCTATGTTTTGCCTGACTTCATCGCCCGGCATAAATAGATCCATAATATTTATTCCCTGTTCCAATGCTGCATGAAGCGTTTCTTCAACCACAGCGTAAGGTTTGTTATCCAGATGTTCCGCTCCCAATCCAATAATACTGGCAGACATGCCTGTATTTCCAATTTTACGATATTCCATTTACTGACTTTTTTTACTTGTAAGCTATTATTCCGCTCCTAAAAGAACGTGTGAGGAACAAATATATTGAAACTCGTCTTTGTTTCTATTGTTTTTACTATTTATATTGTTTGCCGATGCAAAATCAGGTTATCACACCTATATTTGAACTTGTAAACAAAAACATTTGAGCCGGAAAACAAAAAACTTTTTCTTTACATTTACTTTCTTTGTAATGTAAATACAGGTGTTGAATTTATTAAAAGAAATATGGAACTAAAACACAAAGAATCATTGAAGTTTAATTATGCGGATATCTTTTATACGTATCTGTTTGATTCGGATATAAGTTGTACACACATGACGCCTAATCATTCCCTGACATACATTTATTCAGGGGAAATGGTGATTGAGGAAAGAGGGCGTAAAACAGTGATCGGCAAAGGCGAATGTGCTTTTATCAAGCGGGATAACCGTGTTATCATGAACAAACAAACCAAAGATGGCGAACCTTACCAGGGGATATTCTTAATGTTTACGCGTAAGTTTCTACGCGAAGAGTTTCAGAAACTCAAGAAAAATACGCTTCCGGGCATTTCTGAGAAATTTGAGGAAACAGTAGTGAAGCTACCCCTTTCTCCTGAGTTGGAAAGCCTGTTCCGCTCAATGGAGCCTTATTTCAATCCGGAAGTGAAACCAAGGGATGAATTTATGCAGCTGAAACTACGGGAGGCATTGTTTACGTTACTGAATACAGATTCTAAATTCTATTCAACGTTATTTGACTTTAATTCACCGTGGAAGATCGACATCCTTGATTTTCTGAATGAAAATTATATGTATGATATGTCTATGGAAGATTTTGCAAGCTATACGGGCCGTAGCCTGGCAACATTCAAACGTGACTTTGCTAAAGTGAGTAATGATACACCCCAAAGATGGATCATAAATAAAAGACTGGAAGCGGCTTACTATATGTTGCAGGATGAACGAAAAAAGGTAAGTGATGTATATGTAGATGTTGGTTTCAAAAATTTATCTCATTTCTATTCCGCTTTTAAAAGACAATATGGTTTCTCACCCAAGAAGTAGGAAACATATAAAATTCAAAGAACATGAGATTTATTTTATTTCTTATTATGATCATAACAACTCTCCCCAGTAATGGAAATGCTCAGAATAACAAAAAGTTAAAGATCATTATCAGCAACACAACTTTTACTGCTACACTCAATGATAATGAAACAGTAGACGCATTCGTCAACCTGCTTCCAATGACCGTCGATATGACCGAAATGGGTGGTTACGAAAAGTATCATAACTTGTCTAACAATCTTCCTGGTGTGGCATCCAATCCCGGAACAACTCATGAAGGTGATCTGATGATATGGTCGTCCAACTGTCTTGTATTATTTTATACAACGCGTTCCACTTCGTATAGTTATATACAGCTAGGCCGCATAGACAATACATCCGGGCTTCGTGAAGCCGTAGGAAGAGGGAATGTTCAAGTTACGTTCGAACTTGAAGGTGATCCTACCGGCAATGAGAGCATAGAGATTGATAAAAAACTGTTCGATGTTCGCCTACATACCGGCTATCTTGAGGTTGGTGGCGAAACAGATCGCCTTACACTGTATTCATTGACCGGTAAAATCGCCGGAAATTCAAATACCAATACAATCTCAACAGCCGGGATAAATCGGGGTATTTACCTTTTGGAGATAGGTGCTAAAAATCAGGAAAGAGTAACAAAGAAAATAATTATAAATTAAATAAAGATGAAAAAAAATATCAACAACAAATTCTTCGAAGGTGAACGTCCACTATTTGCAACAAACAATATACGCCTTGAAAATGTAAAGTTCTATCCCGGAGAATCAGCTCTGAAAGAATGTAACAACGTTGAAGTGTGGAAAAGCGAATTCATGTGTAAATATCCCTTCTGGCACAATAACAACACGGTAATTGAAGACTGTCTGTTTACAGCCTACAGCCGTGCGGCCATCTGGTATTCACAAAATGTCCGTATGATCAACACCCGGGTGGAAGCTCCTAAGATGTTCCGCGAAATTGATAACCTCTCCCTTGAAAACGTCAAACTAACCAATGCAGGTGAAACAATGTGGAACTGCCGTGACATAAAACTTCGCAAAGTAGATGCCCGCAACGGTGATTATATCTTTATGAATGGAGTGAATATTGACATTGATGGTTTCTACCTGCAAGGTAACTATTCCTTCCAGGATGCCAAAAACGTTGTGATCCGCAATGCACACCTCGACTCTAAAGACGCTTTCTGGAAAACCGAAAATGTCACCGTATACGATTCTGAGATCAACGGCGAATATCTCGGTTGGCATTCCAAAAACCTACGTCTTGTGAACTGCAGGATATCCGGCACACAGCCCCTTTGCTACTGTACCAACCTCGTTATGGAGAACTGTACCCTGGCTGAAGACTGCAACCTCGCTTTCGAATACAGCACATTGGAAGCCGTTGTAAACAGTCCGATAGTAAGTATCAAGAACCCGGCAGGCGGATTTATCATAGCCGATCAAATCGGAGAGGTCATTATAGACGAAAATTGTAAAAATCTTGGGAACTGTAAGATCGAGGCCAATAAAAATGCCAGTATTGCCTCCTGATATCAAATAATAACAACATAAATATATAAACAATGAATATATTCGAAAGAATGAAACAAGGGGAATTGATCATGCTAAACGATCCTGACTATCCCCTGATATCGGAAGCTATTGAAAGAGCCTTTGAAATCACCGGAAAACTAAACTCTGCATATCATAACGACGTGGAAGTCCGTGTCATCCTTAGCGAACTGATGAAATATGAAATTGATCCTTCGACAACTGTCAAGCTTCCTTTCTATACAGATTTCGGACAGTTTATCCGTATGGGTAAAAATGTATTTGTCAACTTCGGCTGCTCCTTTATGGACCGGGGAGGAATAACAATTGAGGACGGTGCGCTAATTGGCCCTAATGTTAATCTTATCACTGAAAATCATGCTATGGAACCCGAATTACGAGCCAATGTCTATGGCCGCCCGATCGTGATCAAAAGCAAAGCATGGCTCGGTGCCGGCGCAATTGTTTTGCCCGGAGTGACCATAGGTGAAAATGCTATCGTAGGCGCAGGTGCGGTAGTCACCTCCGATGTTCCAGACAATACTGTCGTAGCAGGTGTTCCGGCAAAAGTTATTAAAGAGAGTATTATTTAATGACCTGTAGAGACTGAGCTTGCCCTGTCTCTTTATTATCCCGATGTACAATATGTTGTTAATGAGACAGGGCAAGCCCTGTCTCTACATAAAAATAAATAATGAAATACAATTTCGATGAAATAATTCCCCGCCGCGGAACCAATTCCTATAAATGGGATGCGGCAACTGATGACGAGATTTTACCAATGTGGGTCGCCGATATGGATTTCCGTACAGCTCCCGCAATTATCAATGCCCTTGCAAGCCGTGTATCACATGGTATATTCGGCTACACTAAAGTACCACAGACATACTTCGAAGCTATAACAAACTGGTTTAGCAGAAAGCACCATTTCAAAATAGAAAAAGACTGGATACTCTTCACTACCGGTGTAGTTCCGGCACTATCTGCCGTCATTAAGGCACTGACTAGGCCCGGCGATAAAGTAATCGTCCAGACTCCAGTCTATAACTGCTTCTTTTCAAGTATCCGCAATGATGAATGCAAAATGATCTTCAACCCATTGATCTATCGCGAAGGTACCTACAGCATCGACTTTGATGATCTCGAACAAAAAGCAACCCATCCCCAAGCAACCCTCATGCTTCTGTGCAACCCTCATAACCCTGTCGGTAGAGTATGGACACGGGAAGAACTTACACGAATCGGAGAAATTTGCCTGCGCAACAATATCATTGTCGTCTCCGATGAGATCCATTGTGATCTCGTATATGATGGCCATACTCATATTCCTTTTGCATCAATCAGTCCCGAATTCCTGCAAAACTCCGTCACATGTACAGCTCCAAGCAAGACATTCAACCTCGCAGGCATACAAGTAGCCAATATCATTGCTGCCGATGAAGAAAAGCGCCGGATGATCGACAAAGCCCTCAATGTAAACGAAGTATGCGAAATAAACGCCTTTGCCGTGGAAGCCCTTATCGCAGCCTACAACGAAGGCGAAGACTGGCTGGAAGAACTGAAAGTCTACCTGTATGACAACTATCAGATACTATTCGATTTCTTCCGTCAATACCTTCCGCACCTTAAAGTACTTCCCCTCGAAGCTACCTATTTGGTATGGATAGACTGCACAGCACTGCAACAAAGCTCCAAAGAGATCGCTGATGCTCTCCTCAAAAAAGAAAAACTTTGGATAAACGAAGGTACTATGTACGGCGAGACAGGCGAAGGATTCATACGTATCAACCTCGCCACACAACGTGAAAACCTCGTCAGAGGACTTAAAAAGATCAGAGACTTATACGGATAAGCAAACAGATTTCTGGCAATTTTAAAAGTAAACTTTTTCGATTGTGACTGCCTTTTATTATATTTGTGAATCAAACCTTTTATTATTATGGAAGAAAAAATCAATTTTTTGCAGGTTCCCTATCACTATCCAATGTGTTTGAATAGGGAATGTACCCAAGCCGGAACCTGTTTGAGGCAACTCGTAGAACAAATAGCACCTGTAGATATTCAACATTGGGTTATCATCAGTCCTAAGTTTCTGGACACAATCGACGGGGCTTGTCCGCATTTCCGACCGGCTGTTAAAGTGCTTTTAGCCAAAGGTTTCATTCGTATGTTAGAAAACCTTCCTCACAGACAGATGCAAACTGTCACATCTCATCTGATAAAAAACTTCGGCCGTAGAACTTATTACCGTATCCGGAAAGGAGAGCGTTTGCTTTCTCCTGCCGAACAGAAACAACTTTTCAACATACTTAGTAACTGCGGTGTATCTCTTCCACAGGAATTCGATACATATATAGAATCTTATGATTGGTAATGAACTGTTTTGCCTCTATCAGGTGATACCAGTGACACAGGCTTGACATTGTTGTGCCAACAGCATGGCACGCTTGTGCCATGCTGTTGGCACAAGTGTGCCACGCGCGTGACACAAAAATATGTTCATTATTTCAAATACTTCTTCAGCATGGCAGCGGTAAATGTTACAAGACTCTTAACAGGGGATAATTCTGCAAATCCATTTAACAATCCCCAGTCATGTATAACACCATTGAATCTAATGGTGGTTACAAATACTCCGGCTTCATCAAGATGACGGCCCAATGTCTCTCCACCATCTCTTAATATATCATTTTCAGCTATTTCTATAAGTGTCGGGGGAAGGCCCTGCAGTTGTTCTTTTGTAGCACGCATAGGTGATACGTAATAGTTATCCCACTCTGATTCTTCATTCAGATAGTTATCACGCATCCATTCCATCAAAGTGGTGGTAAGAAAACGTTCTTTACCGTATTTTTTATATGATTTGAAGTCGGTATCAGCATCCGAGTAAGGCCACAGAAGTATTTGACATTTAATTTCAGGAATTCCCTTTTCTTTTGCCAACAGAGATGTTCCAATGGTCATATTACCACCGGCACTGTTACCAATTACGGCCAGGCATGTACCATCCACATTTATCTGATCTCCGTTTGCGGCGACCCATTTTGTGGCTGTATAACATTCATACAACGCTATTGGGAATTTGACTTCCGGCGAACGGGTGTACTCAACAAAAACACAAGCCATCTGTGATTCTACTACGATATCTCTAACCAGGCGTTTATGTGTCGGATAATCGCCTAACACCCATCCTCCTCCATGCAAGAACATGAATACAGGAAGTTTTTTCTCTACCCCCTCCGGACGAATTATTACCAGTTTTACAGACAGGCCATCCTGTTCAATCGTTTTATACGATTCTTCAATACCTGATAAATCAACATTTACAGAAGATTGAGCTCCTTCCAGCACTTTCCGTGCTTCAGCGGGGGGAAGTGATTCTACGGGTGTATCACTCGAATTTAATACTTTCAGATACTTTTTTGTACCAACACTCAGGTGTTCGTCTTCCTGATAACCGGGGGCTGCTTTTAAACCATCAAATATACTCATAGGATGTTCATTTAATTGTTAATATTTTGGTCATTGAACTCTAAAATGAAACATGAACTTTCTTTGTATTGTTTAAGCATTCATAGAGTTGATGGTATAATTTCGAATTAGTTAACCTTTAGAATATACTCTTATGAATTCTGATATATTATGATGAACACTTCATAACCATCCAGTATCCCTACCATAATTATCATCAATAAAGCAATGTTTTGTTGACAAAAAAAGACAATGCACCTCACAACAAAAATATATGAGCTTGATAGCGAAACCTATAAAATGCTTTAGCATTAATTTTGTTACTGTAAATGATAATCAAAGTAAATAAAGCAATTACTCCAAGTATCTAAGAAAAATTATCTATAACAGAATGAAAAAAATATATCTAATAGCTCTGCTCATTATAGGAGCAATCGCGGCTCAAGCAATAAACCGGACAAACGATAATAATCAAACAAAAGATAATAAGATGGATAAGTTAGAATTAACGAACGAATGGGATAAAGTGTTCCCGAAAAGTGACAAGGTCGATCACTATAAAGTGACCTTTTGCAACCGCTATGGCATCACCCTTGCTGCCGATATGTATAAACCTAAAAATAACCGTGGAAAGTTACCGGCTATCGTTGTAAGCGGGCCTTTCGGCGCAGTAAAAGAACAGTCGTCAGGGCTCTACGCACAGACAATGGCCGAACGTGGTTTTCTGACTATTGCCTTCGATCCCTCATATACCGGAGAAAGTGGGGGTCAGCCCCGTTATGTAGCTTCTCCCGATATTAACACGGAAGATTTCAGCGCTGCTGTAGATTACCTTTCCATACGTGATGACGTAGATCCGGAACGTATCGGAATTATCGGTATCTGTGGCTGGGGAGGACTCGCAATAAATGCTGCCGCCATGGACACACGGATCAAGGCAACCGTCGCTTCCACGATGTACGATATGAGCCGTGTGAATGCCAACGGTTATTTCGATTCTATGGATACAGACGCACGTTACCAGCTTCGCCAGCAACTTAATGCGCAACGCACAACAGATGCAAAAAATGGCATGTATGCATTGGGCGGTGGTGTGGTAGATCCCTTGCCTGATGATGCCCCATGGTTTGTCAAAGATTACCATAGCTATTACAAAACGGAACGTGGGTATCACGAACGTTCACTCAACTCAAATAGTGGTTGGAACATCACCTCTTCTCTTTCATTCCTCAATATGCCTCAGCTTGTATACAGTGACGAAATTCGTAATGCAGTACTCCTTATTCACGGTGAAAAAGCCCATTCACGCTATTTTAGTGAGGATGCTTTTAAGAAACTGAAGGGTGATAATAAAGAGTTACTGATTATCCCCAGCACAGTCCATGTAGATTTATATGACCGTATGGATGTTATACCTTTCGATAAACTGGAATCTTTCTTTAAACAATATCTGAAATAGAATTAATCATGAATGCCCTTTACTGTATCTACTTAACGATAAGTAAGTCTCAGTGCGACCCTCAAAACCGATCGGGGATTCCAGATCGATAAGATCAGAGATCTTCTTTTAATGTTAGCTAAACCAATCTTTAAAATATATTGTTACACTAAAAATAGTAAAAACCAATTGGCTATAACATTAAAATATCGACTATGAAGTACTTTAGAATCGTATCTGCAAGTTTATTATCGTTGTTTTTTATCTCTGCATTTGCATTTTGTGATGATAACTCATCAGAAGAAGAGCGCCCCCAAACCGGCCCTCCTGTGGAAACCGAAAAGCCCAACACGAATTACAAACCGGCTTTTGAAGGGCAAACACGGATTGGGAGCGTAAAAACAATGACTCCTTATGAAGTTACGATCCTTACAAATGGACTTTCCAGCCCGTGGGCTGTAACATCACTCCCTGACGGTAGACTGGCAATAACAGAAAAAGCGGGAACGTTACGCATTTCTACTACTACCGGTGAGGTTAGTAATCCTATTACAGGATTTCCCGAAGTAGATGACCGGGAACAGGGTGGATTGTTGGATGTTGCTCCAGCACCGGATTTTGAGTCAAGCCGGATACTTTATTTTGCTTTTGCAGAAAAAACATCTCAAGGTTCACTCACTGCCGTAGGTAAAGGAAAGCTTTCTGCTGATGAGAAACAAATCGAAGATTTTCAGGTGATTTACAGGGCTATACCTTATTATGATAACAGTATGCACTTCGGAGGCCGTATTGTTTTCGATAAGAATGGTAATCTGTTCCTATCAACGGGCGAACGTTCCGATCTTGCAACCCGGCCCAAAGCCCAGCTGCTCGACAATGGATATGGTAAGGTTATTCATATTACACCCAACGGACAACCGGTGGATGGAAATCCTTTTACCAATACCCCAGGCGCATTACCAGAAATCTACTCTTATGGGCATAGAAATGCCCAAGGGTTGGCAATACACCCTGTTACTCAGGAGCTATGGTTGTCGGAAATGGGACCTCGGGGTGGTGATGAGATCAATTTGATTAAACCCGGCAGAAACTACGGATGGGCAACTATAACCTACGGCATTGAATATAACGGAGAGAAGATAGGCGAAGGTATTACACAAAAAGAAGGATTAGAACAACCCATATATTACTGGGACCCGGTTCTTTCTCCAAGTGGTATGGTCTTCTATAGTTCCAACCTTATTCCTGAATGGCAAAACAACTTGTTTATAGGAGGATTAAGCAGTAAGCATATTGCCCGTATTGTATTAAAAAACAATAAAGTGATTGGTGAGGAGCGATTGCTTGAAAATGAAAATCAACGTTTTCGTGATGTAGGCGAGGGCACGGACGGAGCACTATATGCTGTTACTGATGAAGGAAGGTTATATAGGATAGCCAAAAAATGAGGAGTTCCAAGAATTATTAATACTTTTGTAGAAAGTCATGATTTTACAGTGAAGCAAGTTCAACCATACACAAGGAAAAATTAATAATAACACATCATGAGAAAGAATCTAGGGGCAAAACCCTTGACTTATCCGCAACCGGTCTATATTATAGCAACTTACGGTGAAGACGGCACTCCTAATGCTATGAACGCAGCATGGGGTGGTATCAGTGAAATGAAAGAAATCAGCCTTTGTATTGGTCCGAGAAAAAAGACGATTCAGAATATTCTGAAACGTAAGGCGTTTACAGTGAGCATGGCGGAAGCCGGACAGGTGGTCTCTTGTGATTACGTAGGTATTGTGTCAGGCAATAAGGTAACAGATAAATTTGCCAAAGCCGGATTTCATGTTGTCCAATCAGAGTTCGTAGATGCTCCCCTTATTGAGGAATTATCCGTTGCACTGGAATGCAGGTTAATAGACTACAATCCTAAAACCTCCATTCTCCGGGGAGAAATTGTAAATGTTAGTGTTGATGAACGGGTAATTGACGAAAACGGTAAGGTTGATGCATCAAAAGTAGTTCCGATTATTTTCGATCCGTTTAACAACGAATATCTGAAAATAGGAGAAAAAATAGGGAATGCTTTTTCGGACGGTAAACAACTAAAATGAATTTTCTAAAAAAATGCTAATTAGCTTCCAATTATATTATTCATACCCATACAAGTAAATCTTGCCATACCTGTGGCAAACAATCAGTAATAAACAAATATATACATATCATAAACTTTTAAATCAGCCCAAAATGGCGTAGAGCATTCGCCACGCCGTTTTCGTCTACACTATCGGTAACATAGTCGGCTGCGGCTTTTACATTCTCTCCGGCATTACCCATGGCTACACCGATGCCTACGTGTTTCAGCATTTCAATATCGTTTCCGCCATCACCGAATGCCATTGTTTCGGATTTTTCGATATGATAGTAGTTTAAAAACTCATCGATACCGATTTTTTTATTCGTTCCTTTTACATTTACATCGGCAAAGGTGGGATGCCAGCGGCTGGATTCGCAACTGCCCAGTGCTTCCTGCATGATTTTCTTTTCCGTTGGGTTATCCACATACAGGTTTATCTGTAATACCTCTTCATCTTCCATTGTGCGGAGGTCTTTGACGGGCGGAACAGGAACTTTTACCAGGTCGGAAATTAGTTGCACCGTGTCGTCTACGTAGTTTACAAATGAGCCTTCCTGTACCATAAATGCAAAAGGGAACTGCATAACATTTTCCTGATAGGAAAGTAATGATTCCAGTTCTGAGCGGGAGAAAAATCTTTTCCCAATGACTTCTCCTTTGATAGTTACACAGTATGAGCCATTAGCTGTAATAAAGCCATCAAACTCGATACTTTCCAGATTTGTGATCTGTTTCAACAAGCGGCCTGTTGCAAGGATAACTTTTATCCCTTTTTGTTTTACTGCATGTATGGCATCTATAGTGGATTGGGGTACGGTATGTGTTTTAAAACTCAATAGAGTTCCATCAATATCAAAGAAAATTGCTTTTATCATAATGGAGTTGTAAATTGAATGTAAAGATACAATAATAAGCCCCGAATTACTTTATTAAAACACTCTTTATATTTTGATTTTTCTCTATCACCGCACTTGAATGAGAGTATTTTGTAATCTTCTCACTTTTCAAACTCCTTTCATCGAAGGTGACTGTAGTGATAAATAGAACGGATGTCCAGTGAGGTTAATCCGGTATCAATTTATATCCCTTTGGAATTTCGATGGAGCAATCAGTATTCGGTATGATAACCCGTTCCTATGTTGGATTGCAGGATAACAGGCAGATAACACTAATCATTAAAATTACTATTCCTAAAACTTGTTTGAATTTTTCCACATTCTTGAATGTTATGTCTCGTATGCAAATGAAGGGAATAAATAAGATAAATAGATTTGGTTAATAGCTACATAAAGTAAACAACAACGATAGGAAACGTCTACGAAGTGTTTACATGGTATATAATGACTCGATATGGCGGTCTTATGGATGGAAAATACTATTTTTGAACAATGAATCATTAATAAGAAACATTCATATAACTATAAAAATTCAACAACAATGAAATTTAGCAACGCAAGATTATTAGTTAAAGATTTCGCTACATGTTTTAAGTTTTATGCTGAACAACTTGGTCTGGAACCGGCCTGGGGTGATGAGAATAGTGGGTATGCCAGTTTTAAGGTTGCAGACGGTATAGAAGGGTTTGCTATTTTCGTTTCTGACTGGATGGCTCCGGCGGTAGGGAATACGGATAAGGAATTACCTGTGGGATTCCGTGAAAAATCAATGGTGGTGTTCAGTGTGGATAACGTTGACGAGGCTTATTCTGCTTTGAAAGCAAAGGGTGTGAAATTCATCAATGAACCTACCGATATGCCTGATTGGGGAATGCGGACGGTACATCTACGCGATCCCGAAGATAACTTGATAGAACTCTATTCTCCTCTGGCTCCGGAACAATGGAGTGAAGAACTAATTGAAGAAAATAAGCAGTATTCCTGAAAAAATGCTCTCGTGCAATAAGGATAATAAAAGCGGAGAATAGAATCTATATTCTCCGCTTTATTTATATTGGTTGTTTCTTCTTGTGATTTTAAACTTCTTGCATCCAGGGTGGAGGCGGTAACAGGCAGAACGGATGTCCTGCAGGGTCGATCATCACCCGCCAACGTTCATCATATTGGATTTCAGACATTGTTGCGCCACAGGACAGAGCATATTCTACTGCTTCTTCCACATTCTCCACATGGAAGTCTAAATGTTCCATCTGCTGTTGTTCGCCGGTTGTTGCCGGCCAAACAGGTGGTACATAATTGTCTACTTGCTGAAAGGTAATCCAGGTTGGAAAGCCTTTCAGGTTTATATTCGCTAAAACTGTAAATTCTTCGCCGCTGAACCTCGTCCAGCCAAGTAGTTTTTCGTAGAACGCAGACAGTTCGTCCGCATTACCGGAATCGAGGACAACGTTCCATCCCACAAGATTAAGTGCCATAATAAAATACCTCCATTTTTTAATAATAGCAGCGTAGCTTATCTACGCTAATTCAGCAACTGCCAACATTTTTATTGCTATTATTTTCCGAGTGTAAAAATAATAAATATACTGTACAGTCTTACAGGATTTGTATTCGAATTACAAAGAGTGGTTAGATGTCTATTTTTAATCCTACTCCCACTTCATTGATAGTAATAAATTTATGTATTTCTGCTTTTGCATTAAAAGAGACACAATGACAAGGATATAATTTCTCAATCTGGTTTTCCCGGAAATAATTAATCGTATTTGTAAGCTGTGTAGATATATCAAACAAATGAAAACCGCCAATAACACCTATAACCTTTTTTTCATTACATACGTATTTTGTATGTTCAATTATGTTGCAGATTCCACTATGCGAACATCCTGTAATAATAAACAGACCGTCTCCAGTGTTGTATGCCAGTGCTGTATCATCCATTACATAATCTGGAAAACCATTTTTAAATAATCCTATTGATTTCCTCTTTTCAATGTTTGAAGGAATTTCTCCTAAAAAGGTGAGATTTTCACTTATTGAAACAGGTTCTTTGGATAAGATTAATTTAAAGGCTGATTCAATTTCCATTAATGATAAAGGGCTTCCAATCTTTTTTTCATTCTCGTATCTTTCCTTAAATGCATCCGGATGAGCTATTAGCTGTATGTTATGACAAAGAAATTGATTCTTAAAATAAACCAGTCCTCTGGTATGGTCATTATGTCCATGAGAAAGGACAATTTTTGTTATCTTCGACAAATCTAGTCCCAGAGATTGCGCATTCCTTATAAATACATCCGAATATCCGGTATCAAATAGTATGTTTACATCTTCATCCTCTATATAAAACGATAATGCAGGCTCTCCCAGATAATAACGGTCGATATAGGTATTATTATCTGCCAAAACTGTGATTCTCATATACTAAGTTTGTTTTTACTTTTCATACTATAAATGATATGTATGCTAATGCCATTTTACAATGGCTATTCATAAGAACGGACCTTGTTTCATGCTTATGGGTCCTCGCAAAAGTAATGAGATTTTAAATATTTAAGGAGAATAACTACAACGTAGGAAACAAATAAATAAAAGTGATCTCATTTCCGCCTACTCCATCCCCATGGTAAATACATAACAAATTGCACAATAACAACAAGTCCAACCATCCATAACACTCTTTGAGGCCAGGGTCCCAGGGCATCAATAATGGTAGGCGTGTCTGGTTTAACGTTCCCAATAAAACCATAGTTCCATGCAAATAGAATATCCAGAGGCAAAATAAGGGCAACATAGAGTAAATTACAAACTATAACGAATAGAAAATCCTTGAAAACAGGGCGGTATTTTCGTACTACAAGATCGTATATAGCTGCTGCGATTATTCCTCCGTGAAGAAACCAAAACAGCCAGAAGCGAAAAGTCATTGGATCCTGGTTCCCGGTAGGCGATATGAGTGCCTGTCCGGTCAAAATCAATCCGCAGAAATACAACAGTGCACTTGTCTTTCCGGTTGGTTTGATCAGGGAAAAGAATGCGATAATAGCAAGAACATCGCACACGTGGAGAGGCAGGCTTACATCGACCCGAAAATTGGCAGGTAAGAAATTATATATATTGTAGATAACCCAAATACCAAATAAGGAAATACCGAATCCTTGTGAAAATTGTTTCAGATGTCCGGCACGCTTGATTCGGGTTCCCGCAAAGGATATTGATACTACCAGAATTATTACAAATAGTATCATTGATAAATGCAAAGATGGCGTTATCCCAGGATACGTTATTGAATCTTCCACTATCGTTTAATTTATAAAGGTAATATACAAAGATAATGGAAATCCGCAAATAGGTACTCACCCTCGAAAACGGCTCGGCCTATCAGTCCGCCGTCCGCAAAAGCCAGGCTGTTTCTATCCGGTGTGTCAGAGAATAACGAGGACGGAATATACATTTGATTATAATCCCAGGAACCGAAACGCAGCGACAGGTTTGAACGAATCGTTCGACCTGCCGCTGTATGTGACGAAATTACTCAGGTCGAGTTTCATCACTTTGCCCTTTTCGCTCAGGTCGAAACCTTTCATATCCACCCAAAAAGTATTCGGAGTCAGTACTGTTTCGAAGAAATAGACTAAATTTTTCTGGTCTGATACCGAACGCCAGCGAGTAGAAGAAATATTCGGCTCCGTTTCGGAAGAGATACCAAAAGGAACGGAACAATTCCGGATTACACTGAACACACTGGCAACCGACGTGCGGATATCGCTTGTCTGGGGAATAGCCTGTATATAATAAGAAGCACGTACAAAGCGGTCTGCCGCCCTATTGGTTCCCGGAAGCATAACCGTTCCCAGAATACTTTTCCAATATTCGTCAAGTGCCAATTGCTTTTCGAAAACCGGTGAGTTCGTCATAACTACATAAGAAGGGTCGTGATGAACCACCAGCTTTCCGCCAATATATTCGAATACGGCATTATCACCCTGTGCGTCCGATATGGACAAATGCACAGTAGTAAACCTCTCTGTACCCGGAATATAGTCACTAACCACAACCATAGGTTCATCTTTCAGCTGATTTACTACCTCTTCCACTGTTGCGAAATTATCCAGCACATACTGCGCCCATAGCGAAATAGCTATTCCTTCTTTCGAACCGTTCGGGTCGAACTTCGGATACTCCGACTCACCCAGCCAAAGAAGATTTGCCACCAGCCCTTTCTCATTCATCCCGTCGGTAGTAGCAATATCCCACGCACTTACAATGATACTCCCATACTTCGATGTCCATTTTGCCGATTGCGGCCCAACCTCGCCACTACGCTCCATACCTCTTGGAAAAATCCATATATTAGGGTCAATCTCACTCCTCCAGTCCATTGATCTTGCGGTTATTACAGTCTTATCCGGCCCTTTGTACACTACGCGCGTACAGGCACCGGCCGAAGGATTAAATGTGTACTTACTAATACGACAAGTAGAAATGCACTAATAGTCTTCATATTATCTTTGTCTTAAATATTAATTGAACCGAATTTTCGTATGTCTGATCTGTCTATAGATAACATAAAATATAAAATCAATGTTCAGTGCATCTTTTGCTCCGAATTAACCCGGGGTTATTGGAGGGTACCGGACCTATCTTTTATTTCCTTTCTGAGCCATCAATTTATCTATGATGACTTTTTACTTACTACCCCGAATAACTCACCCACTCCTTAAATTCCGGTACGCGGGCTTTGCTTATGAGGATGCGGTCGGTGACGGGGACGGTGAGGTTGACGGCGAGGCGGCCGTGGAACCAGAGTTCGATGTCGCGGATTGATTTGCGGGAGATGAGGTATTGGCGGTTGGCGCGGAAGAAGCGGGCGGGGTCGAGGCATTCGCTTAGTTCGTCGAGGGTTTGGGGGAAGAGTTGTTCGTTGCCGTTTGCGAGGCGGGCTTTTACGTTGCCTTCGTGGATATAAAAGAAGAGGATGGAATCGACGGATAAGGGTAATAGTTTAGTTCCTTTTGAGGGGATGAGGAAGTGGGTCTGGTAGGTTTGTTCCTGTTTGAAGGCTTTGATGATGGCACGGTAGTCGTTGCCCGAAGGTGTTGGCGCCGGGTGGCCTGTTTCGCGGAGCTTATGGAGCTTGGCAAGTGCCTTTTGGATATCGTTGCGGTCGATGGGTTTGAGCAGGTAGTCGACGCTGTTGACTTTGAATGCGCGGAGGGCGTATTCGTCGTAAGCGGTGGTGAATATGACGGGGCAACGGATGTCGGCATGTTCGAATATTTCGAATGCCGAACCGTCTGCCAGGTGTATATCGAGGAATACGAGTCCGGGCATGGGGTTGTTGCGGAACCATTCGATACTGTCCTGGATGCTGTCGAGCACGGATATAACTTCTATTTCAGGGGCTACTTCGGCTATCAGCACGTTGAGGTTGCGAACGGCTGCTTTTTCATCTTCAATTATGAGGGCTTTCATCGGGCTGTTCTTTTTGTGTCCTGTTAATAAGCGGAATGGTTACGCTGAACATTCCGTTTTCTTCTTTTATTTCTATCTCTCGTTTGAAGAGGAGGTTATAGCGCTTGGCGAGGTTTTCCAACCCGATACCCGTTCCTCTGCTGGAGGTGCGTTTGGGGTGCAGGGGATTGCTCACGTTGAGGGTATTGTCATGCGCTTTTATGGAGACGGTGAGTGGATGCCGGTTGCTGATTTCATTGTGTTTGACTGCGTTTTCAATGAGCATCTGGACGGCCATAGGGGGTAATTGCAGGTTTTCCGTTCCGATATTAATATCGGTTTGGAAAGATAGGTTGTCTTCGTAACGCATTTTCATCAGAAAGAGGTAGGAGTTGACAAATTCCATTTCTTCACGCAGGGTCACTGTCTGGTTTTCGTTTTCCTGAAGGGTATAGCGCAACACGCGCGACAGTTCCTGCAGGTAGTCCTGTGCCTTGTCGGGGGTTTCCCTGATGAGCGAGCGAAGGGTATTGAGTGAATTAAAGAGCATGTGTGGATTCAACTGGTGTTTGAGCGCTTCATATTGGTTGAGCAGGTTTTCCAGTTTCAGTTGTTCGTTTTCCACTTGTACCTGCTGGCTTTTACGGATGAGGTAGATGATATAGCATGTGCTGGAAACGATGGCGGCAATGATAAAGTCGCGCACCGGATGCAGGAAGAAGTGTACCGTGGAATGGATTGCCGGGAAGTCGAGTTTATGGTGTATGAATACGAATCCTTTGCCAAACAGATGGCTGAGAATCCATGTGATGAAGAAAGAAATAATGAGCTTCTGCCATCCCATGTGGGGCGACGGGCGGTTCATCCCGAGCAGGAAATAGTTTACCGTAAAAAGAATAATCAGGGATAAAAAGGTAAATACCACTTCGGTAACGACATCAAAGGCTTGTATGCCGGGGAATAGTTCCGTTTCCATTTCGCCGACTGTGCCGAAGAGTGACAGTATCTCAGGGAAATGAATAAGTACGGCCACTACCAGTGAGATGCCTACGATGATGAAGTTGTATTTGTTGGTGATGTTCATCCGGCAAACATAAATAAAATTGGAGCCCTTCTATACATTTTTCTCTGAAAAAATCTTTTTACCTGATTTGTGCCGATACATACATGCCGGGGCGGAACTGCGGATTGGAGTCTTTGACGCGGGCATAGACATCGAGCGAACGGTTTACTTTGTCGACCGACTGTCCTACGGAAATAATCTCGGCGCGGAAGCTTTCTGCCGGCATGCCGTTCACGCGGAACTCTACGGCGTCTCCCACTGCGAGGCTGTCGAGGTCTTTCTCATAAGCGGTGAGGTTGATGAGGGTTTCGCCTTTGTCGATGACTTCGCAAAGGGGTTCACCGGGGTTGACGTATTTACCGAGGTTGATATTCAGTCCGGTGATGTATCCGTTCAACGGGCTTTTCACTTCGAGGTAGGGACGGATGCCGTTGGCGAGCAGGTCGCCGGGTACAAGCCCCAGTATGGTAAGCTGTGCCGATGCCGCTTCGAGTTTGCTTTTCATCGAAAGATACTCTGCTTTGCTCTCCTGGAATCTTTTCTGCGAGGCTGCCTCCTGTTCGCTGAGGCGTTGCTGGCGTTTGTATTCTGTTTCGAGGTACTCGGTTTGCGCGTGTGCTTCGAGGTAACTCTGTTGCAGGTTGATAAAATCGGGGTTTTCCAGTGTAGCGATAACGGCTCCTTTCCTTACGTACATTCCCGGCAGCAGTGAAGTGCTGTGTACCGTTCCCCCGATGGTGAGCGTTACGGTGGCATGCCGCTGGGGCGGTACAACCATTACACCGTTAAAGGAAGTATGGTTGGATACGGCAGTTGCCGATGTCACGGCGTCGGCTGACCCTTCATCGCTTGTGTCCGCTTCGTCGGCAGATGCGGTTATCCGCACGTCTGCCTCCTGTGCCGTTTCCGGTTCCGTTGTTTTTTCACCTCCTCCGCATGCCACGCACAGGAAGGTTATTACGGGTATGATTAACTTCTTCATATTCTGATTATTTTATTGTTCCTGTTTATTGATTCGTATATAGTTCAAGTTCGAGTGCCGAGATATTGTATTGATAAACGGCTTCGATATATCCGCGCTTTATCTCACGTGCGGCATTGAGGCTCTGTACAAACTGCGTGATATCGGTTTCGCTCTCCCTGAACTGGATGGTCGCGCTTTTCAACAGGGCGTCAGCTTCGGGAAGAGCGCCCGTGGTGTAGTAGCGGATACTTTCATTCTGCTGGCGCAGTGATACGTACAATTCGTTTACCCGGTTGGAAAGCTGCCGCGTGTTGTCTTCAGCTTCAATACTGGCGATACGGCTTTCAATCTTCTCCTGTTTCACCCGGCTTCCCTGCGGAAAGAATAACAAAGGGAAAGAAACGCCTACCATCCACGAATTGAGTCCGCTAATGGGAGCAATTTTCTGGCGTACATAGCCTACGGATATTTCGGGGAAGAAGCGGCTGCGTTCGACGCCCAGCATGGCCTTTTTCTCGTCTGCCATGCTTTGGAAATAATCCAGGTGGCTACGGGAAAGGGATAAACGGGAAGGTTCGCCGGGGTCAACGGGTAGAAGCGTCAGCGTACTGTCCTGCGGCACCGAAAGGTGGTCGGCATACATGGTCCACGTAAAACGCCTTTCCGCCAGTTGCACCTCTTCTTCGGCCTGTATCAGTTTTGCCCTGATTTCGGCGGCTAGCGTCGCTGCCATGTTGCGTTCCAGCAAAGTGATATCACCTTGTTCGTAGCGCAATTGTCCTGCCTGTTGCAGGCGTGTCGCCCACTCGTTCTGTTCGCGGTATAGCGAACGGGTATTCACCGCATACTGGTAGTATGCCCACGCGCGCTTGACTTCTGCGGCAATTTCTTTCTTCACCATTTCCCTGTAGTGTTCGCCTGTGGCCACCTGCCTGTTCACCAACGTGTTCTTATAGAACGGGGTTAAGAGTGAACCGAGCGATTGCGATACTTCAAACTCGTTGTCCTTACGTGTTTCGCCGTTGAGTTGCCCCCATGAATAATTGAACGACGTCGGGGCTACTTCCCACGATTCGCCTTTGCGGGCACGTGCCTGGTCGATAGTGGCGGTCGCTGTTTTCAGTCGCGGATGATTGCTGTAGGCGAGGTTTATGGCCTCTTCCAGTGAAAGGGTTACGGGGCTGGTCTCTGAGAATACGCCTATTGTCTCCTGTGCGGATATTCCCGCCGGAAGTAGCAGCAGTGTGAGCAGGATAGCCGTCGTTACGTAACGCCGCGTTTCTTTTCGCCTTAACCGCCATACGCGTGTCATATTGACGATGCGGTAGAAGATAGGGATAATCAGCAGGGTTAATACGGTGGAAACCAGTAATCCGCCAATCACAACCGTCGCCAGCGGACGTTGTACTTCGGCTCCGGCAGAAGTGGCGATTGCCATCGGCACGAATCCCAGAGAGGCTACCAACCCGGTCAGGAAGACGGGGCGAAGCAGATGCGGAGTGCCTTTATTGATGATGCGGTTGGTTGTCATACGATATTTGTTTTGTTTACGCAGGTCGTTGAAGTGGTTAATCATCAGGATACCATTCAGTACGGCCACCCCGAAAAGGGCAATGAAACCGACACCTGCCGAAATGCTGAACGGCAGTCCGCGCAGCCACAGGGCCAGTATGCCGCCGATAAGCGACAGGGGAACGGTCGAGAAGACCACCAGTGTATACGTAAGGCTCTTGAAAGCGAAGAACAATAGTAACAGGATAAGCAGTAATGCCACAGGAATAACGATTAATAGGGTGCTGATAGCGTTTTGCAGGTTCTCAAACTGCCCGCCGTATTCGAAATAGTAACCGGGCGGCAGCTGTATATTTTTGTCCAGCGAAGCCTGTATATCCGAAACCACCTGTTGTATGTCGGCATCGCGCACATTTACCCCGATAACGATACGCCGCTTGGTAGCATCCCGGTTAATCTGCAACGGGCCGCTCACCAGTTCAATGCTTGCCACTTCGCTCATGGGTATCTGTATGCCTTCGGGCGTACGTACAAAAAGCTTATCGAGGTTCAGTTCCTTTACCTTATCGTTGTCGAGTCGCACGACAAGGTCGAAACGCCTTTCGTTTTCGAAAACCACACCTGCCGCTTCCCCTGCATAGGCCGTTCGGACTATGGTGTTGAGTTCTTCTATATTCATGCCGTAACGGGCTATCTTGAAACGGTCGTACTTTACCACCAGTTGCGGCAGTCCCATCGCCTGTTCCACCAGCACATCGTCGGCACCCGGTATTTCGCGTACATACTTTGCAGCTTCACGCGCTTTGGCATAGAGTTCCGCCATATCTTCGCCATACAGTTTGATGGCTATATCCGCTTTTGCTCCGGTCATCAGTTCGTTAAAGCGGAGTTGAATGGGCTGGCTGAAATTGAATTCGGCCCCCGTAACCTTTTCGAGCGACTTCTTCATCTTCTCCACCATTTCCGCACGGCTTCCGGCCGATGTCCATTCCTTGAAAGGCTTCATCACTATCATGATATCCGCGTCTTCCACCGCCATGGGGTCGGTAGGCACTTCGGCTGTTCCTATTTTGGATACGACATGTTTTATTTCCGGGAAATTATCCAACAACGTCTTTTCAGCTTCGCCTGCTATACGGATACTTTCGCTCAGCGAACTTCCGGCAGGCAAGGTCATCTGCATGGCAAAATCCCCTTCGTCCATCGTCGGTATAAACTCAGCCCCGAGACGCGTAAAGAGCAGCAATGAAGCCGCCAGCAGCGCAAACGAGGTGGCAATCGTAATACCCATGTGATGCATACAAAAGCGGAGGCTCTTTTGATATATCCTGTTCAAACCGGTAAAGAAGCGGTCGGCAAAAGTAGGTTTGGTGGATACCGACTTTTTCAGGAATAGCGACGACATCATCGGCACATACGTCAACGAAAGCACTAAAGCCCCGATTATACAGAACACCAGCGTTTTTGCCATCGGGGTGAAATATTTCCCTTCGATGCCCGTAAGCGTAAGGATGGGGAAAAACACCAGCAGGATGATTAGTACGGCAAACGTCGCGCTGCGCACCACTTTCGCCGCTCCTTCTTCCACTTCCCTGTCGAGTTCCTCCTGCGTAAGCGTGCGCCCGGCAAGCCGTTTGGTATAGATATGCGCCAGTATTCCCTCGACAATCACTATCGAACCGTCCACCACGATACCGAAGTCAATGGCTCCCAGGCTCATCAGGTTGGCCGACACCCCGAACAGGCGCATCATAATAAACCCGAAAAGCATCGACAAAGGAATAACCGATGCCACAATCAGCCCCGCGCGCAGGTTACCGAGGAATATCATCAGCACGATGAACACGATTAACGCCCCTTCCACCAGGTTGCGCACAACGGTCGATATATTCCGGTTCACCAGTGCCGAACGGTTCAGGTAAGGCTCCACCGTTACTCCTTCCGGCAGCATCTTCTGTACACGTTCCACACGCGCTTCCAGCTCTTTGGTCACTATGTTGGCATTGGCTCCTTTCAGCATCATCGCAATACCGCCCACGCATTCGCCTTCGCCGTCTTTGGTCATCGCCCCGAAACGCTTCGGCGCTCCGAAACGCACCGTTCCCACGTCGTTGATATGTATCGGTATGCCGCCACGGTTCGTGATGACCACCTGTTCGATATCCGACAAACTGGTTATCATCCCTTCCGAACGGATATAATAGGCTTTGTTAACCTTCTCGATGTAACTGCCCCCGGTGTTCTGGTTGTTCCGGTTCAATGCCTCATACACCTCGCCGATAGTTATATTCAGTGAATAAAGAGCATCGGGGTCTACAGCCACTTCATATTGTTTCAGATAACCGCCAAAACTGTTGATTTCCACAATTCCGGGAATACCGCTGAGCTGCCTCTTGACAATCCAGTCCTGAATCGTGCGCAGCTCCATCGCGTCATATTTATGCTCATAGCCCGGCGCCACCTGAAGCACATACTGGTAAATCTCGCCCAGCCCCGTAGTAATAGGCATCAGTTCAGGCGTTCCCAGCCCCGGCGGTATCTCTTCGGCAACCGATTGAATCTGCTCATTGATAAGCTGCCTGGCATCGAGCGTAGGCACACTTTCCTTGAACACCACCGTCACCAGCGACAACCCAAAACGCGACACCGAACGAATCTCAATCACGTTCATTATATTGCTCATCGCAATCTCGATAGGAAAAGTAATAAGCTGCTCCACCTCCTGCGGCGCCAGCGTAGGCGAAACGGTAACAATCTGCACCTGGTTGTTGGTTATGTCCGGTACGGCATCCACCGGCAAGGTTATCATCGCATAAATACCCCCTGCCAGCAACAACAAAGTAGCAAGCCCCACAAAAAGCTTCTTCCGGATGGAAAAGTGAACAATCGCTCTGAACATATCTTCTGGTTAATATTTTTCTGGTAAAACGTATGCAAATCTATCACTAACCCAACTGCCCGACAACGGGAAAAGCATGAACTGACTAAAGTGGCATGTGAACTGTCCGAAATGGAAAGTGAATTCCACCGCAATTTGTACCCGACCGCCTATCTTTGCCACAAGCAAAGTATAACATTTATAAAAAAGAAAATATGAAACAATCCATTCAGACAAAGCTCCTTGCAATCGCTTTTATCGCCTTCGCTATCACACTGTTTGCATGCAGCGACGACAGTGACATTACTAACCCCGATTCAGATACCACATCGCTCGGCATGCACCATAAATCCGGCAAAGGTTTATCCTCCTTAACGCCGAACGACACCTGCCCCTACGGCAACATCCCCGGCAACTGCGGACAATGCACCGTATGCCTCAACGGCACTCCCGGAACTTGTGAAAACTATACCGCTTGCCCCAACGCCGGCAAACCCGGAACCTGTGCCAACTGCACTGCCTGTCCCAACGGCACCAAACACGGAGCATGCGGACAATGCACCGCCTGTCTGAACGGCACCCCCGGAACCTGCAAAAACTACACCACCTGCCCCAACGCCGGTAAACCCGGCACCTGTGCCAACAGCACTGCTTGTCCCAACGGCACCAAACACGGAGCATGCGGACAATGCACCGCCTGCCCCAACGCCGGTAAACCTGGCACCCCCGGTAAAAATCAGGGGAAAGGAGGCAAAGGCCATCACGGAGGAAGATAACAAGGCTTTGCTCAACTAACCCTATCATTCATATAAAGTCCCGGAGAAATATCCTTTCCCACCGGGACTTTTTATATACTTCCCTTCTGTTTATTGCCCCCTTTTTCATTGTTTAAGTAACCTCACGACAGCTTCCATTTCCCGGAATGCCTTCGACATAACCTCCTCCACCTTTCCTCCGATACCCGAAGCCATGGCCGCCGAATTCATGCGTGAAATAAATACTTTACCACCTTTCACCTCATAGACAGAGATGCGGCACGGCACCATCGGCGAATACACCCGTAGCGCATCCTCCTCCAGCAACTCACCCGAATAAAGGGGATTACACAATTCAAAAATTTTCACAGGCAATACATCTTTACCATTTTTCATTAAAGTAGCCTGCAAATCATGAATAGCCGATATTTTCCAGCCGGCAGCCAGTATCCGGTCGGACAGCATCAATACCGTTTCATCAAAAGAATAGTTACTTTCGTCCGATAAGAACATTTCACTTTCATAGACATCATTCTTTTTCATAGTTTCCATAGTTTTTTATTGGGGTTATTAAAATCTCCTTCCACAAACATACGGTTTATTTCTGATATATGAGTTGGAAATTTATATGCAACTTTACTTTCCTCTCACCTATACTAAAGTAATTCCGTCGGCAGAATGCTGTAGGGCACTTTAGGCACACGGTTGCGGCTTACTTTAAAGCCTTTGAGCTTTAAAGTTGCATTTACTAATGTCAGATCGGGATATTCTACCGGTATTCCATAACTACAAAAAATACAATTATCAAACGGAAACTTCAAGTGTAATGCATTCAATCATGCTGTTGTCAACGAAATATCATACCTTTACTCTAATTTTAAAAAAACAGGAAAAATGAAAAAGGCATTAGTTATAATAGACATTCAGAATGATATAACAAAGAATTACAAGGAAATAGTTGGCAATATAAATAAAGCCATAGATTGGGCGGTTGATAATGATATGCATATCGTTTATATAAGGCATGAAAATTTATCGGCCGGCACAAGGACTTTTAAAACGGGTACGCGCGGGGCTGAATTAGCTCCAGACTTAAAGATAGCATCCAAAAATATTTTCACAAAATATAAAGGAAACGCGTTAACTAGTGAAGAGTTCGCCGACTTTATCAATAAAAACGAAATAGATGAATTCTACATAACCGGGGCAGATGCTGTTGCTTGTGTTAAATCAACCTGTTACAACATGACTAAAGCAAATTACAACGTTAATGTCCTATCGGATTGCATTACGAGTTATGATAAAAAGAAAATTGACGAAATGCTTCATTACTATGAAAGCAAAGGCAGTAAAATAATTAGTTTAAATGATTTGTTATGACAAGATTCTTCAAAACATGTGATTCAAAACACTGTGATTCAGCAAATAAAACCTAAATCATGGGACTTTTCCGAGAACTAAAAAGTTCCACGATTTGGATACTTTTAGTTAGCTTTTTTCGCTTTTACCTCCAATTTATACAAAAACATAAATCCCTAATTCCGTTTTGGAATCAGGGATTTACGTTGAATTTCTTTTTTCTTGAAATCTTCTTGGTGATTTGCCTGGGGTTCGAACCCAGGACCCCATCCTTAAAAGGGATGTGCTCTACCTGCTGAGCTAGCAAATCTCCGGATGCATTTCTTTTTGGAATGCGGGTGCAAAGGTAGAGATATTTTTTTATTATGCAAGCGGATTAAGAGCTTTTTTGGTCGGGATCAATAATTACGGGTACTTCCTCATGTTCCTGCTTAACAATTTTTGCATATTCATCGCCTTCCATCAGGATAAATCTTTTATAGTAAGAAAGGCATAATGTGGTGAGGGGCAATGCTACTATTAATCCCACAAAACCGAGTAAAGTGCCCCATATAGAAAGTGATAAAAGAATGAATGCCGGATTAAGCCCCATAGCTTTTCCCATTATTCTGGGGACAAGATAAAGGTCTTGTATGACTTGTACAATACCTAGTACTAAAAGTGCTAATCCAAATATAAGCCAAAAACTTTGTCCAGTTTCGGCTGAACGAAGAAGGCTAAGCAGGATCATGGGGATTATACCTATTGTTTGTAAATAGGGAATAAGATTCAACAGGCCGATAAATAATCCTAAAGTTACTCCCAAAGGAAAATCTATTATGCGGAAACCGATTGCTAAAAGGATACCTACACAAAGGGCAACGAGTGATTGTCCACGAAAATAGCGGTTCATACTGTATTCCACATCATCTGCTAATCCTTCAATAAAAGGGCGGTACTTCTCTGGGATAAGGTGACGCCAGCCATTTGCTATTTTTTCATAATCCAAAAGAATAAAGATAAAATAGAGTAGGATTACGAAAACGATCGTTATACTAAATAAAACAGAGAAGGTGTTCGATAAGATATTCCACATCTTTGGGGCTATTTGCTTGACGGCATTCAGGATGTTATCTTTACTTAATAGTTCCACCCATTGGTCTATGTTTACGTTTTCCTGTACATATACCAGCCAGGCTTCAGGGATAAATGGAATCGTACCGCTTTGAAGGTTATAAGTCCGGAAGAGTTCCAGGGTTTTCTCTGTTTCTTGGGCAATGGAGGGAACAACCAGTACGGTAAGCAATGCTAATACCAAGATGATCAGTAATAGAACTGCGGCTATAGAAAGTATCCGGCTTTTGAATCGTAGTTTGTACTGGAAAAATTTAACGATCGGCTGCATAAGATAGGCAAATAACCAGGCAACAAGAAAAGGCAGTAAAGCATTCTTCAGTACAGATAGCATGTAAATTACGCCTGCTATAATCAGAACGCTAAAGACTATACGTACAACCCTGTCAAAGGTATATGGTTTATCGAATACTGGATTCATGGTATATTTTTTATCTTTGCTACCGACAAATAAAAGATAGCCGAATGCAGAATCAAGCTTGTTTAAGCAATTCAAAGGCGTATCCTAATTGTGCAAAGATAGAATAAAGTACAAAAGTATCGAATGATGAGAATGAAAATAACACATATTATCTTTTTAATCTGCTTTTTTTCTTCCCTGACAGCTCAGGTTCCACAACCTATCCTTCAACTGTTGAAAGCTGATTATATGAAAGGGGCTTCTTTTTCTCTGATTGCCAAGGAAGTGAAGACAGGAGAAATATTATATAGTTATGACGAACAGCGCCAGGTGATCCCTGCCTCTGTTCTGAAAACCGTAACAACGGCTACTGCTTTGGAATTATTAGGAAATGATTATCGTTTCCCGACTTATATTGAATATGATGGGGAGATAGTAAACGGTGTGCTGACGGGGAATCTGTATATTAAAGGGAGTGGTGACCCGACGCTGGGTTCTGCTCATTTGGTAGCCGATCGTAATACGTATACATTAGACCAGAATACTTTTATTCCTCAATGGATTGCCGGGATAAAAGAGGCAGGTATCAAAAGTATCACGGGAGCTGTAATTGCAGACGAGAGTATTTTCGATACCGAGGGTATTTCTCCGAAATGGTTATGGGAGGATATGGGTAGTTATTATGGCGCGGCTAGTTATGGGTTGAATGTGTTTGATAACCTTTTCCATCTGGAGTTGTCTACGGGGAATGCTGGGGAGCAGCCTGCCATTTTAAGGACTAAACCTGAAATGAAGTCTCTCAACCTGTATAATCATCTGGTAACGGCGTCTGTGGCTACGGATAGCGCTTTTATAATGGGTGCACCTTATTCAACAGAACGTTATCTGTATGGGGTGGTACCCGTCAATCGGAATCCATTGATAATAAAAGGGGATATCCCGAATCCTCCTCTCTTTCTAGCGGAATATCTCAATGAGTCATTACATAAAAACGGTATTACGATCGAAGGGAAGCCTTCATGTTCTTCTATCGATAGAGGTGAAAAGCAAATTACAAAGGATAGAAAAGTGCTTATTACCACTTATTCTCCCCCTCTCAGTAAAATAGTGCGTATCACCAATGAGCGAAGCCATAACTTATATGCTGATGCGGTTTTCAAAACGTTAGGCCTCTCCTATCAATCTCAACGGGGAGAGTTTTTGTCTTCTTACGGCAAAGCGTCGAAAGCTGTAGAGAAGTTCTGGAAGGAAAAAGGGATGGATATATCTACTCTGTGGATGTATGATGGTAGTGGGCTTGCCTCCACCGACAAAGTGTCTGCTGCTTTTATGGGAGAGATGCTCACCTATATGGCAACCCGGTCGCCTGAATCGGAAGCTTTCATGCAATCATTCCCCAAGGTCGGGCAGGAAGGTACCGTACGTAATTTCCTTCGGGGCTCTTCACTTCAGGGAAGGGCTGTTCTGAAAAGTGGGGGCATGAGTCGCGTTAAGAGTTACGCAGGATATATCACCAAAGACAGAAAACAATATGCGGTTGCCGTATTTGTGAATAATTACAACTGCGAAGGGCGGGAGATGACACGGGCGTTGGAAAAACTATTGCTGGCGTTGTTTGAGTAAAAGAAAATACTATCTTTGGGATATCTATTTAATTAAAACCTTCGCCTATGTCATACGTGCAATCTATTTACCATATCGTTCTCCGTACAAAATACAGTGAACCTACACTCAGTCTTGAAAACTCCCATCTTTTGTATAGATATATGTGGGGCATTATCAAAAGAAAAAAATGTATCCTCTATCGCATTAACGGAGTAGAAGATCATATTCATTTATTAGTAGATTTACATCCCACCGTTTCCGTGTCTCATTTTATACAAGACCTAAAAGTTGTCTCTTCCCTATGGCTAAAATCCCATCCTGACTTTCCCCTTTTTAGAGGATGGTGCAGGAAATATGCAGCTATCAGCTGTGCCCAAAAAGATAAATATATCATTACTAATTATATCAAAAACCAAAGAGTACACCACCAATCTATCTCTTCAACAGATGAGTTCAACAAACTCATCTTAGACTGAGGCCGTGAGGCCGTCGTTCTTAACCCCACCTGAAGCACAGCGAGGTGGGGTATGATGGATAGAGTGCGATGAGGTAGTAGTCTATATGAGATGTAGGCTAAGATGGATATATGTATAGAGCGAGAGATGTAGACATTAGTATGCTCACTCTTCTCCCCACCTCGCTGCGCTTCAGGCGGGGTTAAGCATGACGGCCTGATGGCCTTTTATGTTAAATCTTTGGCAACAACGACCGCTGCATCAGAAACTCATAAAACTTATCCTTATAACTATCCGAGATTGGTATATACTCCTTGCCAAATACTATGCGGTTACGTTCGATGACTTTGATTTTCTCGGGCTGTACGATGAAGGAACGATGCACCCTGATAAAGCGGGTGGTGGGAAGCATCTCTTCCATGGATTTCATACTCATCAGAGAGAGTATGGGGCGGGGTTCGTCTTCTATATAGATTTTAACGTAGTCTTTTAATCCTTCAATATAAAGTATCTTTTTAAGCTCTACTTGTACGAGCTTGTATTCGGTCTTGATAAAGATGCTTTCAATCTCCTCTTTTACGGAAGTTGATTCTTCCGTTTTTGACGGATTCACCGCTACTTTTCGTACCATTTCGTACCATTGCAACGCCTTGTTTGCCGACTGTAGGAAGTCGGGATAGTTTATCGGTTTTAGTAAATAATCCAAAGCATTCACTTTGTAACTATCCAAAGCATATTGGTCGAAAGCGGTAGTAAAGATAATGCGGGTATCGGCATGTAATATCTGGGAGAATTCCAATCCGGTCAGCTCGGGCATCTGGATATCCAGAAACAAAAGATCGACCGGATCGTTTGTTAATACAGGCAGGGCATTTACGGCACTGTTATACTTTCCTTTTAACTGGAGGAAAGGAGTTTTATGAACATAGCTTTCAAGCAGGCTGATTGCTAACGGTTCATCATCGATTATGGCACAGGAAAGTATCATAACGCAGCGTCGTTTACGGTGATTGACAAATAGGAGCGATAGTTCTCTCCTTCTTTTCCGCAATGGAAACGGTAGTTTCCGGGATAGAGCAATGATAGTCTTTTCCGCAGATTAACCAGCCCTATACCTGATCCGCTTTTATCCGTTTCGTTATCTTTGGGGAAATCACTGTTAAGAATGTCACAGACAACTTCATTCTTTTCCTGATGAATGTCTATATAGATGAATGAAGGTTTATTATTGCTCACACCGTGTTTGAAAGCATTCTCAATCAAGGAGATAAAAAGAAGCGGAGCAATCAGCTGATTTGGTTTCTCACAGGAAACAGACGTATCCAACTGTACGTGTTCCGGTAGGCGCAGGCGCATTAATTCCACGTAATTGGAGATAAAGCTCAATTCCTTTTCCAAGGGTACAAAGGGCTGGCTGCTGTCATGCATCACATATCGTAGCAGGCGGCTCAACTCATGAATAGCATCCTGTCCTTTTTCGGGACTGATGGCAATCAGACTGTATATGTTATTCAATGTATTGAACAGGAAATGCGGATTCAACTGGCTTTTGAGGTTTTGCAGTTCGGCTTCACTGCGGCTGCGTTCTAAATCCTTGCGCTGCTCTTCCACCATATACCAACTGGTAGTTGACCTGAATGCTACACTTAATGCGATTGTAAACACATACACCATTGAGTTCCAAAAAATAAAGCCAAGAAAGAATTTTTCTCGAGGCGGACGATCCGGATGTTGGGGTTTCATCGGCGGTTCCGGTAACAATTCCATAAAGAAATGGACAGCAAAAATCATAAGAAAGATTAACCCTACATTGATCAAGATGAACTTTCCCGTTTTCTTAGTAAATAAATATCGCTTAACTAAAAATGAATAGTTGGCATAGAACATAACCATGATGGAAAGCAACATAATGAAGAACCGGGCATATAAATCCCATGTGACAGGTTGCTCAGATCTGCTGGAAACAGAAAAAATAAGAGGAAAACCGCATAAAACTCCCCACGCAATAAGATGAAGAGCCCATCCGTATTTCCGAAAGGATGGCGCGGCTTTACTTTCCGCATTGAGCCTATTTGTGTTCTGTTGAATTGTTTCTTCGTTTATCATAATGCAAATATAATTACTTCATAGTATGATCAATACATTTCTCCTTAAATAACATTTTCTTCTCTTGGTAAGCAAAGATGCGTTCGACAGTTGTCGAACAGGTGTTTGACAGCCGTCGGACAGCTGACTGACAGTTGTCGAACAGCTGTCCGACAACTGTCAAACACTTCTTCCCTTTAAGTTTTCCCTCAATAACATCTCATGCTCATTCCATTTTCTATGCTTATTCGTATCGGATAGCCTCTATCGGATCCAGTAGCGAAGCCTTTTTCGCCGGATACCAGCCAAAGAAAACTCCTGTGATGGAACAGACAGCAAATGAAAGGAAGATTGTCCATGCCTGAATGGATATCGGGAAGTTTGCGAGCGCATTCACCAGGAAGGCAGCACCAATTCCAAAGACGACTCCTATCAATCCTCCCGTTACACTGATCAGTATAGATTCTATCAGGAATTGCGAAAGAATATCTCTGCCTTTCGCTCCGATACTCATGCGAAGCCCGATCTCACGGGTACGTTCGGTAACCGATACATACATGATATTCATAATGCCGATACCTCCTACCAGGAGTGAAATACCAGCCACAGCCGCAAGTAAAACCGTCATCAGATCCGTTGTCGTTGTCATCATCTTACTCATCTCCTCCATTGAACGGATAGTGAAATCATCGTCGGCGGTCGGTTTTAACTTGTGATTGCGGCGTAGTATTTCCGATATTTCACTGATCGCTTGTTCGGTATACTCCTCCTTCAGGGCTGACGCCTGTATTCCATGCAAGTGGGTAATGGCCAGGACTCTCTTTTGAATGGTTGTGTATGGAGCTAAAATCAGATCGTCCTGGTCCATTCCCATGCTATTATATCCTTTGCTTGTTAATACGCCTATAATACGAAAAGGTATTTTATTGAAACGGATTATTTTCCCAATGGGGTCTTCTCCGTTTGTAAACAGTTCATCTACTACTGTCTTTCCCACAACACAGACTTTGGCTGCGGAAGCAATATCTTGTGTAGTAAACATGTCTCCGTCTGCCACACTGTAACGACGAATATCCAAATAGTCTTCATTCACTCCATAGACGGTGGTCGGTTTGTTGTTAGCGCCGTAGATCAATTGCCCGCTGCTATTTACTGTGGGGGAAACGGCTGCCAGATAACGTGTTTCATTCTGAATACTCTCAAGATCAGTCAGCTTCAGGGTTTCCATGGCAGATGCGCTTTGACGTACCCCGCCTCGCGTATCGGCACCCGGTTGGATCATGATCATATTGGAACCCATTTCACTGATCATACCCTGTATACTTTTCTTCGATCCCTGTCCGATTGCCAACATAGCAATCACCGAAGCCACTCCGATGATAATACCCAGCATCGTAAGGAAACCACGCATCTTATTGTTGGCTAGTGCCTTTAGGGCTATCTTTATTAAATTTGTTCCGTTCATATTTCTTAATTTAAAATATCCATTTCATTCCCCTTTAAGCTCTTATCCTTTGAAACTCATCTCTTAGCTGGAGCTGAATAAAAAGTCAACCTAGCTAATTTAATAGCGACAAATTTCTCCTCCTTAGCAAAGGAGGAGGGGACCGCCGCTTGCGGTGGTGAGGTGGTTGGGTGTAACCTAAAAGTCTTATTTTTTAATAATATAAAATATATGTTACACCAAACCACCTCCCCCTCTCTTCGTTCGGGTACTCCTCCTTTGCTAAGGAGGAGAAATTTGATGCTACTTTTTAGTCAACCCCTACTGAGATACTATTGTCTTTATTCATCCTTTTCCACCGGTAGTTTTGCTAATGCCTCTGCTGCCGAGTGGATGTTGTTATTTTGTACATCACTCACTACCCGTCCGTCTTTGAGCAAGATATTGCGGCTACTGTATTGAGCGATTTCGGGATTGTGTGTTACGAAGATGATTGTTCTTCCTTCGGCATGCAACCGCTGGAAAAGAACCATGATATCATAACTTGTCCGGGTATCCAGATTACCGGTAGCCTCATCAGCCAGGATTACAGCCGGATCGTTCACCAATGCCCGTGCTATGGCCACACGTTGCATCTGACCTCCCGACATCTGGTTACTTTTATGATTCAACCGGTCTCCCAAACCAACGGCCACCAGGGAATCTATCGCTTTTTCTTTTCGTGCCGACGCGCTATAAGCAGAGTTATACATGAGCGGCAACTCAACATTTTCGATAGCCGTTGTTTTGGCCAGGAGATTATAGCTTTGAAACACAAATCCTATCTTACGATTACGCAATGTAGCCCGGGAATTTTTCCCCATGGTACGAACCGATACTCCATCGAGGTAATATTCCCCTTTTGTAGGTGTGTCGAGGCAGCCGAGAGTATTCAGTAAAGTACTCTTGCCAGAGCCGGAAGTACCCATAATCGTAACAAACTCCCCTTCATATATGGTGAACGAAACATCACGCAAAGCATGCACCGTCTCTTCACCTACATGAAAATCGCGGGTTATATGATCCAGTTTTATTATTTCTTTTGTCATTTTACTTTCCTCTTTCTTTAAATCCTTCTCCTCAGATCTGACTTTTACATTCAGATAAAACTTCAAAGAGTACTCAACCTTTTAAACTTTATTTCTTACCATTCCTATTTCCCGGAGGGCTCGGCATAAAGGGGCTACGTTCTGCTGATGTCGCAGCCATCGTTGGGTTGGTAGAGGTGAATTTAACCACCACTTCTTCTCCGGCAGAAAGGCCGTCCAATACTTCAGTCATATTATTACTGTTTGCACCCAGCGTGATCATCTTAGGTTGAAGTGTCTGCCCCTGACGTTGCCATACTAATTTCTTTCCGGCAGGAGGTACAATATCGCCATCTGCTAAAGACAATCCCATGGATGAGAGCTGTTCTTCTTCCGGTATGAATCGAAGGGCACTACTCGGAATAGCCAATACATCCGGGCGTTCCAACGTGTAAATAGTCACATTTGCAGTCAATCCCGGTTTCAATTTCAAGTCAGGATTATAAGCACTGATCACTACCTCATAAGTTACCACATTCGACGTAACCGTAGCTTCGAGCCTCACTTGTGTCACCTGTCCTTCAAAAACATCTTCCGGGTAAGCATCCACTTCGAACTTTACATTCTGGCCTTCTTCTACCTGGCCTATATCTGCCTCATCCACATCGGCAATTACCCGCATCTGTGTAAGGTCGTTGGCAATCGTAAACAATGTTGGAGTACTAAATCCGGCAGCTACCGTCTGCCCCTCTTCCACTGCGCGATTAATAACGACGCCGTCAATGGGGCTGGTGATGGTTGCATATTCCAGGTTACGACGCACCTTAATCATATCCGAACGGTTCCGGTCATAACTGCTTTTTGCCTTTTCATAGTTATAGGAAGCAGTTTCGAAATCGGTATCACTGATCAAACTTTTCTCATGCAACACTTTGCTACGTGCATAGTTCTTCTCCTGATATTCAAACTCGGTTTTACTACTTGCCAGATCAGCTTCTTTTGATACCAATTCAGCCTGCAGATTGATTTTATCCATTTCTGCAAGCAGCTGTCCTTTGGTGACTTCACTGTTGTAGTCGACATATATTCTATCGATAATACCCGAAACCTGTGTACCAACCTCTACTTTTATCACCGGCTCAACTGTTCCCGTCGCCGTAACAGAATTAGTGATAGAAATACGGTCAGCCTTCGCGGTTTCCAATGTCAGCGCTTTCGATGAAGATTTACCATTTACCAGCGTAATACAGACCACGGCTGCCACCACCACTATTATTCCAATTATTATTGCCTTCTTTTTCATAACCTATATTTTTTGTTTTCTTCTTTTTTTATTTCCCCGATTGCAGGGACTGACTAAAGCCAGCCCCCTTTCTCATCATCACCAATCACTCAATCTCAATCGGTTTATTCTGGTATATATTTAATAATTGAATACTCATCACCGCCATGTATTTGGATTGAAGTACCTCCTGCTGAGCAGTCAACAGGTTATTCTTCTCCGTCAACATCTCCAATGTATTCTTCATACCAAGAAAAAATTGCTGTTCTGTAAGAGCATAGCTCTCTTCCACATATTTCAACCGTTCATTTGCCGAAACAAACTGATTCTGCGAAGAGGTTGCATCGAGATAAATCCCTTCAACTGTACGTAATAATCCTTTTTGCGCATTCAGCAATTCCAGTTGGCTCGTCGTATAAGAATATTTCGCTTTATTCAATGCGGTCTTATTCTCACGGTTGCTATAGATAGGAATGCTTAAAGTCAGACCGACACTCTCATTGAATTTATTCCATACCTGACTTCCAAACGCGTAATCAGTTCCCGAAAGATGCCCAGTTCCAATTCCGGCATTCAGTGACAAAGTAGGCCAATATCCCCCTTTCGCCTTTTTTATTTCCAGTTCACTCTTATCAATATACAGTTCACTGCTTTTTATTTCAGGCATCACAGCTAAAGAAGTATTGTATATACTTTGTTTGTCGGGCAAAGGGGTAATAACATCGTCATCCGTTAAGTTCAACTCCACCAACTCCATCTCCTCCATGATATCCAGTTCCAGTAACTGCTTCAGTTGGAGACGGTAATTATCCAGGCTATTACGCGAAACCACCAATTGGTATTTATCAGCACTATACTGACTCTCCATCTGTGCAAAATCAACCTGCGAAATCGAACCTGCAAGAAGCAAACCTTCTGCCCTGTCACGTTGCGCCTTCGATACCTCTACCGTATTTTCATTGATATGCACCGACTCGATAGCATACATCACCTGCAGATATGTTTGCACAATCGAAATACGAATATCATTTTCATTCTCTTCCGTACTCAACGCATTCATTTCCTCTTGCAATTGTTGTTGTTTGATTGTATTCGTACGACGTCCGCCATCAAACAATGTCCAATTTGCATTCACACTGTAATTCCCACTATAGCTATTATTACTCAACGCATCCGAAGAAGGATAATTGACAAACCCTTGTGTCACCGAAGCGGAAAGAGAAGGAAACATCCGGGCTTTTGCCTGCTTGGTATCCTCCTCACCCGATAATTCATTTATCTTGCTTTTCTGTATCTGAATATTATGCTCCAACGCATAATCCAGGCAATCCTGCAAACTCCATGGCCCCGTGGAAGTCGTTTGTGCTTTCACTCCCAAAGGAAGGAGTAGCAGGATGCCTATAATAACCATAAACTGTTTCATCTCTTTGCCTTTTAATAACCTATTGCTGGCAAAGCTACGGCACCCTCCAAAACACCGCAAACAAACTCGGCTGAGAGAGGGAAATCATAGACGAAAGGGGAAATTTAATCGATGAAAGGTTTTCTGTAATTGTATAATAGGGGTAGAGACTGGGCTTGCCCTGTCTCTCTTGGTCTAGATAACATCCTATTTGGGGGAAAATTGTTTAACGGAGACAGGGCAAGCCCAGTCTCTACGCCATCGTCAAAAAATCAAATACTTTTAATCTTCATCCCCACTCTCCAATGTCTTCGAGATCTTATCAATATTAAGGCTGCGAGCCATCGCATTAAAGATATTTTTATACTCGCCATCCATGTGATAAAGCTCTTCATGAGTACCCGACTCAACAATATATCCCTTCTTCATCACATAAATACTATTGGAATCAATAATCTGAGAAATGCTATGCGAAATAATAATCACTGTACGATCCTTCTTTATTGCATCCATACTATTTTTAATCTGTTCAGTAGAAATCGCATCCAGGCTAGCAGTCGGCTCATCCAAGAAGATAATCGGCGGATTTTTCAGAAACATCCGCGCAATAGCAATCTTCTGTTGTTGTCCACCTGATAAAGCAAAAGCAGAAGTCTCATACTGCTTCGGCATACGCATAATATCCTCATGAATATAAGATTTCCGGGCCGCATCCATCACCTGCTCAGCAGTAGCATTCGGATTACCATAACGGATATTCTCATCAATCGTACCATTGAAAATATGATTCTTCTGTAAAACCAACCCTATATGATCACGCAGATAAGCCGTATCATACTCTTTCAATGGCACACCATCTAATAAAATCTCACCTTCGTCGACCTGATAGAATTTATCCAGCAAATTAATCAATGTACTCTTCCCTGCACCGGAAAGCCCCACCAAAGCCGTAATCCGTCCCGGCTCGATAAACATATTAATATGATGTAACGTAGGCTCCTCATTTCCCGGATAGGTAAAACTAACATTCCGTACTTCGAACCGCCCATCCACCCGCTCCGGACGATAGCTACCCGATTGTTCCACCTGATGGTCTGCTTTCATAATATCAAAAAAAGCCTCCGAGTAAATAAGCGCATCATTGATTTGATCATAAATACGTTGCAACTGACGGATCGGAGCCGACACATTATTGAACAACATAATATGAAACATAATCGCTCCGATAGTCATTTTCCCCGACAATACCAGATAAGCAGTCAGAATAATAATCAATACTACCCCAATTTGTTCGATAAAACTCTTCAAACCATCATAGAGAAAGCTGATCCGGCGTGTTTTCATCTGTGTTCCTGTCAGATCGTTTTGAAGCCCCATCTGCTTTTCAGCCTCAATATCCTCCCGGTTAAATGATTTAATAACTGTGATCGAATCAATTATTCCCAGAATTCCCTGACTCTTACTCTCACGCAAATCCTTTATATTCCGGCGCGACCCGCTTAACCGACGAGCCTGGCGAATACTTACGGAAAAATAAATAGGCACAATACAAAGCCCTATCAGCCCCACCCAGAAATTTGCATTGAACATCATCGCCAAAGCCACAATCGAACTGGCGAACAAAGGAAGAATATCAATAAAAAAGTTCTGCACCAATCGCGTCAAACTCTCAATCCCTCTATCGATGCGGGTCTGTAATTTTCCCGATTGATTACTTCCCGAACTAAAAAAAGCCATCCTATAAGTCAAAACTTTCTCCACAATTGTCTGTGCTAAATCCCGCGAAACATAAATACGCAGCTTCTCCCCATAAAACTTCTGTCCGAACTGAATAAAAGAATTTACCAGTTCCTTCCCGATAAGTATCACAGAAATCCACAAAAGTAATGACCACCCTTCTGACAATCCTTGATGGGCAGTTAACATCTCTGAGATTGTATCCACCGTATATCGCAATACCCAAGCATTGATCTGAGCCGTAAACGAACCGATCAATGTCAACAAAAGCGTCAGAAAAACCAACCACCGGTAAGGTTTGACGTATGGAGATATATTTTTGAATAGTTGAGTTAGAGACATCCGGGCAATATCTTTATTTGTAGAACAAACAGGTATTGGATTTGTTTATCAGCCATTCAATATCTCTTTATTGTTTCAGTGTATCTATAAACAGATGTTAGAGGTACTATTATTAACGAAATCATCTTATCTTTGGGAAAAACTTATATCTTGATTATTTAAAATAAAGTCATGAAATATATACATTCCTCCTTACTCCTCTGCTTTATATGTTCAATGTTTATATTTAATATTCCCGCATTAAAAGCACAAACTAACCTTGCTGCCCGTTTAAATGGCGAAGAAAACAATTTGTGTATAGGGATGGGCATATTAAACAAGCAATGGACACTTGAAGCATGGATCAAACGCGACCCAAACTCCCGCAAAGAGATTGAAGTTATTTTTGGAGGAGGCGAACATAGCGACCTGCGTTACGTTGATAATCTGCCTCTTGTAATCCGAAACGGGCGACTCCACAGTACACAAGCCAATCTCTGGTCGGCATCCGTTCTCGACAATGAATGGCATCATATAGCACTCACGTGCGATGAGACTTCAATGAAACTCTATCTTGACGGGGAACTCGAGGATAGCAAAAAAACTAGTAAGCCTATTCTTGTGGGTACATTGGGCGTAAACCTAAAAGCCGATATGGCATTTGCCGGATGGTTGGATGAAGTTCGGATTTGGGAAAGTGCCTTATCTCAGGAAACCATCATGGAATGGATGAGTAAACCGATTAACCCCACTCATATCTCTTTCAATACATTAAAAGGATATTACAATTTTGACGAAGAAACAGGTAGTGCTTTTATCAATCAGGTAGGTAAAGGTATCCAACCGTTTCACATACGTAATTATCGAATTAACTATCGGAGTGATAGTCCTTATACTGTAACAGAACCAAACGATAACCCCCGCTTTCAGCTTTCTTCTACCCCACAGAAACTGTTCAATGCCGTTGTTATTGAAAGCGAATGGGATGTAGACCAGGGAACCTTCAATGACCCTGTCTTAAAACTTCGGATAATTGTTTCGGGTGATCAGGAACCTCTTTCTTTAACCGCACTTAATCTCGATCTTTCCGAAACAACCAATCTCTCCGATATTTCCAAAATACATATCTATTACACAGGACAAAAAGCTCGTACTGAGATTCGTCAGGAATTATTTGGTAATGGTCTACGTCCACAAAAGAATATGTTGATCAAACAAAAAGGAAATGCTTTCCTTCTTCAACCCGGTGTCAACTATTTTCTGATTACTGCCGATATAAAAGAGAAAGCAACTCCTGGAAACAAAATAAAAATAAAAGTTCCTGCTTTCTCTTTAGACAATCAGACATTCTCCCCAGAAACAAGCGATGATAATCTGGCTAAAATAATTACCCCAAAAGGGGAAAACTATTTGAAACAACTCGATTGGAATATCTGGCATGCCGGTGAACACCTGGTTGAGAATGGTGTCGAACGGATAATGGACCTTATCAGCGCCACCCATGCAGATATCGTAACTATGCAAGAAGCTTATGGCAACCAACATCTAATCGCCGATAAACTTGGTTACTATATGCAAACAGCTTCACCAAAAGATAATCTGGCTCTATTCAGCCGCTATCCTATTCAAAAACTACCAGCTACGGAACCTTTCAAATCCAATCCAGGTATCATTACTCTACCCGGTGGGCATACAGTATTGGTTAACAGTTGCTGGCTTCGTTATTCTTATAATCCCGAATACACCGGAAATTATCCGGACCAGGGCCATAACCCTGATATCTGGATAGCAGAAGACTCCATCCGTACATTAACAGATATAAGAAATATCATGGAAAAAGATACGAGACCTCATCTTCAGCCTGGCATGTCAGTTATCATTGCAGGAGATTTCAACTCTTGTTCTCATCTTGACTGGACTGCTGCCGCAGCCCCTTTTCATTACGGGTATGGCCCCGTTTCTTTCCCAGCTTCGCGTTACATGCAGGAAGAAGGATTCAAGGACAGTTTTCGCCAAATTAACCCCGATGAAGTGGCACGTCCTGAAGGAACCTATGCTGTTCTCTATAGTCAACTACAAACCAATCGTATCGATTTCATCTATTATAAATCGGATAAACTCCGGGCTGTATCCTCAAAGATCATTCGAACGACACCGGAGATAGATGATGTATGGGCTTCAGATCATGCGGCGGTACTGACGACTTATGAGATTAAATAAACAACTGTTCTTTTTAAAGCTTTATATTTAAAAGAATATAAAGCAGTGGAAGATAATCTTTCAATTCTGTTTTGAGGATTTCAACAGCTTTGTTTCTATAGCGCTCTACAGAGCGTACGGAAACACCAAGAACCTCAGCAATTTCATTGGAAGATTTATTTTCAATACGTGACATTTCAAAAGCAATCCGGTACTCGGTGGGTAAACCGGCAAGTATCCGGCTAAACATTTCTTCCAGTTCTTTCAGTAAAAACATTCCCTCGTTATCCTCAACATAAATGGGGAGTTTTTCTATTTCAACTGCATTAACAAACTCTTGTTTATTTGTTTTTCTCAGATAGTTCAGGCAATGATGTTTTACTATTGTGACCAGATAATTTCTAACAGGAATATTATAGTCAATCTTTTTCCTGTTTATCCACACAGAACAAAATACATCCTGCACAATGTCTTCACGCGTACGCAGATCGGGAATAAAGCGTTTGGCATATAAACAGAGGTTGGCATAAAAATGCTCAAACATCTGTTGAAAGGCTTCTTCGTCATTCAACGATATATTCCATAACCATTCGCCTTCTTTTGGTGTGTGTGATTTGTCGATCATCCAGTACAAATATAGTTTTTTTTACAAATAGCTGTCGTATTTTGTAAAAGTTAGTGTATATATTATAAAGGAGATATTATAACACGACAACAGATGAAAAAACAACAAATAAACATACCACATAAAATTGAAATTCTGAAAGCACTTGATATTGATATTAAAGAAAATCAATCAATTAACGTACAGGAAGGGTACAGAAAAACTAAAGTGAAAATCAAAAAGAATTCCAGGAAAACATTTATCCTGCAAATGTGGAATAAGACTGCTGCAATTATTGCAATAACTCTTTTCATAAGTACTTTAGCTCTCTTATACGCTCTTTTTCAGAAACAAAATTCATACGGGTCACATATAACTTATACTGAAATAACAGCATCCCCCGGTGCTATATTGAAAACTCAATTGCCCGATGATTCCGAAGTGTGGTTAAACGGTGGTACGACACTACGTTTTCCGTCTCAGTTTACATCTGATAAAAGAACTGTTGAATTAACCGGAGAAGCATTTTTTCAGGTACAGACAGACCCGGATCATCCTTTTGAAGTTAATATTCCTTCGGGTCTGAAAGTAATTGCAAAAGGAACATCTTTCAATATTAATGCGTATCCGGATGATCATGCAAATGAAATAGCCCTTCAACAGGGATGTGTAGAAGTTCTATATAATAATGCCCGGATAGATTTGCGACCCAGTGAAATGGTATATTTTGAAAAAGAAACCTATAAATTAGAGAAGTCTCTTATCAATATAGATGAAAAGATTGGATGGAAAGATGGTTTTCTCATTTTCCGTAATACATCTCTTGAGGACGTATTAAAAAAACTTTCCCGACATTACAATGCAGAAATATACCTACACAAAGAAACAAATATTGATTACCATATCCGGGCCACATTCTCATCGGAAACTCTTCAACAGATATTGGATGCATTGAAATTAGCAGCCCCTATAACCTGGTCGGTTAAAGAAATTCAACAAAACAATGATTATACATTTACCAAACAACAAATTGATGTTTGGGTAAAATAAGTATTGAGTGTTTAATTTAAAAAAGAAGCCTATGATAAAACTCTAATTTAACAAAAAAACAACAGGAATAAGCGTTAACTTATTCCTGTCAGAGAGTTTATCCGTCATCACCGGATAAAGAATTCAAAGTAAAATTTTAAATCCGTTACAAAAATATGAAAAATCATGTTCAAAAGCGGCCTTTTCTTAGAAAAGTGCCCAATATTTATATACGTATTATGAAGTTAACTACTTTCTTTTTATTTTTAATCATCTTTCAGATACGTGCAGAAGTGACTTACTCTCAAAATGTTAGAATTTCAATTAACATGGATAATGTAACGTTTGAGGAGGTTATTGATCAGATAGAGAAAGAAACTCAATTCAAATTTGTTTTCACGGACAAAGCGGTAGATACATCTTTGAAAGTAAATGTTCATACATCCAACGGCAATATAAAGGATGTATTAAACCAATTGATGAATAACACAGATCTGGAATATAGAATAGTTGAAAAACTAATCGTCTTGTCACAGAAACTTCCACAAAATGCCCTACAGGAAAATGGGAAGATAATCAGCGGAATCATTACCGATGAGAGAGGAGAGCCTATCATTGGAGCAAATATCATGGAAAAAGGAACATCCAATGGTGTTGTCTCCGATATTAATGGGAATTTCACCATTTCCGTTACAGAAAAAGCTATTTTACAAATCTCTTATATTGGTTATATTAATCAGGAGGTTTCAACAGCGAACCGAACGTCTTTATCTATCATTTTGAAAGAAGATTACCAGACTCTTGATGAAGTGGTAGTGGTGGGATACGGAACGCAGAAGAAAGTCAATCTGACAGGATCCGTTTCATCTGTGAATGCACAGCAACTGGTAGAACGTCCTCAACCGAATGTTCAGAATATGATTCAAGGTAAAATACCTGGGCTTCAAGTCACGACACCTACAGGACAGCCTGGTAAAGACCATGGTGACATATTAATCCGGGGAAAAGGATCCTTTGGTTCCAGTGCAGCCCCGTTAATTCTCGTGGATGGACTTGTAGGGGAATTGAATACCTTGGCACCTGATGATATTGAGTCGATAAGTGTTCTTAAGGATGCTGCTTCAGCCTCTATATATGGTGCACGTGCTGCCAATGGAGTAATTTTGGTTACTACTAAAAAAGGAAAAACTGGTAAACCTCAGGTCTCTTATAGTTTCAACTATGGCTTACAGGAAGCTACCGGATTGGGTGACCAGATTTGGGATTCGGTTACCTATATGGAAATGTTCAATCAGATGGTCGACCGCATAGGAGGCCGTACTAAGTATAAACAGGAACTGATTGATAAATATAGGGATCCCAATAGGGATAAGAATCTTTATCCTGATTATAACTGGATGGAAGAAACATTCAAAACGGGATACAATATGACGCATAATCTGAGCATGATGGGTGGCAGTGAGAAAATGACCTATAATATTTCACTGGGATATCTCACTCAGGAAGGATTACTTGACAATCATAATTATGAGCGTTATACAGCATTAATGAATCTGGAAGCACAGGCACATGAACGCATTAAAATAGGAGCCACCAGCCAGTTTTATTACGGAAAAACAAATGAGCCTTATTATGCCAATCAGAATTTGACCCTAATGATCGCACAGGGCCGGCCAATGACTAAGCCTTATTTACCAGATGGTAGCGGCCGTTATTCTTACGAAAGTTTTCCCGAAAGTTACGGAGGTGAATGGCAAAACCGAAATCCGGTTTGGGCTATGAATGAAACATCTAAGGGTATCGAAAACTGGATTGGAAATGCACAGTTATATATTGATGTCGACTTTATAAAGAAGAATAATATGAAACTTACCTGGAATACAAAAGGTGGATTTCGTTTCTCAAGCCAGTTCCAAAACAGTCATTACCCCGCTTTCCCACAGGGTTATTTTTATCTAAAAGAATCGGATTATATGGCGGGAGGCAGGGATGAGCATCTTTTTGCTTCCGATTTTTTCCCTGAAAAAGGTGTTAGGAATTACGACCAACGAGTGGTATATACAATGCTTTCAACCATGCTTAATTATAACTGGAATATTAATTCTGACCATGAAATAAGTGCTCTGCTTGGTTTTCAGGAAGAAGGACAATCCTTACGCAAATTAGAAGGAAAACGTTTTGATTATCCATCGGATGCTATGACTGAAATAGATGGCGGCTCTACCGTAGGACAGGAATTAAAAGGAAACATACTCGAATATGTAGTACGATCTTACTTTGGCCGTCTTAATTATTCTTATAAAGGGAAATATCTGGCAGAAGCAAACTTCCGTTATGACGGAACAAGCCGTATACATAAGGATAACCGTTGGGGATTGTTCCCTTCCGTATCAGGTGCATGGAGAATTTCGGAAGAACCTTTTATTAAAGATAACCTTACCTGGATGGACAATTTGAAACTGAGGGCATCTTGGGGTAAATTAGGAAATTCTGAAATTCCGGAAAGTATTGGCGGATATTATCCGTACCAGGAGGTTTATTCTTCATCTACCTACATTTTCGATGGGGCGACACAACAGGGTGTTATCCAAAAAGCCCTAAAAGATAAATCGTTGAAATGGGAAACAACTACCGTTACTGATTTTGGACTGGATATAAATATAAAAAACAGTCTTTTTACTCTTACATTCGACTGGTATAATAAAGAGACTGACGGTATTTTATCACAGGCTGCTATCCCATCAAGTGTCGGAATGACCGCCCCGATTATTAATTACGGGAAATTACAAAACAGAGGTTTTGAAATAGAAGTTGGGCATCAGAATAAGATAGGAGATTTTTCATACGGCGCAAGCTTTATGGCAACACTTAACCGTAATAAAGTACTTGAACTTCGCGCTCCTAGTTATGGTGCCTATATCCGTGAAGTTGGAAAACCATACGATGAGCATTATCTGTATATCTGGGACGGAATATTCCAGTCGGAAGAAGACATCGCTAATTCTCCCCGTCATCCGAATAATCCACAACCGGGAGATATTAAATTTAAAGATTTAAATGATGATGGTGTTATTGATGGCGAAGACCGTCAGATGGTAAAAGGAGTTTATCCGAAAATGTTATATTCTTTTAATGTGAATTTTGGCTATAAAGATTTTGATCTTTCATTATTCTTTCAGGGGATAGCCGGACGAAAAATATGGACAAACTTCTTTGGTGAAGATCCATTCTCACAGGGTTCATCGCCTAATAAAAAATTCCTGAATGCCTGGACACCGGAAAATCGTGATACCGATGTCCCAGCCCTTTACGCATGGGGATATTCTCCAATGACAGGTACACGTTCAACCTATCATTTGAAAAATGCATCTTATCTGCGTTTAAAAAACCTACAGATAGGCTATAATGTACCGAAACATATTACCCGGAAAGTGGGTATAGACTTCCTGCGTGTTTACTTCTCAGGAGAAAACTTATTGACTTTCACTCCTTATCCCGATTATGATCCGGAACGCGGTGGAGATGGCTGGCACACACAATATCCGCAAGCGAAAACATATTCTATAGGAGTTAATCTAAGATTCTAATATTAAAAATGTAATAAAATGAAAATGATAAAATATATCGCGGCGCTATTTCTGACAGGAATCGCCCTCACATTTACATCTTGTTATGATATGGATGTATTTCCACAGGATCAATTAGGTCCTTCAACTTTCTGGAATACGGAAAGGGATATACAGATGGGAGTCGCCGGAGTTTATTCCCAAATCAAAGACGATGATAAAAGCAGAGGCTATAAGGATTGGAATAAATACTGGCTTGAAGGCATCTCTGATAATGCTTATTGTATGCATGTAACGCAAAATGCATTTATGAATATACAATCCGGTAATCTGGAGGTATCCACTGGAGGCCCCGTGACCAATACGTTTTCCGGTAATTATATTACAATAGCAGCCTGTAATAACTTCCTAAAAAACTTCCCCGTTGCAAAAGTAAACGCACAAATTTCCGAATCGAAAGCAAATGAATATGAAGCTGAAATTCGTTTTATTCGTGCATGGAGTTATTTTGAATTGGTACAACGTTACGGAGATATTCCATTATACAAGGAGGCTATTGAATCTGTTGAGGCTTCAAAAGTGAAACAAAGTCCAGCTTCAGAAGTATATGCTTTTATCAAAGAAGACCTTGATTTTGCTATAAAAAACCTTCCTGAAATTCCTTATGGAAGCGGACATGCGGTTAAGTCTTCCGCACTGGGGATGAAAGCAAGAGTGGCTTTATTTCTCGGAGAATGGGATGAAGTGCTTTCCAATACAAAAGAAATCATTTCTTCAGGTAATTACAGCCTGGCTGATAGTTATGAATCAATCTTTATCAAGCGGGAAGGGCAGAAAAATAATCCGGAAATTATTTTTTCTGTAACCTACTTGAATCCTGATAATCGACATAATGCTGAAATGCAGTATTATTACTGGAGTGCATTGACACCAACAGAGGATTTAATTGCACAGTATGATATTGAAAATGATAAACGTGCCAAATCTTGGTATGCTTACGCCGGTGTGGGAGGAAAGACCTGGACAAATCCTATGGGTGAAACAGCCGAGGTAGAACAGAATACGCTTACAGGATGGATATTGGTGAAACACTTTGATAAGAACAATGCAGACAAATATTCTCAGAGTGCTTATGACTTCCGTACAGATAATGATATTATAATAATTCGTTATGCGGATATCTATCTGATGTATATTGAAGCAATGGTAGAAAAAGGAGGTGGTTCGACTTCTGATACAGATGCCGTGAAATATATGAATGAGATAAAGAATCGTGCCGGAATACCGGAAGTAACTACTATAAGCAGGGAGGAATTACGTTTGGAAAGACGGCGTGAACTTGCTTTCGAAGGAAGCCGTCATTTTGATCTGATCCGCTGGAAAACAGCGAAAGAGGTGATGTCTAATTTAGTTACTCCGGCGGGCAAATGTAGATTTGATGATAGATCTTATCTCTGGCCATTCCCGCTAAGTGAAATGGATATCAATCCTAATCTGGATCAGAAACCAGGGTATTAAAGATAGACTATCGTTTGCGATGGTGGGGTGATTAATATATGTTGTGTTATTTATCATAGAAATATATTGTATTTAAAATTATCAAACAGCCCCACCGTTGTAAACAGGAATCCTCTCCCTCCACGCAAAGGAGGGAGAGGTAAAAATATTCACTTGATATTATTAGAATATACTTTTAGTAATTCAATCTGTAATAATTTAATCCAATAAATAATGAAAAAGCATATAACTTATCTATTAACAGGGCTGATTCTTTTATTTAGTTTCAATGCCATTTCATGTTCTGCAGAAGATAAACAGAACAATAATCTTTCTACCCATTATTATTTTACAAAAGCAGCTTCCGCTTGGAATGAAGCGATTCCAATCGGAAATGGCCGAATGGGAGGAATGGTATTCGGAGGTGTGGGGCTCGAAAAAATCCAAACCAACGATGATACTTTTTGGTCTGGAGAACCACGCGATCTACAAAGACCTGGAACTTATCAATACCTTCCTGAAATCAGAAAAATGATTTATGAAGATAATACCCAAAAGGCACAGGAACTTATAAATCAACATTTATTGGGGCCCTGGAATCAGAGCTACATGCCATTGGCTGATATTCTCCTGAAGATGGGAGATGAAATAGCAGCCGATTACCGAAGAGAATTAGATTTGGAACGGGGAATAGTTACAGTAAGCTATCAACAAAATGGAGTAAAGTATAAAAGAGAAATTTTTGCTTCTTATCCCGATCAGGCTATTATCATCCGCTTGACTGCAGATAAAAAAAAGAGTATAAACTTCTCGGCAAGTATGGAAAGTGCAGTAAAGTATAGTACAATCATTGAAAATAATCAGGTTATTATTAATGGACAGGCACCCAAGCATATTGAGCCTAATTATCAGGGAGTACATGATCCTGTATATGAAGATGGGCATGGAACCCGGTTTCAGGGAAGGTTAATTATTACAGAAACGGATGGGAATATATCATCTGGAAATCAAACTATAGAACTGAAGGATGCTACTTCTGCAACAATAGTGTTTGTAGCTGCCACAAGTTTTAACGGTCCCCACAACGATCCGTATTCCAATGGTAAGGACGAAAAAGCTATCTGCAAAAAATATGCTAATGAGGTTTTGTCCAAAAAATATAAAACTCTTTACGACAGGCATGTGAATGATTATTCTTCACTATTCAGCCGTGTGAGCATTGATCTGGGTGAGTCAAATGATTCCCGCTTACCTATTGATGAGCGTATAAAGAATTATACACCGGGAGCAGATCCCGCCTTAACTGCTCTTTATTTTCAATTTGGCCGGTATTTGTTGATTTCTTCTTCACGTCCGGGATCACAACCTGCCAATTTACAAGGAATATGGAACAATCAGCTTCAACCGGCATGGAGTGCCAACTGGACAATAAATTGCAATGCACAACTCAATTATTGGCCGGTAGAAGTGGCTAATCTATCCGAATGTCATTTGCCTTTGATGGACCTGATACGTGAAACAACGGTAGATGGGGCCAAAACAGCAAAAAACTTATATAATGCAAGGGGATGGGTGGCTCATCACAACCTGGATTTATGGCGTACAACCTGGATTGTCGGTGGTACCGGGTTATATTCCCTTTATCAGGTGGGTAGTGCGTGGCTATGTCAACATATCTGGAATCACTATCAGTTTACATTGGATAAAAAATTTCTAAAAGAATACTATCCTATACTGCGGGATGCGACTCTGTTTTATCTGGATATTATGCAGGAAGACCGTGAAGGTTATCTGGTCACAAATCCTTCAGAGTCTTTTGAAAATAGCTACCGGAAACCAAATGGAGAAACCGGTTGGGCATGCATGGGGTCAGCACAGGACATGCAAATAATACGTTCTCTTTTTAAAAACACTATGGCTACAATTGATATAATAGGTACAGATAAAGAATTCAAAAAAGAAATTCAGACATCTTACGAACGATTAGCTCCCATGAAAATAAGTCCTCGGACAGGCCAATTACAGGAATGGAATGATGATTGGGATGCTGCAAGTCCACAGAATGGACAGGTAGCACAAGGATGGGGATTTGTTGCCAGTGATTTGATTACATTACGTGGTACACCTGAGTTGGCTGAAGCATTTCGAAAGACGATTGAATTTCGTCGTCCGGGCTATTCCTACAATAGTGGTAGTTGGACCGGTTCTTTTCCTGCAAACTACTGGGCGAGATTTGAATTGGGTGATAGTGTACAGCGCGTGATGGATCGTCATTTCGATTTAGCTTTATCCCCTAATCTAACATGTGACTTCATGAAATCCTGGCAAATCGATGGAAATTTAGGTTTTACAGCAGCTATTGCCGAAATGTTATTGCAAAGTCATGCAGGAGAATTATCTTTGTTACCGGCTCTTCCGTCTAAATATCCGGATGGATATGTAAAAGGATTGAAAGCGAGAGGCGGTTATGAGATTGATTTGTTTTGGAAAAATGGTGTACTTGAAAAAGCGGTCGTTAAATCCGAATATGGTGGTACAATTCCGGTTCGTTACAAAGAACAAGTCAAAAATATAACATTCAAGCCTTCAGAAGTTAAGACTATTACATCTATAAATCTCTGAAAATGAAAAAAACTCTTTATCTATTAGGTCTTTCGGCCTTACTGTTTGTTTCTTGTGAAAATGTATCACAAATTAAACCTAAGGAATCTCCTCATGATCTTATTTTCCCGGAACTGGCAAAAACCTGGGATGAAGGTATGCCATTGGGTAATGCCTTTATAGGCTCCTTGGTATGGGAAAAAGAAAATGCTTTACGTATGTCATTGGATAGGGTTGACCTATGGGATTTACGGCCTTCTGATAGTATATCCGGTCCAGGCTATAGTTTTGATTGGGTTTACAGCCAGGTAATGAAAAAGGACTATCTGCCTGTACAGAAAAAGTTCGACCATCCCTATGACCGTCTGCCTGCTCCTTCCAAAATCCCTGGTGCAGGATTGGAATTTTCGCTGGAGAAAACCGGTAAACCCGAATCTGTCCATCTCTATTTAAATAATGCTTTATGCGAGGTGACCTGGCCAGGAGGAATGCAAATGAAAACATTTGTTCATGCCAATCAGCCTGTTGGTTGGTTTGTGATCGAAAATGTGGATGAATCTTTTATCCCTGAATTGATTCCTCCGGTATATAATGATTCTGAGAAAGCAGCTACACCAGACAATGCTCATTCCGGAAGTGATTTGGATAGATTAGGTTATGTACAAGGAGATGTTGTAAAAGAAGGAAACCTGATTACATATCATCAGAAAGGTTGGGGAGATTTCTTTTATGATGCAGCCGTGAAATGGGAAAAGAAAGGAAACTCAATGATTGGGGTATGGAGCCTTACCTCTTCTATTTCCGGAGAGCAAGCTGTGAAAAATGTTGAGGATGCTTTAAAAAGAGGTCTCAATCAAGATTATAATTCCCATATGGCTTATTGGAATGGTTTTTGGAAACAATCTTCTATAAATATTCCTGACCAGATACTTGCTAAGCAATATGCCAATGAGATCTATAAGTTTGGTTCGGCTACACGGGAAAATTCCTATCCAATCTCTTTACAGGCAGTGTGGACAGCCGATAATGGAAAGCTTCCACCATGGAAAGGCGACTATCATCATGATTTGAATACGCAATTGAGTTACTGGCCTGCCTATACGGGTAATTATTTGAAAGAAGGATTAGGCTATCTGAATACGTTATGGGACCAACGGGAAACAAACCGGCAATATACCCGGGATTATTATGGTAAAAACGGATTGAACGTACCGGGTGTTTGTACACTGGAAGGTGTACCGATGGCAGGGTGGATACAGTATTCCTTTTCTCCTACTGTTGCCGCATGGCTATCACAGCATTTTTATCTACATTATAAATACTCGATGGATAAAGATTTCCTGAAGAACAGAGCTTATCCTTACTTGAAGGAAGTAGTTACTTTTCTGGAAGAAATTACTTTTCTGGACAAAAATGGAGTGCGGCAATTACCATTAAGCACAAGTCCGGAAATCTTCAATAATAGTATAGATGCTTGGTTCCATACCATGACTAATTATGATCTGGCTTTAATCCAGTTCGCTTTTAATGCAGCATCTGAATTAGCCGCTGAATTATCACTGAAAGAAGAATCAGAACATTGGAAAAACTTAAGTGACCAGTTACCACAGTATGATCTGGATGAAACAAAAGGGCTTACTTTTGCAAAAGGATTTCCTTATAACCAATCTCACCGTCATTTTTCTAATGCCATGGCTATTCATCCAATGGGACTCATTGATTGGAGTCAGGGACAAGAGGAACAGGAAATCATAAAGGCCACAATCAATAACTTTGAAAAGGTAGGTCCCGATTACTGGTGCGGTTATTCATATAGTTGGTTTGGTAATATGAAGGCACGCGCTATGGATGGTGAGGGCGCGGCTAAAGAACTGCGCACCTTTGCAGAATGTTTTTGTTTGAAGAATACATTCCATGCAAATGGTGATCAAACTAAAAGTGGTAAATCGAAATATACTTATCGGCCTTTCACATTGGAAGGAAACTTTGCTTTTGCTTCCGGTATACAAGAAATGCTGATTCAAAGCCATACAGGTATTATACGAATTTTCCCTGCTATTCCCGCTTCATGGAAAGATGTGTCATTTGATAATTTACGTACTTATGGAGCTTTTTTAGTTTCGGCTACCAAAGAAAACGGAACAGTAAAGAATGTTACTATCAAATCAGAGAAGGGAGGCACTTTAAAGATTGTAAATCCTTTTAATAGTAATAGCATTAAGATTGATGGTATAGATCATTCTGTTTCCCTTAATGACATTATTGAATTGACCACAACGGAAGAACAAATTATCAATTTGTCATCCATATAGCAATAACAACCGCATTCTATAGCTGAAATTTTCCCGTTTCAGCTATAGAAATCTTTTTTAACATACCAAATATAAAGCGTTTTACCTGAATAGCTGTCTATTTGTATAGCCGGATCCGCTATTGTAAGCATTGCACAAATTCTATCGTTGATAGCTATCGTCTGTAAGTTCACAGCTATCATCTGTAAGTTTGATAGCTATCAACGATAGAATAGTTCGTTATTTTACTCACAAATATTGCATACTGGAAACCTTTAGAACTCTTCTTTCTTAAATATAATCCTATCTATTACTACTATTATTCATGTTTCTTATGATTTATAACCAAACTCTATAAATTACTTTCAATTAAAAACCGATCCTTCAAAATGCCTTTCCTTTTTTTATTTTTTTAATAAATAGAGATTAGGTCATTCACTCATAAATTAGTACTTTTGCAAGTGTTTTTTAACTTGGCTAAAATTGTTCCAATTCGTTTAGAGACGTTTTTTAGCTCCCCGTAAAAGAATATTAATATATGGAAAACATTCAAACAGGACTTTTATTGATGACAGTCGGTATTGTGACGGTATTTATCATTTTGATGATTATTATTTACCTTGGGAAAGGTCTTATTGCACTAGTGAATAAGTACGCCCCCGAAGAGGTGATCGTAAAAAAACAAGCGCCTGTACGAGTTGCAACGGCTCCGACCGGTAGTTTATCGAATCAAGAGACAGCCGCTATTATTTCTGCAGTAAGTGCAGCAACAAGTGGACAGGGAAAGGTGACGAAGATTGAAAAAATATAACAATATACTTAATTTAATATCATGAAAAGAGAAATCAAATTCAGTTTGGTTTTCAGAGACATGTGGCAATCCGCCGGAAAATACGTGCCTACTGTAGACCAACTGACCCGGGTAGCCCCGCATATTATCGAAATGGGTTGTTTTGCACGTGTTGAGACCAATGGCGGGGGATTTGAACAAGTAAACTTACTTTTTGGAGAAAATCCTAATAAAGCTGTACGTGAATGGACCAAACCTTTCAACGATGCAGGCATTCAAACACACATGCTCGACCGTGCATTAAACGGTCTTCGTATGAGCCCTGTACCGGCCGATGTACGTCAATTATTCTATCAGGTAAAAAAAGCTCAGGGAACAGATATTACCCGTACATTTTGTGGGTTGAACGATGTGCGCAATATTGCGCCTTCCATCAAATATGCCAAAGAAGCAGGTATGATTTCGCAATGCGCCCTTTCAATTACACATTCTCCAATCCATACAGTGGAATACTATACCAATATGGCTTTGGAATTGATAGAATTGGGAGCAGATGAAATTTGTATTAAGGATATGGCAGGTATTGGCCGCCCTTATTCATTGGGACAAATTGTAAAAAATATCAAAGAAAAACATCCTGAAATTCCTATCCAATATCACAGTCATGCTGGTCCTGGCTTTAGCGTTGCCTCAATTCTGGAAGTATGTGATGCGGGTTGCGACTATATTGACGTGGGTATGGAGCCTCTTTCATGGGGAACCGGACATGCTGATTTATTGACCGTACAGGCCATGCTCAAAGATGCCGGTTATATTGTTCCTGAGATCAATATGGAAGCCTATATGAAAGTACGCAGTATGGTTCAGGAATTTATGGATGACTGGTTGGGACTTTATATCAGTCCGAAAAATCGTCTAATGAATTCATTATTGATTGCTCCCGGTCTTCCGGGCGGAATGATGGGTAGCCTTATGGCCGACCTTGAAAAGAATCTGGAATCAATTAATAAAAGCAAACAAAAGAATAATGAGGCCCTGATGACGCAAGATCAATTATTGATCAAGCTGTTCGATGAGGTAGCCTATGTGTGGCCACGTGTCGGTTATCCTCCATTAGTAACTCCATTCAGTCAGTATGTGAAGAATCTGGCTATGATGAATGTGATGCAGATGGAAAAAGGTAAAGCCCGCTGGAGTATGATTGCTGATGATATCTGGGATATGATACTAGGTAAAGCAGGCCGCCTCCCTGGACCATTAGCTCCGGAAATTATTGAAAAAGCAAAAGCAGAAGGACGCGAATTTTTCACCGGCGATCCGCAAAGCAATTATCCTGATGCTCTCGATAAGTATCGCAAGTTGATGAATGAAAAACAATGGGAGGTAGGCGAAGACGACGAAGAACTGTTTGAATATGCTATGCATCCTGCCCAGTATGAAGCTTATCGATCGGGTAAAGCAAAAGTGGAATTCTTAGCAGATGTGGCTAAGAAAAAAGCAGAATCAAAAGCAACGGCTCAGGCAGCACCTGCTCCTGTTTCTGCCGCTCCTCCGGCAGCAATGACTCTGCCTACAACTCCTCAGGTCATGAATGTAGATGTAAATGGACAAACCTATCGCGTAACAGTTGCTTTTGGCGATACAGCAAATACGGCTACATCTACAACGGCAGTGACTACACCATCTGTTGCGCCTGTTACAGCTCCGACTGGCGGAGGACAAGAAGTTCTTTCCCCCTTGGAAGGGAAATTCTTCCTGGTAAAAGATACATCAGAAACACCCTTGAAAGTAGGTGACCATGTGAATGAAGGAGATCTTCTGTGTTACATAGAAGCTATGAAGACATATAATGCTGTTCGTTCCGAATTTACCGGAACTATAACTGCGATTATGGCCGCTCCCGGAGACTCTGTTTCAGAAGATGATGTTATAATGATGATACAATAATGAGCGAGATATTCAAAAATCTATATGATATGACTGCGTTCAGTAATATTATTGCTGAACCGCAGTTTTTGATCATGTACGCCATTGGTTTTATACTACTTTACCTGGGTATAAAGAAAGGATATGAACCGCTGCTACTTGTGCCGATTGCATTTGGAGTATTACTCGCGAATTTCCCGGGTGGAGAAATGGGAGTGACCCAAGCGGATGAGAACGGTATGATATTGGTAAATGGTGTAATGAGAAATATTTGGGAAATGCCATTGCATGATATAGCACACGAACTGGGTATCATGAACTTTCTCTACTATATGTTGATTAAAACAGGCTTTCTCCCCCCTATCATTTTTATGGGGGTAGGTGCTTTAACAGATTTCGGGCCGATGCTTCGTAATCTGCGCTTGTCTATTTTCGGTGCTGCAGCCCAGTTAGGTATTTTTACTGTATTGATTGTTGCAATTCTTATGGGTTTTACTCCAAAAGAAGCAGCATCTTTAGGTATTATTGGTGGTGCAGATGGCCCTACTGCTATCTTCACAACGATTAAGCTTGCACCACACCTATTAGGTCCGATTGCTATTGCCGCCTATTCTTATATGGCACTGGTTCCGGTAATCATACCTTTGGTTGTCAATCTTCTCTGCACAAAGAAAGAATTGAAAATCAATATGAAAGAGCAGGAAAAGAATTATCCTTCTGATACGGAGATAAAAAATATGCGTATATTGAAGATTATTTTCCCAATTGCCGTAACGGTTGTTGTCGCCTTGTTTGTTCCAAGTGCTGTTCCTTTGATCGGAATGTTGATGTTTGGTAACCTCATTAAAGAAATCGGATCCTCTGTCGGACGTTTATTTGATACCATCTCCAACAGTATCATGAATACGGCTACTATCTTTCTAGGGCTTTGTGTAGGTGCTACGATGACAACTGAAGCATTCCTCAACTGGACTACAATAGGTATTGTAATTGGCGGTTTCTTAGCTTTCGCCCTATCTATTAGTGGTGGTATATTATTGGTAAAAGTAGTGAACTTATTTACTAAAAAGAAAATCAACCCGCTAATTGGAGCAACCGGTTTAAGTGCAGTTCCTATGGCTTCGCGTGTTGCAAATGAAATTGCATTGAAGCATGATCCAAAGAATCATGTTCTTCAATATTGTATGGCTAGCAATATCTCTGGAGTAATTGGTTCAGCTGTAGCTGCAGGGGTATTGATTTCTTTTTTAGGATAAAATAGTAATATTTTTAAATTAAAAAATCTGCTTTATAATTATTTATAGAGCAGATTTTTCTTTATTAAACGTTTTTCAGAGTTTCTATCGGCTCTGTTCTTATAACCTTCCATATCTGACGACAAATGGAGATAAGGGCGATACATACCAGACAGATAAAGGTCAAGGGAAAGATCCACCAGGGTAAAGAAATATGGAAAGCATACGTCGTTAACCATCTATTCATTAAAATAATAGAAATAGGAATACCTATTAAAGATGCTATAACGGTTAATGATATTAGTTCTCTTGTTAACTCCACAAACAGATTGTTATTGGCAGCTCCCAGCACTTTTCGTATACTTACTTCTTTCTTTCGGGCAAGGGATGAGAAGAAAGTAATTACCCAGAGGCCCATACAGGCAATAAATATAGCCAACAGAGCAGCGCTAGCAAATATCCAGCGAAAGTTACGGTCTTCTTTATACTTCACAGCCTGAAAATGATCGAGGTAGAAATAGGAAAAGAGGGAGGTAGGGAAGAATTCTTTATATTCCTGCTTGATCTCTGCCAATAGTTCTTTATTTCGTGTACTGTTTAGCCGTATGGAAATATAGGGAGTAGCTATAAAAGGTACCCGTTCAGTGATAAAGAAAAGAATAGGTTTGTAAGGGACTGCTAATGATTCCTGGTGGTAGTTTTTTACTACTCCGATAATGGTGAGTGGTTCTTCTAAGATTTCCATCACCAGTTTTCTTCCGACCGCCTCTTCATTGGAAGGGTAGCCTAATGCTTTGATTGCTTCTTCATTCAAAACCACATGATTAGTTTCATCTCCATATGTTTCGCCAAATCCTCTTCCGGAGACTAATTCCTGTTGATAGGTATCCAGATAATCCGTATCCACAGAGAACATTTGCATCAACCGGGTGTCAGACGGATCACTTTCTAACATCCGATTGGTGAAATAGTTGGCAACCTCTACTCCGGGAATTGCTCCGGATATGGAGACTTGTGCGATAGCAGGTTTCTGTTTCAATACCTGTTTGAAACTTATAACTTTAGCTCGTAGATCTTCAGTAAAAGAAGGATACTTAACAACAAGTATCTTTTCCATTTTGTCGGACTTTGTTTCCTGTTGCATAAAGCGTACCTGGCAGATAACAACAAAAGTACTGCTTACCAGAATAAAAGAAGCGAGAAACTGCACTACGATCAATGCTTTTCTGGTTACATTTCCCTTTTTCCCATGTAACAACCGTCCTCGCATAATATCGGTGGGACGGATGCGTGTCATAAGGATAGAAGGGTAAAGCCCGATCACAATAGTGCCTGATACAACAATGATACTTACAACAACCCAAAAATCTATTTGTGTCCAGATATGTACACCGAAAGGGATACCAGCCAAAGAATATACAGGGGGTAAAAGAACCTCCAGCCATCCTAATGCCAGTAAAGTAGCGATCAGGTTGATCAATCCTGCCTCTAATACTCCTTGCAATAATATCTGCAGATGAGATGTCCCGAAAGCTTTGCGTACGCCAAACTCTTTCCCTCGCTCCAAAGAACGAGCAACCATCAGGTTCAACGCATTCGCCCATCCAATCAGTAAAAGAGCAATAGCCATGATGGAAAGAATATAAATTGCCGTTTTATTCCCTTTACTTTCTTTTTCATAACCTTTTTGGGGTGTCAGATGAATATCCGATAAAGGGATCAATTCTACCTGCCATGTTTTATGTTTTAACGCTTCAGTCTTATACTTGTCTGAAATGGAAGTAAAAACCTTTTCTATCTCTTCAGGCTTTTTTCCCGATTCAAGACGAACATAAGTGTAAACACCATGGACGTACCAGATGTCCTGAAACTGGGGTGGAATTGTAGCATAAGAAAGAAGAAAATCAAAATGAAGATGAGAATTTGCAGGCATATCATCAATAACCCCTGTCACTTCATAATGTTGGATGGCCGTAGCTGTCCGGAAGGTAAGAGTTTTCCCGATGGGTTCTCCTTTTCCGAAATACCGTTCGGCTGTAGTACGACTTAATACAAGTGTATTGGGGCGCGTTAGTTGCCCTTTTTTATCCCCTTGAATTATAGGGAAATTAAATATTTCAAAGAAAGAAGGTTCTGTTGTGCAATACTTTGTTTCAACAAATTGTTTATCCTGGTAAGTAACTACCTGTTCTCTGTCCTGTGCTGTTAGCCGAACAATTGTTTCAATACCGGGTATTTCCTGAAGCATAACTGGCGCGTGCCCATAGGTAGTGGTAGCCCAATTGTCGGTCAGAACCTCTCCATCATATAAACGACTTTCTACCCGATAAACTTTTTCTCCATCATGAAATGAATCGTAACTTAATACAAAACGGACATATAGAAAAAGAAGCAATGCAGCCGCCACGCAAATGGATAATCCGAGAATATTGATTATTACCAGGGATTTCCTTCCTTTTTGTCTCCTGAGAATCTGGCGTAAGTAGTTCATCTTTTTAAATTGTTTTTAAATATACACAAAAACTTCATTCGCGAAAAACCCGGATCCTACCTGCCGAAGCCTGTAAGCCCGGGTCATCCATTAAACCTAAATTCGAAGAATAAAAGCAAATGTTATGCCAAAACCATATTACTCTGATAATCATACACTTCTTAAAAAATGATATTCTTATCCCGTCAAAATATTTTACGCTTTTCCGTCAAAATATTTGACACTCATTTGTTCCTGTCGAACAAAGCGGATAACTTTACAACAAAACATTAATATATGCAAGCTGGCACAATCCTGATAGTAGATGATAACAAAAGTGTTCTTACCTCTCTTGAGTTATTGCTTGAAGATTTGTTTGAAAAAGTGGAAACAGCTTCTAATCCGAACCGGATTCTTTCCATACTTCAAAATAATTCGATAGATATAGTTATTCTTGACATGAATTTCTCCACAGGAGTCAATACCGGCAATGAAGGACTATTCTGGCTTCAACAGATACGACAAGTTGCACCGAAATTGCCGGTAATAATGTTAACTGCTTACGGTGAAGTTGAACTTGCTGTTAAGGCATTAAAGAGTGGTGCTGTTGATTTTATATTAAAGCCGTGGGATAACCAAATTTTATTGGAAAAAGTCAAAGCTGCCTTACTTTCCAAACAACCCGATAAGCAAGAAATAGTACGTCACAATGAACCGGCTATGATAATTGGGCATTCTCCTGTTATGATGAAACTCATTAAGGTGGTGACTAAAGTAGCTAAAACGGATGCAACAGTATTGATAACCGGAGAAAATGGAACGGGAAAAGAAATGTTGGCCCGGGAGATCCATCGGCTTTCCTTGCGAAACCAAAAGGAGATGATCAGTGTGGATATGGGAGCGTTGAGTGAATCTTTATTTGAGAGCGAACTTTTCGGACATGATAAAGGAGCATTTACCGATGCTCGAGAAAGCCGGGCCGGAAAGTTTGAAGCAGCGAACGGCGGAACGCTTTTTCTGGATGAAATCGGAAATTTACCACTGGCTTTACAGGCTAAATTATTGGCAGCATTACAGAACAGAGAAATTACCCGTCTGGGAAGTAATCGCAAAATACCGGTTGATATCCGGCTGATAGTGGCAACGAATCAAAATCTTCCTGAAATGATTAGTAAATCCCTTTTCAGAGAAGATCTTTTTTATCGTATAAATACAATCCAAATAGAACTTCCCCCGTTGCGTAACCGGCGAGAAGATATTTCTCTCTTTGCCGTATATTTCCTTCAGAAATACGCTTCCCGGTATAAAAGACATGGGTTATCTTTTCAATCTCAAGCGCTGGCCCGGTTAGAAGCATATGACTGGCCTGGAAATATACGGGAGTTGCAACATACGATAGAAAAAGCGGTGATCCTGGCGGATAAAGAAGTGATACGGGCGAGTGATCTTTTTCTTCGACCAGCAAAAACATTGTCGTTTATGGAAGTCCCCAATCTTGAAAATATGGAACGACAGGCTATCGATGTGGCGATCGCACAAAATGACGGTAATCTAACTGCTGCGGCCGAACAGTTGGGGATCAGTCGGCAGACCTTATACAATAAACTGAAACGATTCAACTCTGATTGGAATGTTTAATATTCGTCTTTATATAGGGATATTAGTTCGGATTATAGCTATTCAAGTAGTGTTTGGAGTGGCTATTGGGGGAATCGTGACTCAAAAAGCAGTTATTCTGGGTTGTTTTGGTGCTGGGATGGGTTTGCTTTTAGTCGGTGAGCTGGTGTACTATATGAATCGTTCTAATCGAAGAGTTCAGCTTTTTCTCGACACAATTGAAAACCGTGAGTCCATGCTTTCTTTTCCACAAAAAGCAGAGAATAAAGAAGAAGAGCGATTACATAAAGCATTTAATCGGGTTAATCTCTTAATAAAAGAGTTAAAGATGGAAAGCAGGGAACAGGAACTCTTTTTTTTGGCTCTGTTACAGCATATTCCCGGTGGTGTAATTTCCTGGGATGAAAGTGGACGGATCCGTGTAGCTAATGATGTAGCTTTGACTTTTCTTGGCCTTTCTTCTTTACATTACGTTTCCCAAATAGAACAGGCATGGCCTTCTTTCCCTGAAGCGATCTTAGAAGCAGAGACTAACAGAGGAAACTCTATCCTGAAAATAGAACAGAATCATATGGTTAGACAGCTATCTCTTTCTTTACAAGAAATTATACTCCATCAGGAAAAGATTTCCATCCTTATATTACAGGATATCGGTAGGGAATTATGTCGGAAAGAGTTTGAGTCATGGGATAGGCTTACTCATGTTCTTACCCACGAAATAATGAATTCAATTGCCCCTATTGTTTCTTTATCAGGCACTCTTCTTTCCTATTTTCAAGCGGATGAAAAAGCAAAAACAAAGAAAGAGCTCACTGATGCTATCATCAGAAAAAGTATACTGGGGTTATCGACAATCCGAGGCCAAGGAGAAAGACTTATGCATTTTACCGATTCTTACCGACGTTTTTCCTGTTTACAATCTCCTATTTTCCGGCCGTTTATTATAAGGCAACTCATTGAAAAAAATACTCTTTTATTTCATTCGGATATGGAACGTATGGGGATTCATCTTTCGGTTGATTTGCCCCTGTCTGATATTATTATTTATGCGGATGAGGAACAACTCTCACAAGTGCTGGTTAATCTCATCAAGAATGCTATGGAAAGTGTGGAGGCTAATGAAGTAAAAGAGATAGTAATCAAGATACGACAGCATGAAAATCTGTCACTTATAGAAATATCTGATAATGGATCGGGTATTCCTAATGATTTACAAGAGGATATTTTTATTCCTTTCTTTACTACAAAAAGTACAGGAACAGGAATAGGACTGAGCTTATCGCGACAAATCATTCATATGCATAAAGGTAATTTAACCGTATGGTCTAAACCTTATGAAAAAACTTGTTTTACGATAACATTACCTATTTTTTCGACATTATAATCCATCTATTCAGCAAATAACGGAATGATCACAGTTTTATAACTTACTAATAAAAACAAAAGAGATGTCCATTCTTACTTTTAGACAACTCTTTTATTGGGTAGTTTTATATGGTTCGCTATTATAACTTAAATCGTAATGCTATTTTACCTCCAAAAGAGATCATTTTAATTTTATCTGTAACATTTGAATTAAGCATTCCGTTGTATTTGATACCTGTTCCCACTTTCTTATCTGCACCGGGATGATATACGGCAGGAGCTGTAAATAAACCATCTTTGCCATTCTTCTTGATGTCATTGAAACCATAATCGATATATCCACCAAGCATCAAATCCATCCCATTACCCAGAGCGTACATAACCCCCAACTCTGCAGTACCGGCAATACCCATTTTAAGTTTTGCTTTGTCATCCCAGTCAAGATGGCTATTCGGATCGGAGATCGTACCATATCCATGTTGGGGAACAGGGGGTTCTCCTGGTGCTCCCATATCTGTTGGGATACCATCATATTTACCGGATACATTAAATTCGCTATTTGCTCCATTCTGAATACGGAACTTTGTTGATACAGGAAATTGAAATTTCACTCCTACTCCACCATACATACCCCAGCGAGCCGAATCCCCGAAATAAGTTTGATAGGATAACATTAAAGGAATTTCAACAAAATAAGATGTTTGTTTTTCCTCCAGATTTGTTATTCTTGCACGTAATTGATAGTCCTTAGGAGTACCTTCCTGCCAGTCATCATCAGTTAATTGTCCAAGATCATAGAATTTATCACCAGCCATACTCCCTTTCAATTTCCCTTTACTTCCATAATGAGAAACACCGACTCCGGTTGTTATACCCCAATGAGGATTAAAGAAATAACTATACTTTAAATCAATAGCATAACCTAAAGATCCTTTGGTTGTTCCCTTTTCATTCAAGCCATTCAACTTATAGTCAAATGACGAAGAGCCAAGATTTGCTGATACAGTAAAGTATGACCCTTTCCACTCTCCTTTTTGTTGCTCTCTTTCAGTTTGATTATTTCCCTGATTTTGATATTGAGCTTGCGCAAAAAGGTTTGTACAGCTCATAGAGAGGATAAAACATAACAGATAAACAGTTTTCATATATATAATTTTTAAAAATCCCTATTTCACTCAATTGCTATAGAAATACAAAATTCTTAATTTGAATCCTTTTACATGCAAAAGTATATACATTTATCATATTATTAGTAATTTTATTCCGATTTAACGTATTTCCACAAAGCTAATTACTTAAAAAACCATTCATATTTATCGAAACACTACTACCATAAAAATTTGAATAACATTTACAGCTACTCTCTCATATAATATAACACATATAGTATAAATAATGTTTTTCACCCTGCCTTATGGAAATAATTGAGTGTAAATGCTGTAATCCAAAAATATTTAGTTTAATTTGTGACCTAATTATTGGGGAATAGTATTCCCTTTTTCAAAACGCGATTGAATATGAAGGACACTCTTGACACTAATTTGCCATTAGAAGATGAAAAATTAGAAGATGCTAAGACTCTGACGGAAACGGCGGAAAGTAGTACAGTAGAAACAAACACAGTAGAAGAAAACAAGCAAGAAGTACCAGAAGAGGTTATTGCTGAAGAAAAGGTAGAGGAAGATTCCCTGCCCGTTCCTGAAAAGGATGATGTACCAGAACCAATCGAAACAGTTGCGGAAGATATTGCAGTTGAAACTATTAAAGAGGAACAGCCTGTACAGGAAACTCCCGTTGAAGAAGCTCCTGTTGCGGTTGAAGAAGTAACCAAAACTGAAGTACAAGAAACAGCTACCAAATCCATTGATCAATTAACCAAGGAAGAGATCTTAACAAAGTTAGAAGTCCTTGTGGAAGCTTCTATAGAGAAATCACGTGGAGAAATTGAATTATTAAAACAAGCTTATTATAAAATACGTCGTACAGAAATCGATGATTTGAAAAAAGCATTTCTCGAAGAAGGAGGCGAAGAAGCTGAATTTGTTGCACCGGAAGACGAGGCGGAGGTAAAGCTAAAAGGTCTTCTGACTTCATATAAAGAAAAACGTGCTGCAGTATTAGCCGAAGAAGATCGCGTTAAAGCAGCAAATTATGCTTTGAAACTTCAAATGATTGATCAATTGAAAGCTCTGACCGAAAGTCAGGAAGACTTCAATAAATTATATAACGAATTTAAAGACATACAACAACGCTGGAAAGAAGTAAAACTGGTTCCACAGGAACATGCAAATGAACTTTGGAAGAATTATCAGATATACAGCGAGAAATTTTACGATATCATTAAGATCAATAATCAGTTCCGCGATTATGACTTTAAGAAAAATCTTGAACTGAAAACTGCTCTTTGTGAAACTGTTGAGAAATTACAGGAAGAACAGGATGTGATTTCCGCTTTCCATCAATTGCAAAAACTGCATCAACAATGGCGCGAAATAGGGCCGGTTGCCAAAGAATTACGTGAAGATCTCTGGACACGTTTTAAGACAGCTTCTACAGTGATCAACAAAAATCATCAAGATCACTTTGAAAAACTTAAATCCAAAGAGCAAGAGAATCTGGATGCAAAGACAGCTATCTGCGAACAGATCGAAGCTATTGATTATAATGAGTTGAAAACCTTTAAAGATTGGGAAACCAAGAATAAAGAGGTAATCATTTTGCAGGATAAATGGAAAACTATTGGTTTTGCTCCTAAAAAATATAATGTAAAGATATTCGAACGCTTCCGTGCTGCTTGTGATGTTTATTTCCAGAATAAAAGTGAATTCTACAAGGGCGTAAAAGAAGATATGGAGAAAAATCTTGAAGCGAAAAAAGTATTGTGTGAACAAGCTGAAGCGCTGAAAGATAGCACGGATTGGAAAGAAACGACCGATAAAATGATCGCTCTTCAAAAAGAATGGAAAAAGATCGGGCCGGTTGCCCGTAAGCATTCCGATGCTGTATGGAAACGTTTCATCACAGCTTGCGACTCTTTCTTTGAAGAGAAGAATAAAAATGTTGTTTCACAAAAAAGCGTAGAACTAACCAATCTGGCTGCAAAGAAAGAATTGATCGAAAAGATTAATGCATTGGATTCTATCACAGATTCAGATGAAGCCCTTACTCAGTTGCGTGCTTATATGTCAGAATGGAATGGTATAGGTTTTGTTCCTTTTAAAGAAAAAGACAAAACATATAAAGAATACCACGAAGCAGTTGACAAACAATTTGACCGTCTGAAAGTGGATAAAACCGACCGTAAGATGCAATCTTTCAGGAACAATCTGAATGATATGGCGGGAGGCGAGCGTGGCAAAGGCAAACTTTATGGCGAACGCGAAAAACTTATGCGCATGTATGATCGCATGAAGAGCGAACTCCAAACTTACGAAAACAATATGGGCTTCTTTAGTGTTTCTTCTAAAGGAGGTGGAGGTCTCGTAAAAGAAATGGAACGTAAGATTGAAAAGTTAAAAGAAGAGATGGCTCTTACAATCAAAAAGATTGAGGCGATAGACGAAAATCTGGAGTAAGAATAAAAGATTAATCAGTAAAAGTTGGCAGTTAAGCGTCGTTAGGAGCTTGGTTGTCAACTTTTATTTTATTCACCGTTTTCAACTATTTATTATTATTGGCTAAGAGCAATGAAACTACACCTATTTAATCCCGGATATGAGAGTGGAATCTTATCAGGGAATATTTATTATACTCCACCAAAGAATGTTCAAAGGATGCGACAAGAATTGGCTTCATTGCCTTTATGGTATGCGGATCCTGAAGATTACATTTGGGTTGGGGATTTAGACAAAACAGCAAGTATTAGAGAATTACCTGATGATATTCAACAATTACCTGCACTATTAAACCGGCAAACCTGGTACTCGGATGTAATTGATCTCCCTCCACTGGAGGCAGCTCCATGGGGATTGTCTCAACAGAGCATCTTCTTCTTTGATTCCCTAAAATCAGAAACCGGAAATGAACTATTTGTTCCTCAATGGAAAGATGCTTATAAACAATTAACAGGACGTCAAACTGCTGCAACATGTTTAGATAAAATAAGACAAAACACTTATATTATACTTCCGGAAACTCCATGTTTTCTACATTCCGTAGAAGAAGTTGAGTTTTTCATTAAAAAGCATACTCCACCCTTTGTATTAAAAATGCCATATTCATCATCAGGACGTGGATTACTACGAATTGATGGAAATTATTTGCCCGAAAAAGAAAAAGAATGGCTTACAGGAGCACTGCGTAAGCAAGAGGTTATCAGTATTGAACCACGATTAAGAAAAGAAATAGACTTTGCTCTGGAGTTTTACCTGGATAAAAACGGGAAAGCAGAGTATAAAGGAATCTCTTTATTTGAAACAGAAGAATGGAAAACTTATAGTGGCAATAAGCTGGATAAGCAAGAGAATTTGGAGGCAATAATTACCAGATATATTGGCAACGAAGTGTTTAACGAAGTCAAGAAGGTCGTAAAACAAACTATTGAAGAAGTATTTGGTAAAGAATATACTGGTTATCTAGGTGTCGACATGATGCTTTATTGTAGCGAAGAAAAGACTTATCACATTCATCCCTGCGTGGAAATTAATATGCGCTATACTATGGGAATGGTAGCTATTCGAATCTTTGAACGCTTTATAGATCCTGAAACAAATGGTCTTTTTCAAGTTATCTATCAACCAAAATGCTATCTTCTTCATACTGAAATGCAGAAAAAGCATCCACCAATATGGTCTGATGGTAAACTAAAAAAAGGATATCTTCCGCTTTGTCCTGTTTATCCGGACAATCATTATTGGGCATATATATTCATTGAGTAACTGATATTAAATCAGAGCATTTCAGTTTCATTTCAGTTTTTAATTCGTATTTTGCAACAAATATGGAATGCTATGAAAATTCTTATTGTTGAAGACGAACCTTCTCTGAGAGAAATAATGCAAACATTTCTGGAAAAAGAAAGGTATATAGTTGAATTAGCCCCTACTTTCAAAGAAGCATTATTGAAGATAGAAGATTATGATTATGATTGTATCTTGTTGGACATTATGCTTCCGGATGGGAATGGCCTGAATATTATGCAACACCTAAAAAAATTATATAAGCAGGAAAATGTCATTATCCTATCTGCAAAAGATTCGATTGAAGATAAAGTGGCCGGATTAGAATTAGGTGCGGATGACTATTTAGCAAAGCCTTTTCATCTTTCAGAATTAAATGCACGGATAAAAAGTGTGATCCGACGTAAGCAATATAATGGAGATACAATAATAAGTTTAGGAAATGTAAAAATCTATCCGGATAAGTATGAAGTATCTGTTGAAGGAGATCCTTTGGAACTTAACCGAAAAGAATACGATATCCTGAATTACTTTATAACCCGTGCAAATCATTTAATAAATAAAACAACGTTGGCCGAAGCAGTTTGGGGAGATCATGTTGACCAAGTTGATAATTTCGACTTTATATATGCTCAGGTAAAGAATTTGCGCAAGAAATTAAAGGATGCGCATGCAACTTTAGAGATAAAAGCTGTTTACGGTTTTGGTTATAAAATGATTATTGAAGAATAATGAAACTAATCTATCGTGTTACATCTCGTATTTCGATTGCCCTACTAATCCTCATGGCAGCATGGGCTAGTCTTTTTTATTTTATAATTATTGATGAAATAAACGATGAAACAGACGATTCACTTGAAGATTATTCCGAATATATAATTACACGGGCATTGGCTGGAGAAACATTACCCTCAGTTGATAATGGCACAAATAACAGCTATCATATTGAAGAAGTCACACCTGAATATGCTAAAGAAAACGAAGGGATACACTATTCTGAAGAAATGATTTATCTTCAGTCAAAACATGAAACCGAACCCGCTCGCATTCTTAAGACCATTTTTCGTAATGCAGAAAACCAGTATTACCAATTAACTGTTGCTATTCCTACGATCGAGAAAGAGGATTTACAAGAAACGATTTTATGGTGGATCGTTTTTCTCTATCTTTTACTTTTACTGGTTATAATCATTATTAATGTTATAGTCTTACATGGTAGTTTTCGACCATTGTATAAATTGCTTGACTGGCTGGAGAATTTTAAGGTGGACAGGAAACTTTCTCCTCTTAACAATGACACAAATGTAACAGAATTCCAAAAACTAAATGAAGCAATGATACGAAGTGCTCATCGTAATATTGAAGCCTATGAACAACAAAAGCTATTTATTGGTAATGCTTCTCATGAACTTCAAACACCACTAGCCATTTGCAAAAATCGTCTGGAAATATTAGTTGAAGATCCACAAATCACCGAAAAACAATTAGCCTGTATTATTCACAAACAGGAGAATATCCGCTGTAAAATTTTGTTTTAC